>CBDCZH010000014.1:0-42046 GCA_965224485.1 Arcobacteraceae bacterium | reverse complement strand
AAGTAAAGGTTGTAGAGTTTGTTCACATACAGGTTGGTTAGAAGTACTTGGTTGTGGAATAGTTGATGAAAATGTATTCAAAGCAGTAGGTTATGAAAATGTATCTGGTTATGCTTTTGGTTTAGGTATTGAGCGATTTGCTATGTTAATACATAAAATTGGAGATTTACGATCTCTATTTGAGAGTGATATAAGATTATTAGGACAATTTAAATGATTATAACAAAAACTTGGATACAAGATTTTCTTGATATTTCTAAACTAGATATAAACAATATTTGCAAAACATTTAACTCTATTGGTTTAGAAGTTGATTCTTTACAAAAAATAAGAATTCCTTCTGGTGTTGTTATTGGATTTATTACAGATAAACAAAAACATCCAGATGCTGATAAATTATCTATTTGTCAAGTAAATATTGGAGATACATCTGTTCAAATAGTATGTGGAGCTAAAAATGTAAAAAAAGGTCAGTATGTTCCAGTGGCTACTGTTGGCTGCGTTTTAGGCGAAAACTTCAAAATTAAAAAAGCTAAACTTAGAGGTGAAGATTCACATGGAATGATTTGTTCAAGTACTGAAATAGGACTTGCAAAATTAAATGATGGGATTTTAGAACTTGATAACTCTATTGGTGAACTTATTGTTGGAAAAGAGCTAAACGAATATAAACTTTTAAATGATGATATTATTGAACTTGAATTAACAGCTAATAGAGGTGATTGTTTAAGTATTCATGGAATTGCAAGAGAATTATCTGCTTATTATAATATAAGCATGTATGAAAAAGATGTTATAACAGAATATAACGAATTTGGAATTGGTCAAGTATTAGAAGTTGAGTGTGAGAATAATATATCTTCATCTTTAATTTTTAAGGCAATTGATTTTGAAAACTTTAAGTTACCACTTTTATATAAACTAAGAAATGCAATAATCTCACAATATAAAGAAAACGATATTGCAAATGTTATTGCTTACTCTATTCATGAAACAGGTGTTATTTTAAATGCTTATGCAAAAGAAGCAACAGATGTTCATAATAATTTATCGCTCTTACATGTAAAAAAAGATGAAGATGGTTTTGATTGTATTTATGGAAAAGAGCATTTAAGTACTATTTGTATTGATCATAAAGAGCTTGATACTAGTGATACTACTATGTTTATAGAAGCTTCATATATTCATCCAGAAGAACTAGCTAAAAATGTTTTTGATAAAAAGAAAAAAACTGCTGATGTATATTACAGAAGTTCAAGAGGAAGTGAGCCTTATATAACAGAAGGTTTAGACTCTTTTACTACTTTAATTTCAAAACTTGGTGCTAAAATTTTTAGAGGTGCTGAGATTTTTACTGAAGAAATTCATGAAGAGAATCTTGATATTAATACAAAAAAAATCAACTCTATTATTGGACAAAATGTAACAAAAATAAAAGTTGAGAAAATATTGTCTAACTTAGGGTTTCAAGTAAAAGATGGTGGAAACGGTGTTTTATCTACAAAAATTCCAGCATTTAGACATGATATTAAAAATATTGCAGATGTTACAGAAGAAATTGTTAGAACAATTGGAATTGATAATATAAAATCAAAACCTTTAGCAATTGATGAAGTAAATAGAAGCAATAAAACATCACGAGATTTAATCAAAAAAAATAAACTAAGATTTAAAGCTATTGAAAATGGTTTCTTTGAAACACTTACTTATGTATTTGCAAATAAAGATAATCTTAGCAAGTATAATTTTCCAAAAGTAAATGATAAATTAGATATTTTAAATCCAATTGTAAATGAGTTAAATACCTATAGAACAACAATTTTACTAAATTTAATTGAAGCAGCCCAAAATAACTTTAAATTAGGTTTTAAAAAAGTTGCCTTATTTGAAATAGGAACAATTTTTAATATTAAAAGAGAAGAAAGTAAAAAAATATCTTTTGTTTTTTCAGGTGATGAAGAAGAAGAATCTTTTACAAATCAAGGGAAACCAAAAGTTATTGATTTTTTTACATTTTGTAAAAAAGTTTTAAATACAATTGGAAAATTTGAAATAAAAGAGATGAAAAAAATACCAAATGATTTTATTCACCCTTTTCAAAATGCTGATGTTATAATCGATGGTAAAACTGTTGGTTATATAGCAAAACTTCATCCAAGTGTTGCTAGTGATTTTAATATAGCTGATACTTTTATAGCAGAAATTGATTTTGATGCAATTAAAAATGAAGTTGTTATTAGTAAAAAATATTCTAAATTTCAAGCTTCTAAAAAAGATTTAAGTATTTTAGTTCCTAAAAATATTTCATATAAAGAGATTAAAAAAGTTATTTCTTGCATAAAAGATGACAATATTAAACAATATAATTTAATTGATATTTATTCTGATGAAAAACTAGGTGATAATGAGAGTTTAACAATAAGATTTGTACTTCAAAATGATGAGAAAACATTAAGTGAAGAAGATATTACAACATCAATGAACAAAATTTTAAAAACACTTGATGAAAAATTAGGATTAAATTTAAGATAATGAAAACATTAAAAATACAAGCATTAAAAACAAGCTTTGATATTACAATTAATAGTATCGCAAGTGATAAGTCTATTTCACATAGATGTGCAATGTTTAGTATTTTTACAAATAAAACTTCTTATATAAAAAACTTTTTAATGGCAGAAGACACCTTAAATACTCTTAGTATAATGGAGAAATTAGGGGCAAGTGTTAAAATAGATGGTTCAAGTGTAGAAATAACTCCAAGTCTTAAAAATATTATTCCTGATGATGTTTTAGATTGTGGAAACTCAGGAACAGGAATGAGACTATTTTGTGGTCTTTTATCTTCTTTAGAAGGAAAGTTTACACTAAGTGGAGATAAGTATTTAAATTCAAGACCTATGAGAAGAGTTACTAAACCTTTAAAAAGCATAGGAGCAAAAATAGAAGGCAAAAATGATGCTAATCTAGCCCCTTTGCAAATAGAAGGTTCTATTTTAAAAGCTTTTGTTTACGATTCACCAATAGATTCAGCCCAAGTAAAATCAGCTATGATTTTAGCTGCTTTAAGAGCTGATGGTATATCTAAATACAAGGAAAATGAATTAACTAGAGATCATACGGAGAGAATGTTAGAAGGTATGGGTGCAGATATATTTACAGATTCTAATAATTATATTAATATAACACCTCTTGATGCTTATTTAAAACCCTTAAATATTACAGTTCCAACTGATCCCTCATCTGCTTTTTTCTTTGCGCTTAGTGCTGCTATTACTCCAAATTCAAGAGTAGTTTTAAAAAATGTAACATTAAACCCTACACGAATTGAAGCTTATAAAGTACTTGAAAGAATGGGTGCTAAAATACAATATATACAGACTGCAAATATTTATGAACCAATAGGTGATATTATTGTCTCACATCATGAGTTAAATGCTGTTGTAATAGAAAATAATATTTCTTGGTTAATTGATGAATTACCAGCTCTTAGTATTGCTATGAGTTTAGCAAAAGGTACTTCAAGAGTAAAAAATGCAAAAGAGTTAAGAGTTAAAGAAAGTGATAGAATAAGTGCTGTTGTTTCTAATTTAAAACTTTGTGGGGTAGAGTATATTGAACACGAAGATGGTTATGAAATAACAGGTGGAAGTTTAAAAAAAGCTTGCATAAACTCAAGAGGTGATCATAGAATTGCAATGAGTTTTGCAATTGCTGGTTTAGTTTGCGGAATGGAAATAGAAGATATAGAATGTATTCAAACTTCTTTTCCAAATTTTGCAAATATAATAGAAGATTTAAGAAAATAGAAAGTAATTAATAATGAAAGTAACCCTAGCCTCGTCATATGGTTTTTGTTTTGGTGTAAAAAGAGCAATAAAAATTGCAGAAGAGTATAAGAACTCTGCAACAATGGGTCCTTTAATACATAATCAAAATGAAATTGATAGATTAAAAGATAATTTTAATGTAGGACTTTATACAACTTTAGATGAAGTTAAAGATGATGATACTGTTATTATAAGAACACATGGAATTCCAAAAAATGATTTAAAAGCCTTAAAACAAAAAGATGCAAAAGTAATAAATGCAACCTGCCCTTTTGTAACAACACCGCAACAAATTGTAAAAAGAATGTCATCAAAGTCTTACTCAATTTTAATTTTTGGAGATGAAGACCATCCTGAAGTTAAAGGTGTTAAATCTTATGGAGAAGATCAAGATGATGTTCATGTCGTTTTAGAAGCTTCTGATTTAGATAAAGTAAGATTTAAACATGACAAAATCGCAACAATCGCACAAACAACAAAAAAGAAAGAAAAATACCTTGAAATTGTAAATGCTTTAATTTTAAAAACAAAAGAAGTAAGAGTTTTTAATACAATTTGCGATGCAACTTTTGAAAATCAAGATGCTGCAAGAGAGTTATCAAATAGTGTTGATATTATGATTGTTATTGGTGGAAAAAACTCTTCAAATACAAAACAATTACACTCCATTTGTAAAGAAAACTGTAATGATTCATATTTAATTGAAAATGATAAAGATTTAGACTTATCTTGGTTTAAAAACAAATCATCTTGTGGTATTACAGCTGGGGCTTCAACTCCAGATTGGGTTATACAACAAGTAGTTACAATAATAGAAAAAATCTAACTTAGATGAAGTTTCTTATAGTAAATAAGAAGCTTCTTTCCTTATCAAATTCCTCCAAGACCTACGCAACTTATATTAAGCCTATTTTAGATATAATCAACCTCATTTTAATAAATATGGTTAATACGAAGGAATAATATGGGTATCGAAGATATTGAAATTGGTGAAGACTATGATTTTGAGCAAATGCTTAATGAGTCTTTCGAAAATGCGGAAAACAACTCTGTTGTTGACGGTATAATCGTTGAAATTGACGGTGATAGAGTTCTTGTAGATGTAGGTCAAAAGATTGAAGGTCAAATCTATATCTCAGAAATCACTGTTAATGGTGAAGTTAAATATGGTGCTGGTGATAAAATTCCAGTTATGTTAATGGGAGTTAGAGGTGAAAGACCTTCTATTTCACATAAAAAAGTTCTTCAAAAAGAAAAATTTGATGCATTCATGAAAATTCATGGTGAAGATGTTGAAAATGTAGTAATTGAAGGTAAAGTTATTTCTGTTAAGAACAGAGGTGGATTTATTTTAGAAGATGAAGAAGGTTGTGAGTACTTCATGCCTATGGCTCAGTCTTATATG
Organism: Arcobacteraceae bacterium; assembly: GCA_965224485.1. GTDB lineage: Bacteria > Campylobacterota > Campylobacteria > Campylobacterales > Arcobacteraceae > NORP36. Next base: position 36,811 of record CBDCZH010000014.1, on the reverse strand, counting down.
AAAGCAATTGGGGCAGTTGGTAAAAAAGTTAAAGCTAAAGTTTTAAAAGTAAACGCAGCTCAAAACTCTATCATTGTTTCAAGAAAAAAACTAATTGAAGAGAGTAAATTAGAAAAAGATTCTAAAGTTGCTGAAATTTTAGAAAAAGATGAAACAGTTAATGGAATAATCAAGAAAATTACTTCTTATGGTATGTTTGTTGATTTAGGTGGAATTGATGGTTTAGTTAACTACAATGAAATCTCTTACAAAGGACCTGTTAATCCTGCAAATTATTATGACGAAGGTGATGAAGTTACAGTTAAAGTTTTATCTTATGATAAATCTAAACAACATTTATCATTATCAATTAAAGCAGCACTTCCAAATCCTTGGGAAGAAATCAAAGACGAATTAGAAGTAGGTGATACTATTACTGTTACTATCTCTAACTTTGAATCTTATGGGGCATTTGTAGATTTAGGAAATGATATTGAAGGTTTATTACATATTTCTGAAATTTCATGGAACAAAAACTTAAAAAATCCAAAAGATTTATTAACTTTAGGTGATGAAGTTAATGTTGAAGTAATTGAACTTAATATTGAGAAAAAAAGATTAAGAGTTTCATTAAAAAACTTACAAGAGAAACCTTTTGCTAAATTTGCTAAAGAGAACAAAGTTGGAGATGTAATTATTGGTAAAATTGCTACATTAACTGAATTTGGTGCTTTTGTAACTATTAATGAAGTTGATGGTTTATTACATAATGAAGAAGCTTCTTGGGAATCTAATACTAAATGTAAAAACGTTTATAAAAAAGGTGATGAAGTAGAAGTTAAAATCATTAAAATTGATATGGATAAAGAAAATATTTCTTTATCAGTTAAAGAAATTTCTGATTCTCCTGCTCAAGCTTTTCAAAAAACACATAAAATTGGTGATATTGTATCTGGAACAATTAAAGATTTAAAAGATTTTGGATTATTCATTAAATTAGAAAATAATTTAGATGGTTTAATTAGAACAGAAGATTTTGGTCCATTTGAAGCAGATTCTATTGAAACTGGAGCTGAAGTTGAAGCTGTTATTGTAAATATTGATACAAAAAGAAATAGAGTAAGATTATCTATTAGAAGATTAGAGCAACAACAAGAGCGAGAAATTTTAAAAGCAGTTAACGATACATCATCAATGACTTTAGGTGATTTATTAAAAGACCAAATTAAATAATTTAGGAATTTGAAAAAATGAGTAAACATACAATTGTAGTTTGTGATCATATCCATGAAGATGGGTTAAATATCTTACAAAGTACTAAAGATATAAATTATGTATATGCGGCTGATATAGACAAAACAGCTTTATTAGATGTTATTAAAGATGCAGACATAGCAATTACAAGAAGTTCAACTGATGTTGATGAAACTTTTTTGAGTGCAGCTGTTAATTTAAAAGCAATTATAAGAGCTGGTGTTGGTTATGATAATGTTGATATGGAAGCTTGTAGCAAACGAGGAATCATTGCTATGAACATTCCAACGGCAAATACTATAGCAGCAGTTGAATTAACGCTAACACATATTTTATCTTGTATGAGAAAGTTTCCATATGCTCATAATCAATTAAAAAACGATCGTATCTGGAAAAGAGAAGATTGGTATGGTAGTGAGTTATATGGTAAAAAAATTGGAGTTATTGGATTTGGTAATATAGGTCATAGAGTTGCCTTAAGAGCTAAATCTTTTGAAATGGACGTATTAACTTATGATCCATATATTCCTTCAACTAAAGCAACTGATTTAGGGATTGAGTATACAAACAACTTTGATGAGCTTTTAGCTTGTGATATTATTACTATTCATACTCCAAAGAATTCTGAAACACTTAATATAATTGGTGAAAAAGAAATTGCAAAAATGAAAGATGGTGTTATTCTTATAAACTGTGCACGTGGTGGTTTATATAATGAAGAAGCACTTTTTAATAATTTAAAATCTGGTAAGATTGCAATGGCAGGAATTGATGTATTTACTAAAGAACCTGCTACTAATAACCCTTTATTAGATTTACCAAATATTACAGTAACTGCTCATTTAGGTGCTAATACTAAAGAATCTCAAAAGAAGATTTCTATTCAAGCTGCACAAAATGCAATTGAATCAGCAAGAGGAATTGCATATCCAAATGCTTTAAATCTTCCTATTGATGAGAGTAAAATACCTTCTTATGTTAAACCATATATTGAATTAACTCAAAAAATGGCATTTTTATCTGCTCAAAGTGATAAAAGTGCTATTAGATCTATTTCTCTTTGTGCCGAAGGTGAGATTAAAGAGTATTTAGATTCTCTTTATACTTTTGCAACAGTAGGAGCTCTTTCTGTTGGTGCAGGAGATAAAATCAATTACGTAAATGCAAAATTTGCAGCTGAAGAAAAAGGTATTGTTTTTACCTCTTGTGAAAGCCAACAACCAAGTGGATACAGTAATAAAGTAACTATTCAAATAACAACACAAAATGGTGTTAATACTATTTCTGGAACTGTATTTGATGAAAATGTTCAAAGAATAGTTGAAATCAATGGTTTTAGTTTTGATATTGAACCAAAGGGAAATATGATTCTAATTAGAAATTCAGATGTTCCTGGTGTTATTGGGGAAGTTGGTCAAATTTTAGGTGATAATAGTATTAATATTGCTGACTTTAGACTATCTCGTGGTAAAGATGGAGCTTTAGCTGTTATTTTAGTTGATGAGCATATTAACCATGAGTTATTAAGTAAATTAGAAAATATAAAAGCTGCAAATCATGTAGCTTATGCAGAAATTTAAGACAAAAGACTAAATAAGTTAAGAGTTTTACTTATTTAGTTTTTCATTATAATTTTTGTATACAGAATAAATACAATTGGAGAAAATATGGCTTTAGGAATGAGTGATTTAAAAAAAGGTATGAAGATTGAAGTGGATGGTGTTCCATATAAAATCACAGATTACGCACATGTTAAACCTGGTAAAGGTGCTGCATTTGTAAGATGTAAAATCAAAAACTTTTTAAATGCAAAAACTATTGAAAAAACATTTCATGCAGGTGATAAATTCCAAACACCAGATTTAGAACAAAAAGTTATGCAATTTTTATATGATGATGGTGAAATGTTACAATTTATGGATACAAAAACATATGATCAAATTGGTTTAACATATGATCAAGTAGGCGATGCTGAAAAATGGATTATAGATGGTATGAATGTTGATATGATGTTTTTTAAAGGTGAAGCTATTACTGTTGAGCCTCCTGCAACTGTTGAAATGAAAATTGTTGAAACTCCACCTAACTTTAAAGGTGATTCTCAAGGTGGTAAAAAACCAGCAACTCTAGAGTGTGGTGCAGTTGTTCAAATTCCTTTTCACTTAGTAGAAGGTGATATTATAAAATGTGATACAAAGACAGGCGATTACGTAGAAAAAGTAAAATAAAATAAAAAAGGCAAAGCTATATTGTATAAATGCTGCGATATAGCTTTCTTTTCTTCGCTCACTTATTGACATAAGCTCCTTCATCAAAAAAAACTCTATCTTGATTTATCCAATATATCTTTACCTTTTAATAAGTTAATTTTTATTAGGTTATTTCCAAAAATAGAACCACTTAGAATTTTTTATCATAAGACTATTTAAATCAGAAATCATTTCATTGCTAATTGGTATACTGCTATATGGAACTAAACATAATTTTTCATTAATCGGAAAATATATAGTATCATTTAGAATATTATCATTCCAAAAAGAATCCATGAAAGGGTTACTTGGCATAATGAAATTATCTTTACCCGCATGAATTAACATCCAGTTAATCTTTTTATAATACTGCAAATCATCTATTATTTTAAGTTGTATTTGAAAACCAATAACATCTCTAGATGAAATCTCTCCATTACTATTAACATAACTAAGAAGCATACTTTCTAATTGCTCTTCAACTATTTTAGTATGATTATCACCTTTTATGCCATTTAATTTTATAAAAAGAGTTTCCTTCTCTAAAAATTCTTCAATGAAATAAACTCTATATTTCCACAATAAATACATTTCTGAAATTATATTATTTTCCTTATCATTAATAACTATTGAATTATTTTTTAATAAAGTATCAACAACTTTTTGAAACTTATCCTCGATTAATTTCATATAACCTTTTTCACATGATTGGGACCAAAGACGTTTAACTTTGAATATATCATCACTAGCATTTACCATAACAACTTTTTTATTTTTTATTTTTAGATTCTTTAAGTAAACTTTATTATTATTTAGAAATCTTTTTATACTTGATATTGGAATAAAATGCTGTTCTTTAGTTAAATGAAACTTGTTACCCTTTAAAATATCTTCAAAATTATTATTCATAATATAGAATTACTTTTTTAATTTTAAATACATAATTTTTTCTTTTCCTATATGATTTTCATGTATTACTTCGTAGTTTAGATCTATATTGCTAGCATTTAGTCCTTCACTCATTTTTGGACTTATTATTAGCATGATGTAGTCTATTTTTTCTTTTAATTTATCTAAAAGTGTATATCCACCTTCAAACATAACTAATTTATAATCTAATAATTTAAATAAATCATCACTTATTGTTACTTCTCTATTAGGTATAGAAAATAAAGGAATATTCTTATCAAAGATTTTCTTTTTTGAATATATGAAAACATTTGGCGCTTTACCTTGTATATATCTTGCATCTAATGTTGGTTTGTCAGTTCTTACTGTATTTCCACCTATTGCTAATAAATCTATTTTTTCTCTTAGAGTGTGGACATAAGCTAAGGCTTGATTTGAGGATATTTTTCCTCCTGATATTGTACCATTTAGAGTTTGTGCCATTTTATAAAAAATAAATGTTCCACTACTCCATTTTATAAAAGGATATAAAAGCTCATAAGCCTCTTTTTTTAAACAATTAGTACTAATATCTATTTTAGCACTTTTAAGTGTTTCTATCCCCCCAGCTGCTACTTTATTTATGTCTTCATGGGCTATTACAACTTTTTTGATTTTAAGTTCTTTTAATAAGGAAGCACAAGAAGGGGTTTTACCTATATGATTACATGGTTCTAAAGTAACATAAATAGTACAATCTATAAAAAAATCATTATGATATTTTATTAAATACTCATGTATCAAAGCTGAGTCATGAATTAGTTTTAATCTATCATTTGGATATTTCTTTATATAAGCTGCTTTTAGGGCATTTACTTCGGCATGTGCTTCTCCTGCACATTTATGTGCTTCAATACTAAGAAGTTCATCGTTTTTAAGCACTACTGCCCCAACAGCAGGATTTGGATAAGTTAAAAACTGATATTTCCATGCTTCATTAATAGCTAGTTTCATATAAAACTTATCATCTATTTTCATCTTTATCCTTTACACTTTTTCATATTTCACGTTATTTTATGCAAAAAAAAAGGAAGTTGAATATCAACTTCCTTTTTTTTCTTTATTTTAAGTGTTTACCACTCAAAATATGTAGAAGCACTTGAAATCTCATCAAAAGATATTTTAAGTTCACCTTCTTCATTTTTAATTACGATTTCGTCTTTATTAACTGATAAAAGTTTACCTTTTACAATATTTTTATCAAAATCTTTTACTCTTATATTATCTTCAACTGAAGCGATATAGTGTTGCATTTTTTTTAGTTTTCTCTCAATACCAGGAGAACTTACTTCTAAAAAATACTTAGGTCCCATTGGTTCATCAATATCTAAAATTGGTGAAATAAGTCTTGAAACTTCAGCACATTTATCTAATGAAATTCCACCTTCTGCTGTAATAAATACTCTATAAATATTATTACCATGCTCTTTTGTAGTAACAATGTCATAAAGTTTTACGCCACAGCCTTCTACTGTCATTTCTATTGATTCTTCTAAATTCATATTTATTTCTTTAATCTTTTTTTATTTGCGAAAACAGGGCTTCTAATTTTAAAGACTTTTCTAGTGAATCATCACCTTTGAATTTAAAATTAGGGCACTTATACCAACCTGTTGCATTTAAACAATGAGACTTTATAGCCCCATTTGCTTTATTCAACAAGTTATTTATGATTTCTTGCTCACTCTTTGAATAATCACTTCCATCATAATAAACTCTTGCATCATATTTACCATTTTGGCAGTCAATATGAGTAATAGCTAAAGAGTTTATTCTTTCATCTTTTAGAGTTGATAAGGCTTCTGGAACCAACTCCATTAATAAGGATTCAGTTCTTTGTAAATTTACACTTTTCATGAAAACTTCCTAACCGTCAATACTAACTTTTTCTTCGATCTGAATAAATGTTTCAATAAAATCTCCAACTTTAATATCATTAAACTTGTCAAACATAATTCCACATTCATAACCATTTGCAACTTCTTTAACATCATCTTTAAATCTTTTTAATGATGAAATTTTACCAGTATATGTTACTACACCATCTCTAATGATACGTGCATGACCACCTCTGATTACTTTACCATCACTAACGATACAACCAGCAACAGTTCCAATTTTAGGAACAACGAAAGTATCTCTAACTTCTGCTTGTCCAGTATTTTCTTCTCTAATAACAGCACTCATCATACCAGATAAGGCATCTTTAACATCATCAATTAAATCATATATGATTGAGTAAGTATTAATAGCAACACCATTAGCTTTTGCTTTTGCTTTTACGCTACCTGTAGGTCTTACATTAAATCCTAGAATAATACAACCCTCAGAAGCTCCTGCAAGTACTAAATCAGAATCAGTAATTCCACCAACAGCTGCATGAATAACTTTTACTTTTACTTCATCATTTGCAATTTTTTCTAAACTACCTTTTATAGCTTCTAAAGATCCACCAACATCTGTTTTAATAATTACAGGAAGTTGTTTGATTTTACCTTCTGCTATTAAACCACTCATCTCTTCTAAAGTAACTTTAGTAGATTTAGATAATTCTTTAGCTCGTGCATGTTCAGCTCTAGTTGTAGCAATATCTCTAGCTTCTTTATCAGAATCTTGTACTAATAATATAGCTCCTGCTGTTGGAACTTCACTTAAACCTAAAACATTTCCTGTTTGAGAAAGTGTAAGTTCTTTAACAGCTTGACCAGCATCATTTGTAAGTGCTTTAACTCGTCCATAAGTTGTATCACAAACAATATTATCACCAAGTCTTAAAGTACCATTTTGAACAATAACTGTAGCAATTGGTCCTCTACCTTTTTCTAATGATGATTCAACAACAACAGATTTAGCTTTAGCGCTTGGATCTGCTTTAAGCTCTAATATTTCAGCTTGAATTAAAATATTTTCTAATAAATCTTCAATTCCCTCACCTGTAAGCGCAGAAACACCAATAAATTCAACATCTCCACCCCAATCAACAGGTGTCATCTCTTTCTCTGCCATTTGTGATTTAACCATATCAATATTTGCAGATTCTTTATCGATTTTGTTAATTGCAACAATAATAGGACAACCACTAGCTTTTGCATGAGATATAACTTCTTCAGTTTGAGGTTTAACTCCATCATCAGCAGCAACTACGATTATAATTAAATCAGTAACTTTAGCACCACGTGATCTCATTTCAGAGAATGCAGCATGCCCAGGAGTATCTACAAAAGTAATTTCTTTACCGTTTTGCTTAATTGTATAAGCTGAAATATGCTGAGTAATTCCACCAGCTTCACCAGAAGCTACTTTTGCAGTTCTAATTTTGTCTAATAAAGAAGTTTTACCATGATCTACGTGACCCATAATAGTAACAACTGGAGGACGTGTTACAAAATTACTTTCATCAACTTCTTCTTCATAATAATCTTCAACATAATTAACATCTTCTAAGGCATCTTTTACTGTAACTTCAATACCAAATTCTTCACCTAATATTTCAAGTTCGTCTTGTTTTAAGAAGTCATTTTTAGTAACTAACATACCTAACCCAAATAAAACAGAGATTACATCAGAAGCAGTTTTTCCACAAGCTTCAGCAAATTCATAAACTCTTACATCTTCAGGAATTGTGATATGAGTAATATCTTCAGCAATAATTTCTTTTCTAAATCTTTTCTTTCTTCTTCCTCTTCTTAATCCCTGAGGTCTATTTCCAAAAGCAGAAGGTTTAGAACTTCTAGTTTGTTTATTTTTATTATTGTTTTGAGGTCTTGGATCATCAAGAAGTTTTGAAGTATCAGTCATTGACATATCTAATAAAACAACTTCTTCACCTAAAATCGAATCAGCAACATCTCTATTATTATGATTATTATTATTAAAAGTTCTTGGATGAGAATTAATTTCTAATTTCTTACCATGATCTTGAGCTCTTGCAATTGATCTTTTTTTGTCTTTTCTAACTCTACTAATTGCTTCAGTTTTTTTACCTATTCCATCACTTGAATCATTTGCATTTCCAAGTATTTCACTTAAAGATTTCATTTGTTTTTTAGCAGTAATTACTTCTTCAACAAAAACTGGCTTTGGCTTAATCTTTTTAACAATTTTTAATCCTCTTCTTTTAGGAATAATTTTATTGTTTTTCTTAATAGGCTCTGAGGGAGTTTTAGGTTCTGGTTTTGCTTCAACTTTTATTTCTGTTTTAGCTTCTTCTTTAGCTTCAACTTTTACTTCTTTAGGCACAGCAGGAATTTCTTCTTTCGTAAGAGTTTCTTTTGTTTCTTCTTTAACTTCTACTTTTTCTTCAAGAACAGTAGTAGGTTCAGGTGTTTCTTCATTTTTAAGAACTTTTCTTACTTTTTTAACTTCAGGTTTTTTAAGTAATTTCTTACTTTCACCATTCATAATATACTTTACTATTTCTTCTGCATCTTCAAATGAAACCGCACTTTGTGGTGATTTAAGTTCAATCCCTAAATCTTTTGCTTTTACTATTACATCATTGCTACTAGCTCCAGCTTCTTCTGCGATTTCATATACTCTTACGTTATCTGACATGCGTTAATATCTCCTTAAGTTGTACTATGTACTCATCTTTATTTTTACACTCTTTATAGAGCATTTTTTCTAGTCTTTTTAAATCTTTATTACTATTAAAAGCCAAATCTATACATGATTTACAAATATAAAAACTTCTACCATTTCCATCAAATGATACAAGTTTTTTATTTTTGCATTTCAATCTTATTAAAGTACTTTTCTGTAAACGTGCACGACAGAGTATGCACATTCTAAGAGGTTTATTTAAATTAGCCAAACATTATATCCATTATTAACTTAATTCCCTAAAACTTTAAATATCTATCTTAATTCCATAGTTATCGAAACCAGAAATATATATTTTAAAGTGTGGAAACCTAGATCTTAAAGTCTGTTCAATCTTCTTACAATCTTCTGTTAAAGCAAGTGAAAATAGAGTTGAACCAGAACCTGAAAGCGTGCTCATTAGGGCACCACTCTTTAAAGCAACTTTTTGAACTTCAAAAAGTTCTGGCATCTGTTTCATTCTATATCGTTGATGGAATTTGTCTTGAGAAGCTAGTTTTAGCATGTCCCAATTTTCACTCATAAAAGCAGCTGTTAGTAAAGAAGAGTGCGAAATATTAAACGTAGCATCTTCTTTTGAGTACTTATATGGAAGAGTTTTTCTTGATAAGTTTGTTGAAATAGGTCTATTTGGAACAACTATAATAGCTCCTAATGTTTTAGGAATAGTTTTTTTTATAAACTGAACTTCATTATCATGAACTGTTGAAACAGTAAAACCACCCATAACAGCTGGAGTTATATTATCAGGATGAAACTCATAAGCTAAAGCAAGATTTAGAAGCTTTTCCTTACTTAATTCAAGTCCTTCAATAGCATAAGCAGAAGCAATTGCGCTTACTATTACAGCAGATGAAGAACCAAGTCCACGGGAAAGTGGTATTTGATTTTCAAACTCAAATCTAAATGTTCTTTTTTTACTTGCTAAATTATGATAAAAATCATTAAAAATAGCAACAAACATATTATTATCTTTTAAAACAGGGTTGTTAGACCCCTCACCTTTTAGTGAAACAGAGTGAAACTTAGCTGGTTTGATTATTACTTGATTTTTTACTTTTAAAGCAAGTCCTAAAGTATCAAAACCAGGGCCTAGATTTGCACTTGTTGCTGGTACACTTATTCTCAATTATTTTCCTTTAAACTGCTGGCAGATTATATATTGGTAAGCTTTCTTTAGAAAATATATTTAAATCTAAAGTTTTACTTAACAAAAACTCATGTAAGATTGTATCTTTTGATATAAACTCACAAGTTATTTCACCATTATTATTTATAAAATATTTCTTTCCCAAAGCTTTTATGGGAGAGTTTTTATTAAAATAAAAACCATTACAAGCAAATAAAGGTATTTTTTTTACTATGCTAATAGTTTTTAAATATATATATGCAACTTTAATTGCCATATAACTTCCAGGCGAGTTTACATAAAATATTCTGTTAATCTCATAATTTTTCAAAACTTTTTCAAAAATTTGAGCTAAAACATCAGAAGTTTTACCCTCTTGCTTAATAGTATCAACTAAAATACCATCTTTATAGATACCAACTAAAATTGGATTTGTTATTGAAATAACTAAAATATCAAACAAATTAGACCTATTTACTTACTAAAACAGAAGCATATGCTTTTTCAAAAACATGAGCAACTTCTGAAGCTTCTTCTAAATCAATTATCTCATAATTTTCTTCATTTTCATAAAGCTTTTTAGTTAAAAGATGATTTAAATGATGGCTTCCAGCATGAGCATCATACTCTCCAATCATTGTATAACCTAATAGTGCCATATCTCCAATAGCATCTAATATTTTATGACGAACGAATTCATTGTCATATCTTAGACCTTCAGGATTTAAAACTTTGTTATTATCAATTACTATTGCATTTTCTAAAGAACCGCCTCTTGCTAAACCAATACTTCTTAAATATTGCACTTCATGTAAAAATCCAAATGTTCTAGCTCTGCTTATATTTTCTTTATACTCTTCAATAGAATAATCAAAATGATATTCTTGTTGTCCTATTACAGGATTTTCAAAATCTATTGAAAAATCAAAAACAATACGATTTGAAGGTTTTAAACTTACTCTTTTTCCATCATCAGTAGTAATACTTACTTCTTTTTTAATTCTTATAGCTTTTTTAGACTCATCTAACTCTTTTATTCCTACTTCATCTAATAATAAACAATAACCAGCTGAACTTCCATCTAGTACTGGAACCTCATCATTATCTATTACTACTCGTAAGTTATCAATTCCATAAGCATAAACAGCAGATAAAAGATGTTCAATTGTAGAAATAACAACACCATTTTTTCCAATTACTGTTGCCATTTTTGTATCAACTACATTTTCTATCTTTAAAGGAATACTCAAAGCTTCATCAGAGCGGTAAAAAATTATTCCTTCATTTGCGCCTAAAGGTTCTAGGCGCATTTTTACAGGAACTCCTTTATGAAGCCCAATACCTACAATTTCTACTGCTTTTGCTATGGTTCTTTGTCTCATTGTGTATCAATAACCTTTTTTGCTTCTTTTATAACATCAGTTATTCTTGTTTTTATCCAGTTTTTATCCATCCATTCTAAAGGATTTACTTCAACTCCTTGAACAAGTATTCCAAAGTGTAAATGGTCTCCTAAAACAGCTCCTGAGGTACCAGTACTAGCTATTTTTTGCCCTGCTTTTACTACATCTGTAAGATTTACACTTGATGTACTTGTATGGGCATAAAGTGATTGAAGACCAAGTTTATGATCTATTATAACCGTATTTCCATAAATTCCTAAATAATCATTATAAATAACCATTCCAGGGTTAGAAACTTTTATACTAGCTTTTTTAACACTAGCCCAATCAATTCCTAAATGCCAAGCAGTATCTATTTGCTCACCATCAAAATAATATGATCTTTTTTGTGCATATTTTCCTGCTGTTGCTGCATTTTTTAATCTTTTAAAAGCTTTGATTTTAAAATCACTTAAAAAATCTCTGTTCATATTTTCTAAACTTACTTTTCTTATAGTTTTTATATTTTGTGCTCTAATATCTCTATTTTGTTTCACAAAAATATTTGAAAGTTCTGTAGGAACTTCTTGAGAACTTTGCTCAATTACTTTAGTACTAACATTTTTTATAAAAGATTCAGAAATATTAATCTTAGAAGAATTATTTTTTAGTTTTCTTATATATAAAGGTATTTTGATACTAGATTTATTATTTGCCTTATCAATTGCTACTAAAGTAACTTGTGAAAAATCTTTTATAGCCACACTCCAAGCAATAAGTGAAATATAATAGTTTTCTTTATAAAAAGGTATTAATTCAAACCTTTGCTTATTTGAAAATGAAATATAGGCATCTTTTAAGTTAATATCATGAACTTTTACTATAGCTAAAGCAGAACCACCTTTTTTTATAGCTAAAGTATTTGCAATAACTTCAACAAGAGGTCTTTTTTGATCAATTAAGACTGTATAGTCTTTTATAACTTTATTACCTTCTAAAAAATTCCATTTTGAACCATCAACAGCTTCTACAATAATATGAACATCTTTACCTTTAAAAAACATATTAAGAGAAGGAGCACTTATTTCTAAGTTAACTTCTTTTTTACTATCTTGTAAAACTTGTTTATATAAGACAGTTTCATTTGCCCCTTCTTTAAAAGTGATTTTGTAAAACTTAATTCCACTATCATCTGTAAGTTTCAACTTTAATTTATCTTTTAAATTCCAATATATGTTATTTTTAAAAAATACTTCTGGTTTATTTTGCTCAAACTGAGGAGAAAGATATATAAACCCTGTTGATATGGTAATTATTAATAATAAAAATATTATAAAATATTTTGAAAAGTTACTTTTTCGTCTCATTTAATTCCTTTAAAATTTTTTCTTTTGCTTCATTTATATCAAGAGTATCAATACTACATCCTGCTGCATTTAAATGTCCACCACCACCAAACTTCATTGCTATTTTAGATACATCTATATTTTTCTTAGAACGTAAAGATACTCTTACTTTGTCATTTACAACTCTTAAATAAATCGCAACTTTTATTATCTTCATATTTAAAATCATGTCTAAAACAACTTCTGTTTCGTGATAAACAGCTCCTGTTTGCGTAAACCAAAGAGGAAGGGCATATATACTTGCAACATCACCACTCTCATGAAGTTCAAGGGAGTCAAAAATTTTAGGTAAAATTCTATATTTTGCTAAACTCTCTCTTTGAAGTAAATTTTGAGCTATATAAGAAGGATCAGCCCCACACTTAACTAAAAAGTTTATTTTTTCATAAGTAAACTCATCACATCTAGGAGTAGTAAAAGCAAGTGAGTCTTCATAAATACCACAATATAAACATTGAGCTATCTCTTTATCTATATACAAACCATTGAATTTAAAAAAGTCGTATATGATTTCAGCTGTTGAAGCTTTATTTGCATCAACTATATTAACCACTCCAAAATTGTCATTTGATTTGTGATGGTCAATATTAATAATAGGAATATCACTAGGAAGAGCAAACCCAGGCCTTGAAGAGTTTCCACAATCAACAGTAATAATCAAATCATAAAACTTAGGAAAGATATCTGTAATTTTTTCACATCTACCTAAAAAATCCAAACGAGAAGGAATATTTTTAGTATCAATATTAAAAACCTTATGTTTAATTTTATTTTTAAAAAAATAATTAGAAAAAGCCAAAGCAGAAGAAATAGTATCAGGATCAGGATTTACATGAGTAACTATTAAAATATACCTAGCTTTTTCAATCAAGCTTAAAGCATCAAGAAAAGAAGACATATCTATCTTGTTATTAGTAATAAAATCTTTCTTCAAAACAGTCCTTTAATTTAAATAAAATTATATCAAGCAATCAATAACAAAGAATTAATGAAAGCACAAAGTAAATAGCAAAGAATTAATAACATACCACACGCAAAATAGGTACAGAAATTATTGATTTTAGTGCATAATCAAGGAAGGTTTGTAATTTTTCCCGCAGTGTACGTCTAGTACATGAGGACACAAATTACAAGCCTGACGAAGAGTATGTGCAAAAAGCAATAATTTATGCACCTATTTTTTTAGTCGAATTTCATTGAGAAGTCTAACCACGTTGCTTGGTGGATGATTGAACCTGAACTTAAGGCATCAACCCCTGTTAAAGCATAAGTCCTAACCGTATCAAGTGAGATATTTCCACTAGCTTCAACTAATACATGAGGATGAACTTCGGCTCTATATTTTAATACTTCTTTTATATCATCTGGTTTCATATTATCACACATTATAATATCAGCACCTGCACTCATAGCTGTTTTAACTTGAGCAAAAGTTTCACATTCAATTTCTATTTTTGTAACCCAAGAAATTCTTTTTCTTGCTTTTTTTATAAACTCTTCTAAATTGTCAATCGTTCTTAGGTGAGTATCTTTAATCATTAAACAATCATCAAGTCCAAGTCTGTGATTAATTGCCCCACCTACTCTTGAAGCATATTTTTCAAACTCTCGCAGTTGTGGTCTTGTTTTTCTTGTATCTAACATAACTACATCTAAGTCTTGTATTTTTTTAACATAAGCATTTGCCATAGTAGCAATTCCACTTGCATGTTGTAAAAGATTTAAAAAAGTTCGCTCGCTTGAAAGTAAAACAGAAGCTTTACCTTCTAATCGTGCAATTATATCGCCTTTTTTTAGAACATCACCATCTTGTTTTAAAAACTTACAATCAAATCTTTCAGTTCTTGCTAATACTTTTGCATATTTAACACCAGCTAAAATTCCATCATCTTTTGCAATAGCGTGGGCTTTAAACCTACCTTTTGGAGCTACATCAAAAAACAAATCACCTCGTCCATTATCTTCAATAATAGCATTCTTTACAAACTTTTTTATATGAATCATATTTTAAACATCCTCTCTAAAGCTATTCTAGCCCATTTTACTACATCTTGCTCAACTATAATCTCATTTTCATAAACTTCGTCTTTATTCTCTTGCACTTGTAATAAAGTATTATATAAATCTTGTAATGTTGTTTCGTTCATTGTAGGACATTCAGGTTTTGTTGAGCTTAAAATATATGTATTTTTGGTCCTTAATCTTGATACCATATTATACTCAGTTCCAACAACAACTTTTTGTTCAATATCAAGCTCTTTTATGTATTTAATTAAACCAGATGTAGAACCAACAAAATCAGCAGCATCACAAACACTGGGATCACATTCAGGATGAACAGCTACTAAAATATCAGGATATTTTTCTCTGTAAAACTCAATATCATCAACTGTAAACTGCTGATGAACTGAGCAAAACCCATTATAACAAATAATATCTGCCTCATTAACATCAGTACCATCTCCAATTACTGAAGATTTTAAGTTTAAAGATTTTGCAAAGTTTTGACCTAAACAACGATCTGGTACAAAAAATATTTTTTTACCAGAACTTAAACCAGACTCTATAATTTTATAAGCATTTGAAGAAGTACAAACCATACCACCCATCTGACCTACTCTTGCCTTAACTGCTGCACTTGAGTTAATATAAGTAATAGGAAGTAAATCTTCATCTTTTATACCAAGATCATTTAGTTTTTTTAGGCTTTGGTTGTAATAATCAACATCAATCATTCTAGCCATTGCACAACAGGCAACTTTTGGCATAAGAACTCTTTTTTGTGGAGACATTACTTTAACACTCTCCCCCATAAAAGCAACCCCACAGAAAATTATGTACTTTGATTTAACTTCCATTGCTTTTTTTGCTAATTCTAAAGAATCGCCTGTTATATCAGCCATATTAAATACTTCATCTCTTTGATAATAGTGTCCAACAATTGTAACATCAAGTTTTTCTTTTAATTTTTGTATCTCTTCTTCTAAATTCAAGTTAAACCTTATTTGACTTTTTAATTAAAAGGAATATAACAAAATATTGGTTATAATCTTCTTTGCTAAAACTAATACAAGGTTATTTTTATAATGGATTTATTAACAAATACAAATATTTTATTTTATTTAGGCGCTTATTTAATAGGCTCAATTCCTTTTGGTCTAATATTGGCAAAAACTTTTGCCAATGTTGATGTTAAAGCTCATGGTAGTAAATCAATTGGAGCTACAAATGTTTTAAGAGTAGTAAAACAAACAAACCCAAGCTTAGCAAAAAAACTAGGAGCTGCTACTGTTTTATTAGATGCTTTAAAAGGTATCTTCGTTTTACTTGTAGCTATGTATTTTGACCTTAGTTCTTCAACACTTTGGGCTATTGCAGTTTTAAGCGTATTAGGACACTGTTATAGTATATATTTGGGACTTGAAGGTGGAAAAGGAGTAGCAACTGCTCTTGGTGTATTTTTAGTATTAATTCCAATACCTACATTAATAGGTGCTTTTGTTTGGATCTTTTGTGTAAAAGTTTTAAAAGTATCTTCTATGTCTTCTCTTTTAGGTTTAACTGCTTTAGTTATAAGCGCAATTTTCTTAAATAATGGTTTAGAAGTTGGAAGTAATGCTCCTATGTATATAATTGCTTTTATCATATATTATAAGCATATTCCTAATATTACTAGAATGATAAAAGGGGAGGAGAAAAAAGTTGTATAAATATACAACTTTTTTCTTTGAGTAAAAAAGCAATAAGTATGAAAGTTAAAATCAAAAATCTAAGTTTTAAGTGTATTATTGGAATTTTAAAACAAGAGCGTGTTAAAAAACAAAAAGTTATAATTAACTGCTCTTATATATATGAGTTCAAAGAAAATACAAATAATGAACTTGAAAAATTCATAGATTATTCAAAAGTTGCCAAAGATATAGAAAAAACAATGAAAAACAAAAAGTTTTTGCTTTTAGAAACAGCAATTTTAGAAATATCTAAAAAAATAGAAAAAAAACATAAAATAACAAAATTAAAATTAGAGATAACAAAACCAAATATAATAAAAAACTGCCAAGTAAGTCTAAGCAATAACTAAAACAGAACCTACAAACTTACAAACTTACAAACTTACAAACTTACAAACTTACAAAACTAACTCAAAAACAAGATAATTAAATACCTTATTTAAAAGTTAGCTTAAATTAGCCATAAAAAGTCTCGAATTTAGCTCATTTAAGAAAACTTTAAAATTAAACAGAGTAATATTTTGCAACGGTGAATCGGAAAGTACGTATTTATTAATATAAAATACGTTGTTCGCGCGCTCCGAGGAACTGAAAATAAATTTTAAAATTTTAGGAGAACAAATGAAAAAATTCGCAAAAATGAGTTTAGTAGCTGCAGTAGCAGTAGCTGGTTTCACATCAGCAAATGCAGGTAGCTTAGAAGAAGCAATCAAAAACGTAGACATCTCTGGTATGGTTAGATATAGATATACTGAGACTAATAAAGAAGATGGTAAATCAATGGTTGAAAATGATTATGATATCGAACTAACTGCAAAAGTTAAAGTTAATGATATGACAACTGCTGTTATTAAATTTGATGTAGATGGTGATTTAAGAGCAGATAGAAATGCTGATACACTTCCTGCTACTGATATTCAAGCAGCAAATGCTAACCCAACTGTAGATGTTGAAAATGCTTACTTCTCATTTGCATTACCTTATGCAACTGTAACTGCTGGTAAACAAGGTGTTCCAGGTCCATTAACTGATGATTTAAACGGAACTGGTCTTACTGCAACTATTCCTGCAGGTCCTGTAACTGTTGCTTTAGCTTACTTTAATGCTTCTGATGCAGCTTATAATGATATCGCTGCTATTGGTGTTTTAGGTTCTTTTGGTCCTGTTAACGCTTCTGTATGGTATGCTGATGTTAATGATGTATCTGATGCTTATACTGTTGCAATTGATGGTATGGTTGGTCCTGTTTCTTTAGCAGCTAGATATTCTGAAAAAGATATGGATGCTAATTCTACTGAGAACGAAGTTCTTAAAATTTCTGCTTCAGCTGATTTAGGTATGTTCTCTGTAAGAGCTGCATTTGCTAAAACTGGTGATGATAATAGTGCTAATGGTGGAGTTGCTTTAGATGGTGAATCTGATGCTGCTGTTAATGACTTTCAATTAAAGCAAACTGATGCTGCTGATTTAGATGATGCAACTGCTTATCAAATTGGTGTATCTGTTTCTCCAGTTGAAAAAATCACTCTTGGTTTAGATTACATGGATATTGATTACGAAATTGGTAACAATAATGCTGATTATGATGAAGTACTTTTATCTGCTTCTTATCAAATGAGCTCAAACTTTAAAATCTCTACTTACTTCTCTGCTGCTGATATGAACGGTAAAGATAGTGATGAGGGTAGATTAGAATTAAAATATTCTTTCTAAGACTTTCTTAGAAAAGATTTTTAACTAAACTCTTAAAAGCTTAGAAGCTTCTGCTTCTAAGCTTTTTTTATGTCTAAAATTTATCAAAGCTATGGTAAAATAAGCTTTAAAATTAAAGGATAAGAATGAAGCTTTTAACGAAACTACTAATACTAGGTCTTGGAACTCTAAGTCTTAGTGCTCAAACTACAATGTGTTTTAAAGAAAATCATAAATCTATTTCAACTATAGAAAATGCCAAACTAAATGGTGGTTTATGTAAGGGAGATAAGAGCTCAGCTGATATGCAAAAAGAGGGTTGGGAAAATACAGATATTAAAATAGATGGAAATAACTATATTTATATTTTTAAAAAACAAACATCTATAAGCTCTCTTGATTTAGAAAAAATTGAAGCAAAAATTTTACAAAGATTAGAGCTTAAAAAAATCAATGATGCAAAAGTTGCAAAATTAGAAATAAAATATAAAATGTCGGTAAGTGGTAAAAAAATGTATCTTCAACACTGTAAAAGCTGTCATGGAGATAAAGGTGAGTTAAGAGCTAAAAATACTTCAAGACCAATTGCAAATCTTTCATTAGCTGATTTTAAACTCTCAATTAGGGATTATAATATTGGTGAATATGATAGAGGTAGAGCTTTTTTGATGAAACCCTTCGCTACTATGTTGGATTCACGTGATATTAAAAACGTATTTGTTTATTTACAAAGTCTTAAAGTTAAAGATACTAAAGAAGATTCTAAGACAGATGAGAAAAAAGAGGCTACAAAATAAGTGGACTCTTATGAATACTCTGAGTTATTAAAACTTTTAAATACTAAACTTTCAAATATAAAAAATATTTTAAAGCCTGAAGTTATAAAAGTGCGATTGAAAGAGATAGAAGACTTAGAATCGCAACAAGATTTTTGGAATGATGTTAAATATGCTACAGAAATTGGAATTGAAGAAAATAGACTTTTAAGTAAACTTGCTAAATTTACTAAAGCAAATGAAGCCTTACAAGGAACAAATGAGCTTTATGAATTAGCTCTTGCTGAAAAAGATGAAGAAACTTTTGAGCTTTTGCATGAAGAAGTAAAAGATTTAGAAGAGCTTATAAAATCTACTGAAATTTCTGTTATGTTAAGTAATAAAGATGATTGCTTAAATGCAATTATAAGCATACATCCAGGTGCTGGTGGAACTGAGAGTCAAGACTGGGCTGAGATGTTATATAGAATGTATTTGCGTTGGGCAGAGAGATCTTCATATAAAATAGAAGTACTTGATTATCAAAACGGTGAAGAAGCTGGTATAAAAGATGTTTCTTTTATAATAAAAGGCGAAAATGCTTATGGATATACAAAAGTAGAAAATGGAATTCATAGGTTAGTGCGGATTTCACCTTTTGATTCAAATGCTAAAAGACATACCTCTTTTGCTTCTGTTATGGTGAGTCCTGAAGTTGATGATGATATTGATATTGTAATAGAACCAATTGATATAAGAATAGATACTTACAGAGCTAGTGGAGCTGGTGGGCAACATGTTAATAAAACAGAAAGCGCTATTAGAATTACTCATATAAAAACAAATGTAGTAGTACAATGTCAAAATGATAGATCACAGCATAAAAATAAAGCATCTGCTATGAAAATGTTAAAATCACGTCTTTATGAACTAGAATTAGAAGAAAAAAAAGCTTTAAAAGATGGGGTTGAAAAAAGTGAAATTGGATGGGGTCATCAAATTAGGTCTTATGTAATGCAACCTTATCAACAAGTAAAAGATACAAGATCAAATATTGCTTATTCTAATGTTGATGCTATTTTAGATGGTGATATTACAAAAATCATGGAAGATGTTTTAATAGCAAGTAAGTCTTAGTTTATAGTGTGATAGTTTATGGTTTATGTTTATAGAGGATAGAAATAAAAACTTAAACTACCTGTCACATATCATTTTATAGGAGCAAAACTGACAGGTGATTTTCTCCTCACACTTAGAAAAATTTACTTCTTTTGTGTGCAAATCATCAAATATTTCATCTAGACGTGTAAGTTTTTGCTCCAAGGTAACTTCTTGCTTTAAAATATTTTCATGTAAGTCATAATAATATGTTTTTATCTGTGAGCTTTCAAATAAATTTTTTGCTGCTAAAAAATAAAACTCTAATTGAAAATCTTTTGATTTTTCATATGTTTTAAGAGTATCAACTTTTAAAGAAGAAGATGTTTTATAATCAATAATTTCATACGTATCATTAATCTTATCAATTCTATCTATTACACCTTTTAATTTAATTCCCTTATATTCAAATAAAAATGATTTCTCTAAAGCTATAAGTGAAAAAGACTCTTTCATTCTATGTTCTTCATTTTTTATAAAATCTTTTAGTTTTAATTTCCATATTTCTAAGTCTAGTTTTAAAAAAGCATTTATATTTTTATACTCATTAAAATATTTTAATAAATTTTCATATGTAATGCTTTGCTTTGAAGTATAAAGCATTTCTAGTATTTTATGTATAATTGAACCTAATTCAAATGCTTGTGGCTTTAAACTAGTATTATGCTCTTTTAAACGTAGAATATAATGTAAATAATATTTTCTTTTACAATCTAAATATGTTTTAAGTGAAGTAGCTGACCAAGTATTTTTAGCTAAGTTGATTTCTAAATAAATCTCTTCTTGCGCATAAGATATTTTTTTATTGTTATATAAAATATGCTTATACTCTTCATCTTTAACTTCATAAGATAAATCATTCTTTTTAAACAGTTCATTTGCAAATCTGCTTATTTGCATGGTTTCATTATTTACATAAGAGATAGCTATTTGTTTTGCATTTTTAATAATACTTGTATAATAATACTTTTGCAAGTTTTCTCTATCATAAGAAGTAGGAAGTTTTGAAAATGCTTTTATTTTACTTGATAAAAACTTATCTTTAACACTTCTTTTAGGAACAAAACTTTCATTGAAATCACAAATAATAACACCATCATATTGTATAGCTCTAGTTTCTAATAGTCCCATAACAGTAATAGCACCTGCATTTATATCATCTAAACTTAGTTTGTTTACTTTTTGAAGTAAGATTTTAATAGCTTCTCTTAAAGATACATTTTGCTCTTTTTTAAAAAAAAGATATTTTATTTTATATATTAACTCTTCAAACTTTTCAAGAATTTCTTCATTTAACTCTTCTTCTTTACAAAAAGAACAAAAGAAATCAAAACTATCTTCTTTTAAAGTTTTATTCCATAAAGGCTCAATCTTTTCATCTATTTCATGTTTATTTATATGTACAAATTTCAAAAAATCTATATCTTTATATTCACCTTCATTTAAGTAATTATTTAGAGCATTTATTCGTTGATATAAAACAGAAGTTTTAATATCTTTTCCCATAGCATAGTTAAAATATTTTTCGTCATCAAAAAGCATTAACTGCTCTTTCATACTTTCATCTGGAAGAATTAGAAGAATTTTATCTTTTGAGATTCCTTCATTTATCATTTTAACAATTGAGCTTTTAATAAAAGATATTTGATTAATTCTTGAAGAAAAAGCTTCAATATGAATATTTTTAAGACAAGATTCTATTTTTGTTTGTTTTATTATTTTTAAAGTGCTTAAATTTAAAGTATAAGAATGATTCTCTTCTAAAGTAAAACCTAAGTTTATGAATTTTTCTAAGGATTTATGATTATATTCATTATATTTGACTTTTATAAAAACACTAGATAAGCTTGCTATTTCTTTTATAATATCAAACTCAATATTTGTAAAATATCCTTCAAAAACAATAGTTATTTCATCAAATTTTTTTATAAATTCTTTATTTATTTCATAGTTTTCATTGAAGTTTATTTTATCAACAGCAAAATTTTTATCTAATAAGTTTATATAATTTTTATATATACTTTGTAAAACTTCTAAGTGTTCAATATAATACTCATAAGTATCAGCAGTTTTTATATCTTCTATTCGTACTTTTTCAGCAGACATTTCACCAAAAAATCTAAATAAATAATCACTATGTTTAACAAAATCAGAAAAAGAGGAAGAGAAGCCAAGTTTTTTTAGTCCACTTATACTTGCAGCTTCTTTTAAATATAAAAATCTCTGTTCTTCGTCTATAAACTCTTTACTTTTAATACTTACTGATTTTTTTAGAAACTCATCTATTGTTAGAAAAGAAGGAAGAAGAGTATTATCTAAATCTTTGCTTTTTATATATTCTCTTATTGCCCTTGAAGTAGGAAAAACAAAAACTTGATTTTTAAATTGCATTAGTTTTTATATAAAATGAACCTATACTTCCATCTTTCATAGTAACTTTTCCTGTTATATTCCAATTACCCTCAATTGGGATTATTAAATCTGTTTTAGATGTTTTTACATCTTTATTTGAAAAATCCATATCAGAAGTATTGTTTGTAGCTTTTGTAAGTCTAAAATCTAAATCAAAAGAAAGAAGTTCTTTTGTTTGTTTATTTCTAATTTCAATAAGTATAGTATTTGAACCTTTTTTTAATAAATCTTTATGTAAAGATTTTTTTTCTAAGACTCTTTGTGAATAGAATAAATCTTCTGTACTTAAGGGAAAAGATTTTTTATTTATACTTATAGAAAAATCATATTTTTTTATAAAATCTTCATTTGCTTCCATTATTTTATTGAAATTTGCATCAATATTGTGATAACTTAGTAAAAAAGTTTTATCTTCATGCACAGGAGTTTTTACAGCAGAAACTATAGTGTAAATAATCATAACTAAAGTAAAAGTAAAAATACCGATAAATAATAAAGGCCAATAATTTCTTTTTTTACTCATAGTTTTATTTCCTTTTTTTAAGCATTGCATAAATATATAAAACAAGTCCACTTACAACTAAAAAGTACATAAATACTTTCCAAATAGTTCCTGTAGTTTTTCCAATACTTCCAATACTACTTTCAAGTTTTATATCTTTATTTGAAGCTAATGTATCTGCAATAGCAGCATAACCATTTAAAATAGCAGCACTAGTTTTTGCAAAAAGTGAGTTTTTATCTTTTGATGCTAATAATGGTACTACATAAGAGTTTAATATTTCATTTTTATCTATTATATTTTCTAAGCTTTTATCAAATAATAAATTTACATGTGTTTGTTCTAGTGCAATTGTTAAAAGAACATAAGGTTTTTGTAATTTACTAGTTATTTTTTCTTCATAAATTTTAATTTGTTTTAATTTTTCTTGCGTATCTAGCTTTTTACTGAAGCCATAAGTGTTTTTTGCATAAACATAAATATTTATACCAAGTTTAGTTTTTACTTCTTGCCCAATTTCATTTATCTTACCTTGTGCTCTTTTATCAATAACAGCATCTGAGCTTAATAAGAAAGAATTTGCATCTAAATTTTGTGTGAATAAAAAAAGCAGCAGTGAAATCACTGCTACTTTTACATTGAGATAATTTTTCATTTAACCAACAAATACTTTTGCTTGATCAAAATACGATAAATAAATAGTAAGTAAAGCCGAAGCTAATAATAGTAATCCAATAATTTTATCCATAAACTACTCCTTACTTTTTAATAAGCATATAGTGTGAATTATTATCAGCACTATTTGCTTTTAGACCGTTTAGATCTTGATTGATTTTATAGAAATTTTTTGCTTCATTTTGTTGAACATTAATAGCAAAAAAAGTCAAAGTTCCTAAAATACTTAATAAAAGTACAACAGCTATTAACATACCTGTAATACCATGAAGAAGAGAAAATATTCCTCTTTCATTATCATTCATTTGTGTATTTAAAGCCATTTTACTCTCCTAAACTTCTAATATATGATGCAAGTGCTCTTTCTTGAGTAGTATTTAATCTACCTTTGAAACTTGGCATCGTACCAATATTAGCTTTTTTTCCGTCTTCTAAAACTGAAGTAATAATTGCATCGTCATAAGAAGCAATATTAGGACCTACATAAGCAATCCCTTTTCCATCAGCACCATGACAACCTGCACATACTCCAAAAGAAGCTGGTTGCTCGCCTTTAAACCCACCTGCTACATAAGTGGAAACTGCATCAATATCGCTAGCTTCACTTAACATAAAAGGAGGCATTCCACCTGGAAATGCTGTTTTAAAGTTATTTGCACCATTTCTAATCACATGTTCAACAGAAGTTTTTAAAATTCTTTTTGTTAAATCCTGTGCTTTTCCATCTATTCCTTCAGCATCAACACCATGACAGGGTGCACATTGTACTAGGAAAATTGACTCACCCATAGCACTTAATGTTTCATCTGAAGGATTTTGCCATTTTGAAGAAAACTTAGCATTATATTCTAATGTTTCTTCATTCCACTGACCAATTTGTGAAAAACTATTGGTAGGATATGCAATAAGCATATACCAAATACCCCAAATAATTGTTCCTATAAAAGCTAAAGCCCATCCTGAAGGAATGCTATTTTGGTATTCACCAATCCCATCCCAGCTCTCTTCTGCTAAATCACCACTAGCAGTATCATTTTTAATTTGATTAATATACTTAATAGTAACAAATACAGTAATTGCAATAATTGCAAAAGCACCAAGCATTGTTAAACTATTAATAGAATCATCACTAACAAAAGCATCACCTGCAACAAAGTAAGTTCCTGCCATCAAAGCGATAATAAGAATAATTCCACCTATAACCATAGATTTCATACTATTTCTCCTTCTCTTTTTCGTCTATTTTGACTTCTCTGTTCTCTAAGGGAGTATCAGTTATGGAATCATCATGAACTAATGATGTATATTTTTCAAAATCTCTTTTTCCACTTTTATCTCTTTTATAAATCGAATAAGCGTAAGAGTAAAAAATCACAACTACAACAAGTAATAGAAAAAACTTAACATAGCCCTGTAAATCAACTAGTTCTTGATATTCCATAAATATATCCTATTTTAAAGAATTTAAATATGCGATTAACGCAACAATTTGAGGAATCTGACCAGCTGCAACAGTATCTTTAATTGCTTGATTTTTCATATCAGCTGCAATAAGTTTAGCTTCTTCTAATGCTTTTACTTTTGCTTCTTCATAAGAACCTAAAGCAATATCAACTTTTCCATCACCATTTAAATCTACATCATAAGGAGTTGCAAATACTTTTTTAACTGTATAAGCTTCTGCATATGCTGTATCAATATCAGCAATATTTGTAAACATATGTTTATATGAAGGCATAATTGAACCAGGAACAACTGAAGCTGGATCCATCATATGATTTTCATGCCAATCAGTAGTTCTATAATTACCAACTCTCATTAAATCAGGACCAGTTCTTTTAGAACCCCATAAAAATGGTCTATCATAAGCGTACTCACCAGATAAAGAGTACATACCATATCTATCAGTTTCACTTTTAAACGGTCTAATTAATTGTGAATGACAAGCATTACACGAATCTTTAATATAAACATGTCTTCCAGCTAACTGTAAAACAGTGTATGGTTTTGTACCAACACTAGGACGTGATTGTTTAGCAAAATCAGGAATTACTTCAATAATACCAGCAAATGCTACAAATATAAATACTAATACCGCAAAAAAGAACGGTCTTTGTTCAAACCAATGAAACATAATTACCCCTTTCTTATGGTGCTACTGGCGTAGTATTTGTAGGTTCTTTGTCAAGAATTCTACCACACGTAGCAGTTTTATAAATATTATATGCGAACATAAAGAAACCAATTAAATACATTAAACCACCAACAGCTCTAATAGTATAATAAGGCTGAAGAACAGTAACTGTATCTATGAATGAATAAACTAATGAACCATATTCGTCATAAGCTCTCCACATCATACCTTGAGTAATACCAGCTATCCACATAGATGTAAAGTATAAAACAATACCAGTAGTTTGTAACCAGAACTGAGTATCCATTAATGATTTAGAATATAACTCTCTTTTGTACATTCTAGGAACCATATGAAATAGTGCTGCCATAATCATAAATACAACCCAACCTAAAGTACCATCATGAACATGACCTGGAATCCAATCAGTAAAATGCGCAATAGCATTTACAGATTTAATTGCTTGAATAGGACCTTCAATTGTTGATAACATATAAAAAGTTGAAGCTAATACCATAAACTTAATAAGTGTATTTTCTTGTAACTGTTGCCATTCACCTTTCATTGTTAAAAGCATATTAATAGCTGATCCCCATGATGGTAAAATTAAAATAACAGACATTACAGAACCCATAGTTTGCATCCAATCTGGAACAGTTGAATAAATCAAGTGATGTCCACCAGCCCATAGGTATACAAATAATAATCCCCAGAAAGCTAAAATTGAAAGTTTATATGAATAAACGTTTTGACCAGATTCTTTTGGTAAGAAATAATAAATCATTGCAATAATTGGAACAGTAAAAACAAAACCAACTGCATTATGACCATACCACCACTCAACAAGTGCATCATTTGATCCAGCATACATAGAAACTGAATGCATAACAGACCCATAACCTGATACTAAAGATGTAGGAACTTCCATATTATTAAATAGATATAACATAGCAACTGCAATAAAACATGCGATGTAATACCAAATTGAGATATATAAAGTTCTCTCTCTTCTAATTCCTATTAAACCAAAAATAGAAACACCCCATAATACCCACCAAACAACGACTAAAATATCTAAAGGCCATTCTAATTCAGCATACTCTTTAGATGTTGTAAACCCTAAAGTAAGTGTTACAACTGCTAAAAGAATTGTTATAAAATATAGCACAAAATGTAATTTTGCTACACCCATTAAAAATGGTGACTCTTTTAGTGAAACTTTTAGTACTCTTTGCGACACGTAATACCATGTTGCAAAAACACCACTTAGAGTAAAA
This sequence comes from Arcobacteraceae bacterium, assembly GCA_965224485.1. Classification (GTDB taxonomy): domain Bacteria; phylum Campylobacterota; class Campylobacteria; order Campylobacterales; family Arcobacteraceae; genus NORP36. The sequence goes on along the minus strand of CBDCZH010000014.1, from coordinate 9,526 downwards.
CCAAAAGCTACACCATTTGTATGTAAAGGTCTTAATCTACCGAAAGTACCGTACTCTCCAGCTAAGTTATTTAACTCAGGGAAAGCAAGTTGGAATGCTAGAATTACACCAACTAGCATACCAATAATACCAAACAGAATTGTTGCAAATGTAAAAGCTTTTGCAATTGAGTAATCATACTCGATTTGTGCACTGTTTTGCATCAATCTCCTCCTCCTAATTTTTATGTACAAGTCACATTTGTGTCACTTATAAGCAAAATTTTATCAGAACTTGAATAAAATTAAGCTTAACAAGTTATTTATTTTTTTAAGGTTCTTTTTATTTTAAATAATAATGGCTCTTAGTTTTACTTAGAAGAATTTAAAATTATCTAAGGATTTATTTCCAATTTTTAATAGCTTGAGCAGTCTCTCTTTGCATAGTTTTTTTCTTTAAATCTTCTCTTTTATCATGAAGTTTTTTACCCTGTGCAGTTGCTATTTGAAGTTTTACCATATTTCTTTTATTGAAATACATTTTCAAAGGAACTATGGTATATCCCTCTTTTGCGACCTTTTCAAACATTTTATTAATTTCTTTTCTATGAAGAAGTAGTTTTCTATCTCTTCTTTCATCGGGGCGATAAGTACTATGAGCTGTGCTTAAGTGCGTGATATGTAAATTAAGAATAAAAACTTCATTTTTTATTATTCTTACATGAGAATCTTTTAAATTAATTCGCCCTTCTCTTATAGCTTTTACTTCACTACCTTCTAGGCAAATTCCTGTGTTATATGTCTCAATTATATGAAAATCATGAAAAGCCTTCTTATTTTTGAAGACTAAACTTAAATCTTTTTTATTAGTACTCATATTATCTTATTACCTTAAAAAATGAACTTCCTGAGCCTGAAAAGAACCAAGAAGGTTTCTCAAACTCTTTTAACTCTTTATGCTGTTTTATACAAGGAGCATATAAGTCATTGGCTTCATTTATATTATATTCATTCATTATATCTAAAGATTTTTTATCTAATAATACTTTTGCTTCTTTTTGTGAAATCTCTTTATAAAATATTTTACTAAAAGTTTTAAAAACTTCAGCAGTATTACATTTTACACCTGGAGTTATTATTTTAATATCTAAGATATCTTCTTTAAACTCTTCTACTACTTCACCAATTCCACTTACATTTGCACTATTATATTCATATATAAAAAATGGAACATCAGCTCCAATCTTAACGCCAATAGATACTAAGTCTTTTTTACTTAAATTTAAAGAACATACTTCATTTACCATTAACATGAAAACTGCACAGTTTGAACTTCCCCCGCCTAAACCAGCAAACTCAGGTATATTCTTAGAAACTTTTACTAAATGTGTTTCAAAATACTCTTTTACTTTAGGTGATTTCATGCTCAAAACTTCATAAGCTTTATAAATTGTATTTGATTTTAAAGCACAAGAGAAATTACCTTCTAAGGTAAAAGTATCTTTTTTTTCTTTTATAAACTCTATTTCATCGTATAAGTTTGCTACTTTTACAAATCTTGATACTAAAGTATGATAAGAATCACGTTTTCCTACTATTTTTAAAAAAATATTTACTTTTGCAAAAGATTTTTTCTTCACTATAGTTTTACCTTATTTAATAAATAATGAACTTCTTCATTTTTTATTTCAATTATACTAAAAAAATCATCAAAAATAATAAGATATTTGCCAGAATTTTTATTTTCTAAATACTCTAAAGATATTTTTTTACCATCATCTAACCAGCTTTTGTCTCCGGTATAGATATTTTTATCTAAGGCTAAGAAATCCAAAGGATTTAAGTCTTTTTCATTTTCATAAAAAAACTCACCCTCATTTAAACGTTTTAAATAAGATAAAGTTCCAATAGTATTCAAATTTTTTGTCAATATTTGCCCAAGGCTTCTTATATATGAACCCTCACTTACACTTACTTCAAATGTTATGAAAGGATGAGAATATGAGATAAACTTAATATCAGAAATTTTCATAATTTCATCTTTTAATTTAACTTCTTCTCCAGCCCTAGCTAAAGTATAAGCCCTAACTCCATTTATTTTTTTAGCACAATAAATTGGTGGCTTATATTTAATTTCACCTAAAAGTTTTAAAAGTTCATTTTTTATTAATGAAGTGTTTAATAAAGGCTCATCTTTAATATCAATAATATTCTCAGTATCCTCAGAATACGAAGTAGCGCCTAACCATAAAACTGCTCTATAGGTTTTAGGAGTTTTTTTCAAATAAGGAAAAAGTTTAGTATATTGCCCAAAAGCAACAATTAAAGTACCACAGGCAAAAGGATCCAAAGTTCCGCTAAAACCAGCTTTTTTATTTTTATATTTTCTTTTAATTTTATTCAAATAAGAGTTTGAAGAAAAATAAATAGGTTTATTAACCACAAGTAATTTATTCAAAGGTTTTTTATCATAAAGTTTTTTCTGCATTTTCTTCTTTTAATTTTAAATTTATCACACTAAGCCAAATATAGGGCAGAAAGCTTTAGATTTTGTACTAGTTCAAGGCGGACTCTAAAAATTTAAGAGGAGCATACAAAAGTATGTGACGAGTAAATTTTAGATTCCAACGAAGAAATAGGATAAAAGCTAAAGCTTTATACCCTATATTTTTTCAACGAAGGAAGAGAGGATGTCCCTTTTGGTTCCACCAAAATTAATACTCAGCTTAAACTCTTTTCCAGCCTTAGAAAACTTCTCAACCCTACCCATTCCAAATATTTTATGTTTTATTAAGTCACCTTTTTTATAAGCACTATGTTTCTCAATTGTTAAAGAGCCTTTTATAAGCCCTGATTCACTTAAAAATCTTGACTTTAGTAAATTTGCCCGTTTCCCTTTATAGAAACGTGAGTGAACAAAAGAAAGTGTTAAATTATCCATAGCTCTTGTAAAAGCAACATAACCTAAACGTCTCTCTTCTTCAATATTACTTCCATCTCCAATAATAGGAAAGAATCCTTCTTCAAGCCCAATTACAAATACATTTTTATACTCTAAACCTTTTGCAGCATGAATACTCATCATTGAGATAGCTTCTGAGAAAAGTTTATCTTGTTGTGATTCTAAAGCGATTTCATTTAAAAAATCATCTAATCCTAAATGTGGATTTCTTATAAAATAATCTCTTATATATCCATAAAACTCATCTATATTGGCCTGTCTCTCAAAACCATCAGGAACACTATCATAAGAAGCTCTATAATCAAAAATATCTTCAAAATCATCTAAAAATTTCATTTTTGATTCATCCAAAATATCTTTTAAGTCCATAATAGAAGCCATGAAAACTTTTAATGTTCGTGAATTCTTTTTTCCTACAATTAGCGCTAGTTCATCTGCACTTAAATCTTCAAGAAGTGAAAATATTGATTTTGAATGCTCTAAAGAAGCAGCTTCAAGTTTATCAATTGTTGTTTTTCCAATTCCACGTTTTGGTTTATTTACTACTCGCTTAAGTGAGAAATTATCAGTTTCATTTGTTAAAAGTCTAAAAAAAGCTATTAAATCTTTAATTTCAGCTCTTTCATAAAATTTCATTCCACCAACAAGTTTATAATTGATTTTTGCTTTATTAAAACCTTCTTCTAAGGAACGAGAAAGTGCATTAACTCTAAATAAAATGGCTATATCTTTAGGAGAAGTCCCTGAATCTATTAATTTAAGTATATCTGCTACTAGTTTTCTTGTTTCTTCATTTTCATCATGTGATTCATAAACTCTAATTGAATCACCTTTATGCCTTGTACCTTTTAACTTCTTACCTAATCTATCACGATTATGTTCAATTAACTGATTTGCATGATCTAATATAGTATCTGTTGATCTGTAATTATATTCTAGTTTTACAACTTTTGTATTTTTAAAATGAGATTCAAAATTTAAAATATTTTTTATAGTTGCACCACGCCAGCCATAAATACTCTGGTCATCATCTCCAACTACACATAAATTATTGTGTGTTTCACATATTTTTCGCAGAAGTTTATATTGTAGTTCATTTGTATCTTGGTACTCATCAACCATAATATATTTATATTTATCACTAACTTCTTTAGTAAGCTCAGCATCATCTTTTAAAATTAAATAAGGCAATAACAATAAATCATCAAAATCTACTAAATTATTTTTAACTAAATATGCTTCATATTTTTCATACACATCAGCTATTTGTTGGTATTGTTTTAACTGAGCTGCACCTTTAGCTTCTAAAGGACTTATTATAGTATTTTTATATTTTGATATTTCAGAGGCTAAAATAGAAGTAGTAATTTCTTTATCAATTGATCTTAAAATTCTTTTTTTATCATCACTATCTATAATAATAAAATTATTTTTTCTGTCTAGTTTTTGCATATGAAATTTTAAAAATAGAAGTCCAAATTTATGAAAAGTACATAATAATGGTGGAGTATTTAAACTATTTGAATCAATTAATGTAAATGCTCTTTCACGCATTTCTGTTGCTGCTTTATTAGTAAACGTTAAAGTTAAGATTGAGCTTGGATCTATTCCTATTGAAATAAGATAAGCAAGTCTTGCTGTAATGGTTTTGGTTTTTCCAGAACCTGCACCAGCTAAAATTAGAAGTGAACCATCTATATGTTGGGCAGCTTCTTTTTGAGAATCATTTAAAGATGATAAAATAGTTTCAGACATTCATTTTCCCCATAAACAATAAGAAATTTTTCTTACTTAATATAAAATTATTATATCATAGTTTATATAAATTTTATAAGCTCGTATATTAATAAAAAGCCTTAAGATAGGAAATATTAAAGCTTTAATATATAAATAAATGTTAACATAATTATAAATTTTTTTAAATTTAAAGGGATAGTATAATGTTAACAGATTTTGCAAAACTTCAAACCTTTTTAACTGTAGTAAAAGAAAAATCTTTTTCAAAAGCTTCAGCTAAACTTGGGATTTCACAACCTGCAGTTACACAACAAATGAAATTTATTGAAGATTATTTAGATGTGCAAGTAGTTGATAGAAAAAAGAATGGAATTAGACTAACTAAAGAAGGTCAAATGCTTTTAGTTATTGCTCAGAAAATTCAAAAATGTGTAAATAATTCAGAAAAAGACTTATTGAAAATTATGAATAAAGATATTACATTTATTTTTGGAGCTTCTTTTATAATCGGAAATTATATACTTCCTAAGTTTTTAAATAATTTAAGAGAAAATATCAATAATCATGTATCTGTTAATGTATCTGTTTCAAACCAAGCAATTGAAGACTTATTAGATAAAAAAACAGATATTGCTTTAGTTGAATCATATATAGCAGATGAAAGTTTAGTGTATAGAGAATGGATGGAAGATGAACTTGTAATTTTTTCAAACCAAAAACTTCCCTTGCGAGCAAAACCAGAAGATTTATTATCTTACAAATGGGTTTGTAGAAATCCTGATTCACAAACAAGAATGTTATTTAGAGACTCCCTTGAAAATGCAAATTTTCCTGACTGTGATGATTTTGATGTAACAAGTGAAGTTACCTCTGCTACAACTATTGTTCAAACAGTACTTCACTCAAATACTACTGACACACCAACAGTATCAGTAGTATCAAGAAATGCCATTGATTCTTTGTTAAAATCAAATGCCTTATTTGAGACAAGAATTGGAACAAGTAAAATGATGAGAAAACTATATATTGTATATAGAAAAGATAGAAAGCATGATGCTTTTGTAGAAAATGTTGTAGATTATTTACTAAAAGTAAAACGATAAGAATAAAGATAGTTTAAAGGTAAAACTTTAAACTATAAACCATCAACTAAATATCAATATTTTAAATTTTCTTTTAATAAAGCTTTTTTAATCTTATTTATTTGCTTATCTTTATATCTACACCATTGTGGAGCTAAAAGGCTATCATCATTAATTCCAGCAGTGACTCTTTGAACAGAAACATTAGAAGGTAGTGCTTTTATTGATTTAACTACTGTATCTATATATAAGTCTTCACTAATTGGAGTAAAGTTACCTTTTTTATACGTTGAAGTTAAAATTGTATTTTTTACAACATATAAGGGATGAAACTTAATAGAGTCAATATTTAGCTCAAGTGTTTGTTTTAAAGTATCTAACATCATTTCTTGGTTTTCATTAGGTAAACCATAAATCAAGTGAGCACAAACATTTAAACCTTTTTCTTTTGACCTTGCTATCCAATACTTCATATTAGCAGCAGTATCACCTCTATTTATCTCTTCTAAAGTTTCATCATAAAAAGATTGAACCCCATATTCAATCCATACTTCTTTATTTTTTGATAAATCTTTTAAATAATCTAATATTTCATCTGTAACACAATCTGTTCGTGTTCCAATTGAAAGACCTATTACATTATCATAAGACAAAGCTCTATCATATAAGGCTTTTAACGTTTTCATAGGAGCATAAGTATTTGTAAAACTTTGAAAATATACAATAAACTTTTTTGCAGAAAACTTTTTACTCAATACATCTTTTGTAGCATTAAACTGCATGTCTAATTGTTTTAATTGATTTTCTAAATAGGGATTTTCTTCAACTCTTGGATTTAATTTAAATTTAGACTTTTTTTCACTTAAATTTGGAGAAAAAGAATCATTTTCACAAAAAGTACAACCACCCTTTGCTACTGTTCCATCAATATTAGGACAGGTAAAACCTGATATTGAAATAGGTACTTTATAAATAGTTTCCCCAAATTTTGCTCTGAAGTATTTACCTATAGTTAATACTTCTTTATTATTATAGTTTTTTTTAGTTTTTTTAATTTTATTAATCTTTATATTTTTCTTAAGCTCTATATCTTTTTAGATTTAGCTCTTTATTTTTTTACGAAATAATCGCCATCAAAACTCTCTAAACCGTAATTTCGATCACCTATTGCGTTTGTTAAGTCTTTAATTGATAAATACTCTAAAGTATCAGCTCCAATATATTTACATACCTCATCTTTACTCATAGAAGAAGAAATTAATTCATTTTTATCAGGAGTATCAATTCCATAATAACAAGGAAATTTAATTTCAGGACTAGCAACTCTAAAATGAACTTCTGCGGCACCTGCATCTTTTAGCATTCTTACTATTCTTTTTGAAGTAGTTCCTCGTACAATTGAATCATCAATTACTAATAAAGACTTACCTTCAATAAGTGATCTCATAGGTGAAAGTTTCATTTTAACTTTTAAAGCTCTCATTTCTTGCGTTGGTTCAATAAATGTTCGTCCAACATAATGATTTCTAATAATTCCATATTTAAAAGGAACTCCACTTTGTGCAGAATAACCTAAAGCAGCTGGAACACCAGAATCAGGAACAGGAACAACCATATCAACTTTAATTTTATTTCCCTTATCATTTAAAGCAAGTTGCTCACCCATTCTCTCTCTTGTTTCATAAACAGTTTTACCATCAATAACAGAATCAGGTCGTGCAAAATAAACATATTCAAAAGCACAAGGTCTAAATTCTGGTTCAAAAAGTTGTATTGATTCTAAATCAGCACAATCTTCACTAAAAATTAACATCTCACCTGGTCTAATATCTCTAATGAACTCAGCATCAACTAATTCAAAAGCACAAGTTTCACTTGCAACAATATAACCACCAGTTCTGATTTTACCTAAAGATAAAGGTCTGATTCCATATCTATCTCTAATTACAAACTGTTTTGAACGTGATTGAACAATAAAACAAAAAGCACCAATAGTTTTCTCTAAAGCTTCTTTTATTCTATCTCTTAATCTATCTTTCGTGCTTTTTGCAATTAAGTGTACTAAGTTTTCAGAATCAAGTCCTGATTGAAAGATTGCACCATCATTAATAAGTTCAGTTCTCACTTCTTCTTTATTAATTAAATTACCATTATGAACAACAGAAATTTCGCCTAATTTATATCTAGCAAAAATAGGTTGAGTATCATCAAGAGTATCTCCACCAGCTGTTGAATATCTATTATGACCAATTGCCATATTTCCAGTTAAGAGAGCTAAAGTATCTTCTTTAAAAACTTCAGATACTAAACCTCGTCTTTTATATGTATTAATTTTACCATTTGATGATGATGATATACCACTTGCTTCTTGACCTCGATGTTGCATAGAGAACAGGGCTAAAGAAGCCATTCTCGCTGCATTTTCATTTCCATAAATTCCAACTATTGCGCACATTTATTTAACCTTTAAAAAACAAAAAGTGAACCAAATGCAATTAATAAACAAATTTGTCTATTAAAAAATATCTTTTTGTTTTCGTTTTTTTTAATATTTAACATAACGAACTAACTCTAAAAACTCACTAACTTACAAACATACTAACCTATAAACTTACAACCTACAACCTACAACCCAAGACAATCATTAATTGAATAAAGTCCAGGCTCTTGATTAACCAACCATTTAGCAGCTTTAATAGCTCCTTTTGAAAAAGTATTTCTTGCGGTTGCTGTATGATGTAGTTCAAGAAATTCACCATCATTATAAAGTCCAACAGTATGACGACCTACTATATCACCACCTCTTAAACTCATAACACCAATTTCATCTTTACTTCTAGCTCCAATAACTCCATCACGACCTGAAACTCTAATTTTATCAAGATCTAAATCTCTAGCCTTTGCTGCATGATCAGCTAGGGTTAAAGCAGTTCCAGAAGGTGAATCTACCTTATGTCTATGATGTTGTTCAACTATTTCAATATCAAAATCACTTAGAGTTTTAGCAGCTAAAGAAACAAGTTTATTTAAAACAGCAACTCCTAAACTCATATTAGTTGCATATAAAATTGGAACTTTTTTACTAGCTTCTATTAATAAATTTTGCTGATGTTTAGAAAATCCTGTTGTTGCAATAACTAAAGGTTTACAAGCACCTTGTTCAACAACTTGATTTAACAACTCTTCAGTTGCACTTGGAGCTGAGAAATCAATAACAATATCAGATGAATCTAAAAGAATTTTCATGTCATTTGTAATAACAGTTCCTTTAGGAACTTCTTTTTTCATTTCATCAAAAACATGACAAGCACTTAACTTAGTTCCTTCATCTAGTTCTAAATCATCAATTAATAAAGAACCTACTCTTCCTGTACTTCCAACTACACCTACATTAATCATTTACTTCCTTTTAAATTGTACATTAAATATGTCTAAGCTTTAGCCTATGTACTCAATAATATCAATTGCAGCAACTGAACCATCTGCTGCTGCACAAACTACTTGTTTAGCTGCATCAATTCTAACATCACCTGCTGCATAAAGTCCAGGTACATTTGTTCTCATTTTTAAATCAACAATAATTTCAGTTTGAGCATTTACATCACAAAGGTATGAACCATCATCTTGTTTTAAGCTATTACTTAAAACATCTCGTCCAACAAATACAAAAACTCCAGGAACATCTAATTGTCTAGTTTTTCCATCAATTTTTGATTTTACTACTAAAGCAATTACACCCATTTTATCACCAAGAACTTCTTCCACAT
>CBDCZH010000013.1:0-163289 GCA_965224485.1 Arcobacteraceae bacterium | reverse complement strand
GTATGAAATATAAAAGTAAAAAAATAGAACTTATTGATATTTCAATTACTACATATGAGTTCATGGAATTTAAAGAAGAAGATATCAAAGCATATATTAAATCGGGTGAATGTTTTGGAAAAGCTGGGGCAATCATGGTTGAAGGTTTTTGCAAACCTTATATTAAAAAAGTAAGTGGTTATCAGTCTTGTGCTATGGGTTTATGTATTGAAAAACTTCTTCCTTATTTAGGAGCAAAAGCATGAAACATACTCACTTACAAGCTATTTTAATAACTGCCTTTGGTGTATTTCTAATGAGTTTAGAGTCTTTATTTATAAAACTAACATCAATTTCAGCTATGACTTTTTCTTTTTATATTGGTTTATTTATGATTCTAAGTATAAACTCAACTCTTATAATAAAATACAAAAAAAACATAATTAAAGAATATAAAAGATCTTATTTTGCACTTATTTGCTGTGGTATTTTATTTGGTACTTCTAATATGTTTTTCATATCTGCTATAAAAACAACATCTGTTGCTAATACTGTTATGATATTTGCAAGTGCTCCTATATTTTCAGCTCTTTATTCTTATGTGTTTTATAAGCAAAAAAAGTAAAAAGAATATTTTTATAGCTTCAATATTTATTTTTATTGGTTTATTTATAATATTCTCACAAGATGTAGAAAAAGGAAGTTTTTTTAGGTAATATTTATGCCTTAGCCTGTGTTAATTTATTTGCTTTAGCTTTTGTAGTTTTAGCCCAATATAAAGAAGCCAATAGATTTGTAGTAACTTCAGTTGCTGGATTTGCAACCCTTATACTTTCATATTTTTTTGCAAGTGATTTTTATGTTAGCCAAAATGCACTTTTAATTCTTTTACTAGCTGGTTTATTTATTTCCCCTCTTGCTCGTGTATTAATGGGAATAGGAACTAAAACACTAATAGCTAGTGAAGTATCACTGCTTATGATAATTGAAACAATAATGGCACCTATTTGGGTTTGGATATTCTTAAAAGAAGTCCCAGCAAATTCAACCTTTTTAGGAGGAAGCGTTATTTTAATAACTCTTTTATTAAATTCAATTTATATATTAAAAAACAAGTAAAAAGCCTATTATTTAGGCTTTTTATTTTAAATATTTAAATGGCTGCTATTACTGAAATTTCAACTAACAGAGCATCTCTACACATTTTAGCCTCAACACAAGCTCTTGCAGGTGCAAGACCTTCTACTAACCATGAATCCCAAACTTCATTCATAGCTTTAAAGTTTTTCATATCACTTAAATAAATTGTTGCTGATAATATCTTACTTTTATGACTTCCTATGTCTTCTAATAAAACATCAACTTTATCTAACATCAAAGTTGTTTGCTCTACTATATCTTTTCCATCTGATGTTTGTCCACATAAATATGCTGTATTATTGTGAACAACGGCCCTACTCATTCTTTGTTTTACTTCATATCTTGTAATTTCCATATCTTTCCTTTTTTATATAAGCTATTATAAACTAATTATAAAAAAAATCAAGTAAAAGAAAGTAATAATCTATGTTATTATATATAAAAGGAAAGAAATGCCTAAAATAATCTTACTATTTCTTGTTATTTTCTTTAGTTCTTGCTCAAACACTAAAGAAATAAGTCCTAAATGTTATGAAAAACCAGAAATAGGATTTTGTAAGGGATATTTTGAAAAGTATTATTTTGATAAAAATGAAAAAATATGTAAAGTTTTTTACTGGGGTGGCTGTGGTGGGCTAGTACCTTTTGATGATATTAACTCTTGTGAGAAAACATGTGAAAAGTAAAATGAAACTATTTTTATCTAAATTAATGTAATTTTATAAATTAAATTCTTTTTTCAATATATTCAAAGCTATATTTTCTTTACTCATAAAACCATGTTCATATGGTAATATTTCAGCTTCTACTTTTTGTTTTTTACGTATAAAATTATAAACTTCTTCTACTAAATAAGTATTTTCACTTTTTGCAAAAAAGACTTTTACAGGAGTTAAAGGAATAATATTTAAGTTATTTCTTATTTGACTAGGATAAAAGCATAATATCTTTTTACAAGATTCTAGTTTTTTAGAGCCTAAAAGCCAAGAGGCTGAGGCACCTGCTGAAAAGGAAACTATATAGTCTGCTTTTATATCTTTTTCCTTAGCCATTAAAATTTCATAATATTTTTCATGTCCACATACATTAATAAAAGTTTCATAAGCCTCCTCTTTATCAAGAAAAGATTTAACTTCTAGCTTATAAGGATCAATAATAAAAACCTCAAATTTATTTTTGCAAAAAAAGTCTCTTATTTGATAAAGAGATTTATTTATACCAAAAATATCACTTACAAGAATAATTTTCATTCATGAGTATAGCAAATTTATTTTAGTTTTAAAAAATCACCATCTATAATTAAAAGTTTAACTCCAGTTTTACTAATTGAACGGTGAGAACTTAAATCGTCTGAAACTATATAAGACATTCCTTTAGTTAAAATACTTTGTGTTCCATCTTTTAGCTCATTAATTACTTCGCCTTCTAAACAGTAAACAATATGTCCTTTTTCACACCAATGATCAGCTATATAATCTTTTGAGTAATTTACAATTCTAACTCGTAAGCCATCAAATTGCATGGTTTGCCAAGTTGAAAAACCACTTATTCCTTCATATCTAACTTTTTCTATCTTATCCCAAGCAATTGTTTGAAATGGTATATTTTTATTATTCATTATCTGATTTATCTACATTTTCATGCAATATCTCATTTATCAATTTTTTACTAATCTTATTATTATAGTCTTGAACTATAATTTGAGATTGAAATAACTCATTTAATTCAATTATAAATACAGCTGCAATTATTCCAATACCAATACCAAAATATATATTTTCAGTAAATAGTAATATTATTCCAAGAGTAAAAAGAAGAATATTAATACCACCTCTTAGCCATTTTTTTAAGTAAAAATGATGCAAACCTGTTAAAAACAACCAATTTAAAACAGCATAAGTATCAGGGTCTTTTATCTCTTTTTCAGCTTTAGTATAAAATTCTTTTTTATTATCAGAAGATAATTTTTGAACTTTAACTCTTATATCTTCTTCTTGTTTTTGTACTTCAGTTTTATCTAACATATTATTTTCCTAAGGTAATTATAATTGCTTCTCTACTCCAAAAAAGCATAAATCTTTTCTTTTCAACTATTTGAAAAACAACTTGCCAACCATCACTAGCTTCTTTATTTAAAGTTATTTCCATTTTTTTAATAGGAATTCCAGAAGAACCTAAAAAAATTGTACCTAAACCACCTTCTACTATATGTAAAACTTTATATTCTGTATATGCCATTATTTTTCCTCTATATATTTTAGATAATGTATTCTATATTAATAAAACTTAATGTTATTTCTTTTTTCAATTAAACTCTTTTAAATAACTAAAAATATAATTTTATTACTAATAACTAATCTTTAGTTTATCAAATTTATTGTTCAATATTTAGTTTTATATCTTTAAAATAAACATACAAAAGGAAAAAAAATGAAAAGAATGTTAATTCTTATAACTTTAAGCTTTGTTGTTGTTTTAGATTCATTTGCAAAAGATGCTTCTAAAATTAAAAATATAATAGTAATGATTGGTGATGGTATGGGTCCACAGCAAATTGGATTATTAGACTCTTATGTAAGATATTCAAAAAACTCAAAACTCAAAACAACTGCTTTTCAAAGATTAAGTGATGAGGGAGTTATAGGAATTGTAAGAACAGAACCTCATGATGCTTTAGTTGTTGATTCAGCAGCATCAGCAAGTCAATTTGCTAGTGGAAAAATGTCTGGTTCTGAAATGATTGGAGCTGATTATAATGGTAATTCTGTAAAAACTATGCTTGAACTTGCACAAGAGAAGAAAAAAGCAGTTGGACTCGTAAGTGATACAAGAATCACTCATGCAACACCAGCTTCTTATGCTTCCCATATAAAACATAGAAAATATGAAAATGAAATAGCACAAGAAATGTTATCAAAAAATATAGATGTTATGTTAGCAGGTGGTTTGAGACATTGGATTCCACAAAGTGTAAATGATAAATCAAAGCAAATATATAAAGATTTAAGAGAACTTACACACAATAATATAAAAATTAAATCAAAAAGAAAAGATGAAATAAATCTTTTAACTCAAGCTAAAAAACAAGATTATTTTTTATCTTTTGATAAAAAAAGTTTACAAGAAACGGCTTCTAATAAAATTTTAGGCTTATACGCTTATTCAGGAATGAATAATGGAATAATAAATTCAAATAAAAGAAATTATCAACCAAGTTTAAAAGAAATGACTAAAAAAGCTTTAACTGTATTAGAAAAAGACAAAGATGGTTTTTTTCTAATGGTTGAAGGTGGACAAATTGATTGGGCTGCACATGATAATGATGTAGGTACACTTCTTCATGAAATGATTAAATTCTCAAATACTATTAATTATGTTATGGATTGGATGAAAGATAGAGATGATACTATTTTAATAGTTTCAGCAGATCATGAAACAGGTGGTTTTGGTTTTGCATACTCAAGAAATAATCTTCCAAAAGGTAAAAAACTTGATGGAAATTTATTTAAAGGGGAAGAGTTTAAACCAAATTGGAATTTTGGGAAATTAAGCACTCTGGATAAAATCTATGAACAAAAAAAATCTTACTCTGATATTTTCTCTATCTTTAAAAAACTTAAGAAAGAAGAACAAACACCTAAGAGCTTAATGAAAATAGTAAATGAAAATACAATGTTTCCCATTACTTTAAAAGATGCAACAAGAGTTCTACAAACAGAAGAAAACAAATATCATGTAAAAGGTCACTATTATTTAGATAGTAAAACTTATCCTTTAATACATGATAAAGAAGAGTTCTTCGTATTTGGAAAAGAGTTACCAAGAAATATTTTAGCTATGGTTACAGGAAAATACTCAAGTACTGTTTGGTCTACTGATAACCATACAAGTACGCCAGTATATATATTTGCTTATGGACCAAAAGATAAAACAGAAAGATTTGGAACCTTACAGCACTCAACTCAATGGGCTCAAAAACTAATAGATCTTATAAAATAGATAATTAAATAAAGAAGATTTTCTTCTTTATTTAACATAAATCTTGTTTTCCAAATATTTTATGTCTATTTTTAGAAATAAGTGTATATAAATAATCTCTAAAACTTAAAGGCAAGAGTTTAAATATTCTAAAAATATAAAAGTAAGAATCTAAGTCTTTAAAAACTTCTAAAATAGCTTCACTTTTAATATATGTTTTTTCATCTTTTATCAAAACAATTGTATTTAGTACATGGGTTTCAAGTTTATATTTTTTTATTATAATTTTTGCATCCAAACTTGAAGAAGCTAAAAATAAAAATGCCTTTTTTTTATCTCTTTTAAGGATAAAATCAAGCCAGAAATTACATAAATTACAAGTTCCATCATAAATAACAATGCTTTGTTTATTCATTTTTTTGCCTTATTAAAAATTAAGTTTCTATATTATATATTTGAATAAGTAAAGTTATTTTTTTGATTCTTGAGATACTTTAACAAGTTAAATTTTATTGATTATTTTTATTTAAATAAAGAGACTTGGTTTTCAGCTGTAATCAGTACCGAACGATGCTTGTTCGTAAGAAAACCTAAGTATAAAAGTATATGATATAAGTCATAAAACATTTATTAAACAAAAGGAATATATAATAAAATGTATTAGAGTACTAAGTATTTTATTTTCTAAGATTTGAAATAAATATTTAGTGATTGATTTACTTTTAAGACTTTAATCTAACGTTTATTAGTTTTTTTATAACTGGTATTTTAATATTTTGGTATTTGCTCTTGTAAACTTTCAGTTCCCGCTTTCTTACTTTGACCTTTCAGGATTTAGTCACTTTGTTCCGGCATGTATTGACAAAAAATATGCCTCAGCATAGCGATACAATCCGATAAGGGAAAAAAGCGCGAAGGTTTACCTTTTGTAAGAGTTCAAAAGTATATTATTTTAAGATTAAGTTAAGAAAAGTTGCTATCAATAGAAATTAAGATTTGAATGAAAGTTCAAATAGTATTTACTTTTCACTCATCCTTATTCGTTACTATGATTTACATCTGCTTCATCTTCAGGAATATTTGCTTTTTTACAGTATTCCTCTATTTCTGAATCATTTTTAAAATAACTATCACAAAATTCATCTAACTCTTTTTCAATTGATTTATAATATCTTTCTTCAACAGCTAAAGCTTTTTCTGTTAGTTCAATAAAACTTTCATATTTTTGATTTACTTTACATAATTTATCAATAGTTTTAAAATCTAATTCTTTGAATTTAGATTGAAATAATATTTTACTTTCATATGGATTTGATTTTAACTCAATGATTCCAATACCGAAAGATTGATTCAATCTTTCCATTTCATCTTTTAAACTATCACTTATTTCAAGTGCTACTAAATATCCATAATTTGCCCAACTTGAATTTGATACAGCTTGAAAATAACATTTTTTTAGCTCATAGTCTGTATTTATCTCTTTCTTAATTTCATAAGATGTTAATTTAAAAGTATCCGCCTTGTTTAATATCTTCATAAAAGCTTTATTTACTTTTGATGTAAGATTGAGAAATTCAATTCCTATCATATCTGGATGTATCAACTTTTGATGGTCATCTTTACTGTTTTTTGATTCTTCATGTAAAATAGTTTTTGAATAAATATTTTTATTTTTTAAATAACTGCTTAATAATTTATGTAAATCTCTTTCTTTATATGTTTTTTTAATTTTTATCTCTTTTTTGCAAGTTTCACTAGTATTAATGGTAATAGCTTCTATATCAATATTTTGTTCATTTTTTGATAAATAATATAAATAATAATTTCCATTGCCTTTTATTCTTTTAACTCTATCATCTTTTTTTGCTAAATTCCATACTGTATCTGATACTTGTTTTTGTGTAAGTTTAATATCTTTTTGATTATCTTTAATATTATTAAAAATATCACTTGGTATTGATGGTTTTTGTAACTCTGCTAAACTCTTTAATATTGGTTCTTTAATTGTCACAGTTTGCCTTTCATTTCATATACTACCGATAACGTTTGACTTCAGCGACGCCTCTTGCGTTCGCTTCTAGGTTTTGTTAAATATTTTATTTAAACACCCAACCAATCCTCCATCCCAATCCATCCATCTTTTTTGTAGTAAGAACTCGGTGTTTTTGGAATATTATTTGGTATCTTTTTTAAAGCTTCAATTTTCCCTTTTTTATAGTCTTCCCATTCATATGTATTTCTTAAATTTAAGTTTCTAACAAAATTACGAGCTTCTTCAAAAGACAATGCATTTTTCACTTTTGTTTTAGAATTTAAGTTATTTCCAAGCCAATCATTCCAACTAATCCAAAAATCTCCATAATTAGCATATGTTAAATACGGCTGAGATGGAATATTATCTGGCTTTTGCTTATAATTTTCAAGCTTTCCTTTTACATATAAGTTCCATTCAGTGGAGGACGTTAACTCTAAACTTCTTACAAATGCCCTTGCCTCGTCAAATGACAACCAATTGTCTTCTAATTTATCGCCTTGCTTTGGTTTAATTTTTCTTTTGTATCCAAGCCAATCAGAAATAGTCTTATATTCCCCTTTATATTCAGACTCTGGATTTTTTGGGATACCATCTGGTAAAGGTACTAAATTTTTAAATTCCCCTTTACAATATTGTTTCCATTCATTTTGACCTTTTAAATTTAAACTTCTCATGAATGTTCTTGCTTCTTCAAAGGACATATATTCACCTTGAACTCTACCTTTTACACCGGTTAACCAATCATTCCAATTTATCCAGTCTTTTCTATATCTTAAATCTGGGTTTCTTGGAATATCATGTGGTTTTTTTTCCAAACCTTCAATTTCACCTATGCAATATTTTTGCCATTCATTTCTATGAGCTAAATTTAAAGTTTGTACAAATAATTTTGCTTCCTCAAATGACCTCAAACCGGTACCATTTTTCAGCCAATTATTCCAGCTCTTCCACCCATCCCTTCTATATACTTGATCTGGACTTCGTGGTATATTATCTGGCTTTAAATCTAGTTTTTTAACTTTTCCTATACAATATAGTTGCCATTCTCTTGCTGTTTTAAAACCTAAAGCTCGTACAAATTTTCTTGCTTCTTCAAAAGATAAATATTTATCTTTTTTATTATATCCAAGCCAATCAGACATACTATTCCAACCTGTTACCTTATAAGTAGCATTTGGACTGGAAGGAATATCATCTGGCTTAATTCCTTTATTAATTAACTCACCTTTGCAATATCGTTTCCACTCAGCACCCGTTGTTAAATTTAACTTTTTTGCAAACTCTCTAGCTTCATCAAAAGGTCGCCATTTTAATCTTTTAATTTTTGAAATAACAGATAATTTAATTGCATTGTTAAATTCAGCTATATCAATATCTATACCAAGAGGTATGTCAAAATCTACTATACTATTCTCTCTTAACAGTTGGGATTCGTCAGTTGTGTTAAAGTAATCAATAATTCTTTCATCACTTGAAGCTAATGCTCTTAATATACTTATTATTGCTTTAAAACTTTTATTCTGAATATCATCAATATCTATATTCTCATCATCAATTAATACAGGCACTAAAACATACCCAAGCTTCTTACCTTTTGATAACCTTAATGCTCTCCCAACTGCTTGCACTATATCAACTGTACTTTGTTTTGGATCAGCAAATAAAACACAGTCTATATTAGGAACATCTACTCCTTCTGTAAGACACCTAGCATTAGTAATTAGAGAATTCTCAGAGCTTGCAAATGTATCAATAATCCTATTTCTTATTGCTGTTGGGGTAGTACCACTCACATGAAATGTTTCTAAATTTGTATATTCATTAAAGCTCTTTCTAAATACTTTTTCTTGTGTCTGAAAGAACTTAGACCTTTCTACACTGCTATGAAATGATATAGTATGCTTTATCCCATACTTTTTGATAGCTTTATGTAAAGCTATTGTAGAAGCCAACATTTCTGATTCTATTTCTTCTGTATAGTTCTCACTTACTGGTCTTACAAACTTATTATTTTCTATTAAACTTGCTACTTCTTTTTTTGTAACCATCATTGCAATAATTTTATAATCACATAGTATTGGTGGTTTACTTTCGAGAGCCTCTTTGAAAGTTAAAATTTCAAAATCATCTCCATATATCTCTATATCATCCATACTTGTTATTACATCATTGTCACCTTTATATCTTCTCTCTGTCGCTGTCATAAATAAGCGCTTCTGGATAGATACATTTTCATTAAATAATAAGTGACTAAATAAGCTGCTTTTTAAACCTACTGTTTTATGTGCTTCATCCATAATTCCAAAATCATAAGTTATTTTTGCTTTTTTAGAAGCCTCAGAAATAATTTTTCCACTTTGATAAGTTGTAAATACTATAGTCGTATCATGTTCTGGATTTTGTAACCAAGTTGAAATATATTCTACATTAGTTGAAACATCTATACCTAAATCTTTTGTACTTGCTGTAAATATATCATCGTCAATAATTGATACTGTATCATCACTACATACTGCTATCCAGTTAATATCAATATTGTTAGCAACACTTTCTCTAGTCCAAACTTCTAAAGTTTGTTTTATTAAGGCAAGGCTCGGTACAGCAATTAATATCATTTTTGATTTTAATTCTTTGGAAATCCAATAAGCAGTAAGACTTTTACCACTTCCACACGCCATTATAAGCTTTCCATTATCTTTATTTTCATCTATAAAATGTACACGAGCATTTTTTATAGCTCTTTGTTGATGTTTTTTAGGGTGAAAGGGATTAAGTACTATAGTTTTATTTTCTAGTATTGTATTTAAATCAAGAAAAAAGTCTTCACCTAGACTATTCCATGTATTTGACAAAAGGAATGTCAGACTTTCATCATATAGTTTTTCAAACTTATAGCTTTGTCTATTGGCTGTTGTACACACTAACTTTTCAGATATATTTTTACATATATTATTTGATGTATCTAAAAATGAAGATATATACTCACGAGTTATTGATGTATCTTCATTAGATAAATACTTACATTGTATTGCCCAATATTCATTATCTTTCGTTCTGGCTATTAAATCTATTCCCTCATCGTTAGTAGGTAAATTCAAATACTTTCTTACGTTGGTAGGTACTTCATTTAATAACCATACATCTTTTAGTTTAGTTCTATAAGTTGGATTAATCAATAAATAATATTTAGTCATTAATTCAAAAATATCACCTTTGACTTTCGTATTTAAAGATGTGTCTATTAACTTTTCTTTTAAGTCATTCCAGTTCTCATATTTTCTTATTTTATGTAAAAGATTTATCATAGAATTTCCTGTTAGTACTTTGTATATTTAACTATTTATTCATGGAACACGTTATGTCTATTAACACATATATCCAGTATTAATAGACATAATTTATGTACCTATAATAATGAGAAATAGTGATATTTTGAATATTTGGTCTTTTTTCAATAATTTTCTTTAATATTGATGTCACTTTAAAGCTAAAATACTTGTTATTTAGACAAAAATGTCTACTAATTGTTAAATTTTGTGTTAAAAGGACATAATGTCCTTTTTAAAACTAAACTAAGGTTTAAATTTATATTTTAATAATAGTAAACAAGAAACATGTCACAGTTTGTGTCACAAAAAAGGAAAAAGTGAGAAGATTTGTCTTTTAAATTATTAGTTTATACTTTAAAATAGTTTTAAATAACTGGTGTTTGCTCTTGTAAACTTCCAGTTCTCGCTCCTTTCTTCTTTTGCCAAAAAGAAGAAACAAGAAATTGGCTACGGATTCATCGGCCTAAAGGCTACCTAAATATTTTTTATTGATTTACTTAAAAATATAACTTCCTAAAACATGCCTGAGGGCATCTTTCTTCACGGTCAAACAGAAATTTTTGGGTTACGTAAATCAATAAAAAATATTTAGCTCTTGCAGATGTAGATTTAATGGAAAGATTATCTGTCTACTTCGTAGATATGGTTTG
Source organism: Arcobacteraceae bacterium (assembly GCA_965224485.1). Taxonomy (GTDB): domain Bacteria; phylum Campylobacterota; class Campylobacteria; order Campylobacterales; family Arcobacteraceae; genus NORP36. Next base: position 152,178 of record CBDCZH010000013.1, on the reverse strand, counting down.
AATACATAATTATAAATACATTTTTATATTGGGTATTGGAATTAAATGCTCTACTAAGTTGAATGGGTGTTATTTAAACCTAACTAATAGTTTCTTGAATAAATATGTCTCAAAACTATATCTGCTTTAGCAGACAAAAGATTATTCCGTTGATTGCTACATTTGCAGGAGCTAAAATTTTTTTATTTTATTGCGTAACCCAGCTACAACTGTTTGCACGTTAAGAAATATGCTGGGAGCATATTTTAGTAAGTTTTGTGGCTAAGCAAGAAAATAAAAAAACTTTAGGTAGCCGGAGGCCTCCGAAACGTAGTTGTTTTTGCTTACTTTTTGTCAATACAAAAGCAAGAAAGCGGGAACTGGAAGTTTACAAGAGCAAACACCAGTTATTTAAAACTATTTTAAAGTATAAACTAATAAATATATGTATATCTCGAAGTATCTTTACAAAATATGGCATTATATTTTTTATAGAATTTTTAGTAAATAATTTGGTATTGCGTCCCGGAATTCCAAAGAACTTGTTAGAGGGTTTAACTATTTGTAAATATCGCCTCTGCTATCTACTTTTAATATTTGTATTTCTTCTTCATTCATATGAAATAATATTCTGTATTTTGATACTCTTATTCTAAAGATTGGAGGAATATCATTTCCTGTTAATCTTTTGATATCTCCATTTGGAAGATTTTGAATTAAGTTAAATATTTTTCCTTGAAGTTTTTTATCATATTTTGAGAATTTTTTCTCAAAAGTTTTAGAATAAGATATTTTCATAAATTAAATTTACTTTTAAAATCATCATTAGAAATAAATTCTTCGTTTGCTAAAATTGCTATAATTTCTTTTTCATCATCTGCTTCTAATATTAGTTTAGCTTTTTCTTTTGTTTTAGAGTTTTTAGAAAGGTATTCATTTAAACTTTCTCTTATCATTTGTGAAATTGATTTTTTTTCAATGAAAGAGAATGCTCTTGCTTGTTCATATAACTCTTCATCTATTGTTAAATTTAATCTATGCATAATTATTTCCTTTGCGTAGTGATGTATAGATGTATTATAGCATTAAAAATTAGTTTTACAAGTTTTATTTTTAAATAACTATAAAAATTGGATTTTTGCGATAACACGGAGATTGAATCAAAGCTGGCTTTATATCCCATAAAAGAGAGTGAAAGAAAAAGCTATATTTTTTCTTTATCAAGGCCAGAGTGGAAATTTAATTAGGAGCATACTTCAGTATGTGAGTAATTGAATTTTTGCGATAACGAAGATAGAGGTAAAATATAGCTTTTTATGTAAAAGTCAGATTTTATTCTAGGTCAAGGCGAGAGATGATTTTAAAAGCGGAGTGTACGAATAGTACAGAAACAAAGGAAAACTTTGTGCGTAATTTTAAAATTATTTCTTAACGCGGAGATTGAATCAAAGCTGGCTTTTATTTTACTCTCTTTGCTAGTTGGTGTGGTAGTAGACCCAAACTCTCTTCAACTTGTGGCGTATTCCCATGTTGTATAAAAACATCTTTATACTCAAATGATGTTAGTTTTACATCTTTTATATTTTCTTCATTTAAAAACTCTAGAACGGCAGAACCTACTCCACCTTGTTTTTGTGAATCAGAGAAAACATACCAATCATTGTATTTAAATGCAAGGTTTTTTAAAGTCTCACAATCTAGTGGTTTTACAAATCTTAAATCAACAATAGCAATATCTTCTTCATGTAAAGCTTCTGTTTTAACTGCTCTACTTACCCCTGCTCCATATCCTATAAAAAGTTTTTTACTTGTTCCTTCTTTAAGAACTTGTGCTTTTCCTAGAATAAAAGGCTCATTAACAAAGTCTAGGTTTTCAAAAGAACCTCTTGGGTATCTTAAGGCACAAGGACTTCTAAGTTTATAGGAAAAGTTAATTGCATCTATTAGAGTTTTTTCATCTCTTGGTGCCATTAAAATCATATTTGGTAAGAATCTTAAAAAACTTATATCAAAAGCACCTTGATGAGTTTCCCCATCATTTCCAACAGTTCCAGCCCTATCAATTGCAAAAACTACAGGAAGATTCATTAAACATACATCATGAACTATTTGGTCAAATCCTCTTTGTAAAAAAGTTGAATAAATAGTGATATATGGTTTGAAGCCTTCTTTTGCCATAGCTGCCATTGACGTTACTGCATGTTGTTCAGCAATTGCAACATCCCAAAATCTCTCAGGAAAGTTTTTCATTAGTTTATTAATTCCAGTTCCACTTGGCATTGCAGCTGTTACCCCAACTACATTTTCATGTTTACTTGCAAGTTCATTTAAAGCATCTGCAAAAATAGCAGTTGCACTTTTTGGAGCATCTTTTTTTATAAATTCACCTGTTTTAACATCAAAAGGTCCAACTCCATGCCAATGTTCATGATGGCCTTCTGCTATTTTATAACCCTTACCTTTTACTGTTCTTGCATGAACAATTACAGGTTTTCCTAAATTTTTTGCTAATTCTAAGGTATCAATAATTTCATCTAAGTTATGCCCATCAATAGGACCAATATAATCAATTCCTAACTCTTCAAATAAGATTCCAGGAGTTATAAGTTTTAAAGCTTCTTCCATTCTTTTTGCTATATAAATAGTACCTTCTGGCATATTTTTTTTAATAAAAGTATCAACTCTACTTTTGAAACCTTGGTAAGTTTTTCCAGCAAGTAGTTTTGATAAGTGTTTTGAAATAGCTCCAATTGGTTTTGCTATACTCATTTCATTATCATTTAAAATTATTACAACTGGAAGTTTTATATCACCTAATTCATTTAATGCCTCATATATCATACCAGCGGTCATAGAACCATCACCTATCATAACAACAGGTACTCTTTGCTCTTTTTTAAGTTTAATGGCTTTAGCAGCTCCAAGTGCAAGTGAAATAGATGTTGAGCTATGTCCTGCTACAAAATAATCAGCCTTGCTTTCTTTTGGTTTTGTAAAACCTGAAAGTCCTCCAAACTGTCTAATTGTTTCAAACTCATCCCATCTATCATTTATCAGTTTATGAGCATAACACTGATGAGATACATCATAAATAAAAGGGTCTGTTTTAACATCAAATACTTTATGCATAGCAACAGTTAATTCAACCGCACCTAAAGTAGATGAAAAATGTCCACCCTTTCTTGATACTACATCAATAATCCTAGCTCTAATATCTTGGCATACTATTTCTAACTCAGAGAGATTTTTATTTTTAATATCCATTAAATATCTTTATTATAAATTTTCATTTTTTTCACAAGAGAGTAAAACCTCATCTAAAAGGGTAAATACTTTTGTATTTTGATTTCTTGTACCAATCGTAATTCTAATTGCATTTAAACCATAAGAACTTAAATCTCTTATAATTATACCTTTTTGCAATAAAGCTTGGGCTACTTCACTTGAAAGAAACTTATTATCAAACTTAATAGTTATAAAGTTTGTATAAGAAGGTATATAAGAAAAACCTTTCTTCTGTACATATTCTTCATATCTACTCATTTCAATAAAATTCTTTTTTATTGAATCTTGAACAAAATCTTCATCTTTTAATGCTTCAATAGCTGCTGCTAAAGAAAGATTTGTGATATTAAAAGGAGGACGAAGTTTTAGTAAAGCTTGTATAACTTCGTTAGTAGCAATTCCATAACCAGTTCTCATTCCACCCAAAGAATAGGCTTTTGAAAAAGTTCCCAAATAAATACAATTAGGATATTTAGAAATTAAATCATCAGCACTTATATGTTTTTTAGCGTCTTTATAAGAAGCATACTCTTGATAAGCTCCATCAACTACAACTAAAGTATTTGAATCAATTTGATCTAAAAAAGCATATACTTCATCTTTAGACAAACACTCACCTAAAGGATTATTTGGTAAACATAAAAAGATTAAATCAGGTTTATGCTCTTTATACATCTCTAAAAATTGCTCTAAATTATGTTCATCATTTTTTGTTTTAAGTACTATTGCACCTGCTTGTTTTGCATAAATTTCATACATAGCAAAAGTAATATTACTCATAAGAACTTTAGAACCATGTGAACATTTAGATTTAACACAAAAATCTAAAATCTGATCTGAACCAGCTCCTATAATTACATTAGAGCTTTGAACATTAAATTTATTTCCTAAAGCTTCTTTTAATTCATACATAGAATCATCAGGATACATAAACATAGAACTTGCTAGTTCTTGTATTTTTTTTATAACTTTAGGTGAAGTTCCATAAGGATTTTCATTTGAAGCTAATTTAATTATATCTTCTTTAGCTACTCCATACTCTCGTACAACTAGCTCAATTGGTTTACCTGCTTCATAAACCTTACAATTATCTAATACTTTATTAAATTTCATATCTTTACCTTAAATATCATCAATTTCTTTTACATAAGAGCCTAAAAATTTTATGCTTTTTTCATGTTTTTTAAAAATAATTTTTATATGTTCATCATTTTTATGACCATTAAAATCTATAAAAAAGATAGAATTACCTTCTACTATATGAGATTTAATCTTAGTTAAATTTATTCCTGCTTTATCAAAATCAGTTAAGAACTCAACTAAAGCCCCTGGAGTATTTGGCATTTTTACTAAAATAGATGTTTTATCATGTCCTGAACTTATATTTTCAAAATCACTTATTATAAAAAATCTAGTTTTATTATTATCTTTATCTTCAATATCTTCAAATAAAATAGGAAGATTATACATCTTAGCCCCAACATGAGAACAAATAGCTGCTGTATTTGGTTCTTTTAAAGCTAATTTTGCTGCTTTTGTTGTTGACTCTACTGGAATTAATTCTATTTCATCTAAACCAAAATTTTCTAAAAACTTTTTACATTGGTCAAAAGCTATATCTTTTGAATATATTCTTTTTATATCACCAATTTTATCACAAGTACTAGCTAGGGTATGATGAATATCAAGTACAACTTCAGCAATAATTTTTAAGTCGTACTTGCTTAAACATGAAATTGTATCACTTACTATTCCATTTGATGAATTCTCAATAGGAATTACTCCAAATCTAGCTTTTTTAGTACTTACTTCTCTAAAAATACCTTTTATTGAACCAATAGATACATAAGCGCTCATAGCCCCAAATCTACTCTCCGCTGCTTGATGAGTAAATGAACCAGCGGGTCCTAAAAATGCTACATTTTCAGGTAGTTCTAAATTTCTTGATATTGCAAAAATTTCTTGAAAAAGTGCTTCTATGGCTGCTTTATTTAACTTACCTTCATTTAAAGAATCAAGTCTATTTATAATAGCTTTTTCTCTCTCAGGTCTATAAATACTTCCCCCACTATGAGCTTTTAGAACTCCAACTTGATGAACAATATCCATTCTTTCATTAAGTAGTTTTAATAAGTCATTATCAATTGAATCTAATTTATTACGTAAATTGTTTAATCCCTCTTCACTCATATCTCATCCTTATTAAAAAGTTTTAAAACTTCACTCATATCTTCACAAATATAGTCAGGTTTTTCTTCATCTTTTAGTGTATGTATTATTTCATTTTTATCTTTTATTTTACCAGAAAGAACTAAAGATGTTTTCATTCCTAAGATTTTTGCACCTAATAAATCACCCAGCATATCATCTGAGATTACAGTAATATCTTTAAAATCAACTTCTATTAAATTTTTTGCTTTATTATAAAAGTTATAAGAAGGTTTCCCTACGACTGTATACTCTTTATTAACACAATTACAAATCATTTTCATAATTGAACCAACACCTGGGTATCTTTTATTATCTTTTGCATAAGTAGAAGTATCGTGCATGGCTACTAAGTTATTGGTTTTAAAAGCACATTCAATCATAAGTGCATAATCTTCATTTGTATAATCTTTTTTTATAGAAACAACTAAAGCCTCAGGATTTTCATAGTCTAAAATATATCCTAAACTAAGTAAAACTTCTAAAAACTCTTTTGTTCCAAAAGCAGCTAATCTTTTAACTTTTACTTCTTCTTTTAAAATAAAAAAAGGGTCAATATAGTTTTTAATATCTAAACCCATATCTTTTAAACTTTGTAAAAAATCTTTTGAATTTTTCTTAGAATTATTTGTAATTATTACATAAGGTATATTTTTTTCATTTAAGGCATATATAAATTCACATGCTCCGTTTATTGGACGTTTGTCATGGTCTGATATAAGTGTTCCTTGAACATCAATGAAAAAAGCTTTTCTCATGTTAGTTATTTAAAAACTTTTCTTCTAAAGCAATTAAATCTTCAAAGGTTTCTCTTTGTCTAATAAGTCTATCTTTTCCATTTTCTACTGCTATTTCAGCAACTTTACCTCTTGTATTATAATTTGAGCTCATAGTAAAACAGTAAGCCCCTGCACTAGATATTGCAAGTAAATCATTATGCTGTGTTTTAGGAAGATTTATATTCTTTGCAAAAAAATCACCACTTTCACAAACAGGACCTACAACATTACAATCACTTACTTCTTCACTTTTATCTAAAACTTCGATCTTGTGATAAGCATTATATAAAGCAGGTCTTATTAAATCATTCATAGCCCCATCAACAATCACAAATCTTTTATCACCATTTACTTTTTCATATAAAACTTTAGTAACAAAAGTTCCGCAATTTCCAACTAAAAATCTACCTGGTTCACATATTACTGTTATATCAAAACCAAATAACTCTTTTAAAATCATTTGAGCATATTCTTGCGTATTTATTAAAGTTTCATTATCATAAACAATACCTAAACCACCACCAACATCAAAAAATGAAATATCAATATTTACAGCTTTTAAGTTTTTAACTAAGGTTGCTACTATTTCAATAGATTCTTTAATAGGTTCTAATTGTGTAAGTTGAGAACCTATATGACAGTGAATTCCTACTGGATCTAAAGACTCAGAGTTTTTACACTTAATATACATACGTTTTGCAGTATCTAAATCAACACCAAATTTATTTTCATGTAAACCTGTTGAAATATAAGGATGAGTTTTTGGATCAATATTTGGATTAACTCTAATAGAAATCCTAGCTATTAGGCTTAAACTTTTTGCTATTGTTTCAACTCTAGCTAATTCAGCTTCACTCTCTACATTTATCATTAAAATATTAAGCTCTAAAGCTTGTTTAATTTCAGAATCAATTTTCCCAACACCAGAAAAGATAATCTTATAAGGAGCAATTCCAACCTTAAGTGCTCTTTTAACTTCTCCAATAGAAACACAATCAGCCCCCGCTCCTTGCGCTGCTAAATGTTTAATAACAGATAAATTAGAGTTTGCCTTAACAGCATATGCTAAAAGCGATTTTCTAGCTTTAAAAGCCTCTTTAAGTTCATTATATTGTTTCGTTATATGGTCAAAATCATAAACATAATAAGGTGTTTGATACTTGTTCGCTAGTTCTTGAAAATTAATACTCATTCTAATCCTATTATAAAAAAATTTAAAATTTAAAAATTTTAATTTTGAATTCTTGGAATTCAAAATAAAAACTTTTACTTCATCTTGATAACTAGCAAGAAAGTGTGAGATTTTTAGTAAAACTCAAGGCGGAAAAGAAACTTTAGGCAGGAGCATACAAAGGTATGTGAGTGTCTAAAGTTTCTTTTTCAACGCAGAGATTTGCAAAAAGCTTACGCTTTATTGCTAGTTATCGCCGTTCCATGCTATCTTTTGTTTCCCATTTTCGTCAAATTTAGTAGCTGGCATACCCATAATATTGTAACCACAATCAACATAATGAATCTCACCTGTAACAGCTGAGCTTAAATCAGATAATAAATACATACCAGAATTACCAACTTCTCTTGTAGATACATTTTTCTTCAATGGTGCATGAGCTTCATTCCATTTAAGCATAAATCTAAACTCACCAATTCCAGCAGCTGCTAGAGTTTTAATAGGTCCTGCAGAAATAGCATTTACTCTAATTCCATCTTTCCCTAAATCTTCAGCAAGATATTTTGTAGTCATTTCTAAGGCTGCTTTTGCAACACCCATTAAATTATAGTTTGGAATATATTTAACTCCACCATAATATGAAAGTGTCAAAATTGAACAGTTATCACTCATAATTGGTTTTAATTCTCGTACTACTTCTATTAAAGAATAAACAGATACATCCATAGCAATATCAAAAGAAGTTTTAGGAATATCATAAAATCTTCCTGTTAAACCATCTTTTGGAGCAAATGCAATTGAATGAACAATAAAATCAATTTTTCCCATATCTTTTTCTAAAGAAACTTTTAAAGCTTTGATTTCATCTGGATTTGATACATCACAAGGATATACTAAATTTTCACTACCAAAACTAGCGGCTATTGGTTCAACTCTTTTCTTTAAAGCATCATTTAAATATGTAAACGCAATTTCTGCCCCTTGATCGGCACAAGCTTTAGCAATTCCATAAGCTATTGACTTATTATTAGCAACACCTAAAATAACACCTTTTTTGCCCTTCATAAACATCTATATATCCTTTGTATTTTCTAGAATTTGTATAAAATCTTCTTTAATCCAAGAAGCAGTTCCAATTAAAGCCCCATCAACACCCTCAAGTTCACAAATTTCTTTTACATTTGCAACTTTTACAGAACCACCATATAAAAGTGGTTTGTCAATCTTCTCTTTAATAGCTAAATGAATTGCTTTTATATCATCACTAGTTGCAGTTACTCCTGTTCCAATTGCCCAAACAGGCTCATAAGCTAAGATAAGATTTTCATAAGAAATATCAATACCATCTAATTGTGCCCAAAGATAAGACATAGTTTCTTCAAAAGATATATTTTTAACTTCTAAAGGTTCACCTAAACAATATATAATTTTATAGCCTAAATCTTTATAATAATTAAACTTAATAGTTATTTGCTCTTGTGTTTCTTTTAAAACATGTCTTCTTTCACTATGACCTATTAAAATTGTTTTAAGTTCAAACTCTTCTAATTGATCACTTCCAATTTCACCTGTAAATGAACCTTTTGAAACTGCATAAGCATTTTGAACACCTAGAGACAAATTTGAAACAGTTTCAAATTTATCTAAAGCTGTTGCGCAGGGAAAAATATAAACATCATTTTTACAATCTTTATCATTTTTACTTAAATATTCATTTACTTCTTCTACAAACTCTTTTGTACTAGCTCTTGTATGGTTAGTTTTAAAATTAGCTGCAATTATCATTTAATTTCCTTCAATAAGTAAAGCTTTTACACCTGGAAGAATTTTACCCTCAATTAATTCTAATGAAGCTCCCCCACCAGTACTTATAAAAGTCATTTCATCTTCATCACCTGTGATTCTAACTAAATCAGCAGTATCACCACCACCTACAACTGTTGTTGCATATGAAGAAGCAACTGCATGAGATATCTTAGTACTACCTTTTGCAAACTTATCCATTTCATAAACGCCCATAGGGCCATTCCATAAAATAGTATTCGCATCTTCTAGGGCTTGAGCAAAAAGTAAAGCAGTTGCTGGTCCTATATCTAATCCCATCCAATCTTTTGGTATTTCTTGAGAAGTTACAAGTTTTGCAATTGCTTCAGAATCAAAAGCTTCAGCAGCAACTACATCAACAGGAAGATAAAACTTAACACCTAGTTTCTTAGCCTCATCCATAATTTTAATAGCTTCTGGAATTAAATCTTCTTCTACTAAAGAATTTCCAATTTCATGACCTTGGGCTTTTAAGAAAGTAAATGCCATTCCACCACCTATTAAAATTTTATCAACTTTTGGAATTAGGTTATATAAAGCCTGTAATTTTCCAGATACTTTAGAACCCCCAACAATTGAAACAAAAGGTCGTTTTGGTTCATGAACAATATGATGAAAAAACTTAATCTCTTTTGCTAGTAAAAAACCAGCAGCTTTATGCTTTTTATCAAAATATTTAGTAATTGCTTCAACAGAAGAGTGAGCTCTATGACAAACTCCAAAAGCATCATTAATATAAATATCAGCCATAGAAGCTAATTTAGCAGCAAATTCTTCATCATTTTTAGTTTCACCTGCGTTATATCTAACATTTTCTAAAAGCAAAATTTCACCAGCTTGAAGCTTTGAAGCTATTTCTAAAGTATCAGGCTGTACAACATTTTTTGCCATTTTTATTTCTTGCTTTAATAAAGTATGCAATCTTTTAGCAACAGGTTTAAGTGAACATTTTTCATCATGTTTATCTTTAGGACGTCCAAAATGTGAAGCTAAAATAATACTACAGTCATTGTCAATACAGTATCTAATAGTATTAAGTGCTGATTTAATTCTTCTATCATCTGTAATATTATTGTATTCATCCATTGGTACATTAAAATCACATCTAATAAAAACTCTTTTACCTGCTATGTCTATATTCTTAATCTCTTGTAATTTCATCAAAAACCTTATTTCTTAGAAACAAAAAGTGCCATGTCAATTAAACGTGAAGAGTAACCCCACTCATTGTCATACCAAGTCATTATTTTAATCATATCCCCGCCAACAACTTGTATTAAATCGCCTGCAATAATTGTTGAGTTTGTATTTCCAATTAAATCACTTGAAACTAGCATATCATTATCGACTGAGACAATACCTTCTAATTCTTTAGCTTTTGCATTAAATAAAGCAGTAACTTCTTCTTTACTTGTTTTTTTAGAAACAACAAAATTCACATCAACCATAGAAACATTAGGAGTTGGAACTCTTACACTTTGTCCATGTAATTTTCCATCAAGTTGTGGCATGATTAACTTCATAGCTTTAGCAGCTCCTGTAGTTGTAGGTATCATGTTTTGTGCACCTGCTCTTGCTCTTCTTTTATCTGATTTATGTTTTACATCTAAAATATTTTGATCATTTGTATAAGAATGAATTGTAGTCATTAAACCTTTTTGTATTCCAAAAGCATCATCTATAATTTTAGCAACAGGTCCAAGACAGTTTGTAGTACAAGAAGCATTTGAAACAATATCTTGTCCCTTATATTCATGCTCATTTACACCTAAAACAAAAGTAGGAGTATCATCTTTAGCAGGAGCAGAAATAACAACTTTGCTAGCTCCATTATCAAGATGAACTTGACATTTTTCTTGAGTTAAATAAGCTCCAGTACATTCTAAAATTACTTCAGCCCCACACTCTTTTGAGAAACCTAATTCTTTAGCATCTCTTGTTGAATACAATTTTGCTTTTGTATTTCCCATGCTTAAATAACCATTTTCCACTTTAACTTCGCCATCAAAAGTTCCATGAACAGTATCATATTTTGTTATATATTGTAACATCTCTTGGCTAGCCGTATCATTTATTGCTACTAATTCAATATCATCTCTTCTTGAAATTATTCTAGCAACACATCTTCCTATTCTTCCAAAGCCGTTTATTGCAACTTTTAATGCCATTATTACCCTTTATACATTATTCTAAATTTACATGATTTTATCTAATTTTTGCTATAATATTACTTTAGTAAAAACATAAGGGTAAACACAGGTGAAAATAGCTATTTTTGGTGGTAGTTTTGACCCCATACATAAAGGTCATGAACGAATAGTATATAAGGCATTAAAGAAGCTTGAAATTGAAAAATTTTTCTTAATTCCAACATATTTAAATCCTTTAAAAAACAGCTCACATCTAAGTGCTAAAATACGATTTACCTTACTTAAAAAACTTTTTAAAAAAGAGAAAAAAGTTCACATATGTTCTTATGAAATGAAGCAAAAAAAAGCAGTTTTTTCGATTGAAACTATTAAATATATAAAAAAGAAATATAAAACTTCTAAAATATATTTAATTATTGGAGCTGATAATTACAATAATTTTCACTTATGGAAAGATTATAAGAAAATAAAAAAACTAGTAAAACTAGTAGTAGTTACACGAAATGGTTTTAAAAAAGAAGAACTAAAAGATTTAAAAAATGTAAAAGTATTAAAAGTAAATAAAAATATTAGCTCAAGCTATATAAGAAATACTTTTGATATGAAAGAAATACCAAATAAAATAAAAAAAGATTTAAAACAAATCTTTAAAAATAAGGATAAAGAACTTGAATAGATTAGAAAAGATAAAACAAATATTAGATGATAAAAAAGCAGAAAATATTGAAATAATTGACTTAAAAGGTAAAGAGTATATTGTTGATTACGTTATTATTGCAACAACACTAAATTCAAAACATGGTTACTCATTATTGAGTTATTTAAAAAATGATTTAAAACCTCAAGGTGAAGAATTTTTAAGAGTTGAAGAAAATGATGAATGGACTATTATTGATTTAGGAGATGTTTTTATTCACTTAATGAGTGAAAATTACAGAAAAAAATATCATCTTGAAGAATTTTTAAGTGATGTTAAAAATAAAAAAAGTAACATATAAAAAGCTTAGGAAACTAAGCTTTTTTATTTTGCTGGAATACCTCTCATAATCTTACTATAATTACCAGCAGCCTTTCTAGCTCCACCCATCTGATCAGTAACAATAGCAAGAGTTACTAGGGCTATAAGTCCTATAATAAACCACTTCATCACATAACCTCCTTGGCCTTAATACCTAAAAGTCCTAATGCTGTTTTAATACTTAAAGCTGCCATGCCTAGAACTTTTAAGTACTTGTTTTGTTCTAAAGAATCTACAATTTTATGCTCTGCGTAAAATCTATGCACTAAAGAAGCTAAAGAGTACAAATAATCAGTAATCTTCTGCATATCTCTTTTATCAAAAGCTTCATCTAAAACATTTGTTAATAAAAGTGCTTGGTAAGCTAAATCTTTTGCATCTTGATTTAGATTATCAAAACTCTCATTTATTATATCATCTTTTGTAAGTTCTGCTTTTTTAAATAATTGATTAATTCTAGCATGAGCATAATTAATATAAAAAATAGGATTTGAGCTATCTTGATTTTTTAATGTATCAAGATCAAATTCTAAATGCGTATCTGATTTTTTAGTTAAGAATATAAAACGAAGAGCATCTGAACCTATCTCTTTTGTAATATCAGACATCAAGATTACATTTCCAGCTCTTTTAGACATTTTATAAGGCTCTCCGCCTTTTAAAAGTGATACCATTTGCGATAAAATAATTTCTAATTTATTAGAATCATATCCAGTAAACTCAATAGCTGCTTTAACTCTTTTAATATATCCATGGTGATCAGCACCCCAAATATTTATATACTTATTAAAGCCTCTTTCATATTTATCTTTATGGTAAATTATATCACCTGCTAAATATGTAGGAATTCCGTTATCTCTTACAACAACTCTATCTGCATCATCACCATGCTCGCTTGATTTAAGGTAGATTTTTTCATCTTTTGTATATAAAGAACCATTATTTTGTAATAATTCTTTTGTTTTAGTCCATTTTGAGTATAAATCAGATTCATAAACAAAAGTATCAAAATTGATTTTTAAATCTTTTAAATCTTTTACAATAATATCAAGAACTAAATTTTTTGCAAAAGAAGCTATTTCTCTATGTTTAGTTTCATCATAAAAAATATCTTTTCCAAACTTTTTTTCAACTTTTTTGGCAATATCTTCTAAATACTCACCTCTATAATAAGTTTCAGGGAAAACAACATCTTCTTTGTATAAAAACTCTTTAGCACATAGGCAAACTGAAAGCCCTAACATGTCCATTTGAGAACCAGCATCATTAACATAATACTCAGCTGTGATGTCATACCCTAAGTGTTGACCAACTTTATTTAAAGTATCGCCTAAAATAGCTCCACGTGCGTGACCAATATGTAAAGGGCCTGTAGGATTAGCTGAAACATACTCTAAAAGTACCTTTTCATTCTTATTTTCACCTTTAGCAAAATTAGCTTCATTATTTAAGGCTAAATCAACTTGAGCTTGTAAAAACTCATTTGTTAGTTTAAAATTAACAAAACCTTTTATAGCTTCTACACTTTGGAAAATATCACAGTCTTTAAACTTTTCAACTAATTCTTGCGCTATTAGCATAGGGTTTTTTCTTAATTCTTTAGCTAAGGAAAAAGCTAACGGTGTTGCGTAGTGACCTAAACGTAAATCTTTAGGTTTTTCTAAAACAACTTTTTGCCCTAATATGTTTTCAATATAATCTTTTACTTCTTTTTGCAATATTTACTCTTCTATACTTTTGTTTCTTCAGATTTACTTTTAGATACTACTGTATCTTCTGTTTTTTCATCTTTTTTTTCAATTTCTGAAGATTTATTAACTTCGACTTCAACTTCATTATCATCTTCTTTAACTGCTTGTTTAAAGTTCTTAATTCCAGAACCTAAACCTTTCATTAATTCAGGAATTTTTTTCCCTCCAAAAAGCAATAACACTACAAATGCTATTAAAATCCATTCCATTCCACCTGGCATACCCATAATAATCTCCTAGATTTATTTATAATTTAAGACTCTATTCTATCTTTTTATTGCTTAAGATATTAAAAGCTTTAAGAAGTTTATTATTTGATTTATTTAAGAAAGTGTGAAAAAAGTTTAAATCCACTAGCTGCTGCTAAAATTGAGCCAAAAAGATTCAAGAATATATTTAATACACCTAATAAAAATGAACTTTCTAAAAGAAAAAAAGATTCAATTGCAAAAGTTGAATAAGTAGTAAGTGCTCCTAAAAAACCCGTAGTTAAAAAAGACTTGATTGGTTCAGAAATAGTATAATGTAAAAATATAGCAAATGAAATTCCAATTAAAAAAGACCCAAAAACATTCACACTTAAAATACCGAATGGAAATTTAGAAATAAAAGAATGATTCATGGAAGAAACAACATACATTCTTACAATTGCACCTAAAAAACCACCTATTCCAACGGCTAAGACTGTTTGCCAAGATAGGGTCATTTTTGCTCTTTTTTCATCTCTTTATAAAAAGCATCTCTCATTTTTTCTTCTGTTTCTTTAAACCAAGCTGTTTCTTTACTAGCTTGAACTGGCTCTAAGTATATTACTTTAACAATTCCTGGTTTTGCTAAAAGTTTTTTAGAATCTAAGATTTGGTTTGAGTTGATAATAACTAAAGGTTGTACTTTTAAATTAAACTTATTTGCTATTAAAGCAGAGCCTGATTTAAAAGATCGCATTTGATCACCCTCACTTCTAGTTCCTTCAGGAAACATAGCAATAGGTCGACCTTTTCCTAATCTATCTCGTACTTGTTTGATTAAACTAATTAAACCAGCCTTATTCTCTCTATCTATGCTTATCATTCTAGGTGCTTTCATGATATGTCCAAAAAAGAATAATTCTGATATCTCTTTTTTTCCAACCCAAGCAATATCTCTATTATGAAGGTATTCGATTAAAATAATATCAATCATTGATTGGTGGTTCATAATAAGTAAATCACAAGAGTGATCCATTTTTCCTACTTCTTCAAGCTCAATTCCTAAAAATTTCATTTGAGTTTTCATCCAAAATTTTATAATTTTATGTGTATGATTTCTGAACATATACATAAAAGCAACTACAAAAAAAACAGTTATTGAAAACTGCAGTAAAACTAATATACCTCTAATTCTTGATAAGATTTTCATTCTTCACCCATCCGATTATATTTTTACCCTCAAGTTCAAACATTATTTTTACAAAGTTATCTTTTTTACTTACAATTTCAACAGCTTTTTTATTTTTAACTTTAAAAAATATTGTTGAATTATTTGTAGGTAAGATATAAATAACAGCTTCTTTTTTTATAAACATAATCTTATTTGGAATAACAAATAAAGCAAAAATTACTCCTAAAACTACAGTAATTATTAGTAAATAATATTTTCTTTTCCAAATAAACAGAAGTAAAAAAACAAAAGCTAAAATTCCAGTTGCAACTTTTTTATAAAAAATAAAATCACTTTTATTTGGATTAAGATCTGTTTGAGTACTTACTAATCCATTTTCAAGAATAATTGGTACTTTTAATGTAATTAACTGCTTTTTATTTAAATTATAATAAGAAAATTCAATAACTTTTTTATGTACGGGAAGTACCAAATAATATAACATCTTTTGAGTATTAGTAGAATTATCAAAAGAAGATATTCCTTGTTCTTCTATATCTTGTATAACAAAGTCTCTCAAATTAGAATCATTTGCTTCTAAATCAATTATGGTTATAAGTTCTTCATTATTATATTGTTTTGTTTTATATGTATTAATTATAAGATTAGATGCTATTACTTTTGAAAACTTTTTATCATTTTTTGCAATTTCACTAAATTCAAGTTGCAAAGGAGCTAAAATAGTACTCTCTTTTGCAAAATCTTTCTTATATAAAATAACTTGAAAACTTGGTATTTTAAACTCTTTGTTTAAAGCTTTGAAATAAAATGTATTTTCATAAGTGTTTTCATCAATTTCTTTCCAAGTACTTTTTGGATTTAGCACTTTCATATTAGAAGCATTGATAAACCTTGTTTTTATTTCATCAAAATCATTATTTGTAATTAATGCTTTTATGCTAACTTCAAAACGTTGATTCTTGTATATGATTTTTATTTGATTTTTGTAAGATAAATAAAGACTTTTAGAACTTATATTTTCATTCAAAATAAGTTCTTCATAAGAGTTATTCTTAATTTCTACAAAAGAAGCACTAGAAGAGTTAGCATCGTTAAAAACTGAACTCTCTTGTGATTCCTGCTTTATTTCATTTGAGAATAAAGCTTGTGTTATTAATAAAATGTATAGTATATATTTCATTTTTTACCTATTTATAAAAGAATTTACTCTTTCTTAATTAAAAAAACCTTCTAACATTTTAACACCATCATCACCACCTAGAATCATTTCCATTGCACGTTCTGGGTGAGGCATTAAAGCAAATACATTTCTTCTCTTATTACAAATACCAGCAATTTGCGAAACAGAACCATTTATACTAGTTTCTAATCCTTTATCATCACAATATTTTAATAAAATCTGCCCATTATTTTCTAAATCTTTTAAACCAGCTTCATCTATAAAATAATTTCCATCATGATGAGCTACTGGAATATCTACAATATCATTTACTTCTAGTTTTTGTAAAAAAGCATTATCATTATTTATTACTTTTAGTTTATTAAACTTTGAAATAAAATGAAGATTATCATTTCTTTTCATAGCTCCTGGAAGTAAAGAAGCTTCAAGTAAAATTTGGAAACCATTACATATACCTAATACTTTTCCACCCTCTTTTGCATATACTTGAAGAGCTTTCATAATAGGTGCAAATCTAGCAATTGCTCCTGATCGTAAATAATCTCCGTATGAAAAACCACCAGGGATTACTACAAGATCAGTATTTGAAGGAATACTTTCTTCTTGGTGCCAAATAATACTTACACTAGCTCCTAGTTTTTCAAAAGCATACTTGGCATCATATTCGCAATTTGTTCCTGGAAATTGTAATACTGTTACATTCATAATATTAACCTACTATTTTTATTTCATAATCTTCAATTACTGTATTAGCAAGAAGTTTTTCACACATTTTTACAGCTTCAGCATTTGCTTCTTCTTGCGAATTTGTATTTAATTCCATAATAATCTGTTTTCCAATTCTAACATCTTTAACTAAATCTTTAAAACCTAAAGTATCTAAAGCATGGTGAGTTGCTTTACCTTGATCATCTAATACACCTTTTTTTAGTCCAATATTTATAATTGCTTTCATTTATTACCTTACATTTATTTTTTGCGATTATATCTAAAAGCACCTTTAGCACTTTTGATAAAAATTATTTTTTATTAAATCTTCTAAGCTAATCTATTATGAATAATATTATAAGCTTTTAAAATTTCATCTTTTATATAAGTAGGAACGTCTACATCTAGTTTTTCACCAGACTTTAAAGCTTTCGCTTTTTCCTTCCACTCATTCTTTTTAGCAAAATCTCTTAGAATTTGCTTATCCATAGAAATATAATCACCCTTAGTAAAATCTTCAAGTGCTATAAATCTTGAGCTCTCTGGAGTTAAAACTTCATCTCCTAAAACCCATTGACCTTTTGAATCAACAAATATTTCAAATTTTGTATCAACAACAACAATACCGTTGTTTTGCGCCATTGTTGTAAAGTCTTTAAATAGTTTCTCTAAAGAAGAAATAATTTCAGGAAATAAATCTCTTACTTTTGAAGAGTTTAATGGCTCATCTTTAATTCCTTTAGTTGTAGGAGTAAAAATAGCTGTATCAAATTTATGCCATTGTTTTAAGTTTGAATCTAAGTCTAAACCATAAGGGTCTTTTGCATTTTGACAAGCTTCGAATAAAGAACCAGTTAAATAATTTCTAAAAATAAATTCAAACTGAACAATATCGCCATCAATATTAGCTTCTAAAGGTTTACACAGTTCCATTATTTGACATCTTGGAGATATTTCTAGATTTTCATCAATTTGTTCTGATGATATAGCCGTTCTAATACCAGCTTTTTTAGAAAAAGTGGCACCTGAGTTTGAAATTGTAGTTTGAGAAACACCTTTTCCTGGAATTTCTAAATTTAAAGGAATATCAAAAACAGAACATCTATCACTTCTTACTAATAATACCTTTGCATCTTTTCCAGGGCAAGTGTAAAGATCAGCATTTTTACCTATATAAAATAAGTTATATCCAAGTTCTTCTAACTCATTTATGCCTTTTAACGAAGTGGTTTTTTTTGATTTTGGCCAAAGTTCTTGTTCTACAATATCACTAATTTTCATTATTTTCCTCTTTTACTTATTTATAATTATTAAACTTTTTAAAATATCAATTGACGTTTTTAACTGATTATCTGATTGAACATCTTTAATTGAAATAATTGTTTTCTTTTTTTCTTTAGCTTCTTTAGATTTTTTTGATTCATCTTTTTTAGATTTTTTTGATTTATCACTTGTAGAAACTTTAGAAAGTTCACCTTTTAGATGTTTTTTCAAATCAGCTTCTTTAATTTTATAATCACTATTTGGTTTAGCAATAGCTTTTCCAGGGTAAGAAATAATATCAGGAGTAACACCTTTAGCTTGAATTGTTCTTCCACTTGGTAAATAATACTTAGCAATTGTTAATTTAATTCCTTCACTCTTATCAGCTGTTATTGGAAGCACCACTTGAACAGAACCTTTTCCAAAAGACTTTTGTCCTACTAAAATAGCTCGTTTATGATCTTGTAAGGCACCTGCAACTATTTCAGAAGCAGAAGCAGAACCTCCATTTATTAGTACTACTAAAGGAAGTTTTGAAACAGTTGTTGAAGCTTTTGCAGTGAATTTCTCTTCATTATCGCTTTCTCTACCTTTTTGAGAAACAATAATACCTTTATCTACAAATAAATCTGTTACATTAATTGCTTGTGTTAATAAACCACCTGGATTATTTCGTAAATCTAAAACAATTCCTTCAACATTTTTATGTTTCTTTATTGCTTTTTTCAAATCAGTCGTAACTTTTTTATCAAAGCTTGAAACTCTTAAATATAAAAGATTTTCTTTTTCAAAAGTTTTTGCATAAACTGATTGAATTTTTATAATATCTCTTATAATTTTGATTGCTAAAGGTTTGTTTTCACCTTTTCGTACAAGAGTTAATAAAATAGATGTTTTTGGCTTACCTCTCATGATAGAAACGGCTTCATCTAAAGTCATATTTAATGTTGATTTATCATTAATTTTTAAAATAATATCACTAGATTTTACACCTGCTTTAAAAGCTGGAGTATCATCAATAGGAGAAATAACAGTCAAAACACCATCTCTTAAACCAACAGTAATTCCTAAACCACCGAACTCACCAGAAGTTTGTATTTTCATCTCTTTGAAATATTTTTTATCCATATATGTTGAGTGCGCATCTAGTTCTTGCATTAGACCTTTTAATGCTTTATCAACAATTTCTTGTAGTTTTAACTCATCAACATAATATTTTTCAACAGTTCCAATAACTTGTGTTAACTTAGACAATGACTCAAATCTGCTTTTATTATCTTCTTCTTTACTTTGTTTTTTATTGTTTTGCTCATCTTTTGCATAACACCCATTAAACGAAAGCACAAAGATCGTAAATAGCATAAAAATTTTGTTCATTAATCTACCTTTTATTCTCTCTTTATTTGCATAAAGGAGTATTCTTTATATAGATGATAGTATATTCAAGTTTTTATAAAAGTAAGGTTTTATGATTATTTTTGTAATATAGTATTTAATTTTTTTTAGAGGTTTGAAATATGAGTTTAAAAGATAACGTAGATTACGTAAGAAAAGAGATAACTAGTGAAGAAAAGTTTTTAGAAAGTACAGTGAAAGCTGAAAGATTTTTTAAAAAGTACAAAACATTAGTTATTACAGCTGTTGTTTTAGTTGTTGTTGGCCTTATTGCTGTTGGAACAACTAATTATTTAAAAGAAGAAAATAAAAAAGTAGTTAATATTGCTTTTAATAAAATTCTTAAAAATGTAAATGATAAAGATGCCTTAGAAGTTTTAAAAGGCAAAAGTTCTAAATTGTACCAAATGGCTTTATACTTGAAAGCAAAACAAGATAAGAAAAACATAAGTGTTGATCTTAAGTTTTTAAAAGAATTAGCTACGTATAAAAATGCAATTAACAAAAAAGATTTAAATGCATTAAATAATGTTTCTATGCAAAATGATTTTTTATTAAAAGAGTTTGCTATTTTCAACAAAGCTTTAATTCAGGCACAAAATGGAGACTATAAAGAATCAAGAACTACTTTAAAATTGATTCCAAATACTTCAAGTGTTAATGATTTAGTAAAAATATTAAAGCACTACTTACTTACAAAATAAGGAAAAAGAATGAAAGCATTTTTAAGTTTACTTAGCATATTATTTTTAATTACTGGGTGTTCTACAAAACAATACTTTGAACCAGAAGATACACAAGATTTTGAGCAAAGTTCAAAAAATTTACCTTCTTCTATTATCTCATTTAATAAAGATGGTGCAAGTTTAGAAAATGGTTTAATTATTTCAAAAAGAGGGATTTCTACTTCTAAGATTAAAGAAGGATTCACTTTTTTAAATAATAGTGAAAATGGAATTATTGCTAGTAATAATAAAGATTCTGTATTAATTGGAGATAAAGTTATTAAACTTGATTCAATTATTGTATCAGCTTCAATAAAAGATGATATTTTAGCTTTAGTACATAGTGATAATTCAGTTTCTGCTTATGATTTACGTTCAAATAAAACTTTATTTAAAGAATACTTAAGTAAGTCATATGTGAATGATGTAAGAATTGCAAATCCTTATTTTATGTCAAATATAATTCTTTTTCCTACTTTAGATGGAAAAGTGTTAATTGTATCTTCTCAAAATTATAAAATAATTAGATCTGTAAATGTTGATACAAGTGGAAAATTCAACAATATAATTTATCTAAATGTAGTAAATGATACTTTAATAGCTGCAAGTTCGAATAAAGTTGTATCTGTTGGAGATGGTTTATTAAATGTAAAAGCATATGAAATAAGAGATATTATCTCTCATAACAGTGATATTTATATTGCAACTATTGATGGACAAGTTATTAAAACTGATATTAGTTTAAATGTACAAAATAGAAAGAAATATAAATTTGCTAAAATTTATGCTTTAGCTTTTGGAACATCTTTATATGCTTTAGAATCACAAGGTTATATTATTAATATCTCAGAAGATTTTAAAACGGATACTATTTATGATTTTTCTTTTAATGAAGATGATAAAATAATCTCAATTGGTGATACTTTATATATTGAAGATGAGTATATTAAACTTAAATAAGTTTAATAAGTGAAAAGTGAAAAACTACTTTTCACTTTTCAACTATCAACTATCTAAGCATAAACTAATTAATCTATCTCAAGTTTTTATTAGCTATATTTTCTATTAAAACAGTTGCATAAGAACCTTTTGGCAGGGTAAATCTTAACTTACACTTTTTATCTTTTTTATTATATTTAACAAAAATATCTTTTGGATAAACTAAAGCTTGTCGTCTTAGACCTTTTTCAACAATATAAGTATCATCATAGTCTTTTTCAATCTCTTTTGCTTGTCCCTTTGCTCTAAAAACATTACGACCTGATAATAAACCTGTTGGAACTATTAATTCAGCTAAAAAATCTTCATGTATTTTTTCAGTAATTTTATTTGGAGTAAAAAACTTTTCATCTTTTTTACTTAACATTACATCACCATCAAGAAGTTTAAATACATCAGTAGAAAGCTCTAGTCTTTTAGCTAACCATCTATTATAAAAATCACTTTGATAAGCAGAAATCAACATTTTTTCTAGTTTTCTATCTTTCATATTTAAATCACCATAAATAAGTTTATTGGCTTTTTCTAAATTCTGTTTAACATCTTTTCCAAATCTTTGATAACCAAAAAAGTTAGGCATACCTATTTTTGATATTTCTTTTAATCGTTTTTCTATTAAATAAACATCTTCTTGCTCTACTTCATGTAAATTAATTTCAAAACTATTTCCTTGTAAATCACCAATATTTAGTTTTGTACTATGTAAAAAAGTTTCAAGTATTTTTATTTTATGATGTTTGAATCTTTTTATATCTTTTGAGTATTTTCTTGGGATTGAGATATATTGTGTTGTTGTTGCATTTTTATCTTTTAAACCAGCATAACCAACCTCATTTTCATAAATATTTAAAGCTTTGGCCATTTGATCAATTAAGTCCCAAGTACCTAGTTTTTGCTTTTTTACTTTTAAAATAATAAAACTACCTCTATTGGTAAATTTAATTGGCTGTTCAACTACAACAAAATCATCAATATTTTGATAAAATTTAAAATCTATTGTTTTATAATCTTGTATAAAAACTCTTTTCATATATTCATCTTTTATAAATTTTTTGAAATTATAGCTAAATTTAGGCATAAAAAAAGGCAGTCCCAAAAGGACTACCTCTTTTCATTTTTAAAAAGGAGAAAATTTATATGAATAATAGAAATTCGCAGTAACTATTTTCATATAATAAGTAGAGTTAAAAGATACAAAGTCTTTATATCTTTTAACTCTACTTTTAAAGAACAAAACTTATTCTTATAATAAAGTAGAAATTCGCAGTAACTACTTTTCTTATGTTTTAATTATAAACTACTAGAATTAACTATTAAACAATCAATAGTTAACAAATGATTAATAAATCAAATATTTCAATATAATTAATACTTTTGCTTAATATTAATTTAAACTTATGAGTATTATACTTTAGTACAAGTTTATAAAAGGAGTTTATTATGCAAATTGGTAATTCTAGTGTTTATAATAATACTTATCTTCAAAACAGTCCAAGCTTAGAAAAGATTTCTAGTGGTCTTGATATAAATAAAGCCGCTGATAATGCTTCAGGTTTAGCAATATCTGAGAATCTAAAAGTACAAGCAAATGGAATTTCCCAAAGTATAGAAAATGTAAATAGTGGAGTTGCTTATGCACAGATTGGTGATAAAGCTTTAGCAGAACAATCTTCTATTTTAGACACTATAAAAGAGAAACTATTACAAGCCTCAACGGATACAACAGGTGAAGATGGAAGAAATATCATCTTACAAGATATTAAAAAACTTTTAGAGCAAGTTGATAATATAGCAGAACAAACAAATTATAACGGTAGAAATCTCTTACAACAATCAAGTGAAGATGCAAGTGCAAGTGATGCTTTTCAAGTACAAGCAGGTGAAAGTGCTAGTGATGTTGTAGAAGCACAAGGTATTCAATCAAATACTCAAGGTCTTGGATTAAGTGATCTTCTAAATCAAGATGCTTCATCTTTTAGTTCAAGTGATGCAAGAGCTTTTTTAGATGATGTTGATAATGCTCTTACTTCTGTAAATGAAAATAGAGCTGAATTTGGATCAACTTCAAATCAATTACAAAGTGCAGGAAGAAATCTTTCAAGCCAATATACAAATACAAGAAGTGCTCAAAGTGAAATATCTGATGTTGATTATGCAAAAGAAATTTCAAGTTTTTCAAAGCAAAATATTTTAGCTCAATTTGGTGCTTATGGACAAGTACAAGCAAATGGTGTTAATCAACAAATGGTTTCAAGATTACTTACATAATATGAACTAATCTTCATATTATGTCAAGTTAAAAGTACTTTCATCTATTATATTAATCAAGAAGCACTAAACAATAAAACTTTATTGTATGATTATATTTATATAAATCAAGAAGAAAACTATTATTATTCTGATGATT
Source organism: Arcobacteraceae bacterium (assembly GCA_965224485.1). Lineage (GTDB taxonomy): Bacteria > Campylobacterota > Campylobacteria > Campylobacterales > Arcobacteraceae > NORP36. Next base: position 127,956 of record CBDCZH010000013.1, on the reverse strand, counting down.
TTTCTGCTAGTTTTTATATCTCATTAGCAAAAGCTGGTTTTATATCTACAACTACGTATAGCTCTACTAATGAAGTACTTCTACTTCCTGAAATACAATTTACCTATGCACTCTTAGATTTTAAAGATTTACATATTTCAAAAAAAGTAACTAAACTCTTAAAAAAAGAAGAATATACTTTTACTATTAATAAAAATTTTGACGCTGTTTTAGAAAAAATAAATACTTATCACATACAATCATGGTTAAATACTAGCTATATAAACACATTAAGAGAGATTAGAGATGATAAACAAGATAATTTTGAACTAATAAGCATAGAATTAAATAATTGCTCTAAGGAGCTAATAGCTGGTGAAATTGGTTATATAATTGGAAAAACGTATACAAGTTTAAGTGGGTTTAGAACTTTTGATAAAAAATATAATAACTGGGGAAAACTGCAATTAGTTTTATTAGCTAAATACTTAGAGAAGAATTCTTATGATTTTTGGAACCTAGGTCATGCTTGTTTAGAATATAAAATAAAATTAGGGGCAAAAATATACAAAAGAGAAGATTTCTTAAAGCGTTGGTTAAAATCAATTTAAACGTTTATATTAAACTCTGCTTTCATATTATTAACTAAAGCTTCTACTTTATTCTTATCATTTTTATTTGTTATACTAGCAAGTAAGGGTTTAATATTTTTATGCAGTTTATTTAAAAAATCTTGAATTGATTTTGATTTTTTATAAGGATTGTTTATATAAGCACCTTTTGCAATTAATTCAAGAACTAATTTATGATGACCTAGAAACACAGCATAATTTATTGGTAGAACACCATACTTATCTGCTTTATTTATAAGTTTTTTATTTAATAAATGTATTACCTTTAATATATCTATTTTCTTTTTCCAGATAATATTATGAATCATATTTCTTCCTCTGTAATCAACTAAATCTATATTTGCTCCATCATTAATTAGAATTTTACATGTTTGTAAATCATTGAATAAAATAGCCTTATGTAAGGTTGTTCCTCCATAAGTATCTCTACAGTTTGGATTTGCTCCTAGGGCTATAATTTTTCTTAGCATCAGGTGATAATTCTTTTGTTCTTTTACTTCTGTAATTGAGCTATTTAAGGAAATATATTTAAAAATTATATTACATTCATTTACATCTTTTTGATCAATATCACATCCATGAGAAATAAGTAGTTTCACTAATTCAATATTATTATGGATAACAGCATCAAAAAAATAAGGTTCACCTTTTGAGGTTAAAGAACCTAAGTTATTATTACCGTTTAAAAGTATCTCTTTTAACATAAGTAAATAATCTTGATGATAAGTAAGCACTTTGTTATTTCTTATTTCTAATTCAAGTTTTATTAGTTTCTCAATTATAGTTTGATTATTAAGATCTCTCAGACTAGAAGATGCCTTGTATTTTAACAGTAAAGAAACAATATCTAAAGACTTTATTCCTTTAATAGCCAAAAGAGACAGGGCAGTTTCCTTACTAGCATTTAGGATGTTTACATTAAGCTCATGTTCTAATAAGTATTCTAATAAAACGATATTATTATTAATGGAAAGGTAAGTTAGTATGTTATGCCCATCATTATTTACTATTTTATAATCAAGTCCTAATTCAAGCAAAAAAGACAACATTTTTAGTGAGTCATTAAATAAAAGCTTATTAGAATCATTAATATTAAAATAAGTAGAATTTATAAAAATAATTAATTCAAATAAGATATTATTACCAAAATTATCAATTGAAGTAAGGTCATAATTTAAAGATATAAGATAATTAAAATACCTCTTTGAAGATATACCTTTATTAAGAAGGTAGAAAAAAGGTGTTTTTTTATTTTATCATAATGCATAGTTTTTGAATCTAACTTTGAAAAAATTAATTTAAAAATTTCAAAGTTTTGATATAGATTAGCATAAGATATAATTTCTTTAGGAATTTTTATATTAACATTATTTACTATAGTATTTGTTAATTCAAGACTATTTGAATCAACAGCATCAAATACTAAACAGTGATTTTTTAAATCACTATGGTTTATATTTAAACACTTACTTTTTAGTAAATGATAAACATTATTTTTAGCATTTTTAACTGCTTCTTGAATTGCAATTCTTCCATTTTTATTTCTTACTTCTAAATCACAGGTATTATGTAGTAGAAATTTTACGAGTTCAAAATGACCAAGTCTTGAAGCTAAAATTATTGCACTATCACCTTCATCATTACAAAAATTTATATCAACTTTTTTAATTATTAACCACTTAACTGATTCTATAAAGTTTTTTTCTACACAAAGATGTAAAAAAGATCCTAACTCTTTTTCTTTAAAAGATACTTCTTGAAATATTTTTTCTGCTTTATTTTTATAAAAAGTATTATTGCAAAGAGTCATTGACAAATCATCACTTGTATAACTTTTAAATAAAGAAGAAAACATTTAAAACCTTTCTTTTAAAAATAAGTTAAAACTTTTACATATACATTTATATTCTGGTCTTATAAAATATTTATTTTTTAAAATTAATCTTCACTATTGGATCTTTTAAGATCATACATTATATTAACGTACTCAGTAATTTTTCCACTATTATCTAAAATAGAAAAAAATAGTGCAGAATACTGTTTTATTTCATTGTTGTAATTTTTTTTTATTATTGTTTTATATACACTTGAATCACTTGCTCTATTAAAGAAATTTTTTATTTCATTTTTTTCATTAATATTTTCTAAAATATTAAAATAAGGTTTATTCTCTAAATCCTCTTTTTTATAAGAGTTTCTTTCATAAAATAATTTATTTGCATATGTAATATTTTTATTTAAATCAATACGAACTATCATATTAATATTATCATTTAGATATTTATTAATATCAAATAAAGAAGATTTTTTATTCTCTTTTAAACTTAGTTTTTTTTCATCTGTATATTTTTTTGCAAAACATATATACTCATATAATTCTTCTTTAGCATTATAAATTGGTATAAAAATACTTTTGAGGCAAATTTTATCAAAGCTTTTATTTTCAATATTTAATCTACCAAAATAAGGAGATTTATCTTTCTTAACACGCTTTATAATATCTTTTAAAGAAGGAATATATAAATCTTCACAATCTAGTTTATCAAATGATTTAAATTCTAATTCATATGCTTTATAAGAACATAGATCTAAAAGATTATCATTAGTATATGTAATTATATTCTTATTATTAATAATAAAATATATTAATTCAGAATCACTAACTTCTAGTTCTTTATTTATAAGAGTATTGTATTTCAATATCTTATTAGTAATTATATTATTTTTTCTTTTCATATCAAAACTTTTAATTTTATTATAAAAATATTATTTCTATATAAAAATTATACATTTACTATAAGTCATCTTTTGGTCACTAATATTTTAGTATAAAACTATTTCCTAAACCATAGTGATTTTTTATAAGATTAAATTTTGTTTTTAGTCTTTTGAGAACCATTCTTACTTTATTTTCATTATATTCTTCATCTTCATATAAAATGCTAAATATCTCTTCATTTGAAAATATAATATTTTCTTTTGAACAAAAAAGACTAAAAATTATTCTTTCTTTTTTTGTAATATTCATAATTTTAGTGTTTTTATACAACTTTCTTGATTTATAGTTCCAAGAATAATCATTTATTAACTCTACATAATCATTGAATTTTTCATTTTCTTTTAAGGAGTTTACAGCATTTTTAATACTCACCGAAAATTGAAGTCTATCTACTGGTTTTACTAAATAATCAAATAAATTCAACTTTATTGCATCTAATAAGTATTTTTTGTCATCATGAGCTGTAATCATAATAATAAGTACATTAGAATTTTCTTCTCTAATTTTTTTTACAAAAGATATTCCATTCATACCTTCCATTCCAATATCAACTAATATAATATCAATCGTATTGTTTTTAAAAAGTTCTAAGGCTAATAAAGCGTTTGACGCCTCATATATATTAGAAAAGTATATTTTTAAAAAATTCCTATAACTATCTCTAATTGTATTATCATCATCTAAAAAAAGTAAATTCATTCTTATCCTATTATTGTAAAAGTAACACCAATTTTTGTATTTTCAACTAATAACTCTTTCTTCATACTATTTTCAATTAACATTTTTGACATATGCAAACCAATTCCTCTACCTTTTGCATTTTTTGTACTGTAATAAGGCTGGAATATTTTTTTTAATTCTTCTTCAGGAAGATTACTTCCATTGTTTATAATTCTTAATCTAACTTTATTATCATACATATCAATATTAAAAATTATTTCTGGATTTTTAATTAAATTATCTTTAACTTCAAATATAGCATTATCTAATATTTCATAAAGAACTTGCTCATAATATTTTTTATATCCACTTATAAATAAATTTTTATTAGAACAAATTAGACTTACTTTAATTTGTTTTTGAATAGTTTTATTAATATTATTAATTAATTCTTCTACTAAATCATATAAATTAAAACTACTTTCTTCTGTATTAGGATCTAAATAACTAATAAAGCTGTTAATAATTTCAGACATATCTTTAGTCTCATTTTCAACTAATTGAATTTTATTTTCTAAATCTTTAGTATTAAGTTCTTTTGAAACAAAAGAAGTATTTATATTAAATAAAATTGCATTTATTCTTGATAAGGGTTGTTTCCATTGATGGACAATATTATTTAACATTTCACCTGAAATAATAAGTTTTTTTTCTCTTTCTTTTAAAGATATTTTATTTTTTTTAAATTCTAATAATTTCTCTTTTTCTTTTTGCAATATTCTAATTTCAAGAAATATCAAAACAGATATTAGGATTGTTTCACTACTTAATAGAGCTTTTAGTATATAAAATAAAAACTTTGTTTCAAAGAAAATATAATGATAATTTATATTTAATACTAAGGATAATAAAAAGATTGGAAACCATATAAAAAACATAATTAGAAATATAAATTTGTTTTTTATTACTTTTAAAATTACTATATAAAAAACTGTTAATACTAAACAAATTAAAATAAAAGTTTCAATTGGAATATGTACATAAAAATTAGTATAATAGTTAAGCAAAATAATATTACTTGAAATAAAAAACATAATTAGAAATATAAGTTCAAAAGCAAAAAATTTCTTAAAGATACTAAAGGTATTTATTGATTCTACTTCTATTATATTATTTTTATTTTCAATTAAATTCTTAATAAATTTATAATATGATGTAAACTTATTACCAGTGCTCATTTATTTTCCTATATCTATTATATTACATTTTATCAAACCTTGACAAAAAAAATTATTTCTTAAAATGACATAGTATTGACCATTTTATATTATAATTTTATAAAAATTAACAATATTATTTATTTTGACTTTAAAATGCAACTTATTATAATAACTTATTTACTTGAAAATATTAGATGTAATTTATTTACGTGATAGGGATTTTAAATACACGAGGAAGGAAAAGACAGAGAAATCTCTGTCTTTTTACTATTTAGTCCAAATAGTAGAGTCTATCTTTCCTTTTAGTTCAGGAAATTTTTCTGAATCAAATCTTGGCTCTTTTCCAATTTTTCTTTGTTCTAGATAATCGTTTGTTAATTTCATTACCGTTCCTGATAATAAAATGATTGCTATTAAGTTAATAGTAGCCATTAAACCCATTGAAGCATCAGCTGCATTAAATACTGTTGATACACTTTCAAATGATCCCCATAGTACCATTAGAATAACAGCAATTCGAAGAACAAATATACCTACTTTATTACCAACACCTAAATATGTTAAAGCATTTTCAGCATATGTATAGTTTCCAATAATAGAAGTAAAAGCAAAGAATAAAATTGCAATAGCAATAAAATAAACACCTGCATCACCAATATGAACAGATAAAGCTGCTTGTGTTAATTCAATTCCAGTAACCCCAGAACCTGGTTCCATAATTCCTGATAATAAAATCATAATAGCTGTTGCTGTACATATTAAAATTGTATCAATAAATACACCTAAGGCTTGAACGAAACCTTGAGAAGAAGGATGATGAGGAGCTGGAGTAGCAACTGCTGCAATGTTTGGAGCAGAACCCATACCAGCTTCATTTGAAAATAGACCTCTTTTAATTCCATTTAACATAGCAGCCATTACACCACCAGTTACTCCACCAACTGCTTCTTGTAAACCAAAGGCACTTTTAAAAATATCAGCAAAAACTCCTGGTACCAATGAAGCATTAATTACAATTACATATAAAGCAACTAATAAATATACAATTGCCATAAAAGGAACTATAATTTGAGCAACTTTAGCAATTCCTTTAATACCACCAAAAATAGCTAAAGCAGTTAATACTGCAATAAAAGTAGCTACATATGATTTTTTCAATATTAAAAGCAGCAGACACTGCACCAGAAATTGAGTTTGCTTGAACTGCATTAAATACTAAACCAAATGCTAAAATAAGTGATAAAGAAAAGATAACAGCTAATACAGGTGAATTAAGACCTTTAGATATATAAAAAGCAGGTCCGCCTCTATATTGGTCATTTTCATCTTTAATCTTATAAAGTTGAGCTAAAGTACTTTCAGCATATGCTGTAGCCATTCCAACTAATGCTACCATCCACATCCAAAAAATAGCCCCTGCTCCACCTAAATAAAGAGCAACAGCAACACCAGCTAAATTTCCTGTTCCAACTCGTGAAGCTAAAGAAATTGTTAAAGCTTGAAAAGGTGAAATTCCAGAAGTGTCTGATTTACTTTTTGAAAAAACAGATTTGAACATTTCAGAAAAATGTACAAATTGTAAAAATCTCAATTTAATTGTAAAAAATATACCCACAGCTAATAAGCCATAAATTAAGATATATCCCCAAAAAATATTGTTTAGAAAATTAATTATTGTATCCATAATTACTCCAAGTTTAATTTTAAAGTAAGAATTATACACAAAAGCAACTTATATGCTATTTATAGTAAATAATAATGCTTATAAATGCCAATTAATAGCTATTTTAATAATTAATAATTACATTTGTTATTAGATAAAATTTTAGTTTGTTTTAAAATATGAGAATTATATGAAGTTTAAAAGATTGGTTGCGGAAACAGGATTTGAACCTGTGACCTACGGGTTATGAGCCCGTCGAGCTACCGTGCTGCTCTATTCCGCGAATTATAAAATTTTGGTGACCCGTGATGGATTCGAACCATCGGCCACCTCCTTAAAAGGGAGATGCTCTACCAGCTGAGCTAACAGGTCACAATATAAAATGGTACTCCCAGCACGATTCGAACGTGCGACCTACGCCTTCGAAGGGCGTTGCTCTATCCAGCTGAGCTATGGAAGCAATGGTGACCCGTGATGGATTCGAACCATCGGCCACCTCCTTAAAAGGGAGATGCTCTACCAGCTGAGCTAACAGGTCAAACAAAAAAAGCCTTGAATCAAAAGTATAAAAACTTTTCATTCAAGGCTTTTATGGTGCGGATGAAAGGAACCGTCCCAATCTAATAAAGAAAATTGTATTCCTACAACATGGTACTTTACTTCGAGATGTGCAACAACTTGTGCAACGTTTTTCTAACCGCATTATAATAAACTAATACTTTATATATACTTAATAATGTCAACAAATTATTAATATGTAAATTTTAAAATTTCTCTTAAGATGTCATATATTTTAATTTATATATATATTACTATTTAAGTCTTTCAAAAGGAAGATTAAAAGGAGAGAATGATAAAAAAGAAAGAATTAAAATTTTATTCTAAATATATTAGTCCAATAATATTTGGACTTGAAAAGAAAATGGCATTTCTTTTATATTTTTAATAAAATAAAATGAGCGAGCTTCTATCTCTACTGTATATTTTATAGAGTAGAGATTGGAAGCAGTACGTGAACATTAGTTTTAATTCGAAAGATACGGATAATTGGGACTTTTTGAATGTACATTTTTATGAAAACATGTACATAAACATGTAATTATTTGAATACAGACAATTAAAAAACTGACAATTACTTAATTAATTAACACACTGCCATTTATACTGCTATGTTAATTTAAGTTGATTTATTACTACATTTACAGCCATTGACATTCGTCAATACATTTGATATTTCTCGATATTATCTAAAAAATCGTAGGTCTAAACCACAGTCAAGTAATGACAAATTTAATATATCTTTCTTTTAGGATTCTTATTCAATTTAAGGAGGAAAGTAATATGTTTACACAAAAAAAGAAAGAATATTATTCAAGAATATTAGGTTTCAAAGATTATAAAAACTTTGAGGACTTCTCAAAAAGATATTTATGCTATTTAGAAAAAATTCCATTATCCAAAAATCGGATTATGAGTGGTTTTTTTATTTTAGTCGAAATCCAAAAAGAATCATTCCAAAATAAATCATTAATAAACTTTGACGGAATAAAAAATCAATATATAAGAAAATATGCACATGAAATTCTTGAACTTAGAAAAAAAGGAATGGGAAGTCAGTCAATAGCTAAAAATTTGTACGTCAATCATCGAATTACAGTAAGTCGTGGAACTCTTGAAAAATTTTATAAACAAAATATTCAATAAAGGTTAACAATGGCAAATTTAAGAGGTGGTAACTTTAAGAAACAATCTAAGGATGCTTTTCACAGATTAGAGGCATTTTCAGTACCACGCCATTCAAAGCATGACAATTTAACTCACTCTAATCACTTAGCAAAAAAAAGAGAAATGTATCTTCGAGATGTTAGTAGATATTTTCAATCTAAAGGCTTAAATAATAAACTCAATACTCTTTTTTCCAAAAATTATCTTACTGCATTTTTCAATCACAGGCTTGCCAATTTATCTGAAAAAACACAAGAAGATTATTTGAGAGGTTTTTCATCTATGCTCATGGGACTAGAAGACAAAAACATAAAAATTCCACTCCATGAAGAGAATAAAGAATTTTTTAATGAGAAAGTATATTTATTAAAAAATATGAAAAAGTCTATAATTAAAAATAGATATATCCAAGATAGAATATCTATTCTTAAACAACTACAAGAAGATAGAGAAATTAGTGCACTTTTAGCAGAATGCCAATATTCATTGTCAATAAGAGTATCAGAAGCTTTTGAATTAATAAAGAATCCAAGAAAATATTTAAACAATGGATTTATAGTAAAACTCAAAGGGAAAGGAAATCATATTTATGATTCAAAGGAAATTTCCTTTAAATTAGAAAAAAAAATCTTAAATAATAAAAATACTTTGATTAGCCAATCCACTTATTTTCTTGATTTAAAAAAATACAATATTACTTCACATGATTTTCGCTTTACGGCTGCACGTGATAAATATGAACATTTTTTAAAAGATGGTATTTCCGAAAAAGAAGCAAAATTTAAAATTAGCAGAGAATTAAATCATAAACGTTCATCTATCACAGATTATTATCTTAAAAAAACTATCTAGTCTAATATCTAATATTATTAAATTAGATTCAAGTTATTCTTAAAATGGGAAAATTATCTTATCACTGTAATATTCTTCTCTTTTCTTTCTTTTCTTTTTATCATTATCTAGCTCATAGGCATAAGTAATACAGTAAAAGCGTCTAGAGTACACAAATTTCAGAATTCTTTTAAAAATATCATTTATTTATTTTTTTCTATATATAACGATATGTTTCAAGAAGGAAAATAAAAATAAATTACAGGAGTAGTCCAAATCTTTTAGGTTTTCTATGGACAAAGAGATAACCTAAATGACAAAAATGAGAAAATATACAACAACCACGGAGCAGTTCAAAGAGCTATTTATAAAAAATATGCCTTCACAAATTAAAGGTGGAAATGAAAAACATTTATCGAATATAAATATATTTCCAACTATACAGGCGTTAAAAAGCTGTAAGTTCATTAATTTTAATACAAAGGAAAGAGTTTCCTTTATGGTATTCGACATAGATAAGATAGGTAAAAAGTCTGCAATAGACTATTTTAAGACAATAGATAATTTTTTTGAATACTTAAGCACAAGGATTGGATATGAACCTACATATATTCTTATGACAGATAATGGATTTCATTTTGCATATCATCTTAAAAATCACGTCTATACATCTCAAGAAAAATCCTTAAAATATTTAATTGATATAAAACGTACTATCAGTGAAATTTTAAAGTGCGATGATATTGCTTCTAACCGTCTCAATGGTGTATGGCGGAATCCATTTTTACACAAATACTATTACAGTGAATGCATTAATTATGAACTTAGCGATTTTGAAGACTTACTTCAAGTAAATCAAAAAAAGTGTGAAAAAGGTATATTCTCACATAATAAAATTAACTATAATGAAATACAAAAAGGTAATCGAAATATAAAGCTTTTTGAAGCTGCAATGAGATTTTCCAAAGGAAAATATAATTTAACGATTGATGATATTTGCAATTATATTTCAAATATTAATTGCAATTTTTTAGATTCATTAGAAAATTCTGAATTACACCAAATCTCAAAATCTACTTATTCATATTGGAGAAGAAATAGCATTAAATTTGGAAGCATTCAAAACAATGAAAATCTCAATATCGGAATCATGGGTTTTAAAAAAATGAAAAATCTATCTTACTTTCAGTATATGGAAGAAACTAAACGAAGACAAAGTTTAGCAGCACACAGAACAAATTCTATTAAAAAAAATAAAAGAGAGTCCATAATGAGTGCAAAAAATATTTACATTAATATGCAAAAAGATATCAATAAAAAAATAGTACAAGAATCAATTCATTATTCAACAAATCTAAATCAAAAAATAACAGTTTCCTCCATTTCTAGAATAACCAAGCTAAATAGAAGAACTGTAAAAAAATATATTAATGATTTTCTTTAAACTTCCTCATAGGCTATTAATAAAGTGCCTTCACTAAGATACATTTTAGCTTCAGGTGTGCCGTTTAACTGTCCATGCGAATACCTTAACTCATTTCTAACAATAAGTTTTTTACTTGTCTCAGTGTTCTCTATAGTTGTATAAAGATTCAATTGTGAGGCAGGTACTTTTGAACTAATATTTGAAATTTTTATTTTAGATAAAAAGTTAGCTTGTGAGGGAATTTTGTAAACTTCAATAGTACTATTTGTAGTTTTGGCATAATAGTAACTTTCTTTGTTAATTCGAAATAAATTGTATAAAGATTGAGGAGAAGGATTCTTTATTATATTTTTATTCAAAAAATCTTTTAATCTTTCGCCTGCTTTTTTCAGCACATACTTTTTTAGCCATTAAATATTCATTATCATGACTTAAAACATTATTAATAAATTTTGAAAATACTTTTTCTCTTAGCTTTCCAGTCGTTTCTTTTTTAAATCTTTCATACTCACAGTTTGCAAAATCATGAATTTTTAGTTCTATTCCATTGAAAAAGAGATATAGTAGTTCTTCTGTATATGCAAGTTTTATATTTTTATTACTTCTATCTAGCGTTGAGAAAGATTCTTTTTTTAACATTTCAATTGTTCTATCTCTTGTGACTTTAAACCAATTATTTAATTCTACAGGTGAAAACTCTTCAAAGATATGTAATCCTTGCTTGTAATGTACTTTATCAGTGATTATGTTAATTAACTGATACAATCCCATATTATTCAGGATAAAACTATCTTCTTTTAGGGAAAAGGGTATATTATCAATTTCAATATCTGCAGCAGTCCCACTTTTTGTAAAATTACCAAGCCATTTTACATTTGGTGAGTTACTAGTAATTATATTTTTTTCCAAAATGTATTTTCCAAGTTTTAATCCATTGTTAATTGCAGACAATTCATTAGGTGAAAAATTTTTAGAAGCCTCCGAAATATTTCTACGTGTTAATTCATTTGTATTTTCAATACCAGCTTTACAAAATTTTATAAAACTTTCCGGGGTCTCACTAAAACTAAGATTCCCCTTATTTAGAATTGAATACCCAAAACTTAATTCTCTTAAGTGCGTTAGTATGTCAGCCATTTAAATCTTTCAATAATTGAGATATATCTACTTCTAAAGCATTAGCAATTTTTTCAATATTTTTAAGTGTTATATTCTTTTCGGCACGCTCTATCATGCCTATATAAGTACGATGTAATCCGCATAAATGGGCTAGTTCTTCTTGTGATAAGTTTTTGCCTTTTCGTAAAGATTGTAATTTCGTTCCAAACTTTGTCAATATATCTTTGTTAGTATTTATCATTTAATATATTATCATTATGCATACTATAATTCTACATACTAAAGTTAGCATTAATTTTTTTTTGCTATAATCAATCAATTATATTATGGAGAAATAAGTATGAAAAAAAGAATACTGTCATTATTTTCAGGAGCGGGAGGAATGGATTTAGGGTTTGAAGGTAACTTTGAAACTATGAAAAGTTACATAAATCTAGAGAGAAGTGCGACGTGGGTTAAAAAAAGTACTAAGGATAAAGTGTTGTTAAAAGAAACACCTTTTGAACTTGTTTTTGCTAATGATATTTTAAAACCTGCTGCTTCTGCTTGGATTCCATTTTTTAAGAAAAGAGGTCATTCTGCAGATATTTTTCATACAGAAAGCATTGTAGACCTTGTTAAAAAATATAAAGAAGGAAAATTTAAGTTTCCTGATAATATTGATATTATTACAGGTGGATTTCCATGCCAAGACTTTAGTGTTGCGGGGAAAAGAGAAGGATTAAAGTCTACAAAAAAACATGATGGTGGTGGAGCTAATGAAGAGGCAATTGCAAGCTTAGAGAATAGAGGGCAACTTTACATGTGGATGAAAGAAGTCATTGAAATAACGAAACCAAAAGTCTTTTATGCTGAAAATGTTAAAGGATTAGTTTCTTTGGGGGATGTCAAAAAAATTATCGAAAACGACTTTAAGTCAATTGATAATGAAGGGTATATCGTTATCCCATCTCAAGTTTTAAATGCTGCAGATTTTGGAGTTCCTCAGAATAGAGAAAGGGTAATATTTATAGGTTTTAATAAAAAATTCTTAAAAGAAGATATTAAAAAAATGTTAGAAGAGAAAATTATACCTGAACATATAAACCCATATCCAAAAGCGACACACTATAATCAAAATAATACTAGTTTATTTATGAAAGAAAATGAACAATCATACTCAACATGTAAAAGTGCCTTTTCTAAATTAAAAGAGCCTGAAGAAGATAAAGATTTAGCGCAACAAACTTATTCAAAGGCAAAGTTCTGTAAAGGATATCAAGGGAACATAGAAGTTAAATTAGATTTTTTAGCACCAGTAATTAGAGCAGAACACCATGGAAATATTGAATTTAGAAGACTAAGCCAAGAAAATGGTGGTAAATACCTAAATGAATTAAAAACAAAAAAAGAAAGAAGACTTACAGTTAGAGAATGTGCAAGATTACAAACATTCCCAGATAATTATGAATTTGTTAGAAAAGAAACAAACTATAGCCTATCAGGTTCAGGTGCATATAAAGTCATTGGAAATGCTGTGCCACCTCTTCTTGCCTATAATTTAGCCAAAAGATTAGAAGAACTATGGGATGTATTATTTAAAAAAGACGAATAAGTAATTACAATAAATTTTTATAAAAAGTAATTATAATATTTATTAATTTTTTTTCTTAGTTCTTCTAATTGTAAATTAGGATATATACATTTTGTTAAATTTTTCAATAAAACATTTGGCCTATAGGTTCCATACCTATAGAAGGTTTCATTATCATTGGAGTGTCCCATAAAGTAAGTTAATACAGAATCTTCAATTTCTCCTTTTAACGACCCTGAAAAGTTATGTCGAAAAGAATGTAGGTCCAACATAATTACTTCACTATCAATTAATCTAAAAGTTTCCTTTTCCAAGAATGTCTCTTTAAATTTTCTTGTGTTAAATTTCTTAGAAAATGCCTGCCCATATCCCTTATTTTTAGTATAATACAAATTATCAAATAACCTTTCTTTCTTTAAAAGCTTCTGATTTTTAACAAATAATAAAAAACCCATTTCAATTAATACTGGATGTACTGGTATCTTACGCTTACTAGATTTATTTTTAAGTTTTTGCTCAGGAAATTCTATTTTTAATTTAAAAAAAGCTATATTATCTTCTTCTATAATTTGGCTAACGTATAATTGACATAATTCATTATTCCGAAATCCTTGAAAAAGTAAAATTAAAGGTACCCAAACTTTTTCAGGTTCATTTTTTAAATTATATTCTAGTTTTTTTGTATACCAATCTGTTTGAAACAAATTATTTAGCTGCTCGATTCTATATTCTTTTCTTCTCTTTTTATCAATAGAATTCGAAAAAAACTTTTTTCCTCTTAACAGATTTTTAGATATATAATCTCGTTCTACACAAAAATCCAAAAAATGATTTATATATGTCATATTATCTTTATTTGTTTTCTCAGAGATAAGAGTATATTTACCAACTTTATCACTTATCACATCGTCAATTATTTCTTTAAAATTACAATTTTCACTCAAGCATTCTCTATGTTTATTTGCATTTGGGATAAAATCAATTTTGTCTGCAAAGTCTTCGTAATCCTCATGAGTGATTTCTACTAAGAAATCTTTTACTATCAAATCTGAGAAAATTTTTAAACTCCTCCTGTATCTATTGATTTCTTTTATTTCTTCTTGCTCTTTTCTTGCAATAAATATTTCTATTAATTCTAAAATTGTCTTTGTAACATATCTATCTTCTAAAGAATTATTTGGAAGCTCTGGTTTTTTTTTCTTGGGCACTTCTATGGGAACAGTACTCACAATATAATTATTTTCTAGTTCTTCAATGTCTGTCCTACTTCTATTTCGGTAGTACGCTTGATGTAATATTTCTAGTTCAGCTTTAATAAGTTCATCTTTAAATATACGTCTATATTCTGCATCTAATGTATCATGTGTACTATCAAAAGCTTCTTCCATTTTTGAATCTTTAATAATTGAGTCATATAATTTATCACGATTAGGAGAATATAACATGTCTTGAATATCACTAATCGCTCGCTTTAAAGATTTGGGGTGCGAACCATTAAACACTTTGCCTTTTTTATTTTTATAAGAATATTTTCTTTCTCTTAATTCGCCGTAGTAGCCATAATCTTCTATTGCTTCACGAACATATTTATTAATCGTATCCTTAAATAGTCCAAAGTTTTCTTCTACTGTCATGTAATCCAACCTAACAAATTGTTCAAATTTCCTCTTTTCACACTTAAAGTGCAACATAGAGTAATGTAAGATGTAAGGCTGATTGATATACAATTTAAGCTCAATATCTTGCAGGATAAATGGAGCATTAAATGGAAAAGTATAAACAATTAACCTTAGGTTTAAGGTATCAAATATTTGCTTATAAAAACGAAAATTATACACAATCTAAAATTGCAGAGTTACTAGGTGTTAATAAATCAACCATATCAAGAGAGCTTAAAAGAAATAGTAACAATGATTACTACAGTCCTGAGGATGCTCATATAAGTGCTGTCTCTAGAGACAAGTTTAAAGATAGGTATCACAAGATAACAAAGAAGTTAAAACTAAAGATTGGCAAGTTATTAAAAGAAGGATTATCTCCTGAGCAATTAACAGGAAGACTAAAACTACATAAAATAGCTAATATATCTTATGAAACAGTATATAGGTATATTTATGCAAATCAAATAAGTGGTGGAAGATTATATAAATATTTAAGACATAAGAACAAAAAGTATGGAAATAGAAGTAGTCAATATAAAACAAGAGGTCAAATAAAGAATAGAGTTAATATAAGTCAACGAGCTAAAATAATTGAGACTAAAACTAGATTTGGAGACTTTGAAGTAGATACTATTATTGGGAAAGACCATAAAGGTGCAATTGTTACATTAGTAGATAGAAAGAGTAAGTTTACACTAATGAGGATAGTTGAATCAAAACAAGCTGGTGCAGTTACGCAAGCTATTATAGAGTTGTTATATCCAATAAGGAATTTAGTTCATACCATTACATCAGATAATGGCAAAGAGTTTTCTTATCATGAAGAAATAGCAAAAGAATTAAATATAAAGTTTTATTTTTGTGATCCTTATTCATCTTGGCAAAGAGGATTAAATGAACATACAAATGGATTGGTGAGAGAATATATTCCTAAAAAATCAAGCTTTGAGAATGTAAATAATACTCAAATACTTATAATACAAAACAGGTTAAATAATAGACCAAGAAAGATACTAAAATATTATACTCCGAATGAGATATTTTTGAAGGAAGTTTCAAGAAAGATGGTGGCATAATTTTGCCTATATTTGTTGCACTTTAGAGTTGAATTGGCGTTTTATATTAATTATAGCAGTAATAAATTTAGCTTTTTCTTCAAAAGTAGTTTGTAATGAAAGTACTAAGTTATTTTTTGTTTTTGGAATTTTTCGTTTGTAGTAATAGCAATTGTAATGTTTTATTAAGTATCTCATATTTACTCCAGTGCAATAACTGGTGTAGCAATCTAAAAGTAAAGTTTTTAAGTCCATAAAAAAAGCTCTACAGAACAGATGAAATCATCGTTTATGTAGAGCTTTTTATAATTAAATGGTGCGGATGAAAGGACTTGAACCTTCACGCCGTAAAGCACTAGATCCTAAGTCTAGCGTGTATACCAATTTCACCACATCCGCTTATCTTTTGTAAAAAAGATTTTAGATTTATTAAATCTAATGGTACTCCCAGCACGATTCGAACGTGCGACCTACGCCTTAGAAGGGCGTTGCTCTATCCAGCTGAGCTATGGAAGCTTATAAAAAAGATGGGGTAAGTAACCGGAATCGAACCGGCGACCCTCTGAACCACAACCAGATGCTCTAACCAACTGAGCTATACCTACCATCATTAAAATGGTCGGAGTGAGAGGACTCGAACCTCCGACCCCCTGGTCCCAAACCAGGTGCGCTACCAGGCTGCGCTACACTCCGACAATCACTATTTCTTTCAAAAAGTGGACGGAATTATATTATGTTTAAGAAGATTTGTCAAGAGTAAATCTAGTAATATCTTATAAATTACTAAATTTACAATTTACTCTTTTTAAAACTGAATTAATCCGTCAATTGGTGAACTAGCAGTTGCATATGGTTTTTTAGGAATTCTTCCTGCTTTATATCCCATTCGTCCCGCTATTACTGCGTATTTCATAGCTTCCGCCATTAAAATTGGATTTTGTGCCTGTGCTATTGCTGTATTTGTTAAAACAGCCTCAGCTCCAAGCTCCATAGCTATTGAGGCATCAGATGCACACCCAACTCCAGCATCAACTATAACAGGAACACTAACAGCATCTTTTATAAAAGCTACATTATATCTATTTTGAATACCAAGTCCTGAACCAATTGGTGCAGCTAAAGGCATAATAGCATCAGCTCCTGCATCTTCTAATCTTTTTGCAATAATTGGATCATCATTAGTATAAGCCATTATTGTAAAACCCTCTTTTTTAAGAATTTCACAAGCAATAATAGTTTCTATAACATCTGGATACAGAGTTTTTTTAGCATCACCTATTACTTCTAGTTTAATAATATCAATTCCAGTAGCTTCTCTCATGAGTCTAAATGTTGTAATCGCCTCATTAGCAGTAAAACAACCAGCTGAATTTGGAAGAAGTTTTACATTAGTGTCTTTAAAATAATCTAATAAATTCTCTTCATTTGGGTTTGTTATATTAACTCTTCTTATTGCAACAGTTATAAGTTCACTACCACTTGCCAATGTTGCATCTCTTGTTGTTTGAAAATCTGTATATTTACCAGATCCAACTATTAATCTTGAATTAAATTCAAACTTTCCAATTTTTAAAATATCACTCATTTTTTTCCCTCATTTTAATATTATTATTTTTATGAATTATTTTCTATAAATTTTGCATACTCACTACTTACATTTCTAATATCAAAAGATATTATTTCGGGTAAATCATAGCTATGTATTTCTTTAATTTTCCTTTTGATTTTTTTAAAGTTATCTTTTTTAGTTTTGATGCTTAGTAAGTTCTCAGCTTCATTACATATTTTATTTTTCCAAGTATAAAAAGAGTTAATTTTAGATATTTGAATACAAGCAGCAAGTTTATTTTCTAATAATACTTTTGCTATTTTTTTTGCTTCTTTCTTATTTTTACACGTTGTTTGAATCATAATTATTTTCATAGTTTTTTAAGCTCCTGTATTAAATCTTGTGGTCTTAAAGAATAGTTATTTAAAGAGAATTTCTGTGCTGCTAAACTATGAGCTAAACAGCCATTTAAACAAGCAGATAAACTATCATAGTTTTGAGCTAATAAAGAAGCTATTACACCAGTTAAAACATCTCCACTTCCACCTTTACTTAAAGCAGGTGTTCCATAAAAATTTATATAGGTTTTATCGTTTTTTCCAATAATAGTATTAGCACCTTTTAATAATAGGGTTACTTCTTTATATTTTAAGCAAAACATATTTACATAAAAAAGTCTATTATTTTGTAAGTCCTTAACAGAAATATCAGCAAGTTCACATATTTTTAATAAAGAGCAAAATTCTTTTGGGTGGGGAGTTAGAACAACATCACTTTCTAAAGCACATAAAATTACCTCATCATAAAATAAATCAGCATCTATTACTTTTTTTATATCTAAACTTAAAATATTTTTTATCTCTTCAATATTCTTTGAACCAAGACCCATTCCAATTGCAATAGAAGTAGTATTACTAGGAATACTTTTAGCTTGCATAATATGAAAAGGTAAGTTTAACTCTTCTTTACACAAAATGGTAACAAGACCACTTCCAAAAGCAAAAGAAGCTTCACTTGCAATTATTCCAGCACCTTTTTTTTCACCTACAATAATGCAAGAGTGACCAAAATTTCCCTTATGTGAATTTTTAGAAGTTCTTAAAGGAAGTTTTAAATCACTTATTTCTAAAAGATGAATATTACTTTTTGCTTCATATAAGTCTCTATGGATTCCAAGATTACAAACTATAATATCACCAATATAATCTTTTACCATATCAGAGAAAAGTGCTGTTTTCAAAGCTCCCATAGTAATAGTAAGGTCTGCTTTAAAAGCAAGATTTAAAATAAGACCATCTTTATTAATTCCACTAGGAATATCACAAGCGATTTTAAAAGCATCTAATCTATTTAATAAAGAAATAATCTCAGTAGAAATAGAATTCATTTCTGATTTAAGGCCTGTTCCAAATAAACAATCAACTGCAATATCACATGAGCAAATATAATTAACTCTTTGAAGACCTAATTTCTCAACTCTACTTAACTGTAGTTTGGCCATTTTTGATTTAACGGAAAAAGGAATATAAAGTTTTACATCATAGGTTTTATATAAAAGTCTAGCTAGGGTGATACCATCAGCACCATTATTACCGGTTCCGCAAACTATTAAAATAGTTTTATCATTTGAAAAATTATCGCTTATGTATTGTTTTATACTATAAGCTGCATGTTCCATTAAAATATCTTCACTTAGATTAAATTCATCATAACAACGTTTGTCTAAACTTTCAACTTCATAAAAAACTTTTTCCATAATTTACTCTTTTTTTTAAGTTTTACTATTTAATATTATTTACGATTTAAATTTCCAATCATCTTTTTTTAAAATCTCAATTACTTTACTTTTAACATCACCTTGTAGTTCAATCCATTCATCTTTAATAGCACCACCACAGGCTAGTTTTTTCTTTAATAATTTTAATACTGCTTTTTTATCATCTTCACTTATATAAAATCTACCTACTAAGGTAATAGCCTTACCTCTTCTTTTTTCATAAGTGAAAACCAATTGGTGTTCTTTTTTATTTTGAGTTCCTACTTTTTGCATAATTTTTTTATTTTTAGCAGTATCAAAAGTATTGCCACTTAACTTAGCTCCCATTTCAAACATTTTAAGCCTTTATCCTTGGTTTTACATCTATTTCATCAATTTTTATAAAATCTTTTATCTTATATTGTTCAAGTGCTACTCGTCCAATCATAGCTGCATTATCTGAGCAGTATTTTAAATCACTAAGATATAATTTAGCTCCAAACTCTTTACATAAATTTTGAATATTCTCTCTTAACTCTGTATTTGCACTAGCTCCACCAACTATTGCAAAGTTTGTAATTTTATTTTGTTTAAAAAGTTTTTTTGTTTTTTGTATTACATGAGCAACTGCTACTTTTTGAAAACAGGCACAAATATCAGCCTTAGCTTGTCTATCTAAAGAACCCGTTTCTTCTAGTTTCAGTATTTGTAATCGTACTGCATTTTTAAGTCCTGAGTATGAAAACTTAATATCAGGACTTTGTTTTAAAGGAATCGGTAAATCAAATCTACTTGAGTCTCCATTTTTGGCATATTCTTGTACCACTGGTCCTCCTGGATAAGCTAGTCCTAACATTTTAGAAACCTTATCAAAACTTTCACCAAAACTGTCATCAATAGTACTTGCTAGGATTTTCATCTCATTTAACGATTTTACTTCTATTAGTTGAGTATGTCCACCTGATACTAAAAGAGTTGTAATAGGCATAATTTCTTCTTTTTGAATAAAAAGTGAATAAATATGCCCTTTTAAATGATTTACTGCAATTAAAGGAATATCTAAACATAAAGCAAGTGCTTTTGCCATAGTTACACCTTCGGTTAAAGTAACAGCTAAACCAGGAGCATTAGTAACCGCAATTGCTTTAAGAGACGAAAAATACTTTTCACACTCACTCAATATTTTAGGTAAAGCTTCTATATGTAATCTTGCAGCTAGTTCAGGAACTACTCCTCCATAAACACTATGTTCTAATTCTTGAGATATTTTTTTATGATAAATTAACTCTTTTGTTTCTATACAAGTAATAGAAATAGAGCTATCATCACAAGAGCTTTCAATACTTAAAATCATAGATTTTTTCCTTTCAAAGATTCATACATCGCTTGCGATTTATCTCGCAGGACTGGAAAGACGAGGACAATACTTAAAATCATATTTTCATCTCTTTTCTTACAAATTCGTAAGCATAGTCAAATTTTCCAAAACCAGCTTCGTTGTTTATATGACCAGCATCATCAAATACTTCAATATCAACATCTAACTCTTTTTGTAAAGCATAAGCTTCTTCTAAATTCATATACTCATCATTGCTAGAAGCAGCTATTAAAACATGTTTTGCTTTTAAATCTTTTGAAACCTCATAAGGGAAAAAAGTACTAAGTTCTTTTATATTGCACTCTTTACTAACAGGAGCTACTAAGAGTAGTTTTTCTAAAGAAATATCTAAATCTTTTACAAGTTTAAACCATAAGATATTTGCCAAAGAGTGACATACTACGATTTGGGGTTTAAAATGATGGATCTCATTTTTAATAAATGTTTTCCATTCATCTAAGTTTGGTTTATCCATATTTGGTAAAGAAGGAAAAGATACTATATAGTTATCTTTTATTAAATCAGCTGCTAAGTGTGCTTGCCAATGGGGATAAGAACTTCCATTCCAACCATGAATTATTAAAACTCTTTTTTTCAATCTTCTTCCTTATTTCATATCTCTTATACATCGTACGTATTTCTTTTTAAATCTTGAGTCAAAATAAGCAGTTCCTGAAATAAAATACATATAATCAGCATAAAACCATAATGTTCTAAAATGAGCAGTACTAGCCCAATACCAATCTTTTAAATTATATTTAAAAGCTTTATTTATATAATTTATTTCATTTGTTTTATCAACTATACTTTTATACTCTTTTATATGAGGTAAACGCCAATTTCCATATCCTAAATATTTTAAATCTTCACAGTGATTTTGGGCATCTTTATGAGATAAATAAACACTTAAATTTTCAGCTCTATCTTCCCACATTAAAGAATTTTCTGTATCAACAACTACATTTCTAGAATTATTTCTACTTAAAGAAGCTTCTAAAAAAGAGAAAAATAAGAGTATTATAAATATATATTTCATACTTTACGCCTTGAAGTGAATTTTCCTCTTTGTACCTTATCTAAAGAAATATCATCAAATAGTTCTATATCTATTTTAGCATCTTTTTTAAAAACTAATCCAACTAACTCTTTACTTGAAGTTTGTTGTACATCTTTTAAAGCATGTTCTTTCCAAGAGTCATATTTTTTATCATATGTTGCAAGAATATCTTTTTCAAAAGTATTTCTTGAATAAATTAAATATATTACTAAAACAATTAAAATGCCAAAAGGAAATAACATATCAAAACCCATAATATGCCCTAACCTCTTTATTTGCTTCAAAAATATCATCAATATTTGAAATTTTTATATTTGAGAATCTATTTATTGCATCTAAGCTTATTTTTGAAATATCTAAAAAACCTATCTCATTATTTAAAAACTTATTAACCGCAACTTCATTTGCCGCATTTAAAACCACACCTAAGTTATCATTTTTTAGTAAATCATCTTTAATTTCCCAAATAGCATAACGTGAAGTTTCTATTTTTTTGAATTCTAAAGAGCCTACTTCTAATAAATCTATATGTTTTAATACTTGTTTATCTACTTTTTTCATTAAAGCATAAGATATAGGAAGTTTCATATTAGCATTTGCTATATGAGCTGTTGTTGAACCATCACAAAAATTAATCATGGCATGAATTAGTGATTTTGTTTCTATTATTGCATCTAGTTTTGTAATATTAAATAAATACTTTGCTTCAACTAATTCAAAAAGTTTATTTGTCATAGTTGCACTATCTATTGTAATTTTATTTCCCATTGACCAATTTGGATGATTTAAGGCTTCTTTTACTGTAACATTTTTTAAATCTTCTAAGGGATAATCTCTAAAAGAACCACCAGATGCAGTTATTGTCATAGAGTCTATTTTTTTATCACTTAATAAATACCATAAACCAAAATGCTCAGAATCAATTGGAACTAAATTCTTTTGATTTATAAACATTCCAGCAACAACTAAAGACTCTTTATTTGCTAAGGCAACTTTTTTATTACACTGTATTGCTTTTAGTGTTGGTTTAAGACCTAAAAAACCAACTAAAGCATTTACTAATGTTTTTGAGCTTGAAGCTTCAATGGCATGTAAAATTGCTTCTTCACCTGAAGATACATTAGAATGATTTACATTTTTTATATCTTCTTTATTCGCAATTACAACAATTTTTGGTTTAAACTCTTTTATCTGTTCATTTAATAATTTAATATTCGTTCCAGCTACTAAAACTTCAACATCTAGGTTAAAATCTCTTGCTATATTTAAGGTATTAACACCAATTGAACCTGTACTTCCTAATAGAATCAAAGTACAACTCTTAAAAGAACTAACATTATAATTCCTGCAAATAAAAATCCATCTGTTCTATCTAGTATTCCACCATGACCAGGAAGAATATCTCCACTATCTTTTACCCCCGCTTCTCTTTTTAAGAATGATTCAAATAGATCACCAAATACAGAAGAAATAGCCACAAAAAATGAAATCATTAAAGCACCAATATAAGATAGTTCAGGAAGAGCAAATAAAGGTCCTAACAAAGAAGCTAATACTAATCCACCAAATAAACCTTCTAGGGTTTTTTTAGGGCTTGTTTCACAAAACTTAGTTTTACCAAAAGCTCGTCCAATATAATAAGCCCCAACATCAGCAGATGCTACAACAAATAAAATCCACCATAATACTTGTATTCCAAACTCAGAATATAAAGCTATTAAGAACAAAAAGGATGCTAAAGGATATAATAAAGGAAGAAGAGCTTTTTTATCAAACTTCTTACTATAAGCTAACATTGAAGAAAAAACTACAATAGCAACAGCTAATAAATCTTCAGGATTAGGATAAAAATACGCGGCAATCCAAGTTATTCCTGCAAATTGAAAAACTATATAATCATCAACTTTGAACAGTTTCATAGCTTCACTAACACCAATCATCGCAAAAATCCCTAGAAAAAGCCAGGTAACAAATAGGGTATCTATAAAACTAACGAGAATAAAAGCCATAAATAGTATAAGTGCTGTTTTAATTCTTAGTGAACTATCTTTTATAATATCAAACATATAAAACCTTCTTTAAAATTTTTCTATTTTAACATTACTTTTCTTAGGTATGAAGTAAGTATTATTATAGCTTTAAAGAAAAGAGTTTATAAAGCCTATTATTTACATCTAATAATAGTCTGACATAAACCAATATTATCAATTAATTCAAGAACTTCTAAACCTGCTTTTACTAAATATTTCTCAAAGTCACTATATTTAAACATTTTACTATATCCATTTGCCATAGCAGTAAAATAAGGAGATGTATTTATTACACAAAAAGCAGCAGTTTCATTTCTTTGTCTATCCCAAAAAGGTTCCATAATACAGATCTGAGAGTTTTCACTCATTGAACTTTTAATTTTCTTTAAGATATTTATAATTTGTTCTTCTTTAAAACAATCTAAGAATTGACTCATCCAAATAATGTCATAACCTTTAGGTATTCTAGTCTCTTCTTTTAAAATATTTGCCTCATAAAAAGAGATATTCTTTATATCATTTTCATAAATATTTGCTTTAGCAAGTTTTATTTGAGAAGGTAAATCCATAATAGTAATATCAATTAATGTATTTTCTTTTGTTAATAAGGAAGCAAATTTGCCAGTATTACCACCAATATCTAGAATTGATTTAGCATTTAAACTAAGCAATATTTTACTAGCTTCTAAAAAAGCACTATCTGAATATAAGTGATCAAAAGTAAACCAAGACTCTTTGGCTTTTTGGGGTAGTGATGATAGAGCTGGATAAATGGTATCCCAAGACCCAAATACTTTTAAGCCTTCTGCTTTTCCACTTTTTATAGCTTCTTCTAAATAAAACAGACCTTGATAGTTAACATGGTGATTGTAGTTCATGTTAGCATTTGTCATTTCATCACTATTTATAAAGAATCCTATTTTACTTAAAAAAACTTTTTCATTTTTAGTATAAACTACACCTGCACTTAAAGCTGTTTCACATAAAACTTGAATTGCATATAGACTTAAACTTGACTCTTTAGCTAATTCTATATAACTTAGTCCATTTTTGTTTTTTGCTAAAATTTCTAAAATATTTAAATCTCTCATAACTCTTACAACTTGAAAAACGATAGGAGCAAAAGCTATCTTTTGCGCCTCATATAAAGCTTCTAAAGCTGTTAAATCATCACTATTTTTAAAAAACTTATTCATTTATTTTCCTAGTATAATTGTAAGTTTACCACTTGCATATATTTCTGAATTCTTTATTACTTCAAAAGAATATTCACTGATTTTATCAACTTGAATAAGTTCTTCTATTTTAATATTAAAAAAAGTACAAGAAAATTCTTTATGTAGTTTTATGTTTTTTAAAGAGATTAAAAAACCTAATTGCTCTTGCTTTGATTCATTAAAAGAAGAAGAACTTTGAGCTGCTGCTTCACAAACCATGGATAAAGTAGGGATATATGGAAATTCACAAGAGACTAAAGAAATATTATCTTCTTTTTTTATAAGCTCCTTTACAAACCTAATAGGTTTTAAATGTGGTAAATTCATAAAATAACTTCAATTATATTTTTTTCTTTTTTTAAATTTTTTATTATTTTATATATATGATAAAGAGATTTTGGCACTTTATTATCATCTTTGCAACTTTCATCTTCTTCATAATATAAATTTGCTTCTTCTGTACTTATTTTTACTCTTATAGCAAAACCACACTCTTTAAATATTTTGCAAGTATTTACCTCATCTATATTTGTAATATTTATAGTTTCACAAACAAGTAATAAGATTTCATCTTTATCTAACGCCTTTATTGCTCCAGCTTTTAAAACTTTTAAAGATGTTTCGTCACCTGAAGATATTGTTAAAATTTCTTTAGTATTATGTGTAAGAATTGAGGCATAGGAAGTAGGCGTATTGTAAACAGAGTTTTGGAAATCATTTGCAGATATTCCACTATTATTTAAAATTGCACTTAAAATATTTGCACTAGATTGAAGTTCACCAAAAGAGCTCCCATAAACAATTCGTCCATCTTTAAAACCTACTTTATGTATTAATTCAATAAATAGTTTTGAAGCTCTTGTTAATCTTCTTCTTAACATCATTTTAGGAACAAGTACTTTTGTAGTTAGTGTTTTAATTTCTTCTTCATCATATACAGACGCAGCTTCTAATATCTCAAGGTTTATTTTCATTTTACAAGTCCAAAAATCAAAGAAGTATTATTACCACCAAAAGCAAATGAATTACTCATAACATATGAGATCTCTTTTTCTAAAGATTTTAGAGGAAAGTTCATTTCACAAAATTCTGCTTGTTTTAAATTCTTATTTGGAATAATAGTTTGTTTCAATAAAACTAAAGAAGAGATAATAGCTTCAGTTGCACCAGCAGCACCTAAAGTATGTCCTGTTGTTGATTTACTAGAAGAAATATATAAGTTTTGAGAATTTTGATCCTGAAATAAACTCTTAATTGCTTTAATTTCAGAATTATCATTTGCCTGTGTTCCAGTTCCATGAGCATTTATATAATGAATATCTTCATTTTGTAAATTTGCATTTTTAATAGCATTTTGCATTGCAGTTTTTGCTCCAAGTCCATCTGGGTGAGGTTGACTCATATGATGGGCGTCTGAACTATATCCAACACCACAAAGCTCAATTGCATTTTTTTGTGCATGATCTTGTAAAAGTAAAACTGCAATTGCTTCAGAAACATTCATGCCTTCTCTATTTATATCAAAAGGAGTACAGGTTTTACTGGATAATACTCCTAAAGCAGAAAAGCCACAAACTGTTGTATGGCATAAAGAATCTGCTCCAAGTACTAAAACATTTTTATATATTTTTTTTTCAATTACTTCTTTAGCATATCCTAAAGCATTTGCACTAGAAGTACAGGCAGTTGAAAAAGAGATATCATCATAAAAAGAAAAATGTTTTTTCAAAAAATAAGCAAGAGAATCAATAGTATGTTCTTTATACTTTATATTTTTATAATTTTTATCTTTAAAGAATATATCTTCTGTTGTTTTCATTCCTCCAACAGAAGAGCCTATTACTAATAAAGTACTAGAAAAGTCTTGTAAATTAGACGCTTGTAAAACATTATTAACTTTTTTTAATAAAAGTTCATAAAAACTTAAAGAAGAATTAATTTTTCCTAAAGCTAGGGTTTTATCTTTGACATAAGTATTATCAATACTAATAGTATCTTTTTTTTCACAAATAGACCTAAACAATTCACTTGGATTATTTCCAGCACAGCAAACTAAATCAAAATTATTTATATAAGCCTTTTTAGGTATTTGCATTAATATATTTTAATAAAGAAGAAACTGAAGAAAAAATTGTATCGTATTCTTCAGGATTTTTAATTTTTACACCATACTCTTTTTCGATTACTAAAACCAGTTCAATTGAATCAACAGAGTCTAAACCTAAACCTTCATCACCAAATAAAGCCTCATCATCATCTATATCATCTACACTCATATCTTCAAGATTTAAACTCTTGATTAACACTTCTTTAAATTCATTATTTGTTATCATAATACTACTAACCTTATCTCCATAAATTGTCTAAATATTACTATCTTTCATCTTTTAACTTTCTTACTAAATTAATATTAATATTAATTTTTGTAATATGTTCAAATAATAAGGAAGTAAAATCTAATGACACTAATAAATAATTTATTTAAGATATTAAAAAAAGAAGAGAATTATTATCTTATCCAATTAGCAAACAAAGAGCATCAAGTTTTTAAAGCTCATTTTAAAGATAATGAAATACTTCCTGGTTTTTTACAAATTGATATAATAGCAGATCTTAACTCTCATGAAATTATTTCAATAATAAAAGCAAAATTTATTAAAATATTAAAACCAGATGATATAATCTCTTATAACATTTCAAGTAAAGATCAAAAAAGATTTAAAGTTATTATAAAAAAAGAGACTTCAAAAGTAAGTGAAATAATATATGAAATATAATGAAATAATAGTAGTAGTTCCTACTTATAATAATGACAAATCAATTCAAGCAGTTGTAGATGATATTTTATCACATAAATATAAAGTAATTGTAGTTGATGATGGATATACAAACCCTATTGAAAATATTTTAAAAAAAGATAAAAACCTAAGTATTATAAGACATGAAACGAATTTAGGTAAGGGTTCGGCTATTATCACAGGAGCTTTAAGGGCTAAAGAATTAGGCTATAAATATTTTATTAGTTTAGATGGAGATGGGCAACACTTAGCTAGTGAAATTACAAAACTTTTAGAAATTTGTAAAGATGAAAATGAAATAATAATAGGTGCAAGAGATTTTGACATAGATAACGTACCAAATGCTTCGAAATTTGGAAGATGGTTTAGTAATTTTTGGGCAACATTAGATACAGAACAAGAGATTAAAGACTCACTTTCTGGTTTTAGATTATACCCTACTTCAATTCTAGATTTAATTATAAAAACAAAACGTTTTGATTGGGAAATGGAAGTTTTAGTAAAACATGCTTGGAAAAATAGAGTTATTAAAGAAGTAACAATTGACTGTTATTACCCAAGTGCCCAAGAAAGAGTGAGTCATTTTAAAAAGTTTTGGGATACGGCTGCTATTGTTATGGTTCATATTAGACTCTTACCCCTTAAATTTATTTTAAAAAAGAAATACAAATAGATGTCTGTAAAACAAAGAGGAAGTGCATGGAGTGTAAAATTAGTTTTTTCCCTATATAAACTTTTTGGTTACAATTTTATCTATTATTTATTGTATTTTGTTACATTTTTTTATTTTATTTTTGCTTCAAATGTAAAAGAATCTCTAAGAATTTATTATCAACATCTTGGCCTTAAGTTCACAAATAAAATTTATTATTCACATTTAAGAATTTTTGCAATTACTATGATTGATAGGTTTATTTCAAAATATGACCCGGCTTCTTATACTTTTTACCATAAAGAGGAAGAAAAAGTACAAAAGATATTAGAAAATAAAACTATTCTTCTTCTTTCTCACTTTGGAGGTTGGGCTTCTACTTCAAATAAATCAAATATAAATAATAAGATTAATATAGTTATGCAAGAATCTCTTTTAGAAGGAATAAAAGATATTGAGAATTCAATTGAAAATAAGAAATTAGATAATAAGATTATTGATATCTCAAAAGGTGCTATTGCTGTTTCAGTTGAAATAGCACAAGCTTTATCAAATAATGAAATAATAGCAATGATGGCAGATAGAGCAACTAGTTCTAAGTATGAATATGAGGTCAATTTTTTTAAAAAAGATGCTTATTTTAATGAAAACCCTTTTAAAATAGCATATAGAACAAAAACTAACATATTAACTTATTTTGCAGTTTATAAAAAAAAGCAAACATATGAAGTTAAATCATATATACTAGAAATAGATTATTCATTAAATGAAAAAGATGCTATAAAAAAAGTTATACAAGAGTATGCTTTGATATTTGAGAATATTTTAAGACAGCATGAAAATCAATGGTTTAATTTTTATAATTTTTGGGAGAAGAGATGAAACTAAATATAAATAAGAGATATATTTCACTAAATGAAATAAAAAGTACTAATAAAATTAAGATATCTAAAAATAAAGAGTTTGTTAAATTTATTAATCATACACATGATTTTTTAATGAAAGAAATAAAAGATGGCAAGCCTATTTATGGAATTACAACTGGTTATGGAGCAAGTGGAAAAAATTATGTTTCATATGAAGATAGTGAAACCCTACAAAAAAATCTTTTTAGATTTCATGGTTGTGGTATAGGTAAAAACTTATCTTATAAGGTTTGTAAATATTCTGTAATTATGAGAACAATTTCTTTAGCTAAGGCAAAGTCAGCTGTTAGTATGGATTTATTACATAGATTAGAATTATTAATCAAAAAAGATATTATTCCAGTAATCCCTTCCCAAGGATCAGTTGGTGCTAGTGGTGATTTAACACCTTTATCTTATATAGCTGCTGTTATTGCAGGGGAGAGAGAAGTATATTATAAAGGCAAGATAAAAGATGTAAGTAAAGTTTACAAAAAGTTAAATATAAAAGCTTATACTTTTAAACCCAAAGAAGCACTTGCTTTAATGAATGGAACTACTATTATGAGTGCTATTGCACTTGATGCAATAGAAGAATTTGAAGTTATTTTAGATTCAATGGAGTCATATGTTGCAGGTATGTTTGAAGTACTTTTAGGTGATGATACTCCTGTTAGTGATTTTGTACATGAATCAAAACCTTTTTCTGGGCAAATTGCATCAGCAAAAAATATTAAAAATAAAATTCAAGGCTCAAAATTAACTCATGGTAGAGATGATAGATATGATGAGTTTTTTAAAAATAATGATTTAAATATTCAAGATACTTATTCTATGCGTTGTGCGCCACAAGTTTTAGGCGTAATTAGAGATAATTTAGAGATTTCAAAAAATTGGGTTGAAACTGAAATTAATTCAGTTAATGATAATCCTTTAATTGATGGAGAGAATAAAGTTATTTATACCTCGGGGAACTTTTATGGTGGTTATGTAGCTCATGCTATGGATACTCTCAAAATTTGTGCTGCTAATTTAGCTGATTTATTAGATAAAGAATTTGCCCTTTTAGTTGACCATAAATTTAACCGTGGTTTAGGTGAGAATTTAAAACTAAGTAAAGAGCCTTTTTATCACGGCTTTAAAGCAATGCAAATTAGTCTAAGCTCACTTAGTGCTGATGTTATTAAAAATACAACAGCTGCTTCAATTCATTCACGCCCAACTGAGTCTTTAAACCAAGATAAAGTATCAATGGGAACAACAGCAGCCCTAGATTTTTCTAAAATGATGCCTGATTTACACAATATGCTAAGTATTGCTTTTATAGGAATGGCACAAGCTGTTGATATAAGAGGAGAAAAGAGGGTTTCACCTCATTTGAAAAATATTTATAATGAGATTAGAGAGATTGTTAAACCACTTCTTGAAGATAGAAGAATGGATTTTGATATTAAAAATATTAAATGCTTACTAAAAAATTCTAAGTTTATTTAAAAGAGTATAAAATGGAAAAAAAAACAGTCCTTATAACAGGAGCAACAGGAAGTATTGGACAAGAAATTGCTAAAGAGTTTTCAAAAAATGGATTTTATGTTTATTTACATTATAACTCAAAAAAAGACTTAGCAGAAGATCTTCTAAAAGATATAAAAGAAGGAGAACTTATACACTTTGATATGAAAGATAAGAGCTCAATTAAAAGTGCATTAGAAGACCTTAGTGTTGATGTTTTAGTTAATAATGCTGGTATTATTAGAGATAAACTATTTTTCTTTATGAATGATGAAGAATGGGAAGATGTAATTAATATAAATTTAACTGGTATGTATTATGTTACAAAAAATATAAGTAGAAATATGATGATGCAAAAAAAAGGAAGTATTTTAAATATTGCTTCTATTTCTGCTCTTTCTGGAAATGCTGGTCAGGCAAATTATTCTGCTTCTAAAGGTGGGGTTATTTCACTTACTAAAACACTAGCTCTAGAACTTGGAAGATATAATATAAGAGTAAATGCCTTAGCACCTGGTATCATAGAATCCAATATGACACAAAACCTTCCAAATATTAAAGAGCTTAAAAAAACAATTCCTTTAAAAAGATTTGGAGAGCCCAAAGAAGTAGCAAAATGTGCTTATTTTATGGCAGTTGAAGCTACTTATGTAAGTGGCGAGGTTTTAAATATAAGTGGAGCTATGTTGAGATAACTTATGAATATACTAATCTCACTTCTGTATGCTCCTTTTGTTTTTTATTCTTTAAGAAATTTTGAACTTAAAACTGTTAGTATTTTTATTTTTATTTTTTCATTACTTTGGTTTATTATTCTTTTAAAGAAAACAAAAAAAGAACTTATTTTTCCTGCTTTTTACTTATGCATTTCAATACTTGCATATTTTTTAAATAGTTTTTTATTTTTAAAGGGCTTACCACTTTTAATATCTTTATTAATATCTTTATTTATGTTTTATAGTTATTTTTCAAATAATTCTTTTATTTTTCTATTTTTAGATAAAATCAAGAAAAAAGTTAATAACAAAGAAAAAGAATATATTCAAAAATCTACACTTTATTGGTCTTTTGCCTCTATTCTTAATGTTTTTTTGCACATATATGTTTTTCTAAATGAAGATATAGCATATTGGCTAGTTTATTCCTCATTTGGCTGGTATTTTATTTTCATATTAAGTGGAATAATTCAAGTTATTCATAAAAAAGTATTCTTTTTTAAGGAAATAGATGATTAAAATAATATTCTTACTATTAATTTTATTAGAATTTTTTTATGCAGAAGAAATTAAATTTACTCAAAGTAAATATATAAATGCACTTGATATGAGTATAAAAAAAATAGGTATTCTAAACTTTAGAGAAGATAATTTAATCCTACAATACTCTGGTGAAAATAAAATTATAAACTTTACTAAAAACAATATAATTATTTTAAATAAAAATCAAAAAGAAACATTAACATATGAAAAGAATATTAAACTCTTTCTTTTTTATAATTTACTAAAATCTATTTTTACAAATAATAACTCTTCTTTAGAGGATAATTTCAATATAGTAAAAAAAGAAGACGAGACTACTTTAGTTCCTAAAGATTACATAAGTAATATAATCAAAAAAATTGTTTTTAAAAAAGTAAAGAATAAACTTGAATATTTAAATATTTATTTTATAAATAAAGATAGGATTACTATTGTTGAGAATAAGTAACTATATAAATATCTTAATATTTTTTATTCTATTTTTCTTGGTTATTAAGTTTGACTCTTTTTCTAATATTTCTACAAAACTAGAAACAATTCTTCCAAATTCAAATAACAAAGAACTTTTAAAGGAATTCTCAAAATTTAAAACTAGTAAAAAACTTTTTTTAGCCTATAAAGGTTTAGATAAAAACTCTTTAAAACAGCTAAAAATCTTAGAAAAAAAACTTTCTAGTATTAAAGGGCTTAACCTAGATACTTTTTCTAAAAGCAGTTCTTTAAGAGAGTATGAGAACAGTTTTAAACTATACAATTTAAGAATAAACGAAAAAAAATTAAATACTTTAAATGTTAAAAAAGATTTGAATAAAATTAGGAAAAACTTAATAAATTCAGATTTTTCTTTTATTTTAGATAAAAGTGATCCTTTTAATTTATATCTTAAAGATAAAAAAACAAAACAAATCTTAAAAAACTCTCATTTATTTTTAAAAGATTATGGCTATTTATCTATTTTTACTATTAATAATTCAGTTAATAGTTTAAAAGAATATGAAAGAATCTATGATAGTATTTATAAAATAAGAAACAAGAGAAACCATGAAATAAAGTTATTCTCTAGTATTTTTTATTTTGTAGAAAACCAAAGAGAAATTAAAAGTGATGTTAATGCGATAATACTCTTATCAAGTATTATTTTAATATTTTTGTATCTTATTATATTAAAAAATATTAAACTATTATTTAATACCCTCTTAACACTTAGTTCTTCTATTCTTTTTGCACTTCTTTTATCTTCTTTTATTTTTAAAGAATTGTCAATTTTTGTTTTAGTATTTGGAATTTCTATTTCTACTGTTGCTGTTGATTATATGTTTCATCATTATATGCATAAATATTATGAAAATAAAAAATCATTTAATTATAATGTTTTTTTTGGAATGATAACAACTGTTGGGGCTTTTTTTATTATATCTTTTATATCTTTTGATTTATTAAAGCAGATTTCTTATTTTGCTATTTTTTCCTTATTATTCTCTTATGTTCAGTTCTCTTTTTTATATCCAAAAATAAAATTTTTTAAAAAAGAAAAGAATGAAAATAAAAATAAATACTACAATTTTAATTTAAATTTTAAACCATATATTATTACTTTATTTTCACTTTTTGTGATTTTATTTACTTTTAAAGAAGTACATTTTGATTTAGATATTAAGAATTTAGATGTTCAAAATACAAAATTAAAAAATAGTGAAAACTTTTTTTTTACTAAACTTCAAAAAGAAAAAAGTACTACTGTTTTAATAAAAGCAAAATCAATTGAGGACTTATTAAATAATGCAAAAGACTTGAAAGAAAAATATATAACATCTTATATTCCTATATCAGTATTATTAAGTAAAAAACAATTCCAAAAAAAGAGTGAAAAAATAAATGAACTTAATTTAAATAACTTAAGAAGCCAAATAAAAAAAGAAACTACACGCTTAGGTTTTCGTGACAATTTTTTTAAACAAGCTTATGAGAAACAAATGACTGCTCCTATATATACAGTAGAAGAGATAAACTCTTATGGTTTTGAACTTAGAAAATATAAAGATTTATATATAAGTTACGCTTTAATTAGTACAAAAAATCTAAATGAAGTTTATAAACTTCCTTATATAAATCCTTTAAGTATTAAAATAATGTTTGAAGAAACTTTATTTTCTTTATATAAGGATTTACTATTTTTAGGAAGTATTACTTTGATTTTTATTTTTCTAATGCTTTTTTTAATATGTAAAGAAAACTATCTATTAGCAATAAATTTTATTTTATTCCCTCTTTCTATAATTTTACTAAGTTCTTTATTTATAAGGTTTAATATTTTACATATATTTATGATATTTATTATTTTGGCAATATCAATAGATTTTGGTATTTATTTAAGCTCAAAAAACCTAGATATTAATACAAAAAAAGCTATATTTTTCTCTTTACTCTCAACATTTTCGGGATTTGGAGTTTTGATTTTTTCTAAAATAAATGCACTTTTTTCAATAGGTTTAATAGCAAGTATTGGTATTATTGCACTTATGCTTTTACTAGTATTTCAAAAAAAGGTTTTTAATGACTCTTAGCGTTTATGAAGATAATAATATCTTTAGACAATACATAATAAAAAAAGATAATTTTTTAGATATATCTTATAAAAATAAAGTATCTTACATCAGCATGGATAAAAAAGAAGAAAATGCCTTAGATATTTTTAAATCATATTTTAATGATTCAAAATCAATTCTTTTTGATAATAAAAATAAAGCTTTAGCTAAAAAGATAAAAGATTTAAATATACAAGCTTTTGCGCAAGAAAGAAATGATAACAATATTTTTACTAAAGAAATTTTTTCTTTTACTTATTTTACCTCAGGAACATCTGGTTTAGCTCTTGGAGCATTAAAAACAAAAGCTAACATTTTTCAAGAACTAGAAGAAATAAAAAATTTAATAAAAAAATATAAGATAAAAAGAGTTATAGTAACTGTTCCTTTTATACATTTTTATGGCAGTTTATTGGGCTTATTTTATCCCTTATTAAATAATTTAGACATTATACTCAAAGAGCATTTTTTACCCAATGATTTATTAGATTTTATTGATGAACATACTTTAATTGTAACAACACCTCTATATATTAAAGCTTTAAATAGATTAGAGACTAAAAAAAACCTTTCTACTTCATTATTTATAAGCTCAACTGCTCCTTTAGATACTAATACTTCAAAATATTTTAATAAAAAATTTTCTTGTGATATTTTGCAATTATTTGGTTCAACAGAAACAGGAGGAATTGCTTATAAATATAATGATGAACTTTTATGGACTAAGTTAAATAAAGTAAAATTAAGCACAAATGAAAAAAATGAATTAAAAATTAAGTCACCTTTTGTTTCTGAAGTTATTTACGAAACTAGCTTTAAACAAACAAAACAAGAGATACAAAGTTTTGATTATGTTGAGCTTACAAAAGATAGATTTAAACTCCTAGGACGAAGTTCTAAAATTATAAAGATAGCTGGTAAAAGGTTCTCTACTGTAGAAATTGAAAATATTTTAGAAAAACATAAAAATATAAATAAGGCCTTAGTTTTTGTTGTTTCTTCAAAAAGTTCTTTAAGAGCAGAAGATCTTGAAATTATTTTAGAAAGTACCTATGATTTTAAGAATAAAGAAATTCAACTTTTATTAAAAGAAGAGTTATGTAATATAAAGTTTTGTATTCACTTGAAAATTGTAAAAAAAATAGAGATATCTTGTGTAGGTAAAAAGATAAAAAACTAAGCTAAGATTTCTCTTAGCTTAGACTTTTACATATTTAAAGCTTCTAGTTCAAAGTTAATTGCATTTTCTAAATTTTGAATCCAACCATTATAGTTTTTGTGGATTGTTCCTTTAACAGAATCATATTTTAAGTTTATACTATTTTTATATTTAATAGAAAAACTTTTACTAGTATAAGGAATCTCAATTATTGCCTGATGAGATCTTAAATTAATTTTACCTTGAGCTAAACCATTTTTCACTTTAGTAATAATCCAACCCTTAGAATACCCAGCTTTTTTAATAGCAGTAAAAACCTTATCATTTGATACTTTAGCCATAATAGGACTATTACTTACATTATAAACAGCCATATTTCTACAACCAACAAAAACAAAACTTATTAATGCAATCATTGCACCTAACTTAATAATACTTTTCAATTTCTTCCTTTAATTACAAAATTTTTATATTCTAACAAAAATGACTTTATAATAAACTAATAAGATATTATAAATTTAAACTATTTAAAAGATATCTTCTATTTCTTTTATTAGTTTTTTTTCTATTTCTTCAAGAACTAGTTCTTTTTTTTCATTAAAGGAAGATGTTAAAACAATCTGGTTTTCTTTTGATTTAAAAAGTTCATTATTTTTATATTCATCAATATTTAAATCAACAATTATTTGAAATACTTTTTGCTTTTCATTTTTATTAAATATATTTCCAAGACTTGTTCCTACACTAGTACTCACTCCAACATTGGAACCAAAGGTTTTACCAAGTCCTAAATTTAAATTTATATTAGATAGTATACTTTTTTTAGCCAAAGACATCTCAAGGCTTTTTGCACTTACTATATGAATAAAAACATAATAATCAACTTCATACAATTTTGAAGATAGGGCGTAGTTTTTGTTTATTAGGGCTTGTTTTAACATTTCTTTGATTTTTATATTTTCTACAGAAGAGTTTTGAAACTCTAAGAAAATTATCTTTTTACTTTTATCTATACTTAAATTCTTGTTTTTGTGTATTTCTACAGGAATTTTACTAGAACATGAGACAAAAAGTAGAAGTAAACTTAAGATTAAAAATATCTTTTTCATATAAAATCCTTTATATGTTTTTATATATTAACTTTAATAGTATCGTATGGATTATACAATACATTTGCTCCACTTTGTATTTTTACATTTCTTCTTTGAGTAAAATCGACTAAATAATTTCCTTCATAATCAGTTGAAAACTTTGCACATAACATTGCTGCTTTTTCTATTACATCAAAAGGAATAGTTTTTTTGGTATTTTGAACTATAACATGAGAAGAGTGTTTATCTTTTAAATGAAACCAAAAATCACTTGCTTTTGCATTTTTTAGTAAAAAAATATTTGATCTTTCATCACTTCCTAACATGATTTTAAATCCATTAAAGAAAAAAGATTCATAAGGTTGGGCTTTTTTTGTTTTTGTTTGATTTTTTTGTTTCTTAGGAGCTAAAAACTCGCATTCATCTATAGTAGTAGCATTTTGTATACTTTTTATCATTCTTTGATAAAAACATGCTTTTTGCTCTAAGTTATCTTTTTCTAAAGAAATAAATTCACTTTTTTGCTTTGCTTTTTTAGCTTTTTTAAATAAGTCATTTCCATAAGAAGAAACACTTCCTTTAAGTTCCAAACTAAGTTCAACTTCTTTCCCCTCATAATTAAAAACTTTTATAGTTTTATCATAAGGTTTTATGAGATGGATATTGCTAAAAATCAAACTTGCTTTTTCATAAAGCTCTTCGGATAATTTTTTTAATTCTTCTTTTTTTGGAAGTTTTTTTAATAAATTATTTAGTTTTTTTTCATTTTTTCGTAAAGAAGAGATCTTTATTTTTTTTAAGTTATTTAGTTCAGCTTCTTCTTTTTTGGAATATATTTCATATAAAAGATTTTCTAAGTTTTCTATTTTTTCTATTTTTGGAATAAAACTTTGTTTTGGAATTTCACTTAATTTCTCACCCACTTTTATGACTCTTGATGAAGAAAATTCATCAACATGTCTTAGGGCTTCTAAAATAAACTCATTTTCATCTAAAATAACAATATTTGTGTGTTTACCTGTAAACTCTAACTGTAAAATTGTAGTCTGTTCTTTATATGAAGATTTTGATTTTACATAAAAACGTATAACTTTATCATCATTATGTAAAACAACATCAAATACTTTTGAATTATTAAATCTTTTTTGCAAGATTGTGTCAAAAGGAGCTCCATAATTCTTTACATTTGTTTCATGATTATTTTTTTTGTAAACTAAAGAATTTCCCTTGCTTAAGTCAAAATAAATAGTATTTAATGAGTTAAATTCTAGTTTAATAGTATTGTTTGAAACTCTTTTTGCTAATTTGATATTTGTAAGATTCTTTTTTAAAAAGCTTACAAGTTCTTTTAAAATATAGTATTTCATAATTTTTTCCAATAATAAATATAAAGAGAAGTTATATAAGTTTTATTTATATTAAATTTCATCTAAATTATAGTTTTTTTAAGTACTTTTTTAATAATATTTAACCTATAATATATTTAAGTATATCAAAAATTCAATTAGGAGTCATAAAATGACAAAATTAGTAAAAATTGCTTTAACATCAGTCTTAGTTTTAGGTATCTCGACTACAATTGCAAGCGCTAGTGCAGTTAAGGGACAAAAGTTATTTGTAAAAAAAATGAAAAAAGCTTGTGAAATGACAGGTGCTAAATTTGCTGCATTTCATTCTCAAGATGAATGGGAAAACTTAAAAGAAAGTGGAAAATTTGAAAATGAAATAATTAAAATATGTCCAAATATAAAAAAAGGTGATATTAAAGAATCTTGGCAGGGTCATATTTATGAATTTTCTTACGAATTTGCAAATGATTCAGGAAATGTTCCTTCTTGTTAATACAAAAAAAGACTTGGAACACTTGAGTATCGCTTATTATAAGTGATACTTTTTATAATTATAAGAAAATATAATCTATCCTTAAGTTTAACTTAAATAACAAAGATATATACTAAATAAAAACTAGTTATTAGAATATCTTATATTTAAAAACTAAACTAAGGATAAAATTAATGAAAAACATAGATTCTATTTTACGTACAAGTAAAAAATCACTTCTTGTATTTTTTTCTATAAGCACTCTTCTTACATCTGCTTACAGTTCCACTTTAAGCACTAATGACTTACAAATACAAATACAAGCATTAAAAGCACAACTATTTGCTTTGGAGAAAAGAATAAATACACAAGGAATAATAGAAGCTAAACCATCTGTTTCTACAGAAAAAAGATTAAAAAAAATAGAGAAAAAACTTGCAAAAAATTCTAAAAAAATAAATAAAGTTAAAGCTCATGATGCAGGAGATAATATCAAGTGGAATATTGACTTTAGAACACAAGTAGATAACTTACAATACAAACTAGCCAATGGTGAGAAAATAAAAAACTCTGCAATTATGTCTAATAGACTCTTATTAGGTATGAAATATCAAGCAGATGAGAATTCACTTTTTTATGGAACATTAGCATATAACAAACTATTTGGTGATAATAGAGCTGATGTAACAAATGCTGGTGGAACTGCTAATAATGCAGGTTTTGATTGGATTACTAATGAAACAGCATCAAATGATAATAGCTTAAAAGTAAAAGAAGCATATTGGCTATATATGAATGATACTTTTTTAGGAAATAAAGATATTTCTTGGACAGCTTCAGTAGGGAGACGACCATCAACTGACGGTTTAGGAATAAACTTAAGAGTCAACCAAAGCAGAAAATCTGCACTTTCTCATACAGTAAATGTTGAGTTTGATGGTGCAAGTGCTAAATTTAACTTAGATAAGATTACTGGTATTGAAGGAATGTGGTTAAAATTCTGTGGAGGAAGAGGATTAAGTAATGCTAAACTTAGATTCTCAAGTGATGGTTTAGATTATATGAAAAACTCTAATACTACTAATAATGTTGATATGGCTGGGTTTATCTTTGTTCCTTATGATAATGGGCAGTATTCTGTTCATATGAATTATGCAAAAGCTTGGAACTTAATTGGTAATAAAAATAGAGATGGCAATATGAACACAGCTGATGAAAATGGAAAGTTTTATGAGTTTGGAGATATAGAATTTTTTACTACAATGTTTAAAGCTGAAGGTTTAGGAGATGGAATATCTGATTTCTTAGACGACTCTATCTTTTTTGCTTCCTTTGCACAAAGTAAAACATCTCCAAATTCAAAAGAGAGTATG
Organism: Arcobacteraceae bacterium; assembly: GCA_965224485.1. Lineage (GTDB taxonomy): Bacteria > Campylobacterota > Campylobacteria > Campylobacterales > Arcobacteraceae > NORP36. Next base: position 87,491 of record CBDCZH010000013.1, on the reverse strand, counting down.
TTAGGATCTACCTCCTCACAAACTGGATATTCTTACTGGTTAGGATTGAATGTTCCTGATGGTTTTTCACAAGATGGAAGATTTGGTTTAGAATGGAATAAAGGAAGTAAATACTGGAGATCTATGACTTATGGTGAAGATTCGATGGCTGGCTCTAAAATAGCAGCTAGAGGAACTGCTTGGGAAGCTTATTATACAAAATCATTAACTAAAGCCTTAAACGCCTCACTAAGATTTACAAAAATAAAATATGATTATACTGGAAGTAATGGTTTTTTTGGAGATTATGGAACACCTTTAGATATAGACTCACCAATGGCTGCAAATGCAGTTAAAGAAGCTACAAATATAACAGGATATATAAGATATATATTCTAATACAAGATACTTAATATTTAAGAAAAGAAGAGTTTTTTCTTTTCTTAAGCATACTTCTTATTTAAAAGATATTTTATCTAATTTAAAAATAACTCTCTCTGCAATTTCTAACATTGAAATATTTAATTTTTTAAATTTATCATCACTTATATTTACTAATAATTTGTCATATACCCTTGTATATGGATATAAAATAAAATAAATATACTCTTTTGAACGTGACTCTTTATTTAGTTCTTTAAACCAAGTAGATAAAAGCGAGAAATAAAGCATAGAAGGATTGAATTCACAGCCAAGTTTTAATTCATTATTTAGTTCATCGTTAATAAAATTATAAGAATTTAAAACAGCTTTTATTTTATAATGTGTTCTATTGTTTAAATAATGATTTTGTTCATATGTTACAGCATTAATCTGTTTTAATATATCAGCAGATGTTTCGCTCATTATTTTATCTACATCTAAATCAATATCAAAAAGATTTTTTTCTTCATTTTGATAAGCAAGAATTAAATCCTTGCAAAAAAGTAAAATTGCTTCTGTTTTTATCTTTGAAATGTTTAATATCATTAAACATTGTAACAAATTTATATTAAAAAAAGGTATTACTAAGTATTTTTAAGTGCAATTAAGATAAAATATTTAAAATTTTATTAAATAATATATTTATATATAAAAAGGAAATGATTGGAACCAATTGGTGTATTAAATGAAGGACAAATTTATGACCTTCAAACTGCTGAAGCTTTGAACATCCAAGGAGATGTAATAAAAGCTGATAACTCACCTGAATCTTTAGAGATTTTAAGACATTCCTGTGCTCACATGATGGCACAGGCAATAAAAGAGTTATACCCTGAAGCTAAGTTTTTTGTAGGACCTACTGTTAAAGAAGGTTTTTATTACGACTTTAAAGTTGAATCTAAAATATCTGATGAAGATTTACTTGTAATTGAAAAGAAGATGAAAGAAATCGCTGGAAGAAAACTTCCAATACTAAGATATGATACAACAAGAGAAGATGTATTAGAAAAATTTGCAAATGATGAGTTAAAACAAGCTGTATTAAAAAATATTACTGATGAGACATTAACCTTGTACAAACAAGGAGATTTCGAAGATCTTTGTCGTGGTCCTCATATGCCAAATACTAGAATGATAAGAACTTTTAAACTTACAAGAGTTGCTGGTGCTTATCTAGGTGGCGATGAAAAAAATGAGATGATTACAAGAATTTATGGAATTGCTTTTTTTGATAAAAAACAGTTACATGATTATGTACGAATGTTAGAAGAAGCTAAAAAAAGAGATCATAGAAAACTAGGAAATGAGTTAGATCTTTTTACTTTTAATGAAGAAGTTGGAGCTGGGTTACCTTTATGGTTACCAAATGGTGCAAGACTTCGATCTAAATTAGAACATATCTTATATACAGCTCATAGAGTAAGAGGTTATCAACCAGTTCGTGGTCCTGAGATTTTAAAATCTGATATGTGGAAAACATCTGGACATTATGAAAACTATAAAGAAAATATGTATTTTACAACTATTGATGAACAAGAATATGGTTTAAAACCTATGAACTGTGTTGGTCATATACAAATTTTTAAACATAAATTAGTTTCATATAAAGATTTACCAATGAAACTTTTTGAATATGGAGTTGTTCATAGACATGAAATGAGTGGAGCAATGCATGGTTTATTTAGAGTTCGTGAATTTGCTCAAGATGATGCTCACATTTTTTGTACAGAAGATCAAGTAAAAGGTGTAATCATTGAAGTATTAGAGTTTGTTGATGCTTTAATGAAAATGTTTGATTTTAAATTTGAAATAGAAGTTTCTACAAAACCAGAAAAAGCAATTGGTGATGATAGTTTCTGGGAAAAAACAACTAAAGGTATCATGGATGCTTTAGATGAAAATAATATTTCATATGGTATTGATGAAGGTGGAGGAGCATTTTATGGTCCTAAGATTGATATTAAAATAACAGATGCAATTGGAAGACAATGGCAATGTGGAACTGTTCAAGTTGATATGAATTTACCTAGCAGATTTAAAGCTGAGTATATTAATGACCAAGGTGAAAAAGAACAACCAGTTATGATTCATAGAGCAATTTTAGGATCTTTTGAGAGATTTATTGGTATTCTAACTGAACACTGTGCTGGTGAGTTTCCTTTTGCAATTGCACCAACACAAGTTATATTTATACCAATTGCACAACCTCATGTACAGTATGCAGAAGAATTAAATAAAGAATTAGTGTATAATGATATAGATGGTGAAATTTACTCAATGAATGAAAGTTTGAATAAAAGAGTAAGAATGGCTGAAAAAAGAAGAGTTCCTATGATAGTTGTTATAGGTGATGAAGAAGTTCAAAACCAAACAATAGCTTTAAGAAATAGAAGAACAAGAGAACAATCAAATATGAGCAAAGATAAATTCTTTGAACTAGTAAATGAATTAAAAAACGGGAGTAGAATTTGAGTAGAGGCAATAAAAACAATGTAATCATGAATGACGACATCATGGCGAGAGAAGTTAGATGTACTAGTGATGAAGGAACTAATTATGGAATTATTCCAACAAGAGATGCACAGAACACTGCTGATGAATTAGGTTTAGATTTAGTATTAATAGCACCAGATGCTAAACCTCCTGTTGCTAAGATCATGGATTATGGTAAGTTTAAATATCAACAAGAAAAAAAGAAAAAAGAAGCTAGAAAAAATCAAAAAGTAATAGTAGTTAAAGAAATTAAACTATCTGTGAAAATTGCTGAAAATGATATTTCTTACAAAGTAAAACATGCACGAGAGTTCTTAGAAGCTGGAAATCATGTAAAATTTAGAGTATTCTTAAGAGGTAGAGAGATGGCTCATCCACAAGTTGGAGCTGAAGTTCTTAGAAGAGTTTGGCCAATGGTTGAAGATATCGCTGTAATGGATAAAGAACCAAGACTTGAAGGAAGATATGTAAATATGTTAACTCTTCCTAAAAAAGATGAAACTAGTAAGAAGTAGTACTTTTTAAGTGATAAAATATTATATTTTATCACTTACTCTTAGATAAAACACTCCCCTAAAATAATTTAACCGTAATTAAAGAAGAATTTAAGTATAATCTCAAACTTTTTCTATCTTGTATTCATACAGAATAAGAAATTGCAAATTTAAAAGGAGATTCATATGCCAAAGATGAAATCTAATAGTGGCGCTTTAAAAAGATTTAAAGTAAAAAAGAATGGTACTATTAAAAGAGGATCAGCATTTAGAAGTCATATCTTGACTAAAATGTCTCAAAAGACTAAAAGAAATCTTAGAGGTCCAAAAACTGTTTCAGCTGCAGATGCAACAAGAGTTAAACGAATGTTGTGCCTAGCATAATTAACTTTTTTAGTTAGTTATAAGTCCCTCCACATTAAGTGGATAAGTTCGATTTAATTATCGACACCCAATATTTATAAAAATATACGGTAAAAGGAAAGAAATGCCTAGAGTTAAAACTGGTGTAGTAAGAAGAAGAAGACATAAGAAAGTATTAAAAGCCGCAAGAGGTTTTTTTTCAGGTAGAAGTAAACATTTTAGAAAAGCAAAAGAGCAATTAGAACACTCTTTAGTTTATGCTTACAGAGATAGAAGACAAAAGAAAAGAGATATTAGAAAGCTTTGGATCATTAGAATTAATGCTGCTTGTAGATTAAATGACATCTCTTATTCAAGATTCATCAATGGTTTAAAAATTGCTGAAATTGAATTAGATAGAAAAATCTTAGCTGATATGGCTATGAATGATTTTGAATCATTTGTTACAGTTGCAAAAGCTGCTAAAGATGCTTTAGTAAAATAATTTTAAATTTGCAAAAAAAAGCTTTGAAGTTTACTTCAAAGCTTTTTTTATGCCTAATTTCTTTTAAAAATCTTATATATAACTCTTGGGATAAGAATTATTAGATAAATCACTCCTGTAAAAACGATAGGGTGAAAAAATCCTAAACCATAAACTCCAGCATTTTTTAAACTCAAAATATGAAGTATAGGATTAGCTATAAATTCTTCAAAATGCAAAGAAAAAGATAACAAAAATAAAATAATAAAAAATATGTATAATTCTTTCATATATATTGACACAAGCAATTTTGTATTTGTTTTAAGTTAAAAGATTCCCTTATAACTTAAAACTAAAATACTAAGCTTTACCAGCTAAGAGTCCATATTGAGTCATTGGTCTTAAAGCATAAACCTTTAATAACCACCAAATATATCTCTCTTGCAAAGGATCCAAAGGAAAAGTTGGAGTTGGTTTTTTACTCCAATCAAATTCTGCTAACATAACTTTACCAATGTCAGTAATTAAAGGGCAGACAGTATAACCTTCATATTTAGAACTTAATTCTTTACCTTCCATTAGTGATATTAAATTATCAACTAAAACTTTATATTGTTTTCTTACACTTCCACCAGTTTTTCCCATAGGAACAGCAGCGATATCTCCAAGAGCAAATACATTAGCAAATTTCACATGTTGTAGAGTCTCTTTATTTACAGGAATATATCCTTTTTTTGATCCAAGTTGGGAATTTCCTATTTCATCAGGAGCTTTCATAGGTGGTGTAATATGCAACATATCATATGGAACTATTACATCTTTGTGTTTTGTAATCATTTCATACTCTTCTAAATCTTTATCAAATTCACCTTTTTCGTCCCAAAAGTTATCAAAAGTAGCTGTTTTTGCCTCTAAATCAACAGAAGTAAGATTATGTTTATATTCCCATTTCATATCTCTTTTTATAAACTGTTTAACTATAGCATCGTGATATTCAGGCACCCCAAACATTTTACTTCCATTTGGATAAAAAGTTAAGTTTGCATTATTTCTAGCTTCTTTACCTGCTTCATTTAACCTAGCATTTGTTAGATACATGATTTTTTTAGGAGCACCACCACATTTAATAGCAGTATTTGGGTGAGTAAATACAGCATTTACTTTTTTACCACTTTTTGCTTCATTTACAAATTTTTGCATTACTTGCCATGTATCAACAGCACCATCAGTAGTATAAATTGAACAAGCAGAAGAGTTTTTAAAGACTTTTCTCTGTAAACTTGCATCACCTGAAGTTGTAAGTTCACCTATTTCTTCAAGGCCTTTAATTGCAGCAAAATTAAGTTTTAAACCAGCTGCAATTATTAAATAATCGTAAGTGATTTCTTTACCACTTTCTAAGCTTAATTTATTATTATCAGGATCAAAAGCAACAGCTTTTTCTACTATTAATTTAGCATCATCTGGTAAAAAATCTTTTGTTTTATATATTACATCTGATTTTTCGTAAATTCCAGAAGCAATTAATGTATTCCCTGGTTGATATGAACTAGAATTAGGATTTGGTTCAATAATAGTAATATCAGGGTTTGCAAGCATATTTGTAAGCCTAGCAGCTGTCGATATTCCTGCAAGTCCTCCACCAACAATTACAATCTTAGCTTTTATATCACTTGCACTTAAAGATGAACTAGCTTCTGCTTCACTTGGATTTAATAAAAAAGTTGCTGAACCAAGTCCTGCTAATTTAAATGCATCTCTTCTTGAAATACCTTGCTTTTTTAACTCAAAATCAAGAATTTCTAAAGAATCACTCAGTCCTTTATGTATCATAAGAATTTCCTTTATAATTTTTTCTTATAATACAATAACAAAGATTATGTTATATAAAACTTAAATTTAGCTTAAAATATATAATAATAATTATTAGAAAAACTTATACTAGGATTCGAGACTAAGAGCTTTTTGGTAATCTTCTGGGCAATTTAAATTTAAAAATTCATCATCATTTTTAAAAGAAATAATATTTGTATTTACATCTTTTAATAAAAAGCCTATCTTATGCATATCACTTGCTAACATTGTTTTTATCTTATCTAAGCAAGACTTATCAAAAACGCCACATAAAGAGTGCAATCTTTTTGTTTTAGCAATACAAGCATCATAAGATATGCTTTGTTTAATTAAAATATTAATAGTTTCTAAAGAAACAAAAGGAGTATCTACACTTAAGATAAAAACTTTATTATTTGAAATAGTGTTTAATATAGTTTCTAGCGCAATTAAAGGAGAAAAAGTTTCACCCTTATCAAAAATAATATCACAAGGAAAATCAAATTTATCTATTTTAGAAGAAAGATAAATATTTTTAAAAAAAGGCTTCAATCTATCGTATTGAAACTGTGCTAAAGAGTTTTTCTTGGCAAAAGGAAGTAATGCTTTATCTTTTCCCATACGAGAGCTCTTGCCCCCGCAAAGAATCACCAAAGGCAAGTCAAGAGGATAGTTGATGGTTTCTGGTTGATGGTTTATGGTTTTTTCCATTTTTCACTATTCATTTTTCATTTTCAGTATAAGAGTTTTCAACTCTTATACTGAAGCAGGATCCGTAATATATCCAGAAATAGCAGAAGCTGCTGCAACTGCTGAGTTAGATAAGTATATTTTTGAGCTTCTTGAGCCCATTCGTCCTACAAAGTTTCTATTAGTTGTAGAGATACAAACCTCATCATCACCTAAAATTCCCATATATCCACCTAAACATGCTCCACAAGTAGGATTTGATACAACAGCACCTGCGTCAATTAAAATATCAATATAACCTGCTTTGTTGGCATCTTTTAGAATTTTTTGTGTTCCTGGAGTTATTATTAATCTTACATGCCTTGCTACTTTTTTATCTTTTAATATTTCAGCAGCCACTTTAAAATCACTTAATCGTCCATTTGTACATGAACCTATAAATACTTGATCAACTCTGATCTCATCTGCAACTGCTTGAGATAAAGGATGACCATTTGATGGTAAAAATGGATAAGCAATAACTGGTTCAAGTGCAGCTACGTCAATTTCAATCACTCTAATATAAGAAGCATCATCATCAGAATAATGAATTTTTGGTTCAGCTCTTAAACTTTCTCGTGAATCTAAAAACTCTTTAGTTATATCATCATAAGCAACAATACCATTTTTAGCTCCAGCTTCAATAGCCATATTACATAAAGAAAATCTGTCATCCATACTTAAATATTGAATGGTATCACCTGTAAATTCTAAGGCTTGATATAAAGCTCCATCAACACCTAAAATTCTAATAATTTCTAAGATTAAATCTTTTCCTGTTACATTTTTAGAAGGTTTCCCTTTAAATACAACTTTAATAGAAGCAGGAACTTTAAACCAGTTTCCTCCTGTAATCATTCCAAAAGAAATATCAGTAGATCCCATACCAGTTGAAAAGGCCCCAAGTGCACCATGGGTACAGGTATGAGAATCAGCTCCAATAATAACATCACCTGGAAGAACTAAACCTTTTTCAGGTAATAAAGCATGCTCAATTCCCATATCTTTTTCATCAAAGAAATATTTTAAGTCATGTTTATAAGCAAATTCTCTTGAGATTTTTGCTTGATTTGCACTTGCTATATCTTTTGCTGGAATAAAATGGTCTAAAACAATTGCGAAGCCTTCAGGATTTGCTAATGTTTCTTTACCACTTTCTTCAAAAGCTTTTATTGAAATTGGTGTCGTAATATCATTACCAATTACCATATCTATATCACATCTGATAATTTCACCTGCATAAACTTCTCTATTTACATGTTCGCTAAATATTTTTTCTGTAATTGTTTGACCCATAAATTCTCTTTTCACTGTATTTTAACTAATTGAAGTCATTTTTTTAAGTATAACTAAAAATCATTTAAGCTCTCAATTAATCTATTTATTAGTTTGTTTCTCTTCTTTATTGTGTTTATATTGTAAATATATAATTAGTACAATTGCAAAATCAATTAATACATCTGCTAAATTAAAAATAGCAAAGTCAAATTTATAATGCCAATAAACATAATCAACTACTGCTCCATAAGTAAATCTATCTAAAATATTAGAAAGTCCACCAGCTAGTAAAATGCAAATAGCTAAGGAGTATCGTGTGAAAACATCTTTATTAAAATACAAATATATAAGTCCTGCAAACAAAATACAAAGTTGCACATATTTTAAATATTCTTGTAAAAAGCTTAACATTGAGAAAGCAACACCATAGTTATAAGCCAAGGTTAAAGAGATAACAGGGCCATCATAGCCCCAGTTAAAATAAACAAAACCATATTTTATATATTGATCACAAAAAAGTAAAAATATTAAAAGAAAGAAGAATCTTTTTTTATTCATTTTTACAAATGCTTTTCTAAAAAAGAAACTAACTTATTCATAGTATCTTCAACTTCTTTTTTATTCTTACCTTCTAATAAAACTCTTAGCTTATTTTCAGTCCCTGAATATCTTATTAGCTCTCGCATTCCCTTAGCTTTAATATCTTTTAAAATTTCAGCTAAACCTTTAATTTCATCTAAAGGTATTTTTTTATCAACTTTTAAATTAACTAATTTTTGAGGATATAATTCAAACACATTCAACACTTCACTAGCTTTTTTACCTGATTTAATAATTAAGGCTAAGACTTGTAATGCAGAAGCTAAACCATCTCCTGTTTTTGCAACATCTGAGAAAATTATATGACCACTTTGTTCCCCTCCAAAATTTACACAATCATCTTTCATTGTTTTTAAAACATGTTTATCACCAACATCAGTTCTTTTTAAACCTAAATCATGTGAATCTAAATAATCTTCTAAAGCTTGATTACTCATAACTGTAGCCACACAAGCTTGACCTTGAAGGGTATTTTCTTTATTTAAATATACACATAAAGCGCCTAAAAGTTTATCTCCATGAACTACTTCTCCTAATTCATCAACAACAACTAATCTATCAGCATCACCATCTAAAGCAATTCCTATATCAGCTCTAACTTCACGTACTATTTTTCCTACATTTTTAGGATGTAAGGCTCCACAATCTTCGTTTATATTAAAACCATCTGGTTTATTATTAATTACAATTAAATCCGCACCTAACTCTTCTAAAATTGTAGGCCCTACTTTATAAGCAGCTCCATTTGCACAATCAAGAACTATTCTTATACCTTTTAAAGATAAGTTTTTTGGAAAAGAACTTTTAATTGAAACGATATATCGTCCAATAACATCATCAATTCTTTTAGAAAAACCAATATTTTTACCTGTGGCTAAAGCTTTATAAAGAACTTCATCATTAAAAAATATCTTTTCTATCTCTTCTTCGCAACTTAGTCCCAACTTATCTCCATGGTTATCAAAAAACTTAATACCATTATCATCATAAGGATTATGAGACGCAGAAATCATAATACCAGCATCACAACGCATTGATTCTGTTAAATATGCAATTGCAGGTGTTGGCATTGGACCTATTTGAATAACATCATAACCAACAGCAGTTAGCCCTGAAACTAAGGCATTTTCAATCATATAACCACTTCTTCTAGTATCTTTTCCTACTAAAATTTTATTCGAACTTGAGTGTTTTCTAAAATATATTCCAGCAGCCATAGCTAACTTCATTGTTGTCATTGCGTCTAAAAACTCTCCAGCTTTTCCTCTTACTCCATCTGTCCCAAATAATTTCATTATCTTTCCTAAATGTTTAAACTAAACTTATTTTAACCTTACTTTAAAGTTATTAAGATAATATTCTACCCTTAAAAATTTTACAAAGAGGTTAAATAACGATGGCAAATCATAAATCTGCTGAAAAAAGAGCAAGACAAACAAAAGTAAGAACTGAGAGAAATAGATTTTACAAAACAAGACTTAAAAATATTACAAAAGAAGTATTGACTTCTGTTGAATCAGGTGATAAAGAAAAAGCTTTATTAGCAATGAAAACTGCAAATAAATATGTTCACCATTGTGTTGCAAAAGGTATACTTAAAAAAGGTACTGCTGCAAGAAAAGTTTCTAGATTACAATTAAAAGTAAACGCTGTATAATTCTTTTTAAAGTCTTATATAGTTTTACATATTTTAAATTAAAGATATAAAAACAGATGCTACAAGATAAACTGCAAACATTTATAGATAGACATGATGAGATTAACGAGATGTTGATCTCTACTGCTATTATAACTGATATAAAAAAGATGACTGAGCTTTCCAAAGAGCAAGCTAGTATTTCCTCTATTGTTACTATAGCAAAAGAGTATATTCAAACAATTAACGATATTGAAGAGAATAAAATGCTGCTTGATGATTCAGACCTAGCTGAACTTGCAAAAGAAGAATTAAAAGAGCTTGAGGCCTTAAAACCAAAACTCGAAGAAGAGATTAAATTCTTAATGATTCCTACTGATCCAAATGATGATAAGAATATTTATTTGGAACTACGTGCAGGTGCAGGTGGAGATGAAGCTGCTATATTTGTTGGTGATTTATTTAAGGGTTACCTAAAATATGCTGAAAACAATGGTTGGAAAGTTGAACTTATGAGCCAAAGTGAGAGTGAAGCTGGTGGGTACAAAGAAATTATTGCTTTAATTAAAGGTAGCCATGTTTACTCAAAACTGAAGTTTGAAGGTGGAACACACAGAGTTCAAAGAGTTCCTGACACAGAATCTCAAGGAAGAGTTCACACTTCTGCTATAACAGTTGCTGTTATGCCTGAAGTTGATGATATTGAAATTGATATTAATGCAAATGACTTAAAAATTGATGTTATGAGAGCTAGTGGTAATGGTGGACAATCTGTAAATACTACAGATTCAGCTGTTAGAATTACTCATTTACCTTCTGGTATAGTTGTAACAAATCAAGATCAAAAATCTCAGCATAAAAATAAAGATAGAGCTATGAAAGTTTTAAAAGCTAGGCTTTTTGATTTAGAAATGCAAGAGAAAATGAAAAAAGAGGGTGTTGAGCGTAAAGAACAAGTGGGAACTGGTGATAGAAGTGGAAGAATTAGAACATATAATTATCCACAAAATAGAATTAGTGACCATAGAATTAACTTAACGTTATATAGACTTGATTATATTATGAATGATGGATTATTTGATGAAATAATTGATCCTTTAATAACTGACCATCAAGCAAGACTAATAGAAGCAAACGGTTTATAACCTAAGCTTCTAGCTCCTTATTTTTTTAGAAAATTCTTAAATTTTAATTCCGAAATTAACATAGCAATTATAATACATATTGCTCCTATTATTTGAATATAAGTCATAGTTTCATTTCCAACTGCATATCCATAAAAAGCCGCACTTAAAGGCTCCATAGTAAAAATAATAGCTGTCTTACTAGCACTTGTATATTGTTGCATATAGGTTTGAATTAAAAAAGCATATACTGTTGCAAAAACGGCTGTTACTAAAAGAGCTTTTACAAAAGTATAATCTAAAGAAATAATAAAAGTACTTTCTTCAAAAAAAAGTGAAAAAATCATTGAAAGAATGCTTACTGTTAAGAGCTGAAAACATACTATTAAAAAAACATCAGCCTTTTTTGAAAACTTTCCTGTTAGAATTATATGAATTGCAAACATCATTGCACATATTAAAACTAAAAACTCTCCAAAACCAAAACTTAGTTTACCACTCATTGTTAATAAATAAAGTCCCGCTAAAGCAATTAATGAAGCTATAAATACATTAAATCTTATTTTATCTTTAAAAAACATATAACTTAAAAAAGGAACAAAAATAACATTAAATCCAGTTATAAAAGCAACAATTGAACTTTTCGTATAAAGAAGGCCAAATGTTTGTGTTGAAAAACCAGCAAATAAAGCAGAACCTAAAATTACACCATAAAAAACAGCTTCTTTATTTAAGTGTTTTAATCTTTTATAAGAAATTAAAAACATTAATATACTTGCAAGAGCAAACCTTGCAAATAAAAACGAATAAACAGGTACAGTTTTAATTGCATCTTGTACCATTAAAAAAGTTACACCCCAAGCAATAGCTACACTTAATAGTAAAATATCTGCTTTAAACTCTTTTAATTTAACAAATAGCATTTATTTCCTTTAATTTTGCCTATGATACCTTATATGTCATTAATTCAAAAGAATATTAACTTTTTATTAACTATTATTATTATAAAATAAAAGATTAATTTTAAAGAGAGTATTAATGAATACAAGCACAATTATAGAAATGATAAACATAGATAAATATTATGATGATTTTCATGTTTTAAAAAATATTAATTTTAGTGTAGGACGAGGTGAAATTGTTGTAGTATGTGGACCTTCTGGTTCTGGAAAATCAACACTTATTAGATGTATAAATGGTTTAGAAGATGTTGATTCTGGTAAAATCATTGTTGATAATCTAAATATACATGAAAAAAACAACTTAAAAATAATTAGAAGTGAAGTTGGAATGGTATTTCAACATTTTAATCTTTTTCCTCACCTAACTATTTTAGAAAATATTACTTTGGCCCAGACTTTAGTTAAAAAAGCAAAAAAAGAAGATGCAAATAAAATAGCTATGGAACTTCTAAAAAAAGTTAAACTTGAAGATAAAGCATCTTCATATCCAGCTGATTTATCAGGTGGTCAAAAACAAAGAGTTGCAATTGCAAGATCACTTGCAATGAAACCAAAGGTTCTGTTATTTGATGAACCTACTTCAGCCCTAGATCCTGAAACAATTGGTGATGTTTTATCTGTTATGCAAGATTTAGCAAAAGAGAATTACACTATTGTTTGTGTAACTCACGAAATGGGTTTTGCTAAAGAAGTTGGTGACCGAATTGTATTTATGGATGAAGGTGTTATTGTTGAACAAAATACTCCAGAAGCATTTTTCACTAATCCAAACTCACCAAGAGCGAAAAAGTTTCTAAATGAAATTTTAATGCACTAAATAATCTAGTCAAATTTACGTTAAATCAAAAAAAAGGAAAAAATATGAAGAAATTGTTGTTAGCATTAGTTTTAATGTTATCTGTGAATATTTTTGCGGACGATATAAAACTTTGGGAAAAATCTACTTTGAATAAAATTTTAGACAGAGGTGAACTAAGAGTTGCGTTGGATCCAGGCTATATGCCTTTTGAGATGAAAGATAAAAAGGGTAGACTTATTGGTTATGATGTAGATATGGCTAAAAAAATGGCAAAAGAAATGGGTGTTAAACTAAAATTAATTCCTACATCTTTTGATGGAATAATTGCAGGTTTAATTACTTCTAAGTTTGATATTATTATTTCAGCCATGACAGTTACGCAAACAAGAAACTTAAAAGTTAACTTTGCAAATCCATATATTGTTGTAGGCCAAACAATTCTTATGAATAAGAAACATGAAGGAAAAATTAAAACTGCAAAAGATTTAGATAAAGAAGAGTTTACTATAGTATCTAGACTGGGAGTTACTGGCGAAATTGCAGCTAGAAAATTTTTTAAAAAAGCAAAAATCTTAACCTTTGAAACAGAAGCTGATGCATCAGCTGAAGTGTTAAATGGTAGAGCAGATGCTATGGTTTATGACCAACCTTATAATGTACTTTTTATGGCAGAAAAGGGGAAAGGTAGATTAGTTCACCTAGATAAACCACTAACATATGAACCATTAGCTTGGGCTATTAGAAAAGGTGATCCTGATTTTTTAAACTGGTTAAATAACTTTTTAAGACAAATGCAAGAAGATAAAATTCTTAATTTTTCTAAAAACCTTTACCAAAAATGGTTAGTTGATACAAAGTGGCTTAAAAGAGTACAATAATGTCACAAGACAAAATTCAATCTTTTTTAAAGAATAAAAACATAGGGCATTTTCTTGCCCTAATGTTTTTCTTAAGTGTGGCATATGGATTTTATAGCGCTGCTTCAAATATGAACTATATTTGGAAATGGAATTCAGTACCAAAATACTTTTTTTATGAAGACAACTTAGAAGTAGAAGCCCAAATTGATGGGAAACTGATTCTTGAAAACGGAGTTTATTATATTCTTGGTGATGAAAAACAAGAACTAGAAGCTAATGATAAATACACTTTTGATTATAGTATTAATGAAGATGTTTATGAAGGTGATATAATTGCCACATATACTGAAACTAAAACGGGTCCTATAATCAATGGTTTATGGATAACATTAAAAATATCATTTTTCTCAGCAATATTAACCTTTGTTTTAGGAATTTTACTAGCTTTTATGAAACTATCTTCATATCAGTTTTTAAAAGATATAGCCTCTGTTTATATTACTTTAATTAGGGGAACCCCCTTACTTGTTCAAATATTTCTATTTTATTTTATAGTTGCAAATATATTTGAATTAGACCGTTTTGTTGCAGGTGTTTTATCTTTAGGAATATTTTTCGCAGCTTATATGGCAGAAATACTAAGAGGTGCTATTCAATCAATTGATAAGGGACAGCTCGAAGCTGCTTCATCTTTAGGAATCTCACATTTTGCTGCTATGAGACATATTATTTTACCTCAAGCATTTAAAAGAGCTTTACCTACACTTGTTGGAGAAATGATATCTTTAGTTAAAGATTCTTCACTTGTATCAGTTATATCCATAACTGATTTAACAAAAGTGGGAAAAGAGATAGTTGCAAATACCTTCTCTCCTTTTGAAACATGGATAGTTATAGCTTTAGTATATTTAACACTTACTTTCACCCTAACATTCATAGGGCATAAGTTAGAGAAAAGAATGTCACAAAAAGGCGGAATAAGTTAATGGAATTTTTATCATCTTTTTTACAACAAAGTATTACATTTTTTGCAATATTAGATCCAATAGGAATATCTGCAATTGCTTTATCTATTTTAAGTGCTGATATTAGTAAAAAAGATATTTCCAAAGTTGCCTATAAATCCACATTAACAATTATAATTGCCTTTTTCATAGTATTAATTACAGGTGATTTAGTTCTTAAAATCTTTGGAATAGATCAAAATTCTCTAAAAGTTATGGGTGGTATTATTTTATTACTTATGGCAATATCTATGGTAAATTCAAATACTAAGAGTAAAAAACCGTCAAAAGATGAAGAAATTGAGATAAAAGACCATGATGAATTATCTATTATTCCAATTGGTGTTCCTATTGCTTTTGGTGCTGGATTATTTACTACTATTATTATTTTTAAACAGCAAGCCCAAACTTTTACTGATTTAGTCTCTATATCGTTTGCTTTTATTATAAATGCTTTTATTTTTTATTTAACACTCAAGAATTCAATTTACATAAAAAAGTATCTTGGACTTACTGGACAAAATGTTATTACTAAACTTATGGGTTTAATTGTTGGAGCCATTGCTGTTCAATTTATTATAAGTGGGATTATCACTTTAGCAAAGGTATATATCTAAAATGATTGAACAAGTTTTATTAAAAGGTTTCATTGTAACAATTACACTAATTATTGCAATTGGTGCACAAAATGCTTATATTCTAAAACTTGGACTTTTAAAACAACATGTTTTAAAAGCAGCTCTTATGTGTATATTATTTGATGCTTTATTAATAAGTGCAGGAGTTTATGGACTTGGATTCTTTATTCAGGGAAATCAGGTTTTAATCAACTCTATTGCAATATTTGGAATACTTTTTTTAATTTTTTATGCCTTTACTTCATTTAAAAAAGCCCTAGAAAATGAAAGTTTACAAATAGATACTAAGGCTAAAACAAATCCTGTAAAAGAAGTTATTACCCTAGTTCTAGTATTTACTTTTTTAAATCCACATACCTATCTAGATACCATTTTACTAATAGGTGGTATTGGTGCGAATCTTCAAAATGAATTAAAAATTTATTTTATCATAGGTGCCACTTGTGCTTCTGCTTTTTGGTTTTTATCTTTAGCTTATGGAGCTAGAGTTTTAATTCCTTTATTTAAAAAACCCTTAACATGGAAGATACTTGATTTAAGTATTGGTTTTTTAATGCTTTTTATTGCTTACTCTTTATTTGATTTAATCAAACTTTCATAAAAATTATTTAGTAACCAAACTGTAACTCTCTTAGTTTATAATTCTTCATCTAAATTTTACGGAGAATTAAAATGACAATGAAGAAAACTGCAATAGTTTTATTAGCAAGTGCTGCTTTAAGTGTAAGCTTAAGTGCAAGAGACCAAATTAAGATTGTTGGTTCATCAACTGTTTACCCTTTTTCAAGCTCAGTGGCTGAAGAATTAGGAGCAACTTCTAAGTACCCTACTCCTGTTGTTGAATCAACTGGTTCAGGTGGAGGAATGAAACTATTTTGTGCTGGTAATGGTATGAATACTCCTGATATTACAAACGCATCAAGAAGAATGAAAACAAAAGAATTCAAGATGTGTGAGAAAAATGGTGTTACTGATATAACAGAAGCTGTTATTGGCTTTGATGGTATTGCTTTTGCTCAAGATAAATCAAATAAAGCATTTTCTGTAAATAAAAAACAGTTAGCATTAGCTGTTGCTGCTGAAGTTCCTTCTAAAGATGGTAAATCATTAGTTAAAAATCCATATAAAAGATGGAATCAAATTGATGCAACTTTACCTGATAGAGAAATTATAATTTATGGTCCTCCTACATCATCAGGAACTAGAGATGCTTTTGAAGATATGGTTTTAAAAGGTACTTTCAAAAAAATGTCAGTTTATACAAATCTTTATAAAAGTGATAAGAAGAAATTCAAAGCTTATAAAAAATATCATAAAGTTAGACAAGATGGTGTATATGTTCCATCAGGTGAAAATGATAATATTATTGTAAGAAAACTTACTAAAAATAAAAATGCTTTTGGAATTTTTGGTTACTCTTTTTTAATTGAAAATGATGATAAGTTAATTGGTGCTAAAGTTAATGGTGTTTTACCAACTCCTAAAACAATATCATCTGGGAAATATCCAATATCTAGATCTTTATTCTTCTATGTTAAAAACTCTCATAGTAAAAATGTACCTGCAATGAATAAGTATATTTCAATGTTTATGAGTGAAAACATGATAGGTAGTGATGGTATATTAGGAGAAATTGGTCTTATTGCTTTACCAAATTCAAGAAGAAGTAATATTAGAAATAGTGTATCTTCAAGAACTAAGTTAACACTTAAAGACTTAAGTAAAAAATAAAGAAAATCATAAAGAGAAGTTCTCTTTATGATTCTATACTTAGGTTTTTATCTGTTTTAAGCTGCGAACAAAGAGATAAAAATCTAAGTATGGAATCATGAAAAAGGCATAACATGAATTCAAAATGGACAAATATTTTAGCTAAACTCGAATACTCTTTTCAAGCTATAATCCATACTCACACTGGAAAAATATACGCCGTTGAAGCATTACTTAGAAATGTATTTGAAGCAGCTGGAACACATAATATTCAAAGTTTATTTAATACTGCTTTTGAAGATAATGTTTTATATGACTTTGATTTAGCGCTAAGATATAAAGCAATAAAAAAATTCTCAAAAATAAAAATACCAAATCTAAAACTTTTTTATAATCTTGATAATAGAATTATTTATAATAATAATTATGAAACTGGAAACACAATAAAAATACTTAAAGAGTTTAATTTAAGTAAAGATGCAATTTATTTTGAATTAAGTGAAAAAGGAAGTATGATTGAACAAAGTGCAATGAGTTCAATGATAAAACATTATAAAACAAGTGGTTTTAATATCGCAATTGATGATTTTGGAATAGGAGTATCTGGTTTAAAACTTTTATACTTCTCAGAAGCAAACATAATAAAAATAGATAGATTTTTTATAACAAATATTCATAAAGATAGTAAAAAAAGACTTTTTTGCTCTTCTATTACAAATATGGCACATATGATGGGAATGAAAGTAGTAGCTGAAGGAGTTGAGTGTAAAGAAGAGTATTATACTTGTAAGGAACTAGGACTTGATTTTATTCAAGGATATTTAGTACAAAAAGCACAAGATGAGCTTTCAAACTTGCAGAATAAATACAAGCATATTATAAAATATATAGAAGAAGATAAAAGAGTTCATAAAACAAATAGTATAAAAAAAGAGTATATTGATGAAATAAAATCCTTAGATATGAATGCGTCTTTAGAAGAGTTATTCACATATTTTAAAAAAAATCCTGAAAACACTTTTGTACCTTTAATCGACTCCTATTATCAGATAAAAGGTATTATTTATGAACTGGATATAAAGCAGATTTCTTATTCACAATATGGTCACTCCCTTGCTAAGAATAAAGCAAATAGTCCTAAATTAGCATCTTTTATGAAAGATGCTTTAAGTGTAGAAGAGAAATGGGGAGTTGATAAGATTTTAGAAATATATAATAGTTCTGAGAATAATTCAAAAGGTATATTCGTAACTTCTGCTAATAAATATAAAGGTTTTATTTCTGTAAATTCTTTATTATCTTTATCTTACAAAAGAAATATAGAAATAGCAAAAAATCAAAATCCATTAACAAAACTTCCTGGAAATGAAAAAATTGAAGAGTATATTCTAAATGCTTTTGAAAATAAAAATAGAACAACACATATATTATATTTTGATTTTAATGATTTTAAACCTTTTAATGATTATTATGGTTTCAGACAAGGAGATAGAGCAATTTTGATTTTTTCTGAATTACTTAAAAAATCTCTAAATCTTGGGACTTTTATTGCTCATATTGGAGGAGACGATTTTTTTGTGGCTTTTGAAAATAAATCATGTGAAGAAATATATCAAATAGCCTTAGACTTGCAAAATACTTTTAAAGACAATGTTAGAAGTTTATATAAGAAAGAAGATATTAAAAATAATTATATTTTAACAAAGGATAGATTTAATATTAAAAGAAAATTTTCATTATTAAGTGTATCTTGTGCTTTAATTGAAATAAATTCTCACAGAAAAAAAGAGAATTTTGATTTTACAATTAGCCTTGCTAAAAAAATATCTAAAAAGAACAACATACCTTTATGCCTCAGTTTTTAGGCTATCCCTACTTATTGTAACCATTTTGTAACCATTTTGATTTATACTTTTACATAAATAAACACAAAGGTATTTTTTGAAAAGTTTTGAATCTAAAAAACAAACAACACTTTTAAAAGAAAAAATAATCAAAAGTTTTTTAATAATTGCATCAACAATTTCAATTTTAACAACTTTTGGAATTCTATTTTCAATTTTATTTGAAGCTATAGAGTTTTTTCAAATGAAAAGTTTTTGGTACTTTATTTCTGGAACTGAATGGTCACCAGGAGTAGAAGATAGTAAGTTTGGTGCTATTCCTATTTTTGCAGGAACATTTATGATTACTTTAATAGCAATGTCAGTAGCTATTCCAGTTGGACTTGGTTCTGCTATTTACATGAGTGAGTACGCCTCTTCAAGAACAAGAGATTATTTAAAACCAATGTTAGAAGTATTAGCTGGAATTCCTACTGTTGTATATGGTTTCTTTGCAGCAATTACAGTTGCACCTTTAATAGTAAAAGCAGCCAATTTCGTTGGTTTAGAGGCCACTTTTAACTCTGCTTTAGCTTCTGGTGTGGTTATGGGGATTATGATTATTCCTGTTATTTCGTCTTTAAGTGATGATGTAATAAGAGCAGTTCCAGACTCACAGAGAAAAGCAGCTTTAGGTTTAGGTTTAACTCAAGGTGAAACTATTAAAAACATAGTACTTCCTTCTGCGCTTCCTGGAATAATTTCAGCCTCACTTTTAGGACTTTCTAAAGCTTTAGGTGAGACTATGATTGTTGTTATGGCAGCAGGTCTTCGACCTAATTTATCTATTAATCCCTTAGAAGACATGACAACAGTAACCGTTAGAGTTGTTGATGCACTTGTAGGTGATCAGGCATTTAATTCACCAGCAACACTAAGTGCTTTTGCCCTAGGTTTAGTTCTATTTGCAGTTACTCTTGTTTTAAATATCATATCATTAATTATGATTAGAAAATTCAAAGAAAAATATAAAGTGAATACATTATGATAAATAGAGATAATAAGTATATTAAAAAGAATAAAAGAGATACAAATCCATTTTATGATGCAAGTTTAAATTCAAGACATGCTAGTGCAAGAAGATTTAAAAGATTTACCCTTGGATCTTTAGTATTTTCAATACTATTTTTACTTTTTTTCTTAACTGATATTATTACAAAAGGTTTGCCAGCTTATCAACAAGCTTATGTTCAAATTGAAGTAAATTACAGCAAAAAGAGCATAGAGAACTCAAGAGTAGCAATACAAAAGAAATATAGAAAAATAGTATCACGAGCTTGGCTTAGAAATATTCCAAGAGAAATCAAACAAAATCCACAACTTTTAAATACTACAAAATTAGTTTGGGTTTTAGCAGATGATCAAGTTGATCAATATTTAAAAGGTCATTATTATAAACTAAAAGAAAAAGAACTTACCTTACTTAAAAAAATGAAAGAAGAAGGAAATGTCAATTTACAGTTTAATAAGATATTCTTTACAAACGGTGATTCTAAAATACCAGAATATGCAGGAATAAAATCAGCTGTAATTGGTTCAATTTTAACCCTGCTAGTAACCATGATAGTTGCTTTTCCAATTGGAGTAATGACAGCTATTTATTTAGAAGAGTTTGCAGAAGATAATAGATTAACTCAAATAATTGAAATTAATATTAATAATCTTGCAGCAATTCCTTCTATTTTATTTGGTCTTTTAGGACTTGCTATTTTTATATCCCTTTTTGGAATGCCAAGAAGCTCACCTTTAGTTGGAGGATTAACCCTAGCTTTAATGACCTTACCTATTATAATAGTAAGCTCACGAGCAGCCTTACGTTCTGTTCCTGATTCTATTAGACAAGCAGCTTATGGTTTAGGTCTTACTAAAATCGAAGTAACCAGAGATCATGTTTTGCCAATAGCTTTTCCAGGTATTTTAACAGGTTCTATTATTGGTTTAGCACAAGCTATGGGAGAAACTGCTCCTTTAATTATTATAGGAATGATTGCATTTATTCCAGATACTCCAACATCTATCTTTGAAGCAGCAACAGTTATGCCAGCACAACTTTTTACTTGGTCTGGAATGCCTGAGCGAATGTATATAGAAAAAACTGCCGCTGGTATTATGGTTTTATTAAGCATACTTATATCCCTAAATGCAGTAGCAATTTATTTGAGAAAAAAGTATGAGGTTAAGTGGTGAAAAGCGTAATAAAAGTGAACTGCTTCACTTTTATAGCTTTGGAACCGTAGTTGATGTGCGAGGAACGAGCACCAACGAAGGAAAGCGTACTGTCGGAACCAAAGTTGATGTGCGAGGAACGAGCACCAACGAAGGAAAGAGTACTGTCGGAACCAAAGTTGATGTGCGAGGAACGAGCACCAACGAAGGAAAGAGTACTGTCGGAACCGTAGTTGATGTGCGAGGAACGAGCACCAACGAAGGCAGAATGACAAAAGAACAATGAAAAATGAACAAAAGAAATAAGAAATAAAAAAAGATAACCCTGAAGAAAAGAGGAAACATGAGCAAAGAAATACAAGAAACACAAAACACGCAAGAAACAAACAATAAACAAGAAGTAAAAATAAATACAAAAGAGTTAAACCTATGGTACGGAGATAACCATGCATTACATAATATTTCTATTCCTATATATGAAAATAAAATAACAGCTTTAATAGGCCCATCTGGTTGTGGAAAATCAACTTTTTTAAGATGTTTAAATAGAATGAATGATTTAATAAGCTCTGTTAAAATAGAAGGTGAAGTAATTATAGATAATAAAAATATTTATGATAAAGATGTTGATGAAGTAAGTGTTAGAAAAAGAGTAGGAATGGTATTTCAACAACCTAATCCTTTTGCAAAATCAATTTATGAAAATGTTGCTTATGCTCCTATAAAACATCTTTTAGTTAAAAAAGGTAAAGAGTGTGATGCTTTAGTTGAAAAATCACTTAGAGATGCTGGACTTTGGAATGAAGTAAAAGATAAATTAAAAGAACCAGGGACTTCTCTCTCAGGTGGACAGCAGCAAAGACTTTGTATTGCTAGAACTATGGCTATTAGACCAGAAATTATTTTGATGGATGAGCCAACATCAGCACTTGACCCAATAAGTACAGAAAAAATAGAAGCCCTTATGTTAGAGCTAAAAGAAAAATATACAATAATTACAGTAACACATAATATGCAACAAGCTGCACGTGTAGCTGATATGACTGCATTCTTTCACTTAGGTAAACTAATTGAATATGATAAAACAGAAACTATTTTTGTAAATCCAACACAGACAAAAACAGAAGATTATATAACAGGAAGGTTCGGATAATGTTAAAACCATACGAAGAAAAAATAGATTTAATTAAAAAAGAAATAAAAGAGATTGCTCATGCAATAACACAAGCAAATAAACTATCTTTATTAGCTTTAAAAGAGAATAATATTGAAGAGTTTAAAACAATAGAAATTTCTAGTAAGAAACTAATTTCGAGATCTAATATTATTGATAACTTAATTGTAAAAACATTAGCTCTTCACTCACCTGAAGCTAAAGATTTAAGACATTTAGTTTCATATTTAAAGATTACAAATGAATTAATACGAGCGGGTACTAATACTAAAGGATTTTTAAAAACTTTCAGAAAAGCATATTCTGATGAGCTTGATACTGCTACAATTTTAGAATATACAATTCCTTTAAATAAAGCAGCACTTACTTCTTTATCTCATGCGATTGAGATGTTAGATTGTTTAAATACACAGAACTCAAGAATTGAAGAGTTATATAATAAAACACTAGTAGAAGAGTCTAAAACTGATGATTTATACGCAATGGTTGAAAAGAATATTTTAAAACTTATTTCAAAAAATGCAGAGTTATCAAAAGATTATTTTGATATTTTAAGTTCTTTAAGAAGAATAGAAAAAGTAGCAGATAGAGCTGTTAGTATTTCATCTCTAATGTTATTTGCTCATTTTGGAGGAGAAATAGCTATCTCATAGTTAATTAGCTATAATTTTAAATGAAAAAAGCACTAAATACAATAAAAGATTATTTCAGTTCTAATTATGAAATGTTAATAGCAATCATAGTTTTTGTTTTTATTTTACTAATACAATTAGAGTTTTACAAAGCAATTATTTTAATGTTGGAGTTCATTGTAATAATGGAAGTTGTTAAAATGATTTCTGATTTTATAAAAAAAGAGAAACTAAGACTAAGGTTTGTTATTGATATTTTTATAATTTTTTTAATTAGAGATGTAATTATTTTAGCATCTCATAAAAGTAAAGATTATTTTGATATTAGCTTTTTATTACTTGTTATTTTTGTCTTCTTTATTTTTAGAATTTTAGCAATAAAATTCTCACCTGGCAGTAATAGAAAAGAGAAAGAAGCCTTAAAAGAAGAAGAGGATGAGGATAGAAATTAAAACAAAGAGGTTTGATTTTGTTAAAAAAAACAATTTTAATAGTTGAAGATGAAGAAGATATTTTAGAACTAATTGAATATACCCTACAAAAAGAGGGTTATGAAACTATTGGTTTTTTAAATATTACATCACAAGTTCAAAAAGTTTTAGATGAAGAGAATATTGATCTAATTTTAATGGATAGGAATTTACCCTCTATTGAAGGAAGTGATTATATACAAGAGATAAAACAAAAAGGTTATAATAACCCTGTAATTTATCTTACTGCAAAAGACAAAACCGAAGATATTTTAGAAGGTTTTGATAAATATGCAGATGATTATATTACCAAACCTTTTAATTTAAAAGAATTAAGTGCAAGAGTAAATGCTGTTATTAAAAGAAGTTCAAAAAAAGTTGAAATATTAAAAGTTAGAGATATTATTTATAAAGCTTCAAATAAAACTTTTTTAATAGAAAATACTTTAGTAGAATTAACCCACCTTGAACATGATTTATTTTTAGAATTTGTAAAAAATAGAGATATTTTACTTTCAAGAGAACACCTTTTAGAAGCTGTTTGGAAAGACTCTTATGATAAAAAACTAAAAACTGTAAATGTAGCTATAAAAAGACTTAAAGCTAAAATTGATCCTAAAAATAAAAAGAACTACTTAAAATCAGTACGTGGGGAAGGTTATATCTTTTGTTAAAAATTCATCAACTATTTTTACGAACATATATTATTATCTTTATAGTTATCTTATTATCTGTTTCAACAGCAACATATTTTTGGTCAAAAAATATTTACATCAAACAAGCACAAAAAAATATTAGTCAAAATATTGATTCACTTGAGGTAGCTTTAAGTTCAATGGATGATATTGAAAATATAATAAGAAGATTAAAAACTAAGATAAATCTTAGAATTACAATTATAAATAAAGATGGAAAAGTTATAGCAGAGAGCCATAAAAACAAAAACTCTATGGATAATCATTCAAGAAGATATGAAATTATTCATGCTAAATATGATGGTTTTGGCAAAATAATACGTTATTCAGACACCTTAAATACAAATCTTTTATATATTGCAAAAAAAGTTAGTATTAATGATGAAGTTTATTATATAAGAATGGCAGATTATTTAAATACCATAGAAGAAAACTTTTTAAGAATTTCATTGCAAGTAATAGCTATATTTGCACTTTTTATGGTTTTTTTACTATTTGGAACATATTTTATATCTAAAAAAATTCAAGCAGAAACAGATGGTATTTTAAAGTTTTTATTTGCTTTAACAAAAAGAGATGAAATAATTTATATAAAATCAAACTATACCTTAGAGTTTCACAGAATTGCAAGATTATTAAAAAAAGTTGCTCTTAGATTAAAGAAAAAAGATAAACAAAAACTAAAACAAACAGCAAAGCTAAAACTATCAAATAGACAAAAAGATGAAATAATTTCAGCAATTTCCCATGAATTTAAAAATCCTATTGCTATTATTTCAGGTTATAGTGAAACTCTGATTAATGATGAGGATTTACCAAAAGCCATGAAAGAAAAGTTTTTACATAAGATACATTCTTCTTCTAATAGAATGTCTGCTTTGATTGATAGACTAAGATTATCTTTAAAACTAGATGAAGGAAAAGAGAGTTTAGTTTTAAAAAAATGTAATTTAGAAAAACTTATACTTGATATTATAAGTGATTTAAAAATAACTTATAAACAAAGAGAGATAGTATTTAAAGCACAAGAGGTATACCTAAGAGCAGATGAAACACTATTATGTATTGCTATTTCAAACTTAATAGAAAATGCTTTAAAATACTCAGAAGAGACAATTTATGTACATTTAGAAAATAATTCCTTATCTATTATAGATAAAGGTATTGGAATAGAAGAAAAAGAACTTCATAAAATTACAAATAAATTTTATAGAGTTTCTAAAAATGGTTGGAATAACTCTTTAGGTTTAGGATTAAATATAGTCTATAACATCATTAATTTGCACAAATTCAAGCTAGAAATCACGTCAAAACCTCTTGAAGGTTCTGAATTTATAATAAAATATTAAATTAGACTTAATTTAAGTAAATTTTAAGCATATCTCCACTATTATTCTTCCTCATTAATTAAATCGGAGAGAATAGATGAAATTTACTCAAATGGCAAAAGCCAATGAAATTCAAAAAGATTGGATAGTAATTGATGCAACAGATAAAGTATTCGGAAGAATAATTACTGAAGTTGCAACATTACTAAGAGGGAAACATAAACCTTCTTATACTCCAAATGTTGATTGTGGAGATAATGTAATTATTATCAACGCGACTAAAGCTAGGTTTACTGGTGCTAAGCTAGCAGACAAAAATTATTATACTCACTCAGGATATTTTGGAAGTACTAAAACTCACAAAATGTCTGATATGTTTGCTAATAACCCTGAAAAGTTATATAAACTAGCAGCTAGAGGAATGTTACCAAAAACAAAACTTGGAAAAGTTATGTTAAAAAAATTAAAAGTATATGCAGGTTCTGAGCATCCTCATACTGCACAAATTAAAGGATAGGACTAATGGCAAAAGTATACGCAACTGGAAGAAGAAAATCTTCTGTAGCTAAAGTATGGTTAGAAGCTGGAAGTGGTCAACTAACTATTAATGGTGAATCTTTGGATGTATGGTTAGGTGGACATGAAGCTATCAAAAAGAGACTTATGCAACCTTTAGAAGTTTCTAAACAAACTTCTTCTGTTAATCTTGTGATTAAGACTCTTGGTGGTGGTTATTCAGCTCAAGCTGATGCTGTTAGACATGGTATTTCAAGAGCATTAGTTGCTTTTGATGAGCAGTTCAGAGTAGTTTTAAAACCTTTTGGTTTACTAACAAGAGATTCTAGATCTGTTGAGAGAAAAAAATACGGAAGAAAAAAAGCAAGAAAATCTGTTCAGTTCTCAAAAAGATAATTGGCATTTTCAAAGTTTTTACTTTGTATTTATAAAAAGGAGCAACTTATGTTGCTCCTTTTTTTTATAAAATAAGATATGCTTTCATATGAAAAATTTACTTAAACTGCTACTTTTATTATTTTTAAACTTCTGTACTTATTTAAGTGCAAGTACACTAAATCTTTCTATGGCTACAAGCCCTACAAGAGTAAATCCAATTTTATCAAATGATTCAGCATCTGCTGAGATATCTAATAGAATTTTTAATGGTTTATTTACTTATGATAAAAATGGAAAAATCATCAATGACTTAGCCTCTTCATATGAGTTTATTACAAAAACACGTCTTTTAATAAAACTTAAACAGAATGTATTTTGGCATGATGGAGTTAAGTTTACTGCTGATGATGTAATTTTCACCTATAATACAATTTTAAACCCTAAAGTAATTACTTCTTATATTTCAAATTATAAAGAAGTTAAAGAGCTTAAAAAGATTGATAGTTACACCATAGAAATAATTTATAAAAAACCCTATTTCAAAGCTTTAGAGATATGGATGATGGGAATATTACCAAAACATTTATTAGAAAATGAAAAAGATTTAATGACAAGTTCTTTTAATAAAAACCCTATTGGAACAGGACCTTATATACTAAAAAGTTTTAAAATTGGTGAGGATATTTATTTAAAAGCTAATAAGAATTATTTTATGCAAAATGCAAAAATTGATGAAATTCATTATAAGTTTATTCCTGATCCTTCAACTTCTTTTTTATTTTTAAAACAAAAAAGACTAGATTTTGGAGCAATAACACCTTTACAATATGATAGACAAATAAATAAAGAGTTTACAAATAATTTTAAAATTATTGAAAGACCTAGTTTTTCTTATGATTATTTAGGTTTTAATTTAAAAAGAAAAATATTTCAAAATATAAAAGTAAGACAGGCTTTAAGTTTAGCAATAAATAGACAAGAATTAGTTGATATTTTATTTTTTAAACATGGTAAGATATCAACTGGCCCTTTTTTACCAGGAACTTTTGCTTATAACAAAGAAGTTAAACCAGTAATTCAAAATATAGAAAAAGCGAAACGATTATTAAAAGAGGCTGGGTATGATGAGAATAATGTTTTTACTTTTGAAGTAATAACAAGTACTGGTGGACAAACTAGAATAAACGCAGCTCAAATATTACAATATCAACTTAAAAAAGTTGGTGTAAATATGAAAATTAGAGTTATGCAATGGCAGGCTTTTTTAAATACTATTGTTCATCCAAGAAATTTTGATGCAATAATACTAGGCTGGAGCATGCCTCTTATGCCTGATGCTTATGCCCTATGGCATAGCTCACGTGCAGTAAGTGGAGGTTTTAATTTAAGCTCTTATAATAATAAAAAAGTAGATGAATTAATAGAAGAAGGTTCAACTACTATAAATAAAGAAAAATTAGCAAAGATATATAAAAATATTTTTAAGATAATCACAGATGATATCCCTTATTTGTTTTTATATATTCCTAATGCAATTACAGTAATTAACAAAAATATATCCCCAATAGAACCTACTTTTGTAGGAATTAGACATAATGAACTAGAATGGATCAAGGAATAAAATGCAAGAAAATATAATACTATTTGATTTAGACGGAACACTAATTAACTCAACTGATGCAATAGTGTCAAGTTTTAATCACACCTTTACAAAACTTAACTTTGATTTTCAAGGAAATAATGAAGATATCAAGTCTTTAATTGGTTATCCTTTAGATATTATGTACCAAGAACTGGGAGTAGAACAAGAAAAAGTTTGGGATTTTGTAGATGCATATAAAGAAAAATATAGAACAATATCAAAAGAAAAAACAAAACTTTTAGAAAATACTATTGAAGCATTAGAACTTGCTAGTTCTTTTGCAAGACTTTCAATTGTTACAACAAAAACAGGAAAATATACAAGTCCTTTATTAGAGCATATGAATATACTTAAGTATTTTGAACATATAACAGGAAGAGAAGATGTAGAACATCCAAAACCTCATCCTGAACCAATTATTAGAACATTAGATTTAATGAAACTTGAAAAAACTGCTAATATTTGGATGGTTGGAGATACTCATTTAGATTTAATTTGTGCAAATAGTGCTGGTGTTAATTCAGTAGCTGTTCTTTGTGGTTATGGAAAAGAAGAAGAACTTAAAGAACATACTTCATTCCTAACTTCAAATGCACTAGAAGCTGTTCAATTAATCAAAGAACAAAGTAACTTTTAAACAAAAAAAGAGATTTAAAGTTCAAAACTTAAATCTCTTTTTTATAACTATTTTTATTCTAAAATACCTTTCCCTCTTTTTTCCTACTAAATATTTGTATACTTTTTTATAAAAAAAAAGGACTTATATGAAAAATACAGCTTTATTAATAGTAGATTTACAAAATGATTATTTTCCAAGCTTTAAAGAGGCTAAATATCCCTTAGAAAATACAGAAAAAATAGCTTTAAATGCTTCAAAATTATTAGATACATTTAGACAAAAGAAGATGAAAATAATTCATATTAAACATGAATCTTTAAAAAAAGATGCAAAGTTTTTTGTAAGAAATACAAAAGGTGCAAATATTTACAAAACTTTACTTCCTTTAAAAGATGAAGAAGTAATTATAAAACATAAAATTAATTCCTTTTTAGATACTAATCTAAAAGGGGTATTAGATGACTCTAATATAGCTAATGTTATTATTATAGGAGCAATGTCACATATGTGTATAGATGCTCTTGTACGAGCTGCTAGTGACTTAGAATACCAATGTTTTGTTGCCCATGATGCTTGTACTACAAGAGACTTAGAATTTAATTCTATTAAAATAAAAGCTTCCTTTGTTCATGCTGCTTTTATGTCCTCTTTAGAATTTGCTTATGCAAAAGTAAGTACAACGTCATCTCTTATAAAATTAATTAAGGAATAAAATGAAGGTTTCTGATTTATCAGTTTTATATATCAATGAAGATAAAAACTTTTCTCAAGATATAAAGAAAACTCTTAAAGAAGAAGTAAATAAAGTTTTTTTAGCCTCAAGTATAGAAGAAGCAAAACAGAAGTATAAAAAGTTCTCTCCTTGCTTACTTTTAATACAGAATTCTTTTAAAAACAAAGATATAATAGAATTTTTAATTAATATTAGAAAAGATGATATTAAAACAGCTTTTATAATTATAAGTACTAATAAAAACAATCCTTATTTAAATGAGTTAATGGAATTATATATTACAAGATATATCATAAAACCTTTTTGCATATCAGATTTATCAAAAGCTATTTATAAATGTATGGAAATAATTCAAAGAAGAATTCATAGTAATATAAGACTTTCTGAAGGTATATTTTTTAATTTTGAAACTCAAAGTATTATAAAAAAGGATGAAAGTTATAGTTTAAATAAAAAAGAAGCTTTATTGATAAATTATTTTATACATAAGCAAAATAAAATTATTACATATGAAGAGTTAGAATATCATATTTGGGATAATACAAATACAAAAGCAGCTCTAAAATCTTTAATTAGAGATTTTAGGAAAAAAACATTTAAAGATATTATTAGAAATTATTCTGGTATTGGGTATATGTTTGAGATTTAGTTTGTTGGTAGGTTGATTAGTTGGTAAGTTGGTAAGTTTGTATGTTTGTATGTTCGTAAGTTACAGGTTTATCAGTTGGTATGTTGGTAGGTTCTAAGTTGTAGGTTGTAAGTTGTAGGTTGTAAGTTTGTGGGTTTACAAGTAGGAAGTATTTCTTCCTACTTATTTTTATTGTTTTAATAAGGGTAAGGTATTTAATAAGTCTTCACAGTATTTCCACTGAGAAAGAGTATCTTTCCATTTTTGTGGAATTGCATCAAGACCTTTATATGCTCCTAAAACCATTCCAATAGCAATAGCTCTTGAAGCATTATCTCCCCCTACCATTACATTTGCTTGTATGGCTTTTTTTAAAGCATCTTCTTGGTCTTCATATTTTAAAATAAAATAAACACTACTTGGTAAAGTTCCCTCAGTAGGACTTGCTTTTCCTACTTTAATAGGCTCACTTCTTCCAACATCCCACAATCTTGCCATACTAGTAATTGCTAAATCATCAGAAAAAAGTTCTTTATGTAAAGATGAAGTAGGATCTTTTTCTTCTTCAAACTTTTCTTTTGCTTGCTGTACTTTTTGCTCATAAAAACCACCCATTTCTTTAGCAACTGCAAAAATAGCTTTTGAAGGAATTTCATTATTTATAACTCTATAAGTAACTCTTGCAAAAAACTCCCCACCTCCTAAAGCATGAGTTTCTTTATGTGTAAACATTGTTTTTCTAGCAACATCAACTAAAGTTTCTTCATCATCATAATAAGCAAAAGCAGCAGCAAATCTTATAGCTGTTGCATTTGACATTCCACCTAAATATTGAGCTTTTACACCTTGTTTAACTTGAGCATAAGTCTCTTTAGTCATAGTACAAATCCATGAGCCCCAAGAATTTTCTAATCTATTCATCCAATGCGCTAATATATTTTTAACTTCAAAAGCTCTAGATGGATTTGATATGCTTGCTAAATGCTCTAAAATAAGAATATTATAATCTCCATAATCAGTACTTCCACCAGCCGTCTTTTTAGGATGATAATTTCTTTCTCCCCAACCTATTCCGTGGGTTTGACCACCCATTAACTCACCAGGTGACATAAAATTCTCAATTGGTTTTTTTCCATAAGCTTCATATATTTTCTTAGCATCATATTCATAATGACTTCCTAAGCATAAAGCATCTGCTACAATTGCCCCAAAGAAAGCAGCTCTTATTGAATCTTGTTTTTTTTCATTATTTTTATTGTTCATAATTATCACTTTTGATTTTCTTTTATCTTAACCTTGTATTGCTTGTATTTTTCTTCTAAATAATTTATAAATTTTTTGCTTCTTTAAATATTAAGAATAAGATTTATTATATTTTAAATTTATAAGAAGTAGAAAATTAGATTGAAACCTTGCTAAAACAATAGTTGTACCTTTTGTTAACTATTTATTGTTTTTTCATTTATGCAAGGGTGTTATACTTATCTTACATAAACGAACAAAGCGTTGAGTTTTCATTTTTCTCCTAAAAAAAAGAGACCTGCGAAGTCTCTTTTTTTTTAATGACCCCTACCTAACATTTCAGAAGCTTCCATAACAATCAAAAAAGCCTCATCATCATTAGATGATACAATTTCCCTTAATTTAGCTATTTTTTTTACATCTAAAACAATAAAAAGAAGAGTTTTGTCTAACTTTTCTTCAAAAGATACTCCACTTAGAATAGTTCCCTCAACACCTAATTCTTTTTTAATACAAGAGCTTAAAAGTGTAGCTTTATTTGAAGAGATATGAATAACTTTAGTACTTAGTGTTCCTGTTAAAATTATATCTATTGCTTTTGAAGTTAAATAAATACTTAATACACTAAACATAGCCTTTTCAATATCTTTAAAAACATAAATAGAAGCAAGTATAATTAAAAGGTCAATAAAAAGTATAACTTGTGCTGGTTTGATATGTGAGTTTGAAGATATAATACGGGCTATAATGGTAGAACCACCAGCAGATGCATTTCCTTTAATTATAAAACCAACTCCAAAACCAATAAGTATTCCTCCGAAAATTGAAGATAACATTATATTTGTACTTAGAACTCTAAGCTCAAAAGTATTTGAAAACAAATCTAGGAAAAGAGCAATCAAAACAATAGCAATAACTGTTCTTAGGACAAACATCTTTCCTAGGTATTTATATCCTATAAGTAATAAAGGAATATTTATAGCAATAACCATTGATGAAATTGAGAAAGAACTTAAGTGATGTAATAAAATTGCCATACCAGGAGTTCCTCCTGTTGTTATATTATTTGAGATAAAAAATAGTACAACACCTAAAGAAATACATAAAGCACCAAGAAGTATAAACATATAGTTTATAAGCTCATTTTTTGTAAATAATTTGTTCATTTTTAATCCTAAGTATAAGTTTTTTTAATGTAAAACTTTTATAGGCTCTCTTGTTGTTGATTTTCTTGATTTAATAGTTTTAAGATATATGTTAGTTGTTCTTTTTTAAGTAAGTTTATAATTTTTCTTTCTAATTTTAAGATATCTAATAATAGCATAAAGAGTTTTAATAATATTTATTGATTAACATATCATATTTAGATACAATTATATATGAATATATTTAATAAAAAAAAATGGATTTGGCAAAATGATAATTTTCCTAATTTTACTTATAAAGATTTTGATTTAAATGAAATTTATTTTAAACTTGGTCAAATAAAAATATTAGAATCACTTATTTCAAAAGAAGATAAGTGCATATTAAAAGATGAAGTTTTATATAATGAGTTAAGAAGTACTTTTTTACTTGAAGGTGAAGAAGTAAATAATAAAGACTTAAAAAATGCAATCAAAGATAAAAATAAGAAAGAAGAATATACTTCATTAGTAAAAACTTTAATAGATATTAAAAACAATAAAGAAGAGTTAAATAAAAAGAGTCTTTGTAAGTGGAAAACAAATCTTAGCTTTAATAATACAAAAGAGTCTAGATATAGAAGAAAAGAAGAAGAAATAGAAATAATCTCTGGTTTTAAAGAGAATGAGAAGATACATTATCAAGCCCCTTTAGGAAAAAATATTGATTTTTTAATGGAAAATTATTTTAATTTTTTAAATAATCAAAATACAGAAAATACAACAAAACCTTTAATTAAAGCAATTATTGCTCCTCTTCATTTTATTCTTCTTCAGACATTTAATGAAGATAATGAAAAAATATCAAGGCTTATATTTACAAATATCTTAGAAAAACACAATATTCTTGATAGTTCCTATTTTGAACTTAATTCAAAACTTCTAAAAAATCATCTCTTATATAACCAACTAATAGATGAAACTTTTATTTCACTTACTTTAAATATTTCAAAATGGATAGAATTTCATTTAAAACTAATAGAAGAGGTTTTAGATGAAAATATTATTCAACTTAGTAAACTTAGAGGACAAAGTACTTTTTGGAATAAACACTTAGACATAAGTTTAAACATAAGACAAAAAAAACTTATTTCAAAAAACTTAAAACAAGTGAATACAAAAATAAGAGTTTCACAATATATGGAACTAACTAATATCTCAAGGCTAATGGCGAATAGAGATTTACAAGATTTAGTAAAAAAAGGAATTCTTTGTAATGAAGGAAAAGGACGTGGTTCTTTTTATACTCTTAAAGCATAAAAGCTTTTAAGCAAAGAGTTTATAAACAGTATTTATAAACTCATCTAAACATATTAATAAAAACTTTCCATAAAATATTTAAATTTTATTTTTCTTACATCTTTTTCTTTTACTATTAAGAATATTAAACTAAAAAAGGACACGTATGAAAACTTCGTTTACAAAAATGTATAAAAATCTTGCTCTTGCGGGATGTTTAGTTGCAGGACTTGCTACTTCTTCTGTTGCCTCTTCTGTTGAAAAGATTCACTTTTTAATTCCAGGTGGAGCTGGTGGTGGTTGGGATGGTACTGCTAGAGGTGTTGGTGAAGCACTAAAAAAATCAGGACTTGTTAAAGAAACTTCTTTTGAAAACATGAGTGGTGGAGGTGGCGGAAAAGCTATTGCTTATCTTATTGAAACTGCAAAAAAACAAAAAAATACATTGATGGTAAATTCTACTCCCATTGTAATTAGATCATTACAAGGTGTTTTCCCTCAATCTTTTAGAGATTTAACTCTTGTTGCCTCTGTTGTTGCTGATTATGGTGTATTAGTTGTAAGAAAAGATTCAAAATACAAAACATGGGCTGATGTTAATGCAGCTTTTAAGAAAAATCCAAAAGATGTAAAAGTTGCTGGTGGTAGTTCTAGAGGTTCAATGGATCATTTAGTTGCAGCTCAAATTTTTAAAGCAGCAGGTGGTAATCCAACAGCAGTTAGATATGTACCTTATGATGCTGGGGGAAAAGCTTTTGCTGGTTTATTAACAGGAGAAGTTGATATTTTATCAACTGGTCTTGGAGAAGTATTAGAAAAACACTTAAAAGGTCAAATTAGAATTATTGGTGTTACATCTAATGAATCAATTGAAGGAATTCCTTCGTTTAAAAGCATGGGTGCAGACGCATTTTTTGCAAACTGGAGAGGTTTTTTTGCAGCTCCTAATTTAAGTAAAGAAAGACAAGAAGCATTTGCAGATGTTTTAGGAAAAATGTATGATACTCCCCAATGGGAAGTAGTAAGAAAAAGAAATGGTTGGGCAAATTTATATAAACCAACTTCAAAATTCAATGCTTTTTTAATTAACCAAGAAAAAGTTATTGGTTCATTAATGAAAGAAATGGGATTTTTATAAGATAAATAGAGCTTCGGCTCTATTTTTTAATATTTTAATTCTGCTTATCTCAAAGCAAAATATTATATAAATTTTTTGCTTTGAGATTATTATTTATCTTTTAGACATTTATACTTCAACAAGGACACAATTATGACAAAAAATGCAATAGGAGCACTATTTTTCCTAGCTTTTTCATGTTTTTATTTTTACAATGTATTTAATATTAAAAAGATGCCAGCTAGTCCATATGAGATTATGAATGCAGCTAGTTTTCCATTTTATATAGGAATTTCAGGGATTGTTATTTCTTTAATAATTCTTCTTCTATCTTTTAAAGACAAAGATAGAGAATTTTTAGACAAAAGTTATATAAAGAGTTTAGATTTTAAAACAACAACTTATTTTGTTTTAGCAATGTTATTTTACGGTTTTACTATAAGAACTTTAGGTTTTATGATTTCAACTACAATATTTTTAATAATTGGGTTTTTCTTATTAAAAGAGAGAAATTTAAAACTAGTTTTATTAACATCAGTAGGTGTTGCTGTTGGTTTTTACTTATTGCTTAATAATGTATTAGGCGTATATATAGATCCAGGAATAATAGTTGAATATTTTACAGGAGAGCAGTCATGATGGATGGTATTTTACAAGGAGTTTCTACAGCCTTAAGCTCATATAATATTATGATGGTTGCAATTGGTTGTTTTGCAGGAACATTTATAGGAATGCTTCCAGGATTAGGACCTATTTCAGCTATTGCTTTAATGATTCCTATTACTTATGGAATGGAGCCATCATCTGGTTTAATTCTAATAGCAGGTGTTTATTATGGTGCTATATTTGGAGGATCGACTTCTTCTATTTTAATCAATGCCCCAGGAGTTGCTGGAACTGTAGCCTCCTCCTTTGATGGTTATCCAATGGCAAGAAATGGACAAGCAGGAAAAGCCTTAGCAATTGCAGCTTATTCATCTTTTACAGGTGGAACAATAGCCGCCGTATTCTTACTTTTTGCAGCACCAGCCCTAGCAAAAGTATCTCTATCTTTTCAAAGTTCAGATTATTTTGCTTTAATGGTTCTTGGACTTACCGCAGTTGCTGCATTTGCAGGAAAAGGAAAGTTTTTAAAAGCAGCTATTATGACAATTTTTGGTCTTATGCTAGCAACTGTTGGAACAGATAGTGATTCTGGAATTGCTAGATTTACCTTTGGAAGACTAGATTTAATTGATGGAATTTCATTTTTACTTTTAGCTATGGCTGCTTTTGCTTTAAGTGAAGCAATGATGAATATTTTAGAAAATAAAAAACAAACAAAAGAAGAATTAGATAATCTTAAAAAAGATATAGGTTCTTTAAAAATCACAAGAGCTGAGCTAAAAGAGATGGCTCCTACTGTTGGACGTTCTTCAGTTTTAGGTTTCTTTGTTGGTGTTTTACCAGGTGCTGGGGCGACTATTGCTTCATTCTTAGCTTATGGAATGGAGAGAAGTTTTGCAAGTGCTAAGGAAAAACTAAAATTTGGGAAAGGAAGTATTAGAGGATTAGCAGCACCTGAAAGTGCAAATAATGCAGCTTGTTCAGGTTCTTTTGTACCTTTATTAACTCTAGGAATTCCAGGTTCAGGAACTACTGCTATTATTTTAGGAGCTTTAATTTCTTATGGAATTCAACCAGGCCCTACTATGTATGTAGATAATCCAGCACTCTTTTGGTCTGTAATTATATCTATGTATATAGGAAATGTAGTTTTACTTGTTTTAAACCTACCTCTAATTCCATATATTGCAAGATTATTAACAATTCCAAAACAATTGTTATTGCCTTTAATTATATTTTTCTCTTTAATTGGAGTTTATTTAGTAACATTTAATAATTTTGATATTTATATGATGACAATGTTTGCTGTTGTTGCCTTATTTTTAAGAATTATTGATTTTCCAATGGCACCAATGATTTTAGGTTTTATTTTAGGTGGAATGATGGAAGATAATCTTAGACGTGCTTTAACTATATCAGATGGTTCTTTATCATTTTTATGGGAAAGACCTATAACTTTTACTATTTTACTTCTTACTATCTTAATGTTATTATTACCAGTAATAAGTGGATTTTACGCTAAAATCAGAAAAGAAAAAGCTTAGGCTTTTTCTTTTTACAAAGGTTAAATATCATGGAAAAGTTTAAAAACTATACTATTTTATATGTAGAAGATGATGAAGGAGTTAGACTAATTAACTCAAGATTCTTAAATAGAATGTTTAATGAACTTTATTTAGCTTGTGATGGAGAAGAAGCATATAATTTATATAAAAAATATCATCCAGATTTAATCTTAAGTGATATAAAAATGCCAAAACTTGATGGTATTTCACTTGCTAAAAAAATAAGAAAAGAAGATAATACTACTAAAATAATAATCTCAAGTGCTTTTTCTGATAAACAATATTTATTAGATGCTATTGAGCTTAACTTAGAAAAGTACATAATCAAACCTCTAACAAGCAGAAACTTACTTCCTGCTCTTACAAAAGCAGTTGATGACTTAGAAATGCAAAAAGATGTAACAATAAACCTAAGTGATGCTTTTTATTATAAAGTATCTACATCTTTGTTTTATTTCCAAGACAATGTTATTGATTTAAATAAAAAAGAACTTTTATTTTTAAAATTATTAGTTATAAATAAAAACAGAGTAGTTTTATATGAAGAAATAGAGCAAAAAGTTTGGGAAAATGAATATATGAGTATTAATTCTTTAAGAACTACTATAGGTTTTTTAAGGAAAAAAATACCCTTTAATTGTATTAAAAACATATCAAATATGGGATACAAATTAAATCTTGAAATAAAATCTTGAAATATAATTATGATAAAAACATTGAAAAGGGTATTAAAAAAACTGCCCTTCTAAGTTCAACAATAATTATATTATTTGTGGCAACTATAGTTGGCTCAATTATAATAAAAACAGAATATGATAACTTCAAAAAACATATACAAAGTTTTAGAAACACATTAATTGATATTGAAAAATATACAATAAAATATGCAATAAAAAACCTTAAAAATGATATAAAATTTGAAGAAATATCAATAATCGATAATAAGAAGAATAGAATTAAAAACCAATCAATAATTGCTTATAACCTAGCAAAATCATTAAGTAAAAAAGTTTCTAAATCTTCAAAAAGTAAAAAAATAAATTTAATAAAGTCTTCTATTAAACAATTAGCCCAAAAAGAAAATGATATTAACTATTTTATTTTAGATACTAAAGGTAATCTTTTACTAAATACTTCAAACCCTAAAAATGAAGGAGTAAATTTTTTGAATTTTGAAGATATAAATGGAATTAAATTTATAAATAATATGATTAATGCAAAAAGCAATAAACAAAATTTTATTGATTATTTTTGGTATAAACCAAATAAAAGAATCACTTATTCAAGACAGCTAAAAGAACTTGGAATAATTATAGGTTCAGGAAGTTTTTTAGAAAGTAAAAATCATGAACTTAAAAATAAAATTTTAAATAAAATATCCAATCAAAACTATAAAAAAGAAGAATTTATTTTTATATATAAAATAAACTCTTTAAATAATATAAAAACTCAAAGTAAGCTTTTAATTCAAAAACATATTAATACTAGTAATAGTGAACTTCAAGCTATGAAAGATTTACTTATTGCAAATAACTATAGAGCAAATAATTATATTTTTTATGAAAATAATCAAAAGCTTTTTTATGGAACTTTTATTCCTCATTTAAGATATTTTATTGCTATTGGTGTACATCTTGATTCTATTTATAATATTGTGGAAAACGAAAGAGCTATTTCATTAGCAAATATGTATAATAAAATAAGAAAACTCTTTTTTATTATTTTAGTAATTACACTAATATTTTTTGTCTTTTCTTTAGTTTTCACTAAAAGAATAGAAAAATTATTTACTAGATATAGAAAGATCGT
The DNA here is from genome assembly GCA_965224485.1 of Arcobacteraceae bacterium. Lineage (GTDB taxonomy): Bacteria > Campylobacterota > Campylobacteria > Campylobacterales > Arcobacteraceae > NORP36. Next base: position 48,477 of record CBDCZH010000013.1, on the reverse strand, counting down.
ACAAGAAAATGAAGAAAAATATGCCTTGCTTTTTAATTATAGTAATGATGGTTTTATAATTTCTGAAATAAATGGAAAAAATTCAAGTATTCTTAGTTTAAATAATACAGCGTTACAAATCATATCTTATAGTTCAAAAGAGATTTTAGATCAAAACTTTTTTCAATTATTTGATAACTTATGTTTAGATGATATTTTAAAATCAAACTCTTTGTTTAAAACAGTAAAATTATTTACAAAAAATCAAGAAATAAGAACAATTGAATTAAATGCAATTATTTATACCTACGATAATCAAAAGCTTCTTTTTGCATCTTTACGTGATATAACTGAGCGTACTTTATTAAAAATAGAAAAACAAAAACAAGAAAAAATACTTATTCAAAAAGCTAAAATGGCAGCCATGGGAGAAATGATTGGAAATATAGCCCACCAATGGAGACAACCTTTAACACAAGTTTCTGGTTTATTTTTGGATTTAGAATCTGCTTATGAGTATAAAGTATTAGATAAAAAATATCTTACTAATAGAGTAAATGAAGCAAATGATTTATTAGAATATATGTCAAAAACTATTGATGATTTTAGAAACTTTTTTAATCCAACTAATAATAAAGAAGTGTTTTTAATAAATGATGCGGTTTCAAACGCCATAAATATTTTAAATAAAACCTTAGATTTTAACAATATTAAGATAGACACAAATATAAATGAACACTATAAAACTACTGGATTTAAAAATGAATATTCGCAAGCTATCTTAAATATAATTTCAAATGCAAAAGATATTCTAATAGAAAAAGAGATAAAAAATCCTAAGATATCTATTTATTTAGAGCTTAAAAAAGATGCAATCTTATATATAGAAGATAATGCAGGAGGAATAAGTAAAGATATAATAAGCAAAATATTTGACCCTTATTTTACTACTAAATATGAGTATGGAACAGGAATTGGTTTATATATGACTAAACTTATAATAGAAGAAAAGATGGCAGGTGAGATTTTAGTTCGAAATACAAAAGACGGTGCAAAGTTTTCTATTAAGATTTAATTTTTCTTACATTTAAATTTGTTATCATTTTATATGCAAGAAGAAATTATATTAACTCTTATAAGCATTTTAACATCAGCTCTTACTGCCATAACTGGATTAGGTGGAGGAATGTTATTAATTGCAATTTTACCAAACTTTTTAAACCCAAGTATTTTAATACCTATTCATGCCTCAACACAGCTAAGCTCAAACCTATCAAGAGCCTTTTTAGGCTATAAAGATCTCTATTATAAAGCTATTTTACAATATTTCTTAGGTTCACTTATAGGTATAAGTATCTCATGCTCTTTTCTTTTATATCTCTCTTTTACTTATATACCTTTATTAATTGGTATTTATATTTTATTATCACTTTGGTCAAAAAGGTTTGATAACTTTTTAAAAAAATTTGATAGTTATTATATTTTAGGTGCCTTACAAAGTGGTTTGTCTTTAGTTGTTGGCGCAACTGGAGCTATGAGTATGCCAAAACTTTTAAGAGACTGTAAAGAGAAAAATCAAGTTATTGTAAATATTGCAGCACTTTCAGCTATCACACATTTTTTGAAGATTATAGTTTTTATAAGTCTTGGTTTTATTTTCTTTCAATATTTAAATTTAATGTTATGTATGAGTTTTGGAGCAATTTTAGGCTCATATATAGGAACAAAAATAAGAAAAAAAATGCCTTTAGTTAACCTTATTTTTTATATGAAAATATTTTTAAGTATTTTTGCAGTTAAAAGTATCTTAACTTTACTTATTTGATTATTCTTACATCTTTTTATTTTACAATATTTAATGGACATAATAAAAAATCTAATAAGAGGCAATGCTGTCTTCAAAAAATACCATTTAAGTGATTACAAAGAAGAATTAGATGACTTAATAAAAAATGGGCAGAAACCAGAAGTTTTATTTATTTGCTGTTGTGATAGTAGAATTACCCCTGATTTAATGTTAGGTTCTAAACCTGGTGATTTATTTGTTCTTAGAAATATAGGTAACTTTGTACCACCTTATAGTTGTGATAAGGGTTATCACGGTATTTCATCTGCTATTGAGTATGCAATAAGTATTTTAGAGGTTTCACATATAATAGTATGTGCCCACTCACATTGTGGAGCAATACAGAGTTTATATACAACAATACCTAATACTAATGAATTTCAAAATATAAGAAATTGGCTAAAACTAGGTAAAAAAGCAAAAAGTGATACTGAAAATAAAATTTTCAAAACAAAAGAAGAATTATATAAACAAACAGAAAAAAACTCACTTATAAATCAATTAGACAATTTATTAAGCTACCCAGTAATTAAAAAAAAAGTAAAAAATGACTCACTTAAAATACATGGCTGGTATTATGAACTAAAAGATTCTTCAATATTTTACTATGATAAAGAAGAAGAAAACTTCAAAGATATAAAAAATTATTACGATGAAAGTTTTTTACAAAAAAAAAGCAACAACTAAACTATAAATATCAACAACACTTCAAATTAATTTAGCTAAAATTTAAAATAAATAAGTCTCATAATTAAAAAAAAGTATATACTTCTTTAAGAACTAGCTATTATGCTTAATCTTAAGGACAAATATTTTAGTAAAAGAGATAAATATAAAAGGATTTTCATGCCATTATTAGATAGTTTTAGAGTTGACCATACAATTATGCCAGCCCCCGCTGTACGAATTGCAAAAACAATGAAGTCACCATCAGGAGATATTATTACTGTTTTTGACCTAAGATTTTGTGTACCAAATAAAAAAATGTTAAGTGAAAAAGGTATTCATACCTTAGAGCATCTTTTTGCAGGTTTTATTAGAGAGCATTTAAACTCTTCTAGTGTTGAGATTATTGATGTATCACCAATGGGCTGTAGAACTGGATTTTATATGAGTTTATTAGGAAACCCAGATGAACCTACTGTTGCAAAAGCATGGAAGGCATCTATGCAAGATGTTTTAGATGTTAAATCACAAGATGATATTCCAGAGCTTAATTTATACCAATGTGGTACTTGCAATATGCACTCTTTGCCTGAAGCAAAAGATATAGCAAATGATATTTTAGCAAGTACTATTGGAACTATGTCAAATGATGATCTATTTTTATCAGAAGACAAAATGAAAGAACTAGGAATCTAGTGAAGAGAGCCTTAGGTCTTTTTTCATCTTTATTTGAAAATATTCCTTGCTTAAATATTCTTCATATCAATAACGAAGTTGATTTTTTAAATACTCTAATAGAAGATGTAATTAAAAAAAATGAAGGAAAGTTATTTTTTAAAGATTTAAGAGATTTTAAAGATAAAAAAGATTTAAGACTAAGACTTTCTCCAAGAGAGTTTAAATATATCATTTTAGGAGATATTTTAAACACTCTTGATAACAAAGAACCTTTATTAAAAATGTATTACCAAGCCTTAGAAAACTCAGGTAATATAATAATACTTTCAAAAAAATCAAATAATGAACTTCCTGAGATAAAAGAATTATTAGATAAGTCTTTTTTTCAAGCTATAAATGATATAGATATTTTTGATGAATATATAATAATAACTGCTAAAAAACTTCATATGTGGGGAAACGGACTTTAGTGCTTGAATTAATTAAAACAAAAGATGGAAGCAATACTTTATATTCTAAAAAATATCAACAATATTTTCATGATATTGATACAGGAGCGATACAAGAAGCTCTTACTAAACATGTAATTCCATGCTTACAATATCATCAAAACAAAAAAATATTAAATATTCTTGATATTTGTTTTGGTCTTGGCTACAACACTTTTAGCACTATTTATTATGTTTTAAAACAAAATTTAAAAATTAAACTTCATTTTTATTCTCCTGAATTAGATGAAGACTTAATTAAAACTCTTAATACTTTTATATATCCAAAAGAATTTGATTGCATTAAACATATAATAAACTCACTTTATAAAACAAGAAAGTATGAAGATGAAAATATAAAAATTGAACTTTTTATAGGAGATGCAAGAGAGTATATAAAAAATTTAAAAGATATGGATATAGTTTATCAAGATGCATTTTCATCTGATGTTAATACAGAACTTTGGAGTGTAGAATATTTTGAAGATATTTATAAAGCTTGCAAAGAAGATGTGATTTTAAGTACTTATAGTGTAGCTACTAATGTAAGATTGTCTTTGTACAAATCTGGTTTTTATATTTATGAAATACGACCTATAAAGAAAAAACAAACCTTAGCTTTTAAGAGAAAACTTGAAATTGAAGCTAAATATATTGATATGGAATTAAAACAACAAAGAAATAAAGATGCAAGAGCAATTTATGATAAACCTTTTAGTTAAGCGTTTACGCTTCTTCTAAAAGATTATCTAAGATATATTTTTGTAAATCTTTTTTTTGAATTTCTGCTTTCATAGCTTTATGAAAGATTTCTTCTATTTTATATCTATATTCATCATAAGAAAAATATATAAAATGATTTTTCCATGAACCTCTAATTCTTTTTTCAGCCATTTTATCTTTTAAATAAATTCTAAAAAAATTAAACCAGATAAAAATAACAGCTGTAAAAAAAACAGCTGCAATTATTGAAGCATGAGAATCAATATTTGCAAAAATCTTATGACTTATAAAAGCAAGAGGAACGGCTAGAATTGAGACTAAACATATATATACTAAATATGCACGTCCAATTTTAAGACGATAACCTAATTTAATATTATCAACTTGAAGTCTTTCATTAAATTGATTATTAGCAACTAATAAATCCTTTAATAAAACAGGTTGTTTAGATATATGAAAAACATATTTTAAAACTTTATCTAACAAAATAACTCCTCTTAATAATAACTATCATATTTTATCCTATTTCTATTTAGAAAAAGATAATACAAACTATATTTAATATTTAATATTCAATTTACTTTAATACTTTTATAGTAAAACAAGCTCCATGTTTTAAATTCTTAACATTTATAAAACCTTTCATATTTCTTTCAATAATATTTTTTGACATATAAAGACCAATTCCTGTTCCTTGTGTTTTATGTCTAGTTGTAAAGTATGGTTCAAATATTTTATTTAAAATTTCTTCTTTTATTCCACCTGCATTATCAGATATTTTTACAATTACAAACTTTATCTCCATCTTTTATCTCAAGGAGAATAGATGGGTTTTTTATTTTGCGCTCTAAAAAAATATCTTTTGCATTACTTAAAATATTTAATATAACTTGAGAATATTCATTTTTAAAACCATATATCTGGGTATCTTTTAAAACAGTAAAAGTTGTTTTAATATTATGATATTTTAAAGATGATTCAACAATAAAAAAAGAGTCTTCACAAGCTTTTTTTATGCTAAAAAGTTCTTTCTTCACCTTGGGGATTGAAAGAAATTCTGGAAATCAGAAATAGTTTGGGACATATAAGAACTTAGTTTGCTAGCTTCTTTTATTTTTTTATCTAAATACTGCTTTACTAAAATCATTAAAATCATATTTCACCTTCATATTCATATGAATTGCTGAAATCTCTGCTAATGGCTGTCTCCATTGATGGGCAATATTACCTATCATTTCGCCCATTGAAGCTAGTTTTGATTGCTGAATTAGAATTTGTTCTTGTTCTAGTTTTTGGTTTATTTCATCTTCTATTTTATCTTCTAAATTATCTAACATATCATTCATCATAAATTTTAACTCATTTAAAGTTTCACTATTAGCATCTTTACTTAAACGTGAACCTAAGTTTCCACTTTTAATACTTTCTAAAACATTTGTTGCATCTTTAATTAAATCTTCATTTTTTTCTATATTATTTTGAATTGTTTGTACATTTAGATTTATAATTTCAGCCATTTGTGAAAACTCATCTTTTGAATTTATAATAATTTTATTAGCCCTATTTTTTTTATGATTTAAATAAGTAAAAAAATCACTTCAATCCTTCTTGCACTAGTATTAATAGATTTTAAGAATATTACTTGATACTAACCAACCAATAACAATAGATATTAATAGTATCAAAATTAGATATATTATAATCTCTATCTTTAATTCTTTTGCTTCATCAACTGCATTTCACATAAGCAGTTTTAGCGTCATTTAAAGATTTGCTTTGTATACTTAAAAGATTTTTAACTAATAAGTCAAAATGATTCCTTACTTACTTGTTGTAACGTTGACATAAGCACCTTCTTCAAAATCTTCATTTAAATACTCTGTTTAGTAGTTTTGTATTAAAATTTTATACTCTAACCATAATTTATATATCTTAGAATGATTCTTTTTTATTAATAAAAATGACTTATCTAGTTTCTTACTTACACTTTTTAATTCTTCTTCAATAACAACTCTAAGTTTTTTATTAGGTGCCATAACTAAAGATTGTGTTGTTTCTCTTAGATTCATATAAAGGAGATATCACCTCATCTTGTAAGAAGAAGAACTACTCTGAGATTTATCATGTACAATTTTTAGTTTTTCTTTTAGAATTTTCACTTATTTGGATAGAGGTGTATCCCAAAACAAAAATAGAAAAACAGAAAATAAGGAATAATACTCCTAATTTCTTTTTTAATATTAAAACTATTTAAATAAAACATTCTTCACTCTTTGTGTTTTTACTGGTTTTTGCAAGGCTAAGGGGTATTTCTTATTCTTTTCTTAAGTGACCAGTGATTATTTGTAACTTGTATTTCCCATAAAGGAATCATTCCTCCTAAATAGGGTTTATATATTACTTCTTTGTTTAAAGCAATTACCTTATTAGGAGAGGGAACTCTAAGCGTATAGGCCATATCTCTTGCTTGGTATAATATTTTCTGAACTATATTTTCATACTCTTTTGTATTAATTTTAGTTTCAAAATATTTATCTATATATATTTTCATTTCTTTATCATTTTTAATAGTTGACCAAGGGCTATCATTTTCATAAATGAAAAAACACTGTCCAATGATTTAAATAATACCAATCATCATCGCCCCAAGTTAATAAGATCCCAATTTAAAGTATTTTTATTTTTTCTTGTATTTAAAAGTTGTTCATATATATCTTTTTCACTTGAAGTGATTGTGTATATTTAAGACTAACTCCATATTTTTTTAATTGAAACTCTATACCTTTCCACAAAAACATAAATCTATCTTGCGTTAAAATATTTAAGTTTAAACCTTCTAATAATTCATGTTTTCTTTTTTCACTTATACTTGATGTTCTTATATTCATTTTTTAAAGCAATCTTTTTTTACAAGTTCATAATTAATAGAAGCAGTAAAAGGAGAGACTCTTTCCTTCTTTTTTATATACAAAATTTAATAAGTTCTCCTGATTAAGTGCTGCATTTAGATGCAAGACGTACCTCTTTATTTTCTAATAACTTATTACCATTAATTAAATTAAAAAATATTAAAAAATTATTTGTTGATTCGCTAATTAATAACTTTTGCAGTATTTTGATAAAACTACATCAATTTTTTTATTAAACGCAATAGGTGAAATATCTAGCTTTACCTTCATAATTAATAATATCATCTAAAGCTTGTTGTTGTATTTAACTGAGTATAAACAGTAACTCTTTTTATTTTAGGAAAGTTTTTATTCCAATAATAAGGATTTGATATAAGTTCTAGTTTAGAGGTTTGTTTCACTCCCTAAAGCATATCCTTCTTCTAATATATAAGGTCCCATTCCATATGCACCAGGTACAGCTAGTTAGCAGATCCAGTTTCGTCCTCCTTTTGAGGCATATTTTTCTAAATACTCATCTGTATAAAAATAGATCCTTGCTAAATCTAAAAGAAACATCTCGTATCTTTCTTTTCCAAAACTATTTTTATACTATTTGTCATCTATTTTTGATTACTATCAAAATCAATTTTTTCTATATTTGTATATAAAAAAGGATACTTTCTTAAAAAAGTCTAAGATTTTTAATTACGAGAATCAATAGTAAAAATCTTCACCATTTTGGAATTTCAAGATTTTTTCTTAGTTCTATTATATAAGTAAAAGCATTTACTCTTTTATGTGCTTTTGCTAAATCATATTCCCAGCCTCTTTTATTATCATATGACCTAAAAAGACCAGCATTTGTGTTTTTTGCAATGTATGAATATGGAATTGAAGGAAGATATATTTTTATATGAGACTTAGGATGTAAAGGTTTTGCTATATTTAAAGAAGAGTTATCTTCCCTAAACTCAAGTTTTTTTATTATAGAAGCACAGAATAAATAAGAAGATATAGAAATATATAAAAGTAATAAAGTTAGGCTTTTAGAGCAATTCTGTATCCTATTCCTGATAAATTATTTATAAGTTCTGTTGGTAGTTTTTTACGCAAATTTCTTACAAGCGAACGCAGAGCACTATCTGTCATAACATCATCATTCCAAACATACTCTTGTAACTCATCATATGTTAATATTCTATTTTCATTTGAAATTAAAAGTTCTAGAAAATATCATCTCTTTTTTATTTAGTAAAATATTTTTATTTTTATATTTTAACTCTTTTTTATCATAATCATAAATATAATCATTATGCTCTTTTAAAGTAACTTTTTTATTTGAGTCTAAAATATTTACACATTTTTCTAAGCTTAAAAATAGATCTTCAAGCTCAAGGGGTTTAACTAAGATATTTTTCCATATGTAACTCAACAGCTTCCAGTAAATACTGTTTATCTGTATGTGCTGTTATCATTATAATTGGAATACTTCTATTTGTTTTTCTAACTTTTTTTACGAACTCTATACCATCAACTATTGGCATATGAATATCACTTAAAATAATATCTGGCTTTTTTATCTTCAAAAATAGTCATATGCTTCTTCTCCATTGCAAGCTTCATATATATCTTTTACATAATACGATAAAGAATCAGAAATATTTTTTCTAATTCCGTCTTCATCTTCAGCATAAAGAATTGTCATATTTTTAAGTTTAATAAAAAAATCTTTTTTCATGATGACTATCCTTTATAAAATCTAATTATACTCTAATGTTTCTACTTTTACTAAACCATCTTTAGCATTAGATTTTAAAAATCTAAGCATATCTTTTGCTTCATCGTCATCAAGAGTAGTTCTTACTTTCATTGAAGGAAATATTGCACTCCACTCCATCATACTTAAATGCTCAATTTGAGGTGAGGTGCATGACAGACTGAACACATTTCATAATAAAATTCTAACGATTCATCCCATATTTCTTCAATATCACTTATTAACTGATTCTTTACTAATAACAGCTAGTAGTTCAACTTCATTTCCAGTTTGCCTTCTATAAGCATTGAAATCCTTTTTCTAAAGTTGCTATTAAAAGTTCTTTTCCCTTAGAAGAATAAATATTATGCTCCATATTTAAAACCTTTAATACTAATATCTAAGAGTTGAACCATTATCTTCATTGTACTAATAAGAGGAAGACCTATAAATACTTTTAATATTTTTCCATCTTTTGCTTGTTAAAATAGTATCACTTTGAACTACAAATAAATCACTTGCATTTACTTGGGTAAAAAACCCAAGTAATATTGCAAATGATATTAATGTTTTTAACATTTTTACTCATTTTGTTTCCTTATGCTTCTATAATTTTTGGTGCGCTATATGCTAAGTTTGCTTTAACTACACCTGCTTTTTTAATTGAAACAAGAACTGTATTTGCAGTTGTTGCTTGTGCCATTGAAGATGTTGGTCTTGAAGAAGTTAATAAATTAGCCTGTCCAGAGTTACATCTTGTTTTATTTTCACTTGCATCATCAGGAGAATACCAAGCACCCTCTTCTATTGCAACAACACCATCTCTTATTGTATTTGTAATAACAACTCCTGCTAAAACACTTCCTCTGTCATTGTAAACTTCTACAATTTCACCATCTTTTACACCAAACTTTTTAGCATCATTTGGTGAGATTCTAATTGGTTCTCTTCCTTGTACTTTATGAATATTTTGTACCCAAGTATTATCAAGTTGTGAATGAACTCTATATGTTGGATGAGGAGAAACTAAATGTAATGGATACTTAGCCACTAATTTTTTATTTCCTAACCATTCAGCTGGTTCAAACCATGTTGCATGACCTTTAAAATCTTTGTATCCAAATTTTTCAAATTTTTCTGAGAAAATTTGAATTTTTCCACTTTCTGTTTTTAAAGCATTTTTAATAGGATCTTTTCTAAATGCTGCATGTCTTACAAAATCTCTTGCACTTGCAGGAACTATCATATTTAACAACACCTTCTTTCCAAAAGTCTTCAAATTTGCAATTTTCATTTTCTTTTTCGCATAAGATCTTTTATATAATCTTTCAATCCACTGCATTGTTGTTCTATTTTTAGTAAATTTTTTCTCTTTGCCAAATCTTTTTGCTAATTGTGCAAAAATCCAATAATCATCTTTAGATTCATATCTAGCATCTATTACTTTTTTCATAGCAAATAGTCTATCTTGAGCATATGACATACCTTGAGTAATATCATCTCTTTCCATAGTTGTAGTTGCAGGAAAAACAATATCAGACATCTTAGCAGTTGGTGTCCACCAAGGATCAATTGTAATCACAGTATCAAGAGTTCTCATTGCACCTACTAATTCATTAACATCTGGTTGATGACCAATAGGAGAAGCTCCAGCACTTAACATTACTTCAACTTTAGGATAAGTTACACTTTTCCACCTTTAAAAGTAACAGTTTTACCAGGATTTAAAATTAAATCACTCATTCTTGAAGCTGGAATATTTATATTTACTTTATTCCCTCCACCTTGAGGAACTCCACCAACAGTAGCTTTTCCAGAAGCAGCATCTCCACCACCAGCATAATGCATAGAAAAGCCAAAACCACCACCAGGAAGTCCAATTTGACCAATCATTGAAGCTAAAGTAATAATAGACCAATCAACTTGCTCACCATGATGAGCTCTTTGTAAAGCCCAGTTTCCAGCTATAAATGTTCTATTATCAACCATAGTACTTGCTAATTCTTTAATAGTTTCTTCTGGAATTTCTGTTAATTTAGAAGCCCAAGCAGGAGTTTTTTCTACTCCATCTTCATCACCTAAAAGATAAGGTAAGAATTTATCAAAACCATGAGTATATTTTTCTATAAACTTAGCATCATACTTTTTTGATTTGTATAAATAATGCATCATAGCCATCATAAGGGCAACATCAGATCCTGGTCTAATTTTAATCCAATCAGCTTTGAACTCAGAAGCTGAAGTCGTATAAATTGGGTCAATAGAAATAAACTTGATTCCAGCTTTTTTATACTCTTCATAAGCATCAATATTTCTATGATTTGGAACAAACCAACCAATTCTATTACATTTATATAAATCAGTTCCCCATAAAATCATAACTTTTGTATGTTTAATAATTTGTTCATGAGCAGTTTGAACAGAATAAACTTCCATATCCCCAACAATAGTAGGATTTGTTGGCCCTGCTGCTCCATTTGAATACTCACCAGCAGTTCCAACAGCACCACCAATTAAATTAAGAAATCTTCCAGCCATGGCATTTGGTTTAAAAGCACCTGGATGAGCCCAACCCGAATAACAAGAGTTATAAATAGATTTATTTCCACCCTTTGCCTGTGCTTTTTTAATAGCATTGGCTGCTAAATCTAAGGCTTTGTCCCAAGAAACTCTAACAAATTCTTCTTTTCCTCTTAAATCACCAGCATCTTTACCCTCTAAGTAAGATTTTCTAACGCAAGGATATTTTACTCTTGAATCACTCATTACTCTATCTGTTACAGCTTTTAACATAACAGTTGGATTTGCATCTGAATCTAACTGAGCTGTTATATCAACAATTTTGCCATCTCTTACATGGGCATGAAATGGACCAAAATGTGAAGCATGAGGTATTTTTTTAGTTCTACTTGAAAACTCTTTTGCAACAGCTCCACTTAAACTACCACTAGCAGCAAGAGCTGCACCAGATATAGCACCTTTTTTTAAAAAATCTCTTCTTGAATCATTCATCTTTTAATTCCTTCTACTTAATTTTAACAATTTTAACAATAAAAAAGAGCAAAATAATCGAATTTGAAAGAAAGTTTAATTTTTTATCAAATTTTTTTTCTAATATTTAATTTTAATACTATCTTGAAGCTTAATATTAATAATTATTATTATATAGTGGCTAATTAAATTAAAAGGATTGATGTGAAAGGTAAAGTATTAGATTTTAACGAAGAAAAAAAAGAAGGAATTATTTTAGCCAAGCAAGGAGATAGATATACCTTTGTAAGCCAAGAGTGGAAATCAGATCAAAGTAAGATAAAAGCAGGAGTAGAAGTTGATTTTGTAGAAAACGAAGGTACTGCACAGCAAATATATACTACAAATGTAAGTACTTTTGATATAGATAATATTGATGCTAAAAATATTCTTCAATGTTATACAGATGCATTTAAAAAATATGCAACATTTTCTGGAATAACAAGTAGAAGTGGTTTTTGGTATTTCCAACTTGTTAGTTTTATTGTTGTTATTTTATTAAGTATAATTAGTATGGGTGCTTTGGCTCCTGTTTATTCTTTAGTTATTCTAATACCTGCTTTAGCAATTGGAGCAAGAAGATTACACGATACAGGAAAATCTGGTTGGTGGCAACTTCTTATGTTTATTCCAATAATAGGAATGATAATTCTTTTTATCTTTTGGATTAAAAAAAGTCAAAAAGAAAATAATCACTTCATTATTAACTAATAAATTTAGATTCTATAAAGTATATTTATAGAATCTAATTCTCAAAAAAAAATATAAAAACACACTTTTTGTGTTATAATGCTTTTAAAGGAAGAATTATGACAATAAGTGAAAAATCAAGAACAAATGTTTATTTAGATTCTCATATAAAAGATGAAGCAAAAAAACTATTCAAAAAATATGGAATTAGTTTAAGTGAAGCAATAAATATATTTCTAGCTCAAAGTGTCTATAATAGAGGAATTCCATTTGAAATAAAACTTCCGAATGAAGAAACTATGAAAGCCATAGAAGAAACAAGAGAAGGTAAGAACCTAGAAAATATTTCTCTAGATACATTAAAGAAAATCTAAACAATGTTAAGTATAGAAGTCCATAAACAATTTACAAAAGATTTAAAAAAATCTAAATTAAATCAATCAAACCATGCAAAACTATTTTTATATATTTCAAAACTTTTAAATGAAGAAGAATTAGCAAAAGAAGCAAAAGACCATAATCTAATAGGGGAATGGGCAGATACAAAAGAATTTCATATAAGTGGAGATCTTTTAGTAATTTACATAATAAAAGATAAAAGTCTAAGACTAATAAGAATAGGAACACATTCACAACTATTCAAATAAAAATATCTTCTATAAGTATTTAGTGCTGGTAATTTTATTCAAGGTCAAGGCGGTATTTAGTTTTTATGAAGGAGCATACTAAATTACCTGAAGTATGTGAGTTTATAAAAACTAAATGCCAACGCAGAGATTGACTAAAAGTACCAGTGCTAGATATTGTAGTATTTGGCTTCGGGGTGTGTTACTACTATCGCGCATGTCGTCTGCTCTGGGTGCATTTGAAAAGTCTCTGATAACTCTATTCCAAACTCTTCTGGGTTTAATAAATCAAAAATGTCTCTATTCATTGCAAGGTCTGGACAAGCTGCATATCCAGGAGAGTATCTACAACCAGTATATTGTTTCATTTGAACATCTCTTAACGTATGTCCTTCTTTAGAAACAATATCTAAATCAAGTCTTACTTGTTTATGAACTACTTCTGCTAAAGCTTCAGCTAATTCAACTCCAAGGCCATGAACTTGAAAGTATTCAGCATATTTTCCTTCTTCATAAATACCTCTTTCATAATCAGTTATTTTTAAACCAGCACTAGCAAGAGTAAAAGTAACCACATCTAATCTATCATTTGCAAAATAATCAGCTAAACATCTATAAGGTACTCTATTTTGTCTTGGAAACTCTAGAACTTTTATAGCTTCACTTAAAGCAGGAACATTTGAAGCTTCTTTGATATTATTATATAAGTATTTTTTATCAAATATATATAATTTATTGTCATGAGAAATACAAGGATAATAAGCATAAAGTGCAATTGGAGCAAATACTTCTTTTTTTATTAACTCTTCTTTTAGTTTTTCATAAATAGGAATTACAACATCTTTTTCATGAGCTAAAAACTTTTTACTTTCTTGTTTTCCTCTTTTATATCCCCATCTTTGTCTATATAAAACTCTATGATTGATCCATGAGAAGATTAAGTCTTTATCTAAAATGGCTTTATTTGAAGTAACTTTATCCCAAAAAGGAGGAACAATCAATTCTTGTTTGCTAGGAAGTTCTATCTCTTTATAAGGAGGAATAATTACTTCTTCTTTTATTTTTACTTCTTTTACCTCATCATCAACTAAATCAGCAGCAAGTGCTGTATTACTTAAATCACCTTTTTCAATTCTTTGCATAGAAATAACACCATCAAAAGCATCACGGCAGTAAAAAATAGGACCATCATAAATAGGACGACAAAAATCATTTACAAAACTTTTTGTAAGTGCTGCTCCTCCTAATAAAACAGGAATATCAATACCCTCTTTTTTAAGCTCATCTAAATTTTCTTTCATAACGGCTGTACTTTTAACTAATAAACCACTCATTCCAATAGCTTGAGCTTTATGCTCTTTTACTGCAATTATAAAATCATTTATATTCGCTTTTATTCCAATATTTATAACTTTAAAACCATTATTACTTAAAATAATATCAACAAGATTTTTACCAACATCATGAACATCACCTTTTACTGTTCCTAAAACTAAAACTGTTTCACTAGCTTTTTGCTCTTTTGGTAAATATGGATTTAAACTATCAACAGTAGCTTTCATAGTTTCTGCACTTTGCAGTACAAAAGGAAGTTGCATTTGTCCTGAACCAAAAAGTTCACCAATGATTTTCATACCATCAATTAACCACTCATTTACAATAACTTCTGGTTTAACCTTATGTCTTAATTCTTCAACTAAAGGCAATAGTCTATTTTTATCTCCATCTAAAAGAAGTTTTTCAACTTTTGCTTTGGGAGAGAGTTTTTGATACTCTTCATCACTCTCTTCTTCTTGGTCTTCAACATTTGAAAAATGGTCAATAAAAGCAAATAAAGGGTCACCGTTCTCATGATTATTAAAGATTAAATCATCACAAGCTTTTTTATCTTCTGCACTTATTTTATTTAGGGGTAAAATATGTTTAACATTAACAATAGCCGTACTTAAACCAGCTTTTACACAATAATCTAAATAAATAGAATTTAAATAAGCTCTAGCTTTTATATCAAGTCCAAAAGAAATATTTGAAAGTCCTAAAGTGGTACCTACTTTTGGATGCATTATTTGAAATTCTTTAATAGCTTCAAGAGTTTCAACTCCTGCTGTTCTATACTCATCATCACCAGAACCTATTGTAAAAGTTAACATATCAAAAACTAAATCTTCTTCTTTAAATCCATGTCTATTTATACATAAATCAAAAATTCTTTGTGCAACTCTTATCTTGTCATCTTTGCTTTTAGCCATTCCAACTTCATCAATAACTAAACACACTAATGCAGCCCCGTGCTTTTTAGCTAAGGCACAAACTTCATCAAACTTATCTTCTCCATCTTCAAGGTTAACAGAGTTAATAATAGCTCGACCACCTATTTGTTTAAGTCCAGCTTCTAGAGCATAGATTTGAGTAGAATCAACCATAATAGGAAGTGGTATTTTTTGAGAATATAAAGCTATAACTTCATCCATATCTTTTTTCTCATCTCGACCTGCAAAACCAACACTTACATCAATAATATGAGCCCCAGCTCTAACTTGTTGTTGGGCTACACTTAATGTTCCTTCATAATCATTTGCTTTTAACAATTCTTTAAACGCTTTTGAACCTGTTGCATTTGAACGCTCACCTATTAACATAGGACTTGGGTCTTGTTTTAAAGCAACTGTTCCAAATAAGGAAGCTAAAGAAGCTACTTGAAAACCACAAGGTTTTAGGGGTTTAATATCTTTAATTGCAGTACTTAATGCTTTTATATGTTCTGGTGTAGTTCCACAACAACCACCTAAAAAAGAAACTCCATTTATTTCTAAGAATTCTTTTTGAATGTTTGCAAACTCTTCTGCTCCCATTGGATAATAAGGAACTCCACCTCTATTTTGAGGTAAACCTGCATTTGCATGAACAGAAATTGGAAACTTTGAGCTTTGAGATAAGGTTCTAACATGTTTAGAAACTTGTTTAGGTCCAGTTCCACAGTTAAATCCAAGACTTAAGATATTAAAAGGTTCCATAATTGCAGCAATAGTAGCAGCATCAGTTCCAATTAACATAGTTCCCGTTAACTCAATAGTAACAGAGACCATAATAGGAACTTGTGGTGCTTGGTCATTTAGAGCATGAAGAGCAGCTTTTATTTGTAAAGGATCTTGGCAAGTTTCAAGTAAGAAAATATCAACTCCACCATCAACTAATCCCCTAGCAACTTCTTTATAACCTTCATACATTACATCATAAGTAATATGTCCTAAAGATGGAAGTTTAGTTCCAGGTCCAATTGAACCTAATACAAATTTAGGCTCATCTTTTGTACTAAATTTTTCACAAGACTCTTTTACTAAAACAGCCCCTAAACGTGAAAATTCATAAGCCATATCGCCTATATCATACTCATCTAAAACCCAAGGCATTGTTCCAAAAGTATTTGTGGTTAAAAAATTTGCACCACTTTTTGCATAAGAGTCATGAATAGTACGTAAAATATCAGGAGCAGTAAGATTTAGAAGTTCATTACAACCTTCTAAATCAAGACCTTTATATAACCATTGTTCATCTTTAATATCAGAAATTTGCAACTGAGTTCCCATTGCTCCATCTATTATTAAAACTTTATTTTTTATAATGCTTTTAATTTTATCAGTCATACTCTTCTCTGTAGTTGATTATTTTTTATATATTTAGAATAGTCTATTTAAATTTTTGTTAAAAATTTGTTAAGACCAAAATATACCTGTATCTTATTATAAATATTAATATTAATAAATAAAGTGATTTTACTAATACGTAAAATTAATCATAATAATTGCGACTAAGTTGCATTTAATATAATTTTCACTAATATTCCTTAATGCGACTAAGTTGCAATAATTCAAAGGAGTATATTTATGAGATTATTAATTTCATTATCTTTATTATTAAATTTTGTTTATGGGCAAACAAATATAGTAGTAAGTATTTTACCTCAACAAACTTTTGTTGAAAAAATAGGAGGAAATAAAGTTAGCGTAAGCACAATGGTAAGACCAGGAAGTGAACCTCATTCATATGAGCCAAAACCTTCACAAATGAAAAATATATCAAAAGCAGATATATATTTTCCTATTGGTTTAGAATTTGAAAATACATGGTTAGCTAAATTTGCCACACAAAATAAAAAGATGAAATTTATTGAAATGGCAAAAGATATAGAGCTGCTAAAAATGGCAGGACATCATCACCATCATGATTCACATGAGAGCACTCATGCAGATGAAGACTCACCTTATGAGTGGGCAGGAGCATTTAATTTAAAAAAAGGAACTTATACTTGGAGTTTTTCAAAAGTTCAAGGGAAATACGCAGATCCTAAAATGAAAATGTTAATTATAAAAGCAAATAAAAAAAGTGATGATTTAATTCACAGTTATGAAGAAATTGCTGAAAATATATTTGAACATAATAAAACAATAGTAGCAAAGAATGGTGACTTATTAAAAACAAATAATTCATTTTACGAATTAAATTTTAATGAAAGTAAAAATAAGACATCTTTTAAAATTAAAATAAAAAAAGAAGGAAAATATCTATTTTTTACAGAACATATGCCAAGTGAATTTGAAGCAGATGAACATTATTTCAAAGATGAATTAAAAAATGACATTGAAGCAAGTTCTAGTTCACAAGAAGAAGAGCATGGAGGGAAAGATCCTCATACTTGGACAAGCCCTGCAAACGTAAAAATAATGGCAAAAAATATTTATAATGCTTTAGTTACATTTGATGAAAAAAATAAAAACTATTACAAAACTAATTATATAAACTTTCTAAAAGAGATAAATCAAACTGATAAAAAAATCAAAAAGATTTTATCTGTTCTAAACGCAAATTCTAAGTTTATGGTATTTCACCCATCTTGGGGATATTTTGCTAAAGAATATGGATTAGAGCAATTAGTAATTGAAGTTGAAGGAAAAGAAGTAAAACCCAAAATGCTTCAAAAAATTATAAAACAAGCCAGAAAAGAAAATGTAAAAGCAATATTTACACAAACTGAATTTTCAGATAAAAGTGCAAGAGTAATAGCGCAAGAATTAAATATAAAAGTCTTAAAAGAGACACCTCTTGCAAAAAACTGGTCACAAAATCTAATTAAAATGGCAAATTCAATTGCAAACAACAAGTAATATAATTTCTATTAGCAAACTTTTTTTCAAATACGAAAAAGAGTTTGTTTTAGAAGATATAAACTTACAAATTAAGCAAAAAGATTTTTTAGCAATTTTAGGACCAAATGGAGGAGGGAAAACTACACTTTTAAAGCTTATCTTAGGAATTAATGCTTTTGAAGAAGGAGATATAAGAATCTTTGGAAATAAACTAATAAATGAACTTCATAATATTTCTTATGTTCCTCAAAATACAAATATAAATCTAACTTTTCCAATAAGTGCAATTGAAGTTGTAATGATGGGACAAAATGATATTAAAAAAAGATTTTTTGGTTATAAAAAAGATGAAAAGATAAAAGCAAGAGAAGTTTTAAAAAAAGTAAATATGGAAGAATTTGTAAACTCAAAAATTTCAAGCCTTTCAGGAGGGCAAAGACAAAGAGTTTTAATAGCAAGGGCACTATTTTGTAATCCAAAAATTTTACTTTTAGATGAGCCAACATCTAATATTGATATAGCTGGTAGAGAACAAATTTATAAAGTACTTGCTGAACTAAATAAAAGTATAACTATAGTTGTAATTAGCCATGACATATCCATTGTTTTAAAATATGCTTCTAAGGCTGTGTATATAAATAAAAGGCTAAGTTATCATGATTTATCAAAAATGAAAAATTCTTTTAAAAATATGGAAGCTAATATTTGTGAAATTGAGCTTTTAGAAATGTTAGGAAAATGTAGATGTTAGAAGCATTAACATATACATTCATTCAAAATGCAATAATTGCAGGTATTTTAATTAGTATTATAACTGGTATTATAGGCTCACTAATTGTTGTAAACAAAATGGTCTTTCTTTCAGGAGGAATTGCACATAGTGCTTATGGAGGAATTGGTTTTTCTATTTATTTCTCTTTACCTATGCTTTTATCTACTACAGTATTTTCTGTAATCATAACAATTTTAATAGCTCTTCTAACATATCAAAAAAGAGAAAACCTTGATACTATTATTGGTTTAACTTGGGCAATTGGAATGTCAATTGGTATTTTGCTTGTTGATTTAACACCAGGGTATAATACTAATTTAATGAGCTATTTATTTGGTTCAATATTAGCTGTAAGTAATGATGATATTTTATTTATGTTAATTTTACTTACTTTTATAATTTTTATTTTGCTGTTTTTTTATAGGGATATTTTAGCCGTTTCTTATGATAGTGAGTATGCAAGATTAAGAGGAATACATACAAAATTCTTTTATATACTAATACTTATTTTATCAGCTTTATGTATTGTAATTTCTATAAAAATTGTTGGAATTATTTTAGTAATTGCCTTATTAACTATTCCTATATATATATCTCAAAGATTTTGCAATACTTTATTTTCAATAATGATAAGTTCAGCCCTGTTCTCAATGGTATTTACAATACTTGGATTAGCTATATCTTACAATTTTGATTTAAGCTCTGGACCTTCAATAATTTTAGTTAGTTCTATTTGTATGTTTAGTATTGTTATATTTGACTTTATTATCAAATTAAAACATAATAGGAAAAAGATTTAATCTTTTTCCTATTATAATAAGTGACCCATCTTCTCTTTTTTAATAGTTAAATACTTTTTATTCCAATCGTTATGGCTCATAATTATTTTTATTCTTTTTTCAATTTTTACTTCTTTTAAGGAAGTTAATTTTAAGGGATTATTTGTCATCAAATTTATTTTTTTTATATTAAAATACTTAAAAATTTCATCTACTACATCATAGTTTCTATAATCTTCTTTAAAACCTAAAAGTTCATTTGCCTTAATTGTATCATGACCTAAGTCTTGTAAGGAGTAAGCATTCACCTTATTAAAAAGTCCTATTCCTCTTCCTTCTTGTCTAAGATAAATTAGCATTCCACCATCTTTAAATATTCTTTTTAGTGCAAAATCTAATTGTTTTCCACAATCACATTTTAAACTTTTGAATACATCTCCTGTCATGCACTCAGAATGAATTCTAACACTTGGAATATCTGGAATTTTTTTTGTATATACAACTAAATGTTCTTTATCTTTTTGCTTAAAAGATTGTATTTTAAAATTTCCATATTCTGTAGGAAGATTTGCTGTTTTTGATATTTCTAAATTCATATTTAAATATTCACTTTTTTTAATTTATTTTATCAAAATAATCTTATTTGCAACTTAGTCGCATTTATATGCTACTATTTTTTTTGTGCTATCACTCTTATAACACTAGCTTTCCCTTGATGTCCTCTTCCTTCATCAAGACTTACTTCAAGTTCTTCTAGTTTATGAAAAGTACAATTTAGAAAAGCATCTTTTATCTCTTTTATTGAGTATAAAAGGTCTTCATCTTTAGGTCCACCACTACTATAATTTAACTGTTTTTTTGAAAATACTTCCATTAGTAAAAAAGCATCTTTTTCTAAAGAGTTTTCTATTTTTCTTAGTATTTTTACTTTTTCTTCTTTATTTAAGTGCAAAAAAGAGATAAGACAAGAATCATATTTTTCTTTTACTATCCAGTCATTTAAATCAATACAAAGTGTATTTACTTTTACATCTTCTCTAAGAGCAAGTTTATCAAGTTTTTCTAAGGCAATATTTGAAGCATCAATAGCAGTAATTTTAAAACCCTTTTTTGCTAAAAAAACTGCATTTCTCCCCTCACCTTCACCTGCACATAAAAGAGAACTAGCTTTTGAGAAATTTTTATACTCACAGCTTAAAAACTCATTTTCTTCTTTTCCATACAAATACTCTTCTTTTGAAAACTTTTTATTCCATAATTCTCTTTGAGTCATTTTCGCCCTTATTTTTAATTAATTTATCATATCAAAAAAACTTTAAATAAATTTTCATTTTATTTTCCTAGTTTTGATATATAAGAAGAAGCTTATATGCGATATTTTAATCAAATCTTGGATAAAATATAATCTAAAAAATAAAGATATTTAGGATTTAAGTAATGACAGAAGCAAAATATATCTGGATGGACGGTAAACTTGTAGCATGGGCTGATGCTAAAGTTCACGTACTTAGCCACACTTTACATTATGGAAATGGTGCTATTGAAGGTACTAAAGCATATAAAACAGTTGATGGTAGATGTGCTATTTTTAAATTAAAAGAGCATACAAAAAGATTATTTGCTTCTTCTAAAATGACTTTATTAGATATTCCTTTTACTCAAGATGAGTTAAATGATGCTCAAGTTAAACTATTGCAAGAGAATGAATTATTTGATGGTGCTTATATAAGACCTTTGGTATATTTAGGTTATGGAGTTATGGGACTTTATCATAAAGAAGCTCCTGTAAATGTTTCTATTTCTGCTTGGGAATGGGGAGCTTATTTAGGTGATGAGGGTCTTAAAAAAGGTGTTCGAGTTAAGATAGCATCAATGACAAGAAATTCAAATACTTCTGGAATGGGAAAAGCAAAATCAGTTGCTAATTATCTTAACTCTCAAATGGCAAAATTTGAAGCAGTTGAGTGTGGATATGATGAAGCTCTTTTAAGAGATGACCAAGGTTATATAGCTGAAGCTTCTGGAGCTTGTTTTTTTATAGTTCGTGATGGGGTTATAATTACTCCTCCAAATGACAACTCACTTGAATCAATTACTCAAGCAACTGTAATTGAACTTGCACTTGATTTAGGTTATGAAGTTGTTAGAAGAAGACTAACAAGAGAAGAAGTTTATATAGCAGATGAAGCTTTTTTTACAGGAACAGCTGTTGAAGTTACTCCAATTAGAGATATTGATGCTAGAATAATTGGATGTGGAGAAAGAGGACCAATTACAGAAATCTTACAAAGTGCATATTTTGATGTAGTTGCAGGTAAAAATGAAAAATATTTAAAAGATTTAACATATATAAACTAAGTTTTAAAAAAAAGTAAAAAGAAGTAGAAGAATATAAATCTACTTCTTTGAAGTACAGAAAAGTAAATATAATATTTTGTTTACTATTTTGTGCTTCAAGAGAAGAAGACAATATTAAAAAAAATAAAGGAATTTTATGCCAATAGATAATGATTATTTTAAAAATAGACAAAAGCAAGAAGGTGGAGGCTCTAATGGAGGCTCAAACAATGGAGGTGGTGGAAACTATCAACCACCTTTTGAGCCACCAGAGTTTTTAAAAAACTTAGGGAAAAAAGCAGGATTTGTATATGTAGGAATTATTTTAATTGCAGCACTTTTTGTTTTTAAACCTTTTGTAATTGTAGAATCAGGACAAGTTGGAATTATAGTTACAACTGGTAAATACAATGAAGAGCCATTAAGACCAGGTTTTCACTTATTTATTCCTTTTGTTCAAAAAGTTATTATAGTTGATACAAAAGTAAGACTTATGAACTATAAAACAATTGAAGATATTAGTGGTTTTGATTCTGGAATTAGAGTTAATCCTGCAATTTCTATTTTAGATGCAAGAGGTTTACCTGTTTCTATTGAATTAACTGTTCAGTATAGACTAACAGCTGATGGAGCACCTAATACTATTGCTAACTGGGGACTTTCTTGGGAAGATAAAATTATTAACCCTGTTGTAAGAGATATAGTTAGAAATGTAGTTGGAAGTTATACAGCAGAAGAATTACCTACTAAAAGAAATGAAATTGCTACAAAAGTTGAGAATGGTGTTAGAACTAATATCGAAGCTTTAGAAGGGCAACCAGTTGCACTTTTATCTGTTCAATTAAGAGAAATTGTACTTCCTCAAAAAATTAGAGATCAAATTGAGAGAGTTCAAATAGCTAATCAAGAAGCTGAGAGAGTAAAATATGAAGTTGCACGTGCTAGACAAGAAGCTGAGAAAAAAGCTGCTTTAGCAATAGGTACTGCTCAAGCTAAAAGAATTGAAGCTAAAGGTATAGCTGATGCTGTTACTATTGAAGCAAAAGCTCAAGCTTATGCAAATAAAGTTATTTCACAATCGTTAACTACTAATTTACTTAAAATGCAACAAATTGCAGTTCAAGGTAAATTTAACGAAGCTCTTAAAGTTAATAAAGATGCAAAAATCTTCTTAACTCCTGGTGGTTCAACTCCAAATATTTGGGTTGACACAAAAAGTACAGCAAGAGATGCTTCTATAAACAATTAGATTTAATATTTAAAAAACTTTAACTGGTAAGTATTTTTATACTTGCCAGTTTTACATTAAACTACATAGGATCAAAAAAATGAGTACAATAGATAAAATAGATTGGAAAAAAATGAATAATTTGATTCCAGTTATTACACAAGAAGTTTCAACAAATGAAGTTCTAATGTTAGCTTATATGGATAAAGAAGCACTAGATTTAACTTTAAGCACAAAACAAGCCCACTACTTTTCAAGATCAAGACAAAGAATCTGGAAAAAAGGTGAGAGTTCTGGACATTTTCAAGAAGTTAAAAATATTATGATTGATTGTGATAATGATACTATTTTATTAAAAGTTGTACAAACAGGAGTTGCTTGTCATACGGGAAGAAAATCTTGTTTTTTTACAGACTTACAAAGTAATGAAATTATAAGCCATGTAGAAGTTGATACGAAGAGTTCTTATGGAGTTTTAAGCAACTTATACCATACTATACAAGAACGTAAACATGAAGACCCTACAAAATCATATACTGCTAAACTTTTACAAGGCAAAGAGAACTCTATGCTTAAAAAAATCGTAGAAGAAGCTGGTGAATTTACTTTTGCTATAAAAGATAATGATAAAAAAGAGATTGTTTATGAAGCTGCTGATATTGTATATCATATGTTCGTAGCACTTGCTAGTAAAAACATAGATCCAGAACAAGTAAAAGATGAGTTAGCTAGAAGATTTAATTTATCTGGAATTGATGAGAAAAACTCAAGAGAAGAAAAATAATATAAAGTTTTAGATATTTTTGTATTATTAAATATCTTGAATATCTATCTCATTCATAATTATATTAACATAAGATAAAGAATTTGAATCTTGATAGCTATCGAAGCTAAGATTTTCTTCTTTATTATAAAAAACTTCATTTACTTCTTGAATATAAGTAGTTTCTTCTTCTAAAAAAATATATTCGTTAGCATCTTCATTTATTAAAATAAATTCTTCAAAATTTATTTCTATACTATCATTCTCTATATACCTAGTCTTAGTATTTATATTATTTGAGCTTAAATCAATCGTTTGCTCTTGATTGTTTTCTTCATAAGAAAACCAAACATCTGTTATATTTTGTTTTTGTCCCTCTGTATTAGTATATGTTCCTTCTAAGCTAAGAAGATTATTATTATCTACTGCACTTGACTCTTTTGACTCTAAAGATATTTCAGCTACTCCTGCTTCATATAAAGACAATAGTTCACCTTCCTCTGTAATACCATTAGAGTTTGAATCTTTCCAAACTTGAAGTTCATCAAAAGCATCATCTTTTGAATTTATAAGACCATCATTATTTGAGTCAAGTTGAGCTAAGGCTTCAAAACCATTACTTGCAGTTGTTCCATCTTCTTTTAATGTTTCTTGCCCAAAGAGTTCACTGGCATCATTTATAATACTATCTTTATTAATATCTCGTACTAAAAAAGCATCATCAGAACCTACCCATCCTGTAATATCTCCATCTCCATCTGCATCAATATCAAAGGTAACTCCATTTAAGAAAGAAAGTGTTTCTATTCCATCATTATCTAAATCAAGTACGAGAGGTGTTGATAAGAAAGTAACACTAGAAGAAGGTATTGTTCCATCAACAAATTTGAACTTTTCTACTTCTGTAATAGTATCTACTCCATCAGGGCTTCCAGCTCTTATATCTGTAACAATTATCTTATTACCATTTTTACAAAAAGTATAATCAGATAAATTTCCAGAAAAGACTACTGTATCAGAACCATTACCCCCAACTAAAGTATCATTCCCCTCTCCTGCATAAATTGTATCCTTATCTCTTCCTGCATAAACTATATCGTTTCCTGCTCCTCCATATATAGTATCATCTCCATCATCCCCTTTTAATATGTCATTTCCTTCTCCACCATAAATTTTATCATCACCGACATCACCCTTTATAAAATCACTTCCTTCTCCACCATAAAGTTCATCATTACCCTTTCCTCCATTTATTGTGTCATTTCCTACACCACCATAAATTTTATCATTTCCATTCTCTCCATAGATTTTATCATTGCCAGCTTCTCCATATAAAGAATCTGTACCTTTTTGTCCGTGAATGTTATCATTTCCACTTCCTCCATGATAAGTATCATTTCCATTTGTTCCAGCAAAATGCCTATTTTCGTCTATTGGTTCTTCTTTTTTTCCTGCTTTATATTCTTTATCAGGTTCTTCAACATCAGGTTGTTCTCTATGCTTATATTGTTTTAATGCTTCTTTATTTCTATATACTTTTTCTTGTTTTTCTATTGCATGTTCTTCTTCTATTTCTGCTTTAGCTATTTTTTCCCTAATATCCTTATAAATAAATTCATCACTATTAGCATGCTTTGATATTTGGTAATTTATAGTTGGATTAAGAACTGAATTTTTTAAATATGTTGAAAAATTTTTTAAATTATCAAATAAGTAACCATCTTTTTGCTTACCTAATTCAAATAAATTTTGCAATTGATTAATAATACTTTTATCATCTAATTCTAAATCATATAATCTATCATTTACAATATCTAATCCTTTTTGATTATTTACAATAATAATGCTAGTTATATTATCTTGGTTTTCTTGAGAATTTTCACTAATTAAATTTAGTATATTTTTAAGGTGAAAGGAAATTACTTTATCTTCATTATTTCTAAATACAATCGTAAATCTTGATTATTGTTTAGCATTTTAAAATAAAAAGAATTGTCCTCATTATTAAAGAATAGTTTATCCCCTCTTTTAATCTCTAAAGAGGTCGTTCTTTCTATCCGTATGGCTTGAATATTATCACTGCTATTTCTTATATATAAATGCTTCATCATTCCCTCTTCAATAGATAATATCATTATATAAGAAATATCATTATTTTGCAAAAATAATTGTTATTAATTTAAAAGTAATTATAAAGAGTGATATAAAACCACATTTAATGGCTTTTCTAAAATAAAAGAATGTTTATTTTTATAAACATAAGAAAATTTTTCTTTATATTTTATTTTTTTCATATAAAATCTTTTTACCTTCTTTTGTAAAAAGAGGATATTTAAGTTCATTTTTTTTCATTTTATCAACTATGGCATCTTCTAAATTTATATCATAAGAGCTACAAATTCGTAATAAATAAACAGCAACATCTGCTATTTCTTCTCTTAAATGCTCTTTTTTATCTTCACTAAGATTCGATGATTCTTCTAAACTAAGCCATTGAAAAATCTCAAGAAGTTCACTTGTTTCAACACTTAGTGCCATTGCAAGATTTTTAGGATTGTGGAATTTATCCCAATCTCTTTGTTTTGAGAACTCTTTTATTAAGTTTTGTATTTTTTGCATATTCATCATAAGCCTTTTCTTTTTAGATATGTTTATTATAACAATAAAGAGGTTTATTTATTTGAAGGTTTAAAGAAGGATAAAAAGAGGAAAATCCTCTTTTTATTTAGCTTGTAATTCTTTTTTCTAAAATTTTAATATTACTGTAACCTACAGTCTATTTAGAAGAACAAGCACTAACGCCAGGGGCTGTTGTTGGTTGAATTGAAGCATTTTCAACCTTATCACTAACCTCATCTATAAAAGCTAGTAAACTCTCAGCAGCTTTCATATATCTTTTAGCACAAACAGATTCAGGAGCAAAATAAACTATTGGTTTACCAGAATCTCCACCTTCTCTAATAGCAGGTTCAATTGGTAAATTACCAATTACTGTTGTTCCGTACTCTTTTGCTAAATCATCACAAGTACCTTTTCCAAAAATATCAGATTCTGTCTCACATGAAGGACAAATAAAACCACTCATATTCTCAATAATTCCACCAATAGGAATATTAAGTTTTTTAAACATATCTAAAGATCTTCTTGAATCATCAAGTGCAACATGTTGGGGAGTTGTAACATTAACACCACAAGTAACTGGCACACTTTGAGCTAATGTTAATTGAGCATCACCAGTTCCTGGTGGCATATCAATAAATAAAATGTCTAATTCTTCCCATAAAATATCTCGCAATAATTGTTGAATGGCTTTCATAATCATAGCCCCTCTCCAAATTAACGCTTGACCTTCTTCCATTAAAGACCCCATAGACATAACATCAACACCATAAATTTTAAATGGTTTTGCTTTATTTCCAACTACTTCAACTTCTTGCCCTTGTAAACCCATCATACGAGGAATATTAGGTCCATAAATATCAGCATCTAAAATACCAACTCTTTTACCTTGCATAGCTGCTGCAATTGCAAGATTTACTGTTGTTGTTGATTTACCAACCCCACCTTTTCCACTACTAACCATTACAAAGTTTTTGATTTGAGGTGCAATATTGCTACCACTTGTAGAATTACTTTTTTGTTTTGCTGCTTGTGGTTTATTTATATTAAACTCAATATTAACAATACCTATTTTTTCTAAAACACCTTTTATTGAACTTTTTAATTGCAATTCAACTTCTGATGAGCTAGAAGTTATTTCTAAACTAATAGAACAGCTTTTATCATCTTTTACTTGAACATTTTTTAGAAATCCAAATTCAACAATAGATTTTTCGAATCCTGGATATTTAACATTTTCTAAGACTTTTTTAATATCCTCTATACTTGCCATATTTTTTCCTTATAAATTTAAAAAATTTACATATTATAAATCAAATAGGATAATTATTGTCTTAATTAAGATTATTCTTTGCAATTTATAAATAAATAAACATTTCATATGTAACTTTAGGTAAACTAATCTTTACTTTTATCATTTTTTTACTTAAAAAAAGGCCAAGTTATAAAACTTGACCTATAAGTAAAACTTATAATTATTGAGCTAACATCGCTTCACCATGTTCTGCAACAATTTTTTGTGTAATTTTATATGAACAAAATTTTGGTCCACACATTGAACAAAATTCTGCTTCTTTAAAAACATCTTGAGGTAGAGTTTCATCATGGTACTCTTTTGCACGTTCTGGATCTAAACAAAGTTCAAACTGCTTATTCCAATCAAAAGAGTATCTAGCATCACTCATTTCATCATCAATATTTCTAGCATCTTTTCTACCACGTGCAATATCAGCTGCATGAGCTGCTATTTTATAAGCAATAATTCCTTCTCTAACATCAGCTGCATTTGGAAGACCTAAGTGTTCTTTAGGAGTTACATAACATAACATAGATGCTCCATGCCAACCACCAACAGCTGCTCCAATAGCAGAAGAGATATGATCATAACCAGCAGCAATATCAGTAACAAGAGGTCCTAAAATATAAAAAGGTGCATCAAAACAATATTCTCTCTCTAATTTCATATTTCTCTCAACTTGATTTAAAGGAACATGACCAGGACCTTCAATCATAACTTGAACATCTTTTTCCCAAGCTCTCTTAGTTAACTCACCTAAAATTTTAAGCTCACTTAATTGAGCCTCATCAGATGCATCAAATAAACACCCAGGTCTAAGTGAATCACCTAAAGATAAAGAAACATCATATTTTTCTACAAATTTCTAAAATATCATCATAAGCATCATAAAATGGATTTTCTTTATGATAATGCATCATCCAAGCTGCCATTAGTGATCCACCACGAGATACTATTCCCATTTTTCTTTTAGCTACATGAGGCATAAATCTTAGTAAAAATCCTGCATGAATAGTAAAATAAGAAACACCTTGCTGTGCTTGTTTCTCTAAAACACCTAACATAGCTTCTATAGTTAAGTCTTCAATTTTATCCTTACAGTCATGTAGAATTTGATACATAGGAACAGTTCCAATAGGAACATCTGAGTGTTTAATTACAGCTTCTCTAATTGCATCTAAATCTCCACCTGTACTTAAATCCATAATTGTATCAGCACCATATTTTAAACAAACATCAACTTTTTCAATCTCTCCACTAATATCAGAAGCTAGAGCAGAAGAACCTATATTTGCATTTATTTTACATGAAGATGCAATTCCTATAGCCATTGGTTTAAGATGTCTATGATTAATATTCGCAGGAATAATTAATCTTCCTCTTTGTATCTCAGATCTTATTAATTCTGCATCTAACTTTTCAGCATCAGCAACAGCTTGCATATCAGGAGTAATAATGCCTTTTTTGGCATAATACATCTGTGTTCTAACTTCATCATCTTTATGATTGTCTAACCAATCTCTCATAAAATATTCCTGTGTTAAATTTTTATAAGAGATTATATCAAATTTATTTTACATCTACTTAATTTATCTATTTAAATTTATTTTATTATATATGTAAGCTATTTTTGAATATAATTATTAATCATTAGAAGGAAATAAATAATGATTATTGATGAAGCGGCATTTAAAGAATCTTCTTTTACTCTTCTAGCAAAAGATGACTATTTAAGCTATTTAGGTAAAAACAGTATAGAAAAAACTTTAAAAAAATATAATATTTTAAAAAATAAAGATTATTTATCTCATAGCTCAGAGAGTAATTATTTATTATTATTAAATTATATAGAAAAAAAGTATTACTTTAATGAAATACTACCTAGTGAGATTGTGCTAATAATACAAAATGATTTAGCTTTTAAAGAGTATATTTTAAATAGCAATAAAAAAAGACTAACAAAACTTTTTACAAATGATAGCGCTATTTATTTTAAAGAAATTATTACAATAATAAATTTTTTATCAAATGGTTCAAAGTATAATATTTTTATTAATTATGATACCTATGATTATACTGAAATAGCCAGATTATTTAGGGATTATGAAAAACTTTTAAAAGAATATAAAACCACTAATAATAAATTATTTGACATAACATTTAAACTATATACGCAATTATTTAAAACCTATAATCAACTTTGTGCAATTAATTACCTAGACATGCACAGAAAAGCAAGTATTAGGCATATAGTTGATTTAAATATGGAATCAATAAATACCTTAAAAATGCAAGTTGTTTTGAGTGAAGTTGAGCTTAATAAGTTAAATTATCACCTAGCAAAAGAGTTATATCACTTTACTCATTTAAATTATATAAGTGCTAGTGATAAAACAATTAAAGAGCTTATTAGAGTTATTCATGACTTATTAAAGAAACAAGCGGATGGATATAGTTTAGCAAAAACTACTAAGTTTGGGGGTAAAATTCAATATGAAAGTAGAGAATATGCCTTTTTTAAAGTACATAGTTCTTATTTATTATTATTACTATTAAAAAAATTAAAACATAGTTTTGATCATATTGATTTCAAAGATTTAAAAGAACTAGAAAAAACTACTGATTTATACAATAAAAGTTTTACAGTAAAATTACATAATAAGGAACATGAATCTTTTGATGCTTTAGAAGTAAGGTTATTAAATACAATAATTCATAATTACGAATATCAAAATACAAATAATCTTTTAGACAAAAACTATAAAAGTGTAATAGATGATTTTATCTTAACAGGAGATGAGTTTATAAGTCCTAATTTAAAACATATACATAATATTTTGTTATTTGCAGAAGATTTAGAAGAAGATAAGTACTTAGATATAGCACAAATTTTAATACAAAGTCCTCGTATTAAAAATGATTATTATGAGTATTATAAATTAAAAACTATTGATATAATTATTAATTATTATATTAAAAATAAAACGAATGTTGATTTATTGCAATATATACAAAAGGTACATTTATATTTGCAAAAACACAAAAATGCCTCACATCTTTTATCTATTTTTTCAAAAGTTTCTTTATCAATTACACATTATTATTCACAATGTACTCTTAATCTTTCTTTAGAAAAAGCATTAAATGAATATAGTATATTTATAAACATGAATGGAAATCTCATTTTAGACAATCAATATAAAGCAATAAATGAAAAAATACTTTTAAGTTTTGGAAAAAGTTATATAAAAGATTTAGAAGTCGCAAAGAACAAAGTGTTAAGAAAAGATTTAATATCTTTAGGACAAAAAGTTATAAACAATTATCTCAAATATTCAGAACTGCAGTTAAAATTTTATATTAATGAAGAGTTATCAAACCTAACAAATAAAATACTAAATCAAAAATATCTAGATGCCTCAAAAATACAAAGTATTCTATCTAATTTGATTTCCCAAAAGATATTTTATGGTATTTGTGAAGTTATTGTAAAAGGGCTTACAAGTAAGAGTTCAGAGATAATTGATTTAGGATACAAGTATTATAATATGGAACTGATTAATAATTTTACTATACAATTTGTTTTTCCAGCAGTTTATGAAAGTATGTTTAAAAATATTTTGAATAAGAATAAATATTTTATTAAAACAAATATTTCTAACTTATTATCAAACTTCTTATATTCAAGTAAACTAAATATTAATCATGCAACTAGCTTAGAAAATATTTATAAATTAAAATCAGATTTACTTTTATATACAGATGAACCCCTTACTTTTATGGAGATTTACATCTCATCTTTTAATAAAATTAATCAAGAATTAGGTTTTGAGCTTGGCGAGAGTTTTATCTTATCAATTGCAAATAAAATAAAGTCTTTAATACATAATGAAGACAAAATTTATTACTTAAATAATGGAAGAATTGGAATAATTCTATCCACTAAAACTTCTTTTAAAATATTAAGTGATAAAATAAAAAACTTAAAGATAACGAAGAATCAAGAAATCATAGATTGTGATTTTAAAATTGTTGTAACATCTAGTAATAAAGATGATATATTAACACTATCACATAAACAATTGTTTCAAAAGATACGTAAGAATAAAAATACATTATTAAGTGCTAAGGACTAAAATATGAAAAAGTTTATAATTGAAAAGATAGAATCGCTTCCACCTCTACCTAAAAGTATTATTGACCTAGAAGAGTATAGAAAACAAAGCGAAAAAGAACCTTTAGAATTAGCTCAAATTATTGAAAAAGATCCTTTAATCGTAACAACATTATTAAGAGTAGCAAACTCTTCTATGTTTGGCTTTAGAAGTGAAGTAGATACCCCTAGCCGTGCGATTAATCTTTTAGGTGTAAACTTCACTATTTCAATTGCTTTAGGTTCTGTTGTTCAGGATTTAATAGATGCAAACTTAAACCCTTATGGAGTTTCTACTGATGATTTTATGTTTACTTCAAATCTAGCTTCTGTTTTAGTAAATACTTGGGTTGGAAAAATATCATACGAGTTAAAAGAAGAGTTATTATTGCCAGCATTTTTACAAGAAACTGGTAAGTTTATAATTGCAGAAATTGTAAATGACTCAAATAAAAACGATGAATTTAAAAATGCTTTAAAAGAAAAAAATATTATAGAAGTAGAAAAAGAATATACAGGTTTTACTTGTTCTAAAATTACTGCTAATATTTTTAAACATTGGAAACTAAACCATAACCTTGTATTTACTATTGGTTTTGTAGGAGATCAAAAAAATTGTCCCCAAGAATACAAGCAAAAAACTCAAATTTTAGAAATAATAAAAACCTTATGTAATATTACAGATCCTTTAGGTGATAAACCTGTAGAAGATGCCCTTAAAATTGCTGCTTTGTATAACTTTGATGTAGATGATTTATTATCTGCTATTGATTCTGTAAAAGATAATATTAAAAGAGGGGAAGAAGACTAAGATAAATATAATATTTAAATTAGTCATAAGTAACATTTATATATAATTAGTTACTTTTTTACACACAAGGAGATAAATGTCAGATGTTACCCTTATAGTTATGTGTGCTGGAAACTCTACAAGGTTTCAAACACAGGCTAAAAAACAGTGGTTAAGAATTGATAATGAACCATTGTGGTTATATGTGACAAAAGAAATATCTTCTTATTATGATTTTTCTAAAATAATCTTAACATCTAATAGTGATGAACTTTCATATATGCAAAACTTTTCTCAAGATTTCCTCTTTGTAAAAGGTGGAGAAAGCAGACAAGAATCAATGATAAATGCTCTTAAACATGTTAAAACAAAATATGTTATGATAACTGATGTAGCAAGGGCTTGTGTGCCAAAAGAAGTTATTTTAAGCTTAATTCAAAATAAGAAAAAAGCTTCGTGTATTGTTCCTATTTTAGACATAAGTGATACCGTTATTTATAATGAAGAAACAATAAACAGAGAGAACGTAAAACTAATTCAAACACCCCAACTTTCAAATACAGCTATTTTAATTAAAGCTTTAATGAGTAAAAAAGAGTTTACTGATGATAGTTCAGCTATTAAAAACATAAATGAATCAGTATTTTATGTAAAAGGCTCAACTTTTAGTAAAAAAATTACATTTATTTCTGATATGAATGAATTTACGAACTTTCAAGCTCCTTGCAAAAACTTTTTTACAGGAAGCGGTATAGATATACATGAGTTTGAAGAAAATAAAGCTTTAGTATTAGGTGGTGTTACATTTGATACATCTTATGGCTTTAAAGCTCATAGTGATGGAGATGTTTTAATTCATTCTATTATAGATGCTTTATTAGGAGCAGCAGGTGCTGGTGATATAGGTGAGTTTTTTCCAGATACAAGTAAAGAGTTCAAAAATGCAGATTCTAAAGTTTTATTAGAATTTATTGTTAAGTTTATTAAAAATATTGGATTTGAACTTGTAAATATTGATTTAACAATAATCGCACAAAAACCAAAAATAAATCCTAGAAAACTAGATATAAAGTTTTCTTTGGCAAAAATATTACAAATTCCAGCACAGTTTATAAATATAAAAGCTACAACAGCTGAAAAAATGGGATTTATTGGAAGAGAAGAAGGTATTGCAGTTCAAAGTATTGCAACACTTAAATATTTTGATTGGAAAAATATATGAATATACTAATTATAGAAAACGAGGTTTATCTTGCACAAAAAGTTGTTTCAAGATTACTTGATGATGGTCACTATTGTGATTTTGTAGAAACTTATTCGGATAGCTTAAAAGAGAACTATGACATAATATTATTATCAACTTCTCTACCTTCACTTGCTGTTAAAAAAGTTATAAAAAAATATACACGAGCAATTATTATTCTTTTAGTATCTTATATCTCTGATGAAACAGTTACTAACCCTATTAAAGAAGGGGCTAAAGATTATATTATGAAACCTTTTATTATGGATGAGTTAATAAGAAAACTCTACCACTATAAAGAATGCAAAGAGATGAGACTAGAACTAAAAACCATGCAGAACTATTTAAAATTTATTTTTGAAGATATAAAGTCAGATGAAATAAACTTGTCACATACTCTGCCTGTTTTAGTAGAAACAAACTCACAAAAATGTTCAGATAAATTAGCCTTCGATTTAAGTAAAAAAATCAAACTTCCAATTAAGTTTATTTCTTTATCTTCTAATACTTGGCAAAAAGACTTAGCAAATAGTATGAACGAATATAAACTATTATATTTAACTGATTATCATACTTTAAAAAAGAATGCAAAAGAGAATTTATGTAATTTAATTAAAACATCAAATTGTATTATCTGTTCACTAGAAAAAGAAGATGAATTTCCATATGAGAAAATACAGTTTGCAAACTCCCAAAATGTTATGGCAAATAATAATATTATGACTATAAATGATTATGTAAAACTTATGGTTTTAACATTTCAATCAAAATACCCAGATACTGAGTTATCTAAAAAACTAGGAATTTCAAGAAAATCTTTATGGGAAAAAAGAAAAAAACTTGGAATCGAAAAGAAAAGATAAGAAAGACATATATGAGAAAACTATTTTTAACCCTATTTTACTCAGGACTAAGTCCTAAAGCTCCAGGAACTGCTGGAAGTATTGTTGCTTTGATTCTAGGAGTACTTTTATTACAATATATTCATGAATCAACCTTATTTTTACTATCTTTTTTAATAACAGCATTTGCTATTAAACAAATAGATATTTATGAAAAAGAAGTTGGCGTTCATGATGGAAAAGAAATAGTAATTGATGAACTAGCTGGAATGTGGTTAGCACTTTCAATTTGTGGAATAAATGATCAAAATGTTTATATTTTAGCACCCTTAGCATTTGTATATTTTAGGCTTTTTGATATTTGGAAACCATCAATTATAGGTACAATTGATAAAAAAGTAAAAGGTGGTTGGGGTGTTATGGGTGATGATTTAGTTGCAGGCCTAGCAGCAGGTATTGCAGCACTTGGAACATATCAACTAATATTAAAATTTTTATAGAAACAAAATAAAAAAATAGGAAAAAATATGACAATTACAAAAAAAAGTAACCTTTATAGCAAAAGATGGTTGTGGAGATAAAATGAAAGAATTACTTGAAGCAATGGTTGAACCTTCAAAAAAAGAAGACGGTTGTATTTTTTACTATATCTTTCAATATGAAAACAACAGAGCTAAGTTTTCAGCAGTAGAATCATGGAGAGATGAAGTAGCATTAGATGGTCATAAAACAACAGAACACTATGCAGTATATAAATCATCATACGAGCCATTCTGCGAACATAAATACTCCGACGAACTAGAAATACTAAAATAAAAACAAATGAAGCCTAGCGTAAATTCTAGGCTTCTTTATTCTCATCTAATTATATTTTCCATAACTTGGTTTAAAAATCTTTCTGCTATTTCTTCAAGGTTATAAATAAAACTTTTAGTACCCATAAAGTTCTTTCCTAACTTATCCTTAGTTTTAATCTCAAAACATTTAACACTATCTCCAAATTTTTTATCTAATATTGAATAGTTATTTATATTATCATCATCTTTTTGATTAACTAAAGAAGATAAACTAACTGTATCTTTTTCCAGAGATTTATTTCTAATATAAATTGCATTAATAAATATATTTTCTTGATATCCTGAATTATTTTCCAACATCTTAATTAAAGTTGATGTTTGAGCTTGTGCCTTACCTTTTTCAATAATAATCGTTGTATAACATCTTATTTCTTGTCTTAAAAAATCAATATCTATGCAAAAAGTATTATTTTTATAATCATCAATTATGTACGTAGAAGTAACTACTTTACTTTGTTGTAACATATTTTCAATCTCTTCTTGTCTATTATTTTTGATATTTAAGGATATTAAATATTTAGACTTATCAGTTAATTGTAAACTTATATCTTTTTCTTCTTGAATAATAGGTGTTACAATATGAGTCAATATCTCATCTTTTATTCTATCATCTGCATTATAAGAATTAATTGTACTAACAGAATCTTTCCACTCTTTTCCCATATAAATAAAGTTACGCAAGTTTTTATGGTTATCAAAATACTTTCTTAATTCACTCAAGATAAATATATGGTCAATATCTTCAATACAATCTGTTCTAATTAATCTTAATGCTGTAACTTTTAAATATGCCCAAGACCAATGATAAAACTTAAAGTTTCTTTTTTTAGATTTAATTGGAGAATCAGTTGGCGAAGTAACCAAAAAATTAGAAATTGTAATTATCTCATTAATTCCAATTTCACGGGCAAAATCAGAATATCTTTCTATTTGTTCATCTTCAAGCATATTCTCACTAATTTTAGCTTCAATAAAACCAGCCCATTCAATTATAGGAGTGTTCTTTCCACTTGTAATGACAACTAATCCATCTGGTCTATTATTCTTATTTCCATCTTCAATTTCTACATAACTATGTACATTTACATTTCTTGCTTTTATCTTATTTATTCCAATTGTAAGGAATAATTCTTCTCTATACTCTTTTACTGCTGATAAAGAGGCTAAAAAAATAGAAACTGTTGATGTTTCACTATCACTATTACCAGTAGGGAAAAGCCTTGCTTTTTTATTCTCAAGTTCTTCTTCACTTAAAGTAAATATTTTATGCAGTTCATTTAGTTTTGTTTGTCCTAATACTATTTTTAAAGCCATTCTAATCCTTTATTATATTTATTTAATTTTATTACTTTTAATATTAAAATAAAGAATAATAATAAAATAATATAATTAATTTCTTATATAAAGAGAATAATCTTGATTATTTGTCTTTTTAGGAAAGCATTTTATGCTTGTGAAAGGTCAAAGATAAGTACAGAATTTTTAAGAAATATACAATTAAAGTAAGTTTTAACTTTTCAATGAAGAATTATTAAAAGTAAGCTATTTTGTAGATTCACATTAGAAGTGCAACGTTTAATAAGTCAAGATAGTAAGGTTAGTTGATATACAATTAAAGCTTATTATCCTGACCGATAAATGGAGCATTTAATGACGGGGTACCCCTTGAGGGTGAAAAGTATAAACAATTAACCTTAGGTTTAAGGTATCAAATCTTTGCTTACAAACAAGAAAATTATTCAATAAGCAAAATAGCTAGAGTATTAAACTTTAACAAGTCTACAATTTCAAGAGAACTAAAAAGAAATAGTAGTAACGGTTATTACAGTCCTGAGTATGCTGAGATTCAATCAGCATCAAGAGATATAAATAAGAGAACTAATAAAAAATTAAACAATAAAATAAAATTACTCATCGGTAAAAGATTAAGAGATAATTGGTCACCAGAGCAAATAGCAGGAAGACTTAAAAAAGATAAAATAGTTATTATTTCCCATGAAACTATATACAGATACATATATAAAAACCAAAGGCATGGTGGTAAACTCTTTAAATGGCTAAGGCATCAAAACAAAAAATATAAAAATAGGTCTGAACTTTATAGAACAAGAGGGACAAATTAAAAATAGAGTTAATATCAATAAACGTTCAGTTCTTGTTGATAGAAAAAGTAGATTTGGAGACTTTGAAGTTGATACTGTTATTGGTAAAAATCACAAAGGTGCACTTGTAACTTTAGTG
The DNA here is from genome assembly GCA_965224485.1 of Arcobacteraceae bacterium. Lineage (GTDB taxonomy): Bacteria > Campylobacterota > Campylobacteria > Campylobacterales > Arcobacteraceae > NORP36. The sequence continues at coordinate 10,039 of CBDCZH010000013.1, read as the reverse complement.
GATAGAAATAGTAAATTCACTCTTATTAAAAAAGTAGAATCTAAACATGCTTCGGGTGTAACACAAGCTATTATAGACATGTTAAAACCAATTAAAAGCCTAGTTCATACAATAACTTCAGATAATGGAAAAGAGTTCTCCTTTCATGAAGAAGTAGCAAAAGAACTAAATATTAAGTTCTTTTTCTGTGATCCATATTCTTCTTGGCAAAGAGGATTAAATGAGCACACTAATGGATTAATAAGAGAATATATTCCTAAGAAAAGTGAGTTTGAGAAAATATCAAGAACAGAAATAATACATATTCAAAATCGTCTAAATAATAGACCGAGAAAAATTCTTGAGTATAAAACTCCAAATGAGATATTTTTTAATAATTTACAAAGGAAATTATCAGCATAATTTAATAGTTAGTGTTGCACTTCTAAGTTGAATGGGCGTTATATGAAGTTTAAAAGATTGGTTGCGGAAACAGGATTTGAACCTGTGACCTACGGGTTATGAGCCCGTCGAGCTACCGTGCTGCTCTATTCCGCGAATTATAAAATTTTGGTGACCCGTGATGGATTCGAACCATCGGCCACCTCCTTAAAAGGGAGATGCTCTACCAGCTGAGCTAACAGGTCACAATATAAAATGGTACTCCCAGCACGATTCGAACGTGCGACCTACGCCTTAGAAGGGCGTTGCTCTATCCAGCTGAGCTATGGAAGCAATGGTGACCCGTGATGGATTCGAACCATCGGCCACCTCCTTAAAAGGGAGATGCTCTACCAGCTGAGCTAACAGGTCAAACAAAAAAAGCCTTGAATCAAAAGTATAAAAACTTTTCATTCAAGGCTTTTATGGTGCGGATGAAAGGACTTGAACCTTCACGCCGTAAAGCACTAGATCCTAAGTCTAGCGTGTATACCAATTTCACCACATCCGCTTATCTTTTGTAAAAAAGATTTTAGATTTATTAAATCTAATGGTACTCCCAGCACGATTCGAACGTGCGACCTACGCCTTAGAAGGGCGTTGCTCTATCCAGCTGAGCTATGGAAGCTTATAAAAAAGATGGGGTAAGTAACCGGAATCGAACCGGCGACCCTCTGAACCACAACCAGATGCTCTAACCAACTGAGCTATACCTACCATCATTAAAATGGTCGGAGTGAGAGGACTCGAACCTCCGACCCCCTGGTCCCAAACCAGGTGCGCTACCAGGCTGCGCTACACTCCGACAATCACTATTTCTTTCAAAAAGTGGACGGAATTATATTATGTTTAAGAAGATTTGTCAAGAGTAAATCTAGTAATATCTTATAAATTACTAAATTTACAATTTACTCTTTTTAAAACTGAATTAATCCGTCAATTGGTGAACTAGCAGTTGCATATGGTTTTTTAGGAATTCTTCCTGCTTTATATCCCATTCGTCCCGCTATTACTGCGTATTTCATAGCTTCCGCCATTAAAATTGGATTTTGTGCCTGTGCTATTGCTGTATTTGTTAAAACAGCCTCAGCTCCAAGCTCCATAGCTATTGAGGCATCAGATGCACACCCAACTCCAGCATCAACTATAACAGGAACACTAACAGCATCTTTTATAAAAGCTACATTATATCTATTTTGAATACCAAGTCCTGAACCAATTGGTGCAGCTAAAGGCATAATAGCATCAGCTCCTGCATCTTCTAATCTTTTTGCAATAATTGGATCATCATTAGTATAAGCCATTATTGTAAAACCCTCTTTTTTAAGAATTTCACAAGCAATAATAGTTTCTATAACATCTGGATACAGAGTTTTTTTAGCATCACCTATTACTTCTAGTTTAATAATATCAATTCCAGTAGCTTCTCTCATGAGTCTAAATGTTGTAATCGCCTCATTAGCAGTAAAACAACCAGCTGAATTTGGAAGAAGTTTTACATTAGTGTCTTTAAAATAATCTAATAAATTCTCTTCATTTGGGTTTGTTATATTAACTCTTCTTATTGCAACAGTTATAAGTTCACTACCACTTGCCAATGTTGCATCTCTTGTTGTTTGAAAATCTGTATATTTACCAGATCCAACTATTAATCTTGAATTAAATTCAAACTTTCCAATTTTTAAAATATCACTCATTTTTTTCCCTCATTTTAATATTATTATTTTTATGAATTATTTTCTATAAATTTTGCATACTCACTACTTACATTTCTAATATCAAAAGATATTATTTCGGGTAAATCATAGCTATGTATTTCTTTAATTTTCCTTTTGATTTTTTTAAAGTTATCTTTTTTAGTTTTGATGCTTAGTAAGTTCTCAGCTTCATTACATATTTTATTTTTCCAAGTATAAAAAGAGTTAATTTTAGATATTTGAATACAAGCAGCAAGTTTATTTTCTAATAATACTTTTGCTATTTTTTTTGCTTCTTTCTTATTTTTACACGTTGTTTGAATCATAATTATTTTCATAGTTTTTTAAGCTCCTGTATTAAATCTTGTGGTCTTAAAGAATAGTTATTTAAAGAGAATTTCTGTGCTGCTAAACTATGAGCTAAACAGCCATTTAAACAAGCAGATAAACTATCATAGTTTTGAGCTAATAAAGAAGCTATTACACCAGTTAAAACATCTCCACTTCCACCTTTACTTAAAGCAGGTGTTCCATAAAAATTTATATAGGTTTTATCGTTTTTTCCAATAATAGTATTAGCACCTTTTAATAATAGGGTTACTTCTTTATATTTTAAGCAAAACATATTTACATAAAAAAGTCTATTATTTTGTAAGTCCTTAACAGAAATATCAGCAAGTTCACATATTTTTAATAAAGAGCAAAATTCTTTTGGGTGGGGAGTTAGAACAACATCACTTTCTAAAGCACATAAAATTACCTCATCATAAAATAAATCAGCATCTATTACTTTTTTTATATCTAAACTTAAAATATTTTTTATCTCTTCAATATTCTTTGAACCAAGACCCATTCCAATTGCAATAGAAGTAGTATTACTAGGAATACTTTTAGCTTGCATAATATGAAAAGGTAAGTTTAACTCTTCTTTACACAAAATGGTAACAAGACCACTTCCAAAAGCAAAAGAAGCTTCACTTGCAATTATTCCAGCACCTTTTTTTTCACCTACAATAATGCAAGAGTGACCAAAATTTCCCTTATGTGAATTTTTAGAAGTTCTTAAAGGAAGTTTTAAATCACTTATTTCTAAAAGATGAATATTACTTTTTGCTTCATATAAGTCTCTATGGATTCCAAGATTACAAACTATAATATCACCAATATAATCTTTTACCATATCAGAGAAAAGTGCTGTTTTCAAAGCTCCCATAGTAATAGTAAGGTCTGCTTTAAAAGCAAGATTTAAAATAAGACCATCTTTATTAATTCCACTAGGAATATCACAAGCGATTTTAAAAGCATCTAATCTATTTAATAAAGAAATAATCTCAGTAGAAATAGAATTCATTTCTGATTTAAGGCCTGTTCCAAATAAACAATCAACTGCAATATCACATGAGCAAATATAATTAACTCTTTGAAGACCTAATTTCTCAACTCTACTTAACTGTAGTTTGGCCATTTTTGATTTAACGGAAAAAGGAATATAAAGTTTTACATCATAGGTTTTATATAAAAGTCTAGCTAGGGTGATACCATCAGCACCATTATTACCGGTTCCGCAAACTATTAAAATAGTTTTATCATTTGAAAAATTATCGCTTATGTATTGTTTTATACTATAAGCTGCATGTTCCATTAAAATATCTTCACTTAGATTAAATTCATCATAACAACGTTTGTCTAAACTTTCAACTTCATAAAAAACTTTTTCCATAATTTACTCTTTTTTTTAAGTTTTACTATTTAATATTATTTACGATTTAAATTTCCAATCATCTTTTTTTAAAATCTCAATTACTTTACTTTTAACATCACCTTGTAGTTCAATCCATTCATCTTTAATAGCACCACCACAGGCTAGTTTTTTCTTTAATAATTTTAATACTGCTTTTTTATCATCTTCACTTATATAAAATCTACCTACTAAGGTAATAGCCTTACCTCTTCTTTTTTCATAAGTGAAAACCAATTGGTGTTCTTTTTTATTTTGAGTTCCTACTTTTTGCATAATTTTTTTATTTTTAGCAGTATCAAAAGTATTGCCACTTAACTTAGCTCCCATTTCAAACATTTTAAGCCTTTATCCTTGGTTTTACATCTATTTCATCAATTTTTATAAAATCTTTTATCTTATATTGTTCAAGTGCTACTCGTCCAATCATAGCTGCATTATCTGAGCAGTATTTTAAATCACTAAGATATAATTTAGCTCCAAACTCTTTACATAAATTTTGAATATTCTCTCTTAACTCTGTATTTGCACTAGCTCCACCAACTATTGCAAAGTTTGTAATTTTATTTTGTTTAAAAAGTTTTTTTGTTTTTTGTATTACATGAGCAACTGCTACTTTTTGAAAACAGGCACAAATATCAGCCTTAGCTTGTCTATCTAAAGAACCCGTTTCTTCTAGTTTCAGTATTTGTAATCGTACTGCATTTTTAAGTCCTGAGTATGAAAACTTAATATCAGGACTTTGTTTTAAAGGAATCGGTAAATCAAATCTACTTGAGTCTCCATTTTTGGCATATTCTTGTACCACTGGTCCTCCTGGATAAGCTAGTCCTAACATTTTAGAAACCTTATCAAAACTTTCACCAAAACTGTCATCAATAGTACTTGCTAGGATTTTCATCTCATTTAACGATTTTACTTCTATTAGTTGAGTATGTCCACCTGATACTAAAAGAGTTGTAATAGGCATAATTTCTTCTTTTTGAATAAAAAGTGAATAAATATGCCCTTTTAAATGATTTACTGCAATTAAAGGAATATCTAAACATAAAGCAAGTGCTTTTGCCATAGTTACACCTTCGGTTAAAGTAACAGCTAAACCAGGAGCATTAGTAACCGCAATTGCTTTAAGAGACGAAAAATACTTTTCACACTCACTCAATATTTTAGGTAAAGCTTCTATATGTAATCTTGCAGCTAGTTCAGGAACTACTCCTCCATAAACACTATGTTCTAATTCTTGAGATATTTTTTTATGATAAATTAACTCTTTTGTTTCTATACAAGTAATAGAAATAGAGCTATCATCACAAGAGCTTTCAATACTTAAAATCATAGATTTTTTCCTTTCAAAGATTCATACATCGCTTGCGATTTATCTCGCAGGACTGGAAAGACGAGGACAATACTTAAAATCATATTTTCATCTCTTTTCTTACAAATTCGTAAGCATAGTCAAATTTTCCAAAACCAGCTTCGTTGTTTATATGACCAGCATCATCAAATACTTCAATATCAACATCTAACTCTTTTTGTAAAGCATAAGCTTCTTCTAAATTCATATACTCATCATTGCTAGAAGCAGCTATTAAAACATGTTTTGCTTTTAAATCTTTTGAAACCTCATAAGGGAAAAAAGTACTAAGTTCTTTTATATTGCACTCTTTACTAACAGGAGCTACTAAGAGTAGTTTTTCTAAAGAAATATCTAAATCTTTTACAAGTTTAAACCATAAGATATTTGCCAAAGAGTGACATACTACGATTTGGGGTTTAAAATGATGGATCTCATTTTTAATAAATGTTTTCCATTCATCTAAGTTTGGTTTATCCATATTTGGTAAAGAAGGAAAAGATACTATATAGTTATCTTTTATTAAATCAGCTGCTAAGTGTGCTTGCCAATGGGGATAAGAACTTCCATTCCAACCATGAATTATTAAAACTCTTTTTTCAATCTTCTTCCTTATTTCATATCTCTTATACATCGTACGTATTTCTTTTTAAATCTTGAGTCAAAATAAGCAGTTCCTGAAATAAAATACATATAATCAGCATAAAACCATAATGTTCTAAAATGAGCAGTACTAGCCCAATACCAATCTTTTAAATTATATTTAAAAGCTTTATTTATATAATTTATTTCATTTGTTTTATCAACTATACTTTTATACTCTTTTATATGAGGTAAACGCCAATTTCCATATCCTAAATATTTTAAATCTTCACAGTGATTTTGGGCATCTTTATGAGATAAATAAACACTTAAATTTTCAGCTCTATCTTCCCACATTAAAGAATTTTCTGTATCAACAACTACATTTCTAGAATTATTTCTACTTAAAGAAGCTTCTAAAAAAGAGAAAAATAAGAGTATTATAAATATATATTTCATACTTTACGCCTTGAAGTGAATTTTCCTCTTTGTACCTTATCTAAAGAAATATCATCAAATAGTTCTATATCTATTTTAGCATCTTTTTTAAAAACTAATCCAACTAACTCTTTACTTGAAGTTTGTTGTACATCTTTTAAAGCATGTTCTTTCCAAGAGTCATATTTTTTATCATATGTTGCAAGAATATCTTTTTCAAAAGTATTTCTTGAATAAATTAAATATATTACTAAAACAATTAAAATGCCAAAAGGAAATAACATATCAAAACCCATAATATGCCCTAACCTCTTTATTTGCTTCAAAAATATCATCAATATTTGAAATTTTTATATTTGAGAATCTATTTATTGCATCTAAGCTTATTTTTGAAATATCTAAAAAACCTATCTCATTATTTAAAAACTTATTAACCGCAACTTCATTTGCCGCATTTAAAACCACACCTAAGTTATCATTTTTTAGTAAATCATCTTTAATTTCCCAAATAGCATAACGTGAAGTTTCTATTTTTTTGAATTCTAAAGAGCCTACTTCTAATAAATCTATATGTTTTAATACTTGTTTATCTACTTTTTTCATTAAAGCATAAGATATAGGAAGTTTCATATTAGCATTTGCTATATGAGCTGTTGTTGAACCATCACAAAAATTAATCATGGCATGAATTAGTGATTTTGTTTCTATTATTGCATCTAGTTTTGTAATATTAAATAAATACTTTGCTTCAACTAATTCAAAAAGTTTATTTGTCATAGTTGCACTATCTATTGTAATTTTATTTCCCATTGACCAATTTGGATGATTTAAGGCTTCTTTTACTGTAACATTTTTTAAATCTTCTAAGGGATAATCTCTAAAAGAACCACCAGATGCAGTTATTGTCATAGAGTCTATTTTTTTATCACTTAATAAATACCATAAACCAAAATGCTCAGAATCAATTGGAACTAAATTCTTTTGATTTATAAACATTCCAGCAACAACTAAAGACTCTTTATTTGCTAAGGCAACTTTTTTATTACACTGTATTGCTTTTAGTGTTGGTTTAAGACCTAAAAAACCAACTAAAGCATTTACTAATGTTTTTGAGCTTGAAGCTTCAATGGCATGTAAAATTGCTTCTTCACCTGAAGATACATTAGAATGATTTACATTTTTTATATCTTCTTTATTCGCAATTACAACAATTTTTGGTTTAAACTCTTTTATCTGTTCATTTAATAATTTAATATTCGTTCCAGCTACTAAAACTTCAACATCTAGGTTAAAATCTCTTGCTATATTTAAGGTATTAACACCAATTGAACCTGTACTTCCTAATAGAATCAAAGTACAACTCTTAAAAGAACTAACATTATAATTCCTGCAAATAAAAATCCATCTGTTCTATCTAGTATTCCACCATGACCAGGAAGAATATCTCCACTATCTTTTACCCCCGCTTCTCTTTTTAAGAATGATTCAAATAGATCACCAAATACAGAAGAAATAGCCACAAAAAATGAAATCATTAAAGCACCAATATAAGATAGTTCAGGAAGAGCAAATAAAGGTCCTAACAAAGAAGCTAATACTAATCCACCAAATAAACCTTCTAGGGTTTTTTTAGGGCTTGTTTCACAAAACTTAGTTTTACCAAAAGCTCGTCCAATATAATAAGCCCCAACATCAGCAGATGCTACAACAAATAAAATCCACCATAATACTTGTATTCCAAACTCAGAATATAAAGCTATTAAGAACAAAAAGGATGCTAAAGGATATAATAAAGGAAGAAGAGCTTTTTTATCAAACTTCTTACTATAAGCTAACATTGAAGAAAAAACTACAATAGCAACAGCTAATAAATCTTCAGGATTAGGATAAAAATACGCGGCAATCCAAGTTATTCCTGCAAATTGAAAAACTATATAATCATCAACTTTGAACAGTTTCATAGCTTCACTAACACCAATCATCGCAAAAATCCCTAGAAAAAGCCAGGTAACAAATAGGGTATCTATAAAACTAACGAGAATAAAAGCCATAAATAGTATAAGTGCTGTTTTAATTCTTAGTGAACTATCTTTTATAATATCAAACATATAAAACCTTCTTTAAAATTTTTCTATTTTAACATTACTTTTCTTAGGTATGAAGTAAGTATTATTATAGCTTTAAAGAAAAGAGTTTATAAAGCCTATTATTTACATCTAATAATAGTCTGACATAAACCAATATTATCAATTAATTCAAGAACTTCTAAACCTGCTTTTACTAAATATTTCTCAAAGTCACTATATTTAAACATTTTACTATATCCATTTGCCATAGCAGTAAAATAAGGAGATGTATTTATTACACAAAAAGCAGCAGTTTCATTTCTTTGTCTATCCCAAAAAGGTTCCATAATACAGATCTGAGAGTTTTCACTCATTGAACTTTTAATTTTCTTTAAGATATTTATAATTTGTTCTTCTTTAAAACAATCTAAGAATTGACTCATCCAAATAATGTCATAACCTTTAGGTATTCTAGTCTCTTCTTTTAAAATATTTGCCTCATAAAAAGAGATATTCTTTATATCATTTTCATAAATATTTGCTTTAGCAAGTTTTATTTGAGAAGGTAAATCCATAATAGTAATATCAATTAATGTATTTTCTTTTGTTAATAAGGAAGCAAATTTGCCAGTATTACCACCAATATCTAGAATTGATTTAGCATTTAAACTAAGCAATATTTTACTAGCTTCTAAAAAAGCACTATCTGAATATAAGTGATCAAAAGTAAACCAAGACTCTTTGGCTTTTTGGGGTAGTGATGATAGAGCTGGATAAATGGTATCCCAAGACCCAAATACTTTTAAGCCTTCTGCTTTTCCACTTTTTATAGCTTCTTCTAAATAAAACAGACCTTGATAGTTAACATGGTGATTGTAGTTCATGTTAGCATTTGTCATTTCATCACTATTTATAAAGAATCCTATTTTACTTAAAAAAACTTTTTCATTTTTAGTATAAACTACACCTGCACTTAAAGCTGTTTCACATAAAACTTGAATTGCATATAGACTTAAACTTGACTCTTTAGCTAATTCTATATAACTTAGTCCATTTTTGTTTTTTGCTAAAATTTCTAAAATATTTAAATCTCTCATAACTCTTACAACTTGAAAAACGATAGGAGCAAAAGCTATCTTTTGCGCCTCATATAAAGCTTCTAAAGCTGTTAAATCATCACTATTTTTAAAAAACTTATTCATTTATTTTCCTAGTATAATTGTAAGTTTACCACTTGCATATATTTCTGAATTCTTTATTACTTCAAAAGAATATTCACTGATTTTATCAACTTGAATAAGTTCTTCTATTTTAATATTAAAAAAGTACAAGAAAATTCTTTATGTAGTTTTATGTTTTTTAAAGAGATTAAAAAACCTAATTGCTCTTGCTTTGATTCATTAAAAGAAGAAGAACTTTGAGCTGCTGCTTCACAAACCATGGATAAAGTAGGGATATATGGAAATTCACAAGAGACTAAAGAAATATTATCTTCTTTTTTTATAAGCTCCTTTACAAACCTAATAGGTTTTAAATGTGGTAAATTCATAAAATAACTTCAATTATATTTTTTTCTTTTTTTAAATTTTTTATTATTTTATATATATGATAAAGAGATTTTGGCACTTTATTATCATCTTTGCAACTTTCATCTTCTTCATAATATAAATTTGCTTCTTCTGTACTTATTTTTACTCTTATAGCAAAACCACACTCTTTAAATATTTTGCAAGTATTTACCTCA
>CBDCZH010000012.1:0-60927 GCA_965224485.1 Arcobacteraceae bacterium | reverse complement strand
TCCCAAATTTCTCACCATAACCAATTTCTAATTCCCAAGGGTATTTATCATTAGTACCATGACAATCTGAACACTCAATTTCTACTTGACCAAGAGTTGTTCCAAATAAAGTACCATCACCATGCATATCAACAGATGTATGACAATCTTGACAAGTCATACCAGCTTCAAAGTGTAAGATCTTCTTTAATATGTTTATATCTTTTACCATGATGTTTACTTTGTGATTTTCCACCTGCTTGTAATGGTGAACCATAAGGTTGTTCCATTAAACCAACATAAGAAACACCGATTCTTTTACCTCTGTTGTGACAAGAGTTACAAGTTTCAGGATGAATTCCAGAGAATTCCAGCTCCACTAGGAGTGATAACTTTGCTTTTCTAGTACCTTGCATCATATGTACTAACATATGACCATGTTCTTTTTTATCAATAGTAGGATCATTTCCTTCGTAAATACCTTCGTTTCCATAAGGCATATGACAAGCTGAACATCCCATTCCACGCCAATCTCCACGACCTTTTCTACCACGAACACCAATATGACATCTTTGACAATCAGATCTTTGGTAAGTAATTGATGCCATAACTCCAATTTCTTGTTCAGTTTTTCCAGCGAAATCTTCAGGTCCACTTGAGGAGGTAGGTAATTGTTTTAACTCAGTTGGGAATTGATCAGGATATTTATCAATCATTTTAACCATATAATCTTTATATACTTTAGTTCCCCAAGCTGGTTCTTTCACCATCTTCATCTTTTACATCATAGTTAGCAAATTGAACTTTTTTAGTTTTATAAGTTCCCCATGAATGCATATTTCCTTGAATTTTTACCAGCTTCAGTCATCATTAAAGATTTTTTAATATTAGCAACTGTATCACTATGACAAATTCCACATGTTTTATCAGCTATCCAAATTGAACCTGGATCTCTAACAAAATCAGCTAATCCACCTGGATGTGCAGCTGGAGCTCCCATATGGGCACCTTTAACTGTTCCATCTTCTGGATTACCACCATGACATACAACACAACCAGCTGTGTCTCCTATGCCTTCTCCCATTGCTACGATTTGTGTCATCATATCAGATTTTTCGTCTCTAATAGACTCAATACCTTTATGACACTTAATACATGAATCACCACCTGCAACACTTTGCATTTCAACTGTACCTTTTGAGTGTTCACCTGCTTGTAGTGACATTCCAAAGATAAAAGTAGTGAATATTGCAACTTGTGCAATTTTATTCATAAAGCTTTTCATCGTCTTCTCCTTTAAATTTATTGAGCAGAACTCAATTATCAAAAAGTATAACAAAACAAAGTGCTTCTAAAGTGCCAAACTAAAATTCATAAACTAAAATTATAAATTAAGTTTATTCCTACATATAAAATTAATTAATTGATATATATCATTAGGAATTAAACAAAAAAAGTATAGATTAATAGAGAAAAAAAGAAAACCATTAAATTAATAATAATAAAAGGTCATAAATGAAAAGATTATTTCTTCTAAGTATACTGCTACTATCGTTACTTAAAGCAAATGACGATTGGGCAAAAGGACTTGATTGGCAGCATGATTTCAATGAAGCAAAAGAAGTGGCACAGTATCATAAAAAACCAATTTTTCTATTTTTAGAATCCAGAACGTGTTTTTATTGCCCAAAATTAAGAGAAGAAATCTTTACTACAAAAGAATTTCAAGATAAAATCAAAAAATATTTTATTCCTGTTATTTTAGATAACTCTTTAGATGCTGATTCTGATGTAGAGAATACAGGACAATGTCCACCAAGGCTTACAACATCAATGACTCCAGCTATTTATTTCATGGGTCCAAAGGAAGAAAAACTCTCACGTAGAGGCAAAAAGCATATGCTTATTTATGGTATGTGGAATTTAAAACAAATGTTAGCTTGGATGGATGATGCAATTAAAAAGTTTGAGAAACTTCATGGAGAAGAATATGATTTTAAAAAATAGTTTAAAACTTATTATTGTTTTATTTTTACTTCTTGTAACTAGTACTTCTATGCAAGCTGCTAAAAAAAGAGGTGAGCATGCTACAAAAAATTTAAAAGGTCAAGAGTATTATTTAAACAGATGTTCATCTTGTCATGGGGAAGCAAGTAGAGGTGCCAATATGAGTTCAATTAGAGAATGGAAGGCACTATTTTCTAAAAATTCTTTTGAATTAATTGATATTCATAGTGAGGATGAAGAGAGTTTAAATCTTTTAAAATATTTCGCAAGTAAAGAGTTTAAAAAAAGAAGAAAAACTACTCTTAGAAATCTTGCAAGAGTTTGCTTATGATTCAGAATTTATTCCAACGTGCAATTAAAATGAAAACAATTTTTATATTTATACTTTTATTATCAAGCCTAGTTTTTTCCAAAACTAATCAAATAACAAATGAAAATAATTTAAAATAAAAAGTATATAATAAATGAAAAGCTAACAAAAAAAGAGCTAAACTACCAAAAATATTTAGTAAAATTAGAAGAAGAAAATAAAAAACTTCAAGAAGATGGTTTTTGTGACTGTAATTACGACTAAGAAGGAAAAAAATGAGAATATTGTTTACTTGAAGATGATACCTTTATATGTGAATCAATTAAAAGTTATTTTCAATTAGATGGAAATAGAGTTGATTATTTTCATAATGGAGAAGATTTATTGGACAATGCAGTTTTAAGTAACTATGATATTTTGCTATTTGATATAAATACTCCTAAAAAAAATGGTTTTGAAACACTAAGCGAAATTAGAGATCAAAACATACAAACACCTGCTATTTATTTAACTGCACAAAGTGACATAGAACACGTTAAAAAAGGTTATGAGCTTGGTTGTAATGATTATATAAGAAAACCTTTTATTTTTGAAGAACTAGAGCTTAGAATTAATCAAATTCTACATAAAGAATCTTCTTTTAAAATAAAAATCACTAAAACATATACTTTTGATTTGAACTCTATGAATTTATATTATGATGAAAAAATAATTGATTTGACCTTACATGAAAAAAATCTTTTATTTATTTTAACAAAAAACATAGGCTCAATTGTAAGCTCAAATATCATAAAAGATTATGTTTGGGATGAAAAAGATGTATGTGATAATACTTTAAGAACACAAATAAAAAAACTAAGATCAAAACTTAAAGAAAATTTTATTTTGAATATAAGAAATGCTGGTTATAAGATAGATAAATATGCTTGAAGTAGATAAATTATCACAAAAACATAGAACTTTTGGAGTAAAACTATTTTTCTCATATATTGTATTTAGTATGCTTTTAATTATAACAATAACAGTAATTCATATCTATTTATCCGAAGACTCAACCTTACAAAAATTCCAAAGAGAAGTTACTTTACAAAGTTATGAGAAAAAAATACAGTTTGATGAGTTCTTTAAAACAAAAGAAGATGCACTTTTAGCAATTACAAATAACGAATATTTTCTAAAAAATATTGAAGACGGTTCTTATAACTATTATATTGATTTACTTTTATTAACTATTATGGAAGCAAATAAAGACTATATGCAAATACGTTATATTGATAACAAAGGTCATGAAAGACTAAGATTTGATAGAGAAAAGTACTCAAAAGAGCCATATAAATCAAGTATTTTGCAAAATAAAGAGAATAGATATTATTTTAAAGAAAGTAGAAACTTAAAAAAAGGTGAAGTTTGGTTATCTCCAATTGATTTAAATATAGAATACGGACAGGTGCAAAAACCATATACTCCTGTTGTAAGATTAGCAACCCCTATCTATATAAATGAAAAGTTTCATGGTATTTTAATTATTAATATATTTATGGAAGACTTATTAAATAATATTACAAAATCAACACTATATGATATTTACCTAATTGATGAAGCTGGTTATTATTTAAAACATAAAAATAGTAAATATAACTGGTCTATTTATGATACAAAACATTCAATAGATGATGATTTTTTAGCAAAAAATGTATATAAAATACAAAGTAATAAAGAAGATATTTTAGTTTTAAATAAAAATATGTTTTTACAAACATTGAAGTCAAGTAAGCAAAAAATAAATATGCTTATGGTTGAGAAAGATGAATCAATTGCCCAAATAAGTAATAACAATAATAAAATGGTTATAACTATTTTAATAGTTGCACTTATCATATCAATAATTTTTACTTTCTTATTTACAAGAACATTAAAATCAATTTTTGAAGTAGTTGTAAAACAAAGTGATAAATTACATGACTTAGCAACAACACTTGATCACAAAGTAAAAATACAAACCTTAGAAAATGCAAAAAAAGATAGACTCTTACAAAATCAAAGTAAGCTAGCTGAATTAGGTGATATGATAGGAAATATAGCCCATCAGTGGAGACATCCACTAACTAGGCTCTCTTTAACTATACAAAATCTAAAAGCTTATAAGAAAAAAAATAAAATGAGTGATTCTATGTTTGATGAAGCAGTTGAAAACTCACTGTATCAAATAGAATTTATGTCTACAACTATTGATAACTTTAAAAACTTTTATAAAAAAGATGAAAAGAAATCTACTTTTATTATTCAAGATGCAGTTAAATCAGTTCTTAATATTATAGGTTCTGTTTTAGAGCACTCTCATATTACACTTAACATCATAGATGCAGATAAGCTAGAACTATACGCAAATAAAAATGAATTTTCCCAAGTTTTGATGAACCTAATGATAAATTCAAAAGATGCAATTGATGAAAATAAAATCATTAATCCACATATAGAAATTACTATTTTTAAAAATGAAGATAAAACAAATATTCAAGTAAGAGATAATGCAGGAGGAGTACCTGCTCATATAATTGATAATATTTTTAATCCTTATTTCACTACTAAAAAAGAAAAAGGAACTGGTATTGGTTTATACTTAAGTAAGGCAATTATTGAAGATAAAATGAAAGGAAAACTTAGTGTTAAAAATGAGAATAATTATGCAATTTTTACAATACAAATATAAAGAGAGAAAGAATGTTTAAAAAAGTACTAATTTTAGAAGTAATTTTACTAAGTTCTTTATTTGCAAAAGATTGTGCTTCTTATTTTAATCCAGATAAGTTTTATGAAGCACCAAGCTACTTAGAAGAGTTAATAGAAGATAATATTAAAAGCTTAAATATACCTATATTTGGGAAAATACAAGAGTATAAAAACTTAAATTTTAAAAAAGAGAAAAATACTTATATAAAAGAGAACTCTTATGTAACTTTTAAAGAGTATGTTTATCCACAAAAATCACAACTGTGGAAGTATAAAATAAAAGATGGTTTAGTAGATACCTTTGATATTTCAAAAAAAGAATACTACAAATTTGATGATTCAGATATAGCAAATGAAATAAATGAAAACTTTGAGCAATTTTGGAATGATTGGGTAGAAGATGGCTATTCAATGCAGTTAATTCCTACTCATACGCTATTTAGATATAAAGAGTATTATTTCGCTCTTAGTATTTTTGTATATGGCTTTAAAGGAGATGCTAGTGCTTTAGATAATACTATAGTAAACTATCATTTTAAAGACTATACAAATAAAGTACATATTTTTATTAAATGTGAAGAGTCCTAATCTCTCATTTTTTTGAATAAGATAAAAAATCTTAAAAAGAAGATAGAAGTAAAAAGCCCATAAGCAAAAGAAAATATACTTATAAAATAAATATTTTCAAATGAACTTGGATTTTTTATTAAAACTACTGCTAAAAAATACTTAGTGAAAAAAACAAGCATCATCACAAGTAAAGGAATAAAACTTCCTTCTATAATAAATGTTTTATCATTTTTAAAAAACCTTATATGAGAAGAAGTTCTGTATTTTTGGCTTATTAAAAACATTAGAGAAAAAGACAATAGATAAAAACTTATACTTAAAAAAGATAAAGAAAAATCAATATAAAAACCATAAAAAGATAAAAAAAACAAAAGAATAGGAATTCCTAAAGCTCTTTTAATACCCAAAGTTCTAGTTTTTTTTTGCAGCAAACCTACAAATAGAAGAGAAAAGAACATCCAATAAATATATAAAGGGGTGTGTTGTAAAATTTCAATAAACATAAATTGTTTTATCCTAAATTAAAATATAAAAATATAAAAACAAATTATACTAAATATTATAAGAAAGAAGATAAAAGCATCAAGGCTTATATAAAAACAGAGCTAAGCTCTGTTTTTATAAACTTTTTAAAGCTTCAAGTTGTTTTTTATTTAAAACTTTTTGTGTTTTATATACACAAGAAAGATGTGTTTGAGTAGCTTGTGCTTTAAAAGAAACAATTTTATTAACAGTTGATACTAATTCACTAGGTTTTGAACCTGTAAGAATTTTAGCTGCAACTTCTTTTTCTAAAGGAGCTAATAGTTCTTTTAAAGCAACGATAGAAGATATTGTTTCTTTTCTAATTTTTA
The DNA here is from genome assembly GCA_965224485.1 of Arcobacteraceae bacterium. GTDB lineage: Bacteria > Campylobacterota > Campylobacteria > Campylobacterales > Arcobacteraceae > NORP36. The sequence goes on along the minus strand of CBDCZH010000012.1, from coordinate 54,477 downwards.
ACAATTTTATTTTTTGAGTAGAACTTAAAGCTAGTTCTTTATTATCCCAATTCTTTTTAACTTGCATGGTCATATGAGGAATCATATCTATAATCAAAAATGGAGATCTTTTATTTGCAAAAGAAAAGCTTGAACATAGGGCTAATAAACAAAATAGAAGTAGAGATTTTTTTAACATAATTATTCCTTGAAAATTTTATTTGAATTATAAAATAAGAAAACTTAAATAATGATTATCAGAATTAATTGGTATTTAATTTATAATAATTATAAATTAGCTATTATTAGAAGCAAATAAAATAAATATAAAAATAATATTAAAAATACTTATATATAGGCTTATAAATATTAAAATAATTATTTATATCAAAAAGTACATAATGATAGAAAAAGAAGAAAATATCGACTTTGAAAATATTGTAAAAAATAGTAGTTCTTTATATGAGAAACAAGAACATAAAAGTTTTATTGATATAAAAAATTTAATTGATTTTGAGAATAATAAAGACGAAGAGTTTATTTTTTTAGAACAAAGTGAAGAAAAATTAAGCTTGCATGGTGGAATTAAATCAAATAAAAATGAAGATAAGACTTGGGAAAAACTAGAAAATACTAAAGATAGTGATGGAAGCACCTATCAAGTATTTCAAAACTTTCAAGGAGAATCATCTATAAAAATATTTATAGAAAAAAATATTCATGTAGAAGATATATAGTATTAATTTAAAGCTACTTAAAATGGCTTGTTGATTGTAAGTAAAGATTTTAAATAATACAAAACATTTGTATTAAAAAGAGGAACTCTCACCTCTTTTTCACTTAAATACCTAGGATTTATATCTAAACGGTAAGCTTCTTTATATCTATTTTTAAAAACCCTAGAATTTTTCATTCTAAGATCTTTTTGTATAGGAGCAGAAGAAGGAGAATATATACTATTATTTGATATTTCCACTTTAGTACTCCTTTTTTATTTGTATTATATGAAAAGTTTTATTTATACTTGCTTTTAATCTTTTTACTTATTCTAAAATATAATCTAAGTAGCTGATAATTTACTTTATATAAAGTAACTACATTATTAGTTTAATTTTAAGAAATACCCTAAATAATTGAATCTTATTTCATACTTACATTTTTTATATTTACATTAATTTTTATACAATGTGCTATTATATGTATATAATTAAAAGGATGTGGTTATATGAAAATCAAAAAGCCTGCAACATCTAAAGACGTTGCTTTAAAAGCTGGTGTTTCAAGGTCAACAGTTTCTAGAGCATTAAATGATTTAGATTGTGTTACAAAAAGCACTAAACACAAAATTTTAAAAGCTGCTAATGAATTAGGTTATGAAATTAATATGTTAGGAAGAAGTTTAAATCAACAAAAAACAAATTTAATTGGACTAATTATTAAGAATATTAAAGATTCTTTTCACGTCATGCTTCTTGAAAAATTATTACAAATCATACAAAAAAATAATTATTTAGCAATAGTTAATGAAATATCATCAGATGAAGATATCCAACCCACAATAAAAAAATTTGCTCAATTTAGAGTTTCAGGTGTAATTATAACTTCTGGTTCACCTCCTCAAGGTATATCAAAAGAATGTAAAAAATTAAATATTCCAGTAATTTTAATAAATCATATTATTGAAAAAGAAAAGAAAATTGATATAATTTGCTCGAATAATTTTTCTGGCACAAACTTGGCAATTTCAGAACTTATTAATGCAAAATGTAAAAAAATTCATTTTCTAAATATTAATAATTCAACCTATAGTGGAAAAATGAGAGGAGAATCTTTTCTTAAAATTATGCAAAATCAAAAAACTTCAAAGAATATTTCTTTTGATTTTCTAACTAGTAAATCTAATGATTATAAAGGTGGATTTAATACAGCCAAGTATGTATTAAATAATAATATTGAAATAGATGGTATTTTTTGTGCTAATGATATACTTGCTATTGGATTTATTGATGGAGCCAGAGAATTTTTAAAAAAAGAAGCAGGAGTAGATTATTCAATAATTGGATTTGATGATATTAAACAATCTTCGTTGCAATCATATAAACTAACAACAATAAGACAAAATATTGATAAAATAGTGACTTCTGTAATGAATAAATTAGAAGACAGAATAAAAGAACCAGAGACTAAAGCTTCATTCGAATTTATAGAGGTAGATCTTATAAAAAGAAATACCATCAAAAATAATTAAATATTACCTAACATAATATAACTAAAAGCTATACAATATAGTTTAATATTGTAACCAAAATGTAATAAACCACTTTTAGTCTTGACAAAATAATTTTTTTCTTTTAAAATGCACACGTGTTCATTGATGAATAGACTTAGTAAATATTCGTAAAAAATTAAATTAGGAGAAATTAAATGTTTAGTATATTGGTAAAAAAAATAACACTTTCAGCACTTGTTGCAAGTACTTTATTTACAGCAGTAACTGTAAATGCATCAGATTTAGTAATAGCAGGAAGAGATGGTATTTATGGAAAAGCTCTTGAATATTCAATTCAAAAGTTTAAAAAGCAAAATCCTAAAATGGATATTCAGCTTTTAAAATTACCTTATTCAAGTTTATATGAAAAACTTGTAATTGGTTTTAAAGGAGAAGAAACTGCTTATGATGTAGTAATGATTGACGATACTTGGGCTACTGAATTTATGAGAAATAAGTGGTTAAAAGATTTAGGAAAAGCAAATTCAGACTTTGTTGAAAAAACTCTTAAAATCTCTCGCTATCCTCTAAATACAGGTAGTTTGTATGCTTACCCATTTGTTGGAAATGTTGAAATGTTTGCATATAGAGAGGATTTATTTAAAAAGTACAACCTTAAAGCAGACTCATGGAGTGATATTTTAAAAGCAGCTAAAACTATTAATACTCAAGAAGAAGGTGTTAATGGTGTAGTTTTTAGAGGAACGAAAGGAAACCCAATAGTTACAGGATTTCTTCCAATATTATGGGCTCATGGGGGAAAAGTTATAGATGAAAATGGTAAAAGTGCTCTAAATTCTAAAGCAGCCAAGAAAGCACTTTCTGTTTTTTTAGAATTAAAAAAATATGCGCCTAGAGGAGTTGAACTTTATAATTCAAGCGAAGTTAGAGATGCAATACAACAAAGTAAAGCTGCAATTGCAATAGAAGTATGGCCTTCATGGATTCCTTCAATGGATGATGAATCAAAATCTAAAGTTGTTAGAAAAATGGCAATACAAGCAGCTCCTGGTGAACTGGTGAGCTCATCACCAATGTTAGGGATTTGGCAATTAGCGATCACAAATAATTCTAAAAAAGCAAAAACAGCAAAAGCTTTTATAAAATTTGTAACTTCAAAACAGAATCAAAAATCACTTGCACTTAATTTAGGATTACCACCAACTAGAGCATCTGTATATACAGATAAAGATATTATTAAAAAATATAGATGGTATCCAAAACAACTTGAAGCATTACAAAATTCTAAAGAAAGACCAAGAATTAAAGAATGGAAAAAAGTAGAATCTATTTTAGGTGATTATCTACAACTAGCATTAGTTGGTCAAATACCTGCTAACAAAAGTTTAGAAATGGCGGCTAAAGATATTGCAAAAGCCTTAAAATAAGTATTTCATCTTCGAAAAAATTTAATAGTTTTAGAAACAGTATTTTATGTTTCTAACACTATTTATCTTAAAAATATAAGGAATTTTATGTATCAAAACAAAAGGCAATTATCGATATTAATATTGCCAGCTTTTTTAACACTATTATTGTTTGGAGTCTTTCCCGTTTGCTGGGTTGTGATTCATGCTTTTGTTGATTTAGACTTCAATACAAATGAAAGTACTTTTGTAGGAATACAAAACTTTATTGATCTAAGCGAAGATTGGTTTTTTACTTCAAGTATACAAACTACTATTCATTTTTCAATAATTTCATCACTTCTTCAAGTAATACTTGGTTTATTACTTGCTTTGCTATTTTTTGAAAAATTCCCAGGAAGAAAGATTGCTTTATCAATTGTAATATATCCAATGATGTTATCAACTCTTGTAGTTTCCTCAATATGGAGGTCATGGTTTCATTATGATTTTGGAATGTTAAACCATTGGTTAGGTCTATTAGGTATTAATTCAATTGAATGGTTATTTGATCCTGATCTTGCACTTTATTCAATTATGCTTGTTGATGTTTGGCAATGGACTCCTGTTACTTTTCTTATAGTTCTAGCAGGACTACAAGGTATTCCAAAAGATGTTTTAGATGCTTGTAAAACTGATGGAGCAAGTAAGTTTCAAACTTTAATACATGTGATTTTACCAATGATTAAAGGACATTTGTTTTTAGCCTTATTAATTAGATCAATCGATACTTTTAGACTTTTTGATAAAGTTTATGCACTAACAGGTGGAGGGCCAGGTAATTCTACTGAGACTCTTTCTATGTTTGTTTATAAACACGGATTTAAATTTTTTGAAATTGGCCCTGCTTCTGCTGCTTCTTTAGTTATGCTTATAATCGCTCTATCTTTAAGTTTACTTTATGCCGCAAATATATTAAAAGGACAACAAAATAAATGATATTTTCTCATTCAATTAAAAATAAACTAAACCAAAGTTTCTTTGGTTTTTTAATAATAATAAGCACTCTATTTTTCCTTATTCCAGTACTATGGATGATAGTAACTGCTTTTAAAATACCAGCAGATTATATATCTGAAACACCTTTATTTTTCCCAAGTTCTTGGACACTTGAGCATATAAAAGACGTTATTCAAGATGGTTTTTTTAAACGGTTTTTAAACACTTCATTAGTTGCACTATGCACAACAGGGATATCTCTTGTTCTTGCATTTATGGCTTCTTATGCACTAGTAAGATATGAATTTCCAGCAAAGTTAGATTTAGTATTTCTTATTTTAGTACTTTTAGTAAAACTTATGCCTCCAATAGTTATAGCCCTACCTTTGTATGATTTTTTAAAAACAGTAGGTCTTTTAGATAATTTAATAGGACTAGTTCTTACTTATCAAATATATACCTTACCTTTTGCTATTTGGATGTTATTAGGTTTTATAAGAGATATACCTAAGGAAATTGAAGAAGCTGCAATATTAGACAATACTAATCTTTTCTCTCGCTTGCGCTTAATTGTATTACCCCTTTGTGCGGGTGGTATTGTTGCTACAGCAATTTTTACTATGATTTTGTGTTGGAATGAGTTTTTATTTGCGTTATTATATTTACAACAACCAAGTAACTTTACTCTACCTTTATATATTGCAAACTTTATAACAGAAAACGAAACATTTTGGGGGAACTTGATGAGTATAGGACTACTATCATCAATTCCAGTATTATTTTTTGCAATTTTTGCACAAAAATATTTATTACGTGGCTTTTCCATGGGAGTAAAATAAACAAATGAATACAATAAAATTTAAAAAAATCAACAAGAGTTATGATAAAAAAACAAAAATAATAGACGATTTTAATTTAGAAATAAAAGAAGGTGAATTTATAGTTTTTATAGGGCCTTCAGGATGTGGAAAATCAACACTTCTAAGAATGATTGCAGGATTAGAGAGTGTTTCTTCTGGTAATATTATTTTAGATAATGAAGATATTACATTAATGCCACCTGGAAAAAGAGAAATTGCGATGGTTTTTCAATCATATGCATTATACCCTCACATGAGTGTTGAAAATAATATTGGTTTCTCTTTAAAAATGGATGGAATAGCAAAGAGTAAAAGAAAAAAAAGAATTAAAGAAACTGCTGAAATTTTACAACTTGAAAAATACTTAAATAGAAAACCAGCTGAACTATCAGGAGGACAAAGACAAAGAGTAGCAATAGGACGTGCAATAGTTAGAAATAGCAAACTTTTTCTTTTTGATGAACCTTTATCAAATTTAGATGCTAAACTTAGAGTTGAGATGCGTTTACAAATTACTAACTTACATAAGAGTTTAAAAAGTACTATGATTTATGTAACCCATGATCAAGTTGAAGCTATGACTATGGCTGATAGGATTGTTGTATTAAAAGACGGAAAAATCGAGCAAGTAGGTAGTCCTTTAGAGCTTTATGAAAAGCCAAAAAATATCTTTGTTGCTTCTTTTTTGGGTGCTCCTAAAATGAATTTTATTAATGTTATTCTAAAAAATTCAAGTGAAGAGAATATAGATATATCTTTACCTTGTGGGAAAAACCTTAACTTTAAACATATAGAAAAAACAAATATAAGTTCTACTAAAACTCTAATATTTGGAATAAGAGCTGAAGATATAAGAATTGTTCAAAATAATGAAGATTTTAAAATAAAAATTGATGCACTTGAACACTTAGGCAGTTCAACTTTAATATATGGAACCTACGAATCACAAGCAATAGTGATAAATGTTAAAGGAACATTCTTACAAAAGGGCAAAGATATAATTGGTCTTAAAATTAAAGAAGAAAAAGCTCACTTATTTACTAAAGAAGGTATTGCCTTAAAAAAGAAAACAATCTCATGCAAATAACTGCAATAGGAGTTGGAGATGCTTATTCAAAACTAAATACAAATGCTTCTATCTTAGTACAAGTAAAAGATTATAAAGTATTAGTTGATTGTGGGCCTACCGTTCCTTTTGAACTATGGAGAAGTTATAAAGAGTGGCTAAGCATTGATGCTATTTATTTAACACATTGTCATCCTGATCATGTTTTAGGTCTTACTATGCTTATAAATAGAATGATTACGATGAAGCGTACAAAAAAACTAATTATATTAAGTCATAAAGAAAATCACAAGATATTAAAGAAACTTATAGCTTTTGCTTTTTGGCCTAAAAAAATATTTATAAATAGTTTTATTGAAATAAAAGAAGCTAAAGATAAAGGAAATTTAGGTTTATTTAAATATCAAACTCTTTTAACTGCTCATACTGTAGAAAATAGAGCAATAAGGCTTAAACATGAATCAAAAAGTATATTAATAAGTGGAGATGGAAGTTTAAAAAAAGAGTTTGAAGAAATTTTAAAAAGAACGAATTGTATAATAATGGAAGCTCAAAGTTTTGATAAGCCTGCCTTACCTGGACATTCAAATTTTGATACATGCAAAAATATAGCAAGTAAGTTTTTAAATGCTTCTTTTTACTTATATCATATTCAAGATGATTGTCAAAATAAGATGAAAAAAGAAACACAAAGTATTTCAAATCTATGTGTACTAAAACCTAAAGAATTAATTTTATTATAATTGTTTTAGGTATTTTTATATTAAGGAAGTTTATATGTTAGAGAAAATGAAAAAGATCACTTTAGAAGCTGCTAAGCTTTTTAAAGAAGGATATAATGATAAAAAACAAATAAATCACAAAGGAGTAAAAGATCTTGTAACCAATTATGATATTGCTGTTGAGAAATTTCTAATAAAAGAAATATCAAAAGAATTTAGTGATTTTTATATTATTGCAGAAGAGTCAAAAAATGATTTAGAGTTGTTAGATAATCTAATTATTATAGATCCAATTGATGGAACAAGTAATTTTATAAAAGAAATTCCTTATTGTTGTATTAGTATAGGAGTTTATAAAAATAAAAAACCTTATATAGCCCTTGTATATAATCCAATTTTAAACGAACTCTATACAGCACAAGCTAAGAAAGGAGCATATTTAAATGGAGTAAAAATAGAAGTTAGTTCTATTAATACATTACAATCTTCTTTAATAGGAACAGGATTTCCTTACACTAGCTCACATAATAAAAGTGACTTAAATTTTGTAATAAATACTTTAAAAAATATTTTACCTAAATGTCAAGATATAAGAAGAATGGGAAGTGCTTCTTTAGACTTATGTATGGTTGCGCAAGGTAAGTATGAAGCTTATTATGAAATCAATACCAATGCTTGGGATGTAGCAGCAGGAATACTAATAGTTTTAGAAGCTGGTGGTAAAATTTCAAATAATTATAATAAAGAATATAATATATTTAAAGACAAATGTATAGTAGCAACAAATAATAAAGTACATTCACAAGTAATAGATGAATTAACAAATCTATGATAGAGATTATAGGTTTTATTGCAGCTCTATTAACAACACTAGCTTTTATTCCCCAAGTGATTAAAGTATATAAGAAAAATCAAACTTCTGATTTATCAATTCTTACTTTTCTTATGTTCACTATTGGTGTATTTATATGGATAATATACGGCTTTTTATTAGTAAGTTATCCACTTATTATTGCAAATATAATAACATTTTTATTAGCTTTTTATATTTTAATAAAAATTATCATAAATAGAAAGTAGTTAACTACTTTCTATTTTTACATTAAATTATTCACTTCTAATTTAAATATAATTTATTTTACTTACCCTAGAACTTAAAAGCCCATCTTGATAAAAGAATCATCTACTAATCAAACCTATATATAAGTCTATATACATTAAAATAAGCCTTAATAAAAAAGGACTAATTATATGAATAAAGATTTTGAAACTATGAAACCAGATAGACCAGATATTATAAGTGAAGAAATACAAACTATTAACTTCTATCGTAAAATGGATACAAAAGCTGTAGTTGTTGAGATGATTGAAGGAAAATATGTTTTAGTTGAAGAGTATTTTAGTAATGGTTTACAAGTTTTAGCTGAACTTAAAAAAAATCTTTTACTTAAATTCACAGATAAAAGTTTCAAAGGACAAAGAGCTTATCGAAGTGCATTTAGAGAAGCTTCAAATAGATTATTATTAAAAGTTAAAGATAATAAACTTCAAGTTAAAAAATCACCTGATATTCCTTGGTTAGAACTTTTATATAAAGACATTAACGAATTTTATATATCTTTTCCTCAAGTTCAAGGAATGAATAGTTCATGGCAGTGGTATAAAAAGGGAATTGAAATTAAAACCCTAAACCTAACTCTTCACCCTTATTATGGAACATACTTTCCAACACGTTTTGATCACTTAAAACTATTTGATAAATACTTAAAAAAATATACCGGTTCAAAAGAAAAAGTAATAGAAATTGGTGTAGGAAGTGGTGTTTTATCATTTCAATTAATTCAAAATGGCTTTTTGAATATTCATGCAAGTGATACAAATAAAAATGCAATTATTGGAGTAGCAAAAGAGAGTAGAACTTTAGGTTATGAAAATAATATAACACTTAATCATGGTGATTTATTTGAAAACTATGATTTTAAAGCAGATTTAATTGTTTTTAATCCTCCTTGGTTAGAAGCTAAACATAAACTAGAAGAAGGTATTGATAAAGCTATGTATTATGATGAAGAACTTTTTCCTAACTTCTTTGAACAAGCAGCAAAACATCTAAATCCTGATGGAAAAATAGTTCTAATATTCTCAAATCTTGCAGAAGTAGTTGATAAAGATAGTACTAACCCAATAATTGAAGAGCTAAGAAATAATAAGAGATTTAGAAAAGACTTACATCTTAGACGTGATGTAAGAGCATCTTCAAAAAGAACACAAAGAAGTGATTCAAGAGCTAAAGAAAAAGTGGAATTATGGGTTTTAGCAGCTAAATGATTTTTCTTAAAAGAAGATTTTTTATAATCTTTATAAGTTTATTTTTTGCCTCTTGTACTTCAAGTGATATGCAATCTCTTGCAAGTGCATTAATTAATAAAAACCCAACAGGTGCTTTTAAATCACTTGCAAAAGCAAAATCAGTATCATATGCAATAAATCCTAAAAGAATAAAGTCTGATATAAAATCATTAGATACATTTTTAAAAGATTTTGTTGATAATATATCTGATAATTGGGGAAAAGATAATGTAAAAATCCCTAAGAAAAAAGAGTATGTTAAATATATGCAAAACTATAAAAGTAGAGCTTTAATAGATTTTGATAAGGGTTTAGTAACTATTGAAACTATTGATGAAAAGAACTCTAAAGATAGTTTAAAACAAGCAATTATTACTACCCTACTCTTACCAGATGATCCAAGGGCTGCTGATTTATTCGGAACAAAAAAGATTAAACTAGGGAAAAAGCCTTATTTATTAGGTGAAGTAAAAGATGATCAAAATAAAAATATTAGATATATGTGGAGAGCTAATAGATTTGCTACAATATTACTTAAGAGTAAATTTAAAGAAAAGTATATTAAAAAAGATGGCAAAAATGTAAAAATTTCATATGTAATAATATCTATGGTAAAAGATCATGCAAGTATAAGAGTTGCAAAATTCAAACCTTTTGTTTCTAAATATGCAAAAAAATATAATATAAGTAAAAATTTAATTTATTCAATTATTAAAACAGAAAGTAACTTCAATCAATTTGCCATAAGTTCAGCAGGAGCTCTTGGTTTAATGCAAATAGTTCCAAGTAGTGCTGGAAGAGATGCATATAAATATGCAAAGAACAAAACATGGACTCCTTCAAAATCATATTTATTTAACGCACAAAATAATATAGAACTAGGAAGTGCTTATTTAAAGCTTCTAGGACAAAGATACTTAAGTGGTATAAATAATGATATAACAAGAGAATATTGTGTTATAAGTGCTTATAATACTGGAAGTGGTAATGTTCTAAAAACTTTTTCAACAAATAGAACTAAAGCAAAAATTATAATAAATAAGAAAACACCAGCAGAAATTTATAAAATATTGAGAGAAAAACTTCCCTATGAAGAAACAAGAAATTACTTAAAAAAAGTAGTTACTTACAAAAAAGATTTTGTAAATTTATAAATATAAATTAACTAGGATTTAGTTTATATCTAAGTTCCTAGTTAAATTTAATACTTTTAAAAAAGAGTTATTTATTTTGTTTTTTAAGCCATAATCTATCATATAAATCAAGAATATTTAAATAATCTTGGTGATAAGTAACATTAATAAAATTATCATCTCCATTAAAAATCTTAACAGCTTGTTCTACTTTTTCTTTTGTAAATACTTTATGTAAAGCTTCTTCATAATCTTCCCACGAAGTTTCATTTAAATACATTCTAATTAATTGCCCTAATAAATAAGCTAAAGGAGCAGTAGACATTTCTAATAATTCTATTGCTTCTTCATAATTTCCAAGCATTAAATGTAAATGCACTTTAAAATCACACATACTAAAGTTTTCATTAAAAATAACACCAATATATTTTTCAACATTTAAGTTATTATCAAATGATTCTAACTCATCTAAAATATCTTGTGGGTTATAATCTTTGAAATTTAAAACCATATCTCTGATATATTTACCAGCATTAGTATTATTATAAATCATATCATCTAAGGGATAAACTTCAGAAACACCTGGAACAATTATCTGACAAGAGTAAAAACAAAGATAATTATATTCTCTTATATAAATATCTTTTTCCATTCTTTTAGCAATATTAAGTAAATACTCATATTCTTCATCTGTATTTTCACCATTATACACCCAAGGAGTATAAGAAAATGTTTTTTTAGCTGATAAAAATTCAAAACCAATTTTTCCATTAGAATCAATAAAATGTGATTCAATATTTGAATTAGTTTGTATTAATTCTTTATCAAAACTAGGTTGCTCAAAGCTTGATAAATCACTTAAATCTCTTCCTTGCATAAGTTCTGTCATTGTTCTTTGTAATGATACTTCTAAGATAGGATGAGCTCCAAAAGATACAAAAAGTGTTGAAGTTTTAGGGTTTATTAAAGAAATCGCAGTTACTGGAAATTTTCCTTCAAAAGAGCAATCTAATACTTCAATAATATAACCTAAGTCTTCTAAGGCTTTAATATCTTCATTTAATTTAGAAAAGTTTTTTAAAGCTTCTTTTGGAAAAGCTGGAAGGGAATAACCTTCTTTAATAATAGCAATTTTCACATATCTCTCAAAAATTTCACTCAAAGATTGAACTTGTGCTTCTTTAGGAGTATTTCCAGTTGCTAGACCATTACTTACATACAGATTATGTGTTAAGTTAATAGGCAAGTATGCTGTTTTTTTTGTATTTAAATTTACAAAAGGCAAGGATACTACTTTATCAAAATAATCACTATGATAATCAACAAAATCTTCTGCTTCTAAGCTATTATCTTTATTATAAAACTTAGCCAAATCTTTATCTAAGTATTCTTCATCGAATGAAAATACTTTTTGGTCACAATAAGCATCTCTTGCAGGAATATAAAACTCTATAAAGAAGTTATTTGTTTGTAGTCTTTCTATATATTCACCAAGGGCACTTACAATACTAGCTTGTGAACAAGTACCTTTTCCATTTGAATACAAATGTTTTGGAGCATCATTTGAGCTTAGGTTTACAGAATAACAGTTTGTTAAAGGATGTTTTTCTTGAGCAAAAGTGATTTCTGAGCCAACACTTTTTAGTGTTTGTGTCATTTTTTCTAATGACTCTTCAAGAGAAGAGTTTTTTGATAATATTTTCATTTTAATCTTTTCATTTTTAAAGAAGTATAGCTAAATTTTTGTGCTCTATACTAGAGTAATTTACTTATTTTACTTTGTTCTCTTTTAGGCCTAAAGAGAAGCAAGAAAGAAGGTTTAAAAATTTTTAGAACTTCAAAAAGAAGCTCTAAAATATTTATTTTACTAAATGTTTTGGAAAATCAAGTGGTGTTTCACAACAAGCTTGATCCATTACTTGTTGAAGTTGTTTTTTCAAAATAGTAATAACATGATCTCCACCTTTAGAACCTAAAGCTCCAACTCCATACATAAAAGGACGACCTAAGAAACAAAACTCAGCTCCAGCTGCCATAACTCTTGCAATATCTGGACCAGAACGAATACCTGAATCCATCATAATTTTGATTTGGTCTTTATACTCTTTAACTATCTCTATAGTTGCTTTAACTGATGATTCACCTGCATCAAACTGCCGTCCACCATGATTGGAAACAATAAGTCCATCTATTCCTAAATCAATAGCTTTTTTTGTATCTTCTAGTGAGGCTAGACCTTTTATAACTAAGTTACCTTTCCACTTATCTCTAATAGCTTTAATCTTATCTTCATTTAGTCTTCCATTAAATGTTTTATTCATAAAAAGAGCTAAATGTCTTAAACTCATGCCTTTTTCCATGTATTTTTGCAATGTTTTAAACTCTGGTTGTCCTTTAAATAAAGTGTTTAAAGCCCATTGTGGACAAGACATAATTTGTTTGATATTATTTAAAGTCATTCTAGGAGGAATAGCAAGACCATTTATAATCTCTTTATTTCTATATCCAAAAGATGGAGTATCTGCTAATATTACTAGAGTTTTAAGACCAGCAGCTTCACATCTTTTTATTAAATCATCTCTTATTGAATCTTCAGCAGGATGATATAATTGAAACCATGCTTTACCTTGAGTAATTTTAGCTATTGATTCAATTGAAGCTGTTGATACTGTTGATAAGATATATGGAATATTATGATCAAGGGCTGCTTTTGCTAAAATTTCAGCAGCACCTGGCCACGTTAAACCTTGTAAACCAATAGGAGCTACTCCAAAAGGAGCATCATATGTTTCTCCAAATAACTCTGTTTTCATAGAAATATCATCATACTTTCGTAAATAATATGGTTTTAATTCAATATCTCTAATTTCTTTTGTATTTTTGTACAAGTTAATTTCTTCATTACAACCACCATCTACATAATCAAAAGCAAAACCTGGTATTCTTGATTTGCATTTTTTTCTAAGAGACTCAATCGAAGGGTAATTTGGATTAAAATCCTGTGTCATAGTTTTCCTTTTAAACTTGTAATTTCTATAATCATTTTTATCACACATAATAATGTTTTCATATGATATTTAAATGATAATCCTTATAAAAGTATGTAAATGTAAAATATATAGTTTATTAATATAATTAGTAATAAACTTTATATGAAATATTATATAACAATTTATATTATTAGTTCTTTGGTAAATTAATTTATTTTTTTTTACTCAAAACTCTAAAAATATTTAGAGCTAAGAGCTTATTATTGTGAGGTAAAGTTAAAGATGACTCAAAATTGTACTAATTTAAATAAGAGTCATTTTTATATCATCATAAGATATTTTTCCATCTAGTTTAGTAAATATAGCTTTTAATCTAATCGTTCCATCTTCTGAAAAATCATCTGTGCTTTTTCTTTCGTTGATACTAGAAATAGCTTCATTTATGAGGTTAAGACTAGGTAAATCTGGCATATATTTTGATATATCAAAAGTATCATCATCTTTTTTTATTAAACTTAAATGATTTATAATAGTTGATACAGAAAAACTAGCATTTTTTGCTAAATCTTCTATATTTGATGATTTTTCAATTAAGTTTTTTGTTTTTATATGGTTTGCCATTTTTTCTTCTATTTTAGGTTTAGAAGCTAAGACTACTTTTTCTTTTTCTATCTCTTTTTCATCTACAAGACCACCAAGTCTTTTTATATACGATAGATTCATTGTTTTAAGAGTATTTTCATCGTAAGCTAGTATTTTATCACTTGCTTTTTTTGAAGCTTGTTTGATTCTAGGGTCAATACTTAAAATTAACGGGTCAACACTTAAAGCATTATCATTAAAGCCCATTAATTTTAAGCCTTCAATATTTTTAATTCTTGATAGGGCAACATAACCCTGCCCTACTTCAAAGGTCTTAGATAGATCAATTTGGGCTGCATCAAGGGTCATACCTTGTGATTTGTGAATAGTAATAGCCCAAGCAAGTTTTAGAGGTATTTGAGATATTTTAGCCTGAACTTTTCCTTTATCATTTTCAATACTCCAATCTTCATATTGTACTTTTATTACATAACCACTTGATAGTTTTACAATTGGAAGTTTAGCATCATCTTTTGAGAAATCAATTACTACTCCTGTTGTTCCATTTATATAATATTTTTCAGGATTGTTTTTAATAAACATTACAACAGCATCTTTTTTTAAGACTAATTCTTCTTGAACTAAAGCAGATTTAAATAGTTTTTCTATATTTGTTTTAGCACCTTGGGATTCATAATTAAAAACATGTGCTTCATTATTTATATTTTTTAACTCATCACTATTAATTCTATTAACATCCATATTATGAGTATAAAGTTTCGTAGGTGTAAAATCAATATCTAAATCTTTTTGCAGTCTTGAGTTTAAAATATCATGTGCTTTTTGGGATACTGTTCCACTTCTTATTTCATCTAAAACTAAAATAAGTTTATTATCATCTTGTCTAAATTTCTTTTGCAAATAACAAGTTTGTAAATCAAGTTCTTTCCAAGAAGGACTTTGCCAAGCAAATCTTTTACCATCACTATTTCTTGATATTGGAGGTAACTGAAAAAAATCACCTGAAAGTACTACTTGAATACCAGCAAAAGGTTCATCACTTTGTTTAAAAGCTCTCAATATTTTATCAATGCAGTTAAAAATATTAGGACTTACCATAGAAATTTCATCTATGATTAGTATTTTTAGTTTCTTAAATCTGCTCTGAAGATATTTTTTTTCTAATAAGTGGGAAATAAAAGCATCATCAATATCATCTCTAATTCCTAAGCTAAAATAAGAGTGAATAGTTTGACCATTTAAATGTGAAGCCGCAATTCCAGTAGGGGCAACAATTGTAGGAATAATTTTCCTAGATTTAAGATACAAAACAAACTCATTTAAAATATGAGTTTTTCCTGTACCTGCTGATCCTGTTAAAAAAACATTTTGACCAGATTTTAGTATTTTAAGAGCTATTTCTTGCATTGTTTGCCTAGATTCTTATATCAATAAGTTTATTTTGGATTATAGCGTATATAAACAATATATCTATAAAACTGTCACGTTATAATTATCTATCTTTACGAAGAGCAAGTAACATGAGATACTCCTGCTAAACCAAAAAATTCTGAGGGTTTTAGCTTATAATATTTATTTTGTACTTCTTTTGACTGAGAGCCATATGGATTAGTCATTACTTCTTGAAGTTCTCTTAGGTAAGAATACTCTCCTTCACTAGCTTGCTTGTATGCAGGTACTAAAAACCACTCTCTTAAAGTGTATTTTGGGTTAACAAGTTTCATTTGTTTTGATAGTTCTTCTCGCTCTTCCTTAGAAGAACAAATTAGAGCTTGCCATTTTTCAAACCACTCTAACCAAGACTTTTTGATTTCTTCATCATTTTTTACCTCTTTATAAAAACTTTTTTCCAAGGCTTCAAATTCACTTGGTAACTTCGAAAGCTCACGAAAGAAAATAGTATAATCAACAGAAGTTTTTACCATAAGAATTTCAAGATCTTCGTATAAAGAAGCATTAAAAGCACTAAGTCCTAGTTTACTAGCCCACATCTTTTGCATTTTATCTTCTATAATAGTAGAAAAATCATTTTTAATTTCTTCAAGTTTTAGTAAATATTCAGGCTTGTCATTTAATAAAGGTTTTAAAGCTTCACAAAAAACATTAAAGTTTTTTTCGGCCGCTTTTCTTTGATTAAAAAAAGAGAAGTGATGCCCTCCACCTGTCCAAGGCTGATAATAAGGGTCAAATACATCACAAAACCCAAAAGGTCCATAATCTAAAGTAAAACCCCCAGCAGCACAGTTATCACTATTGAAGTTTCCTTGAGTATATCCAACACGAATCCAATTTACCACAAGTGAACTAAGTCTAGTTTGGAACTCTTTTGCTAAAAGTACTATTTTTTCAGATGTACTTAAACTCTTAGGAATTACCTCACTGTATTCACGATCCATCAAATGCAAAACAATCATCTCTAACTCTTTCATTGCATTTGCATGTTCATTTTTGTTAGCACGTCTAGCAAAAAGTTCTATTTGACCAACACGAAGAAAAGAAGGTGCAACACGAGTAGATATAGCAACTGCTTCGTTAATCATTCTATCTGGATCTTTTGAGTACGAACCATCGCTATACCATGGACGTTGAACCATTTGAGTTTTTGAAGTATACAAAGATAAAGAACGTGAAGTAGGAATTCCTAAAGCATGCATATGCTCTTGAGCTAAAAACTCCCTTACACTAGATCTTAAAACTGCTCTACCATCTGCACCACGGCAATATGGCGTTTTTCCAGCACCTTTTAGCTGCATTTCCCAACGTTTACCTTTAATTACTGCTTCAAGAACTGAAATAGCTCTTCCATCACCATAGGCATTTCCAGTTTGGAATGGACATTGGGCATAATATTCTGTTCCATAAATAGAAAGAGCATAACCAGTTGCCCAACCTAGTTTTCTAATAGGTTCTGGAACATTAGACATATCACCTGAGAACATACTAATAAAATCAGCTTCATTAGCTAAACTATCAGAAAAACCTAATTCTTTAAATAAATTTTTGCTATGACTTATATATATAGGATCTTTAATTGGCGTTGTTTTTACAGGAACATAGTGCCCTGAAAAAACTTCTCTTGCTTCGTAATCAATACCATCTTCTTTAGAATCTGGATTTGCATTTAAAGTATTTATTAGTGAGTAATCTACTAAAGCAGATAGATTGTTTAGTGTTTCTATTTTTGATGAGCTTTGTTTCATTTCTTTCATATATCTTCCTTAAAGTTAGTACAAGTAAACTTAATTGTTTTTATTATTATAAATACCATAATCATTTTAATCTTGTCATAAAAAGTTTTATTAGCTTTCTTATAGAAGTAAGGATTCAAGAGGAAAACTGAACTTAAAAAGAGTCCTAATAAGAAGTATACTTCATATAATAGGAAAACTAAATGATACGAATAGCATATATAAACGGCTCATAATATGAAACGATTACATTTATACTCAACTCAAAAAAAATGGTGTAAAATGCTAATTACTCTAATTTCACAAGATTTTTTTATCATTCTTATTAGAATTAATATTTATCAAGTTGAAACTATTAAAAGATCAATTCTATTTTTTATTTTCAATAGTTAGTTCTGTAGCAAGTTCATGAACTTCTTTATCAAAATATATTAATAATATAAATATGTCATATTTAATATTTTGATATTCTAGTTCCCAATTGACTTTCCTTTAATATTTTAATATAATTTTCGTATGACGCCCAGTAAGTCTTAAACCTTTAAGTTTAAGCCTGGGTTTTTTTATATTTACTCTATGATAAAGAACTAAGCTATTTTATTAGAAACAAATAAAATTCAATTCTAAATATAATAACATTAAAATTTATTTTTATCATTATATATATCATTTTGATATATTTTTAATAATTCAATATTGTATACTCTAAACTTTTAATATTTAGGTTTACTTCCTTACAGGATTGTATCGCTACGCGCAGGCATCTTCTTTTACCAAAAATAAAAAATTGGCTACGATTCATCAGCTTAAATATTTATGCTTTTGTAAGATGAAAGCCATTTTGATGAGGGCAAGAATAAACATTTAATAAGATACCATTGCTTTTAAATAAAATATCTGCTCTTTTTTGTGCTTTATATTTAGAAATATATAAGAGTTTTAAACGTCCATCTCTATCAGTACAGTAACTACACTCCTCACTTTGAGTATGTCTACTTTTAGGAGATAAATGCCACAAATTACATTTTTCACATTGATATGGTAATAAACTACGTCCATAACGTTTGTTTGCATATTTTGCTGATTTCAAAGCTTCATCTTTTGAAGTAAAAAAACTTAAGGGTTTTTTATCATGTGAGCTAAAACAAGTTTCACTTTTTGCATTCATCTTTTCTCCTTCTTGTTTTGTTTGTCAATTATATCTATTTTTAATGGATATTAAAACAATAGACTCTTGTGTTTTGTAGCACAGGGAAAAAGTACGAAGGTTTACAGTTGTAGGAGTTTTATTATTATTAGTTTATATTTTAAAATAGTTTTAATTAACTGGTATTTGCTCTTGTAAACTTCCAGTTCCCGCTTTTTTACTTTTGTATTGACTAAAAGTAAACAAAAACAACTACGTTTCGGAGGTCTTCGACTACCTAAAGTTTTTTTATTTTCTTGCTTAGCCCTAAAACTTACTAAAATATGCTCCCAGCATATTTCTTAACGTGCAAACAGTTATGGCTGGGTTACGTAATAAAATAAAAAAATTACTCACGAGGTTTGCCTTGTGCTAAAGAGCATAAGTTTTCCCTGTTCCCCTGCAAATGTAGCAATCAACGGAATGATCGTTTGACTACTTCGTAGCTATAGTTAAATCACATATTTATCCAATGAAGGATAGTGATTTTATGTACTTTCTCTTGCTCTACCACTGCCTTTGATGAAGCCAAACGGTATTTTTTCTTTTGTCTGCAATCAGAATTTAGCTTACCATTCCAATTTTATTATCGTGTCCACGGAATTCCAATTCTTAATTCTTAGTTTATACATATAAATAATTAAAACTTACAAAAAACGATATTTTTTGTTATAATACATATAATAATATATATTTAAATATGGAGAAAAATATGATTTCTTATACAAAAGATGAGATGATAGGAATAACAGAACTTGGTAAATCACTAGGAAACTATTTAGATAAAGTTACAGCAAAGGTCTTTAGCAAAATAGCAATAATTAGAAGAAATAAACCAGAAGCTGTAATAGTAAGTATTGAAGAGTATGAGTTATTACAAAGAGCTTATAATATGCTAGAGCAAAAAGATATAGAAAACATTTTAAAGAATATGTCAAAAGAGGATAAAGAAGTGTCTCATAGTAAAACACTTAAGATTAATCCTAATTGCACTCTTGATAAATAAGATTTTTAATAGTTAGTTTTTGTATATAAAGGAAGTGACAATGAATGAAAAAAGTAAAGATAAGTTTTTAAATGGTGCAATAAAAGCTATTAATGAAAAGCAACATAATACTATAAAAAAAGCAGAAAAAATAATTGGAGATGTTAAAACATTTGAGAAAAATGCTTTAAAGAAACTACACGCATATAACTAATAGGGGGTACTATTTAGGGGTATTTATATAATCTATTCTCACTAAACCCTATATATAGTTAAACTCAATCCTGAACATCTCCACCATATAAATAAACAAAAAAAGGACTAAAAAGTCCCCTTTTTTATGCCTAGTTTTTATTTCCTTTTATATTTAAATAGTTTAGTATTTAATCTTGTTGGTCAAGTACAAAGTCAAACGTTATATCTATTTATTAGTTTATCCTTTAAAGTACTTTGAAATAACTGGTATTTGCTCTTGTAAACTTCCAGTTCCCGCTTTCTTACTTTGACCTTTCAGGATTTAGTCACTTTGTTCCGGCATGTATTGACAATAAGTAAACATGCACGAGGTACGAGCAAATTCCTCGATAAAAACAACTACGCTTCATCGGCCTAAAGGCTACCTAAATATTTTTTATTGATTTACTTAAAAATATAACTTCCTCTTGTGCTTGCACTCTCTGTGAGAAAACATGCCTAAGGGCATCTTTCTTAACGGTCAAACAGAAATTTTTGGGCTACGCAAATCAATAAAAAATATTTAGCTCTTGCAGATGTAGCATTTCAACGGAAAGATTTTTTGACTGCTAAAGCAGATATAGTTTTGATACATATTTAGTAATGCTCTTTTAAGAGGTATTTGAATTTTTGGATACTAAAACAACTTGCTCTTGTCCTGCCTTTGAGGAAGCCGAACGGTATTTTTTCTTTTCTTACGATTAAGAAAGCGTAAAATACAATCCTATAAGAAAAAAGCGCAAAGGTTCACATTTAGATGAGCTTTTAATTAGTAAACAATTTAGTATCGTGTCGCAGTTATTTAAAGAACTAGTCTTTTATTATCATTATTATAATTATTAGCAATATTTTTCATTTCTTTATACTCTTTTTCACTAAAAGAATCAGAAGAAACAACATATGAGATATTATTAATCTCTTTTTCTTTTAAATTATATTTTTCTTTATCAAAATATAATTTCGTGCCTACAAGTAACATCAGAGGATAAGCAATTATTTTTTGACAATTATGTTCTTCTAAAAAATTTATACTTTCAATAAAAGAAGTAACTGTTTGTTTTGGTAAACCATAAATTAAACTTACTTCATACATAATTTTAAGTTTATTTAGTTCATTTAAGAGACTTGATACTTTATCTCTTTCATTTTTTCTTTTTATTATTTCATATTCTTCTTTTATTATTGTTTGCAAGCCAAATTCTAAAATTATATTTAATTTAGAAGCTAAATTTAAAAACTCTTTTCCTTTTTTTCCTTTAATTAATTCAAAGCGTGTTTGAAAACTAATAAGAACTTGAAAATCAATTTCAATCATAAATTTCATAATCTCTAAATAAGTTTGTCCTACATTAAAAATAGGATCTAAAAAATTTATTTTTTTTATATTTATTTTTTGTAAATAAATTAATTCTTTTTTTATATCTTCTATATTTCTTTCTAGTACTGCAGTATCATTTAAATCTCTATGAGCACAAAATGTACAAGAATAAGGACAACCTCTTTTAGTTTCAAAATTCACTTTCATATCTTTACTTATGTTAATTGCAGACGTAGAATATACCAATGGTAATTTTTGTATATCTGTAAATTCATTTTTGAATATTATATGATTTTCTTTTTTATTTTTAATTGTATTAAATAATGATTCTTCTGCATTGTTAGAAATAAATATATTTACATTTGGATATTCTTTTTTTAATTTTTCTTGAGTATTATATGTTATTTCATAACCACCAATTATAATTTGACCTTTAAACCCACACTCTAAAAAGTATTTGATAGTATAATTTACATAATCTTTTGACCATACATAAGAAGAAATTGCAAGAGAGGTGATATTTTTCACATCCGAAGAATAGTTCTTCTTAAGCTCATTTTTTACATCATCACAAGAAAAAATATTATTCATATCTAAGGAATAGTTTATTATATTAACTTCTCTTTCTTTTGAGTATTGAAGTAAGCTTGCAATCGCATATGTAGGGCAAGGGCTATTTACTTTTTTATAATCAAAAGAAACTAAAATACAATCTATCTTTGTATTGTTCACTTAACTTATCCTTTAAAGAGGACAACAATCCTCTTTTATTTAATTTACGATTTAGTAAGATGGAATCCACTTTCATGAGGGCAAGAATAAACATTTAATAAAATTCCATTTTCTTCAAATAAAATATTTGCTCTTTTCTGTGCATCTCGTTTACTAATATATAATTGTTTTAAAGAACCATTTCGATCAGTACAAATAGTACATTCTGTGCTTTGTGTATACCTACTCTTTGGAGATAGATGCCATAAATTACATCTATCGCATTGATATGGAATCAAATTACGTCCATATTTATTATTTGTATAAGTAGCAGAATTTAAAGCTTCATCAGAAGAAGAATAAACACTTAAAGCATTACCATTAGACTTAGAAAAACAAGTTTCACTTTTTACATTCATTTTTTATCCTCGTATAATCTTTAAAAGAGTAAGAATTTTATAATTCTTACTCTCTAGTCTTATTTACTTTTTGAACCTTTTGTATTGTTAGGGTTCAGTTGAGCACCTTTATTACCATTAACTTTTGCATTTGCATTATTACTTCCACTTGTACCTTTGTTTGAATTAGCCTGATTGGCTTTGTGATTTTTGTTAGACATAACTTTCTCCTTTTAATTTAATAGTGATTTAAAACCACTATT
This sequence comes from Arcobacteraceae bacterium, assembly GCA_965224485.1. GTDB lineage: Bacteria > Campylobacterota > Campylobacteria > Campylobacterales > Arcobacteraceae > NORP36. Next base: position 31,878 of record CBDCZH010000012.1, on the reverse strand, counting down.
AGAAGATTACAAAAATTAGAGATTTTTATTTAGGGTGTTACCTCGTACATTAAAGTTTTTTATAAAAGAAAATCTTAAAAGGTAATGATTTACTATTTATAAACGTTGAATTTGTATACTTTTTTAAATATTTATTATATTGTTTTAAAGTACTTTTATTATTTTCGATATAAGCAGAATAAGCTCCTAAAAAAAGAATCTCTATATCATCTATATCTTTTTTTTGGAATTTGAAATATTTAATAAAATATTCATCAGATGCCTTTAAAGCATTATTAAACTGTTTTGACTTCACATAAAAGTGTATTTTAATTCGTAATAGTTCTATTTCTTTTTCTTTTATGCCCTTTATTGAATTTTCATACTTAAGAATTAAAGTACTTGCTTCTTTTAACTTAAAAATATTATATTCAACAAATAATATTGTATATATTTTTATAAAATAAAATAATACTATTAACGCTTCATACGGTGTTTTAGATAAAACTTGCATTTTAAATACACATTTTTCAGCAAGTTCATCGTTAATAGTTAGTTCTCTATCATAAATATTAATTAAACACTGTATATCATTAATATTATTTATAAATTCCATTTTATCTTTATAAGATAACGGAAAATACTTTGCTACCTCAAATTCAATTTTATCAAACTTTTCATGAAAATATTGGTGATGATCTTTTAATTGTTTAGCAACTAATTCAATTCTTTTATCTTTATTTTGCATAAATACAATAAATTTAATTTGATAAATATCTTCTAAATAATCTCTTGTATAGTTTTGATTTGATAATTCAATATTTATATCATTAGAAATTGTTTCAACAATACCATTAAAATTATTAGTCAATGAGTCTAAATATTCATAATTTATTTTTAATATATCAGACTTATCATACTTATGCACTCCATGTGAATATCTTTGAAGGTTTTCATTATACATATGACAATATAAATAAGTTAATTGTAAAAGTTTATTATCTTCAATATCTGATAAATCTTTAACTGAAAAATAAGATAATAAACTTTTATAAACTGACTCAGAACTTCTAGCAATAATAAAAATACGAATAAGCTTTTCTTTGGTAGGTATTTCCCATCTTTCTGCAATAAAACTAACAAACTCTTTTTTTTCAATTTGAGATATAGGTTCACTATTAAAAATTCTATCTACTAAAGAGTTAGATGGTATTTCATATTTTAGTTTTTCGATAGATAACTTCTTTTTTTCAATTATAAAAGTGCAAGCTTTTTTAAACTGAATATTAAGAGTATCATTTAAATTGGCTTCGAAGCATCCGTTATAAACTATTGGAATACTAAAATACTCTTCAATGGATTGTCTATCAGGTATACTTTTTTTAAACCATTGTTTAATAGTATTCTTTGATTCAATTGGTTTCTCAACATTTTTATTATTATCATCTAATTCATCACATAAACTATCTATTCCTTTACCATATAAATCTAACCACCAATTCATAATATATTCCATAGGCATTTTAATATTAGGATAATCAGTTACATCAGGCAAATACCAAAATAGTCCACCAGACAACCCTTTATCAACTCTTGAACTATAATCAGAATCTAAGGAAGATAATCTTTTAGCTAAATAAGGAATTACAAGTCTTTTTAATATAATCCAATTTATTTTTTTCTCACTTGCTATAAATTTTATTAAATTTACTTTATTATATATAGGGATATATAGGTTTATTAAATCAATAAAAATATTTGATAGTTTACTATTATTTTCTCCAAGATTAAGTTTTTCTAAAATTATATTAATATGTTCTTTATATTTCTCATCACTCTCTTCATTTGTATAAAATCTTCTTTTTTCCAAAGTTTGTTTTAACTTTATATCATTCATATCGAAATCAAGTATCTTCATAATTTTAATTAATAACTCTTCAATATTTAACAAAATTGAACCTTTTATTCTATTTTAAATTTATAATATTTTAGCATTGGTAAAGAATCTAATTCATTCTACTTCATTACTTCGTGCCTCTTCATCAGCAGGCCTTAGAACGTCTTTATTATACTTCTTTAAAAAGTGCTTTTGTATATAAAGATTTAGATAGGTTCATAGTTAAATTTTCTTTTCCTATAATTTGTATAAGCTCTCCCACTCTGTATCAAAGTAAAACTACATTACAAACTGCTCTTCCCCTGACTTTGTGAAAGCTAAATCTTTTTCTTTTTTATCGAAAAAAGTCGAGGACTGTTTAACCGTTAAACAATGTGCTCTTTAGAACATTGCAGGGAGTTTCGCAGGCTAGTTAAAAAATAAAAATATTTAGGAACCCAAAGGGCTTTTCAACTCGTCAGTTGCTTTCTTGTTTCTTCTTTTCAAGAAAAGAAGAAAAAAAAGCACAAAGGTCACTTTGTATGAGCTCTTAAAATCCAAATAATTTAGTATCCTGTCCCGGAATTCTATTATTTTAAATATGATTCATCAATATTGCACTTTTTTTCTCAAAAATATAATACTTAATATCTTTAGGCTTAATTAATGTTGGTTCAGGGGCAACAAATACAATATTAAAACCATTCTCTTGCGCAAACTCTCTCATTTTATTCTGATTATTACTATGTAATTGAGATACTTCATCAATTATTAAATAAAAAGGATTATCTGGGTTTGAGATATATTCTCCTAATATAGAAATAGCAATTGCAACTTTCAACATTAAGTTAGTACCCGTTGAAGCTTGTGATTGAAGTTGTTGTACTTTTTTAACAGGCTTATTATTTTCACTATACTCAATACTGATTGTTAATCCTTCATAACTTGATAATTTATCATCTTCGTCTAAAAGTTTTTTTTATTTCATCAAGTAATTCAATAATCTTTTTTATATCTCTTGTTGCTTTAGCATCATCATTAAATAAACTATTCTCTTCATTCATTTCTAAATCAGATAAAATATCTTTTAACTCTGACCAATAAGAACCTAGATTCTTACCAGTTGTTTTTTCTGAACATAATTTAATTGAATTTATTACAGAAAAATCTATTTTCTTTAATCGTTGGTTGATTTTAGTAATTTGACGATTAAGTCCTTTTATTGATGTATCAAAATTTTTTAATCTTTGTTTAGAAGATTCAATTATACTTGAAAGTTCGAGTGTTGAATTCTTTTTTTCTTTTATTATTAAATATTCATAATTTGATAATTCGTACATAGATCTTTTTACATCTTCAATATTCGATAAATTTTTTAATTCATAAAAGTTTTCAAGATTTAATGGTAAATCTAATCTGTTAAACGCTCTGATTTTTTTCCAAACAATTTCAAAATCTGTTCTAAAGAGAGTAACAGTAGATGAATGGTTATCATTACTAATTAAATATAAAGAGATTAATTCATCTAAAGACTCTTCTGTTTCCACACAAGAATTTAAAAGTTCAATGTTTAAGTTTTGAAATCTATTTAAACCATTTTTATAAAGCTTTTTCTCTTCATTAAAATCATTTAATAGATTAGTTTGTTCTTGGATGAATATATTTGATTTGTTTTTATTTGAAGTAAATAATTCAATTAAATTATTACTAAATTGTATATTTTTAGTAATATCTTTTTCTATTTTGGTTTTACTCTTTATTTTATTTTTTACTTTTTCATATCTTTCTAAATATGCTTCACTTTGAGATATTTGAGATAGATTATTATTTAAAAAATTTAATTCAATATTTAATTCTTTAATTTTTTCTTCATTTGAAATATTATATTTACCTTTATCTTTTTCATTTACTTTATTCTCAATTTCCTTCTTTATATTTTCAAACTTTTCATTTAAATTTTCAATAGAAGTATTCAGTAGTTTTTTTAAATTGCTTTTTTCTTTGTTAAAAATATCTTTATAACTTTTATTAGCTAATTTCATTTGATGATTAAATATTTTTATTTTAGATTCTTCTTCTTCAATTGTCTTTTTAATATTATTAATACTTTTATCTAAAGTAACTTTTTCATTTTCGCGATTAGTATTCTGTATCTTTTTTTCATTTTCATAATGACTTAGTAACTTTTTTACTTCATTTTCTTTTTCATATACCTGTAATTGCTGTATCTTTATTTTACTATTATGATGTATAATCTGACTCTCATTTTTTTCATTATCTTCATAATACTCTTTTTCTAATTTTTTTGATTCTTTTTGATAGCTATTCTTTAATATATTTAATTTATTTAAAATATTTTCTTGTTCATTTTGTATTTCTTGTTTTGTAGGTAGAGTGTCTAGTGTATCTTTGTTTAATGAGATACCAAAAATATTTTCATTATCTAATATTTTCGGCTGTAATATTTTAATATCTTTAACTAATAGCTTTTTTTCTATTATAGGATAAAGGTTATGCTCCCAATTATCAATATTTTCATTTAGAAAAGCTTGAAAACTATTTTTATCAATATCCAATAAACTCCGAAAATACTCTTTTTCTTCTATTAAAGAAGATTTGTCTTCTTCGTATCTTTCTACATTAGCTTTTACTAGTTTTTTATAATTATTAGACTTATCAACTTTTTCTTTTCTCAATCTATTTAATTCAGTAAAGAGACTATCTTTATCTTTATTTAGAACTTGTATTTCTTGATTAATTTCTTTATTATTATTATCTAAAATAAAACGTAATAAATCAAACTTATTTTCATATTTATTAATTAATTCTTCTTTTTTTAATAATTCAAAGTTTTTATGTTTTTCACTTTCAGCTATATTTTTTTTATGTTTTTTTATATTTAACTCGATGTCTTTTTCATACTCAGACTTTTTTAATTGTAACTCTTGATATTTTTCATCTATTGATTCATTATTTTGTTCTTTTTGTATATTGATTTCTTCTTTTAATTGTAGTTCTTCTTCTTTAAAAGATTGTTTTAGTTGATATATCTCATTTTCAATTGTTTCTATTAAAGTTTTATATTGATTTTCTATCTCAATAATATTTTTTTGGACTTTTTTCTGATTATTCAATAAACTATCTTTTCTCAATATGTGAGTTTTATTTTTAATTAATCGTTTATCAGTAAATTCAAATTCAAGCATTAAAATTTCTTTTAACTTTACTTCTAAATCATTTATAAAGCTTTGTAACTTTTTATTTAAATATTTTTGTCTATTTTCTATATGAATAAAATATGATTTTTTTACATTCATATTTATTTCTATTTTTTCAATTTTATCTTGTATTTCAATGTGTTTTCTTGATTCATAATCAAATCTATACTCTATTTTTTTAGAAAAAATAGTTAAATCTTCTTCAAGATTAATTATTGTTTTATATGATTTCATCAAAGCATGTATAGTTTTATTATACTTTTCATATGTTTTATAAAACTTATTTAAATGTTGTAACTTATAAAAACTATCATAAAAACTTGAAGCGTCAAATTCATAAAATTCTTTTTTTTGCCCTATTGAATCTTTTATAGCCTCTTTAATTGAATTACTATCAATGATGGTTTTTGATATGTTAAATAATTTAGAATATAAATCTATAAATGTATCTACATTTTCTATTTTATTAAAAGAAAATTCATTATCACCATAAAATATTGAATTGAAGTCATTCCTTGTTTCTACTCTCTTTTTAGAGGTCGCTGTTACCATATACTTATTTATCTCATTATGAGGTACTAAGTTATCATTATCATCATAAAAATCATCAATATTTAATTTTCTTCTTACAAAATGTTTATAAAGTTTATACTTATCTTTATACATAATAATGAAATATTTATCAAAATCATATATTAAATATGACCTTTTAGGTTCTTTAAAGTAGTAATCATTAAAAGGTTTTTGATCTCCTGATATTCCCACTAAGTTTGAATGAGTTACAAACAAATAATGTAACGCCCTGATAGCTGTAGTTTTACCACTACCATTATCTCCAGCAAAAAACAAATTACCATCAAATTCAATCTCTACATTATTCATGTCAGCAGAATTTATCATATACATTTTTTTAAGCATTACTCATCTCCAATTGTTTCAAAATACCATTAAAATAATCTAAAGAATCTAATATAAAATATCTTTCTTCATTTGACTTATCTAATTGTTCTATTATTCCACTTTCCCTTAGTTTCTTTAATACTATTTCAATAGAACCAGATAAATTATCCTCTTTTTTTGTTAAATATTCTAATATTTCTTTTACTTTAGTTTCACTATTTTTATTTGCACTCGCAATTAAATCACTTTTATTTAATTCACTTCCGCTACTAATAGCAGGTAAATAAGATTTTAATATTGATAATGCCAAAAAGACATCTTTATATCTTTGAATAAACTTGTCAAGTTCTTTCTCATTTAATTCTTTCTTCTTAGTTAGATAAAAACAATTATATTCTCTAATTAATATATAACCTAAAGTATTAAATATTTCTTGATTGTCTTTGAAGCTTTTTTCGTTACTTAAATAATCTACAATTCTTCTAGTAAATTCATTTTTTGAATTACCTGATATAATATTTCCATCTTTAAGTAATTCAAAAATATCAGCAGTTAATGCCATGATACCCTCCTAATTTTAGCATTATTAAAATCATCACTTTTAACTAAAGGATGTTTTTTATTAATACAGAGTAATAAAAATATTTTAAATGCTTCTTGTTCTTGTTTTTTAATATCTAACTTCTTAATTTCACTATGATTTAATAAATATAAATATATATCTTTTGGAGTATTTATTCTTAAATCTTTCAATATTTCTTCTTCATTAATATATTTAACTTCTCTAATTTCTTGCTTCTTTCTCTTTATATTAGTTTTAGTTTTAGTTGGTGGAAAAATCAATGATGCTTTAGTTTTTAAAAGCATTTTATTTAAACAGTTTTCATAATAAGGAAATACAATAATCTTTTCATTTACGTTGAAGATCATTTCATGTTGATTATCTACTAAATAATCTATTAAATAGTCTTCATTGCCTTGAAGTATTGATGCACTCAATGAAAAAAGCTTTTGATTTAAAGCCTTTTTTTCTTCACTTATTCTAATTACTTCAGAAAACTTTGTACAATAACTTTCTATTTTGGCAATAAATGGTTCTATTGATCCATTTATCTCATCAATCACATTTTCAACTTCAATATGAATAGATGCCAAATCACTATCTAAATCCTTTAATATCCTTTTTATTGAAGTTAGATATTTCTCAACTTTCTCCAAAATCAATTCAGATTCAACTATTAATTCATCTAATTCAATAGAAATCTGATTCTCCAAGTCATATAACAGTGATTCAATATTTTTGTCTTGTAATACTATTGATGTGTATAAATCATATATTAATTTTTTTATTCTTTCTATAAATCCATATTTATTAAATTCTAGATATCGTTTTTTTAAAGATAAAATTTCTTTTGAATGTTCATCAAAATTACCAAATAAAATAGAGTAATCAGCTTTTAATAAAATTGTATTTACAAACTGTCTATAGTAAGGATTTAAATTAACTATATTTCCAAGTTCTAAAACTATACCTTCAGCTATTAAGTCATGAGACACATTTGAAAAATTTACTGCATTTGAGCTTTTATATATTTTATCAATCGTCTCGTCATTTTTATAAAGAAGTTTTATTAATTGTTGATGTTTTGTTTTCAAAGCTATCCTTCTGAAGCCTCTTTTATTTTTTCAAACCACCCCTTGATTTCGTCAAAAGCTTCTAATTCTTCGAGGTGTTGTTTTGTTAAACTTTTAGCTAGCTCTTCATTAAATCTTTTTTTTACACTACTAACCTTTTTTTTCTTTTTTTCACTTGTAACTTCATCCCAGTCTTTTGTACTCTCAGAATTTACATGTAAATGTTTAGCTACTTCTTCTCCTAAATCTAATTTATCCCAATTTTCATCATAAATAAGAGAAAACCCATTATAAGTTCTAGACAAAATTTCATGATGTATATAATTTTCCATTTCTCGTTTATTAGTTTCAAAAGTAAAATTGTTTAGTCCTTGGTTTTCAATTGACTCAAAATATGGACTATACTTATTAGGTTTATCCGACCCTATATCACTATCATAAATATGAACTTGATTTATTTGAAGTTTTTTTAATAAATTCTTATTTGCCCAATATTCAATCGTACTTCCACCCATTGGTATTAAGAGTATTTCATCGTTATTATTCAATTCAATAATTTCTTTATACTCATTTATTTGTTCATTAATATTTAAAAGAAACTCTATATCTAATTTCCCTTCTAAACAAATAATACATTTAACTTTAGAAATATTTTTTATATCAAGATTAGCAAATATTCCAAGAGTATCAATAATTGAACTAAATAGCTCTTCTTCATCATTAAATTTTTTAATAACTCCATTTTCTTTTATCAATGGTATTATATTTTCAAAAGAGACTAATTTTGTAATATTTGGGGTATGTGTAGTGATAATAACTTGATGATTCTCATGATTTGAAAGTTCAAGTAAAGACTCTATTAACATTTTTTGATAATCAGGATGCTGTGATGTTTCAGGCTCTTCTATTGCATAAATAACACTTTTATTAAATCTATCATCAATCTTTCTATCCGCTTCTGCTCTAAAATAATTTAAAAGCACTAACCTTCTAACACCACTTCCTCTTTTATTTAAAGGAATATCATCTTCTCCAGTAAAAGAAAATTTAAAAACAGATTTCCAATCTGGTTCTTTAGAATAATTAGGATTTAAAGTTGATACAATATCTGAATCCATCTCTTGTAATTTACTTAAAGTATCATCACCTATTTTTTTTATTTGTTCCTGCATTAGTTTTTCTACATCATCAAGTTTTTCTTTAATTTCCTGACTTTTAAGTGCTTTTTGGATGGCAATATTTAATGGATTCTGAACATCCTTATCACTATCTTTATTAGCTCGGTCTGATTGAAATAAAAAATATTGGGGTAAGTTTTTATCAATATTTACTTTTAAACTTTTAGACTCATCTCCTTTACTTAGATCTATTAATATAGTTGTTTTATCATTTCTATCACTATATGATAAAAGATACTTATATAGTGCTTCTCTCATTGGTGCATTTGCATTTTGAGGAATTAAGGAATATCTCTCTTCACTTATTATTTCTTCCTCTAATAAATTTTTAATTTCTTTTTTTAATTCAGTAATTTTAAGATTTATTTTTGGATTTTCACTCCATACAGTAGGATATTCACATTTTAAATAGTATTTAAGACTTGAAGCTTTTAATGCAGTTTTACAATCCCATTCCTTAACTAACGTTAATAGTCCATAGGAGTCTAATAAAAACTCATCTCTTAAGTTTGTCGGATTTGTAGAATCAATAACAATTGTATCAAAATTTTCAATTTCAAAAGACAACGATATTTTAACTTTATAAGACTCTTCTTGTTTTGCCAAAATATTTAAATCATCTTGTTGTATTTTTACTAAATCATTATTAAAGAAAATTTCTAATGATTCCATTATTGTTGATTTACCCACATCATTTTTACCAATGATAACATTCATATTATCATCAAATTTGATTTCTAATTCTTTATAACTTCTAAAATTTTCTAATCTTAATTTCTTTAATTTCACAATAATCCTTTTATTTTAATCTATAGAAACAAAACTTATCTCATCATCCTTTGAAACAATTTTTCTCTGTAATGCTATTATTTCTTGCAATGCTTCAACATATTAAACTACAATAAAGTAAACCTATTCACACTGCTCATCAAACTTTGCTTTCATAGTTGGATTTCCATGCGTTAACTTCTTTATAGTTAAATCATCTGCTTTATTATTTGCTAATCGTAAGTTATTCTCTGATGACAATAAAGCATCTTTTGTTTTTTGAAGATGAATTATTGTTTTATCTATTTCATCAATGGCAGTTTTAAATTTTCTACTTGCTAAATCGTAATTTTTTGCAAAGCCTGTTTTAAAGATATTGATTTTTTCTTCAAAATCTGTAATATCTACATTTTGATTTTTTATTAAATTTAATTCTGCTTTATATTTCATTGAGTTTAAAGCAGCATTTCTAAGTAAGGTAATGATTTGAATGAAGAATTGTGGTCTTATTACGTACATTTTATTAAATTTATATGAGACATCAACTATACCTGTATTGTATAATTCGCTTTCTGATTCTAATAGTGAGACTAAAACTGCATATTCACAGTTTTTTTCATTTCGGTCTTTATCTAGTTTTGCAAAAAAATCTTCATTTCTTTTTTTTGTAGCTGTTTCATCATTTTCATTCTTCATTTCAAACATTATTGAAATAATTTCATTTCCTTGCTCATCTGATTCTTTGTAAATAAAATCACCCTTATTACCAGCTCTTGAATCATTGTCTTTTTCAAAATAAGCATTTGGAAAAGCTGTTGCACGTAGTTTATTAAATTCAATTTCACAATGTTGCTCTAAAGTTTCACCTACCATTTTTGTTGAAAGTTTTTGTTTGAAGTCTTTTAATCTTGCAATTTCATCATCTTTCATTTTGATGGTTTCATCTCTTACAATTAGCTGATTAGAGAATTGTTCTTTAATAGATATTTTAAGTAATTCTTTTTCATTTTCTTTTATTCTTAAATCAGTTGAAAGATTATCTCGTTCTTTTTCTATTTTTTTAATAGCTTCTGAAAGTTCTAGCTTTTTTTGGGTCTCTGAATACTGAATTTTAGATTTCAGTTCTGCTAGTTCCATATTGCTGTTACTTTTTACTTCACTTAGTTGTTTATCTTTTTGTACAATTTCTTCTTGTAGGGAACTTTTAATATTAGCAATAGCTAGATTAACTGCATTTTCTTTTTCATTTTCTTTGATTTTTAAATCATTAGCAAGAGAATCATATTCTTTGTCTTTTTTTGACATTTCTTCTTGAAAAGAATTTTTAGTATTAGCAATAGCTAGTTGTACAGCACTTTCTTTTTCTTTTTGGGCAATATCTAGTCTATTTTTCACTTCTTCTTCAAATTGATGGTCTCTTACTTGCTTAAGCATATCTGAATACCCAGATTCATCTATTTTAAAAGCTTTTTGGCAATGTGGGCAAATAATTTCATTCATGATTCTATTCCTTTACTTTAAATCTAAAATCTTTCTATAATTTTAAAATATTATTAAATATAAATATTATTTATATTATCTAATTTGTGTCACAGTTTGTGTCACAGTTTTAAATTTTAGGTAGTAATAGTAAAATAAGGGGATTTTTATTTGCTTTTATATTTAAATAGTTTAGTATTTAATCTTGTTGGTCAAGTACAAAGTCAAACGTTATATCTATTTATTAGTTTATCCTTTAAAGTACTTTGAAATAACTGGTATTTGCTCTTGTAAACTTCCAGTTCCCGCTCCTTTCTTCTTTTACCTTTCAGGATTTAGGGAGATGTAAATAAATTGAATACAAGTTTCCTTATATTTCTATTAATCACAAAATTAAGTCTATAGAAAAATAATTTCTTTATTATATCTACTCCACTTTAATCATTTAACCTTTGATCAAATAGAAAAGCAACGTTTACTTCTATTTTTGAATAATCATCTATCTGCTGCCTTAATGATTTAAAAAATAATTCCAATTCATTAAAATTCATTTCCCTAGCTATTAAATTAAATTTATCTAGATTATCTTGAGTAAACCAATTATTAATATAAGTTAAAAAAACTGATAATTCATTATTTTGATTAAATTCTTCTAATGATTTTGATAATCCTCTAATTCTATAGAAATTTTGTTTATATAATTCTAGCCTACTTTCTAAATATTGAGATACTTTATCTATCATTTCGCTAACTTCTTTATCATTAAAATGAAAATTAATTTTATCTTTTTTTGATAATATTTCAGAAAGGCCTGCATAAATAGCAGAACCACGTATTTCACCCATTGTTTTTTCAAAATCTATTTCAGGGATTAAAGAATTATTTCTATCATGATAAATTGAAAAATTCACAAATTTAATTTTATAACTATAATAATATTTATTAATAATTGCCCAAATCATGTCTGAACGTCTACTTTCTTTACCTTTGATTTCTATTATTGTATTTGGTGTTCTTTTTAATACTTTTGTATTTAAAATAAAAGTTGTTCCACCTCTATTAGCTGAATCTTTTGCGTCTAGAATAGGATTTATTGGTAAAGAAACCTTTAATGGTCTAAAGAAAGGTTCTCCTGTAAGAATTTTATTTACATTATTTAAAATTCTTTTCCTTACTTCTCCTACTGTTTCATTATCTTTTATTTTATTTACCCAAAATGGACTTTCTAGATGTCCAAAATGTTTTCGAGATAAATCATAGTAATAATCTGGATATTTTAATCTTAGTATATTATTTTCATCTTCTTTATCAGGAAAGATATCATTATCTTTCATATTATTTAAGAACTTTAAGTTATGAAGTAAATCATGTAACTGAACTCTCACTGCATTTGTAGATGGATTAGGAGAACCGCCTTCATAACTTCCAATTAGAACATCTACCCCTTCTTTTCTAAATTTTGGCAACCATGTTAAATATTGTTCTACTTTTGCTTCTAAACGCATATCATCATCAAGTAACCATACAATACAATCTTCAATATCTTCAACATAAGTACCTATATATTTCTGAAGGATTGACCTAGCTTTTCCAATTGGTAGTTTCCCATCATTAATAGCATTTGTATTATTAAGATTCTCATTTTCAAAGTCAATAGTTCTTTGTTCTTCATCAATAAATAAACAAGATAAATTATTATCTTGCATTGAGATAATCAAATTTTTTAGTTTTTTTTCATCTCCTCCATTATGCATAACAATAACTTCTATACTTTTAATACATTTAATGTTTGAAATTCTTTTTAAATCTAATAATAATGGTTTTATTTGTTTGTATGAACCACTAATGATTCCAATAACTAATGGAAAGGGAGTACAATCATTTATATCTAATTTAATTTCTTTTTTAGGAATTATTTCTTCATTTAAAACAAAATTAAACAATTCTTTTGCTCTTTCTAGAAATTTAATTTGTTCTTGTCCTGTCATTCTTCCATTATATTTATTCCAAAAGGACAATAATCCTTTTGATTTTTTCATACCAGGAGTTGATAAACGTATTCTATCCCTATCCTCATAGTGTTTTACAGAATATGTATTAGTAGATATTACAGTTGTATTTATTTCGCATAACCGTATACATAAATCTCTGTCAGTAGAAGATAATAAATTCTCATCAAACATTCCAACTTCGTACATCGTCTTTAAGCTAATAAATATATTTGAACCTTGAATACCTGGATTACCTACTAAAAAGTCTGACTGATTTAAAACAGTAGGAATATCAGATAGAATAATCTGTTCTTCTTTGATTTTTTTTATTCCACTAATTATCATATCAGCAGAATTCATATATTTTGAACAAACTTGTATATGATTACTTTCCCATTCGTCATCATCATCAAGAATTGCAATAAAAGAATTATTTATATCATAATTTTTACCAGTATAGATAATTCCAGTATTCCAAGCTCCAGAAGCACCTTTTGTTCTTATATTATCTAAAAAAACTAATTCTATTTTGTTTTCTACTAATTCTTTTAAATCTTCTACACATTCTTTACTGATTTTTTTTTCAGTATCATTTACTATAACTATACAGTCTGGACATAATTCTTGTCTACTAATAGAAAGTATAGATCTATTCAGAAGTAAGTCTTCTCTATCGTATGTTGCAATTATTGCAATTATTTTTTTTGTATAACTATTTTTCACTATTTAATCCTAACTTTTTAAACATCTCTAAATCAAAATTAAAGAATTTCTTTAATGTAAAACTTAAATTATCTTCATTTAAATTATTTATTGTTTTTGAATATTTTTCATTATTTGTATAAATATGTAAAATATCATCTCTTAAAAAATAAAATTTATCATCAAATAATTGAGCAAAACGAATCTTATTTCTAAAAGGATAATCAATATTCTTAGAAAACCTATTTTTCATGTCTTTTCTTATCTCTATTTCTGATTTACATTTAAATGGAATTTGTAAAGAAAGTGTTTCTTTATCATTTTTATATTGATATATTTCCATATAATTATAAAAGACTAAAGATCTAAATGTAATTCCATATGAAGTGTATTCATAGTTTTTATCAACCGGAAACATTTGTACTGAAGGCCATGCATTACCAACATCAGCAAAATAATACTTACCCTCTATATAAACTTTTAATAAACGATGACTTTCAATATTATTAATAAATGATGAATGTAATGTAACTTCTATATTATTCTCTTTGAGAATAGTATAAACACTTAAAACCTTATCTGAACATGTTCCTCCAAATTTAAATGAAGCAGGAAAGATATTATATTTAAAATAAAGATTATGAAATGGTTCTTGTTTGAAACTATTTAATATAATTTTTTCTACATATTCTTTATTCATATTTTATGAACTTCATTTCTTTTTTCAATTACCTCATCAAAAGTAGGATAAGAATGAAAATAAGTATTTGTATAATCTTTTGAAAAGTGTCTTTTCCAAATAGACTTTAACTCTTCTTTCTCAGTTTTTCCATTTTCTCTTAAAATATTTACAATCATTTTTCTAATTCCACTTCCAACATCAAATGAAATCTTTTTTCTATAGATAATTTCAGTAGGTAAATCATCTTCAAAAGTTTTTCTTAATATGTATTTATTAAATAAAGTATTATCTTTATTTACAAAAAAATCTGAGTAATTTAAATTTTCAGAATATGAAAAAACTTCTTTATCTAAAAATGGACATCGTATTTCAATTGAATTATCCATACTTAATAAATCTAATCTACGTAATTCAGTAAATTGCATATCTTCAATTAATTTACTCCGTATTTTTTTCCAATCTTCTTCTTTTTTTAAATAGTGATAACCGCAAAACAGTTCATCTGCACCCTCACCTGATATAACTACTTTAATTCCATCTTCTTTTGCTGCTTTTGATAATAAGTAAGTACATAAACCATTACTGATTATTGAAGGGTTATAACTCTCTGCAGCATATACTATTTTAGAAACTAAAACCTTTATTTCATTTTTTGATGGTAATTCAATAAACTTTATATTCTTTAATCCTAGATATTTAATTAAGTTAACTGCATAAGAATAATCATTTGATTCATTACGAGACCCTAATACATAATAAAGCACTTCATCTCTATATTTGTTTACAATAGATGCAATAATAGAGCTATCTAGTCCTCCGCTTATAAATACACCAAACTTATCATTCATTTGAGGTAGTCTTTTCTCTACAGCTTTATTTATAATACTATAAAGAGAATTATTTAAATAATTCTTCTTAAATTTATGATTAAGTAATAATTCTAAAGTAAAATTTTCAATATCTATTTCACAGAAACCTTTTGGAATTTCAATAAAATTATCAATCTTAGAAATTACTTTTAACTCACTTGTTATTATATTTAGATTTCCACTTTTAACTAAAAAAAGTGGTTTTTTACCAATATAGTCTCTTATTGAAAATAATTTATTTGTATTTTCTTCATATATTAATCCTGAATAAAAGCCGTCTAATTCATTTATTATATTTTTATTTATTTTCTCAAAAAGTGGATTAATTATATTAATATCAGAAGAAGCAGAATATAAGAACTTATATTTAGATTTTAATTCTTTATAATTATATACTTCACCATTTACAACAGAAATATAACCATTAGATTTAAATGGTTGATTACCCTCAGTAGTTTTATCATTAATAGATAATCTAGTAAATGCAATACTAAGTTTTTCTATTTTTAAAATTTTAACATTATCAGGACCTCTATGATTTAGTTTACTGATATTTTTTTCAACAAATTCAAATGATTTTTCACCATATGCTAATAATATTCCACACATAATTAATTATTCACCATCTTTATTTTATTTCTTACTTTCATTAATAGTTTACCTAATATGTTTTTACCAGAACCATTTCCTCCATCAGCCCAATAAAAATCATTTGAACAATGCTCACATAGTTCTTTTTCTTTTGTATTAAGAAGAATCAGCCTTAAATCTGGGTGCTGCGTAAATTTTGCATATAAAGCTTCATACATTACTGAATCTTTAATATCATCCCAGTTCTTTAACCTTTTTGATTTATTTAACTTTGCAATATCTTTTGCTTTACTTGGTGTATATGATAATCTTATTTTTTCTTCTAACTCAGTATTTATAAATTTTTGCGCCTGAAAATAATGTTCTGTTGTTTTCCAGATTTTATTTTTACAAAAGATAGGATGATCTGAGAAATTTGATAAGAATCCAAACTCTTCATCAACATTGTAAAAGAATATCTTTTCTTCTGTATTCTTTTCTACAAAATATTTAGTACTTCTTCTTTTATTGAAAATATTACTTCTAACATTTCCATCAATATTAAAAGTATGAATATTATTTTCATTCATCAAACAGACTAAATAATCTAAATTAGCTTTAATATTTTTATTTGAATAACCTCTTGTTAAATCTGTAATATTTTCTAAAGTAGATATATTAATTTGAGTTTTATTTAATAAATGATCTAAAACATTAAAATCCATATCATATTCTTCTGCAATATTGTAAAAATCATTTTGAATACTAATATTAGAAGATTCTTGTAGAGCCTTTATATAAGATGATAATTCACTTGTTTTTGAATCAGTTATAATAAAATTTATATCTTTTTTTAATTCTTTTTGAAAAAATACATTTATTTCATTACATATATTTTCATTTCCACCATAAACAAAAATAAGATCATCCGAATAAGTCTGTTTATTGTTATTAATAAGAGAAAGATGCACTATATTCTTGTCTTGAAAATGAGTTATTGTATTAATAGGAATAGTCATATATATTAAATAAATTTTTGCATTTGTTTTTTCAATACTATCGCTAATATATTTTATATAATTAAAACCTTCTTCTATAATAATTGGATTTGTAATTACACAATAGTCAGATATTTTAGTTTTGTTAAATTCTAAAGAATCAGATTCATTAATAAAATTAAAAAAAGGAAATAAGTTTTTAAATAAACAACTATCTTTATTATTCCCAAGTAATAATGAAGTCATATTCTTAAAACCATTAAGATAGAACTAAAGAATGAGAAAGTTTTTCATTCTTTGAGTATAAATAATCTCTATTTTCATCTCTAATTTCAGGAATTAAAGAAACTTTTTCTATTACTGTAATTCCATTTAATTCAAGATATTTGATTTTCCTTGGATTATTAGTTATAACTCTAACTTTTTTAATACCAAGTGATGATAATAAATCAATAACTTTTTTATAAGTTCGTATATCATGCTCAAAATCTAATTCATTAAAGGCTTCTACTGTATCAATATTTTTATTCTGCATTAATTGTACTGCTTTTATCTTAGAAGATAATCCATGGCCTCTACCTTCTTGGTGAAGATGAAAAATAATTCCTTCTTTTTCTTTTGCTATTAATCTCATTGAAGATTCTAATTGATCAGAACAATCACAATCTAACGCCTTAAAAACTTCCGATGCCATGCAAGAAGAATGAATTCTAATTAAAGGTACTTCACATAAATTGTCAATATCACCAAAACTAATAAGACGGAATTCTTCATCCTTCATATCATACATACGAAATATACCAATTTTCGTTGGTAATTCGCACCATGTTGTAAAACTATCTATATCCAAAAAGATCCTTTATTTAAGATTTCTTAATTAAATTATACAGAAAAATTAATTATTTTTTATTTAATATTCTCTATACTTTATAATTAGTCACAATCAATCCATATACTTTAAATATTAATATTTAATCAACAAAACAATTTTAAGTTGTTGCATTTATACTTAATAAATTATAATAAGCATCTATTTGATTTATATTAGATCTAACTATTTATCAAAAAAACGACATTATAAATCCTCTTCTCCTGCCTTTGAGGAAGCCGAACGGTATTTTTCCTTTTATCTGCAAGCAGAATTTAGTCGTACCTCCGGCATCGGAAACCACCCTAAACTGTTTGAACGTAAAAAAATGTGCTGAGAGCACATTTTAGTGAGTTTTTAAGAGCAGGGAAGCAGGGGAAAACTTCGCGCGTTAAAAATGTTAGAGAGGGAAGCTGTATTTCCATTTATAATTCTCATTTAAATTAAAGGTGCCTGTCCTCATTTACCAACTTTTGAGAATCCACATTGCAGACATTTGTATTTAAAAGGTTGAGGGGATATCATTCTTTTTCCTTTGTCTTTTCTATACTACTAATATTTTCTGCAAATTATCTTTATATTCAGTATGTCCATTTATATATTCAGAAACATCAATATTATTAATTGCTTCATTTTCTATAATATATCTACCAATAGGATCTCCAAGCTCAAATTTAATACCTTCTCCTACTTTGTATAATGTTTTTAAAACAACATCATTTTTAGAAAAATAGTTATTAATTTTACCTGTAACAGCATTATGAAGATCACTCCAATTTACTCTATCATTAGAAGTTGTACAATTAGTATCTACGGCTCCACCTAAAAGATGAACATCTTTAATATAACATTCGTCTTTTGTTTTTAAAGAAGCTAAACATGAATAAATAACTCTAGCACCTAAAGAATGACCTACTAATATATATTCTTTATTTGTTCTAGCAATTATATCTGCTAATAAAGCTCCAGTTTGATATGCTTTTATACTTGCAACAGACCATGGATTTGTTGCTAGGCCTAGTGCTTGTATAGCAACACCAATAGGTGCTAATTTTGTAGCCGCAGCTTTTGAAGCAGATAGTGCAGCTGAAAATATAGCTTTTTTAGCACCTTCTTTACCTACTGACGTACTAAAAGTATTTGATAAATCCATAAGTCGTTTTGATTCCCATTTAATATGATAAATTGTATTATTAGGATAATGTTTTTTTAATGATTCAATCCATATCCCTTCAGCTTTTTTGTCACCTTCAGTTAAAAACCCATCTATACATATAACAGCTGGTTCATTTCCTGATTTAATTTTAAGTATCTCAAATCCATCAATATCACCAAAATAACTATTTGATATAACGGCACCATATTTACCACCTAATGCAGTACCAGCAGCAGTTACAACTGCAATACCTCCAGCCATACCCGCTCCACCTGCAGCTAAAGCTCCACCACCTAATGTTGCCAACCCAGAACTTGTAGCAGCAGCGCCACTATAACCCAATATGGAAGTTCCAATAGCTCCTCCTATTGCTGGAGCAGCAGCAAGTGCCAATGGTCCAATTATAGCAGCTCCTCCAATAGTATATGCTGCTGTTGTACCTATCTTCTTATAATTCTTTTCATCTCTTTCAACAATATCCCTATATTCTCCAATACTATCTAATGACCAATTAAGTGTTTCAAATTTAGCAATTGTACCTTCATGCACTGCACAAAAATTACTTGACCAAGTACTTACATCTACCTCAGCAATATCTGAATATTTCGCTTTATTTTCACAAGCTCTACATTTAACAGTCTCTTTTCCACATCCATCACATACATAGATATTTCTAGTTAAAGAGTTTTTTTCTTTTATAGTTGATGAATGTTTTTCAAAACACCATGAACAGTAGCTTTCAATATTCTCTAGTCCAGAATCAATATATTTATCTGAAAAGTTTTCAATATTATCATCAACTATTTTCTTTGCACTATCATTTAGTTCAGCTACTTTATTTAAAATTTCATCAGGAATGTGATCCTTAATCTTTTCTGAAGAGATATCATTAGCTTTTGAAACATTTTCTGCAACTGTATCTTTTGCTTTTTTCGCTAACTCTTCTGCCTTACTTTTTAAACTTCCAAACATTTTATTCCTTCTTTTGATATATAAACAATTTTTATAAAAATAACTTCAATATAACTAATAATGTTATACTAACATTCCAGGCACATTCCGGGGACACAATATCAAATTATTTAGTAATTCATCTATTTTAAAAGCTTTTTGGCAATGTGGGCAAATAATTTCATTCATGATTCTATTCCTTTACTTTAAATCTAAAATCTTTCTATAATTTTAAAATATTATTAAATATAAACATTATTTATATTATCTAATTTGTGTCACAGTTTGTGTCACAGTTTTGAATTTTAGGTAGTAATATAAAAATAAGGGGATTTTTATTTGCTTTTATATTTAAATAGTTTAGTATTTAATCTTGTTGGTCAAGTACAAAGTCAAACGTTATATCTATTTATTAGTTTATCCTTTAAAGTACTTTGAAATAACTGGTATTTGCTCTTGTAAACTTCCAGTTCCCGCTCCTTTCTTCTTTTACCAAAAAGAAGAAACAAGAAAGTGTCTACGGCTTCATCGGCCTAAAGGCTTCATAACTATTTTTTATTGATTTACTTAAAAATATAACTTATATAATGAAATTATGTGAATATGATAGTATATTTGCATAGAGTTTAAAAAGATAATATATTGAACTATAACTAAAGCGGTTATAAAAATAACTAGCTTGATAGTGAGTTAAATAGTTATACTTTAAATTTGAGTGGCAACAAGAACGGATAATATCTAGTTCGAATTTTATAAGTCTAAATTTGGTGTAACACATTATCGAGTAGGAGAAACTCCTACTCTAACGAACTCTTTATATTAATACAAAGGTTCAAGTATGTATTCTATCGGATTAGATGTAAGTAAGTCAACAATTAATATCTATGTGCCTATTAATGAATTAGATTTAGTAATTACTAATGATTTAAAATCAATTAAAAGCTTATACTCAAAGTTAAAAAAACTATATAAAAAAGAGTTTGATAAATTAGTTTTTGTATATGAGCCAACAGGTACTTACTCCTTTACTTTAACAAAATTTTGTGCAAGTAAAAATATTAATTGTTTTATTGTAAATCCTAAAAAAAGTGCTAACTTTGCAAAAGTAATAGGAAATAGAAACAAAAATGATATAGAAGATGCTAGATTGCTCTCACAAATGATTATAACTGCAAGAGAAGAAGAAATAAAGATTCCTATCATTAATGATAATGTTGAAGCAATTAAAGAAGCTATAACCTGTTATAAACTAATTATTAAGCAACAAACACAAAATAAAAATCATGCATCTTCGTTGAAAGCAAAAAGTGATTCTTCTTATGTACTTAAAGAATTAGAAATACAATATAAATTCTTAAAAAAACAAGAAGAGCGAATAATTAAAAAGATACTTACTTATCTTTCAAAAGATAAAAAGTTGTATCAATCATTTTTAAATATTCAAACAATTGTAGGTATTGGTCAAATATCAGCAATTATATTAATATATCACTTTTTACAATATCCAGATGCAAACCAAAGACAAATAGTTTCTTTAGCAGGACTTGATCCAATTGAAAAAAGTTCAGGAACTTCAGTACGAGGTAAAACAAGAATATCAAAAGCAGGCTCAAAGATTTGTAGAGGAACATTGTTTATGCCTGTATTGGTAGCAGTACAAAAAAATGAAAAACTAAAAGAGTTTTATGAAAGACTAAAAGGAAATGGTAAACATACCACAGTAGCTCAAATAGCAGTTATGAGAAAGATGATAGTCATAGCTCATAGTTTATATAAAAATAACGAAAGGTTTGATGTGAATAAAAGATAAAATTTCTTTTTAAAACAGTAAATACTTTATTATATTTTAAGGTGGCAACTCACTAAAACATGCCTGGAGGCATCTTTCTTCACGTTCAAACAGAAATTTTTGGGTTACGTAAATCAATAAAAAATATTTAGCTCTTGCAGATGTAGATTTAAAGGAAAGATTATTTGTCTACTTCGTAGATATAGTTTTGATACATATTTAATAATACATTTTCATATTGGGCATTTTGATTACTTGCTCTTCTCCTGCCTTTGAGGAAGCCGAACGGTATTTTTTCTTTTGTCTGCAAGCAGAATTTAGTCGTACCTCCGGCATAGGAAACCGCCCTAAACTGTGTGAACGTAAAAAAATGTACTGGGAGCACATTTTAGTGAGTTTTTCAGGGCAGGAAAGTAAAAATGTTAGGGAGGGAAGCTGAAAGCCTTCATCAACCGGCAGTCGCTTCTTTTATCGAGGAATTTACTCGTATCTCGTGCATGTTTTGTTTCTTACGATTAAGAAATGTGCCTGAACAAAGTGAATAATCCTGTAAGGGAAAAAGCGCGAAGGTTCACCTTTGTATGAGTTCTTAAATAGTAAAATAAGGGGATTTTGTTTACTTTTATATTTAAATAGTTTTGAATAACTAGTATTTGCTCTTGCAGATGTAAATTAAAACTAACATACAAAATTACAACAACAATTCAACTTACAAACCATACTAACCTAAAAACTTAGAAACTATACTAACTTACAAATGTAACTCTAAACTAACATACAACTTATCAACATACAAACTTACAACACCAATTCAACTTAAAAACCATACTAACCTAAAAACTCTCTTTCATCACTCTTTTACCATATACTATAAGGTTTATTCTCTGAATACAGTTCTAATGAATTATCTGGGGTGATTCTATTACTTCTTGTATATGCATCATGTATCCAAGATTGAATATCACGAGATGAATTTGTCCAATTATATATTTTTACATAATCGTTATTTATATTCATAGCCAAGCGTTCTGGAATATTTCTTATATCAATTACATCATTTGAGTCTTCTATTTCTATTTTTCCAACATTTGTGGATCTTTTTTCTTCTTTATATAAACAAGAAGGTAAAACAATACCTATGACACCTGATTTTAAGTTAAAATTTGAAGAGTTAAGGCTTGCTGCAATTTCCCAATCAATATGTTTACTTTGCCATGTTTCATTTCCAATTAAAACAACAGTAACACTTGAGTCACGTAAGTATTGATTTCTAAGAATAGCTTGTATTTTTTCGCAAGTTAAAGAAGTATAGATTTTTTCATCTTCTATAGGTTTTGAAATAATAATATCAAAATGAAGATAACAAATTTCTTCAAATTCATTTCTATATTCTGTATCACTTTTTTCATTATTAGCTATTTTATTATTGTGCTCATAGCTCATAAATACTTTTTGTTTAGGCATTGTAGTTCTTTTTATTAAAATATATTTAATAATATCTAATTTGTGTCACAGTTCGTGTCACAGTTTTGCCTAAACAGCCTTATTTATTTAATTGATATTTATTATTTATTCTACAAGCGCCCATAGGCATTGTTTCAATTAATTTATATTCTAATTTACTTCTTAATCTATAGATTAATGTTCTTAATGTACTCTTTGATACATGATTATTTACCCATATAAAAGATTCTAACTCTTCAAAAGAGACAGTTTTACCCTTAGCATCTATAAGTACTTTTAATAAACAAGACTCTTTTGCACTTAATTTAATTAATACATCTTTATAATATAATCTATTTTTCTCTTCATTATAATAATAATCAAGTCCTAAATTTAAGTTATTTGTACTCAAGTAAGAATTGCCAGCTTCTTTTTGTTTATATAAACCAAGAAGAATATTTGATTTTAATTCTTCTCTTTTAAAAGGTTTTATTAAATAACTAACAGGTTTTGTTTCTATGGCTCTTTTTATAGTGTACTCATCACTAAAAGCTGTTATATAAATTACAGGTATATTATTCGTTAAATGTATTTTTTTTACAGTCTCAATACCATCTTTACTATTTTTTAAATTTATATCCATAAGAATAATATCTGGTTTATTCATCTGACAACTCTTAATCGCACTATTATAATTCTTAGCAGTATTCGTAATTTCAAAATCTAGTTTTTCTAGGCATTGTTTCATTTCAAGGGCAATAATTATTTCATCTTCTACAATTAACACTTTTGTTTTAGGCATTTTTATTCTTTTTATTAATTTTCTAGTTTTTTTATAATAACATTTTCTTGTTACAGTTTCTGTCACAGTTTTCATTATTTTAAAAATGCTTTCTTAAAAAACTTTGAAGCTTGAGAGCAATCCCAGGATATTATTAAAAAAGGAGTATTTAATTTGCCATAAGAACCTAGTTCTTTTTCTCTTTTGATCCCTCCAAATTTTGAATATAACTTATAATGTTCTTCTTTAATTCCTGAAATAGTTATATCAATTTTATTATTTGTAAAAACTGTATGAATACCTTTTATTAAGTTTTTAAAATCTAAACTTAGAGTATTTTCTTGTTTTTGAATAATTAATCTAGATATTTCACCAATTCTATGAAAATCTTTTCGCATATAATCAAAAGAATACTTATTTTCACTTGGCAGTTTGTTTTTTGAATCAAAAATGACTCTAACTGTTCCTGTAAACACATTATTTGTTTTGTTGTATATTATTGCTGAGTTTTTATCAAACTTATCAAAATTCAATCCTTCTATCGTATCAGGAAACTCTTTTTGGTAGTTAATATTTGTATAAACATTACTTCTTAGTTTAAATACCTCTATTAAGTCTTCTGCTGTTCTTGTAAGTTCTAAATTTTCACTTGGAAAAATTAAACTTTTATTAAAAGCTATAGTTTCTTCAATTACACCATCTAAAAAAATTCTTTTATTAAAAAACTCTAATGCTCTTTGCTGTTCTTTATAAAAACTAGTAGGTAAATAATCTACTTTTTTATCAAAAGTATTATTTACTAACTCTTTTAAGTGATTTAACGATACATTTTTATTAATATTAATCATGTTTGCCCTTTTTTAGGACAAACTTTATAGAAATGGCGTCACAGTTTTAGTCACAAGAATTAAGAATTTGAAAGTATTTTAAAAATTAGGAGTTAGTTTACATCCAATAGAAGGTATTGTTTCAATTAATTTATACTCAATTTTAGCTCTAAGTCTGTACAGAAGAGTTCGTATTGTACTATTAGAAACAGGAGCATCAGGCCAAATATAATATTCCATTTCCCGCAAAGAAACAATAGAACCTCTTGCTTCTACTAAAATCATAAGAAGTTTTTTCTCATTTATACTTATTTTTATGGGGATATTATTATAAAAAAGAATTCCATTTTCTAAATCAAAATAATAGTTATATCCTAAATATGTGCAGTTATTTTTTATATTAATATGGTTTGATTTATTTATTTTATATATACCAAGAAGAATAGTTGATTTTAATTCATCTCTTTTAAAAGGTTTTAAAAGATAACTAATAGGATTCGTTTTTATTGCTCTATTTATTGTTTTTTCGTCTGAATACGCAGTTAGTTATATAACAGGAATATTTTGTTTTTTTTGAATAGCTATTACAGTATCAATACCATCTTTACTGTTTTTTAGGTTTATATCCATAAGAATAATATCTGGTTTATTATTTAAAACAGAAGATATTGCCTTATCATAGTTTTTGACAAGATCTGTAACTTCAAAGTCTAAATTAATTAAGACACTTTTTATATCAAGCGCTACAATTGTTTCATCTTCAACTATTAAAACCTTAGGTTTTTTCATTTTCTTTCCATTTTATTGATGTTCTTACTCCTTTTTTTGTATCTATTGTAAGTTCACCATCTAATTGCTCAATTGCAAGAATATTTACTAATACTAAACCTAAGGAATTGGTCAAAATATCTTTGTCATAACCTATTCCTTCATCTTTTACTATAAGAGTTAGTTCTTTGTCTTTTTTTAAAAGTGTAATATAAATAGACCCAGTTTTATTTGGAAACGCATATTTAAATGAGTTTGTAAGAAGTTCATTTAAAATAAGTCCACAATATGTTGCTTGCTCGATTTGTAATTTACTTGCAATATTAAGATGAAGTTTTATATTATTATCATCATAAGAAGATTTTACTTCATCAATTAGAGTTTCAAAATACTCATAAGCATTAACATAAGAAATATCTTCTTGTGAATATAATAACTCGTGCAAATGACTCATTGCATTGATTCTGTTTTGAATACTAAGTAATATATCATGTAACTTTTCATCATTTATTTCATCATTTTGCAGTCTAATTAAAGATACAATTGTTTGCATATTATTCTTAACTCTGTGATTTAACTCTTTTAAAAGTAGACTCTTTTCATCTAGTGCATTTTGTAAGTTTTCTGTTTTTTCTTCTACTTTTTTAGATAACCATGTTGTTTCATTTTTCTGCTGTTTTATTAATTTTTCATTTATTTCATTTTTTTCTGCTTGCAAAGAATTTATTCTATCAGCTAGGGCAATTGAGAAAATAATTGCTTCAGAAACAAAGGCTATTTCAATAATATAAGAAAAAGATTCATTTATATTAAAAACACCTATACTTGATAAAAACATAAGAAGAACAGATAAAAAGATAACTACCCAACCAAAGAGTATAAAATAAGCCTGTCTATTTTTCTTTATTGCTTGATATATTGTTAATAAAATAATATATGAAAGAAAAATAATTGATAATAGATTTCTATATTTACTAAACTCACTTGTAAAAGTAAAAAATAAGATAGAGATAGGAATTAATACTAAAAAGATATTTAGAATTTTATTTAGTTTTGAGCTTTTTCTCAATTGTAAAAAACTTTTGGTAAATAAGGCTATTGAAAATATAGGAAAAGCAACTAAAAAAGAAGCATTTTTGACAATAAAGGTAATTATTTCTTGGTTTAATAAATATATATTTGCAAAACCAACATATACCAACTGATGAGCAATAATCCCAAAAATATACATCACATAAAATAAATAACTTCTATCTTTTGTAAAAAAATAAATAAATAAATTGTATAGTCCCAAAATAAGCATTGAACCAAAGAATAATCCTAAAATTAGCTGATGTTTGATCTCTTTTTCATAAAACTCTGTATAAGTCCAAAGTCTAAGTTTAATAATTAGTGTTGTAATAGATGATGTAGCTTTTATATAATATGTTTGTGAGCTATTTGCTTTTATATTTATTTTAAAAGTAGGATTAAAAGATTTTCTATTTTTATTTGTATAAAAAAGTCCTTCTTTTTGTTTTTTATATAAAGTACTTGCACTAAAAAACTCTATATCAGTTGTAAGAGCATTTGCATATTCAATAATTTTAACAATATCTTTTTTAGTTTTATTTTTTAGTGTAAATCTAATCCATACATTAATCTTAGGGTCATAACCAAAACTTAAAATACTTTTTTTATTTTCTTTAAATTCTTTTTTTATTATCTCATTTATATCTAAGTTCATTGTTTTATCTATATAGATAGAAGAAGAAGAGAGTAAATTAAGATTATTTGTTTTATTATTAATAAAAATTGGTGAAGAATAAAGCTGTAAGCTAATAAGAAAGAATATTATTATTTTTATATTTAACATAAGTGAAAACCTACCTTTAGTAGACTAATTATACTTAATTAAATTATTATTTGAATAAAAGTTATTGTTTACATCTTAATTTTCTGATTTTTAAATAATTATAAAATATTAAATATAAAAAAAGAAGAAATAATTTTATTTTAAATTATACTTTTTTCTTTTTTCTTTTTTCTTTTTTCTTTTTTCTTTGTCAATTTTCTTTGTCAATTTTCTTATATCAAAGTTACTACTTTCTTAATCAAGAAGTAAATTATCAACTAAATATTTTACCTTAGCTTTGTAATCATTTTGTAATTAGTATTGAGTACTCTTTACTTGAAAAAGACTTTAAGAATAGCTAATAATTAGATATTACGGTCTTTAACAAACATAATTTAGAAAATCTTACAGGAGAATTAATGAAAAAAATATTTAAAATTGCATTGGCTACAGTAGCTTTAATTGGAATTAGTGCAAATGCAGGTACTTTTGAAAAAGTAAAAAAAGAAGGTGTTGTTCACTGTGGTATGTCAACAGGTTTTGCTGGTTTTGCAGAAATGGGTGATGATAAAGTTTGGAAAGGCTTTGATATAGATATGTGTAGAGCAGTAAGCAGCAGCAGTTTTAGGTGATGCAAATAAATTAAGTAATCATCCTTTAACATCTAAAGAAAGATTTATTGCACTTCAAAGTGGTGAAATTGATATGTTAGCAAGATCAACAACTTGGACATATACAAGAGATACATCTCTTGGTCTTAACTTTGCTGGAGTTAATTATTATGATGGTCAAGGATTTTTAGTAGCAAAATCACTTGGGGTAAATGATGTTAATGAATTAGATGGTGCAACTTTTTGTATGCAAACTGGAAATACAACAGAGCTTAATATATCTGATTATTTTAAAGAACATAATATGAAATATAAATCTGTATTATATGATACAGATGCACAAGTTATTGCTGGTTTTAAAGCTGGTCGTTGTGATGTTATTACAACAGATCAACAAGGTCTTTATTCAAAATTAACAGTTTTAGATAAAAGTAAATTTAAAGTTTTACCAAATATTATTTCAAAAGAACCATTAGGTCCAGTTGTAAGACAAGGTGATGATCATTGGTTTAATATCGTTAAGTGGTCATTAAATGCAATGATTACAGCAGAAGAACTAGGTGTTACTTCTAAAAATGCTGCTTCATTAGCTAAAAACTCTAAGAATCCAGAAATTCAAAGACTTCTTGGTGTTAATAGTAACCTAGGAAAAATGTTAGGATTAGATGCAAAATGGGCTTATAATATAATTACTCAAGTTGGTAACTACTCTGAATCATTTGAGAAACATTTAGGTCTAAATACACCACTTGGAATCAAAAGAGGTATAAATGCTTTATGGACTGATGGTGGGATTCTTTATTCTCCACCATTTAGATAACAATTTAAATTCAAGAGATTTTTCTCTTGAATTTTTATATGTTTTGAAAAATTTAAAAATCAACTTTAATAGTTGACTTTTTAATTTCTCAATATTTTTCTTTATTCAAGTTAATTAAAAAGGTTGAGTGTGTCTATTATCTATAATAAAACATTTAGAGCTATATTTTTCCAATTTATCATTGTCACACTTTTAGTAATAGGTTTGTGGTTTATTTTCACAAATTTGTTTATTAATATTGAAGCAAGGGGTATTAAAACTGGATTTGGATTTTTAAATGAAAGAGCTGGTTTTGAGATTTCAGAATCTCCAATTGCATTTGATTCAAACTCCACATTCTTTGATTCATTTTTAGTTGGTATTTCAAATACCCTATATGTATCAATAATAGGTATTATTTTTTCAACAATTATTGGTGTAATAATTGGAGTAGCAAGATTATCAAAGAATTTTCTTGTATCTAAATTTGCTTCTACATATATAGAAATTTTTAGAAATATACCTTTATTATTACAAATATTATTTTGGTACAATGTTGTTTTAGCATCACTTCCAAATCCACGTCAAAGTATTCAATTTGGTGCTGATATGATACTAAACAATCGTGGTTTTAGCGTACCTAAACCTATAATGGAAGATGCTTTCTCTTTCGTTATTATTTCATTTTTTGCTTCTGTTATTATGGTTATTTATTTACACAAGATAGTAAAAAAGAAATTTGAAGAAACAGGAAAAAATACTTTTTTACTACCTTGGGACATACTTATACTAACAACTATTCCTTTACTTGTTTATTTATTAGCTGGAAGTCCTTTAAGTTTTGAGGTACCAGAACTAAAAGGATTTAATTATGTTGGAGGAATGACATATACTCCAGAATTCTTAGCATTAGCATTTTCCTTATCCATTTATACTGCAACATTCACAGCTGAAGCTGTAAGAAGTGGTATAGAAGCTGTTGATCATGGTCAAAAAGAAGCATCAATTGATTTAGGACTTAGTAAATATCAGGCTTTAAAATTTATAGTTTTACCTCAAGCAATTAGAATTGCATGGCCTCCAATTATTAGTCAATTTCTGAATGTTGTAAAAAACTCATCCTTAGCAACAGCCATTGGTTATCCGGAACTTGTAACAATATTTAGTGGAACAGCATTAAACCAAACAGGACAGGCAATTGAAATTATTTTGATGACAATGAGTGTATATTTACTTATAAGTTTAATTATATCTCTTATATTAAATTACGTAAACAAAAAGATGGAAATAAAAGGTAGATAATGGGAATATTTAAAATAGAAGAAACAAAAGAAGCTCCCTTTACAATGAAAGGACCGTTAAAATGGATATCAAAGAATCTTCTTTCATCACCTTTTGATATTATTTTTTTACTTTTAATATTAGCTTTAGTATATATAACAATTCCTTCTTTTATTACTTGGTCAATAATAGATGCAAATTTTGTGGGAACAAGTAAAGCAGCCTGTACAGGAAATGGGGCTTGTTGGGTATTTATCATACATAAAATAGACTTCTTTATTTATGGTTTTTATCCTCAGAGTGAAATATATAGAATTAATTGGGTATTTGGATTAGGTGTTATATTTATTGCTTTATTTAAATACACAGGGAAAAATTTTAAAACAAAAATAGCAGTCTTTAGTTTATTTCCAATAATCTCATATTTTTTAATAACAGGTGGCAGTTTTGGTTTAGTTGAAGTGCCTACTGATAAATGGGGAGGGTTAATGCTTACTTTGATTATCTCTTCAATAGGAATAGTATTATCTATGCCCATAGGAGTTATATTAGCTTTAGGAAGACAATCAAATCTCCCTATAATAAAAAGTTTAAGTATTGTTTATATTGAATTTATTAGAGGAGTTCCTCTTATTACTATTTTATTTATGGGTTCAGTTCTCTTACCTATGTTCTTCCCTGAAGGCGTATCCTTTGATAAACTATTAAGAGTTTTAATTGCTATTACATTATTTCAATCTGCTTATATTGCTGAAGTAATTAGAGGTGGTTTACAAGCAATACCAAAAGGACAATACGAAGCTGCTGATTCTGAAGGTTTAAGCTATTGGCAAAAAATGATACTAATTATATTACCCCAAGCAATTAAAGTCTCAATACCAAATCTAATTGGAAATGCAATTGGTTTATTTAAAGACACAACCCTCGTACTAATAATTGGTTTATTTGATCTACTTACTATGGTTGGTTTAACATCTGCTGATTCTCATTGGACTGGATTTGTAACAGAAGGCTATGTATTTGTAACCATGATATTTTTGATATTTTGTTCTTTAGTTTATCAAGATACTCAAAAGTTTTAGAAAATAGATTAAATACTGATAATAGATAAAAAAACAAATAACATGTCTATTTACAGCAAGTAAAGAAGGAAATATAAAATGAGTAATATTATTGAAATGAAGAAGTTAAATAAATGGTATGATGATTTTCATGTACTAAAAAATATCAATTTAAATATTAAAGAAGGAGAAATAGTTGTAATTTGTGGACCAAGTGGTTCTGGTAAATCTACCTTAATTAGATGTATAAATTATCTTGAACAATTTCAAGAAGGTACAGTAAAGGTTGATGGAATTGAACTTAAAGATGATTTGAAAAAAATCAAAAAATTAAGAAAAAATGTTACTATGGTTTTTCAACATTTTAATTTATTTCCACATCTTTCGATTTTACAAAACTTAACACTTAGCTCCAACTCATGTAAAAGGTATTTCTAAAAAAGAAGGCTATCAAAAACTGCAATGAAATATTTAGAAAGAGTAAACATAGAAGACCAAGCTAATAAATATCCAAATCAACTAAGTGGTGGACAGCAACAAAGAGTTGCCATTGCAAGAGGTCTTTGTAAAAATCCTAAAATTATGCTTTTTGATGAACCAACATCTGCCCTTGATCCTGAAATGATTAATGAAGTATTAGATGTAATGATAGAACTAGCAAAAGAGAAAAAAACAATGGTTTGTGTTACTCATGAAATGGGATTTGCAAAAAAAGTTGCAGATAGTGTGATATTTATGGATAGAGGGCAAATTATTGAAGAAAATACTCCAAAAGAGTTTTTTGAAAATCCACAAAGTGATAGATTAAAACAGTTTTTAGAGCAAATTATTACAGATTAAGATAGATATAAATAAAAAACATCT
>CBDCZH010000011.1:0-27214 GCA_965224485.1 Arcobacteraceae bacterium | reverse complement strand
TATTGCCACATAAGGAGTTATATGAAAGATATTTAACCAAGCTTCATTTTTAGCTACTAAGGGTTCAACTTCAATTAGATTTAAATTAAAACCTTGAATAAAACCATTTATTACATTTGAATAAGTTTTTGTAAAAAAGGAGTGAAATAAATGTCCTAAACCATTTATAATAAATAAAGGAATATACGCATATCCTAAAGTTGCAAATGTTTGTTTAAACTCCATCTTTAATACTTTTGAAGCAAAATACATTCCTAGTAAAGATACTGATATTACTAATAAAGAAGCATAAGTAAAAGCAAAAAAACCAATTAAGTCTATATTTGTTAGAGGAAAAAAGTTCTGCACATATTTAGCAGAAATAACCCAAGGCAAAGAATCAGAAATATTTGTTCTACTTAAACCATGATGAAAGTTCATACTAACTGAAATTGCAGAGAATATAAGTAAATATACCCAAATATCAGAACTTAGAACTTTTGTTTTTTTATATAAAGTAGCAGCAGGTGCAGTAAACTTAAAATTCACACTTGCACAGGCATCAGTACAATCCATACATAAAGTACAGTCATCCATAGAATTCTTTTTCTCAAAAGTAAATGGTTTTAAATTATAAGAACAAGCAGTATTACACTCAAAAGTTCTACAGGATTTACAATCATCTTTATATGTTTGCAAAGAAGTAAATGATACTTTCTGATATGCTTTTGTTAGATTTCCAATAGGACAAATATATTTACAATAATTCATATCTTTATAAATATAATAAAAAACAGCAGCTACAATACTTAAGCCTGTAAATAAAACTGCAGTATTAAATGGATTTTTTAAAAAACCTGGAAAAGTATAATAAACTGCCCACCAACCAAAAAATAGTATAAAAATACCAATATATCTATTTTTTAAGAATTTAGGCATATCTTTTTTTAAACCAAATTTTGTAATATATTTACCAACAAAACCATGAGGGCAAATACCACAAAATATTCTTCCAAACGAGACTAAAGTTATAACCATAAATAAAGACCAAAAAAATCCCCAGAAAACATTTTTTGTAAAAATGTTTTCTTTCCCTGGATGAGCAAAACCATAATAAATTGCATATATAAATATAAACAAGGTTATAAATTGGATAGCTTTTACAAAATGTTTATTTTTAAAAATAGTTTTTAAGATAAAAATAGAAAAAATATCATTTTTATCTCTATTAACATGTGTTACCATAAGTTAGTCCTAAAACTTAAGTTTTAAACCAGCATAAAATACTCTACCTGGATTTACACTAAGTCCCATATCACCTTCATCATAAACACCATCTTTATTTCTATCATTTGTAGCTCTTGGCATCATATAATATTGATTATCAAATAAATTCTCTACTCTTGTAAAAAACTCTAAATCTAAATTATTTATTTTTGTATTATAAGCACTTCCAATATTAAGAGTAGCAAAACCAGCTACTTTAATTCTATTTAACTCATCAGCAAATTGACTTGATCTGTAATTTACTTGTGCATTTATACTTAAGTTTGATAAAATTCTATAACTTGTTTCTAAAGCTATTGTATGTTTTGATGTTCTAGCTACTCTATTTCCAGCTAAGTTATATGTATCAGCAACGTAACTATCACTAGTTCTATGATTACCATTTCTATCAACACCTGCTTCATTTAAACTTAGATTAAACTCATCATATTTTGTATATTTTGAGTCTAAAAAGGTATAATTTATAGCCCAAGAGAATTTTGAATCATTAGTAGAATTAATACTTAACTCTAAACCTCTATTTTTTATATCTGCCATATTATCGTATTTACTATCAACACCGTTTAATGAGGAAGCATAATTACCACTACTTTTTCCAATTACATCTTTTCTAGTTAGTTCATATAAGGCTACATCATAAGCTAAGATATCATTAGAGTCTCTATATCCAATTTCAAGATTTAGAGTTTTTTCTGTTTTAATATCTGTATTATTAACATATGCTCCACCCCAACCAGAAGATTTCATATCACCTGCATACATTTGACCTAAGGTTGGAACTCTAAAACCAGTAGAAATATTTGAATAAATGCTTGCATTATTCTTTAATTCATAAAGAGAACCTAAACGATATGAAAGTTCTGTGAAATCTTTATTCCAAGCTTTTGAAGTTAAATTATTATTATAATCATAAGAAATTTTATCAACTCTTAAATTTAATGATGTTAAAAAAGATGGAGTTACTTTATACTTAAACTCACCATATAAGGCATTTATTTTTTCTTGGGATAAATTATCACTAGTAACTTTACCTTTTACTAATGCAGAACCGTGACTAGGTGTGAAGTCAACTCTATTCATACTCTTTTTTTCTTCATCATTTTTTGCTAAATCTAACCCTAACATTAGAGCATAAGAATCAGAACTTAATCTATACTCTGATTTAAAACCTTTTTGTTTTGTATTTGAAAAAGAATCATTTTTGTGATCATCTCTTTTTTTATCACCTGTTGAGTCAAAAGCACCACTTTCATTTGTTGTAGTATCTTCATAAGAGTAAATATTTAACATTAAATTTGAGTTTTCATTTAAATCATTTGAATAAGTTAAAAAATACTTATCAAGGTTGATATTATAATTAGTTGCATAACCAACTTCACCCTTACTTGTAGGGTTGTTATTTACTTGATTAATTCCACCAACTGTATGAGTAATAGAACCAGAATCATTTTCAAAACGTGTTGTTTTATCAGCACCAAAAATAATATCACTAGAATCATTTATATAATATTGGAATTTTCCATTAAATGACTTTGTCCAATAATCAGAATCTTCCCAATATCCATCACTTTTTTTCTTACTAGCTTGTAATTCAACTGCAAAATCATCTGTGCTACCTAAATAGTTTACTAGAGTTTTTGTATAAGCAAAACTTCCTTTTTCAATAGCAACGCTTCCAGAGTTTTTTCCCTTTGGTCTCTTTGTTGTAATAACAACAGCCCCAGCAAGTGCATCATTTCCATAAAGATAAGAAGCTGAACCTTTAATTACTTTAATACTTTCAATATTATCAGAGTCAATATTAATACTACCAGCTCTTTCTTGAACAGGAACACCATCAATTACAATAGCAACTCCTGGTTTCTCACCCATATAAACTTCACTAGCAATTCCTCTAATATGTATCTTATTAGAATCACCTTCATTAATTCTAACTGTTACACCAGCAATGTTATTTAATACATTTCCAATATTTTCAGTATGTTTTTCTTCAATATCTTTTGCACTTAAGGTCTTAGTATTTGACACTTCAGTTTTTTTATTTTCATATTTATTATCAATTGTAGTTGATTCTACTTGTATCATTGCAGTTTCTTCTATAGCATTAAGATTAATACAGATTAAACCCATTAAACATGAGCATAAAAATTTATTTTTACTAATTTTCATAAAATTCCTTATTTTTTGAAAGTATAAAGATACTTTGTTAATTTTTTGTTAAATTAATATTAATATATATATTTAAGTTTTAATTAACATAAGTTTTTATGATATAATTAGTTATGAAAATAAGCGTAATAATCCCTACATATAACAGAGCAGCACTTGTTTTAAAAAGTATACAAAGTGTGCAAGAGCAATCTTTAAAAATTGATGAAATTATTGTAGTTGACGATGGTTCAAGTGACAATACAGCTGAAGTTTTAGAGGGTTTTAATATAAAATACATATATATCAAAAATCAAGGAGTTTCTACTGCTAGAAATATAGGTATAAAAGAGGCAAGAAACCCTTGGCTTGCATTTTTAGATTCAGATGATACGTGGAATAAGAATAAGATAAAAACCCATGTTAATTTACATAAAAAAGATACAAAAATTTTAGCTTCTTATTCTGAAGAAACATGGATAAGAAACAATAAAATAATAAAACTTAAGTCTTATCAAGAAAAAGAAGAACCAACATTTATCAACTCACTTCGACTTTGTAAAATAGGAGTTTCAAGCTTTTTTTGTCATAAAAGTATTTTTGAAGATATTTCTTTCTTTGATGAAAGTTTAAGAGCTTGTGAAGATTATGATTTATGGCTTAGAATTTTATATAAGTATAAAATAGCTTTTATAAAAGAAGAACTTGTAAATAAATATGCAGGACATGAGAATCAATTATCTTTTAGTACAAAACTTATAGATACATATAGAATAAAAGCCTTAGAAAAACATATAAATACAAAATATAAACAAGAAGTTGTAGAAGAGCTTATATATAAACTTACGATTTTACTAAAAGGGGCAAAAAAGCATAATAATATAAAAGTTTTAAAAGAATATGAAGAAAAATTATCTTATTTTAAAACTTTGCTCAAATCTAGCTGAACTCTTGTTCCATCATCTAAAGCTTGAATTTTAATAATTATACTATTTTTATCACAAAATTCTTTTACTATGTTTAAACCTAAACCAAAACCATTTTTAGAAGAGTCTTCTTGATAATACTTATCAAAAATAATAAATAAATTTTGTGTTTCTATTATTTTTCCACTATTATAGAAACTTAAAATATTTTCTTCTAAATTTATTTTTATAAAACCATTTTTTTTATTGTATTTTATAGCATTTGAAAGTAGATTATTTATAATTTTTTTGAAACCATTTTTATCTGTAAATAAGCATAGAGAAGAAACATTATTATGAACTATTAGTTCATTTTTTATATCTTCTACTTTATTTAAAGATAAGGCTAAAAGTTCTTTTAAGTCAAACTCTTCACTTTCAATTTTATCAATTTCTTTTTTTATAGAATATTCCATCTCATTATAAAGTTCTAATAAGTTTAAACTAGCTTCTTCTATTCTTTTTAACCTTTTTAAACTTTTTTCATCATTTAGTTTTTTTTCCAATAATTTAGTATTTAATAAAATAGTAGAAACAGGGATATTAAGCTCATGTAAGGTTTCTTTTACTGCTTTTTGAAGATTATCATCACTTTGCAATAAAGGCTCAAATAAGGGTTTTGATAATTTTAGATACAAAAGTAAGCCAAAAAATACTAAAAAAGCTGAAATATAAACAAAATGTCTTTGTGTAAAACCAAAAAATGATATTAAAAAATAATTAGCAACTAAAATAATAACAATAGTAAAAATCACAACTATTGATTGAGATATTAAAAAAATTCTTTTTTTAGAACTCAAATTTGTATCCAATTCCTTTTATGTTAATAATTTTATCTTTTCCTAAAAGTTTTTTTAAATTATTAATATATACTCTAATTGATCCTTCACTATACTCTTCATGAGTATTCCATAGTTTTGAAACAATCATAGCTTTTGTTATGATTTGTTTTCTATGTTCTAAAAATAATTCTAAAAGCTGTATTACTTTTATGGATAAATTTAAATCAACATCATTTTTAAATAAGCGTTTATTATCTGCTTTAAAAATCAAACCCTCACCTAAATCAATATTTTGCATTTGTTTACCAGCTCTTTTTAATAATGACTTAATTCGTAAAATAAGTTCATCCATATCAAGAGGTTTTTTTAAATAATCATCAGCTCCAAGTAAAAAACCTTTTTGTAAGGTTTCTTTATCTTTATATGAAGTTAAAAATATTGTAGGTGTTATATCACCTGCTTGTCTTAACTCTTTTAATAAATCCAAACCATTGATTAATGGAACATTGATATCAAACAAATATAAATCATAATTTTTTTCATAATTAAGGTCTAAGGCTATTTGTCCATTAATAGCAATATCAACAGCAAAACCTTCTTCATCTAAAAAGTCTTCTAAACTTTGTGCAAAAAGGGCATCATCTTCTAATAATAAAATATTAAACAAAAAACTCTCCTAAATTAGGTATTAACTTCTTTTAAAATCTTTATAGTTTTGTCTTAACGCTTCATATGCAATAATTGATACACTATTAGCAATATTTAAACTTCTAGCTTCATTACTCATAGGAATAGTTATACAACCCTCTTTATTCTTATCAAGTAAAACTTCTGGTAACCCAGCATCTTCACGTCCAAAATAAATATAATCCCCTGCTTCAAATTTAGCATCAAAATAGTTCTTTTTTGTTTTAGTTGTAGCAAAAAAATGTCTCTTGCAAAAAGGATTTTTACTCCAAAAATCTTCAATATTTTCATACTCTTTTACATCTAAGTGTTCCCAATAATCCAAACCAGCTCGTTTTACTTCTTTTTGAGTAATTTCTCCAAAACCATAAGGTTTAATTAAATGTAAGGTACAGTCAAGGGCATAAGCAAGACGTCCAATAGTACCAACATTTCCAGGCATTCTAGGTTCTAATAAAACTAAATTAAACATTATAATCTTTCTCCAACAATAGTAATAAATAAGTAATAAAATCTACTTCTTTTTTTATTCGCAACTATAACATCACTTTTATTAAATCGCATTGAAGCTTAGGCTTAAGCATGGCTATAAATCAAGTAAGACAAATCTTAAATAGATTATAACTTAGATATAATCTTTTATTAATATAAGGAAATATAAAATGGCCAAAGGCAAAAAAACACTTATCAAAGAGATTAAATTATTAGATAATGATGTAGTTTTAATAAACCAAAAAGAGTATATACTGTTAGAAAAAGCAGATGATGTTTTAAGTGCAACAACAATGAAAATTTCATCTAATGGAAATAGAATTTTACGATTTGAAGATGAAAATAAAAAAGTTAGAATTGATGTAAAAAGAGATATAAATATTATTAAATATACAATTACAAATGATGCAAGAGCTGCAAGTTTTAAAAAAACACATGATACAAACTTTGTTAGACCAAGTGATAAAAAAGAGATATTAGAAACTACTATTTCATATACTAAAGCAAAAAGTATTATTGAAAAATTTTCTTCTCCTAAAAGTGATACTTATGATAAAAATATAAATATTACAACTTTTTACCTAGCCCTAGAAGTTAAATAGTTAAACGAGTTTATAAGCAACTTATAAACTCAAAACCTACCAACCTACCAACTTACTAACTTAAATAACTTATAAAATAACTGTTTTATTATTAAAAACAAAAACCTTATCTTCTAATAAAAGATCTAAAGCATTTGATAAAACAACTTTTTCAACATTTTTTCCAGCTTTTCTCATATCTTGCCAAGATAAGGTATGATCAACTCTTAGTATATCTTGTGAAATGATTGGACCTTCATCTAAATCATCTGTAACATAATGAGCAGTAGCTCCAATAATCTTAACACCTCGATGATGTGCTTGTTTATAAGGGTTTGCACCTATAAAAGCTGGTAAAAAGCTATGATGTATATTTAAAATCTTTTTTTCAAAAGTTTTTACAAAGTTTGAGGTTAATATTCTCATGTATTTTGCAAGAACAATAATTTCAGGGTTATATTCTTTTATTTCTTTACTTATTAACTCTTCGTGTCTGTCTCTTTGCATATCTTGGGCACTAATACAAACAAAAGGAATATCAAATTTTTCAACTAAAGGTCGTAAATATTCATGATTTGCAATAACTGCTTTTATATTTGCATTAAGCTCACCATCAATATATTTAATTAGTAAATCACCTAAAACATGGGATTCTTTTGTTGCTAGTATTACAATGTCTTTCTTTGATTTAACTCGTAGTTTTATTTGTGACTCAGGAGGTAAAAGTTCGCTTAACTCTTTTAAAAGTAAGCTTTCATTTATTTTTCCAGATAAAACAGTTCTCATAAAAAACTTTTGACTCTCTTTATCAACAAACTCTGTATTTTGTTCTATATTTAGATTATTTGCAAATAAAACCTTGGATATATTATAAACAAGTCCTTTTGCATCTGTAGTATCAATTAGAAGTATATATTCTTTCATTTTCTTCCTATAAAATGGTATTATTTCAAAATTATTTCAAAATAATACCATTAAGTTCTTTAAATAGTTTTATATCATTTTTGAAAGTTTTTCTTTATACTCTTCTAAGTTAAAATTCTTAATTCTAGAAACACCTGAGTCAACAGCTGCTTTTGCAACTGCACTTGATACTTCTACTATAAGTCTTTTATCAAAAGCTTTTGGAATAATATACTCTTTAGAATAAACAATATGATCTCCAAAAATATCTTTTATATTTTGAGGAACTGGTTTTTTAGCAAGATCAGCAATAGCATAAGCTGCAGCTTTTTTCATAGCCATATTAATTTTTTTAGCTTGTACATCTAAGGCACCTCTAAAAATAAATGGAAACCCAATTACATTATTTACTTGATTATTAAAATCACTTCTTCCGGTTCCAACTATTGCCTTATCTCTGATTTCTAAAATTTCTTCAGGAAAAAGTTCTGGTGTTGGATTTGATAGAGCAAATACAATTGGTTCATCAGCCATAACAGAAATATGTTCTTGAGTAAATGTTCCAGGTCTTGAAAGACCAAGAACAACATCAGCACCTCTAAAAGCATCCATTTTACTCATCTCTTCTTTTATAGAAAATTCTTTTTTGAATTTATTTAAGTCTGTACGAGAATCATGAATAACACCTTTTGAATCACACATAATAATATTCTTAACACCCATTGTTCTATACATTCTTGAACAAGAAATAGCAGCAGCCCCAGCACCTACAACTACAACTTTTAAGTCTTCTAGTTTTTTACCAACTAAATCACAAGCATTAATAAGTCCAGCTGTTGTAATAATAGCAGTACCATGTTGATCATCATGCATAACAGGAATATCTAATTCATCAATTAATCTTCTCTCAATTTCAAAACACTCAGGTGATTTAATATCTTCAAGATTTATTCCTCCAAATGTTGGAGAAATTGCCTTACAAACTTGTATGAACTTTTCAGCACCTTCTTCATCTATTTCAATATCAAACGAATCAATAGCTGCAAACTTTTTAAATAAAACTGACTTACCTTCCATTACTGGTTTTGAAGCTAAAGCTCCAATATTTCCAAGTCCAAGAACGGCTGTACCATTTGAGATTACTGCAACTAAGTTTCTTTTTGCAGTATATTTATAAGCATTCTCAGGATTAGCTTCTATTTCTAAACATGGATAAGCAACACCTGGAGTATAGGCTAAAGATAAATCTCTTTGAGTTTCTAAAGAAGTAGTTGTATCAAGTGCAATTTTACCAGGAATTGGAAATTCATGATAATCTAATGATTCCTCTTTAGTAACAGTTTTATTCATAATCATAGTCCACCTTTGTAATTTAAGTTTCGAATTGTAACAAAAAGGAACTTAATTTAAACTAATCTTAATAAAACTATTCATTTTATATTATTTTAAGTATTAGATTAACATAAAACTTACACTATTTGTACATTATTTATACATCAATTCTAATGATTATTTAGCTTTTATTTCTATTATTCCAGCAAACCTACCACAATTATTATTACTTCTATAAGAAAAGTACTCTTCAGAATTGCATTTTGTACAGATTTTAGACACTTCAATATTATTAATACCAATATTTTTAAGTACTTTTATATTTATAGCCTGTAAGTCTATATTTTTTTTATATATAAATTCTTCGCCAAAACTATTTTTTACTATATCTCTTAAGACAGAATCTACTTCATAACAGCATTTTTGAATACTAGGTCCTAAGATTACTTTTATATCATTTTTATTACAAGAGAATTCATTTATCATTTTTAAAGCACTAAGTTGCGTAATTTTTAAGAAAGTTGAATTTCGTCCTGCATGAATAGCTGCAATAACACCTTTTTTTTCATCATACATTAAAATAGGAATACAATCAGCAACCATGACCATTAAAGCAATATTTACCTCTTTTGTAATCAAAGCATCACAAGAAGAAATTAAAGTATCACTTTTTTTTGTAATAATTTCAATATTATTACTATGAATTTGATTCATATGTCTTAAATTTTTTATATTGTAATTATATTTTATACTTAAATTTTTATGGTTTCTCATAACATCTTTTTCATCATCACCCACATGAAAGGCAAGATTCCCATCTTCTATTTTTGTAAAGAATGTGTTTACTTTTATCATTATATTTTCTCTTTTTACCATTTGTTAGATTTTACTTTAATTAATTTAATTCTATCTTAGAATAATTTTGATAAAATCGCAATCTTATTATAAATATTTTGAATATACAAAAGGAAATAGATGCCAGAAAACACTAGCTTAAAATTTGCAATTTTTGGAGACCCAGTTGAGCACTCAAAATCTCCTCAAATGCATAATGCTGGATTTAAAAAAATAGCTCTAGATGCAAATTATGAAATCAATCATTTAAAAGATGGTAAAAAATTAAAATCTGTTTTTTTAGCAAATAATTTTAAAGGTGCTAATATTACAGTTCCCCATAAAGAAGAAGCTTATAAACAAGCAGATGAAGTTATAGGAATTGCAAAAGAAATAGGTGCTGTTAATACTTATGTAAAAGAGAATAAAAAAATTCTTGCATATAATACAGATGCTCCAGGATTTTTAAAAGCCATAAAATATTTTGGTGATTTAGAAAAAGTTTTAATTATAGGTGCTGGAGGAACAGCTCGAGCTATAGCTATTGCTTTAAAGCATGAGAATAAAGAAGTTTATATTTTAAACAGAAGTAAAGATAAACTTGAATTTTTTAAAAAACAAGGAATGATTACTTATACCTGGGATAGTTTTAGAATGGATAACTTTGATTTAGTTGTAAACTCTACTAGTGCTGGGCTTAAAGATGATTTATATCCTTGTAATAAAACCAGATTAGAAAATATATTTTTAAACTCTACAAATGCTTTTGACTGTATTTATGGAAAAGAAACTCCATTTTTAAAATTAGCAAAAATTGAAGGGTTAAAAACAAAAGATGGAGAAGATATGCTTTTATATCAAGGTGTCTTAGCATTTGAACTATTTACAAAAGAAAAAGCAAGTTCTGAGCTTATTGAGAGTATGAGAAAAGCTTTAAAATCATAAGAGGAAGATAAATGAAACATATTAAGAAAATATCTAATTATGCAGTTGTTGGAGGTCTTGGGGCCTTACTAATCTCAGGACTAACAGGTTGTGAAGATAAGAATTCAAATAATGACTTTCAAAATAGTTCTGCTTTTGCACAAGCAAGCCAAAAACAAGGAGCTTTTGTAATAATTGAGCAACTTTCAAACGGCTCTTATACAATTGTAGATGAATTTCCAAGTAAAAAAACAACAATAGTTGTAAGAAAACCAGATGGAAGTGAAAGAATTCTAAGCCAAGAAGAGATTAATACTTTAGTAAAACAAGAAAATGTAAAAATTGAAAATGGAACTTCTTCTTTAACAAATCCACAGCAAGCTCAAGTTTCAAATCAAGGTCCAGGTTTAGGTGGTATTTTAATGTCATCTATTGCAGGAGCTATGATTGGTTCATGGATTGGTGGAAAACTTTTTAATAATCAAAATTATAAAAATCAAAGATCAGCTGCTTATAAATCTCCTCAAACATATAGTAGAAGTAAAAATTCTTTTTCAAAAGCAAAAGCATCTGCATCAAGAACAAGTGCAAAAAGAAAAAGTTCAGGTTTTTTTGGTTCTAGAAGTTCTGGATCTAGAAGTAGATCTTTTTTTGGAGGATAAATGAAACTTCAAAAACTAGAACCTTTAAGTAATGAATACTTAGAATCAATTGGATTTTTTTGGCATACTGATGAAGATGATACTTCTTATATAAGCAATGAAGTAGTACAAGTTAGTGAAGATGAAGCAAATGCATATTATAAAGCTGCAAATGACTTATATGATATGTTTTGTGAAGCAGGACAGCATGTAATTGATAATAATTTATTTCACGAAATTAATATACCTTTTAATTTAGTTGAATTAATAAAAAACTCATGGGAAGATGATGTTCACTGGCATTTATACTCAAGATTTGATTTAGCAGGTGGAATTGATGGAAAGCCTATAAAACTAATTGAATTTAATGCAGATACTCCAACTTCTTTATTTGAGACAGCCATAATACAATGGGCAATATTAAAGAAAAATGGTTTAGATGAAGCATCTCAGTTTAATAATTTATATGAAGCAATTAAAGATAACTTTAAAAGATTTATAACTCTTGATTCTGATTTAACGAATTTTGATGAGTATTATAAAGAGTTAGGCTGGAAAATATTATTTTCTTCAGTTAAAGGTAGTATAGAAGATGAAAACACTACAAAACTCTTACAGCATATTGCTAGTGAAGCTGGTTATAATACGGATTTTGAATATATAGATGATGTTAATTTTAGCGATGATGGTATTTTTAAAGGCGAAGATAGTTTTGAATTTTTCTTTAAACTTATTCCTTGGGAAGATATTGCAATTGATGAAAATGAACTAGCCCTACTTTTAAATGATATAGTTGCTAAGAAAAAATCAATTGTATTCAATCCTGCATATACACTTATGTTTCAATCAAAAGGATTTTTAAAGATTTTATGGGATTTATATCCAAATCATCCTTTATTACTTGAAACATCTTTTGAACCTTTAGAAAATACAAAACAAGTTGAGAAAAAATGTTTTGGTAGAGAAGGTGCTAATATTGCAATTATAAATGAAGATAATTCTTTAGATGTTAAAACTGAGGGGGATTATGAAAAGTATAAAAATATTTATCAAGAATATTATGAATTTCCTCAAGATGAAGAAGGACGATATTACCAAGCTGGTGTATTCTATGCTTATGAAGCTTGTGCTTTAGGGTTTAGAAGAGGTGGTAAGATTTTAGACAATATGTCTAAATTCGTAGGACATATTATAAAATAAAAAGAAGAGAAGTTTTACTTCTCTTCTTCTTGCTCTTCTTCTTTATTTTCTAACTCTTCTTCTATAATTTCAGAATCTTCATTTTCTTCTACAAGTTCTTCAGTTTTTATCTCTTTTACTTTTGTAATACCTTTAGTGCTAAGTATTTCTACATTTATAGCAAGGGCTTCTTCTTTTACTAAAATATCAATTGTTTTTATAATATTTGTATACTCAACAAAAGCTAAAGAATCACTATCTTTAGAGATTTTACATTCCATTTTCCAAAAAT
Source organism: Arcobacteraceae bacterium (assembly GCA_965224485.1). Taxonomy (GTDB): domain Bacteria; phylum Campylobacterota; class Campylobacteria; order Campylobacterales; family Arcobacteraceae; genus NORP36. The sequence continues at coordinate 14,188 of CBDCZH010000011.1, read as the reverse complement.
CTACACCTTCACTTAAAGGTTTGTTTTTTTCTCTTTTAATATATTTTCTTATATCATATTTAATGGCATCAACAACTCTGTCTTTTGTTCTTTTTTTTTCTAGTAACTTATACGTTTTATTCATTATTTACCTTTGAGGAAGTATATCACTATTTTTGCAGATTTGTACTAATATTTTTAATATTTACTATTTTTTCCAACTTAGAATTATTGCGAATATATTCATCAATAATATCAATATTTTTTTCAATTTCAAGCTCTAAGCTCATCAAATATAAGTTAGTAAGGTTAAACTCTAATAATTTTACAAAATCTTTTTGCGTACTTATAAATGAATAACCAACATATTTCAAAACTAAGTTATTTATTTCATCTTTAGTAAAAATATGATGATCCTCGTAAGCTTCAAGAATAATATTTTTTGGTAAAAATTCTAATAAACGCTTAGGTTTTGAAATTGCAGTTAAAAGTACAAGTTTTAAAGGAAGAGTTGAAACTGTTTGATTGCCTTTTTTATATGTAACAATTCTTTTAAAATCGATTCCTTCTTTTAAAACTAAATCAGCCTTAGAATACATTAGCTTAAGTTCTCTATAGCCACCACTTGGTAAGCAAAAATTATTTGTTGGTTCATATTTTGGTTTTAATAAAATGTCAAATTTTATAATGTCATACTTAGAGAAACCATCATCTAAAAAAATAAGTTTAGCACCTAATTCTTTAGCTTTTAAAATAGCTTTTTTCCTATCTTCACTTACTATAACAGTAGCTTTACTTAAAGACTTAGCTAATAACATAGCTTCATCACCACTTGTTTTAACATCTTCTAATATATTACCATTATTGGAAATAACAAACAAACCTTTTGAAGCTCGTCCATAACCTCTTAATATAACAGCTACATCTTTTTTATTTTTAGCTAATTTGATAACAAGAGGAGTTTTTCCACTTCCTCCTACAATTAAATTACCAATTGAAATAATAGGAATATTAAAATTGATTTTTGTGGCAATTATTTTTTTTACTGTAATTATTAAAAGATATACAAAACTTAGGGGTAACAATAAGATAGAGAGTAGTTTTTGAAAAAAATTTGGGTAGAAAAGATAATCTTCTACCCAAGAAACAAAAGCTTTATTCAATTAAATCCATTCAGAAGCTATTTCAATTATCTTATCACATACATAATTCACTTCTTCATCACTTAGACTTGGATACATAGGAAGAGATAAAATTTGTTGATATGATGTTAAAGCTGTTCCATATGTTGTAATTTTAATAGAATATTTTGTTTTATAATATGATAAAAGATGTAAAGGAATATAATTAAGTCCCGTTAAAACACCTTTTTCTTTTAATGCTCTTGCAAAAGCATCTCTGTTTCTTGATATTTTTATAATATACTGAGTAAAAATATGCTCATCTTTATGCGCAGATGTTGCAATATGTTTTACCCCTGCTAATCTTTTATTATAAATAGCAGCAATCTCTTTTCTTCTTTTAATAAATTTATTAGTTTTATTTAATTGAGATAAAGAAAAAGCGGCATCAAGCTCACTCATATCATACTTATAACCAATATCAACTACATCATAAATATAATCTAAATTACCATAATCATCATATGTCGTAGTAACTGCATGATTTCTTAAAAGTTTTGCTCTTGTTGCAATTTCTTCATTATTTGTAATAATCACACCACTATTACTTAAATCAGTTCTTCCATTAGATGGATTAGTTGAAAAAATTGTCATATCAGCTTTTAGTGATCCAACAGTTTCATTATTATATGTAACACCTAAAGCTGATGTGGCATCTTCTATTAAAATAATTCCATATTTTTTACAGATTTCATATAATCTATCTAAATCAGGAGTTTGTCCAGCTACAAAAGTAACAATAGCTCCTCTTAGTTTTTTTGATTTATTTTCTTCTAAAGCTTTTTCAAACTTATTTAAATCCATATTCATATCATTCATATCAATATCAATAAAAATAGGCTCTGCATCAAAATGACGTACAACTTCAGGAACATTTACAAAAGAGTTAACAGACATTAAAATCTTATCACCTCTTTTAAGCTTAATAGCACTTAGGGCTAAATGTAAGGCTGCTGTTCCATTTGAAGTAGCTATTGCGTACTTAGAGCCAATAAAATTAGACATATTTTCTTCAAACTCACTAATTTTTGAATCTTTTGAATTTGATTCTAAAACATCTTTAAGTTGAATTAATTCTTCTTCACCTATAGTTGGTTTATAAAATGCTATTTCTTTCATATTTAACTCCATTTAATTTGGGCAATTGTTGGTAACTTTCCTTTAAAAGCATTTGCTTTTATTCTACTAGCTAACATATCTATCAAACTTGCATCAAATCCCTCTTTTACAAGTTCTTCTTTGCTTTTATTTTTATCTACAAATAGTTTAAAAACATCATCCATTTGTTTATACGTATAACCAAGTTCATCTTCATCACTTTGACCTTCCCATAAATCAGCACTTGGTTTTTTGGCTAAAATTTCTGGAATAACTCCTAGAAATTTACCAAACTCATATTCATCACTTTTATACATTTCCCCAATAGGGTTAAGTGCACAAGCAATATCTCCAAATATTGTACCATAACCTAATAATATTTCACTTTTATTAGATGTACCAATTACTAAAGATTTATCACGTGCAGAGATATCATATAAAACAGACATTCTTAATCTTGCTGAATAGTTCCCTATTCTTAATTTATCTTCATCCATATTATTTATATATGCTCTTAACATTGGAGAAATTTCAACTATTTCATAAGATATGTCAAATGTATCACATAAACAAATTGCATCATCAACTGAATTATCACTTGAGAATTGAGTAGGCATTAAAACACATTTTAAGTTATTTCCAAAAGCTTCTTTACATAAAAGAGCAACTATTGCAGAGTCTAAACCACCAGATAAACCAAGTGTTACATTTTTTAAAGTGCTTTTTGAAAGTTCTTCTTTTAAAAATTTAATCATTTGATTTTTAATATCAGCAAAATTCATTTTTTTCCTTTTAATTATCTTTTTTAGTTTTATTATAAATTTCTTCTAAATAATCTGCATTATTTTTTCTAAAATTATTTTTTCTTAAAACTAAAGAATCTCTAATTTCTTCTAACTCTTCTTGAGTGAAATATTCCAATAAACTTGGATTTATCTCAATTGAATCATTTTTATCACTTACTATTAACTCTTTTATATCTTTTATTAGTGTAATTTTTTCTTTATTCATTATATAATAACTACTTTTTATTAAATTTATTTAAGATTTCTTCTAAATATAGTTCCATTTTTTCTTCACCTCTATCTTCTTCTTGGGAGATACAACACTTGCAAGAAGTCCCAGCATCTGTATGAAAAGCTAAGTCTTCTAAAGTACTTGCTTTTTTCTCTTTTACAACAAAGAGAAGCTCTCCTAGAGTAACTTTATGACAATTACAAACTTCAAAACTATGATGAAACTTTTTAGCCATAGATACTTCCTTCACTTAGATATTTTTACTCTTTTTAATTATTTCATATGCTTCATTTATTCTTTGAAGTTTTCTAGTAGCTGCTTCTATAATAGAAGTACTAGCTCCTTGTCCCGAAATAATATCAGGATGATGTTTTTTTACAAGTTTTCTATAGTTTTTCTTTAAACTTATAGCATCATCATCTTTTGTTGATTCTAGTACTTTATATGCATCTTCTAAAGAAGTCTCACTATTAGAAGCTTGTGAAGCATAAAAGTTTTTAAAAGAATTAACAATATGGTCAAAATCTTCTTTTTTAATTTCTAGGGCATTTGATATATCTTCTGTAATTAATTTCTCAGCATCAGAAAAGTTTTTATCAGCAAAAGCAAGATTTAAAAGATATTCTAATATTTTTACTCTTTTAGCATAATTGCCTCTTGTTAGTTTATATAACCTTGTAGCTAATTCAACAGTATTATCAAAACTATCTTTTTCTTTTTTATAAATATTTTTCAACTCTTCTCTTATTTCACTCGCATTTTCAAAATGTGCTGAGATATCAGAAAAGGTATGTTTTAGCAGTTCAGCCTCAAGTTCACAGACTTTTCCATCAGCTTTAGCTACTTTTGACATAAGAGCTATTAATATACCAGCCTCATGATTTAAGAGATCACCTTGAAAGTTTTCTTTTATATTTAATTTTATATTTTCGAATTTTTGTGTTCTATAAGATTTAGAAATAATATACAAAATAAAACCTACAATAAACAAAATTATTAACTTCATTGAACATCCTTAAAAATAATAAGAAGATTTTATCAAAAATTAGGTAAAATCCTACTCTTACAATCTATAAATAGGAAAATATATGTTCGGAATGGGATTTTTTGAAATACTTTTAGTGGCAATTATTGCTGTTATTGCTTTAGGACCTGAGAAGTTACCTAGTGCAATGGTTGATATAGCTAAATTTTTAAAAAAGTTTAAATCAGGAGTAGAAGATGCTAAATCTTCTTTAGATAATGAATTAAATATAAGTGAAATGAAAGCAGAAGCAAATAAGTTTAAAGCACAAATAGAAGATGCTAAATCATCAGTTAGTATTCCTGATATAAATTTAGGAATGAATGACATATTAAAAGATGATATGTTAGGTGATGATACAAAAAAAATAAAAGAGAAAAAAGTTAGTATTGAAGATAAAGAAATTAAAAAAGAGAAAAAAGTTTCTTCAAAAAAAGAGAAGAAAAACACTTCAAGTACTGATAAGTTTAAAGTAAAACAAGAAGAGCAGGATAAATAATGTTAGAAGACTTAAAACCACATATTGCTGATTTAAGGAAAAGATTAGTAATTTCAGTTCTTGCTTTAATTGTTGCATTTTTTACTTGCTTTTATTTTTATGAACCAATTTTAAAATGGATGATGATTCCAGTTGAGGCTGTTTTACCTCCTGGAACACAAATGATTGCAATTGAGATACAAGAAACATTTTTTACAGCACTTAAAGTATCATTCTTTTCTGCGTTTATTGTTTCTATGCCAATAATTTTCTGGCAATTTTGGTTATTTATGTCTCCTGGTTTATATGACCATGAAAAGATGTTAGTAATTCCTTTTGTATTTTTTGCAACCTTAATGTTCTTAGTTGGCTCTTCATTTGCGTACTATGTTGTTGTTCCTTTTGGTTTTGATTTTTTGATTAACTTTGGTTCAGCAGTTGTAACAGTTCTTCCTAGTATTGGAAAATATGTAGGATTTTTTACAAAACTATTATTTGGTTTTGGTATTGCTTTTGAATTACCAGTTATTACTTTTTTTCTAGCTAAAATTGGTTTAGTTGATGATCAAATGTTAAAAGACTTCTTTAAATATGCAGTAGTTTTAATTTTTGTATTTTCAGCATTATTAACACCACCTGATGTTTTAACACAGTTTTTAATGGCAGGACCTTTAATCTTTTTATATGGTGTTTCAATTTATATTGCAAAAGTATTTAATCCAGCAACACCACTAGATGATGAGGACGAATAAAATAGATCCTTTAAAAACACAAAGTTATGAGTATACTTTACCAAAAGAGCTCATAGCTTCTAAACCCATCTTTCCAGCAGATAGTGCAAAACTTCTTGTTTATAATAGGAAAACTAATACTATTACTCATAGTACATATAAACATCTCTTAGAGTTTTTACCAAAAGACATTTCAATCTTTTTAAATGATACAAAAGTTATAAAAGCAAGAATTTTTGGTAAAAAAGATACAGGTGGAAAAGTAGAACTTCTATTTAACAAAGCTTTGTATATGGATGAATTTGTTGTTATGATAAAAGGTAAAGTAAATATAGGAACAAAAATATACTTTGATTCAAATATCACAGTTGATGTTCTAAGATTAGAAGAAGATGGAAGTAGAATAGTTAACTTTTTTCAAAATGATAAAAAACTAGACTTTTCAAGCTTAGTAGAAATTTTAAATAAAATTGGACACCTTCCTTTACCTCATTATATGAATAGAGAAGATAATAAAGAAGATGAAATAAATTATCAAACACTTTTTGCTAAAAACTTTGGAGCAGTAGCAGCACCTACGGCATCACTACATTTTACTAAAGAATTATTGCAAGACTTACAAAAAACTTATGAAACAAACTTTTTAACCCTTCATGTAGGCGCTGGAACATTTAAACCAGTAGAAAAAGATGATATCTTAGACCACCCTATGCATAGTGAATATTTTGAAATAGGAATAAAAGCAAAAAAAGCAATAGATACTTCTAAGAAAATTTTAGCAGTTGGAACAACAGTAACAAGAACTATTGAGTATTATGCAAGAACAAATAAAATTCAAGGTGAATGTGACTTATTTTTAAATACGTCTAATACTCCTATAAAAGTAGACCATTTACTTACAAACTTTCATTTACCAAAATCAACATTAATAATGTTAATAGCTTCTTTTGTTGGACTTGAAAAAACATTAGAGTTATATGAATTAGCAGTAAAAGAAAAATATAGATTTTTCTCTTATGGCGATGGAATGTTAATACTTTAAATATTATTTATAAAGAAGTAAAACAAGCGTTAAAAAACTAAATTTAAGAAGATAAAAAAAGGAAAAAATCATGGCAAAATATATATTATTTGATACAGAAACAACAGGGAATCAAGAAGAAGACAGAATTATTCAATTTGGAGCTATGATTGTTGATTCAAAAGCTAGTATTGAGATTTATGATGAATTATGTTCTTGTGATGTGGAGATGAAAATTGAAGCAATGGAAGTTCATAATATTGTACCTTCTATGTTAGAGAATAAAGTAAAAGCTACACAAACAAAGTTTTATAATAGATTACTTGAACTAAATAAACAAGAAAACTATTTAATAGCACATAATATTAGCTTTGATTTAGGAATGATTAAAAAAGAGGGCTTTGAAAATAACTTACAATTAATTGATACTCTAAGATGTGCAAAACACTTATATCCAGATTCACCTTATCATAGATTACAATATTTACGATATTCACTAGAACTATATAAAGATGAACTAAGTGAGGCTGGTAAACATAATATAACTATTAAAGCACATGATGCACTTGGTGATGTTTTAGTAATGAAGTTATTTTTATCAAAACTAGTATCTCGTTGTAGAGAAATTTATCCAGATTATAATCCAATGGAAAAACTAGCAGAACTTACAAAAACACCAGTATTTATAAAAACTTTTAAATTTGGTAAATATAAGGGGCAAGATATTGAAAGTGTTGCAAGTAGTGATGCTGGTTATTTAAACTGGATGAAATCAAATATGGATTTAGATGAAGATTTAAAATATACTCTTGATAAAGTCACATCAAACTCATACTAAGAAGATAAAATAATTACGAAAGAAAAAAAGGAGTTTTATTGAATAAGTTTTCAAGAATAGGTTTTATATTGGCGGCTGCTGGCTCTGCTGTTGGACTAGGAAATATATGGAAATTTCCATATATTACAGGAGAGTTTGGAGGAGGAGCTTTTGTTATAGTTTACCTTGCTTGTATTTTATTTATTGGTTTATCAGTATTTATAGCTGAATCATTTATTGGACAAAATGCTGAGGCTAATGTTGCTACTGCTTTTGTAAAAACATCAAAAAGTAAAAACCCAAAATGGAAATTTGCCTCATTTATGATTTTTGCAGGACTTATAATTTTATCATTTTATTCAGTAGTATTAGGTTGGATTTTAAATTATGTTGTTACATCATTTTCAGCCCTTCCAAAAGAAGCATCTATTGCAGGTGCTGAATTTGGGGCTTTAACAAAAGATGTTCCAACGCAAATATTTTATTTTACAATTATTTCAGCAACAGTGATATTTATAGTTTTAAAAGGAATAAAAGATGGAATTGAGAAAATAAACTTAATTCTAATGCCTCTTTTAGCTCTAATCTTATTGGGACTTCTTTTTTATGCTATTTCTTTAGACTCTTTTTCTAAAGCAGTATCATTTATGTTCGTACCTGATTTTAGTAAAATAAATGAAGATGCACTCTTAGCCGCGCTAGGACAAGCATTTTTTACTCTATCTATTGGAGTAGGAACAATTTTAACATATTCAGCATCATTACCAAAAGATGCTAACTTTGTAAAATCATCTCTTTATGTAGCTTTTGTAGATACCGTAATAGCTTTAATTGCTGGTTTGATTATATTTACTTTTCTTTTTGAAGCAGGAGCACCTAGTGCAGCAGGACCTGGTCTTGTATTTATTTCACTTCCTGTAATTTTCTCAGATTGGGGAGTATTAGGTCAAGTTATTGCTATTTCATTTTTTGTAGCTTTAGTTTTTGCTGGTATTACCTCTGCTGTTTCCATGATTGAACCTTCTTTAATGTTTTTTATTGAAAGATTTAATATGACTAGAAAAAATGCAACAATAATGTGTGGAGCTATTTTTTACATTCTTGGTATTATTGCTTTATTATCTATGTCTGATGCTTGGGGAAGTAGTTTAACTTTTAATGGTAAAAATGCCTTTGATTGGATGGACTTTATAACCTCTTCTATAATGATGCCACTAGCTGCAATTTTAACTTGTATCTTTGTAGGACATTTTGTAGATAAAGAAATGATTCAAGAAAAGTTTACAAAACATACATCTTTATTAGTTTTTAATATTTGGTATATTTTAGTTAAATATATAGTACCTATTGCAATAGCAATTTTATTATTTAATAAATTAGGTTTAATATAAATCGAGTATAAATTAATTAGGAAAAAGAGAGAAAGTGTTTTCACTTCCTCTTTTTTTTACTAATAAATTTAAGAAAGAACTTTAGTGATTACTTCTTTTAGTTTTTCTGCTTTTAAAGGTTTTAGTACATAATTACAAGCACCAGCTTGTATAGCTTTTACAACTTTATTTTGTTCTCCATGAGAAGTAACCATTATTATTTTAGCCTTTGGATCTATTTTCATAATTCTTACTACTGCTTCTATTCCATCTTCTACGCCACCTTGTGGAGGCATAGTAATATCCATAGTAACAAAGTCTGGTTTTATTAATTCATATTGCCTAATGGCTTCAAAACCACTTGCTGCTTCTGATAATACTACATGCCCTAAGTCTACTAGCATTTTTTTTATATATGCTCTCATTATTTTTGCATCATCTACAACTAATACATTTGCCATTTGATTTTCCTTATATTTTTTTATTTATAAAAAATAACTTAATATTATTATTTCACCATTTACTTTTAATTTACATAAATACATACATCCATTATCTTTTTTTGTAATAACTACACTATTGTGCATTGTATAAGGAGTAGATATTTCGACTGTTCCACCTTCTTTTATCACAGTTAATTCTTTTAAAATATTACCTAAGGTTATATTTAGTGTTTCTGCAACATTTTCTCTTGAGAATTCTTTAAGTTCTTCTTCTTCTAAATCAGGACTTAAAAAGTTTTTAACCATCTCACAGGCAAGTTCATTACTTACACTCATTCCAATAGAACCAGACATATCATTACTTAAAGATATTAATGTTGTAATATCCAAATAATTTATTTTATCAACTTCAACTATATTATAAGTGAGACCTACAGCTAAAGATAGTTCATTACTTAAATATTCACTTGTTCTTTTTGCTAGTTTTTCTAGTATTTCAGTATTTTTCATATAGAATTTTTCCCTACACTTTATTTAAAACTTTAGCTAAAACATCTTTTACTTTTTTTATAGATATTGGTTTAAGCATATAATTTTTAGCCCCTGCTCTTATAGCTCTTATAACTTTTTCTTCTTCTCCATGAGAAGTGATCATAATAATTTTTGATTCCTTATTAATAGATTGAATCTGTTTTACTGCTTCTATTCCATCTTTAATTCCATTTTCAGCAGGCATTGTAATATCCATAGTTACTAATTCAGGATTATATTTTTTATATAACTCAATTGCTTCAAATCCACTTGCAGCTTGGGCTACTACTTCATGTCCTAAGTCAATGAGAATTTTTGCTAAATTAATTCTCATTATTTTTGCATCATCAACTATCATAATTTTTGCCATTATTTTCCTTTTATGTATGTAAAGGTAAAGTAAAAATAAATTTTAAACCTTTACCAAATTCGTTTTTTATATATAAACGTCCAGATAACTTATTTAATTCATTTAAAATAGAAGCCAATCCAACTCCCCTACCCGATATATCTGTAATATTTATAGATGTAGAAAAAGCATCTTCAAATAAAATAAAAAGTATTTCTTGTTCTGTAAATTTTATTAATTCTTCTTTTTTATATAACTTTTTTTGAACTGCTAGATTTTTAATTGTATTTAAATCTATTCCTTTTCCATCATCACTAATATTTATTATAAGTTCTTTATCTTTAGTAAAAATATCTACAAGAATAGTAGCAAATAACTCTTTACCTAAATCTTCTCTTTTTTCAATACTTTCAATTCCATGATCAATACTATTTCTAAAAATATGTACTAAAGAGTTTAAAAAACCACTGTATGAATCATCAAGATAAATATCCTCTTTTATTTGTAAAACAAGAGGATTCACTGGTTTTTCGAGTTGCAATGAAAGATCTTCAACTAAATTTATATATGGATTCAAATAAACATATATATTTCTATTTTTTAAATTATTAACATTTAATATCAAATTTTTAAAATTTATTAAAATTCTTTCATCAAACATATCTTTTTTAAGATAATTTTTAACTTCTTTTCTTAATGATATTAGACTCTCCGCAATCATTGAAATTCTATTCTTTTTAATAGTTATTCTATTTTCTGAATTAAAATAATCACTTCCTAAAATAGAAGTTAAAATTTCAATATCTTTATTAAGCCATTCTTGCATCTCTTCTGTAGTGATTTCTTCAATTTTTAAAGAGATTTTTTGTTTTTTTAGACTTATATCTATTTGTGATTCAAAATTATGTAACTCTTTTACAATATGCAGCATGTTTTTTTTGTGCAAAGAGTCCTTTATATGTATGAATTTCCATTCTTAAACTTGATAACTTATCTAAAGACTTAAAATTATTTATATTTAAAATCATAGATTCATAAGCACTTTTTACTTCTTTAAATTGTTCAATAGAACTAACAGCTTCAACAACCATCTTTAAAATTTGCTGCTCATCTTTTATTTGCTGGTCTAAGTCTTTCTTATGTGTAATATCAGTTAGTATTAACATAAAAGTATCATTATTTAATACCTTATATTCAAATTCAATAAAACAATTATTTATTTCAAATTCTTTTTTTAATAAGCTAATAAGAATGTCACGCTTAGATTCATCTTGATCTAAAATATAAAGCATGGTTGATGTTATAAGATCTTCTTCTTCTTTATCATTAGGAAAAAGAATTTGTATAATATTTTCACCTACTATATTCTTATTAAATATACGTACCGTTTCTTTTGAAACTTCATTTCCTACTATCATTTCTCTATTAAAGTACAAGAAACCCTGACCTGCATTGTTTAATAAATTTGCAATATTTTTATTTTTTTCTTCAACTTCTTTTGTTCTTTTTTTAATTTTTGCTTCAAGGTTTGTAGTTAAATCTTCAATAGAAGCTGCCATATTTACTAAAGAAGTAGATAAACTAGCTATTTCTATCATGAAAGATGGTACCTTTCTTACATTTTTAAAATTTCCCTTAGAAATTTTTAAATTCTCTTTTTCTAATTCTAAAATTGGTTTTACTATTAAATCTATTGCATAAAATACAAGAGGAAAAATAAATAAAAATAATACTAAAGCAGTTATTACAAGGGCTTCATAAATTTTATCTTTATAAGGTTTCATTATTGTAGAGTGAGGAGAAAGAATAGTTAAATAATCCTTTCCACCTAAATTGGAGTTTAATAAAGTAGTATATTTTAAATACTCAATTCCCTTTATATTTATAAGTACTTGTTTATTTACATCAAGTACTTTTTTATTATTTATAAAAGACTTTGCATAAGTATTACTTAAATTTGTAATAAACTTATTAGAGATATCATCAAATTGAGCTAAGACCTCTCCATTTTGTTTAAAAATAAAAGCTGCACTACCTTCTACAAGATTTTGCTCTTTTAATAACTTATTAAAACTTTCTAAAGAGATATCAAGTCCTAATACTGTTCCTTTTGTTTTATTAATAACTCTTGCATAAGTAACACCATATTGTTTAAGTGTTGAAAAGAAGTAAGGATTAGTTTTTATTGAAGATTCTGATTTATTTGCTTTTTTATACCATGGTCTTTGTGAACTCTTATAAAAAGTCTCTTTTTCTTTAAAAGACAAACTTAATAAGTTTTCATCTAATATTTCTTCATATCTCATCATCTTAGTATTTTTCTTAAGATGTTTTATAATTAACCATCTTGCAGACGAAGAAACTTTTAATTTCTTTTTGATTTCAGAAGATAAATTCAAATTAATTATTTCATAAAATGTATCATTTCTATAACCAATATAAGTAGCATAAACATAATTAGAGTTTTTTATATACTCTAGCATAGAAGGAAAAACAATATGTCTAATATTAAGTTTAACATCTTCATCAACATTATTACTATGTTTTATAATATCAATAAACTGCTTGCTTTCATTATCATATTTTTCTATTTTATGTATAACAGTATCTGATATTTGATTAAATACTTTTTGTGTAGTTAAGAGAGCTAATTCATTACTAGATTTGTATTGAAAAAACATCATTATTCCAACAATAAACAATATTATTGTTGTAAAAAGTAAAACTATTGAGGTTTTTATTTTAATATTTAGTTTATTCATATTTATCCATTATTTTAAATTAAAACTTATAATAACAATAATACTTATAGAAAAATAATATCATAATAATTAATTATTACAAGCTTTTTTCTCAAAATTGAAGGGAATATAATTATCTACAAGTGTATAATCATTATTATTTTTACAATTAATAATTATTTAAAATAAATAATAGATATTATGTCCTAATATATAGATATATAAAATATTATATTATATTTTATATTTATTATTTTTATTAGTTTTATTAGTTTTAAATATCAAAAAAAACAAGTATTTAAAAAAAAATATTCATACCTTACATATTATTGACATAAGTTTTTTCTATTTTTTAGATAGAAAGAATTTATTAAATTATTATTTTAAGTTTACCTTTTCTTAAAGTTAGTATAATTTATACTTAAAGGAATTATTATGAGTACGTTTATCTTAGATGAAAAAACATATAACTTAGAAGCATTAGAATTAGATGCACTAAAAGAAGCCAATGTACTAATAGAACAAAATAATAATCTATATGCCTTAGATGCCTTATATAATGCTTTTTATATTAATATTTTACGAAGAGTTGAATTTTATAATAAAAATAAGCTTATAAAAAAACTCAATAAAAAGCAATTTTATAAAAAAGATGAAGATAATATATTAAATAGATGGCAAAATTTTTCTTCTAGTGAAATCTTAAAAAGTATTAAACACTTAAAAATTATAAATAAATTAGCTTATAATATATTTTTATCCTTTCATAACTTTAAAATAAACACTTCAGCCCAAGATGAAATTAAAGAAGAGTATTTAAAAAGCTTTTTTATTCTTTTAAAAGAAGAACTCTTTAATCATCAATTTATCAATGAAAAACAGGTTAAACTATCTTATAAAAGACGTTTAAGTGATAAAAAAGAGATAAAAAGAAGAGAAGAAGACTTAGAAAAGCAGAAAAGAAGAGAAAGTGATAAGGAAAATATTATTAATGAGGAAGAAAAAATCATCATTAATACAAAAAATATAAGTCCTATTAACGTAAGAGATTTATTTGTAAAAGAAAATACTTTAAATCAATATAAAGAAGAAGAAAAAGATCGAATAGTAGAAAAAATAATTTATATATAAGATAATATTTTTTGTAAAAAAAGTTTATTTTTAAAAAAAAATAGTAAAAAAAGCCTTATTTTTTTAAGGCTTTTTTATTATACAAGTTGTTTCAAATTGTTATAACATTTTGAAGTATATTTAAGTTTGTTTTTGTATAATCTTCTTCCACAAAACAACTAGGAAAAAAATGAGAATCACAATTACAAACAACGAGTTTGGAACTATCCAAAAAATACTAGCTCAATATGATACAAGTTTGTATAATAGATTTAATGAAGAGTTTAAGAAGTCGATA
>CBDCZH010000010.1:0-518957 GCA_965224485.1 Arcobacteraceae bacterium | reverse complement strand
ATGGATTTTTCTTTGTGCGTGGAAGAGTATAAAAGAGCAAAACCTTATGCTGATCCATATTTAGCTGGAGTTGAAAAATTCAATGCTTTAAAAGATGAGTGTATAGTTGTAGAAGATTCCCAAAGAGGTTTAACATCAGCTTTTAATGCAAAAATACCTTGTATCATGGTGTATAATGAATTTACAAAAAGCCATGATTTTTCAAAAGCCAGTTATTTTATAAATAAACTAGAAAACTTAGAAGAGCTTTTGGAAAAACTTTAAAAATAGCCTAAAACTCTATGATTTTTTAGTAAAAAGTTTTTGATATTATTAATTAAAATGTCATTTTGTAGAAACATTTTTGCAAAAAAACTATCTTCATATATTAAAACATTCATAAAAATCCTTTTTTAAATTCTTGATTCTAACTATATTTAATTATAACTAGTAAAAACCTTTAAGTCAATTTCATTTTAATAAATAAGCTCTTAATCTTTTAATACCCTCTTTTAAGTGATTTATATCCCTTGTATAAGCAAAACGAAGATATAAATTTGCATCAACATTGGCAAAATCAGCACCTGGTGTTGTTGCTACTTGAATCTCTTTTAATAAAAGTTTTGAAAAAGCAAAAGAATCATTTGTATATTTTGAAACATTAACCCATAAGTAAAAAGCACCTTGAGGTTTAGCATCAACTTCAAAGAGTTCATTTAACTCTTTGTATAAATAGTCTCTTCTTTGCTTGAAAGTATTTTTAACATCTTCTAAGTACTCATAATCAAAAGCTTCTAAAGCTCCATATTGAGATAAAGTAGGAGCAGAAATAAAAATATTTTGTGCTATTTTTTCAGCAGTTCTTATATGTTTTTTAGGAACAATAATCCAACCAAGTCTTAATCCTGGCATGCAATAATATTTTGAAAAACCATTTATTACAAAAACATCATTAGAAAACTCTAAAGCAGTATGAGCATTTTGTTCATAAGTTAAACCATGATATAACTCATCTGAAATAAAAGCAATTTTATTTTCATTACAGTATTTTATTAAAGAAGCTAAGGTATCTTTTTCATATAAATTACCAGTAGGATTAGCAGGAGAAGAGATTTGTAAAGCATTTAAATCTTTATTTTTAAGATGTTCAACTCTTAGTTCATAATTCGTTTCTTTATTTATTTTCATAAAAGCTGGATTTATATCTAACATATGAGCAAAATTCTTATAACAAGGATAAGAAGGATCAGACATGCCCAAAGTTTGATTATGTTTTAAACATAAGGTATAAGCTACTAAAAAAGCTCCTGAGGTACCAGGAGTTAGTAAAATTTGATCTTCATTAATATTAACATCATATGTTTTTTTATAATGCTCTTTTATTTTAATTCTTAAACTTTTTAAACCCAAAGATTCTGTATATGAAAAAGCATTATTATTTATTGCCTCATGTAAGGCTTCTTTTACCTTAGGACTTGGCATAAGGTCTGGTTGCCCTATTTCAAAATGTATTGCATTTTCATATTTTTGTGCTTCTTTTACAATATCCATAACAATAAAAGAAGATATTTTTTCATATCTCATTATTCTCTTCCTAACATCTCAGATGCTTCTGAAATAATTAAAAAAGCATCTTCATCATTATTTTTCATAATTTCTCTTAAAACTTGTAATTTATTTAATTCAACAACTAACATAATGATCTTTTTTTTCTCATCATTTAATCCAATACCTTTTATAATAGTTCCATAAGGCCCTAGTTTTTCTTTTATTTCTTTGCTAATTGCTTCAACATTATTTGTAACTAAATGAACAACTTTTTTACTAGGCGCTCCACTTAATAAAACATCAATAACTTTTACTGTTACATAAATACTAAGAATTGAGTATAAAGCCTTTGAAATATCATCAAAAATTAAAATACTAGAAAGAATAATACTTGCATCAATAATTAAAATTACCCTTGCTGCTTTAATTTCTGTTTTTGTTGAAATTATTTTTGCAATTATTGTTGAACCACCTGCTGAGGACTTAGCTTGCATTATTAAACCAAGACCAAGACCTATAAAAACACCACCAAAAATTGCAGCTAAAATGGGGTCTGTGGTAAAAGCTTTGATTTGCAGTATTTCAGCAAAAACATCAATACAAAGTGAACTTAAGATAATAGTAATTATAGTTCTAATTGCAAAAGCGCGCCCTAAATATTTACCGCCTAAAAGTAATAAAGGAATATTGATTATTATCATAATAGAACCAATTGTAAAAGAACTTACATGGTAAATAAGTAATGATAAACCAGCTGTTCCACCTGTTATTATATTATTTGGTAATAAGAACTGAACAACTCCTAGGGCTAAAAACAAGCAACCAAGAAGAATAAGAAGAGAATTTTTAAGCTCAGAATTTTTAAGTATTTTAATCATATTCATCCTATTTAAAAAATTATTTTACCATTGTTTTTCTAAAAAAATGTTGATTAAATTTTATAAGCTATTATTCTATGTATCTTAGCTATTATTTCGTAATATAAAGGAAAAAAATGCAATATTTTGGCGAATTAATTAGTAAATATGATGAAGTTTTTGTAACTTCAAGTTATATGTACTTTAATAGAGATGATGAAGAAGAAATAACTCCAAAAGAATTAAAACAAAAAATCAAAACAGCAAAAGATAGAAAGAAAAATATAGTTGGAACAGTAATCATATATAATCCAGTAGTAACTCCAGTTGGATTTGATTCAAATAAATTTCTTTTAGATCAAGACTTTGATAATTTTAATGAAATGATTGAATTAAAGAGTGAAAACTATATAACTGTTTATAAACAAGCATTAAATGATACTTGTAAGGGCAAGATAGTTGAAATTAAAAATTTATTCAATCTTAATGAAGAACATATTGATGCTCAAACATTATTAGTGAAATTCAATGATGACTTAGAAAGATATAATTCAGCTCAAAACACTGCCTTTGATAGAGATTTAATGTATTTAGATGCTGTGAATATGGTTCCTAATGGAAAGTTTATACTATTTTCTTGGGGTGAGAAAATCAGTACGAAAGAATTCCCAGATATACAAGAATATGCAAAAGCTATCTTTGATCAATGTACTTCACTTGGGAAAAATATAGTTTTTACATATAAAAAAGAGAGATCGAAAGAAGGAGCTATTTCCTACTTACAATTTGGACACCCAATGCAAAGTGCTAAACTAAAGCATGCAATATCTCACTCAACTAAAAAAATATTTTTAAGCACACCACCTGCTGTTACATATTACGAATAAGGAAAAAAAATGACTATACCATTAAAAAAAATACAGTATTTTAAAGATTTTATAAAAAATACTTCAAAACTACAAAAAGATGAGGGAAATAATATATTTATGATTATTTCTGCTGTTGAGAGTTATTATGAATTTATAAGTGAGGCGTTAATTCCTTCTTCTTCAAGAAGTAAAACACAACATAAGTTATTGCTTGAATTAAAAGAATCAAATATTATTACTTTTGATGAATTTAAAATCATGGATGAAACAAGAAAACTAAAAAATGATTTAACTCATAGATTAGACTTTTTACCAGATGAAAAGGTTTATCATAATTTTAATAATAACTGTAATTTAGAAAATATTAAAAAACCAAACAATGCAAAAGACCAGGATGAGATTTTAGAATCATTAGCATATTCTGTAATAAGTGGCTTTAAAATAATAGATAAAAAACTTTTTGAGGCTGTTTTAAAAGAACTAGAAGATTAATTTCAATTTTTATGCTATTTTTTATAAAAAATAGCATAATTTAATCTTACTTTAATTAAAGAAACACTATCATTCTATCCGCTTAAAGTTTGGGGTATGGCCAAGCGGTAAGGCAACGGCTTTTGGTGCCGTCATTCGAAGGTTCGAATCCTTCTACCCCATCCATATAAGCAGTATATCGCGGAATAGAGCAGCACGGTAGCTCGACGGGCTCATAACCCGTAGGTCACAGGTTCAAATCCTGTTTCCGCAACC
Source organism: Arcobacteraceae bacterium (assembly GCA_965224485.1). Taxonomy (GTDB): domain Bacteria; phylum Campylobacterota; class Campylobacteria; order Campylobacterales; family Arcobacteraceae; genus NORP36. Next base: position 514,957 of record CBDCZH010000010.1, on the reverse strand, counting down.
AATATCAACCTAATAATAATTTTTATTAATCTTTATTCTTAAGTTGAAATGCGTGTATTTCATCTTTAAAATCATCAAACTTATCATATAAATTATCAATTGATTCTTTTATCTCTTTAAAAAAAGAAAGTTTAGTTTCTAAAATAACAACTCTTGCATAAAACTTAAAAGTAAATATCATAAGAGGTATAAATAAACGCCAATTCAACTCTAAAGTGCAACAAATATAGGCAAAATTATGCCACCATCTTTCTTGAAACTTCCTTCAAAAATATCTCATTCGGAGTATAATATTTTAGTATCTTTCTTGGTCTATTATTTAACCTGTTTTGTATTATAAGTATTTGAGTATTATTTACATTCTCAAAGCTTGATTTTTTAGGAATATATTCTCTCACCAATCCATTTGTATGTTCATTTAATCCTCTTTGCCAAGATGAATAAGGATCACAAAAATAAAACTTTATATTTAATTCTTTTGCTATTTCTTCATGATAAGAAAACTCTTTGCCATTATCTGATGTAATGGTATGAACTAAATTCCTTATTGGATATAACAACTCTATAATAGCTTGCGTAACTGCACCAGCTTGTTTTGATTCAACTATCCTCATTAGTGTAAACTTACTCTTTCTATCTACTAATGTAACAATTGCACCTTTATGGTCTTTCCCAATAATAGTATCTACTTCAAAGTCTCCAAATCTAGTTTTAGTCTCAATTATTTTAGCTCGTTGACTTATATTAACTCTATTCTTTATTTGACCTCTTGTTTTATATTGACTACTTCTATTTCCATACTTTTTGTTCTTATGTCTTAAATATTTATATAATCTTCCACCACTTATTTGATTTGCATAAATATACCTATATACTGTTTCATAAGATATATTAGCTATTTTATGTAGTTTTAGTCTTCCTGTTAATTGCTCAGGAGATAATCCTTCTTTTAATAACTTGCCAATCTTTAGTTTTAACTTCTTTGTTATCTTGTGATACCTATCTTTAAACTTGTCTCTAGAGACAGCACTTATATGAGCATCCTCAGGACTGTAGTAATCATTGTTACTATTTCTTTTAAGCTCTCTTGATATGGTTGATTTATTAACACCTAGTAACTCTGCAATTTTAGATTGTGTATAATTTTCGTTTTTATAAGCAAATATTTGATACCTTAAACCTAAGGTTAATTGTTTATACTTTTCCATTTAATGCTCCATTTATCCTGCAAGATATTGAGCTTAAATTGTATATCAATCAGCCTTACATCTTACATTACTCTATGTTGCACTTTAAGTGTGAAAAGAGGAAAGTAGTTAATTCAGCTAAGCCAAATGTCAAAAACTCAAGCATTTAATAAACTCAATTCTTGTCTTAAGATTATTGCTTCATTTTCATGTTCATTAATTAAATCTTGATTTTTTTCTCTTATAGCTCTAATTGATTTTAAATCTATTTTGTCAAGTTTGGCATAAATCTCTTGTATCTTTAAATCTTTTTTTAAAATTTCATCATCTTCAAATTTCTTTAAATCTTCATTCCAAATAGAGTAAGAAAAAGGAGGATTATTTTTAATTTTAGTTATATTGTATAATTCAATTAATGCACTATATTCAAAAATTGTAATTTCTAAATTAGGTTTAGAATTTTTATATTCAATGTGTCCAATATTTAAATTAAAATCAAAGTGTATACAATGAATATTATCATTTATCATAAAGTTACATTTTAAAGATTCATTATCAATACCTATAATATTACTATCATTTATTATTACTATTTTTTTCATTATATTCCTTTGTAAATTATAAATACAAACACATGATATGGAGTATCTATATTATGTTTATGTGATTGATTTCCACCTTGATAAGAAGTAGGAGTAGCACCTTGATTATATTTAGTAGTATATAAACCACTTAAACCATAGTCAACTCCCGTTCCAAATCTAATATCATGTTTATGAGAAGGCATTTCACTAATACTTAAAGTATGTGGCTCAGTTTCATTAGAACCGCCACTTGTATTTAAAGGTTTATTAATTGAGAAACCAATAGGCATTTTATCAGCCATATTAGGAGTGTCATTAGTTCCGTCACATACTAGCCAACCATTATCAAGATTATTAATATCGAATAGACCAAATTTGACTTCATTTAACATAGGTTTAGAACCACCTAAAAGAACTTTTTGAGAATCTGTTAAATCTTCAAAAGTTAATGAATCTCCTTTATTACCTTTGTCACCTTTTACTTTTAATGATTCTAATTGTTCAGATGTAAAATCATCATATGTAAATGAAGAACCATTATCTCCACTATCTCCCTTATCACCTTTTATTGAAGTTCCTTCCTCACCCTTATCACCTTTAACTTTTAATGATTCTAATTGTTCAGTTGTAAAATCAGAGTATTCAAAAGAATCACCTTTATCACCTTTTATAGAAGTTCCTTCCTCACCTTTATCACCTTTTACTTTTAGTGATTCTAACTGTTCTGATGTAAAATCATCATATGTAAATGAAGAACCATTATCACCTATTATTGATTCACCCTTATCACCTTTTACTTTTAATGATTCTAATTGTTCAGATGTAAAATCATCATATGTAAATGAAGAACCATTATCTCCATTATCACCCTTAAAACTTCCATTTTCAAACATAGTAATCATATTATTAACAATTGATATTTTTGAATTTAAATCAGATGATAGAGATGTACTTTCATCAATAATTGACCTTAATTCATCTTCACTAATAGTAGATTGAATATTTTCTACTTCTTGTAATCTTTGTACAAAATCAGATAATTCCTTATCAATATCTTTTAAATCATTGTGGGTTTTTGATTCATCTTTAGAGAAAGCTAAATAACGATTAGATAAAGTTAATAGTGTTAGTTTTGCATTTTCTAGTATTTGTTCACGAGTAGATAACGGCATGTAAGTCCTTTTATGTTATTTATAAAATCTTAAATCTAAAACTTTATAAATAGCAAAATAACAAGGAGGGATTAACCTCTTTGTTACTTATTCACCACCTGCAAAAGTTTCACTTCTTTTAACAGTTACTCTTGTAGCTTTTTCACTTGGTAATAATTCAAAAGGTTTAACACTTCTTAAGTTATTAGCAATATCATCTACAGAGATAGTATTTTTAAAATGCAATACACCTTTGTAAGGTCTAATAGTTGCAAATTGGTTTTTAGGACCACTTAAAGTAATTGAAACAACAGGATTAGAAGTTGCTACATTAGTTTCAGCTTTTGTCATATCAGAAAGAGCCGCAACAATTTCTTTAACTTCATAGCCACCTTCTAATTGAGCACAAAATGCAGTAAGTTCATCTTGCTCACCGAAGAATAAGAAACTTGCACTAACTGGTCTACCATTAAGTACTAACTTTTGTGTAACTTGATATTTTTTTGCCATAATTTTTCCTTTTTAATTTAAATTTTAAGTTTTTATTTTTTTTGGCTTAATAAAAACACAATGAAAATATAGTAAAACAGAGGAATTAAAATCAATAGTCAAAAAAAAACACTCAAAGACCTAAACAAAGGGCTTAAAAAGAAAGTTTTTGACTAGTGGTGTTTTATGACTAAAATTTTGTTGTGATTTTTAATGATTTTGGCTTTTTACCATTGAACTTTAATTTAGAAAAAATTAGGTTTTCCATAACTAGATCAGTCACATTTTTTTTAATTTTTGGGATTCTTATAGATTTAATTTGATTATCAAATGATTTTAATTGTACTGTTTTTGAATGAATATAATTTAAATCATCTTTTACATTAGTTGAATCTTGATGTACAAATTCTCTTATTTCAAAAAGTTCACCATCAAACAAAGAATCAAACAAATCTCTAGCATGTTGATAATTGTTTAGTTCTAAATCAAGAGTATGAGTCTTAGAGTTGTTTTTATATTGGAGTTGAAACATTGACATATATTTGACCTTATAACGGGCTACGCCCTCATTTATTATAGAAGATTATTGAGTAAACATCTTCTATATTATTTCCATTTACTAAAACATACTTTTTGAACATATCTATTAAGTGCTGCTTAGTCACAGTTTTTTTAATATGTCTTAATTGGAATGTTTTAGCTTGACCTTTTGCAGTAACAAAAATATTAACTTGTTTATAGAAACCTACACTTTGAAAAATACTATTTGTGTAATTAATTTGTAAGTCTTTTGAATAAACAATTTTTTTAATATTTTTTACTTTAGCAGTAGAAACAGAGTTTAAAAGAGTTAATATATCTCCTTTACTATCTGATTCTAATGTTAAAGTATCTGCCCTCCCTTGTGTTAAAGTTACATGATAATGCTTAGACAATTTTTCCACCTTGAGCATTTATTAAGTCAACAGTTGCTTTAGCTTGTGAAAATATTTTACCTTCAGCAGTTTTTGCGAACTCTGAAAAACCATTTAATTTATCTATAAAATCTAAATTCCAAACTAAACCATTTTGACCAAATTTTTGTCCTGTACAATCTTCATAAAGTTTTTTGTTATAAGTAGTTTTTGACCAAGTACCGGTTTTAGTTTTATGTGTAAAATATCCAAATTGTTTTTGGCGACCTTGACCTCTAATTGATATTGCATTATCTAAAGTAGAATCAATTTTTCTATATTTTGATTGTTTAATCATAACTTGAGTTTGACGCTCTTGAGATATAACAGTACTCATATTATTAGATGTACTCATAGCCATATTGGATATAACTTCCCTATCTTTTGTTACAAATGAGCCAACACTATCAGCAACTTTAGCGAGTCCACGACCTACAAAAGGAATAGCTCCTAATGCACCGACCATAATTCCCTTAACTCTTTTTGCTATGTTTGTAGTTTTTAAAAATACAAAGATAGCACCAGAAACAAAAGCAGTCTTTGTCATAGCATATTCTGTAACAGAAATAATAACCATGTTCATCATTCCAAATTGTAGAGTTTGAATTGCACCACCTAGAGCATTATCGACTAAATCATCACTTTCATTTAGTTTTTTTAAGGTAGGTCCAAAAACTCCCTTTGAATATTTATATACAATACTTGATGATAATTCATCAACAAAATCTTCCCCACTATTAGTAACTAATCCCGTAACTTTAGCCATTTGCAAACTCCTTATCATCTTTTAATAAATTATCTAATTTATCCGAATCAACATCAACAAAGAAGTCTAAACATTGTTTTATTAAATTATCTCCACTATCAAACATTGAATCTGATACTTTTGCAATACCACTTAATATAGAAGATTGGTCAACGCTATTCATTCTTTTTTCTTCTATCCCTTGTTCTGCATCTTTTAAAGCTTGAGCTTTATTTGGAATGATACGTTCGTCATTTGTATCTTTTAAATTTTCATCACCAACATTTAAGAACTTTGTGTGTTCTGCGTTTTCAGCATCTTTTTTGGCTCTTGCTTCACGTGGTTTAATTGGATTACCTTTACTATCAACTAAGCCGGTATATCCGTGCATTTCAAAATCTAATTTATCCATAACCATATTATTTTTTTGTGTTTGGATATTGTTATGAAAATTCCTAAGTTGATTATCTATATCTTTAAATCTATTACCTACATTTAAAACATTAGCGATATGACTTAAAGTACTTGTTAAATTACTTCCCATATTTTCTATTGCTGAAACAGTTTGACCCGCGATTATGTTGCCCGTATGAGTAACATTTGCTAAATCACTCATTGATTTTGCTAAAGCATTAGAGTTATTTTTCATAGAATCTAATAACCCATTTCCGCCACTACTTTGGTTAGGCGTTGGAGCTGTACCAATTTGTAACGCTGTATCTAAAGCATGACGAGCATAATCAACAATTTGATGAGAATTGCCTTTTGTATTTATATTGCTATAAACATTATTTACATTATTTGATATTTTATCAATATCAGTATTAGAAATTCTTTTAGAACCACGTTTAACAACTTCAAATCTTGCATCACCCATTATTTCCAACCTCCAAAGTCTTAACAAAATCATGTATGACTTTAAGATACATTTCTATATTTGTTAATTTCATATTTGAATCATCAATAGTTTCAGCCGAAACAAATACTGCAGTTTTTATATCTGCTAATAAACTTTCACAATTTTCCATATTTTTTTCCTTTTTATTTTAATATTTAAATATTATTCTTAAATCTAAATCTATACTTACAGAATTATCAGTTATTTTATAATCTGTAACACCTTTTTTATTACTAAGAAATTCCTCTATGTATGGTTTCATTTTTTTAAAAACATACAACAAAGGACTATCTAATAAACTATTAGCTTCATGAAATAAATGAACAAAAGAATTAGTAGTAATAACCATTGGTTTATGAACTAAATTATCAGGAGTGTAATCCGGTGAAGATTGATACTCTTCATATTTAATATCATCTTTTATTTTTTGTTTTGAATCTTCATAAGCTTCATCTTTTTTTCTAAATGTATTTTGTGAACCACACAAATTTAAACAACAATTTGTTTCTTGTTTTAGTTCATGTACATTTTTATTACACATAGGTACAAACTTTTTATTTGTAACATCACCAAATATATTATTTACAAATTTATCTAATTCGATACAATCAAAAGAACCAACAGATACCGGTATATCTTCACCGCCTTCATTATCAAATAATATAGGTTTATTTAAATCTAATAATGAATTAGATAAATCAGAAATAAAGTTTTTAAATTTTGATTGATGTGAACTAAGAGCAGAAACAGCGTCATTATATTGACCTTCACGAAATTTATAATAATGTTGATTTTTATATAATCTTTTACTATTTGTAAAATTAACTTGGTCTTGTAAATAACCAGCACCCATAACAAAAGCTTCATCTTGAGATTTTAAATAATTAACAAATTCTGTACTTACTGTTACATGATTAACACCTTCTTTTTGAACTGTAATTAATTCAACATTCTTTTTATTAAATGATTTAGCTTGTGAAACTCCTTGTATTCCTTTACTTTGAGTATATAAATATAATCTATGTAAATCCGGATGATGCAATTTATAATCTTTAAATAGATTTTTAAAAGTAGGTTTTTTTACTCTTTTTTTTGTATCACCTTTATTAATTGGAACAGTCGAAGTAACTCCACCATCACCATCAAAAGGAGAGTAATGTTTATCTTTATTATCAACGTAAATTCCATGTTCTTCCATAACTAACCTTCATAACAAAAATAGGTATTACCCTATTCTTGTGTTTTTCTCATTGAATCAGTATTTAGTTTTTTGACTAAATTTTGACTAACTGTGTTATTTGCTTTTGGTGCTAAGTATTTAGCTCCAAGTTGTACAACTTCTAAAACTTTGTCATCTTTTTTTGAATCAGAATTTGAAACATAAGATTTAATAGTATCAACCGCAACCGGTATTAATAATTGTAGTAACCATATAGGCATATTTATTTCCCTCCTTTCATAAGATTTGCTAACTCTTTAGCTCTATTAGGAACTTGTCTAGCCCATTTACTATCTAGCATTTCATCACTTGCAAAAAGATAGTTTTGTTCTTCAATTAACTTTAGAGTATTTTTAAATTTTAACAATCCATAGATACCCATATTAAAAGCCATATTGATAAGTACACCTTGTCTTACATCATCTAAATCTTTATAGAAAGGCAATTTAATTGATAACTCATTATTTAAAGAAACAATGTCATTGTTTAATAAAAATAGAGATTCTAAATCTGTTAAGCCTCTATCTTCTAAATTACGACCTACTCCAATTGTTAATTTTCCAGCAGGGCATATATATACTTTATTTACTAATCCCTCATGTTCAATTAGTTGACTTGTAATATTTAACATATTCATTTTAACTCCTTTAATTTTAATAAACTTACTTTAACTGTGTTGTATGAAACGCCACTTTTCTTATGTATAGAGTAAGCATTTATATTTACTTTCTTATTGTTATTCTCTTCATTTTTTCTATCTATAAATAAATCAGCCATAGCTATTAAAATCTTGAACTGAATTGGTGTTATTTGAACATTAACTAACATCTTGAAATCTTTTTTTGGAAAGCTTCAAAGGTTAAAAGGTTTGAGGGTTCATTTTCTATAAGTGCAAAAGTGTCATGTAGATTTGAAATTAAATCTTTTTTATATTTATAAAATCCATCTTCTACTATTCCGTTTTGTTCATAGTAAACTTGTGCATTAGAAATATAATCTAAGGCGTTTAATCTAGCTTTATCAATAATATTAAAGTTTGTTTTTTCTTTTAGTTCTCTATCTGCATCTAATAATATTTGTGTTAATTCTGATGAATCAAAAGCACCTCTTTTTAATTTTACGAATGTTGAGATAACTGCTTTATACGCATTTTTAACATATTCAACTTCCGGCTTTTTAATATCTTTTACACGCTGCAGCGTAAAGGTTTGGTTATCATCAAATTTTTTTATAGAATCCCAAAGGAATGAAGTATCAGCTCTTTGAAATCTTTTTCTTAATGATTCGGGATTAAGAATATTAATAGAATCATTTTCAAGTTCTTCAAAGCCTAACATTTGCTCACGTATTTGTTTATTGGATAATCCTTTATGAACAAATCTATTAGTACAATAAAGCCATATGGAGGATATAGCATCAAGAACATTATCTAAAGAATCTAAAAGTCCATTGTTTCCTAGAAGATGTTTTAAACGCTCTCTACGCAGTTGGAACTCCAAACGCCATACAATCTTGGTTTTATCGAATTGAGGGTTATAAGCCCACTTTAAAACGCTTATAAAGGCTTTTTCTTTCTTTTGTGATATTTCAGTAGTTTTATTATAAATTCTTAGCATTTCATCACCCTTACCAATTGAAAAACCGGTAAATTTATTTCCATAGTAGTGTTCTGATGAAATATCATTATGAAAGATAGTTTTTGAACGTGATAATGTTTTTATTCTATGAAAGTCATAGGTTGAAAACTCATAACCTTGTATATCTTTAGCGAGGTGAATTTCTGAAACTTTAACATGATAGTTTGTATAAAAATTGTTAATGATATTTTTTACAGATTGAATAGCTTTTTTATAACCATATCTTAGTAAAAACTCTGCTCTAAATTCTACTTTTATTAATGGATTACTTGAAGTAGGAGAGTATCTTAGTAAAGATATTGAAATATCACCATTTTGTAAGATAACATTAAAACCACTTTGAGAAGTAGCCATAACTCTATACTTATTTTTTGCAAAATCTACATTAACAAATCTTTTTTGTGAATCATTGTTTTTAATAGCTTGTGCATCTTCTTTATGATTACAAAAAGAATCAACAGTTTTATTATATAAGTTCATTTCTTCAACAGTTATATTTAAGTTAGGATAAAACTGTAATTTAAGTGTATCAACTATGTCGTTTAAAGTTATAATATTTAAATGTCCCACTTGGACCCCCTTGTTAATCCAGCAAGGGGACAAACCCCAAACTGATATATTTGTATTAGATTGTTGTAAATTTTCTGAAAATTGGCTCTATGAATGAAGAACCATACTTTTTAACTTCACCGATATAACCCTCACAATAATAAGTACGCATTTCTTCAACAGAATCATATAAATCTTGTTTAACTTCAGATTGTAATTCAGCACCCATAAACTGAACTGTTAATTTAAATTTATTTGGATAACAAGCAGGTTCACCAAGTGCATCTAATTTTTGTTGATTAGTTGATTTATCCATAATTGGAGAACCTTGAATAATATCTTTAGCAATAATTCTTGCACCTAAAGAAAACTTATTCTCTTCTCTTTGTTCTTGTTTTAATGCTAACTCATTGTTTTGTTTAGCAACTGCTTGAGCTATTTGCTCTTCCACTGTTAATGCTTTTGACATAATATAAATCCTTGTTATTTTTATTAGGGTGTTTAATCCTTGTATAAACCTTGTTAATTGACAAGATTTATATAAAAATTATATAGTTGGTAACAATTAGCTTTTAATCAAATAAGCTTAATTGTTTTTGTTTTTCTTTTGGTACAACTTGATATTCAAGAGGTATCTTTTTTTTATTATCTGTGTAAACATAAATGCTTAAAAGATAATTAGGAAAAACATGTCTTATCTTTAAACAATCAAGATTAGACTCATAACTTTTACTTTTATCTAAGATAAATAAATCAGTTTCTTTTAGTTGCTTAGTTCCTAGAGTTGAATAGAAGAAAGAAACATAAAGATTAAAGTTTTGCTTATACAATTGTTCTTCTTTAAAAAGTACAGCAGTAAAACCAAATCTATCTTTTTTCATAAAATTCCTTGAAATCGGGCTACGCCCTCACTATAGAAACGCGTCATAGAAAAACTAAAATATAGTTGATAGATTAAGGGAACGCTTACTAACGCCCTACGGTTGTTCAAAAAACTATATTTAAAACATTGCTTGAGTAAATACTCACATAAAGTTCACTATTGTTACTATGCCAAGAGTTAAAATTCGCAAAAACAAACACGCATTAACAATTAGTGAACTTATGTCAATATTTATAAATCCCTTTTATTTAATTCTTTTAAAACACTTGTTACCACATCTTTTGAGGTAATAGCTTTTTTAGTTACATATCTTGATTCAGTTACAGCTATGGAACTATGACCTAGTGCATGAGATATTTTTTCTATTGAAATATCACAATTATTTAATCCAATGGTTGCGAGTAAATGTCTAAAATCATGGAATCTAAATTTATTTTCTAATTCTGCATTTTCTTTTAATCTTTTAAATGTTTTTGAAATATCTACAAAAGGCTTATTTGTATTTTTATTGATAAATAAATAGCTATCTTTATTTAATATTTTTTCATGATAATTAAGTAGTTCATTTTCTAAAAGATTAGTAAAAGAATGTGATTGAGTTTTTTTTGCTTTATTTTTTTGAGCCGGAAGAGTATAGAGTTCTTTAATAAAGTCTATTTGATACCATTGCATTTTAAGTATCTCTGATAATCTTCTACCATGTAAAGCAAATAAAAATATTAATCTATACATTTGATTATCTAATGTTAAAATTGTATGAACTAAATCTTTACATTCTTTAGTAGTAAGTTGTAGATCTACTTTGTTATCAAAAGCCGGAATTAAAACTAATTGAGCCGGATTATAAGTTATATATTGATTTATAATTGCATAATTAAAAACTGCTTGCATATTTGCTTTTATATTTTTAGCTGTTTTTGGTTTTAAACCTTTAGACAAAACATCATTTATAATTATTTGACAATTTGCATGTATAATTTTAGAAATAGGTAAAGAGCCAATTCTATTCATAATATGATTTTTAAAATAATAGCGTTTAGTTTTAATTTCTTTAGCTGAATGAATTGGAAGATATACATGTATATATTCTTTAAACAAATCATTGTAAGTAAATACTTTTTTTTCTTTATTAACTATTTTTATTTTTTTAAAACTATCTACTATTGAAATTCCAAGTTTCTCATCTTGTTTTATAGTAATTAAAAGTTTTCTAGCTTCATCAAAATCATTAGCTAGTTTACATTTATGTTCTTTATTATTTCTTCTAAATCTTGCATAATAAGTAATCTCTGAATTTGTATCTATATACTTTAAAAGGTTAGGTATAGAAGTAGATATTAATTTATTTTTCATTTAATTAAACTTTTTAATTTATTTTCATTGTTAATTAAAGCTTGTCTAGCTAAATATGATTTATCTACAAGTTCATTTATTTCAAATTCTGTTAAGTTGTTATCTTCTTTAGCTATTAAATATTCTTGATTTAAAGAACCAATTAAAGCATTTATATTAAACATTGAGTTATCTATATTATTAATAGAATTATTATCATTAGCGTTATATGTACAAATAAAATTAAACTTTTTATTAACATAATCTAAAATCATTTTTTGTTGTTTAATATCAAGAGTATTTATAATTATGAAAAGTTCATCAAGTTTTAAGTATCTATCTTCAAAAATATCAAATATTTTATTGAATTGTGCAACAGTTGAAAAACCTAAATCTTTTGATATTTCTTTTCTGATTTCACCACGAGGTAAGTTATTGTCTTTTTCAAAAGAAATAAAAGCTAGTTTAAGGATATTTAAAAACTTATCATCTTTTAATATTTTACTCATTTGTAAAACCTATTAATTTTAATGATAAAGATTTTGAAAGTTTATATGACATGGTAGAGTAAGGAATAATCAAATCACAATTAATCCATTTAATTTTTATATAAAAGCAAGAATCATTAAGAATTAAAACTTTATATTCTTTATTATTAGAAGTTCGAACTATTGCATGAGAGAATTTAATAGGAACTTTACTATTTAAAGGATAAGTTGCAATTTTGCTATTTTCCTTTGTTTTGTTATAATTATTGGTTATAGAGGTGTCTTTACACATTGTAAACCCTTTTATTTTGTTTTGCGATATGAAACAATACAACAAAATGTTGTTATTGTCAAGAGGAGTGTATCATTTTGTATTTATTTGAAGAAGTAATGTTAAGATTAAAAGAAAAACTAAACATTACAAGTGATAAAGAAATGTATGATTATATGGGAGTTAGTCAAGGAACTTTTAGCAATTGGAAAAATAGAAATAAAATTCCATACGAATTATTAACAACAATATGTTTTGAAAAGAATATCAATATTAAATATATACTAAAGGGCAAAAAAGAACAAAAAGAGATTATAAATCTCAATTTTAAAGAAGAAAATATCAAAAACATAGAAAAACTAAATGAAAAAAATCAAGAATTATACTACCACTTATTAAAATCTGAAATTCTGAAACAAGAAAAATAAAAAGGACAAAAATGAAAGAACATGAAAAAATAAAATTTGAAACATTATATGAAAGTGATAAGATAACAAAAAAAAATGAAGCAGAAATATATAGAGATAATATAATTAAAAATGAAATTGAAATATTAAACTATAAAAAAGCATATTCACCAATATCAACATTTATATTCTTCTTTTCTTTTACTACATTATTATTTTTTATTTACAACAGTATTAATTTTACTACAAAATATGGATATATAATATCTGAAAGAGGAAAGATAACAGCAGTACTATGTATTAGTATGTTTATATTATTATGGGTATATTCATTAATATCTACATTATCAGGTAATTTTAAGAAATCAAGTGATAAAACAATATGGGTTATAACTCTGTTTTTATTTCCATTAATTGCAATTTTCATTAATGATATAAAAGATACACAAATAGAAAGAGAATAATAAAATACTTCCGAAGCAGATAATTAAAATAAAATGAAGCTATAAAAATGCAATAATAAAATCAAATCAAGAACTATATGAAAGAAACGGAAAAAAAGAAATCATAATAAGATATAAATTCATACTATAAATCACTAAATCACTCACAATATTTAATGCAGCAGAATCACAATTAATATACAGATCACTCACATTTAATCTAACCTGTTAAATCACAACAAAAATTAATAAAATAACGAAAAATATATAAAATTTCAATTCTTAAATATTTCTTAGAGCTACCCTATGAGCTACTCCAAGAAACGCTCCTATAAAATAGGCTCTAGAGGTATGTTTAAAAGTTTGAAAAAGTTAATCGGTACACGACAGAATCACAAGTTTTAAGAAATTATAAAAAAAACCAACTTGTAACGCTAATTTAAGTAATCTTTAATTTTTGATTGCCTATAATCTCGACCTTGGTTAAATGCGACGTTAGTTCTCATAACCCGTAGGTCACAGGTTCAAATCCTGTTTCCGCAACCAATTTTACCCAATGGGGAGGTTGGAGAGTGGTCAAATCCAAGGGATTGTAAATCCCTCGCCTCAGGCTTCGAAGGTTCGAGTCCTTCTCTCCCCACCATTTTTAAAGTATGGCTCGGTAGCTCAGTCGGTAGAGCAAAGGACTGAAAATCCTTGTGTCGACGGTTCGATTCCGCCCCGCGCCACCACTTTATTACTTTTTATTGTTATATGTGCGAGTGTGGCGGAATAGGTAGACGCGTGGGACTTAAAATCCCATTCCGGTTTCGGAGTGTGAGTTCGATTCTCACCATTCGCACCATATACAAAATCAAAACTTCATTTACATATTTTTATCTACATAAGCAATCATATATACTTTTAGACTTACAAATTATATAATTAATTTATTATGATATTTTACTTTATTAAGTAAAAGAAATTATTTCATTTAAAGAATATTTTAGAGAAATGTTTTTCTTGTTTTAAAGAAAGATAACAAAGCTTTTTCTACATCTTCTTCATCTAGAAAAGATATTATTTCTTTTATGCTTATTGCTCTTGAAGGGTAACGTGAAAGTTCATCTACATTTGAGTATACAATTGATACAAAATCTGTATCTTTTTGTTTTAATGCTATTAAGATATATTTAGTTTTTGCCTCATTTATAAAAATTTTTGCATTTTTCATAAACTCTGCTGAAACAAAAGCAATTCCTGCATACCTATGGTAAAGAAGTAAAACTTTTTGAATAGGAAATTCTAAAGTACAAAAATGAGATATTTTATTTTCAATATCTTGTGTATTTTCTAAATGTACTAAAGTTTTTGACTCTTCATTAGAAAGAATACTACAAAGCTCTAAGAAGTTTCGTTTTAATTCTTTTTTACTTACTATTTTATCCATTAAGAATGATATCTTAAAAGGCTTTAATATAAATTATATTATTAATAAAAAGTAATAATTCTTTATCTTTTATATATATTATTTTAAATAATTAAAAAAGATATATTTTACTTTATCTTTAGAGTAATCAACTATAATAATACAATATTTAAATATATCTTAAAAGATTTTTAGATAAAATTTTTACATATTTAGGATAATAATTTGAAAAATCTACTTATAATACTTATTAGCATAATATTTTTTACTTCTTGTGAATTACAATCTCCTTTTGGAAATACAAAAGAGCAAAATAATTTAAAGAAACAAGAACTTAGTGCAAAAATAGCCCAAGAAAAAGACAAACTTCAAGTACATAAAGAATTAGAACTAGCAAAAATAAAAACAAGTCTACAAAAAGAAGAATTGATTAATACAAGAGAAATACAAAATAATCAAATAAAACTAAGTTTACAAAAAATACAAGAAGAGAATAATATGCTAAAGTTTTATATCTTATTAGCATGTGTTATATCTGCTTTAGTTTTTATAGCATTTTTTATATATTTTAATAATAGAAGAAAAGATAAGCTAAGAGCTTATGAAGATAATTTAGAAAAATATTTTAAAGATAAAGAGAATCAAGTAAAAATCTTAATCACAAATAAAATATGTGATACGATAGCAGGTCAAAAACTAAGCTTAGAGCAAGAGAATAAGCTCTTACAAACATTAGGTGATTCTAGTCTTAAAGATGTAAATAAGCTCTTAGAAGTTAAAGAAGAAGAGATTTATGATCTTGAGGTAATTGAAGATAAGAAAAAAGTTAAGAAAAATAAGAAGATCAAGAAAGATAAGAAGATTAAGAAAGATTTTAGTTAATAGCTTGGTAGGTTTTTAAGTTGTATGTTTATAAGTTACGCAAGTTTGGCTTACGTAACTTACTCTTATAAAGAAGCTAAATATTTTACAATCTCTTTTGCTTCTTTTTCATCAAAAAAGATATTTCTGTGAAGTTCCGAACTTATTTTTTTTAATAAAAGTATTTTATGTTCACTTAACTCTTCTTTGTTTTTATGCAAAAGAAGAGTTCTCATTTCACTTTCGTATGTATTTACAATATCTTGCTTACTTATAGATTCATTTTTTTTATTCATACGCACTTGTTTATAAACAAGTTTAAAAAAAATCATAGCAAAAAGTAGAAGAAGAGCTGCAATAGTACCTAAATATTCCATCTCTTATTTTTTATCTAAGTGTTTTCTTAGCTCATCTTCATCTATAACACCAACATATTTTTTAATAAAATTACCATTTTCATCATATAAAAATGATTCTGGAATTCTTGAAACATTACCAATATTTTTAGCCAATCTAAAATTTTCAGCACTTATAGTTACTGGAAACTTCATCTTATGTTTTTTTATGAAAGCTTTTAAAACTTCCTTATCTTTATTTTTCTCATATAAAATACCTATAACTACAAAATCTTTTTTATACTCTTCATATACTTTGTTCAACATTGGCATTTCTTCTATACAAGGAGGACACCAAGTAGCCCAAAAGTTAAGTAAAACTGTTTTACCTTCTAGTTCTTTAGATAATAACTTATTATCTTTTAAATCAATAAGAATAGTTTTACCATCAATTGTAAGTAAAGAATACGTAGTATCAATTTTTGCTTTTAACTCTTTAAAAGAGGCGTTCGTATCTTCAATTACTGTTATAGCTTGCCCATTTTCTTCACAAGCTGTAAATAATAAAACACTTGTAAGTAAAAAGAATGAGATTTTTTTATTTAAAAAATTTAACATCATAAACTACTTATAAATTTCTGAAACTACTAAATCATCTAAATCTTGATAAGATAATCTCATTAGTTTTTTTCCATTTACAAAAAACTCAGGAGTTCCTGTAACACCAAGTGTTTTAGCATCAGCTTTATCTGTTGCTAAAAGGGCATCTATATTAATATTAGAAACATCTTCTTTTAGTTTATTTATATCTAAACCACTTACTTGAGGTAAATACTTCCAAATTAACATAGGTTTTGGATTATTATGAGCGGCCCAGATATTTTGATAATAAAACATTACATCCAAAGTTGCTTTGAATTTACCTTGTAATCTTGATGCTTCCAAAATTTTAACAGCATATTTTGAGTTTTGATGATTTGCTAAATATCTAACTACTAATCTAGTATCACTTTCGTAATCATTGTATATTTTTTTAATAGCACCATGAAAAACTTTACAAGACTCACACTCAGGGTCTAAAAATTCAACTATAGTTACTTTTTTGTCTTTTGAACCAAAAATAGCAGAATGAGCTCTTATAAAAGGTGCCCCATCGTTATTTGAAAGTTTGGCTAAACTTGAAGCTTCATTTTGTTTAAAAAAAACACTCGCGAGTACAAAAGTACCAATTAAAAATATAATTGAAAATATAACAACTTTTTTATTTTTCATCTTTTTTTCCTTTATTTCCTAAAAATAATAACACAAATAATAACGCATATGTAAGTAATGATAAAAATGGAATAGTAATAAACCCCATATCTAAATATCTAGTTGAACAAGGTACACCTTGTACACAAGGAACAATTTTCTCAGGAATAATTTTAAACATTAATAAATTATGATAAATTGCAAAAAATAAACCAATACTTACAATTGGCATTGCATATTTAAATGTTTTATCATCAGGATATAATAATGCTATTAAAAATATTAAAACCAAAGGATACATAAAAATTCTTTGATACCAACACATAGAACAAGGTACAAAATGCATTATCTCGCTAAAAAAAAGACTCCCTAGAGTTGCAATTAAAGCAAGTAAGAAACATAATAATATAATTGTTGAATTAATCTGTTTTGACATAATCTTCCTAAATATTTTTTCTAATTTTAGCGATTTTTAATTAACCTAATCTTAACACTTTAAGAATTACAAGCTTAATTTTTTATACTATATGCTGATAAAAAAATATAGTTTTTACCAGTTATTTTAACCCTATATTTCTTTTGCTGAAGGTATTTTTTACAAAAGTAAACATCTTTAAATAATAAAGATAATTCCGAATCACTATAGTTCTTTACTTTAGCCCCATAAATCATCTCTTTATTTATCCATCTTGTATTTGGAAACCCTAAAATAATTGAAGCCCCTTTTTCTAAGTAGTTTTGTACTAAGGAGGTAAAATATGGTTTAAAATTCAAAGATGAACTTTGAAGGGTTCCTATACTTATTAATAAATCTGCTTTTGGTAAAGATAGTTTTTCTATATTATTTAAATCTTCAATAAAAAAATGACAATTTGATGAAGGAAACTTCTGTTTTGCTAAACTTATAGCAGAAGAAGAGAAATCAACTCCATAAAACTCTTTTTGTAAAAATTCTTCTTTACTTAAGAGTTTTTTTATTAAATCAAATTCATCTGCTTTATTAATACCTAAGTTCAAGACTATTTTAGATTTTTTAATATTAACAGTATTTAAAGCATCCATATAAGCCCATAAAAAAGCTGGTTCTTCATTCTTATTTATATCGAAAAAAGGAGATTCAAGACCATACTTTTCTTCTTTTTGTAGCATGCTCTTATGAAAAGAGTCTTCTTGGTTTAATTTTTTAAAACACATACAAATAAGATGCTCTGAACTACTTTTTGGGCTTAAGATTTTACAAGATAAAAGCTCAGCCAAATCTACCCAAGATTTATATGATCTATACATATATTGTATTTCATTTACCTCATATAAAGCCCCTGCATATAAGTCATCACTTATATCAGGATTTAGAACTTCAAACTCTATAATTTCATAAGATTTAAGATTTTTTAATTCTATTTTTAAATATGTAATAATTTCTAATAATGTTTCATTTGTAAATTTTTTCATCTATTAAATTCTTTTTTGATATTATAGTGAATATTTATATATTTTTAATATTAAATTTCATTTTATTTGCTAAAATTCTATATATTTATAAACATTTTAAAGAAGAAGGCACAGTCCATGAAAAAAGCATTTTTGCTTATTTTATTAACATTTACATTTAACTCTTTTGCTAAGGAAGTTTCTAACGTTAGTACAGTTAGTAGTGTTGATGAAGTTAGTATAGTTAAAGAAATTAGTGATGTTGATAAAGTTAGTACAGTCGTTAAACTTAAGGAAGTTAGTAGTGTTAGTAAAGTTGTTCCAGTTAAAGAAGTTACTAGCGAAGTTATAAAAGAACATAAGGTTTTAATAGGTTATTATGGAAGACCTTATTCTAAGGCTTTAGGAGTATTAGGACATACAGACATTCCTGGATTAATCACAAGACTAAAAAAAGTAACAAAACCATATAATGATATTTCTTCAAATATTAAAGCACAAGAAACTTTTCATATTATTTTTCATTTAGCAACCAAAGAAGCAGGAAGAGATGGAGATTATATTAAACCTTTAAAAGAATCAATTCTTATAGAATATTTAGAAGCTGCAAAAAAAGAGAATTTTGCTGTTATTATTGACTTACAATTAGGAGCACTTACACCTCTAAATGCTATAAAAAGTGTTTTAAAGTTTTTAAAATATCCTAATGTTCATTTAGCAATAGATCCTGAGTTTAAAATTCCTTCTCACAAAAGATACCCACCAGGTAAATTTTTAGGTCATATTTTTGGTAAAGATGTAAATGAAGTTCAAGAAGCTATGAACGATTATTTAATACAGAATGATATAAAAGGTAAAAGAAAACTTTTTATTCATATGTTTCATAAAAAAATGCTAAGAAAAAGAGAAGTTATAAAAAATTATGAACATGTTGAGTTAGTTTATAACGTAGATGGTCATGGAGCGAAAGCTTCTAAGATTAAGATTTTTAATTCTTTGTACAATAAGAAAAGTAAAAAAGTAGCAACAAGTGGGTTTAAACTTTTTTATGTGAATGATCAAAAACCCTTGTTAAACCCAAAACAAGTCTTAGGTTTAGAAACTTTTGGTAAGAGTAAAATTAAATTAAACGCTATGCCTGTTTATATTAATTACCAATAAGAATTCTTTTTATACTTTTTTTATGTAATGTTTAATATAATAATATTATTTAATTAAACTAAAGGAAAAAAGATGAAAAGATTTAAACTAGTGATTATGGCTTCAATTTTGGGCTTATTTTTACTGCATGTTCAACAAATGCTGAAAATATGGCAAATAATGAAAGACCTAATAATATTGACAAGAATAATGTTGGTATAACGCAAGGTGAAACTCTAGATCAAAGTGACCCCTCAATTATTGAAGGTAACTTAGAAAATAATGATTTTAAGAACTAGCTTTTGCTAGTTCTTAAGATTTATTAGCTAACTCTTTTATCTTTTTAGCTAAAAGATGAATACTCATAGCATAATATGAGCTATGATTATATGTTGTAATTACTCTGAAGTTTTCACTTCCATACCAAAGCTCATCATATTTTTGTTTTTTTAGTTTTATCAAAGATACTTTTTTATTATAATTAAATCTTTTTTTAGGTTTTATACCTTTTAAATCATTTCTATTATATTTAGTTTTATATCCAGTTTTTAAGTTATTATATCTAATACCCTTATATGAAACTCTTGTTGCAACAGGAACACCTTTTTTCCAACCAGACATTTTAAAATAATTAGCAACACTTCCTATAGCATCAATAGCTTTATCCATTCGAACTTGCCCATCATCATCAAAATCAACAGCAACTCTTTTAAAATTACTTGGCATGAATTGTGAGTACCCTATTGCTCCTGCAAAAGAACCTTTTAAAAGTTTTACAGGAACTTTTTCTCTTTTTGTCATTTTGAAATATGCTTTTAACTCTTTTTTAAAAAAAGAATTTCTTCTGTTTTTTTCAAAAGCCAAAGTACTTAAGGTATCAAAAACAGGATGTTTCCCCATAAAACCACCATAATTACTCTCAATTCCAATAATAGCAACAATATATTCACCTGGAATTCCATACTCTTTATAAGCCTTATGAAGTGCTTTATTATATTTTTTTAAGAACTTAACACCATTATTTATTTTTTTTTCAGATAAAAAAGGTTTATTATAGTTTTCCCAATAATATGTTTTATAATCACCTTTATTTTTTTTAGTATAAAACCACAAAGAATCTTTTTGAATTTTTACTTTCGAAAATAGTTTTGTTAACTCTTCTTTAGAGTGCCCCTGCTCTTTTACAAGTTCTTTTATGAACTCTTTAACTTCTTGTTTTTTTGTAAAATCTTTTACATTTGCTTTTGAAAATGAGCAAAAAAGAAATACACTTAAAATAATAAAACCTATTTTTTTCATAAATAAATATCCTTTTTTAAAAAAGAAATTATATCATTAATAAGTAAAAAAAAATAATAGCTTTAAAATTTTACATAAATTTAATTTTTTCTTTATATAATAAGTAAAAAATAGGATTTATATGAAAAAACTTACAGATCAAGAAATATTAGAAGAATTTGAAAATTTCACCCAAGATAAGTTTTCATTAGTAGTTTCAACAAGCAATGAGAATAATGAACCGTTAACCAACTACTCTCCTTTTGTTGAAGACAAAGGTTTTTATTATATCTGTGTTAGTTCAATGATGCCTCATTATAAAAACATGATAAAACAAGAAAAAGCTCATATTTTAATTATCCAAGAAGAATCAAAAGCTTTTAATATTTATGCAAGGCAAAGACTATATTTTTTAGCAACTTGTGAAAAAGTACAGAATAAAGAAGATATTTTTAAACTTTTTGATTTAAGATATAAAGATAGCTTATCTTTTTTAAGAACAATGAAAGATTTTGAAATTATAAAACTTCAAGCAAAAGACAAATCTTTAGTTCTAGGTTTTGGAGCAGCCCATGTTTTAAAACAAGATGGAACTTTAGAGCAAAAAAATATCTCTCATAAATAAACTAAAGAATAAGAAAAAGCAGTAAATAAGTAAAATATTAAAGTTTCAGCTTAAGAAACTTTAATATTATTTCTTAGAGAAAAAAGTAAGAGCAAACAAAGCTAATAAAGTTATGCAAATTCCTAAAAAACCAAATAATGATGGCAATAAAGCAGATAGAAAGATCACTTCAGCCCCTAAAGAGAAAAAAACCTCTCCTGCTTGAGTAGCATCAACTAGAATAATATTTTTTGCACTAGAAGCTTTACTTCTTGCATATAAAAATAGTGAACTTGCTATTACTCCTGAGAATATTGAAATATAAGCAACATTAATTATTTGAGAAGAAGAAGGTTTCCCTACATCTAAAAATAAATACAAAATAATCCATAAAGGAGTACTTCCTAAACATAATAATAATACTTTTGCAAAAGCATTATTTAATACCTCACAATCAAGTTTTAAAGCTTTTCTTTTAGCTTTTTCTTCCCAAACTAATTGATTGCCTAAAGGAAAGGCAAATGCAGCTATAAGAACAGGCACGAATCCATATAATAAAGCTTTTGTATCTAAGAGATCAAAATGACTTATATTAACTATAGAAATTCCTATAAAAACTATAAGAGTTAAAACCCAAGTAAGAAGAGATAGATTCTTGCCAAAGAAAAATAAAATTATTAAAGAAGCTATTATTGTTATTTGCCAAGAAGTAGCTATTATCCAAGCAGGAGAATAAAAAGCAGCAAAACAAATAAGAGAATAAAATATACCAAAACCAATACTTCCCGCGCTTAACCAAAAAAAACTATTAGAAACAAATTCTTTTAATACTTTTTTATAATAAAAAAATCCTTTAAAAGAAATAAGTAACAAAGAAATAAATAAAATTGTAAAAAAATATCTTAAAAATGCAGAAAAAAACCAATGTCCATTTTCTAAGGCAATTATTCTATTAAAAATAAAAGTAAAAGAAAAAAATAAAGCAGCTAATAAACCAAGAATCAATATTTTTAATGAAGAAAACTGCATATTTACTCTTTTTTGGGTTTTTTTTATATATCTTTGAATAATGTAGCATATTTTATATAAATATTAAAGTATATTCTTATACAATGCGTAATTATTTTTTTTAAGGAAAGTTTTTGGTAAAAGTTTATGCAAAATATGAAGATATTGACAAGGTTCAACTTCAAAAAGATATAGAAGCGGTTAAAAAATCAATTGGAGCAGTAAATCAAGAAGATTTTTTACATTTATTAAAATTACAAAATTGGGGAAGAGCCTCAACTTTTTCAGGGTATTTCTTAATTTTTGTTCTTTCATTTCTTGAAATTACATCTTATGCTTTAGGAAGTTTTCTTTTTTGGGCCTGTGCTTTAGTTGCAGCTGTTCTCTTAGGTGTAGGAAATGTATCAAGATGGGCAAATGTAGCTCACCCTATTTTACATGGAGCTTATGATAAAGTTCCTAATATTCCAAAAAAATATACTAAAGCTGGTTTTGCTAAACATGGTAGAAGATATATTGATTGGTTAGATTGGATTAAACCAGAAGCTTGGTCTTATGAGCATAATATTATGCATCATTATCACTTAGGTGAAGATGAGGATCCAGATAATGTTGAAAATAATCTTCAGTGGTTAATAAACTCATCAACTCCAATGTGGGCTAAATATCTTTTTGTTTATGTTTTTGCAGGAACATGGAAATTTTCTTATTATGCACCAAATACTCTTAAAATTTTAGAAAACAAAAAAAGAAGAAAACTAAAACTAGAAGAACTAACATCATATGAGTGGAGTCCTTTTAAAGGAACGGGTACTACTTTATGGAAAGAATATATCCTACCATATTTTTCTATTCGTTTTATACTCATTCCCCTTTTATTTATTCCTTTAGGATTAGAAGCTGTTTTTAATGCTTTTATAATTACCCTAATAGCTGAATATATAGCAAATCTTCACTCATTTTTAGTAATTGTTCCAAATCATTCAGCAGGAGATATTTATAGATTTGATACTCCACATAAATCACAAGGTGAATTTTACCTAAGACAAATTATGGGAAGTGTTAATTATAAAACAGGTACAAATATAGTTGATTTTTCACATGGCTGGTTAAATTATCAAATTGAACATCATATATTTCCAAATCTTCCTTTATCTCAATATCAAAAAATTCAACCTTTAATAAAAGAACTGTGTGCAAAACATAATTTAGAATATAGACAAGAAAGTGTTTTTAAAAGAATGAAAATGACAGTTGAGTTAATGGTTGGAAAAACTAAACTACTAAAAATCTCAAGTATATAAAAATTTTAACCCTTAAAAAGATATAATAATTTAATATTAAAAAAAGGGTTAAAAGATGAACTATCCAATATTTACACAAGAGTATAAATCTTTGATGTCAAAACATCTTACTAAAGATGTTTTTGAAAAACTTAAAAGTAAAAAAACTAAAAATTCTTTTACTTTAGCTTTAGCAATTAATTCAGGCCTTAAAAATCCTGATAGTGGAATTGGTGTTTATGCAGGTGATAAAGAATCATATGAAACTTTTAAAGAACTTTTTGATCCAATAATTGAAGAATATCATGGTTTTAAAAAAGAAGATTTACATCAAAGCAATATGAATATAAATGATTTAAAAGCTCCTAAGATGGAACTTGAAAATAAATATATACTTTCAACGAGAATTAGAGTAGGAAGAAACTTAGATAACCTTCCTTTAGGCCCTGCTTTAAGTAATGAACAAAGAAAAGAAGTTGAAAAAATAGTTTCAAGTTCTTTAAACTCACTTGAAGGTGCACTAAAGGGTAAATATTATCCCTTAGATAATTTAAAACAAGAAGATAGAGACTCTTTAATAAAAGACCACTTCTTATTTAAAGAAGGTGATAGGTTTTTAAAAGAAGCGGGACTAAACAAATCTTGGCCTAAAAATCGTGGTATTTTTCATAATGATGAAAAAACTTTTTTAGTTTGGGTAAATGAAGAAGATCAGCTAAGAATTATTTCTATGCAACAAGGTGGAGATATAAAAGAAGTTTTTACAAGACTTACAAATGCGATTACGCACTTAGAAAAACAGATGAAATTTTCTTTTTCAAAACATCTAGGTTATATAACTTCTTGCCCTACAAACTTAGGAACAGCTCTTAGAGCTAGTGTTCATATTAAACTTCCAAAATTAGCACAAGATATGGAAACTTTTAAAAGTATTACAGATGAATATTTCTTACAAATAAGAGGAATAGATGGTGAGCATTCAAAAAGTACTGGTGGAGTTTATGATATATCAAATAAAAGAAGACTAGGTGTTAGTGAAGTACAATGTGTTCAAGATATGTACGATGGTGTTAAAGCTTTAATAAAAAAAGAAGAAAGCTTATAAAAAAATAAAAAAGAGTAAAAGAAGTATTAACTCTTTTTACTCTTTTTACCATTTTTATTAAAGTATCTAAGAAAAACTATTTATTTTTAACACACTTAAAATAAAACTGAACTGCTCCTCTTGATTTTTTAGGAACTAAACCTAAATTCATATTATCTTGAAGTAATAACATATATGCATCATTAGAGTAAGAAATAAGTTTTCCTTTTTGCATCATATAATTAAATTCAACTTTTGAAGAAGTAATTAATTTATCATCTTTTATTGTAAAAATAAAAGGTTTGTCTTTTGCATTTTTAGGATCTGCATCTACTTTTGCACCTTGTTCCATATTATATGTATTTAAACAAATATATTCAGTATCTTTTTCAAATACTTCACTTGCAAAAACGAGTGTTCCTAATAAAAGTGTTCCTAGTAATAATTTCATTTATAACCTTTTTAATTTTTTATATTGTATTTATATTTACTTATAATTAAAGTAAATATTTTTCTAGCTTAAAACTTAAAGATTATTTTTAATAACTATATTCTTATATTTTTAGAACTAAGTTTTAAAATCTCTTTTGCATAAGATTCTAAAGCATTTTTATCTAATCTTGCTGATAAACCAGAAATCCCAACAGCACCTAAGAACTCTTTTTCGCTTGAGAAAATAGCAAGTGAGAGTGAACTTAAACCATATTCATACTCTTCTATTTCAATAGCATAAGAGTTAGTTCTTATTATTTCTAACTCTTTTTTTAAATACATATGTTTTTTTACAGAATATTTTGTATATTCATTTAACTCTAAACTTTTTATATCAAAAGAGCTATATGCTAGAATAATTTTTCCTAAAGCTGTGCAATGTAAAGGAGCGTGAGCACCAATCGTATTTCTCATTTTAATAACTCTTGTAGAATTATCAACTTGATTTAAATATAATAAAGAATCATTTTGCATAACAGCTAAGTGTGTACATTCATTACTTAAATTAAAAATATCTTCTAATAAATCTTGGGTTCGCTCTACTAAAATTTCATAAAAAGCTTTAGAAGTCATAATATCAAGAATATCAGCTTTTATTATCTCTTTTGAGTTTCCTAAGTATTTTATAAAACCTTCAGACATTAAAGAAGTAATTAATCTTGACATTGTGCTTTTATCTATATCAAGTTTCTGACATAAGGCATTAGCAGTTAAAGGTTTATTTGAGAATAAAATCTCTTTTAAAATTTGTAAACCTCTTGTTAATGACTTATTTTTACTTTGCAAATGTTTCTCTTTATTTTTTTTTTAAAGTACTTCTTAATAGAAATTATACTTTATTTTCTATAATTACACAAAAAAGATTAAAAAATTATTATAAATTTTGAAATCTTTATTTCATTATATTATATTTTTCAAATATTTTTCTCATTATATGAGAAAAATATTTTAGCTTTTCACTATACACCCTATTTATAGGCTCTTCAAGTACTTATAAAAAATAGCTTAAATTTAAAACTATATTTTAAATTTAAATTTTTTTATATATTTCTATGGTTAAATTCCCTTATCTTATTTATTTAAAGAAAAAAATAAGCAAATTAAAATTACTTAAAAAGGTGAAATTATGACTTCTTCAATAATAGATTTATCAAAATTAACAGCAAATGATGATTTGACTCCAGTTCTAGGTGGATTATGGCCAGGTATTCAAATTTATTACCCACCAATTAAATTCAACCCTCTTGATGGAAATTATGAGAGTATTGAGGAAGCAAAATTAAGACTTCAAAAACATGCTTACAAAACTAAAGCACACACACTTTTATTTGATTTAGAAGATGGCTGTAGAATGAAAGAAATGTCAAGAAAACTCTTATTAGAAGAGTTACCTAAATTTCCGCAACGTGATTTTCAAATTGCTATTAGAATAAACCCTTTTAGAACAGAAGAGTATGAAGAAGATTTAAAACTAATTAAACAAGTGCATAAATATATTGATGTTTTAGTTCTTGCAAAAGCTGGTGAAGTTTATGGTGATGCTGAAATTAGAGATTTATCTTCTTGGTTAGTATCAATTGGAAGTAATTTAACAATACAACCAATAATTGAGCATCCAAAATCTTTACAAATTGCAGCTGATTTAATGGCTCACTCAACAGTACAGCATGTAGTATTTGGTATTCATGATTTTTCAAAAGCAATGGCTTATAAAATTACACCTGAGGGTTGGATTGATGAGTTAGAAACATTTTTTAATATCTTAACTATGGAAGCTAGAATTCAAGGAAAAGGAGTTATTGGAGGAGTTGAAGTTCTTTTAACACCAAACTCTTTACCAGATTCTTGTTTAGAGAAAAAAGACATTAGAAGATGGTTAGACTTACATGGAGATAGTGCTTCACGTCATGTATATGAACATGCGAAAAGAGAAACAGCTATGGGATTAACTGGAAAACAAGTTATTACTCCAAATCATATTAATATTTGTAAGGTTGCTTTTACTCCAAGTCCTCAAGAAATACAAAAAGATATTTTTATTTTAGAAGCAGCTCTTGATGCTGATGCTTTATTAAGTGGAGCTATAAGATATGAGGGAAAGATGTTAGATCCACCTATGTTTGGAAAGTCTTTACAAAATATTTTAAGAGCTTATGCTTTAAAAAGTCTAAATGCAAAAGATCAAAACTTTGCCTTAAAAGTTTTAAATAAAATGCCTTTACATACATTTAAAGAAAACTGGCCATTTGGTCAAATATAAAAGGAGAACAAGATGAAATTAGAACAATATCCTCACTTTGAAATTGAAGTTCCCTGAGTTTTTAAATATAGGAACTGCTTGTACTACTTCACATATGGGTACAAATAAAGAGAACCAAACGGCTATGATTATTGAAGATAGTGATTTAGGAACAAGCGAAATTACATATAAAACATTAAATGAAGAATCTGATAAGTTTTCTAACTTTTTACAAAGTATAAAGTTAGAGCCAAGAGATAGAGTATTAATTTGTTTAAAAAATTCACTTGCTTATCCTATTTCATTTTTTGGAAGTATTAAAGCAGGAATAGTGGCAGTTCCTACTTCAACACTATTAAGTGGTCAAGAAGTAAAATATTTAGCAACTGATTCTCAAGCAAAAGCTATTGTAGTATCAGCTTCTATGTATGAAACTCTACTTCCTTATTTAGAGAACCTTGATAACTTAAAACATATTATAGTATCAGGATCTAAAGATATTAATAGTTTAAAAAAACCTCATGGGGCTAGTTTACATTGTTTTGAAGATGCTATACAAAATGCACATGCATACTCCAAATCATTATAACTCTAAATCAGGAGAGCCTGCTTATTTAGTTTATACATCTGGAACAACTGGGTTTTCCTAAAGGTGTTTTACACTCGCATAGATCTTTAGTTGGTCGTGCACCTGCAAGTGAATTTTGGTTTGATTTTAAAAATAATGACAGAATTATGCACTCTGGAAAGTTTAACTGGACTTATGTTTTAGGCTCAGCGTTGATGGATCCTTTATATAAAGGTCAAACCGTTATTGCTTATGAAGGTGCAAAATGATGCTAAGTCTTGGGTTGAATTAATTAAAAAACATAAATGTACTATATTTATAGGAGTTCCTACTATTTATAGACAAATTATTCAAAAAACTGATTTTACTATTGAAGATTGTCCTAGTTTAAGACATTGTATGGAGTGCTGGGGAGCATTTATCAGTCTGAAATGGTTGGACTTTGGCAAAGTAGATTCAAACAAGATATTTATGAAGCAATTGGAATGAGTGAGTTCTCTTATTATATCTCACACTCTAAATACAGAGAAATTAGACCAGGAAGTGCTGGTTTTGTACAACCAGGTCATAATGTAAAACTTTTAGACCCTGAAACTCTTGAAGAAGTAGGAGTTGAAGAAGAAGGTATGATTTGTATTGGAGTTGAAGATCCAGGTTTATTTTTAGAGTACTGGAATTTAGAAGAAGAGACTGCTAAGGTAAAAAGAAATGGTTATTTTTTTACAGGTGATTATGCAAAAAAAGATAAAGATGGTTATATTTGGTTCTTAGGTAGAAAAGATGACATTATTAATACTTTTGGATATAGAGTAAGCCCGCATGAGATTGAAAGAGTTATTAAGACTCATAAAAATGTTGCTGATTGTGTTGCTATTGGACTTGATGTAGCAGCTGAGAAAACTATAGTTGCTATTGTTATTTTAAGTAAAAAAGATTTAAGCAAAGAAGAAGAAGAAGAAATTTTATCTTATGGTCAAAATAATCTAGCAAAATATAAAGCTCCAAAACAGATATATGTAGTAAAAGAGTATCCAAAAACTAAAAATGGAAAAGTTTTAAGAAAAGATTTAATCAAAGATATTCTAGCTTTAAATAATACTATTGTGCCTTTAATTGAGGTAAAAGAATATAGACCAAGACGTTCTATGTTGTTTATTCCAGCATATAATGAAAAAAATGTACAAAGAGCAAGGATAGTTTTAGCAGATGCTTTAATTTTTGATCTTGAAGCAATTTTAGATGAGCAAAAAGCACCAGCAAGAGAACTTTTAAATAATGAATTTAAGAAAGATTCTAAGTTTGGGGATTCTGAAAAAATTGTAAAAGTAAATAAACTTGATTCAAATTCTTTAAGTAAAGATTTAGACCTTTTAGAAAACTTAGATATTGATGGAGTTTTATTTTCAAGTATTGAAAGTGCATCTGATGTTTTAAAAGCACAAGAAATTATTGTTTCAATAAATAGTAAATTAGAATTAATGATTATGATTGATACACCCTTAGGTGTTTTAAATATACAAGAAATATGTGCTGCGAGTCCTAACTTAAGATGTATTATCATAGGAACTAATAAGTTAGCACAAAAGTTACAAATTAATATAAAACATAGTACTAAAGCAATGTTTCATTATATGAGTCAAATTTGTTTAGCAGCACGGGCTTATGACAAAATAGTTGTAGATGGACCACATTATGATATTAAAGATGAGTTTTCTTGTGAAGAGAGTTCTAAAGAAGCATTTTACTTAGGTTGTGATGGAAAAGCAGTTTTACATCCAATTCAATTAGAATATGTAAATGATATCTTTACACCAAAACAAGATGAAGTTAAACAAGCAAAAGAGATGATAAGTGCGTATAACAAAGGTCTTAAAGAAGGAAAAGAAGTTATAAAATTTGGAAATGATTTAGTAGATAAATCAAGAATAAATTGGGCGCAAAGAACTATTACTTTATATGAACGATTTAAAGAAATCGGTCATAGTTCATTTTAAGGAGAAAATTATGAGTAAAACAATACTTAGTACAAAAATAAATGAGGGTAATTTTTTTGAAGACTTTAGTCTTGGAGCTAAAATCTCTCATGCCCTTCCTAGAACAATAAATTCTGGTGATGTATCTTTTTATATTGCACTAACAGGAAGTAGATTTGCACTTCATTCAAGTGATATTTTAGCTCGTGAATTTGGATATAAAAATAGACCCTTAGATGATTTATTATTATTTCATTTAACTTTTGGAAAATCTGTTCAAGATATATCTTTAAATGCAATAGCAAATCTAGGTTATGCAGAAGTTTCTTTTGCAAATCCTGTTTTTGTAGGAGATACTATAAGATTAGAAAGTGAAATTATTGGATTAAAAGAAAATTCAAGTAAAAAAAGTGGTGTTGTTTATGTTCATTCTATTGGATATAACCAATATAATGTTGAAATTTTAAATCTTAAAAGATGGGTTATGGTTCATAAAAAAGATCATAGTTTCATCTGCAAAGTTAAGCATATTCCATGTTTTAGTAAAACTTTTGAAATTAAAAAAGATATTAATATTCCAATCATTAAAAATATTGATACAAGTGTTACAGGTGGAGAGTATTTTTATGAAGATTATGAAATCAATGAAAGACTAAATCATTTAGAAGGTTTAACAATTGATAATAGTGATCATACCTTAGCTACAAAACTTTATCAGAATAATGCAAAGGTACACTTTGATGATTTTATGATGAAAGATACAGCAATTGGGCAAAGACTAATGTATGGAGGTCATGTAATTTCAATTGTACGATCAATTTCATTTAATGGTTTACAAAATGCACAATGGATTTATTCAATAAATTCAGGAACACATGCAAATCCAACATTTGCAGGGGATACTATTTATGCTTATACACAAGTTTTAGAAAAAATTGATATTAACAGAGATGATATTGCGCTTTTACGTTTAAGAACAATTGGCTTAAAAAATATTAAAGCAAGTGATGTTAATGATATATATGATGAAAAAGGCAAGTATATAAAAAATGTTGTTTTGGATTTAGATTACACAGTAGTTATTCCAAAAAGAAGTTCAAAAAAGATTTAAGAAGTATTAAAAAAGTAAAAGAATAAAAAATTAAAGGAAATATTATGACACACCCAAATGAAGCACTATTTGACTCAGGAAAATCTTTACCGATTATTCCAACTTGTGAACACTTTGCAGGAAGTGAAAAATTGATTTTAAAAGCTATGGGTATGCAAGAAAAGTTAGGACCTATTTTTGATATTACTTGTGATTGTGAAGATGGAGCTCAAACTGGAAAAGAGACGGAACATGCAAATATGATTGTAAGACTTGTTAATTCAGATGCAAATAAATACGCAATGGCTGGTTGCAGAATACACGATCATGCAAATGAACACTGGAGAGGGGATATTGATATTTTAGTTCCTGGGGCTGGAGAAAAACTTGCTTATATTACTTTACCTAAATCACACTGTTTTGAAGATATTAAAACTCAAATTGAATATATTCAAGATAAGTGTAAAGAAGTAGGAATTACAAGAGAAATTCCTATTCATGTTTTAGTTGAAACACATGGAGCACTAAGAGATGTTGAACTTATTGCAACTTTACCTTGGTTACAAGTATTAGACTTTGGTTTAATGGATTTTGTTTCAGGTTACCAAGGAGCAATTGCTGCAAGTAATATGAGAAGTCCAGGTCAGTTTGAGCACAAACTAATCTCGGCTGCTAAAGCGAAAGTTGCACAAGCTGCTATTTCTAATCATATTATTCCTTGTCATAATGTAACACTTGATTTAAAAAATCCTTATCAAACATTTAAAGATGCCGAGATTGCTAGAAACTCTTTTGGTTTTATGAGAATGTGGTCAATTTATCCAACACAAATTCAAGCTATTGTTGATGCTATGAAACCAGATTTTACAGAAGTTCTAGCTGCTCAAAATATTTTACTAGCAGCACAAGATGCACAATGGGGACCTATTCAGTATGAAGGGGAGTTACATGATAGAGCAACATATAGATATTTTTGGGAATTAGTTCAAAGAGCTAAATTCTCAGGATTTAAATTACAAGAAGAAGTTGAAAAAAGATTCTTCTCTTAAAGGTAAAATATGAAAAAGTTAAAAATATTTAAACTAAAACTCGTCTGCGAAACTTTTTAAAGGTTTTGTTGATTTTAAATAAAAAGCTATGAATATAAACGAAAGTTTCTTATTCAAGCTTTTTACCTCTTAGAAGATATACAATCCTTAAATAAAAACTTATATTAAAAAAGAAGATTTAAAGGATAAGAAATGAAAAAATATATTTATGATACTAATAAATTTAAAGACTATTTAGGTTTTGGAGTTGCAGGTAATTTTGCAAACCATTTAGATGAAGCGGGAGAAGGTGATGAATTTGCCCAAATACAAACAAAAAAAGATGCCCCAAAAGGGCTTTTCCCTTTTTATATTCCTGGTCATAACAGTTTTTTAAAAGAGTTTCCAATTTCTGATGATAGTATAAATCATAATGATTGTGAATTTTTACAAGTTGAAGCAGAAGTTGCTTTATTATGTGACTTTGTATATAAAAATGGAAAACTAATAGATTTAGAACCTAAATCTTTTGCAGCGTTTAATGATTGTAGTATTAGAGTAAATGATGGAAATAAATTAAGTACAAAAAAGAACTGGGGAGAAAACTCAAAAGGAATTTCAAATGAATTTATACAAATTGATTCTTTTAGCTCTGAAGGCATTTTAAATAATTACCATATCTGTTCTTTTATAAAAAGAGATGGAATAGTACATGATTATGGAACAACATCAGCTGTTAAATCGTACTCATACTTTTTTGATACTTTAAAAACATGGATGATAGATAAATTAAATGAACAAGAAGATTGTGGGCCATTAGAAAAACTAAGTCCTTTTTTAAAAAATATTGAAGGGAAAAAAGGAGTATTAATAGCAGCAGGAGCAACTGCATATGCAGATTTTGGTAAAAAACATTATTTAGAAAAAAATGATGAAATATTTATATATATTTATAATGCTCATATTCATAGTTTTCAAGATATCTTAAATGATATGAATGGATCTAACATACATCTTAAACATTGTTCAAAACTACATCAAGTAGTTCAATAAAAAGAGTCTTTAAAGACTCTTTTTATAAAAAATTAAGAGCTAAACTCTTACTAAATATCTACCATAGCTTTAAAATAAGCTCCACTTCTACCTAAGTTATCAACTTTTACATGAAATTTCTCATCTAATCTATCATCTTCAATAAACTGATGTTTAATTTCTAAAATTAAAGGAACAGTAATACCTGGAAGCTCAACTGTAGAATAAAAGTCACAAAAAAGTGCACTTTGTGAAGAGCTTATCATAGGAGGATAGTCTTCAAGTACTTCTTTTACATCTATTTGAAACTTTTCTATTTCACTTTCGTCTTTATTTAAAGAAATTGCACATTTTTTAACCTGCTCTACATTATTCTTATTAACAAAACAAATTGTTGCTTTTTTATTTTTTAAAATATTTGCAAGTGAATCTTTTTGAGAACCATCTTCTTTATGACCAATTGATACAATTAGTGTTGCTGGATCTGATGATAAGGGAATAAAATAAGAAAAAGGAGCAGCATTTATCACTCCATTATCACTTGTTACTATCCACGCTACTGGTCTTGGAACAACGGTATCACTCATTAGTTTATATCTATTTAAAGTATTTACTTCTTTATAGTCTAAAATCATATTTTTCCTTTATCTATCTAAGATTTTCTTTAAATATTATAGCTTTTTTTACTATTTATTCTTAACTTGTATAGATAAAATATCGTAGTTTACTAAAATTATACTTTTTGATATTTAATACTGTTTATTTAATATTTTTATCAGCTCAATTTAGCTTTAAAAGTACTGTCCTTATAGCAGTTTTATTTATATTAGCAATGTTTTCTTTGATTTTGTCACTTATAGTGTTTTTAAAAGAGATATATTATAGAAGCTCATTTATTAGAAGTCAAAAGAGATAAAATACTTATCTCTTTTACTTAGAAACTATTTATTTCTGTTAGAGCTGCCTCTTCTTGAGCTTTGTTGGCTTCTTGGAGCTCTTGTTTGACTTGAGTTATTTCTTGAATCTTTTTGATTTCTTGAATTTTTAGAGTCTTTTTGATTTCCTTGAGATTTAGAATCTTTATTTCTAGGATTTTTATCTCTTTGATCTCTAGGTCTTGAATTAGAAGATCTTCCTCTAGTATTTATTTTTTTAACAGCTTTTACTTTCTTTTGGTAAGAAGTAAAACCATCAATTTCAACAACTTCTATTTGTTTTTTGATTAATTTTTCTATATCTTCTAAAAATTCAACTTCTTCTCCACAAACAAGTGATAAAGCAACACCATCATTACCAGCTCTACCTGTTCGTCCAATTCTATGAACATAATCCTCAGATACATTAGGAAGTTCAAAATTCACAACATGAGGTAATAAATCAATATCAATTCCCCTTGCTGCTATATCAGTTGCAACTAAAACTTTTACATTTCTTGCTTTAAAATCTGCCAAAGCCTTAGTTCTTGCACCTTGTGATTTATTCCCATGAATTGCACTTGAAGTTATAAAGTTTTTATTCAAATGCTCACTTAATTTATTTGCCCCATGTTTAGTTTTAGTGAAGACTAAAACTTGCTCCCACTTTCCTTCATGTATTAAATGAGTTAAAAGTTTTTTCTTTGTATCTTTATCTACATAATGAACAATTTGTGTAATTGCTTCATTAGAAGAGTTTGATTTTGCAACTTCTATTAAGGCAGGGTCATTTAATAATCCATCTGCTAGTTTTTTAATATCATTTGAAAATGTTGCTGAGAAAAATAATGTTTGTTTATCTCTTGGCAAAATTTTAAGAATTTTTTTAATGTCATTGATAAAACCCATATCTAACATACGGTCTGCTTCATCAAGAATTAAAAACTCTAATGACGTTAAATCAATGCAGTTTTGAGAAAGTAAATCCAAAAGCCTTCCAGGTGTTGCTGTTACAATATCAACTCCCTTTCTTAAAGTAGCTTTTTGAGGGTTGATTCCAACTCCTCCAAAAATAACTGTGCTTTTAAATGGTAAGTATTTACCATATAAAGAGATACTTTCTCCTACTTGAGCAGCTAGCTCTCTTGTAGGTGTTAAAACTAAAGCTCTAACTTTAGTTTTGCCCTTAGATTTTTTTTGTCTTAGAAGTTCTAATAGGGGAAGTGTAAAACCAGCAGTCTTACCTGTTCCTGTTTGAGCTCCAGCTAAGATATCCTTTTTTTGTAAAATTAAAGGAATAGCTTTTTCCTGTATAGGTGTTGCAGTTGTATAACCTTGTTCTTCTACTGCTTTTAAAAGTTCTTGGCATAAACCAAGTTTTGAAAATGACATATTAAGTACCTTTTTTTTTAAATCTATTTAAATATTAGTTTTATTAGTAATTTAGCTTAAATATTTGATTTTAATAATGAGATTATTACACCATGCCTTTAATAGACATATATATTGAAGTATCGGGATTATACCATAATTTTCAAATAAAATAAGAAGTATTCATTATATATATAAGATAAAAGAGCAAAATTATTTTTAATATTATTAGATTTAATTAAATAATTTTATAAACCTAACTCTTCTTTGCATTTATTAAGAGCAGCATCTTTATCATTATATAATTCATTAATAAAATAATAATTTTCCTCACCTAAATGTTTTTTACATAGTTCAACCATAAGTGCAGTTTTAGAAACTTGATTTTCTTCTGTTACTACTTTTGTATTTTCAAGCTTAGCTTGACTACAAGCAGCGAATAAGAAGGCACTTAGCCCAAGTGTAAATAAATATTTAAAAGTTTTCAAATTTTAGCCTTTTTGTTTAATAAATATATATTAACTTAAATATTCTTATAAAAGTATTACTTAATTTAGCATATATTTGTACATAAATAATATTCATAATATAGTTTTTTTTTATTATTTATTAAATTTCCTTTAATTTTAGTATATTTTGTAAAAACTTAAGGTATACTCACACAATTGAAAGATGATTTAGAGTTCATCTATAGTGTTACATTTTATTGTTTTGTTACATTTTATTGTTTTGTTAAAGATCCAATATTATATATCTAAAGAATGCTCGACTTTATATTTTCATAGCTTTAGAAATGAAGTATATTAACAACAAAAGGAAATACAATGGCAACATTAGTAAACGGAACAGTAAAATGGTTTAATAGCGAAAAAGGTTTTGGTTTTATAGAACCTGAAGATGGTGGAAAAGATGTATTCGTACATTATAGACAAATTAATAGTAATGGTTATGATAGAGTTTCTTTAAATGACGGTCAGAAAGTTTCTTTTGAAATTGGCGAAGGTCAAAAAGGTCCTCAAGCTGAGAACGTTACAGGTTTATAAGAACCTTTAAAAAAGAGAGGAAACTCTCTTTTTTTTTAACTTATATCTTACACTTCAAATAAATATCCCCAAATACAGACATTTCAAACTTACATTTTTATAATATTCTTATTCTAAGTGCTTTCAAGCCATAATTTAATTTCATTTGAGAGATTTTTTGGACTTTCTAGTGGTATCATGTGTGAGAAACCCTCTATTTCTATGAAAGTGAAATCTTTTCTTTCTTTTTTTATTTTATTTAAATATTTGACATTTACTAATCTATCATTTTTACAATAATAAAATGTCATAACATTCTTAAACTCTTTTAATTCATCAAATAAGTTATTTCTACTTAATGTAGAAGTAAATTGCGTTATAAAGGTATCTTTTCCTAAATCTGTATACATTTTTTGTATAAGTTTTATTAAATTATCGTTCTTTTCATTTTTTTTATCTAATAAAGATATAACTTTTTTTCTACTTAAGTCTTTTAAGCCATTTTGTTTTACAAAATTAATAGCATTTTTTCTTTTTTCTATCTCTTCTTCTAAAAGCATACAAGGACTACTTCCTACAATAAAGACCTTTGATACTAAAGATGGGTATTTTAATGCAAAATATGTAGCAATATATCCACCCAAAGAAAACCCCAAAAGATTTATCTTTTTATTTTTAAATCTTGAAGCTAAAACATCTACAACTTCATCAAAAGAGTTTTCCAAAGGAATGCTAATATTAATTAATTCATAATCATTTTTTAAATATGGCAACAAATAACTCCATAAAAGCTCATTTGTCATGATTCCAGGAAGTAAATATAGCTTTTTTTTCATTTTGGCACCTATTTTTTCTTATTATAATAAAAAATTGTTTAAATAATACTCGTAATAATTAAAAAACTTGATTGATAATAATACACTTTAATAAATATTTACATATAATCAACTTTATACAAAGTAAAGAAAAAGATTAAGGATACAAATGAATCAAGAAGAATTTTATAAAAGAGCAGATGATCATATCAAATTAGCAAATGAACAAATTAGTGAAGAAGTAGAACCAGGAGAAGTAAGTTCTTCTTTAATGTATGCACAAACAAGATTTAATTCATGGATAGCTGCACGTAATTTTGATACTGCAAAAGAGATGTTAGAAGCAAAAGGTGAGATTATGGAGTATTTTGTAAAAGAATATACAAAAATGTTAGAACAAAATTTAGATAATTATATAGATAATTTTAGCTCACATATGAGTAAATCCTGAAAATAAAGAGAATATAATATTCTCTTTATACCAGTAAGTGACATAATAACCCTACAATAAAACCAAAGTTAACCCCTAAAACAGCTAAGGAGTTTTCTTTTAGTCTAAAAGATGGAGCAATATCTTCAAAAATAAGATATAAAATTCCACCACTTGAAAAAATCATTATAGCAGCTGTAATGCTAGGTGAGCTTTTTAAAAATATATATCCTAAAAGTGAAAATATAAGACCTACAAAACTTAAACAAAATAGTATTAATAAAGTTTTAAAAATACTTGTTTTAAATTTTCTTAATTCTAAATATGAGTTAAAAGCTTCAGGTAGATTCTGCAAAGCAATAAAAACTGCTAATAAAATAGCAAAAGAATGATTTATAAGAAACATAGAACCCAAAGATATTGATTCTGGTATAAAATCTAATAACATTGCCATTAATTGAGAAACTTTTGTTTTTTTCTTTTTAATGTATTCGCTTATAAAATAAAAACAAATACTTCCTAGAGTAAAAAATATAATTGTTTGCACAATTGTTAAAACTTCAACTGCTTGGGGAATTAAAACAAAAGATACAGCAGCTAACATAATACCTGCACCAAAAGCAATAAAAGTATGAATCAACTCTTTTTTAAATAAACCAAGAGGAACAAATTTTTCAAAAACAAAAGAGATAACAGCTCCTACAAAAACCGTTGATCCAGATAAAAGAGAAAATAATATTAATTCAAGAAATAAACTCATTAAAATCCTTAGCTTGAATTATAGCATTTATTCTAAAATAATATTTTAAGAAAGAATATATACGAACTTAAATTAGAAAAAATGTTAAAAATAAAAGCTATTTACTCTTTTTTATAAAAAAACCTTAATTCTAAGCTCTTTTTTCTACTCTTAAGATATTATAACTATAATTATTATATAAAAAACAAATAGGAATACTTATGATTGAGAAAAAAGGTTCAATACTTACAGTAAGAGAAGATATAAAAGTTTTTGACTGTACAATTAGAGATGGCGGTTTAGTTAATAATTATCAATTTACAGATGAATTTGTAAAAGCACATTATAATACATGCGTAGAAGCGGGAATTGATTATATGGAAATTGGTAAAAATGTATCTCCTACAATTATGAGCGTAGATGAATATGGACCTTGGAATTTTTGTAAAGAAGAAGATATTAGAAGAATTGTAGGTGATAATAATACAAATCTAAAAATTGCAGTTATGTCTGATATTGGAAGATCTTTAAAAGAAGAATTACTTCCTAAAAGTGAAAGTGTAGTTGATATGATTAGAATTGCTACATATATTCATCAACTTCCTGCTGCAATTGAGCTAATACAAGATGCTCATAATAAAGGTTACGAAACAACAGTTAATGTTATGGCAGTTTCTAAATCTTTTGATGATGAACTAAGTGAAGTATTAGAAGCTTTAAGTAAAACAGATGTTGATGTTATTTATATAGCAGATAGTTTTGGTTCATTTTATCCAGAACAAATAAAAAAACTTACTGAAAAGTACTTAAAAGTAGCAGAGAGTTGTGGTAAAAAAATAGGTATTCATGCCCATAATAATATGCAATTAGCTTATGCTAATACTATTGAAGCCATGATTTATGGAACTTCTTATTTAGATGTTACAATTTCTGGTCTTGGACGAGGTGCTGGAAACTGCCCTATGGAGTTAATAGTTGGGTTTTTAAAGAATCCAAAATATAAAACTTATGCCAATACTTAGATTTTTAGAAGAATATATTGTTCCTTTAGAGAAAAAACTAGATTGGGGATATTCAATTCCTTATATGTTGACAGGACAGTTAAATGAACACCCAAGACCAGCTATGAAAGCAAGAGATGAAAAAGATACAAACTATACTCAGTTCTACAGAGACCTTTTAAAAGAGTAGAAGAAGATTTCCTTCTTCCTCTACTTTTTCTACTGTAACTTTAAAAAAATACCTAATTATTTATAAAATCTTCTATATTAAACTTATTATAAAAGCTAAAGCCTTAAAAAAAATACTTTATGTAAAATACCAAACTTTATAAAAAAACAAGAAGAAGATAATATGACACAAATTGAAAAAATAAAAGAAGAACTAGAACCTTTAAGAATTGAGCTAATTAAACATAAATTATATAAAAATGTAGATTCAATAAAAAATGTAAAAATATTTATGGAACTACATGTTTTTGCGGTATGGGATTTTATGTCCTTACTTAAATCCTTACAAAATGAATTAACCTGTACAAAAGTTCCTTGGACTCCAAAAAAAAAACACTAAACAAACTAGGCTTATAAACGATATTGTATTATGTGAAGAGAGTGATTTTAATGATGACAATGTAGCTATGAGTCACTTTGAGTTATATATTCAAGCCATGAAAACAAGTAAATGCAAATACTTCTAATATTGATAATTTTATTAAATACTTAGATGAAAATAAAACTTATGAAACTGCCTTAAACTTAGTAAATGTAAATAAAGAAATAAAAAACTTTATTGATTTTACTTTTGATGTTATAAAAAGTAAAAAAATTCACTTAGTTGCTGCTGTATTTACTTTTGGAAGAGAAAATTTAATTCCAGATATGTTTGTAGAAATTATTAGAAAATTCAATGTAACTCCAAATGCTAATTTATCAAAACTAGTATATTACTTAGATAGACATATAGAAGTAGATGCTGATGAACACGGACCTATGGCCTTAGATATGATAAATGATCTTTGCAGCGATGATGAACAAAAGTGGAGCGAAGTTATAGAGATTTGTAAAGAAGCACTAAGAAGAAGAATCAAACTTTGGGATTGTATAAATGAAGCAATCCTTAACCAAAAGTAAGAAATAAACTTCCTAATATTTACATAACTATTTTAGGAGCTTAGAGAATAAAAATAAAGTATTCAATTAACTAAGTCCTAAAAAAGTTGTAAAACTACTCTATATTTTCAAGTAAAGTTACAATCATAATACTATTTCTTTTTCCAATATTACTAACTGTAAAATATTCAGGATACAGTTTTAAAATATCTCCCCAAGAATTAACACCATAATTTTTTGCATTTAAAGAAGCATCTTTATTTTTTAAATATGTTCCTATTTGAGAAACTAAAGCATAATCTTCATCCCCTTGAGTATTTAAAATAGCATCTTTTAAGAAAACAACTACTTCATCTAGCTTCTCTTTTGGCTCTTGCTCTTCTATTTTAACATCACTCTCTTTTTTTTAGTTTTAATTTATAAAAAGTACTAAGTGAGTTAATAAAAGGACTTGGAGTTTTTTCTTCTCCAAAACCAATAACTTCAAAACCTTTAGATTTAATCTCAATAGCTAAAGAAGTATAATCACTATCACTTGAAACTAAAACAATAGTATCTACAATATTATCATGAACAGTATTCATAACATCAATTACTATTTGAAAATCAGAAACATTTTTATACTTACTATTTCGTGAAGTCTGTATTGCTTTAATAGCATGTTTAGGTAAAACCTCACGCCATTGTTTGTGCTCCCTACTTCCCCAATCTTTATATGCTTGTCTAATCATAACTTGACCATGTTTAGCAAGTTCTGCGAAAATTTCTTCAATATATTTTGAACTCATATTTTCACAATCTATAAAAATAGCCATTTTTTTATCATTATTCATTTTTTCCCTTTATTTAAATAGCTAATAAAAAACATATTTATTACTTATTTGTTATTTGAAATTTCATTATTATATTCATATTCTTTTTATTTAATTCAAAGTAATTCATACCTTGTTTATAAATTGCTCTACATTTCTTTTTATTTTTCTTCTTTGAAGTATGACAAATCATATTATTTTTAATAAACCAAGTTCCAGAAATTTTCTTTTTTCCAGAAGCAACACTACCATCATAGGTAAAATCATCTTTATAGTTTTGAATAACTTCTTTTTTAAATTTTAAATTTGTACCAACTATACGAGTACCAGCTTTAAACATCTTTGATAATGCTTCATTTTGAAATAAAGAAATACCATCAAGACTTTTTAATACAGGATAAGACTTTGCACTTAAACTAGTACAAAGAAGAAAAATAAGTAAAACAAATATTTTTATCATAAAATAAATCCTTTTTATAATTTTATCATAAAATAACAATACTACAATATTTATTATCTTTATTTAGACACAAGACTAAAAAAGTAGATTTTATAGCGCTAGGATAGAATTTAATCTTTTTAATTTAAGTAGAATTAATTATATTCTTTTGCCTAAATTATCATAAACCTTATTTTTCTCTCTTTTCCCAAGAGCTAAAACAAGGACAACAATTTCTTCATCTTTTACTTCATAAGCTAAACGATAACCTACACTTCGTAGTTTTATTTTATAAACATTTTCATAACACGATAGTTTATCTTTTACAATTCTAGGCTTATTAAAGAGTTCAATTAATTTTTTTTTAAATTGTTCGTTAACTACGCCCATTCAATTAATAAGTGCAATTTAATTTGTCATACAACTAAGTGTAAGTCTTTACTCTTGCTAACGTTTGAATTCAGAGATAAGAAGTTTGAGAGAGAATAAACAATTACAGTTGATTAAGATATATCAACAAAACTTGATTAAAGTTTCTTGCTTATTCTATCCAATATTTTTTTATGTTTTTATCCCCAGTTTAATTTGGGTTCCACATGTTTAACAGCACAATCAGTTAAATATGAGTTCATCAAATTTTGATAAGGAATTCCAACTTTAATTGCTAATTCTTTAAAATAATCAATAGTATCACTTTCAAGTTTAATTGATATTTGTTTTTTTACTTTTTTAGCATACGGATTTTTTACTGAATTACTAAAATCATATTCTTTTTCTCATGATATATACTCCCTATATTGTTTTGTTTCTAATTTAGTAGATTTCCTAGCACTGATAATTCTAATATTATTTTCATTGTCTTTATAACAATGAACGATTGTTAAAACCTTTAATTTACAACTTAAGCCAAGTAAGATAAATCTATCTTCATCTTCGCTGTGATCTGGGTCATATATTAATCTTGCATTATCATCATCAAACACAGTTTTCGCTTCTTCAAAAGAAATCTTATGTTTGATGAAATTTGATTTAGCTTTGGTATTTATATAATGAAATTATGTGAATATGATAGTATATTTGCAAAGAGTTTGAAAGATAATATATTGATGAAAAACTAAAGCGGTTATAAAAATAACTAGCTTGATAGTGAGTTAAATAGTTATACTTTAAATTTGAGTGGCAACAAGAACGGATAATATCTAGTTCGAATTTTATAAGTCTAAATTTGGGTGTAACACATTATCGAGTAGGAGAAACTCCTACTCTAACGAACTCTTTATATTAATACAAAGGTTCAAGTATGTATTCTATCGGATTAGATGTAAGTAAGTCAACAATTAATATCTATGTGCCTATTAATGAATTAGATTTAGTAATTACTAATGATTTAAAATCAATTAAAAGCTTATACTCAAAGTTAAAAAAACTATATAAAAAAGAGTTTGATAAATTAGTTTTTGTATATGAGCCAACAGGTACTTACTCCTTTACTTTAACAAAATTTTGTGCAAGTAAAAATATTAATTGTTTTATTGTAAATCCTAAAAAAAGTGCTAACTTTGGCAAAAGTAATAGGAAATAGAAACAAAAATGATATAGAAGATGCTAGATTGCTCTCACAAATGATTATAACTGCAAGAGAAGAAGAAATAAAGATTCCTATCATTAATGATAATGTTGAAGCAATTAAAGAAGCTATAACCTGTTATAAACTAATTATTAAGCAACAAACACAAAATAAAAATCATGCATCTTCGTTGAAAGCAAAAAGTGATTCTTCTTATGTACTTAAAGAATTAGAAATGCAATATAAATTCTTAAAAAAACAAGAAGAGCGAATAATTAAAAAGATACTTACTTATCTTTCAAAAGATAAAAAGTTGTATCAATCATTTTTAAATATTCAAACAATTGTAGGTATTGGTCAAATATCAGCAATTATATTAATATATCACTTTTTTACAATATCCAGATGCAAACCAAAGACAAATAGTTTCTTTAGCAGGACTTGATCCAATTGAAAAGAGTTCAGGAACTTCAGTACGAGGTAAAACAAGAATATCAAAAGCAGGCTCAAAGATTTGTAGAGGAACACTGTTTATGCCAGTAATGGTAGCAGTACAAAAAAATGAAAAACTAAAAGAGTTTTATGAAAGACTAAAAGGAAATGGTAAACATACCACAGTAGCTCAAATAGCAGTTATGAGAAAGATGATAGTAATAGCTCATAGTTTATATAAAAATAACGAAAGGTTCGATGTGAATAAAAGATAAAATTTCTTTTTAAAACAGTAAATACTTTATTATATTTTAAGGTGGCAACTGTCCCAAGAAAAATTAATTGTTTTCATAATTATATTATAATGATATTATAATTATAAGTCAAGAACAAAAAAATTCGAATTCCGGGGACACAACGAATTCCGGGGACACAATACCAAATTATTATTAGTACATTTATCAAAAATATATTTCACAAGTTACTTGAAGTTACAATTATAGAGATTTTGTTATATAGTTTAGTTGTTTTCATCTTTTGATACACTAATTTATTTTGCTAACCAAAATGTTTCTCACGATGACAATTAGGGCAA
Organism: Arcobacteraceae bacterium; assembly: GCA_965224485.1. Classification (GTDB taxonomy): domain Bacteria; phylum Campylobacterota; class Campylobacteria; order Campylobacterales; family Arcobacteraceae; genus NORP36. The sequence continues at coordinate 470,372 of CBDCZH010000010.1, read as the reverse complement.
AGAGCAATTTACATTTTCGACTGTATCTTCACCACCTTCTGAAAGGTGGTACGATATGGTGAACCTCTAAGTATGGGGAACAATCTTTTTTTCTTATGAATGGAGCATTTTTTGAACAATTCCTACATTTACCATTTGCAAGTATAAGCGCTTCCGCTACTACATCTGAATTTCTTTTGTAAACTACAGTTTTTACGATAATTTTTTCTGGATTTTTAGTCGCAGAATTTAGGCTACTTTTTCTCTCTATTTGACTTTTAATCATAGATTTTTTCACATCATTTAAAAATTTTTCTTCTAATTCATCAAATGTTGAAGATATGTAGTTATTTATTGATTGAAGTAAACTGTACAAAGCTTCATCATTTTTTCTGTTTACCCAAGCATTTAATTCAGTATTTTTGTAGGTATCAACTGCATTAGGCGTAGAAAAATCATTCATATGAAATAATGGAGATGATTTACTTATAGTTAATCCAATTTCACTGTTTTCATCATCAGTCAGTTGCTTTAAATAGAACTTTTTAGGCCTGTTCTTAATATTGTATTTAGCAAATTTTTCTTCTAATTGAGGATGTGTACAAATTTCAACTCTTTCCCCCGATGGCTTTGAAAATGAGGCTGTTGTTCTTTCTCAAAGATAAATCCAACGTTTTCCATACGATTACGTAGCATCAAATAAGTGTTTTTTCTGTCTATTTCCATGGATTACCTCTTTCCTATATTTTTTGATGTATAACGGCCTAAATTGAAGGACGATGGCGATTTAACGGCCTTGATTATTCGGTCTTCAACTTGCTTAATACGACACTTAAAAGGTTGAATTATCGCCGTGGTAGCCTCTTTCTTCTTCCAATGTTTGTTGTTATGTTTTTTCTTTTAAATATGCTTTTAATTTCTTTATAACTAGTTTTTCTGATAAATTTTCTTTATATGTAAAATAAATTAGATCAATTTTATTCTTTTTACATTTTTGTAATTTTAATTTATCTCTTTCTTTTGCTTTTAATAAACCTTCTTTACCTCCAAAGATTGATACTGGTTTAAAATGTTTGTTCTCCTTGATATTCAACTGCAAGATTTAATTCTGGTATAAATTATATCTAATCTTTGTCTGTCAATCCAAATTGGTGATGCTTCTCGTTCAACTGAATATTGAGAAAATAATATTTTAATATAATTAAATAATATAGTTTCATTTACCCATTTATCACCAATTTTAGCTACCCCTTTTAATTCTCTTATTTGGTTTTCTGCTTCTTTTTCATCTATGTCTTTTTCTATCTCTAGTTTTTTAATATATGCACCATATTTAACTTTAATTGGTGAACCGTACATCTTATGACAATAAAATAAATCAGAATTTGTTTCTAAACAAATATGACATATCTTGTGCTTAAAGCTTTTATCTCTTAATGCAATTTCAGTATGTTTATGTATGTTTGTTAAGCAATCTTCTTTTTGTATTTTTTCAAGTGCATTCTTAAAACAATCACAGAAATAAATTTTCTTATTTATTTTATTATAAAAAGTTTGTCTCCATTCCCAAACTCCTAATTTTGACGGTAAAAGTATCTCTTGCTTTGTATTATTAATATTTCCCATTATTTTTGTTAATATACATTTATCAATTACTAAGTGTAATAATTCAATTGTAATTCTATTTTTTGTTTTTAAATTATGTTCTTTTATTTTTACATTTTTTTTAACATCAAATCCATAATCAATATGATTTAATTTTAAAAAACTTGGTAAAGTTATTGTATTGAAATTTATATTATTCTCTTTCAATGAATAAATATCAATTTTTGGATAATAGAAATCAATAAAACCATTATCAATATAGTCTTTTAAAGATAGGTGTTTATCATAATATTCTGTTTCATAAGAATGTTTTATTTCTGATATATTTAATTGTGTATTCACAGATTGTATATTTAAAAAAGATATTAATGATTCATAAATATCTTGAAAAATTGTTGTTTTATCTCTTTGTATATTTTTACTACAAAGTTCAATAAAACTTTCTTCTGAAAAATCAAATACTAAATTCATTCTTTTACTCCTATATACTAAACATAACGATAGAACTGAAGGACAATGACCCCTCAAACAGTTTGCTGATTTCTTATTATTACCACGATATTAAAGCTAATTTAGGCTTATTTACTCGTAGGGGTCACTTGTTCTTCTTCCAAGGATTTGTTATCTTTGTCTTCTATAAGTGTCTTTGAAATATTTTGTTGTGTTGTTCCAGCAAAAGCACCTAATACTTTTTGGGTATCGCCATTATCTTTGATTTCTTTTAATGCTTCTTCCTTGGTACTACCTTCATTTAAAATTGTAATATTTGTAGTATGCTTATTTTTATGCATTGTGATACCTTCTGAAGAAATAACAGAAGTATTATTTTCCATATCATTTTTAACATACATTCCAGTATCAAATGTTGCCTCAGTAATTCCCATCTTTTTTAAAACTGAAATAATTTGATTTCCTTGTTTAATTGCTGTATCTATTTTGCAATTGTCAGTTTTAATTTCTTGAAATTCTACTATTTTTTTTTCATCCATTTTGTTACTCCTTTAAGATAACGTTTTACTTCAGAGACGCTTTGCGTTCGCTGCTAGTACTTGTTATGTGTTTAATCTTCCTAACATATTGAATTGTTTTAATACTTTATAATTAAATCATCAATCAATTTTAAATCTTCTATTTGCTTACTTAAAATCATTTCTATATCACTTTGATATTCTTTATTTATTGTAAAACTTTCTTCATTTCTTTTACTAGATGTTGTTATATATTCCTTTATTACTATTCCTTCTTTTATCAAGAATATTAAGGTACTGTAATGAACACTTTTCAATCTTTCTTTTTTAATTTCTCTAAAAGAATGTCTATAAAACTTTCCTAGAATTCCTAGAATATTATCTTTAATTTTCTTGTTTAAATCTACAATATCTTCTTCTTTAAGCTGCAATATCTTTTTCATACTATCTGATAAGATTGATGAAGAGCAAAAATTTATTTCAGAGAAATTGTATTTTACATCATAATCGCCTTGAATGGAACTATTATAAAATATTTTTTCATTATTAAATGTACTATCACCAAAATATTTATAGTCAATATAACTATATTTAAATTTCATGTCATTAAAATTAAATAGAAATTTGTCATGTAGATGATTATTAGATAAACATAATCCTATATATATCTTATTTCTATCTAATAATTCTTTTAGAAGTTCAGTATTTGACTGTTTATCTTGGTTAGTATTAAGTCTTAATATTATTGATAAAATAAAACTATAAATATATAGATATTTTTCTAATTCTTGAATACTCTCTACTTTGTCTAATATTTGAATATATAAAAATTTTAGGTCTTCAATTTTACAATCTATTCGTACTAAATTTTTAGTATCTAAATATACTTGCTTACATAATTCATTATTTTCTTCTACCAATAAATTTTCTTGATAATTAGTACTGTTTAGATTAACAACTTTGATGATATTTAACATTTTAAAATATTCAATTAATATATCAAATTTGAATGATAGTATTTCTCCATCAAAAGATAAAAGAACATGTGCTTGGTATGCTTCTGCCATGTCCTTCTCAAATACACTAAGTAATTGATTTAAAGTAATTTCTCCATTATAATTAATAGCCATTTTTATAAAAAACTTTACTTGTTCATCTATCTTTTTGTCATGGATATTAGGAAACTTTATAACTTCTCTATTACAAATATGATAGATTAAAATGTCAATAAAAATATCTCTACAAATTAAATCACTATCAATACTTTCTTTAGAAATTTTATTTTCTACTGCTAAACTTATAATCTCCAAAATAAAAGGTGAAAATATATTATCATCACTAAGGTTATTTTGAAGTAGTTCTAATGCCTTATTAGCTAATTTATCATTTGGTAATTTTTGGAGAAAATATTCTTTTGATTTTTCAATATTAAAACCGTTAATCATAAAACTGCTTATATTATTTTCATAATCTTTTTTCCAAAATGTATCTCTAATAGTAAGTAATATCTTTGTTTTACCAAGATTGTCCAAACAGTTCTTATAAATTGTTTTAATAAAAGTATTTAAATCAAAATCAGAATAGTTCAAAATCACTTCATCTAAACCATCTATAACTATTAGCAATTTTCCACTATCTACTAATATATTTATCAATTCTTCAGTAAAATAGTTTTCATCAATTTCTAAATCATCTTGGGATTTAATAAAAAGTTTTACAAAATCATATATAGAATTTAGTTTTTCAATATATTTTAAATTTGATATTAATTCTTTAGAATCTATAAAAATAATATCATTTTCTATTTGAGAGCTAAACTTTTTTGCGATTGTAGTTTTTCCAACGCCACCACCTCCAATTAATGCGAATATTGGTGAGTGTTTAGTTTTAATCCATTCCTTCATTGTAGATATTATATCTATATCACTATCATTTATTAGAGGATTTACGAAAACACCTGAAAATACTTTTGGGAACAATACTTCATTTTCAATTTCATTTTTGATTTGATTATATATTGTACTTTCTATAAATTGAGTAGATGACTCAAAATATTTTATCTCTTTCTTTATAATAAGTATTTTTTCATTTTCTACTGCTATCGTATCAACTGAAATTCTTGATACTATTCTTTTAAAATCTCGTTGTTCTTCAAAAACAACATATACATCTTGGTATTTTTTTAAAATATTTATATATTTTCTTAAGATTTCATTTTCTAGTACTTTTTGGATTGAAGTATATTTTGAAAAGTAAATAAAAATTTCCAAATGTTTTTCATTTTGATTAATAGAATAAATCTCAAAAAAGTTACTATCACTATAAGCTCTGTCATGTTCGTGTTCTAATACTATATGGAATCTATTATACAAAAATTTTGCATATACATCTATCATGTTTTTAATCGTATTTTTTGATGATAACATTTTAAATTTATGATAAATTATACCAAAATCTATTTTGTATTTTTCTTTTTGTTCCTCGTCTAATACTGTACATCCAGGACCATCGTTATTAATGGTTCTGACAAGAATACTTTTTTCTCTATATTTCTTTAGATTTCTATCTTTTTTTAGTCTTAATAAAAATGGAAATTGGTTTATTTTTATAACTAAGATTTCTTTATTTTCTATGTCAAAAATGTCAAAAATAATATTTTTTAGAAAAATATCTTTTTCATTATCTAGTAATTCATTATCAAAATAGTAACATTCAAAAGAATTTAATATTTTTTTTATAATTTCATTTCTAATTTCATCTAAATCTCTATTGAAAAAATTTAATTTATTGTTAGTACTATCTTCAAAATAATTAAAAAAATTATTGCCACCATCACTTATTCCAATAATAAAATATTTATTATCTTCTGGGATATTACACAATGCAATAAAATCTTTTAAAAACTCATCCCAATTTAGTCTATTTTTATCTTCTTCCTTTTTATTCCAATACCACTCCCTTTTAAATTCTACAGTCAATGTTTCATTTGGGTTATCTAAAATTTCTTCTATGTAATTCATATATTCACTTTATATTGTATTTTCATCATCTTATATTTACTACTAATATAAAAGATTTGTTTCATCTTTAATTATGAGATTATTAGTAGATCCATACAACTTTATTTCTTTTTAAATAGTATTTCTTTATTTTTAGAGCTCAAGTTTCTTATTAAAACTTTTTCTTTGAATCCGTCACATAACTATTTATTCATGGAACACTCTATACCTATTAACACAAATATACAGTATTAATAGACATCATTTATGTACCTATAATAATGAAAAATAGTGATATTTTGAATATTTTGTTCTTTTTCAATAATTTTCATTAAAATTGAAGTCCATTTAAAGCTAAAATACTTGTTATTTGGACAAAAATGGCTACTAATTGTTGAATTCTGTGTTAAAAGGACATAATGTCCTTTTTAAAACTAAAGTTTAAATTTACACTTTGATATTAGTATACAAAAAACATGTCACAGTTTGTGTCACAAAAAAGAAAAAAGGGATATGATTTGAAAAATTATAATATATTTATTAGTTTATATTTAAAAATAGTTTGAAATAACTGGCTTTTACTCTTGTAAACTTTCAGTTCCCGCTTTCTTACTTTTGTATTGACAAAAAGTAAGCAAAAACAACTACGCTTCATCGGCCTAAAGGCTTCCTAAATATTTTTTATTGATTTACTTAAAAATATAACTTCCTAAAACATGCCTGTGGGCATCTTTATTAACGGTCAAACAGAAATTTTTGGGTTACGTAAATCAATAAAAAATATTTAGCTCTTGCAGATGTAGCAATCAACGGAATAAATTTTTTGTCTACTTCGTAGATATAGTTTGAAGACATAATTATTCAAGAAACTATTATTGAAGTGGAAGAGTATTCAAGTTAAAAAAAGGGTTACCCCCCCCCTTTTTCTTATATATGTTAATTATCAGGAGTGTTAGAATTAGTATTTAAAAATTTTTCTTTTTCCATTGTTTCATTTAATTCATTAATACAATAATTTATATAGTATGTAGTAAATAATACAGTATAAATTGCATTCATATTATAATTAATTTTACACTCAGTTAAAGTATATTCTAAAAGTGCTTTTTTAATTTTTAATGCCCAAATAATATATAATACCCAAGATGCTAGAGATAATAATCCTGCAATCATTTCTATTACAAATATATCTGTTGATGCTAAACTTCCACCAAGTCCTATACAAATAGCTAACCATAAAATATAATTTTTATCTGATTTCTCAGTTTTAAATATATCTTCTATACTTTCCATATTTTTAACTAACCATAAAATAGGATAGATTCCTGCTGTAATTATTGATAATAATACATAATTTAATGTTTTAGTATCAATTTTTTCTTTCAATTCTTGAATTGTCATTCTTTTCCTTTTGATTTTTATCCTAATACTCTGCTGTCAACTACCCTAATTTGAGTTAAGTAGTAAAATACTTAATTCATGAATAATATAATTTAAGTAATAATTATACAGAAAACATGTCACAGTTTTGGTCACAAAATTTGCAAAAAAGAGTAAGTTTCAAAAATTAGAATTCAAAGTAAATTTACTTATCCAAAATAGTGTCAGAAAGGTGATAGTTTTGCTCTAGTTCAAGGCGGGTAGTCAAATATGTGAGGAGTATACGGGGAAGTTTATGACGAGTATATTTTAAACTGCAACGCAGAAATAGAGCAAAAAAAGTAAATTTGCTTATCCAAAATAGTGTCAGAAAGGTGATAGTTTTGCTCTAGTTCAAGGCGGAGGTTAAAATATGCGAGGAGCATACACGAAGTATGTGACGAGTATATTTTAATCTCCAACGCAGAAATAGAGCAAAAATAGCACCTTTATGGCACTATTTTAGACGAGAGGTTATGAAACGAACTATTACAAATACAACTACTGAAAACCCTACAATAACTGCTGCAACTGGGGCTGAAAACGATAGTCCATATGAATTGAATCTATCAAAAATCAATACTGGTGTTGTCATTGGATGATATACCAAAATTACAACAGCACCAAACTCTCCTAAACCCCTACTCCACATCATTAAAGCACCATTTATAATGTCTTTTTTTGCATTTGGAATAGTAATTGAGAAGAATACTTGTAAAGGACTTGCTCCTAGTGTTCTTGCTACTTTTTCTAGTTTTACATCTACTTTTCTAAAACCATCTTTTGCTGCGTTTATTAAAAAAGGAGCTGAGAGAAACATCATTGCTATCATTATTCCATATTCAGTTCCAATAAACTCAATACCAAAAAATTTAAAGAAATCACCTATTTCACTATTTCCAAATGTTGTTAAAAGGGCAATTCCAGCTGCTGTATGAGGTATCATAATTGGAATATCAACTAAAGCTTCTAACATAGAACGACCATAAAAATTATATCGTGCTAGTATATAAGCTAAAGGAAGACCTGTAAAGAGAACAAAAACCATAGCCCAAGCTGATACTTTCATAGTTAAAAAGATAGAAGAAATCACTTCACCTTCTTGCATAGCAATAAGTAACTTATCACTTCCAACTCCAATGAACATTCTTAAAATAGGAACGGATAAGAAAAATACTATTACTAAAGCAAGTACTACTAATGTTATATTAAATGATTTACTTTTCATATGAAACAAATATCCTTTTTATTAAACCCAATTTTAATGAGACTTTTTGTATCTGCATAACAACCCTCATAATCTCTTTTTAAAATTTTTATAAAAAACTGATGACCGTTTACATTTACAAAAAGTTTAAAATGATCTACTATTCCCATACACTCTTCTAATTTACCTTCATAAATAAAATCAGTTGTAAGCTCACCTTTGCTTGAAACTAAGATAATATTAGGATCAACAGAAAAATATTTAGCTTCATTTTTATTTTCAAGACCTTCTAAATTTCTAGAATTTTCACTTAAAAAACTTACTGGGAAAATATTTTTGAAACCTAAAAATTCTGCAACTTTTATATTTTTTGGATTATTTAAAACTTCTTCAGCCTGTCCAACTTGAGCAATTTTGCCTTTCATAATTATTGCAATTTTATCTGCTAAATATGAAGCCTCTCTAAAGTTATGTGTTACATGAATTGTTGTTAAATCATAACGTTTATGAATCTCTTTTAATGATTTCATAATAGAGTTTCTAAAAGTTGGATCTATTGCACTTAAAGGTTCATCTAAGAGAAGAATTTTTGGACGTGAGTATAAAGCTCTTGCTATTGCAACTCTTTGTTTCTCTCCTCCACTTAACTGTACTGTTTCTCTTTTTAATAAATGTTCAAGTTTTAGAAAACCTACAATATCATCAAATAACTCTTTTTCATTTTCTATTTTTTTATATCGTGCTGAATATTTAATATTCTTTTCAACATTTAAATTAGGGAAAAGTGCAAAATCTTGATATACAAAAGCAATATCTCTATTTTGTGTTTCTAAAGATGATATTTCTATATCTTTATAAAAAATACTACCACTTGAAGAATTTAAACCAGCTATTGTTTCAAGCAGTTTAGTTTTACCACTTCCACTTTGACCTAATAGCACATAATATTCATTTTTTTTTATATTTAAGTTAATATTATCAAGCAAAAAGTCTCCTATTTTGCTTGATAAATTCTTTATTTTCAAATAAGACATTATTTTCCTATAATTGAAGCATCACCTGTAATAAGAGCTGGTGATATATTTCCTTGACCATATTTAGCCATAATTGCTTGACCCTCATCTCCTAATACAAAGTTTACAAATTTAACAGCACCTTTTTTATTTGTAGGAGATATTTTATTTTGTGCAACTGTAATACCATAAACCATAGCTCCACCTGTTTTAGTAATAAATTCACCTGGTTTTTTACCATTAATTTTAAAACTTACTGTTTTATAAAAATCAGAAAATTCATTATCTTTTAATGAAACTTCTTTTGGTAAAGTAATATATTTTAAACCATGTTGTTCTGCAACTGATTTATAAATGAATAAATAATCATAAGCATTAACTTCAATTAAAGCTAATAAATCTGTTTCTTTTGGTCTTACAATTACTTTTGACTTATTTTCTTCACCAACTTTATAAGAATCACCATATCCAAATAATTTTTTATATAAATCTTTTTGATTATAATGTTTTTCAGCAAGTTTAGTAACTAACATAGATCTATATCCACAAGGATCCATATTTGGGTTTGAATGTCCAATTTTAACACCCTCTCTTAAGAAAATTTCAGTCCAGTTATTTGCATTTATTTCATCAGCATATTTTGCTTTAGGTGTAAAAGCTATTGCCATTTCATTTGTTGCAAATTGAGCATTGAACTTTGCATCTTTTGGAATAAGAAGAGAATCAATTACTTTATAATCTGCAGATGCCATAACATCAGCAGCTTTTCCAATTTCAGATATTTTTCTTGCTGCACTTCTTGAACCAGAGGCTTCTCTTTGTACATCATATTGTGGATATTTAGTTTCAAATACTTTTTCAATTGCAGAGAAAGGAACTGCTAGTGAACCTGCATGGAATACTACGATTTTTTCTTTTGCTAATAATGATGCTGCTAGAACGGCACTTAATGTTAAACTTACTAATACTTTTTTCAAATTTTTCCTTTAAATAATATTATTTAAAATAAATCAATCACCTAACAAAACTATTAAGGTGACAACTAAACGTATAAACTCTTCTTATTCATAAGAAGATATAAAATATGCAAATTTTGCATATTTTATATCCTCTTAATTTTGGGGACGTAGAAAAAAACAGTACTTTCTACTCCTTATACTTTACTTCTAAATCTTCCTTTTATATTAGTTTTTAGTTAAAAATATTTCTTTGTTTTTTTAAATAAGAACAATTGAACTTAATAATTTTTACTTTTTCATCAATTTTTAAAGAAGGAGTATTTTCACTTGTTACTAAAATTGAATTATTAGAACTTAAAATAGAAATCATTCCTGAACCATATTTATTATTTTGTGCTACTTCAAATTTTCCAGCTTCAACTTGTCCTAAAACAACATTAACACGTCCTTGTTTTGTTTTAAAATCACTATTGTTTATAGCTACTTCATAATCATGGTAAATGTACGAAGAACCTTGGATTTTATTTAATACAGGAAAAACAAAAAGATGCATATTTACCATTGCTGTTAAAGGATTTCCAGGTAAACAAATTACAAAAGTTTCTCTAAGCTCTTTTTTCATCACTCCCATCATAATAGGACGACCTGGTTTTATATTAACCCCATGAAAAATAGTTTCTAAAGAATTTTTAGCAAATGCTTCTTCCATAAAATCAGCATCACCCATAGATATACCACCACTTGTGATTATCACATCATAATTTTTAAGCCCACTTACAAATAAAATTGATTCTTCTAAAGAATCAGGAACTACACCTAGATTTGAGCTCTCATATCCTTTTTCTTTTAATAAGGCACAAATAGCAGAAGTATTACAATTATATATTTCATCTTCACTTGCTTGTTCCCATGGTTCTATTAACTCATTTCCAGTTGAGACAACAGCAATTGTAAGTTTTTTGTAAACTTCTACCATAACAAGACCTTGAGAAGCTAGTAATGCAACTACAGAAGAATTTAGAATTTCTCCTTTTTGTAATAAAAGATTACCCTCTTTTTTCTCTTCTCCTTTTAAACGTAAACAAGCACCTTTTTTAACATCTTCTTTTATACTAACTTCGTTATTTTCATATAAAAGAACATCTTCTATTGGAATAATTGTATCAACATCAGAAGGAACTTTAGCTCCTGTCATAATTTTGTAACACTCATTGTTTTTTAAACAAGACTCAATACTCTGCCCTGCAAAAATAGTTTTTACAACTTTTAATATTTTTCCAGCTTCACTTGATCTTATAGCAAAACCATCCATTGCTGAGTTATTAAAAGAAGGAAGGTTTTTAACACACTTTATATCTTTACTTAAACTTCTACCTAAAGAATCTTTTATATTAATAATTTCTGTTAATTTTGTAATACTTGAAACTTTTAGTGCACTTAAAATTGCTTCATTAAAATTTACGTACTTATTCATTTAAGGCCTTTATTTGTCTATATGCTTTTGCTATTTTTTTAACTATTTCTTGTACTTCATCATGTGCAAAGTCTTTTTCAAAGGATAAACAAATAGCCTGTCTACTTTGTATTTCACTGTATTTCATAACTTGTAAAACTCTTGAAGGTTTTGAGTAACCAAGTGAGCAACCTTCTCCATTTGTTATAAAAATATTTGCTAAACTTAATGTTCTTATAATTTGTCTTGCTTTAATATTTTTCAAAGCAAAATGTAAGGTATTTTCTAAAGTAGAAAATGGCTCTACAAAAAAGAAACAATCATCTTTTAAATTATGCTCTAATGCTTCTATAAATGCACTTTTGCATGTAATTTTATTTTGCTCTTTTTTTAAGGCATCATATAAAAGTTTTATAGAAATAGTATCAATAATAGCTAGGTTTTGCTCACTAAAAATACCATTATGTAAAATCTGTGAATGAGTAAAATATCCACATAGTTTATAAGAGTCAAAATATACAAGATCTGAAATATCTTTTTTTAAACTTGCACTTATATTTGAAACTATACTTTCTTTAAAATTTTCTCGTACTTTTTTTAAATCAATTTTTACAAAAGTATCAACTATATAAGAAGAGATAAATAAATAATCACATGTTAAACTCTTTAAAGCCTCATAATCAATTTGCCCATCTTTTTTAATATCAATAAAAGTAAGCTTAAAACCTAAATTTTGATATAATAAAGCAGCTTGAACTACAACTTCACTCTCACCTAAAGATACTGCTATATCACAATTAAGTTCTAGAAATAGTCCTAAAAATCCCTCTTTAGAAAATGAAAAAGTATTCATATTAGTAAAACCATATAACATTTTAAAATCTCTTTGTAACTTTTCATAAGCAAAATTTGTGTTTAAAGCTTCTAAACCTAGTTCACTTTTTATAGTAAAATCTTGGGCTTTTATAGTATTTAAGTGATTTAATTTATACATTATTTCCATTTTCTAAGTCTTTGCTACATTGAATTATTTTATCATTTTGTAAAAATAATTCATCAAATCTTTTTGCAGTAAAATCTTTTACTTCTTCTTGTAATTGTTTATATTTAAAAATTAACTCTTTTGCTTTTGGAGTTAATACAGTTCCACCTGATGTTCTACCTTTTTGAACTATTACTAATTCATCATCAATATATTCTTGTAATATTTTAATATGAGACCAGGCTTTTTTATAATTCATACCTAACATTAAAGCAGCTTTTGAAATTGAACCACTTTGATCAATAAACTCTAAGATTTGTGTTTTACCACCACCAAAGATTAGATTTTCTTTATTATCTTCTATCCAAATTTTAACTTTTGCTTCCATGTTTAGCCTTTCCTTCTCTAAAACAACCTAACTGACAATATGTAACTTCAATGTCAGAATTTTTAACTGTAGAACCTACTCTTTTTAAAGTATTTTCTTGTGCTTGATACCATAAGGTCTTACAAGTAACCTTAGTGTTTTGTGTAAAATTTTTAGCAATTTTGTGATAAATAGCAGTTTCAGCTTCTTTAAATGTAAGTTTTCCAAAAACACCTAATTCACAATTTGTTATTTTAACATTTATACTTTTACAAGCATCTGACATCTGCAAAGGTTTTAAGTTAATTAATCTTGCTACTTTAAATGCTTTTAAGCAAGTAAGCCGTCCATCATCATCTAAATTCGTTAAAATAAAGTTTTTTTGTGTTTCATCTAAATGAATGATGTTTTGTAATTTACCCATTTAACTATTTTCTATTCGTCCACTATGTGTATAAATATTCATTTTTTTACCTCTTGCAAAACCTATTAAAGTAATACCATGAGTATTAGCAGTTGTTACTCCTAAATGTGTGGGAGCTGTTCTTGAAACTACTATAGGAATTTTATGCATAACAGCTTTTACAACCATTTCAGAGCTTAAACGTCCAGATACAAATAAAACTGATTTCTTAGTATCTAGTTTTGCTAGTTTGCATTTTCCAATTACTTTATCAATAGCATTATGTCTTCCTATATCTTCAGCACTAACAGTTGTTCCATTTTCTAAGAAAATACTTGCTTTATGTACACAACCTGTTAATAAATATAGTTCACTATCATCATAAAATTTTTTAACCTCACTAGAAATAAGGCTTGGAGCTATCCTCATAGATACTTGGTTAAAAGGAACTTGCACAGATCCCGGAATATTTCCAGTAACCCCTCCTCCACAACCAGAAGTTAAAGTTTTTTCTTTATATAAGTTTTTTAAAGATTTTTCATTTATATTAGCATTAATATAAACATCTAAACCTTCATTTTTAATACTTATATTTTCAATATCATCAATACTTGAAATTACATTTTCACTCATTAAAAAACCAATAGCATGTGCATCTTGATCTTTTGGAATACACATCATTGAAATAGTTTTAGCACCATTTAAAAAAATATTTATTCTTGATTCATCAATTACAACATCTTCTTTTTCTACTAATTCTCCATTTATCACTTTATCAATTATAATTTTTTTTAAATATTTTTCATTACCCATTATTAACCTTAAATAATATTATTATTTCTTTTTCTTTATTATATATTCTTTGCATATCATTTCACTTAAATAATATGCAAAAATTGCATATTTTATAATATAAAAAATAACTCTCTTAAAAAAGAGAGTTATTTTTAGATTTTATTCTCATCTTTTAACTTTTTATAAAAAGAACTATGAAGTATTTCAACTTCTTCTTCTTCTTTGTATCCAGTTATAATACTGTGAATTGCACCTTTAATTGCAAATACAGACATATAAACATGAGTTAAAAATAGTGCTAAAACACCTAATCCTAAGATATTATGAACTATAGAACTTGCTCTTAAGAAATCAATTTGACTTAAACCCCAAGAAGTTATAATGTCAAGTTTAAAGTCTTGAAAATACATAGCAGCTCCACTTGCTATCATAATAAATCCACCTAAAGTTGCTAACCAAAACCACATTTTTTGACCAGCATTAAACTTTCCTGCTGGAACTGGTTTTTTATCTTTATTTAAATATCCACCTAAAATCATCATCCATTTGAAATCGTCCCAATGAATAATCATCCATCTAACCCACATAAAAAACATAGGTACAATTGATACTATAAATAACAGTGTTGTGATTGCATGTATTTCTTTACAAAATCTTACAAACTCACCACCACCAAAAAATGAACCAAACATCATAACTAATCCTGTTGGAATTAGTATAATAAAAGCAACTCCAGCAATAGAGTGTATTATTCTATTAAATAAAGTAAAAACATAAATCTTTTTTCTATCATGAGAAAAAATCATAGGTCCAATTACAATATAATGCAATAAAAACACAGCTGGAATACCAAATAAAACACCAAAAAACAGTGGTTTAAAATAAGTACTTTGCAATAGTGTAAATAGTGCACCTAAGTGTAATGAACCTTTTTGATCATATCCCAAAATATTTGGAATTAATTCTTTACCCCATATAGCACTATCAGCATTAGCTCCAAGAGCTAATACTGGTAGTATTAATAAAGAAAGAATGATATATATTTTTTTCATAATCATCCTTATATTTTAGATCCAGATCCATAAGCTGTGCTCCAGCCATAAGGTTGAGATTTAACTCCATGACCAACTGATAATACTCTTTGTCTATATACTTTAGATATTTCTTGAGAATCACCAACAAGAAGTGCTTTAGTAGAACACATAGCAGCACAAACAGGAACTTTTCCCTCAGAGATTCTATTTTGTCCATATTTCTCTCTCTCTTCATGAGAGTTAGTTTCTTCAGGACCACCAGCACACATAGTACACTTATCCATAGCACCTTTTGTTCCAAAAGCACCATCTTGAGGGAACTGAGGAGCCCCAAAAGGACAAGCATATAAACAATATGCACAACCTATACATTTATCTTTATCATGTAGAACTATTCCATCTTCTCTAATGTAAAAACAGTCAACAGGACATACTTGCTCACAAGGAGCGTCAGTACAATGCATACAAGCAATAGATAAAGAGTATTCTAACCCCTCTATTCCTTCGTTCATAGTAATAACTTTACGTCTGTTAATACCAGCTGGTAACTCGTGCGCTTCGGCACAAGCTACTGAACAACCATCACAGGCAATACATCTTTGCTCATCACAATAAAATTTTAATCTTGCATTTTCACTCATCACCAACTCCTACGCATATTCTATTCGGCATAATCCACCTTTAGTCTCAGGAATTTGTGTAATAATGTCATAACCATAGTTAGTAACAGTATTAGCACTTTCCCCAACAGCATAAGGTTTTGTACCGCTTGGATATTTATGAGATAAATCTTTACCTTGGAAATGACCAGCAAAATGAAATGGCATCCAAATTCTATCTTCACTAACTGAATGAGTGTACTTAGCTTTAACTTTAATCTTAGTACCTTCTGGGGAATGAATCCACATCATAGACCCATCTCTTATTCCATGTCTTCCTGCTAAATCTGGATGAATTTGACAGAACATTTCAGGACTTAAAGCAGCTAAATATTTACTTGCTCTATTTTCCATTCCTGCACCGTTCATATTAACTAATCTTCCAGTAACTAGGTTAATAGGGAACTCTTTTGACCAATCTTTCTCATTTTGCTTAGAAGCATATTGAGTATCTACTCTATAATGATTCCCTTTATCCGCATAAGAAGGATATTGTTTAACTAAATCTTGTCTTGGTGAATGTAATGGTTCTCTATGAAGTGGAATAGCATCTGGGAAAGTCCAAACTACTGCTCTTGCTTTCGCATTTCCATAAGGAGCTATTCCAGCTTCCATACATTTTTCAGCTATGATATTAGAAGTATCAACTTTCCAGTTTTTACCAATTCTCTTTTTCTCATCATCACTTAATTTAATACCTAAAACTTCTTCGATATTATCTCTTGTAATTTCTGCATAACCATCTTTATTAGCTGAGTTTTTAGGAGCACTTCCTTTTCCTGCTAATAAATCAACACCCTCATGTTCTAATCCGAATCTATTTCTAAATCCCATTCCACCATCTTTTACAGATCTGTTTATATTATATAAAACTGGTGAACCACCATGTGTTTCTGTCCATACAGGCCAAGGTAAACCATAATACTCACCCTTCATTTCGCCATATCCACGACCTGATATCTGGTCAAACATATGCCAATTTTCTGTATGCTTTTTAAGTCTCTTAGCTGTCCAACCTGTTAATCCAATTGTTTTAATAATTCTAGCAATTTCATCACAAGCATCTTCTGGCCACTTAAACTCTTTTTTATCTTCTCTTATTAACATTCCACGAGTATACTCGTCATAGAATCCTAATCTTTTTGCTAATTCAAACATAATGTTTTCATCAGTTTTAGACTCATACATAGGTTCAACTACTTTAGTTCTCCATTGTGCACTTCTATTAGTTGCAACAACTGTTCCTGATGTTTCAAATTGAGTAGCAGCTGGTAAGATAAACACATCATCTTGTTTATCAGTTAATATAGCAGCTTCATTTACAAAAGGATCAACTAAAACTATCATTTCTAAGTTGTCTAAACCTTCTTTTACTTTAGCTTGCTGTGCAATTGAAGTAATACCATTACCCATTACAATTAAGTTTTTAAGATTAGTTCCACCGTTATGAATTTTATCATTACCGTTTTTGCCATCTAAAACTCCAGCCCACCATCTAGAAAGTGTAAAACCTTTTTTATTCATCCACTCTTTAGCAGCAAATCGTCCTTTTAACCATTCATAATCAACGCCCCAAGACTTAGCAAAATATTTCCAAGAACCATCACTTAAACCATAATATCCAGGTAATGTATGTGATAAACAACACATATCAGTAGCACCTTGAACATTATCATGACCTCTTAGAATATTAGTTCCACCACCTTCTTCACCCATGTTTCCAAGAGCTAGTTGTAAAATTGGAGCTAATCTAGTATTTGAGCTTCCAACTGTATGTTGAGTTAAACCCATAGCCCAAATTAACGTACCAGGAGTAGATTGTGCATATACTCTTGTAATTTGTATAAGTTGAGAAGCAGGAATACCTGTTACATCTTCAACTTTTTTTGGATTCCACTTTTTAGCTTCTTCCATAATTTCACTCATACCATAAACTCTATCATTAATAAAAGACTCATTGTGCCAATTATTTTTGAAAATAAGATGTAACATTCCATACATAAATGGAATATCAGTACCTGGTCTTATTCTACAATAATGATCTGCTTTAGCAGCAGTTTTAGAAAAAACAGGATCAACAACAATGATTTTAGCATTGTTTCTCTCCTTAGCTTTTAAGAAATGTCCAAATCCAACTGGATGATTAACCGCAGGATTTGCACCAAAAATAATAATTGCTTTCGCGTTTTGTATATCTCCTAAAGAATTGGTCATAGCGCCATAACCCCATGTATTCGCCACACCGGCGACTGTTGCACTATGTCAAATTCTAGCTTGGTGATCTATATTATTCGTTCCATAAAAAGCAGCAAATTTTCTAAAATAATATGCTTGCTCTGAGCTCATTTTAGCTGAGCCTAAAAACATTGCTGAATCAGCACCCACAGTTTCGTGAGCTTTCTTTAATTTATCAGCAATTCTGTCAAGTGCTTCATCCCAAGAGATTCTTTTCCACTTTCCAGCTGTTTTAACCATTGGGTGCTTTAATCTAACTTCTGATCGAACCATATCAATCATATCAGCACCCTTGCAACAGTGACCTCCTAGTGAGATCGGATGATCTTGAGCAACTTCTTGTCTTACCCAAACACCATTTTGAACTTCAGCAATAATACCACACCCTACAGAACAGGCATTACAGATAGTTTTTACCTTCGTTGAACCAGGAAAAGGATTTTTAATCTCTTCTTCTGATGCAGCTCTTGTAACACCATCATTATCATTAGCTAAAGCATTTACAGCACCAGCAGCAGTAGCAATAGCAGCCATTTTTAAAAATGATCTTCTACCAACTTTTGCTTTTAGTGCATCATATGTACTAGTTGACATATTCTACTCCTTAACTTTGTTTGTTTTATAAAGCTTGCTTGTAAAAATCTTCCCAAGCTTTAGTCTTTTTATAAAGAATCTCTTTTTTATTAGAGTTCCCTATAACAACACCATGTGAATCAGCCTCATAAGATGAAGCATTTTTTGAATTTGCAGCTAATGCAGTCGCACCAACAGCAGTAACACCAACAGCAATTGCAGCTTTTTTGGCAAAATCTCTTCTTGATTCTTGCATTATTGATCCTTTTGTATTCAGAAACATAACATATATTATGCTACTGAAATAAATTAAATTTTTTTTAACTTACTTCAGTAGCATAAAATCTATTTAGATATCGTCTTCCACATCATAAGTTACAAAAACTTTTTCATCATCGTCATCTTTTTTAGGACCCTTTGCTCTTAAAGCTTTGTTTCTTTTTCTTCTTTCAATTTCAATATCAGATAATTCTTCTTGATAAACTCTTTTTACAGGTTTTTGCTTTATTTTAGGAATTGAAACTTCTAAGTAAATTCTCTCAAAACTTATAAATGCTTTTAATAAAACAATTACATTTTTATAAATTTTTGCACTTTCATGTTCATATATTTCTCTTGAAAATTCATCTACAAAATCATTTAAAATTTGTTCAAAAATACAGTGAGAGGTGTTTTTATAAATAACTTCACCTTCTCCTAATAAACTAGCTAGTTCTCCTAAAACAGTAAATATAAAACCAATATGATCTTCATAATCACTATATTTTTTTTCATCTCTTCTGATTTTTGTTTTTGCTAGAAAATTTTGCATCTCTACTCTTTTTTTACCTGATTCGATATCTTCATCATAATAAGAAGCAGTAGTTCTAACTGTAGAAGTTTCAGGTGAATGGAAGATATCATCAAACTCTAACATTAAAGGTACGTTTGAGCTTATATCTAAAGCCTTACTTAGTTCATCAAAAGCTTTATTAGTGCTTGTATCTAAAGGATTCTTCTTTAAAGTATTAATTAATTCTATTAGTTCTAAATATCTAGTATTGTCTGAAGAAAAAACAAAAAATCTTGAAAACATTGAATAATATAAGGCTCTTGCTTTATCAATATTATTATTTTTCATATTTATTCCTTATTATTGGTCAATTTTTATTTACCTAATTGTAAATTTATCTAGTTTAAATAATCCTTAAAGCTAAGTTCTATAGCCTTTTCATAGTACTTTATACCCATAATTTGGCAGAAAAGAAACACTTATATTTATAGTAAAAAATATTTTTCCTTTTTAAACTTTTTTTATAACTTAGTCTAAAAATTTCAGCTTTCCCTTATTTAGCACAATTGCATAATATGCAAATTGTGCATATTAAAAGAAATATTAAATTAAAAAACTTTTATTTTAATATAAAGAAGAATAAAGTTTAAATCTATCAAATTTCAAAAGTTTTGAAAAAATAATAAGAAAAAGTAAAAAAAAATCTATCTATTTTTACTTTTTTTTTCACTTTTTTAGCTTCTTTCATATTTTTATAAAAATAATATAAAAACTTTTAAGTTACACCTAAAATAAGGCTAGTATAAAGTATATTAAAAGTGCAAATATATGTAAAAATGTAAAGTATAAATATAGGAAAATCTGAAGAAGAAAAAGAGAAAATATAGACATAGAAAAAGGTAATAATTAAAATTTTAACATATCAACTATCAACTTATAAACCATCAACCATAAGAACTTTACCATCATAAAAAAAAGATGGCAAAGTTAAATAGCTATTATTACAAGCTAATTCCTTCTTTATTATTATAAGGTTCTGGATTTTTCATATATGATTGCATCATAATTTTTGGTTTACAAGACTCACAACAGTATAAAGTTCTCTCTTTAATAGGATCTGATTTAAACAGTGGAGCCATAATAGCTGCAATCTTTTCAATTGCTTTTGTAGTTGCAAATTCTTTACCACATTCAACACAAGCAAATAGTTTATCTTGTGCTAAAATCTCTTCTTTAAACCAAGAAGGTTTTAACTCAATTATATCTCGCTCTAAAGTAAGACAATCCTCCTCAGGACAGCTCATTTCACAATAACCACAAGAAGTACATAAAGAAGCATTTAATCGTAAAGTATTATCACTAGTATCTGCAAATAAAGCATTTACATTACAAGCCCCAACACAAGCTAAACATAAAGTACAATTTGATTCATCAACTTTTACTCTTGCATAATGAACATGCTCTCCTGTTGTAACTACACCTAAATCATCTTGTTGTACAATATTTGATAATCTTATAGCAAAAATCTCTCTTTTTCTACTCTCATCTTCATGGAAAGTAAAATATGAACCTTCAATTAATGAGGCTTCTGCTAAAGCAGCCTCTAACTCTTCTTCATTCATTGCTAGTAAAATAGCTTTTTTATTATATTTTTTTGCATATACTTGGTTTAAAATAGAAATAGCATCACGTGAACCTTTTGATAAGAAGTCTGTATAAAAAACAACTTGAGAACCTGATTCTTGTAAGAGTGTTAAGAAAGTACCTTCATGTAAAAACTTTTCACCTTCAATAGCAAAAGGTAAAACGCCCTGCTTAAGTTTGGTATTCATATTTTGTACATTCATTTTAAGAGGAATAACTAAAGGAATATGCCCTTTATAAAACTTTGCCATTTCATAAATAGAGTCCCTACCACTTGGAGCATATTCAATTGCCCCAGAAGGACAAACAGAAATACAACCTCCACAACCATGACAATCAATTTGAGAAAAACCTAAAGTTTTTGTTTCATCATCTTTGGTAATAGCAACAGTAGGACATACTTCTTCACATTTTGAACAAACTTCTTCTCGTCTTTCATTGTACTGGCAAATAGTTTTATCATATGTTGTAAACTTTTTATACTCATAATTTGTTATATTAGATCTAATTTGAGCAAGAACTTCATCTAAAGAGCTCTCCAGTGGGTCAAAAGAACCACTTTGTTTACAGGCAATTTCTTTTTGATCATACCAAATAATTTGATCAACGTTTAAAGATACTTCTTTTCCTTCATCATCAACAGTAACACTTAAATTACCAATATGACCTTCTATTTTATTTATAATATTTTCATTTACTTGAAAAAGATCAAACTCATTTGGAACAGTTGCTTTTAAAAATTCTATTTTTTGCTCATTTGAACAAACTAATAAAACTTTATTTGATACATCTTGTGAATACCCAATATCTTGTGCTAAATCAAATCTAATAGCATTTGCTTCATAAAGTTTTTCTATATTTTTAATTTTTAAAGCAATTGAATCTTTTGAGTTATTTATGTAGAAATCTATTTCATTTGCTATTAATTCAGCACTTAAAGAGTTAGTATTTGAAACTATATAATCAGAATCTAGGTTTGATGTTAAATTGTTAGTAACCATTATGTTTTCACTAAGAGGGAAATCTAAGCCATTTTTATTGTAATATATGAATTCTTGCACGGTATATGCCTTTAGGTAAAAAATTATTTACCTAATTTTATAAAGTTTAAACTTTAGATTAAATTAAATAGTTAAAAATTCTTTACCAAAAGTATTTAAGGTGTTATTTTGTAGCAGAACAATAATGATTTTACTTTAAAATGATATAATTTATTTATTAAAGGAAGTTTTTTGTTTAAAAAGTTAATGATTCTTATTATAGGTATGAGCCTTATTTATTTGTATTTTAAAGATGAAATATATACAAATAGAACTATAACATTTGGTTCTTCTTTACCACAAAGTGGTATTATGCAAGCTTGGGGCAAGGCTGTTTATGCAGGTGCAAATTCTTATTTTTCTTATGCAAATGAGCAAAAACTATTAAAAGACAGAAAGATAAAACTAATAAGTTATGATGATAAATATGAGCCAGAATTAACCTTAGAGAACTTAAATACCTTAGTAAATGATGATAAGGTTTTTGCACTGTTTGGTTTTGTAGGAACACCTACTGTTAAAAATATTCTACCTATTATTGATGAAAGCCAAATTCCATTTATATCTGCTTTTACGGGAGCTTCATTTTTAAGAGCAAAAGAGAGAAAAAATATAATAAATTTTAGATCTTCTTATCAAGAAGAGATTAATACTGTTGTCACTTATTTATATAAAACAAAAAGAGTATATAATTTTGCTATTTTTTATCAAAATGATGATTATGGGGAAGAAGGTTATGTCTCTTTACTAAAATCTCTAAAAAGAAAAAAATTAAATCTTGTTGGTGAAGGAACATATAAAAGAAATACTTTAGCAATTAGACATGCATTATTAGAAATAAAAGAATCAAAACCTCAGGCAGTTATAATGGTAGGAGCATATAAAGCAAATGCCTTATTTATTAAAAAAGCTAAAAAATTTAAAGAATTTAAAAATACTATTTTTTGTAATATTTCATTTGGTGATGCAAATGAAATGATAAAAGAGTTAAATTTTAAAACTAAAAATGTTTTATTTTCTCAAGTTGTACCTTCTTATACTAATAATAACTTAGTAGTTGTAAGAGAGTATGCTAAATTAATGAAAAAATATTATCCCAAACAAGCCTTAGGTTTTATCTCACTAGAGTCTTTTTTAAGTGCAAAATCTCTTGTAAATGCTTTAAAAAATATAAAAGGTGCAATAACAAGAAGTAGTTTTTTAAATAAGTTAAAAACTCTGGATAAGAATCAATTAGGTAATTTAGAAACACAATATAAAAATACTCAATTATTAAATAAAACATATATTTTTGAATATAAAGAAAATAAATTTAAAGAAGTTTTTAATGCTAATTAAAAAAATGCTAGCACTCTTTGATAAGCTAACTTTTACATATAAAACTTCTGGTTTAATTTTTATTATAACAGCAGGAATGATTTCAATCATATTATTATCTCAAATCTCGATTTATGCTTTAAAAAATGATTTTGATGTTTTATTTGAGAAAAGAACAAAACCAATAATAAAACTTGAAAAAATAAAAGACACCTATCAAATAAATATTTTTGATACATTTTTTGATATTGAACAGCAGTATCTAACAATAGAAGAAGCGGATGATGTAATTATTTTAGGACAGCAACTTATAAATAAAAACTGGGCTTTATATAAGTATAATATTTTTAATAATTTATATAAACCTTCTTTAGTATCCCAGCTAATACATAAATTCTTTTATATTTATTCAAAAAATAGTGAAAATGACATAATAATAAGAAAAAAAATCATAGAAAATATTGATAAAAGAGCCTTTTTAATTGATAAAAAAATTGATTTAATTAAAAGTTTATTATATAAAAAAGATAATAAAACAGCTTTTAAAGAGATAAAACAAATGTATTTTGAAATTAATTCAATTAATATTTATATCTCAAATTTAACAAAATATGATTTAAATATGGCGATTGATGAGAAAAGAGATACACAAAAAGTATTTAATGCTCTTACTAAAATTTTAAATCTTTCTATTGTTTTTGTATTTTTGTTTTCTATTGTTTTATCAATTTTATTAATTAATAACTTCAAAAAACTTCATTATGGTCTTGAAGATGCTGTAAATGAAAAAACAAAAGAGTTGCAAAAGTTAAATGAACACTTAGAAACAAGAATTAAAAATGAAGTAGCAAACTCAAGAAAAAAAGATTTAATAATGTTTCAGCAATCAAAGCTAGCTTCATTAGGAGAAATGCTTCAAAATATTGCTCATCAGTGGAGACAGCCTCTAGGCTCACTAATGATGATTATACAAGCCTTTGAAACAAAAAATAGCTTAGGAAAGTTAAGTAGTGAATTTATAGATGCGAAAGTAAATGATGCTATGAAATTAGGTGCTAATATGTCTAATACTTTAGATGACTTTCAAAACTTTTTTGACCCAAATAAGCATAAAAGTGTTTTTTATGTAAAAGCTTGTATTGAACATAGTTTAGAATTATCAAAATATTTACTAGTAAAAGAGAAAATAAAATTTGAATTAATAATAAAAGATGACTTAGAAATATATGGTTATTATAATGAGTTATCTCATGTTATATTAAATATAATATCAAACTCTAAAGACGTTTTAAAAGATATAAAAAGCAATAAGATGATTAAAATTGTCATAAAAAAACATCATGATAATGTTAGAATTCATTTTTATGATAATGGAGGGGGAATTGATGAAAAGATTTTACCTCAAATTTTCGATCCATATTATACAACAAAATACAAAAGTGCAGGAACAGGAATAGGATTATATATGTCTAAGCAAATAATTGAAAAACATATGCAAGGAAGTATTAAATGTAAGAATATTTTCTATAAAATAAATCAAGAAGAGTTTGAAAATTGTGCTTTATTTATAATTGATATTCCAATAGAAACAAAGGTTAAAAATGAAAAATAAAGATTTGAATATATTAAATGATTTTAATATTTTATATTTAGAAGATGATAAATCTCTTTTATTACATACTAAAGATATTTTAGATGATTTTGTTAAAAAAGTATATGGTGTAAATACCTCACTACAAGCCTTAGAAATTTTAGAAAACGATGATATAAGTATAGATATTATTATTTCTGATATTTTATTAGAAAATGAAAATGGAATTGATTTTTTAAGAGAAGTAAAAGAAGTGAAAATGCTAAATATTCCTATGATTTTAACAACAGCTCACACAGATACAAAATATTTACTTGATGCTATAAAATTAAAAGTTGAAAACTATATAGTTAAACCTATAAATGTAAAAGAACTTTTAAATACTATTCATGATATTGTTTTACCAATTATTCAAGAAAAAGAACTTCAAAAAAACTCAAATATAATTAAAACTATATCTGCAATAACTGATAGTAAACAAGTAGAAGTTGTAAAATATATTATTAGTAATTTAGATAAAAACAATCATTTATTAGCTTCATATAGTGATATTATGGAAAAAATTTCTATTTCTAAACCAACCTTGATAAAACTATTTAAAGAACTAACAGAAAAAAGAATTTTAACTAAAATAGCTCACAAAACATATAGTTTTAATACAAGTTCTTTAGATAATATTTAAAAAAGTGTACTTAAGAAGAAGTAAGAGTTTTATTATCTTTTAAATAAGCCCTTGCTTTTCTTGAGATTATATCAATACTGATATTTAATAAAGCCGTTATTACTAAGAGTATCATCATCTTATCAAGTCTAAAATCTGCAATTGCTGAGTCAATATAAAATCCCAAAGTTGATAAACCTAATATTCCTAAAATAGCACTCTCTCTCATAATAATTTCCCATCTATAAAATAAAAAAGTTAATAAAGAAGAATAAATCCTAGGTAGAGTTTCATAAGCATATAAAGATATTTTTTTATTAGTAGAATCTAAGCTATAAACTAATTCATTACTTTGTTTTCCCATTAAAAAAGCAATAATAGCTCCATTGTGTAGCATTAAAGCTAAAGCAGCTGGCAGGAAAGATGGTCCGAAAATTTGTAAGAACAAATAAGCAAGTACATATTCAGGCGAAGATCTTAAAATTACTAAAACAATATGAGAAATAAATCTAATGTATTTATTTGAAAATTTAAAAG
The DNA here is from genome assembly GCA_965224485.1 of Arcobacteraceae bacterium. Lineage (GTDB taxonomy): Bacteria > Campylobacterota > Campylobacteria > Campylobacterales > Arcobacteraceae > NORP36. Next base: position 444,160 of record CBDCZH010000010.1, on the reverse strand, counting down.
AAATAAAAGGAAAAGCCAAAAGTGCTAAAAGCGCTGTTAGGACTAAAGAAATTTGTGTTAGTAAAATTGTATTAAAAACACCAGGAACAATTTCATTTACAAAAAGATTATAAAACCAAAGATAACTATCAGCTGAACTTAAATTGTTTTTTATAGGATGAGGAATAATATCTTGGGTAAAAAACCGAACAAGATTCTCAAAATTAAGAGTGCCAAAATCTTCTAAATATATAAAAGCTGTTATTATTAATAAAACGAAGGTATATTTATTAAACCAAAGTTTAATACTAGCTATTAAAATATAAAACATAATAAGTAAAAGCCAAACATCTTCATAAATCCCTTGATTAAAAGATGAAGAAAGATAATAACCCAAAGTTGTAATTCCTACAAAACCTAAAATAGCAGATGAACGCAAAGCACACTCAAATCTATATAAGGTATAAGATAATAAATGAGCAAAAGCATCAGGTATTTTCGTATAAAAATAATAAGAAATAGAGTTTTCACCTCTTAAACTTGCATCAAAGACATCATGTTCTTCTAATATTTCAGCATAAACTTTTGCTAGAATAGAGCTAAAAGGAAGAACTAAAGCTAAAAGTGCCGTTAAAATACTTAAACCAAAAATTTGTAAGAAAATCAAAGCCCAAAATATTTCATGAATTGCTCTTATAAAAGCTAAAAAAGTTCTTAGTATTACACTTTTATAAAATAATGCTAAAACAAATCCTATGATACATGAGAAAAATATAGCCAAAACTGCAATAAATACTGTTCTCAATAGTGCATCAAATAAGGTAGGAATATTTTCAAAGTTTATTTTACTAAGAGCGAATGTAAACTTTTTTATTTCTAATAATGGTTCTAAAGAAGAGATAGTAAAATCAGCAAAAAAAGAAGAAAATATAGCTAGAAATAGAAAAAGAAAACTTAGTTTTAAATTCTTACTCAAGACCATAATATAAAATCTTTCTATCTTCATTAGTTAAATATTTACACTCTTTATCAAGTATAATTTGTCCATTTTTCAAACCAATTACCCTATCAAAGTTATTTATTGCATACTGCACATTATGTAAGGTACAAATAACTGTATTAAACTTAACAACAAAATCTTTTAATACTTTTTGTGCCAAGTACTCATCTAAAGCTGAGATAGGTTCATCTGCTAATAAAATACTTTTTTTATTAAACAAAGCTCTTGCAATTGCAACTCTTTGTTTTTGTCCACCTGAGAGTTGCGAAATTTTTATAAAAAGTTTATCACTCATTGATAAATCCTTTAATAAAAGTTTAACTTCATCTAAATCTTTTTTAAAAGGAAAAAATAGATTAATAATATTATAAAAAGAAGAATATAAATCTAGTTTTGCAATAAAAACATTATGATATACACTTAATGAAGATACTAAAGATAAATCTTGAGGGATATAAGAAACATTTTTCTTTTGTAACTCATATAAATGTTTTAAAAGTGTAGATTTACCAGAACCACTCTTTCCTAATAAAGCCACTTTCTCCCCATCTTTAATAGTTAAAGATAAAGAAGAAAGAACTTTAGTATTAGAATATGAGATAGTTTCATGTTCTAAGTTAAAAACCATTAATCAATTAATCCTATTTCTTTACCAACGCTTAAAATTGGGTCAAAATCAGAGTTTTTTGCTTTAATAAAAGATTTTCTAGGAAAAGCATCTAAAATACTTTTATCTTTTAAATCAAGTAAAGCTTGAGTAAGTTTAGCTGTAAAACCTTTTCCATAATTTTTATCAATATCTCCACGAGCAGTAAATTGATAATCTGGGTATGTAGGTGTTTCCCAAATAACATCAACTTTTGATAAATCAATATTTCCAGCTTTTAACTCTCTTTGCCATACTTTAAAGTTAACAGCTCCAACTTGATATGCTCCACTTTGTACTAAAGCAATTGTTTTTGTATGATTTCCAGAGAAACCAACTTTTTTGAAAAACTCTTTTGGTGAAGTTTTAAAGTTTTTTCTTAAATAATATTCAGGCATTAATCTTCCTGATGTTGAACCTTTTGAACCAAAAGTAAATGTTTTATTCTTAATATTATCACTTAAACTTAGTGATTTCTTTAAGGCTAAACTTTTATTTGCTATAAAATATGATTGGAATTTTGGATCTTCAAAACCCTGAGCAATTGCAAGTGAGTTAGGAACAATAAGTCTTGCACGAACACCTGATAATCCACCAAACCAAGCTAGCTGAACTTGATTGTTTCTAAAAGCTGCAATTGATGCACTATAAGATTTAACTGGTAAAAACTTAACCTTCGTATCTAGTTTACTGCTTAAATAAACTGCTAACTTAGAAAATCTTTTTTCTAAATTTGTTTCATCTTGATCTGGAATTGCTGTAAAATAAAATGTTTTTGCAAACATTATAGAACTTACACATAGAAGTGTTAAAATAATTTTTTTCATAAATACCTCAAATTTTTTTGAAGCTTGCAGTCATAGAGGAAAAAGTCCATTATGTCTAAGCTAATCCTTAGCTTGTGCTCTTATATCGTAACTATAATAAAGAAAATATAAATCTTTACTTAAAAAGTAAAAGTTATTTTACTTTATTTTATATAGTTTAATTATAAATATATTATACTCACAAAAACATTAAAAAATTTACAAAATTTATTAAAGAGGATATATGAATAATAAATACAAATTAACAAAATTCGTAAAAGCAGCTGGATGAGCAGCAAAGATGGGTCCGGCGGATCTGCAACAAACAATTTGCTCACTTGTTCCACAAGATAAGAATGTTCTTGTTAGCTTTGAGAATAGCGAAGATGCGACAGTTTTTAAAATAAATGAAAATGAAGCTTTAGTACAAACTTTAGATTTTATAACACCAGTTGTTGATGATCCATATGTTTATGGAAAAATTGCAGCTGCTAATTCTTTATCAGATATTTTTGCCATGGGTGCAGAAGTAAAAACAGCTTTAAATATTGTTGGTTTTGATGCCACAAATCAAAAAAGAGAAGTTTTAGGTGAAATTCTAAAAGGCGGAAATGAAAAAATAAAAGAGTGTGGCGGTGTTTTAATGGGTGGTCATACTATTGAAAGTCCTGAGATGTATTATGGACTTTCTGTTACTGGAATGATTCATCCTAAAGATATTTTACGAAACAATACTGCAAAAATAGGTCATGTTTTAGTTTTAACAAAACCATTAGGAATTGGGATTTTAACAACTGCTATTAAAAGAGACTTATTAGATGATAGTTCAAGTAAAGAAGTAGTTAAAATAATGGAAACTTTAAATTATTTACCTTCTAAGCTTTTAAAAAAATATGAAGTTAGTGCTTGTACTGATATTACAGGGTTCGGTCTTTTAGGACATGCTTTAGAAACATGCAATGAAAATACAACTTTAAGTATAAATTGCAGTAGTATTCCTATTTTGCAAGGAGCTGTAAAATTTGGAAATGAAAAAGTAGTTCCAGGTGGAAGTATAAGAAATATGGAATATTTAGAAAAACACGTTACTTATATGAGTACTATTTCTTCTCATTGCAAACTTTTACTTTGTGATGCGCAAACATCAGGTGGTCTTTTAGTTTCTATAAAAAAAGAAGATGCACAAGAATATATAAAAAAAATAGAAGAATTAACTTTTGGTTATGCAAGTATTATTGGTGAAATTATACCAAGATCTGCTACTGCTATTATAGTACATTAAAAAAGAAGCTAAGCTTCTTTTTTAAAATAATAAAAGAAATGATATGTTTATTATTATTTTTAAATTCTTTTTAAAAAATATCTGCTAAAATACGCGCCTTATCAAAACTAAGGATTTATTTGGAATATGATTATACTACCACTTCACTTTTAAGTGTTAAAGAAAACCTAATATCACAAGAAACAGCTTATCTTGTAGGAACACTCTTTCTTTCTGCACAAAAAAATATTATGAATGCACCTTATTATGGAATAAACTATGACGAAAAAGCAGTTAACTTACAAAAAGTTAATTTATGCAAAAAAGCAACAAATGGATGCGCCATTTCATGTATATATCATCAAGGAATTCTAAAAAATTCTGATTTTTCAAAACATAAAATGAAACAAGCAAGAATAAAAAGAACACTTAGGTTTTTAATACAAAGAGAAGATTTTTTTAATCAATTAATAAAAGAGATAAAAGCTTTAGTTAGAAAAGCAAAAAGAAAAGATTTGATTCCTTGTATTCAGCTAAATGGGACTTCTGATATTTTATGGGAGAAAGAGAAGTTTATTTATGAAGATATTGAGTATAAAAATATAATGGAATTATTTCCAACTTTGTCTTTTTTTGACTATACAAAATATGATATTTTAAAAAGTAGAAAAAAACTTCCTAAAAACTATTTTTTAACCTATTCTCGTGCTGGTAAACATAAAGGAGTTTTAGTAGATCCTTGGGAAGATCTTAAAAATATTTTAAATAATAAAATAGATGTTGCTATTATCTTCACAAAAGAGATAAAAGATTATATTTTAGAAAATAGAAAGTATAATGATTACAAAATTATAGATGGAGATTTATATAATTGTAGAATTTATGATAGAGTTCAAAGAGAAGATGAAAGAGGATTAATTATTGCAATACAAGCAGCTGCTAAAACTGATATAAATACCTCATGTTTTATTATTCAAACTAAAGAAGAAGTAGATATTTATCTTAATTAATAATAATATTATCATATAACAAATAACTTGCTATAATGCGTAAAATAGCTTTTACTAGGATTTTACATTGAATTTTTTTTCAAAAATAATATATTTTACTTTATTTATCACAAGCTTAAATGCACAACATCCTCTTACTCTTAAAAATGTAAGTATTCAGTTATCTTGGTTTAACCAATTTCAGTTTGCTGGTTATTATATGGCAAAAGAGTTAGGGTACTATGAAGACTTAGGTTTAAATGTAACAATTATTCCTTTTAAGTTTGGATTAAATATTCCAAAAGAAGTTAATGAAAATAAAATAAACTTTTCTATTGGAAGAGAAACCTTAATCTTACAAAAAGAGTCTTATAAAAATATAGTTTCTTTATATGCTCTTTTTCAAGCTACACCTTTAGTTTTATTAACTACTAAAGAATCAAACATTAAAAATATTTCTGATTTTGAAAATAAAACTATTATGACTACAAAAGATGATGCTAGTGAAGTATCAATAAAAGCAATGATAAGTTCTCAAAACATCCAAGAAAAAGATTTAATTTTTTTACAACATACTCATAATATAGAAGACCTAATAAATAAGAAAACAGACATTATTTCTGCTTATGTCTCAAAAGAGCCTTTTTATCTAAAAGAGCAAAATATAGCTTATAATATTTTTGAACCTAAGAATTATGGTTTTGATATGTATAGTGATATTTTATATACAAATAAATACTTACTTACAAATAATCAAGAAATAGTTGATAGTTTTATAAAAGCTTCATTAAAAGGCTGGAAATATGCTTATAAACATATTGAAGAAGCTACAAATCTTATTTTAAATAACTATAATGAACAAAATCTATCAAAAGAAGAGTTGATATTTGAAGCAAAAGAGTTAAAAAAACTCTCTTATTATAAAACAGATGAACTTGGTAAATTTACAAAAACTAAGCTAAAAAGTATTTATGATATTTATAAAGTTATGGGTTTAGTTAAACAAGACATAGATATAAATAAATTTATTTATAAAAAAGAATCCTCAACTATGAGTTTATCAACGGTGGAGCAAAACTTTTTAAAAAGAAAAAGAAAAATAACAATGTGTATTGATCCTGATTTTATGCCATATGAGAAAATAAATCAATACGGATTGCATAAAGGAATTAGTTCTGAAATATTTAAAATCTTTCAAAGTTATTTAAGCGTTCCAATAAAATTGATTAAAACAACATCGTGGGAAGATTCTTTACTTAATAGTCAAAATAAAAAATGTGATATTTTATCACTTACTATACCAAGAAAAAGTTCTTATTTAAGTTTCTCAAACCCTTATTTAAAAGTATCATTAGTATTAGCAACTAGCATTAATGTACCTTTTATTGATGATTTTGAACAAATAAAAGGTAGAAAAATTGCACTGGTTAAAAGTTATGGAAGCAAAGAAATTATAAAAAAACACTATCCCTACTTTAATATTGTAGAAGTTTCTACAATAGAAGAAGGATTAAATAAAATAACAAGAGGGGAAGTTTTTGGTTTAATTGAAAATGCCGCAAGCATAGCTTATTTATTTCAAAATAAATCTTTTCCTGATCTTAAAATTTCTGGTAAATTTGATAATAATTTAAATTTAAGCATTGGAGTTAGAAAAGATGAACCAATATTATTAAATATTTTCAATAAACTAATTTACAATTTAAAAGAAAAAGAAAAAAAAGATATTTTAAATAAATATGTAAATATTAATTATGAACAACAATTTAATACTGAGTTGATTTTAAAAGCTTTTGCCCTAGCTTCTATGATTATTTTAGCTATTTTATATAGACACTTTTTATTAAAAAAAGTTAACTCAAACTTGAAAAAAAATATAGAAGAAAAAACAAAAGAATTAAAAGAATTAAATAATAATCTTGAAATAAAAATTTTAAAAGAAGTCGAGAGAAGTAAAAAAATGCAAAACCAACTTTTCAAATCAGAGAAAATGGCTTCTATGGGGGAAATGATTGGAAATATTGCTCATCAATGGAGACAACCACTCTCTGCTATAACTACACTTTCAACGGGTCTTAAATTACAAAAAGAGCTAGGAGTACTAGAAGATGAAACATTTTTAGACAATATGGACTTAATTAATGAAAATGCCCAGTATTTATCAAAAACAATAGATGATTTTAGAAATTTCATAAAAGATGAAAGACAGCAAGTCTCTTTTAATTTAAAAGATAAAATAAACTCTTTTTTACACCTTGTTCAAACCTCAATAAAAGAGTATCAAATTACAATTGATCTAAATATTTCTTCAGATATTATAATAAATGGTTATCCAAATGAATTATTACAGTGTTTAATAAATATTTTTAATAATGCAAAAGATGTTGTTAAAAATAATCAAAGTGAAGAAAGATTTGTATTTATAGAAGCCTATGAAAATAAAAATAACATTGTTATAAAAATTAAAGATAATGGTGGGGGAATAGATGAAAAGTATATTGATAAAATATATGAGCCTTATTTCACTACAAAAGGTAAAACTAGAGGTACAGGACTTGGACTTAATATGGTTTATAAAATAATAAATGAAGGAATGAAAGGAAGTATTGAAGCTTTAAATACAACTTATACTCACTTAGACAAAGAGTACAAAGGTGCTTTATTTATTATTACCATTCCAAAATTAAAATAAATTAACAAATAAATAAGACCTAAAAGTTGGCGAAGGTGTATCCCCCTAAGTTACACCTTCAATAGCTTATATTAAAGGTATATTTAGAATGTATTCTATAAACACCCCCAAATACACCCCCAAATAGAATTTTCTACTTAATAATAATTAAGTCATTTAACTATTTTAAATAGTAGTATTCTATTATAATTATTTGTTAAACTCATGTGTATCTGTTTTAAATACTCCAACTATTCTATTATCATATAAAATATTAATTTTGAAACTTGTTTCGAATAACATATTTGTTTTAAATGGAGGAGTAAATAAAAGTACACCATTTGCAATAAAGTTAAGCTTCAATCTTTTATCATCTGTATTAAACACCTTATTTACGTTTAGTTCAGAAATTATTACATCCTTATTTTTATATGTACCTAATCCTTTTACAATAAAGTCTAAATCTACTGACTTATTTCCAAGAACTTCTTTAATATCTTTATTATTAAAGGCTTCTGTTAAACTAAGAATAATATCACCAGTTTTCACACTTTTATTCATAATACAAGAATATGAAGAAGTTTTCATTTTCTCAAGTATTTCAGTTTTTAATTCATTACTTTCCATATTAACATCAAAATCTAAATTAACAATTTTTCCATTTTTACATTTGTGAGAATAATCAAAGTTTATTGAGTCATTAACACTCTTTGAATTTATTTTAAATTCACCTATTACTTTAGTTTTATCTTTTATTTGACGTATTGCAACTTTAGTAATTATATTTGCATTTATTTTTTCTTCTTTGCCTAATACAAAGCTTACTTTTGTTTTAATAGTTCTAAACATTGATTCAAAATTTTTATCTAAAACAATTGGATATTTAATTACTCTGTTAAAAGTATAGCTATTATTTAAAGCTAAATTATTACTTGAACATCCAACAAAAAAAACTAATGTAGTTACTATCATAATTATTATTCTCATATCATTCCTTATTTTTAAATTAACAATACTTTACATAAAATTTTATTAATATCAAAGTAAATAATTAAGTAATAATAATTTTATTATTTAATTTAGATACAAAGTAACTTTTAATATCTTCATTATTCCAAAATAAATAAGAACTTTTTTCTATATCAAGTAATAAATTAGCTTTTAATGTATTAACATATGCATTATATCTTAGGTTCTTGTATTCTTGGATTGTTAAGCTTTTATTATTTCTTTTAACTTCTATACTATTTAAAATAAGAGTTGATTTATATATAAAGTTCATACTCATACATAATAAATTTACATTTGAATAATAAACCTTTGTATCTTCTATTCTTAAATTGATTTCTAAGCTCTTTAAAGGCTCTAAACTATTTAAACACTCTAATTCTTTCATAATCATTTATTTTACTTTTTAGTAGTCTTTAGTAGTGTTTTAGTATCATATTTCATTTAATTTAATAACTAATGCTTCATTTTTATTTAAAAATTCATTATAAGAAGATAATCCACTATATTTTAAAACTGTTTTTTCTTCTAATCTCTCAAGTTGATTATTCATATTTGATTTAATTAAAAACAATTCTTTAAGAGAAGCTTCTTTTAAATCTTTTTCTAAAATTGCATTATCAACTTTTTCTAACTGTTCCAATAGTGTTTTATATTTATTTAGTTTATTATTGGAAAACTCTTCTTTTATTTTTATCATAGATTCAAATTGTATATCACTTATTTCATCTTGATATAATCTACTCCATTTAATAAGTGTTGATTTTGAAGTCTTTAGAGTTTTTGCAATACTTTCAAAGGTAGAACCATCAGCACGAAGTATTATAAACTCCTTGTGTTTAGCACTCATAATTGTTTACTTTCAATTAAAATCATGTCGTAATATTTGTTTAAAGTAACATAAGAAATATTTGTAAGTTTCTTTACTTGGTACTTTGTTGGATTAATATTTTTATTTATTAAGTCCTTTATAGCTTGATTGATGTTTACTTTAATATTTTCACTTCTTGTATCTCGTGCATGTTTTATTGATTTATTTTTATATGGAGGAATACTTTTAAGTTCTTCGTATACTGTTATGTTTTTACTTTTTACAATGGTTAAAATTCTTTCATATAAATCATCATTTATTTCTATAATCATTTTTTACCTTATAGTATAACTTAGCTATATTATACTATATATTAGATAATGTAATATTTATATAAGTAGTAGTTAATAATTAAAATTTTATTTTACCTTAACTGTCCAATTACCACCAACATCTTTTACTTCATATACATATCTATTATTATTACAAACAAATCGAATAGAACCATCCCAACTAGAACGCATGGCAAAATTAACACTATCACATCTATACCCATATAATTTTACTAATTTTTTAACTGCATCAACTTGACTATTGGTTAAATTACCATCTGTTGCATTAAGTGTAGTAACTAAAGATAAAAAAGCTATTGTGGTAAAAAATATTTTTTTCATTTTCTTCCTTATTAAAATAACAAATATATAATAATATTATTATAATCTATTTAAGATAAAAAACTATTTATATCTATTGTTTCTTTTAATTCATAAAGAGGTAGAGATTAGATTTAATATTTGGAATCATAATTTGAGTTTTTATTCTCTATAGTGGAAAATCTAATTTATTTTTAAATGCTTTTCATAGATGATAATCTTTCGTATAACTTATAATTTATTTCTATAATCGTATTTTACTTTATGGTATGACTTAATTATATTATATTATATTTTAGTCTCGTTTAGATAGAAATAAAAATTGAGTAGTTAATGCTATTCATTTCTATTTAGATTATAAACTTCAGTAGGTTAAACATTTAGAAGTATTTCTACTCACTTAATATAATTTTTTTTTGCTCATTAAATTCTTCTTTTGTTAATAGTCCATCTTTTACTAATTTAGATAATTCAATTAATTTATCAGCATTTGAATTTATTTTTTGCTTATTAGCTTCATCAAAAAAATCTTTCTCCTCTAACTCTTTAGGTAGATTAGTATTAAAGGATTCAATAATAAATTTATCAAGTTTATTTTCAATTTGTATATAAGTACTAGTACCATTTACTTTATTACCTTTCATAGAAAATAATTTTTCATTATCAATTGAAATGGAAGTTGTTATATTTTCATCATAATTATTAATTATAATTTTTTTTAAATCATTCATATCAAATATAGAAGTATCTTTTAATATAGATATTTGATAAGTTTCTTCTTTAATCTTTCTTATTTTATTTAATTGATTCTTTATTTTTACAGCAGAAGAACAAAAAGGGCAAATATTAGCATTTTTATTAATTTTTTCTTTACAATTAGTACATCGCATTTTTGTATTATTCTCACTAAATAATACAATTAACAACCCAATTAATGGACTTAGTAGTAAAGAACTAAAAAAGTGAAGAGTAGTATTCTTACCTCTTTTTGATGCAAGTATTGAAACCAATACAGATAAAATAACCCAAACAATAAACGGCATAAACATTTTTAACTCCATTCTAATTATTTTTCATACTATAAGGAACATGATATATAATTATATATTAAAATATTATTATTAATGAGACAGTAATAAGAATAACTACTAAGTCTAAAAAATTATATATTTTATTTTAAATTTTGTTCAATTAAATTTACCCTTAGCAATATCTGTGATTTCTTTTAATTCATGAAGAGGTAGAGCTAATACTTTTATATTTGGAATCATAATTTGAGCTTCTATTCTCCATAGTGGAAAATCTAATTTATTTTTAAATGCTTTATCATAGATGATAATCTTTCGTATCATATTTACATCTGTATCATTTATATAATACGTATCTGTAAACACTCCATTTTTTGTAATAAACTGTTTTAATGTTAAATATTGATTTAATGCTTCTATATTTGGTTTATGTTTTAAATCTAAACACAAATCAATATTACTTACATTTTTTAATATTGATAATATTTTTGTGATATATTCTTTTTTAGGTAGTTCTTTGTGATATTGTTTCATTCCAAAAATTACAAGTGTTGCTTTTCTATAATGTGGAGGGCATGAATGATTGTAATAATATATATTTTCTTTTTCTAATCGATAGGCACTAGTAACCTCATCACTTGATAATCTACTTTTTAATTTGTGTAATATATTTGAATTTTTCTTAATCTTATTCCATTTTCCTAATTTCTCTAAATTCTTCTTTTTATTTTCTTTACTAAATTCAACTCTAATACTATCTATAGCAAAATCTATATTATTAGCTAAATTAAAATCATTAATAAAGTCTTCTAATTCTTGTAATATACTCATATTCAAACCTTTATATTAAGAAGATGCTTTCTTAAACCTATATTTAATACATAATCAAAGTCCTTTCTATTAACGTTGGACTTTGATTATGCTTATTATTTCTCTTAATTTTTTAGATTAACTTGATATATATTGTACGGTGTATTTTTTATAAAATAAAAGTAAAACTAGAAACATTTTTGATTTACTTTTAATTTTATATCCTTTATTAGTTCAAGTGCTTTTTCTCTTGCTTCTTTACTATCAACTAATCTATATTCATCATAAGACTGACCAATTATTTCTATTGTTAATATTTTATCTTTAAGTATCTTTCTTAACTCTATAATATAATTAGAGGGTCTACTTATTCCATAGTTATTTATTGCACTTGGTTTTTCATTATTTACTAGTGCATACAATAATAGAAGAGTTTTATTTGAATAAATAAGCCCCCATTTAATTGGTTTATTTGATTTAGTTGCTTTATATGCTATATTACTCATATTAAAGCACCTCATCAAAAAGACTGTTTATATCTTCTATACTAAAGACAGTAACTCTTGAACTTAACTTTTTTGGTTTAAGTTTTCCTTGCTTTGAATATAGCCAAACCGTAGATTTTCCTATACCTAGAAGTTCTGCAACTTCTTTTGCTCTATAATATTTTTTTGTTTGTAATTCTTCTTTGTTCATTATAAATCTTTCTATTTATGACCTATAAATAAAAGGACTTAAGCTTAAGATTTAATACCAACACTTATTTTTTGTTTTTGTTGATATACTTTAGACGTCTTTAAAGTAATGTAATTTTAGTTTTTTAAAATTAATCTTTTAGGAAAGATATTGTTGCTTATGTCCCAAGTTTACTAATGGACATAGAATTTGTTTTTACGGTTAGATTTTTCTACTACATATTCAATTTCATGAGGAGATATTTTTTTATAAGAATATTTTTCTAAATTATTACGTCCACGTATTTCATTTACTATTCTTTCATATGTTTTAAGATTATATACAGTTATTCTAATATTTGAATTAAACTTTTTGTCATTTATATAATTATCTGATACGATAGCCAATATAAAATCTTCTATAAGGTCATTTTTAAATTTATTTTTTTTCCTCTTTTCCATACCATTAAAAATAAAGCTGTTATTCAAGAAAACTTCACAACATTTCAATTTAAAAAAAGATAAATAATCTTTTACGTTAAGAGGGATAATTCCAATTACTTTATTCTCTCTTTTTGCAATTTTTTCAATTTCGATAAGCTTATTCTTTAATTTAGCACTATCATTATAAGGAAAATTGTATTCATACATAACATTTAATTGATAATTCATTTCAATCGCTAACTTTAACATATTAAAATGAGTACCCCAAAAATCAACAAATTTAGATATTTCATACTTATTTATTATATCTATAAATATTTTATTTGTATTTCGGTCAAGTTCATCCTCTACAAACTTCTTTATATGAAGAAAATCTTTATATATAGGATTATCTAAATTATTACGTTTCTTGTATTCTACATTATCAAGTGAATTAAAGGTTACTAGAACATCAAGCCATTCTTCTATACTTTTATATAATATTTCATTTTTCATCTATTTCTCATACTTAAAATAAACTCACTCCAATAATACATAAGTTCTTTTATCTGTTCTTCAAAATCGCCCTTATGTGTATATGCTCTTGTTGATACTTTCTTATCGTGATGGTCTAAGACTCTCTCTTTAGCTTCAAAAGTAAATTTTCCTTTCTTATCTAATGTATCTATCATACTTCTAAATGTACCTCTGAAGCCATGCAACCGTATCTTACGACCTTTTTTATCATCATTGAAACTCATAACTTGTAACGCATTATTAGGACTCTCTCTATGTATGTGTTTCTTATTATCAATTCCTATAAATACATAATCTAATTCATTAGTATAAAGGCTTTGTTCTTCTTGTTGCTCTTTTAGTATTGTAATTACTTCATCACTTAAAGGCATTTTAAAATCTTCTATATTTATGTTCTTAAATTTCATTTGCTCTCTTGGTATAGTAAGGAGCTTATTATCAAAATCTATTTCACTCCATCTTAAAGTACATAAGTTATCTGCTCTTAAAGGAATATGAAGAACAAGCTTTAAACAGTTTCTTACACTAAAACTACCTTGATAGTTGTATATAGAGTTTACAAGCTCTTTTAATACTTTCTTATCTGTTATTTGAGACATATGTTTAACTTCTCTTTTTTTAAGAACTTGGGATTTATTTATATCTACTAAAAGGTTTCTTTCACAGTACCCGTGTAATACTGCATATCCAAATAAATTTTTTAAATACCCATACATTTTAGAGGCTATATTTGGAGCTGTTTTATCTTTTGATTCTAATACTCTTACTAAGTCTTGAATAGTAATTGTGCTAATTGTTTTATACCTGAAATGTGGTAATACATCTTTTTCAAAAAGTCTTTTTTTTCTGCTATGCTCTTTTTTGCTTTTTAGTTCTTCATTATCTAACCATTGGTAAAGAACTTTTTCAAAGCTATTATCATCTTCTACTTTTTTCTTATCTTTTTCATTTCTATAATGCTCTATTGGGTTTATATTATCATTTAGTAGTTTTTTGTACTTATCTCTTTTTACTCTTGCTTCTTTTAGCGTAACAGTAGGATATGATTTAAAGGTAGTTTCTTTTGATTTACTATTTATCATAAATCTATACACCCAAACTTTAGTTCCATTTGGTTTTACTTGAAGTCTTAAGCCACCACCATCAGATAAATAGTATGCTTTTTCTTTTGCTTTAGATTTTTTAATTTCTACATCTTTTAGTTGATTTAGTTCCCTACTCATTCTAAAAACTCCATTGTTATTTGGGGGTAAATTTAATATTTTATAAAGTAAAAATTTTTAACCCCAACTTTACCCCCAATTATTTTATAGTTTCAATTGGATTAAGTTAGATTACTATAACATATAAGAATTAAAAGAATGATGAGTACAAGGGATTTATTAGATTATTTTGAATTAGTTTAGACTAAAGTTGGCGAGAAGGTGTAGGAATCGAACCTACCGCGGCGTGTACACACAAACCGCCGATCAGGGTTGAAACCTGCGGTGTCCACCAGGATCACATACCCCCCAACTTAGGAAATGAATTGTACTACATAAAAAATAAAATATATATAAAAAAACTGCTAAATTCTAATTCTTTCATTAAGACCTATCAAACTAGGCTTTTGTTATAATCTTTTAAAATTAAGAAGGCTTATGAATGTTATTACTAAAATCTATTCCAAAAGTGGATAAGTTTATCCAAAACAAGGCTTTTGATAGTATGTCTACTAGACTTATTACAAAAATATCAAAAAGAATAATAAAAAAACTACGAGATGATATTCTAAAAAATGATGTAAAAGAAGTCAAAGAAGAGCATATTATTTTAGATGTCCTAAAAGAGTATAAGAATTTAACTTCTTCAAGTTTACAAAAAGTCATAAATGCAAGTGGGGTAATAGTACATACTAATTTAGGAAGAAGTTTAATAAATGAAAATACTTTTTTAAAAGTAAAAGATTTAATAACTTCATACAATAATCTTGAGTACGATTTAAAACAAGGGAAAAGAGGAGAAAGATATTCTCATATTTCTAAAGTATTATGTGAACTCTTAGACTGCGAAGATGTTTTAATTGTAAATAACAATGCGTCTGCTGTTTTTCTAATTCTAAATACTTTTGCTAAAAATAAAGAAGTAGTAGTAAGCAGAGGTGAATTAGTAGAAATTGGTGGTTCTTTTAGAGTTCCTGAAGTTATGAAACAAAGTGGTGCTATTTTAAACGAAATTGGAGCTACTAATAAAACCCACCTTAAAGATTATGTAGATGCTTGTAATTCAAATACTTCTATTTTAATGAAAGTTCATAAATCAAATTATACTATTGAAGGTTTCACAGCAGAAGTTTCTTTTAAAGAAATTATACAAGTTGCAAAAGATCATGAAGTAATTGATTATTACGATATGGGAAGTGGGCATATGATTGACTTACCTTATAATTTAGATTTAAATGAACCTTCTGTTTTAAAAATAATGCAAGATAATCCGTCTCTTCTTAGTTTCTCAGGAGACAAACTCCTAGGTTCTATTCAAGCTGGAATAATTGTTGGTAAAAAAAAGTATATTGATGAACTTAAGAAAAATCAACTTTTAAGAATGTTAAGAGTTGATAAAATAACACTTGCTATTTTAGAAGAAAACATTAAATCAATTTTATTAGGTTCTTATGATGAAATACCTACATTAAAAATGTTATTTACTAAAACCTCAATCTTAGAGCAAAGAGCTAAGTATGTACAAGATAAAATTACTAAGTATTGTAGCTGTGAAATAAAAGAGGCAAGTACTGTTATTGGAGGAGGAACTACTCCTAATAAAAAGATACCTAGTATTGTTTTAAGTATTTCTTATAAAAACTACAAGGCAAATAAAATTGAAAAAGAATTTAGATTTCACAATATCATAGGAAGAATACAAAATGATGAGTTCTTACTTGATTTTAGAAGTATTCAAGAAGCGGAACTAGAAGTATTAGAAAAAACTATTATAAAGATTATAAATGACTAATTATATTATTGGAACTTGTGGGCATATTGATCATGGTAAAACGGCTTTAATTAAAGCCTTAAACGGTTATGAAGGTGATAGTACTAAAGAAGAGCAAGAAAGAGGAATTACTATTGATTTATCTTTTTCAAATATCCAAAAAGGTGGAAAAAATGTTGCTTTTATTGATGTTCCAGGGCATGAGAAACTAATTAAAAATATGATTGCAGGAGCTTTTTCTTTTGATTGTGTGATGATTGTTATTAGTGCCCAAGAAGGAATAAAACCTCAAACTATTGAGCATTTAGAAATATTAAAACTTGTTGGTGTTAAAAAAGCTATTGTTGTTATTTCAAAAAAAGATTTAATTTCACAAGATGAGTTAAAAAAGAAAGAAGAAGAAATCTTATCTTTTGTAAAAGCATATGATTTTGAAATAATTCATAGTTTTTGTGTTTCTATTTATGATGAAGAATCTATTAATATTTTAAGAAATGCCTTATTTGACCTAAAAGCTACAAATAAACAAAAAGAAAACTTTTTTAGATATTACGTAGATAGAGTTTTCTCAACTAAGGGTGCTGGTACAATTGTTACTGGTACTGTTCTAGGAAATGATATAAGTGTAAATGAAAAGATTTTTATATGTGATTTAAAAAAAGAAGTAAAAATAAAAAATTTACAAGTTCATGGGAATGATGTGCAAACAGCACATATATCAAATAGAGTTGCTATTAATATAAGTGGAGTTGATACTAAAAAAATATCAAGAGGTTCAGTTTTATCAAAAAAAGGTTTTTTAAGAGGTTTTAACTCTATTGATATTTCTTTTAATGCTTTAAAAGATAAAAAACTACATCACAATAGAGTTTATACTATTTATTTAGGTGCTAAAAAACTTGAAGCAAAGGTTTTATTATTTACAAGCCAAGACTCACTAGAAAGTGGATTTGCAACAATAAAAGCAAGTTCTGATATTTTTTGTATTTATGGTGAAAAATTAATTATTAGAGAAGGAAATAGAACAATTGCTGGGGGAGTTATTTTAAACCCAGTAATAGACCCTATGAAAAAATCTCAAAAGAATATTTTACTAGAAGCTTTACATAAAGAAGATATAAAAGAAGCATATAGTATTTTATTAAATGCTCATAAAAAAGGTTTAGGACTAATATCTTCAGCCCAAAGATTTGCTCTTGGACATAAAGAGGCTTTACGTATAGCAAAAGAACTCCCTTCTGCTTTTATTGATGAAAAAGATTTAATAATTTATCCACTTTCTTCAAAAGATAATATTAAAGAGATAATAAAAGAGATTTATAAAAAAAATCAATATGCCCTACTTTCAGTTGTTTCAATTAATCTGCGATTAAAATGGGCAAGTGAGGCTTTTATTACCCTAGCTCTTGATGAACTAGAAGAAGAAAATATTTTAAAAAAAGATGGTAATTTATATCAAAATGCTAATATAAAAGAGAACTTTCAAGACTCCTTAGAAAAAATATTCTTAGATAGATTAGAACAAGAAGATTTTATGCCAACTGCTCCATATAATATTTATGATGAACTAGATTTAGACAGAGTTTTAGGAGATAATATCTTAAAGTCTTTATGTGCTAAAAAACAAGTAATTAGGCTTGCTCATAATATTTTTGTTCATAGTATTTCTTTAAATAAAATTGTACAAGCGATGAATGAAATTATTAAAGTAGATGGATTTATTGAGATAAAAAACTTTAAAGAAAAGTTTCCAATTTCAAGAAAATATATTGTTACTTATTTAGATTATTTAGATAACTTTTCACAAATTAAAAAAGTAGATAATAAAAGATATTTAGCTTCAAATATACAATGCTAAGAGCATTGTATATTTAAAATAAGATTCTTTTTATTCTTCACAAGAGGCAACTGAACCTGTGTCTCTTGCATATTCTAAAGCAAATGCTTTTAAATCATATTGAATATCTAAGAATTTTTTACTTTTTAAAAAAGTATTAAATTCTTCATTTGAGAAAATCATTTTTAATAGTTTTCCTTCATGTAAAAAAATACTTTTCCACTGTTTTTGTGTATATTTTTTAGCAAAAACATCACCATTAAAACCTAAAATGGGTTTTATAATAAATTGATAATAGGTTTGTCCTCTTGCAGAACTACCCTCTTTTGCAAATAAAACAATACTTAAACATAATATTAAAAATATCTTTTTCATATTACTCCTATGATAAATATATTATATACAATTTGCAATTTAAAATAGATAAATAATCTTAATTTTGTAATTAAACTGTAATTAACTCATGTCATACTTTATTTATGAAAGAAAAAATTTATGTAATTGATACAAATATAATTTTACAAAATATCAAAAACCTTTATAAAGTTTCTGATAAACGAAGTAATATTATAGTAGTTCCAGAAACTGTGCTTTTTGAATTAGAAGATAAAAAGAAACTTCCAAATGAATTAGGTTATTATTCAAGAGAATTTGCAAGATTATTAGCAAAAATGAAAATGAAAGAAGTTGATCATAAAGATGGTTATAAAGTTGTTAAATACTTCAATAATGACTTAATCTTACATATCATTGCAAAAGATGAGTATGAGGCCCAGATTGAGCAAGAACACTTAAGTGAAAGTAATGATAAAAGAATTATTGAAATAGCACTTACAGCGCAAGAATATTATAAAGGTAGTAAAATAATATTTTTATCTCTTGATGTTTATGCTAGAACATTTGCACAATTAAAAGATATAAAAACAGAAACCTTACATGAAGATAAATCTATAGTTCCAAAATTTTTATTTGTAAAAAAAATCAAACTTGATTCAAGTGAGTTTAATACACTCGATGCAAAAAATATAAAAGATTTTGATAAAAACTATGAATATGAAAACTTCTCATACTCTTTTGAAAGTAAAGATGGCAATAAAAAATATGCCATTATTTATAATAATAAAATCAATACCCTAGAAGAGAATGATTTTAAAGCATTACAGGTAAAACCAGTAAACTTAAAACAAAAACTTTTTTGTAAAGCAATTTTAAGTAATATTTATGATGTTTTAGTAATAGATGCTAAAGCTGGTTCTGGTAAAACTTTAATATCAATTGTTTGTGCTATGAGATTAATTGATTTAGGTTTATATGATAAGATAATTTATGTAAGAAATTCAATTGAATCTTTAGACAAAGGAGCTGATGTTGGTTTCTTAGCTGGAAATGAAGAAAAATTCAGAATTTATAATATGGCTTTAAGTGATACCTTAGAGTTTATTGCAAAAAAACATCTTAAAAAAAGTGAAAATAAAGAGAATAAAGAATCAATTGATTCAAAAATAGAAGAAATTAGATCAAAGTATTGCATTGAAACTTTATGGCCAGGAGAAGCAAGAGGAAGAACGCTTAGCTCTTCTATTGTTATTATGGATGAGTGGCAAAACTCAAGTGAGAATACAACTCAATTATTACTCTCACGTTTAGATGAATCTTGCATGGCAATAATAATTGGTTCAAATAGACAAATTGATAATATGTACTTAAATAAATATAATAATGGACTTACCTCTTTGCTAAAACAAACTAACTTTAAACATAAAGAGATTAATATGTTTGCAATAGAGTTAGAAAAAGCAGTACGCGGTAAATTTGCAGAATTTACAGAGCGAATATTTGAAAAAGAGGCAAGAAACAATCCAAAGTAGATTAATAAACGATACGATTTATCAACATATAGAGTATACAAAACTAGAAGATAAGATACTTCAAACAAAAATTTTAAGTAGATTGCAGTTTATAACACAAAATGCACTTGCATATTTTTCTTATCCTTCTATTACAACAAGAAGATTTATACACTCTTTAGGAACAATGCATGTAAGTTCATACATGCTTAAAAATGCTTTTTTAAATGCAAACAAAGATATTAAAAATTCATTTTTTAAAGACCTTAAAATAGCAATGAAACAGATAATAAAAGAAGATGACTTACAAATATCTTTAGGTGGAAATATTAATTATTTTGATAATAAAGCACTTTTTCAATTCTCTATTCCATTTAAAAGTAAAACACAAAAAGATGTTTATACAATAATACTTCAAGCTTTAAGACTAGTAGCATTATTACATGATGTTGGACATCTTCCTTTTTCTCATCAAGTTGAAAATGCTTTAAAAAAATTATATTTAAATACAAATGCCACAAATGACAAAGAGAAAATATTTAAAGAATTTTATGAAAAGATAACTAAAAATTCTAAAGAAGTATTACATGAAGCAATAGGTAATGAATTTATAGATATTTTATTTGAGTATGAACTAAAAGAAGAAAATGAAAAAAATCACTCTTATTTGAAACTCTTACATAAATTAATAAAACTTATTTTAGAAGAAAAAGTTTATGCAGGTTTTGATTTTGCTGTTTTACATACCTTTGTAAGCTCAACTGTTGATGCAGATAGGCTAGATTATATAAATAGAGATATGTTAGCTTCTGGATATATTGGAGGCCCTACTGATCATTTAAGAATAACTAAACATTGTATTTTAGTAAAAGATGACAAAAAGAGATATACCTTGTCTTTTTTTGATATGGGTTTAATTGATATTGAGCATTTATTAGAAATGAGGTTTAATCTTTATAAAAAAGTTATACATAATTTTGGAATTGCTAAAACTGATGCTTTATTAGAAAATGTTGTTTTTATATTTAGGAAAAAAATACTTCTCATCTACTAAACAATCTTCAGATTTAAGCTCACAAATATCAATGTTGTGGGGAGTTTTTGCACAAAAGAATAAGGAAAAAAAGCTTGACCTTATTTCAAGTTTAGATGAAAACTGGTTAATTACTTTATTTAAAAAAGAGTATTTGACAATTAAACACAAAAAAATCTTATTACAAGATGATAAAAAATACTTATTATGTTTTGAAGAAGTATTATTTGGTAAAAGAGTATTTAAATCTCTTTGGAAAAATCTAAACCAATTTTATAATATTTTAGATTTTACAAAAATACAAAGGTATAAATTTAGAGAAAGTTTTGGATATATAACTGCAAAAAAACATATTAAACTACAAAAAGAGTTAGATGCATTTATTAAAAAGTATGAAAATGAAGAACAATTTATAAGCTATCAAATAGTTTCTTTCTCCCTTGGAGTTGATAAAAACTTTACTCTTTATGATGGTTCTAATCTTATAAAAATAGATGAAATCTCAACATTAAGAAAAAGATTAAAACAATCTATGAGTAATACTGTTCCATTTTATTTATATATAAATAAAAAAAACAATTACAAATACCATGAAAGAGCAGTTAAAAGAAATACTTTTTAATATTTTTATATAAAATAATATTTAATACCCTTTTAATATAAAATAATTTAAAATAATATATAATATTTATTATTATATATTATTTTTTAGGTTTAATATGAACAAAATATTTTATTTACTTTTTATTTTATTATTTTTTACAAATCAACTATTTTCAAACACTAAAACATTAAAAATTGCTATTTCAACAGATATGAAACCTTATTCTTTTGTAGATAAAAATGGTCATAATAAAGGTATTTTTATTGACTATTGGAATTTATGGTCAAAAAAAACTGGTCTTAAAATAGAATTTGTTGCTTCAACTTGGAATGAAAATTTAGAAAAGATGAAAACAAAAAATGTTGATATTCACTCAGGTTTATTTAAAAATAAAAAAAGAGAACAATATCTTGAGTACTTAAATAAAATATATTATACAAAATCTAATATTTATACTTTTAAAAATAAAAATATTAAAGAATTAAAAGACTTAACAAACTTAAATTTAGGACTTGTCAAAGGTACCTTCTATGAAGACTTTTTTTCAAATTATTTTCCTAAGATTAAATTAAAAACATTTAACACATATAATGACTTAAATCAAGCAATTAAAAATGAAAAAATTACTTCTTTTATAGATGATGACTTACTTTTATGGACAAATACAATAAGATATTTTGATTATAATGCTGTTGATAAGATTAAAAACTTTGAATTAAAAAATTGGTTTTATGCAGCAATTAAAAAAAATAATAAAAAACTTAAGAAGATAGTTTTAGAGGGTATGGAACAAATATCAAAAGAAGAGGTACTTAAAATTGAAGAGAAATGGGTGAGTAACAAAAATTTAAGGTATTTAGAACAGCATAAAAATAATACAATTTTAAATGAAGAAGAAGTTAATTATTTAAATACCAAAACAAAAATAAATATAGCAACAGTAAATACTTGGAAATATTTTTCTTATTTAGATGCTAATAAAAAATTAATTGGTTTCCATCAAGATATAATTAAAATTATAAATCAAAATCTAGGAACAAGATTTGCAACTAAAGCTTTTAATTCTTGGGAAAATGCATATAATAGTGTCCTAAAAGACTCAAGTGATGGAATTTTTGCACTTTCATGGTCAAAAAAAAGAGAAGAAATATTTTCATATTCTCCTGCATATTATTTTACTCCTTTTAAAATAATAGTAAGAAATAAAAATGAAAATATAAAAAATATTAAGGATTTTAATTATAAAAAAGTAGCTTATTTAAATAAATCAATTATAAACTCAACTATTAAACGTTTAGCTCCAAATAGCATAATAAGTTCTTATAAAAATAAAAAGGATATTTTTTTAGCACTTAAAAATAAAGATATTGATGTTACTTTAATTGGGGCTATTAATGAAGAAGAACTAAAAGAGTATGGATTAAAAAATATAAAAGATATTTATGTTAAAGAAGGTGAACTATATATAGGATCAAAAAAAAAGAATAAGATATTAAGCTCAATCGTAAAAAAAGCAATTCTTTCTATTTCAAAATCACAAATGCAAGTTTTAATTAAAAAATGGTTTAATAAAAAGAAAAGTTCTATTTTTACAAAAGAAGAACTAAATTACATAAATAAGTCATCTTTTATTAAAGTCGGAGTGAACAATTATAAACCAATTTCTTTTATTAAAGATGGAAAAAAATTTGATGGAATTGCAGGTGATATTTTTAAAAAAATAAGTACATTATCAGGTCTTAAATTTGAAGTTTTTTCTGATGATTGGCATATTCTTTTAGAAAAACTAAAAAATAAAGAACTTGATATTTTACCAACTGTTGTACAAAATAAAAAAAGAGATAACTTTGCTTTATTTACACAAAAATACATAAACTATTCTTCCTCTTTATTTGTAAAAGAAAATAATATGTCTATTAAATCATTTAAAGAGTTAAATGGCAAAAAACTTGCAATTGAGAAATCTGATGCTGTTTTAAATATTATTAAAGAAAAATTTCCTAAAATTAAGATTATTGAAACTAAAAACTTATTGGAATCAATAAAACTATTACAAAACAACGAAGTATCAGCCTTTTTTGAATTAGAAATAATAGCAAAAAACAAAATAAAAGAAGCATTGGTAAATAATATAAAAACTATTTATCAAGACGATATAAAATCTCTTGGGCTTAAAATAGCCTCAAGAAAAGATGATTTGATATTACATCAAATTTTAAAGAAATCACTTTTTGCTATTTCAGATATAGAAAAGAATGAAATACTTTCTAAATATATAAATATACCAGAATTTAAAAGCTCTTCTATACTTAATTTCACAAAAGCAGAGCTTTTGTATATTAAAAATAATCCAATCTTAAAATATGCAGAAACTTCTTGGAAACCTTTTGTTTTTATTAATGAAAAAGGTTATGATGATGGTTTATTAAGTGATTATAAAAGAGAAATAACTAAAAAAACTTCTTTAAAATTTAAACATATAAAACAAAAAAAATGGTCTGATGTAATAAATAGTTTTGATAAGAAAGAACTTGATATTTTATTATCTTATAACGAAGACGAAGCAGATAAAAAAAGAGGTTTATTAAGCAAAAAATTTGAATCATTTAATTATGTAATAGTATCTAATAAAAATGCAACATTTACAGATCATATTTCAGAATTAAAAGGAAAAACCTTAGCTTTAAGAGAAAATTTTTCTTTATATAAAAAGATAAAAAAGAACTATCCTAATATAAAAATTATTCTTGTGGATACAGAAGAAGAAGCTTTAGAAAAGATTTTGAAAAATACAGCAGATGCTACAATAATGCATTATGCAATAGCTACTTATAATATTCAAAACTATTATTCCAATCTAAAAATTGCAGGAGTCTTAGATGATAAGTATACTCATCATTTTTTAGTAAAAAAAGACAATCAGGTTTTAAATTCAATTCTAAACAAAGTAATTGATTCAATTCCGCTTGATCAAAAACTTAAAATTAGAGAAAAATGGATTCATACAAATATTAACACTTCAATTGACTATAGGATTTTATATTATATTTTAAGTATATTTTTAGTTATTTCTTTATTAGTTATTTTTTTTATAAGAAAATTAAAACTTGCAAATAAAGAAATAGAAGAAGAAAAGAAAAAGTTTGAAACTCTTTTTTTAGATACTCAAGATGGAGTAATATTATCAAAGAATGGTAAATATATAGATGTAAACAATGCTGTTTTAGAACTTTTCAAATGTAAGAATAAAGAAGATTTTTTAAAAAATGAACCTGGAACCATGTCCCCTATTTATCAAAACAATATGCAAAGATCAACAGATGTAATGAAAGAAAAGTTACAGCAGTGTTATAAAAAAAGGTACTATAAGATTTGAATGGCTTTGTAAGGATTTTAATGGAACAGAATTTTGGCTAGAATTTATAATTACGAAGTTACATTATAATAATGAAGATGTATTACATATGTTATGCAGAGATATTAGTAAAAGTAAAAAACTGCAAGTTGAATTAGAAGAGCAAAAGAAAAATTTTGAAACCTTATTTCAAGATGCTTCAGATGCAATTTTTCTAATAAAAGATTATAAATATATTGATGTTAATACAGCAGCTTTAATACTTTTTAACGTAAAAAGTAAAGAAGATTTTTTAGCTCAAGAACCTGGTTCTAAATCTCCTACAGTACAAGAAGATGGAGAAAATTCAAAAATTAAAATAAAAAGACTTTTGGATTTATGCTTAGAAAAAGGGAATATTAAATTTTATTGGACAGCACATAGTTTAAAAAAGAAAAGTTTTACTTAGAGCTTGTAGCAACAAGGTTAAATATTAATGATGAAAATATTATTCAAATTGTATGTAGGGATATAAGTGATAGAAAAAGATTAGAAAATGAAGTATTAAAAAGATCAAAAGATTTAGAAAAAGCAAACAAGGAATTAGAAGTAACAATCAATAATCTTCACCTAGCAAAAAACCACTTAGTAGAATCAGAAAAAATGGCAAGTTTAGGAGCTTTAGTTGCAGGGGTTGCCCATGAGATAAATACACCTATTGGTATAGGTCTTACAGGTATTACTCATTTTAAAAGTATTACAGAAGAGATAAATAGTAAATATAATGAAAATAAAATGGACCAAGATGAATTTGAAGAATATTAGAAACATCAAAAGATTTAAGTGTTTTAATTCATAAAAACTTAGATAAGGCTGCTAATCTAGTTAAATCTTTTAAACAAGTTGCCGTTGATCAAAGTAGTGAAGAGAAAAGAGTATTTAATCTAGCTCTTTATATGGATGAAATTTTACAAAGTATTCATTCTGTTACTAAAAAAAGCAATGTTAATATATCTTATACATGTAAGGAAAACATAGAAATAAACTCATATCCAGGATACTATTCTCAAATAATTACTAATTTAATTATGAATTCACTTATTCATGCTTTGAGAATAAAGAAAAAGGACAAATAAATATTGATATAAAACAAGAAAAAAAGGAAATAAGAATTATATATAAAGATAATGGAAAAGGAATAAAAAAAGAGCTAACAAACAAAATATTTGATCCCTTTTTTACTACAAATAGAGAAAATGGTGGCTCTGGACTTGGACTAAATATAATTTATAATATTATTACTTCTAGATTAAAAGGAACGATTAAATGCTTTAGTGAAGTTAATAAGGGAGTAAATTTTATTATAATTTTACATGTATAAAGGAAGGTTATGAATAATAGATTTGCATTTTTGTTAATATTTTTTTTATTCTTCTCTTTACTCCATGCAAAAGAATTAGTTCTTAAAATAGCAGTGGCAAAAGATTTAGTTCCTTATAGTTATCAAACTCCTAATAATAAAATTGAAGGTTTTTAATTGATTATTGGAAACTATGGTCAAAAAAAACAGAATTAATGTATCATTTAGTGCTTATTCTTGGAAGGATAGTCTAGAAACTATTAAAAATAATCAAGCAGATGTCCATATGGGTTTATTTAAAAATAAAGAAAGAAAGAAATATATAAAGTATTTAAATCCTATTTATAATACTAGCTCTTCACTATTTATAAATGAAGAAAATAAGAATATAATCAAAACACTAGATGACTTAAAAAATAAAAGAGTTGCCGTAGTTAATAATTCTTTTTACGATAACTATTTAAAAAATCATTATCCTAAAATAAAAAGAGTTAGGTATAAATTATATAAAGAATTAGTTCCCGCACTTCTAAATAAAAAGGTAAGTGCTTTTATAAATGAATCTTTGGTGACATTACATTATTTAAAAGAAGAAAATAATACTTCTAGAATAATTAGAGTAAATAATTTCAATTTGAAAAATTTATTTTTTGCTGGAATTAATATAAAAAATGAAAACCTAGAAAAAATTGTTTTAAAAGGAATGAATCAAATTTCTTCAAATGAACTCATGAAGTTAGAAGAGAAATGGATTAAAAATAAAAGTTTTAGAAACGTAAAAAATACTAACACTTTAAACTTCGAGGAAAGAAAATACTTAAAAGAAAATAAAAACATAAGAATTTCAGTTGTTAAAAAAGTGGCCTAAATACAGCTTTATTAATAAAGAGAAAAAATTAGTAGGTTTTCATCTTGATTTATTAGAAATAATAAATAAAAACTTAAATACTAATATAAAACTAAAAATTTATAATAATTGGGAAGAAGCATATGATAATTCACTAAGGAAAACAAATGAATCTATCTTTGGCTTATCTTGGTCATTAAAAAGAGAAAAAATCTTTTCTTATTCGCCTTCTTATTATTTCTCCCAACATAATCTTCTTATTAAAAAAGACAATTTTATAATCAAATCAATTAAGGATATTAAAAATAAGACTTATGTTAGTTTAAAAAATAGTATTAGCAATCAACTAATAGAAGATAAGCATTTAAATACTAAAATTATATATGTAAAAACTTTAGAAGAAGTACTTCAAAGTATTAATCAAGGAAAAGCAGATGCAAGTTTTTTAACAAATGTTGATAAGTCATTAATTAATAAATATAATTTAAAAATAGTAGATCAAGTTTATAGTAAGTATGGGAATTTATCAATTGGTACTTCTAAAAACAATAAAACACTAACTAATATCTATGCAAAAGCTATTAACTCAATAAATAAAGAGCAGTTAGATACTTTAAATAAAAAATGGTTTAAGAAAAAAGAAAAAAGTTCAATTTTTACAAAAAATGAATTAATGTATATTAAAAAGTCTCCTAAAATCATAACTGGGATTGATAATTGGGGAAATGTTTTATATGTAAATAACA
Organism: Arcobacteraceae bacterium; assembly: GCA_965224485.1. GTDB lineage: Bacteria > Campylobacterota > Campylobacteria > Campylobacterales > Arcobacteraceae > NORP36. The sequence continues at coordinate 416,283 of CBDCZH010000010.1, read as the reverse complement.
ATAAAATACTTGGAATGGTTGGCGATATTTTAAAAAAAATTGAAGATATCTCTGGTTTAGAATTTATACCAGATGAAGATTCTTGGCCTAATTTAATTAATAAAATAAAAAATAAAAAAATTGATTTTATTCCTACAATTTTTCATACAAAAGAAAGAGAAAAATTTGGTCATTTCTCGCAGAGTTACTTCAAGGCAAAAGAGTATATTTTTGTAAATCAAAATAATTATGATATTCACTCAGTAGAAGATTTAAACTATAAAAAAGTAGCTATTATAAAAGAGTATAAGAGTATTGACTTATTAAAAAAACACTTAAAGAACATAAATATTATTGAAACAAATAATTTAGAAGAATCAATATTAATGCTTATTAACAATGAAGTTGATGCAATATTTGAAACACAAATCGCAATAAAAGAAAAGATAAATGAACTTCTAATATCAAATTTAAAAAACTATTTCTCAAAAAAAGATAGAAGCAGAAGGCGTCCATTTTTTATCAAAAAAAGATGATTTATTATTAAAGAGTATTTTACAAAAATCTTTATATTCAATCTCAAGTCAAGAAAAAAATGAGATTATTTCTAAATGGTTAAATCCAATTTCAAGTGAAAAGAAAGTAAATATTTTATTTGGAAAAGGTAGAGAACCATATACCTTCAATAAAACATATTTAAAAGGAATTGAATATGATTTAGTTGAATATATTTTAGAACTAAGTGATATACGTATTAATAATACAAAATATTTGAACTTAAGAGCAAATGAAAACGCACTTAGTAAATATAAGGATTTTGATATAGCAGTAACTGTAAAAGAAAAAAAAGATAGTTTTTTTTACTCAAATGATTTCATAAGTTTAAATAATATTGTAATTTCACGTACAAAAGATAAGCTGCAAATAAATAGTATGAAAGATTTAGAAGCTAAGAATATCATTGCTTTTCAAGGAGCTGTTAAATATTTAAATATTTCTTTAAACAAATTAAAAATAAAAACATATAAAGAAGAAAAAGATCAAGAAAAACAAGTTAGAGATTTTTTAGCTAAAAAAAGTGATTTAATTATTCTTGATATAAATATATTTAAATGGTACTTACAAAAGTTATCAAAACAAGACCTTAGTAATTTTATTTTTCATGATATTTTTCCTAATAAAAATACGTTTAAAGTAGCGTTTAGGAATAAAAACCTAAGAAATATATTTAATAAAAACTTGAAAAAAATTATAGATTCTGGAAAATACAAGGAAATAAGTGATGAATACTTAGTAAATAATATAGAAAAAAAAGTAGAAATAGCTAGCCTACTTTCTTCTATCTTATCAAAATATATTTTAGAAGAGAATATAAGTGAAATAAAAAAGATTACTAAAGTCTTTGATTCCTTATCTTATATAAATAAAATTGAAGTATTTACAAATAACAAAAATATCTATTCGTCAAATGATAAAATATTTACAAGTAATATAATACAAGATAGTTTTTTTAATTTTTCAAATACTCCTAGAAAAGTGGGTTATATTAAAGTTTATTTTAATAATAAGCATTTAAAAGAAGCAATAAATGCTAATACTTTAGTTCCTACAATAAAAGAATTTATTAATTTATCTTCTTATTTATATATAAAAAATATTTATACTAATAATTTATCTCAAAATAATATAAACAGATTTACTAAAAAAGAAAAAAAATTTATTAAAAATCATAAAATCATAAAATATTCTACCTTAAACTGGGAGCCTATTTCAATACTTAAAAAGGGGGAAATATCAGGGATAATGCACGATTATATAAATATTATAGAAGAAGAGACTGGTTTATCTTTTGTTTATGAAAAATCGAAATCATGGACAAGTATAAAAGAAAAATTTGAAACTTTTAAAATAGATTTATTTTCAAAAACAAAGTATTTTAAAGATACTAATAAGAATAATTTAGACTCTAAAGAAATTTCTCACTTTCATTTTGCTATTGTAACTAGGGAAGATGGCAGTTTTGCAGATGAGATAGACGATATTAGCGATAAGGTATTAGCTTTACCTAAAAACTATCCAAGTTATGATTTTATACAAAAAAACTATCCTAAAATTAGAATTATTGAAACTAATACCATAAAAGAAGCCCTAGCTTTAGTTTCACAAAAAAAAGCATATGCTTTTATATCTTATACTGAAGTTGCTATTTATAATATAAAAAAATATTTTCCAAATTTAAAAATTGTTGGAATAACTGAAAATAAATTTATTCATAACTTTTCGATACAAGAGAAATACCCAGAACTTAAATCAATTATCAACAAAGTTTTAAGCTCAATATCTCATAAACAAAAACAAGATATTCGAGATAAATATATTCAAAATAAAATTAATACTGCCGTTAATTATAAAATAATTTATCAATTATTATTTATTTTTGTTTTAATTTTATTAATAATTTTATATTTTCTTAAAAAATTATCAAAAGCAAAAAAATATATAGAAAAGAAATCTTTCCAAATGCAAGAACAAAAAGATCTTTTTGAGGCTTTATTTAATGGAAGCTCTGATGGTTTAACTATAATTGAGAATAATAAACTAATTGATTGTAATATTGCTTTATTAAAAATGTATAAAATAAAAAATAAAACTACTCTAAAAGAAGGAAAACTTGGAGAACTAAGTCCCCAATATCAAGAAAACAATATTCTTTCAAGCAAAGTATTTGAAAAAAGAAAAAAAGAGTGTCTAAAAAATGGAATTTCTTCTTATGAGTGGTTAGCTAAAAAAACAACAGGTGAAATTTTTTGGGCAAATATGATTTTAGTTAATATTAAAACAAATAATAAGAACTTAATTTATTCAATAAGTAGAGATATTTCAAAAAGTAAATTTTTGGAAGAAGAGATTAAAAATAGAGCAAAAGATTTAACACTAAGTAATAAAGACTTAGAAAATTCAAACAAAGAGTTACAAACAAGTATCCAAAACCTAGAAGAAGCACAAAATAAATTAATAGAATCAGAGAAAATGGCTTCTTTAGGTGGACTTGTTGCAGGTGTTGCACATGAGATAAATACTCCTGTAGGAATTGGATTAACTGGAATTACTCACTTTGAAGAACTAACTTCAGAAATTTTAAAAAAATACAAAAATGAAGAAATGTCCCAAGAAGAGTTTGAAGAGTATTTATATACCTCTAAAGACTTAGGAATATTAATTCATAAAAACCTAGAAAAAGCTGCCTCTTTAGTTAGAAGTTTTAAACAAGTTGCAGTTGATCAAAGTAGTGAAGAAAAAAGAATTTTCAATATTAATAGATACTTATATGAGATATTAGAAAGTATTCATTCTGTTACAAAAAAAACAGATATAAAAATTGATTTTTCTTGCGATGAAAATCTAAGTATAAACTCTTATCCTGGTGCTTTTTCTCAAGTTATTACTAATTTGATTATGAATTCACTAATACATGCTTTTGATAAAAAAGAAAAAGGAAATATTTCTATTAGCATAAATCATGATAATGATAAAATCAAAATAACATATAAAGATAATGGACGGGGTATAAAAGAAGAAAATTTAAGTAAAATATTTGATCCATTTTTTACAACTAATAGAGAAAATGGAGGTTCTGGTTTGGGCTTAAATATAATTTATACTATTATTAATTCTAAGCTAAATGGAAGTATCTCTTGTAAGAGTGCTAAAAACGAGGGCGTAGAGTTTATTATTATTTTTAGAACAGAAATAGTATAATATATAAGAATAAAGGTTAAATATGGCAAAAATTAATTTTTTTAAAAAAAATAAAAAAGAGACTAAGACAAATAATGAAAAGTGGAAAATTTTAATAGCAGATGATGAGATTGATGTTCATACATTAACAAAAACTGTATTAAAGAATTTTTCATATAAAGACAAATCAATTGAGTTTTTATCTACTTATTCAGGTGAAGAAACTATTGAAATTATAAAAGAGAATAATGATATTGTTTTAGTTTTATTAGATGTAATTATGGAAACTGATGACGCTGGTTTAAAAGTTGTAAAAAAAATAAGAGAAGAGTTTAATAATCACTTAATTCAAATAGTTCTAAGAACAGGACAAGCAGCAGATGTACCTGAAAACGATGTTGTTATTAACTATGCAATCAATGATTATAAAGAAAAAACAGAATTAACATCAAAAAAACTAATTACAACAGTTACAACTGCTATTAGATCATATGAAAATATTTTAGCCTTAGAAAAAACCAAAGAAGAAATCTCTTTACTTAATTATGATTTAAATCAATTACTCTCTTCTTTTGATAAAAGTGTAATTGCATCAAAAGTAGAGGAAGAAGGAACTATTACTTATGTTAGTAAGGCTTTTTGTAAAATATTTGAATATAACAAAGAAGAATTATTAGGAACAACACATAAGGTACTAAGACATCAAGAACAAGATGAAGAAGTTTTAGCTGATATTACAAATTCATATACCAAAAAAATTGCCTGGAAAGGTGAGTTGATGTATAAAACTAAAAGTGGAAGTACATTTTGGGCTTATGTTAAAAGATTTCCAGTTTATAATAATAATGGTGATTTTTCTAATTTTACAAATATATTTACAAATATTACCCAACAGAAAAATGCCCAAAATTTAAATTATGAACTAAATAGTCTTTTATCAACTTTTGATGAGCATGTAATTGCTTCAAAAACTAATAAAAAAGGAAAGATACTGTATGTAAGTACAGCTTTTTGTAAAATTTCTGGTTATAAAAAAGAAGAATTATTAGATGAGCAACAAAGTATTGTAAGACATAAAAACACTACAAATGAGTTATATGAAGAGTTATGGCAAACTATTACAGCTGGAAATACATGGAGAGGTGAAATACAAGATAGAAGAAAAGATGGTAGTGATTATTGGGTTTATACTATTATTACTCCTGAGTATAACATTAAGGGTGATTTTTTATGTTATACAGCTATTTCGCAAGATATAACAGCTCAAAAAAGAATAGCAGATGCGAATAGGGAGATTGAACTTTTAAATACAGAGATTGAAGAAACACAAAAAGAAGTTGTTTTTAGAATGGGAGCAATTGGAGAAGCTAGGTCTAAAGAGACAGGAATGCATGTAAAAAGAGTTGCTGAGTATTCTAAAATCTTAGCTACATATTTAGGTATGAGCGAAAAAGAGTCAGAAATACTAAAACTAGCAAGTCCAATGCATGATATAGGAAAAGTTGCAATTCCAGATCAGATATTGAATAAACCAGGTAAATTAACTTATGAAGAGTTTGAAGTTATGAAACGCCATGCACAATTAGGTTTTGAGATGTTAAATACTTCTAATAGAGAAATTTTAAAAGTTGCTGCTATTGTTGCCCATGAACATCAAGAAAAATATAATGGAACTGGTTACCCTCAAGGCTTAAAAGGCGAAGAGATTCATATTTATGGAAGAATTACAGCTTTAGCAGATGTTTTTGATGCTTTAGGCTCAGACAGGGTTTATAAAAAAGCCTGGAGTGATGAAAGAATCTTTAAAATGTTTGAAGAAGAAAAAGGTGGTCACTTTGACCCTATCTTAGTAGATATATTTTTTAAACATATAGATGAGTTTTTAAAAATTAGAGATATGTTTCAAGATGAAGATAAAGCACTAGATAAAGAAGAAGTTTAGATAATTAAAAAAGAGAAGAAAATCTCTTTTTTAATTTTTATGATCTTGAAGTAATTTCTAATAAATGAAATCCAAACTCAGTTTGCACTGGTCCATGAACAACATTTAACTCTTCGTTAAATACAACCTTATCAAATTCTGGAACCATTTGTCCTTGTGAAAAACTACCTAGATCACCTCCACTTTGTCCTGAAGGACAAGTTGAATTCTCTTTAGCTGCCTCTTCAAAAGATAATTCTTTTGAGTTTATTTTTTCTTTTAATTCTTTACAAAAATTTTCATCTTCTACTAAGATATGTCTAGCACTTGCAGTTATCATTTTAATCCTTTTATTTAAAAAAAGATTTTATCATAAATTAGCTAATTTCAAAAAGAATATGTTAAAATAATAAAATAATTATTTAAAGGATATAAATGCAGACATATATGGACAAAGCAGTTGAGCTTACGATGACATATGCTCCAAAACTTTTTTTAGCTCTTATAGTTTTAATTCTAGGATTATATATTATTACCCTAGTAGGTGGTTTTACAAAGAAGTTACTAAGTGCTTCTAACGTAGATGAAACACTAAGCCCTTTTGTTATTAGTTTAACATCTTGGATTTTAAAGCTTCTTTTATTTATATCAGTTGCTTCAATGATAGGAATTGCAACAACTTCTTTTATAGCTGTTTTAGGAGCTGCTGGTTTAGCTATTGGTCTAGCACTTCAAGGAAGTTTATCTAACTTTGCAGGAGGAGTTTTACTATTAATTTTTAAACCTTATAAGGTTGGTGATTTAATAGAATCTCAAGGACATTTAGGAATAGTAAAAGAGATACAAATTTTTAATACTATTTTAACAACATTTCAAAATAAAACTATTATTTTACCTAATTCAAGTGTATCTAATAATGCTATTGTAAATGTAACTACTAATGGAAAAGTAAGAGTTGATTTAGAAATTGGTATTTCATATGATAGTGATATAGACACAGCAAAAGAGGTTTTACTAGAAATGATGAATAATCATCCGAAAGTTTTAAAAGATCCACAAGCAGCTGTTGGGGTAAATGCTTTAGCAGATTCTTCTGTAAATTTACTGATGATGCCTTGGTGCAAGTGTGAAGATTATTGGGATGTATTTTTTGGTATTCAAGAACATGCAAAAAAAGCACTTGATAATAATAATATCACTATACCTTTTCCACAAAGAGATGTTCATATTTACGAACAAAAATAAATTTAGTAAAAAAATAAACTTATAATTTTAAGTTTATTCTTCAAGTTAACATAATTTAAACTAAGACTCTTAATTCTTAAGAGTCTTATCTTCCATAAGCCTTATAATACTTACCTTTAATTCTATTATCATTTAAACCTTCTAGGGCTTTTTTCTCACACTCTTTTTTAACAGCAACATAAGAGTGAAAATTAAAAATATTTATTTTTCCTATATCATCTTTATGTAAACCTATAGTTCCAGTTAATGCCCCTAATAAATCCCCTGCTCTTATTTTATTTTTTTTACCACCATTTATATAAATAGTTCTATATACAGCATCAAGTTTAAAAGAAGTATCATCTTCAAAAGCACTTATATCATCAAAAGTACAATTTTTATCTAAAAGCTCATTAAATTCAAACATCTTTTCTTCATCATATGAGTTACATAAAGAAATAGCATGTCCAGACTTACCAGCTCTTGCTGTTCTTCCAATTCTATGTGTATGTATTTTTTCATCTTTTGCAAGGTCATAATTTATAACAAGTGAGATATCATCAATATCTAAACCCCTTGAAGCTACATCAGTTGCAACTAAAATAGGAAAAGACTTATTTGAAAACATCACTAGAACCTCATCACGGTCTTTTTGATCTAAATCAGAGTGTAGGGTTAAAACATCAAATCCAAGGTCGTGAAGGTCATCGCTTAACTCATCACACTTAACTTTTGTATTACAAAAAATTAAAACAGAACTTGGTTTAAGATTTGAGATTAAAGTTGAGATTGCAATTGTTTTATTTTCTTCTTGCACTTTATAAAACTTTTCATTTATTTTTACATTTGAATGAACAGAAGCAACTTCAATAAAACTAGGGTTTATACAAATCTCTTTTGCTATTTCTTCTATATTATCTTCATAAGTTGCTGAAAATAAAAGTGTTTGTCTCTTTTTTGGAACTTCTTTAATGATTTTTGATATATCTTCATAAAATCCCATATCTAACATTCTATCTGCTTCATCTAATACTAAAGTATTAATATTTTCAAAAGACAAGTTCTTTTCTTCTAAATGTTTTAGAATTCTTCCTGGTGTTCCTACTATTATATGAGCCCCATGATATAAAGATCCAACTTGAGGTCCATAAGGAACTCCTCCACATAATTCTAGAACTTTTACATTATGTTTATATCTTGCAATTTTTCTTATTTGCGCTGCCACTTGAGAAGCTAGTTCTCTTGTTGGTGTTAAAATAAGACTTTGTATTCTGAATTTTTTTACATCTAAATTCACTATTAAAGGCAGAGCAAATGAGAGTGTTTTTCCACTTCCTGTTTTTGCTTGTGCAATTATATCTTTGTTATCTAAGATTATAGGCAGTGATAACTCTTGTATTTGTGTCATTTCTTTATATTCTAAAGAATCAAGATTAATTAATAAGTCTTGAGGTAAGTTTAAACTTTTGAAGTTTTTAGAATTTTCGATAATAGAACCTTTTTATATTTTTTTAAAATAATATGTTACTAAAGAGACAATCAGTAATATAAATGCAAGCCCATAATATTTATAGTCTTCTGCAAAATTTATAATAATCTCACCCATTAAATAACTTGTATAACCAATTACAACAGCCCATAAAGATGTAGCAAAAATATTATACACAGTAAACTTTTTATATGAATACTTTGTTAGTCCCATAGCTAAAGGAATTAAAGTCTTTACTCCATATATGTACTTTTGTATAAAAACAACAGGTGAACCATATTTTCTCATTAATAAATGAGCATAAGCAACTTTTCTTCCATATTTTGCAATAGTAGTTTTAGCATAAGCTTTGTTTGTTCTTGCCATATAAAATAAGAACTGATCTCCTAGAAAGTTTGAACTTCCTGCAACTAACATACAAATATAAATATTTAAGTCACCTGCATATGATAAAACTCCTGCTATTACCAAACCTACGAACCCACCACCAAACGAGTATAAAAATAGAGCTATATAACCCCATTCTTTAATTAAATCTTCCATTTTGTCTCTTTAATTTTAAAAAAATCCATTGCTTCAATAATATCTTCATCATTAAAATCTAATTCATCTTCTTTTATTTTTGTATCTATTGTATTTTTAATAAACTCTTCTACAAATAATCTTACTTCTTTTATATCTTTAATTAAAGCAAAACCACTAAATTGAATAGTATTATCATAATAAACTAAAGACCCTTGTGCTTCTTTTTCAATAACTTCAACTATTTGTCTATATGTAATATCTAAAGCAGCTGCAAACCAACCCATTTCTTCAAGTTCTTTATCTTCAAATAAATCAACCCCATCACTTTGATGATCAAAATACAACATTTTAGTTTTATTTAAGTCAATTATTTCTTGCCAACACATTAAAGGACTTAAGGTACAAATATCTTTATTTATTTGTGGTTTATAAGATTTAAATACTTTTTGTATAATTAAGCTTGTATCTACTATATTCGAAATACTATCTTCTTTACTTCTATACATACAAGCTATAAAAGAAGGAATCTCTTCATTTACGTAAATTTTTGAATTTATATCTATTTGAAAGCTTTTTTTATTTGATACTAAATTTAAAATTTCGCTTATATTCACATCAAGCTTAACTTTAGATATATCAATATTAGTCATATTTTTATCCTGTTTATTAAGTTTAGGATTTTAACAAAAATCTTGTTAAAGTAATATTTTTTATTTTTTTAGATATATAATTTTAAAATAAGCAATAAAATCAATAAAATTAAGACATTTTCTTAGTTTTTAATTGTTTAAATAATTTTTTTATTGTACACTTTTTAAAAAGAAATTATATTATCTACATATATAGTATAGGGGAATTCTTAATGATAGAAAAGAATAATATTATAAACAAAAAATTAAATAATAAAATTAGAACACTTTTTTTAATAGATATTTTGCATTTAAGAGATATTAACTCAATTTATGGATTTGCTAATGGTAACTATATTATTAAACAAGTATATGTACTAATTAAAGAAATACTTAAAAAAGAGATTATTCCTTTAGTAAATAAAGAGTATAAAAAAGATTGTAAAATAAATTTTAAGAATATTTACTTAGATGTATTTGCCCTAAAGATACATGAGAACTTAGAACAAAATTTTATTATTAAAATAAAAGACCTTATTTTTAATAAAGTTATTTCTCATAAATTTTTACTTAAAAATATAAAATGTGAGATTCAAATTGATTTAACAATAGGATGCTCACAAAGCTCTGATAAACGTCTTAGAATATATACAGAAAAAGCCCTGCACTGTGCAAAAAAAGAGTATGCACACTTTATGTTTTATGACTCATCATATTATAAAAGTGAACTTTTAAATATGCACTTATTAGAAATCATTAAAGACAATATAGTTAATAAAAAAGTAGAACCATATTTACAAGCAATTAGCTGTAATAAAACGTCTAAGATAATTAAATATGAAGCATTGATGAGAATATTTGATAAAAAGGGTAAGGTTATTACTCCTATAAATTTTATTGAGAAATCAAAACAATATAGACTGTATACTCAACTTATGATTATTCTAATAGAAAAAGTAATTTCTTATATAAAAGAGTACAAAATACATATAAGTATTAATTTAGCATTTTCTGATATTTTAAATCCTTTAGTAAAAAATAATATAATATCAAAACTTAAAGGTACTGATATTGGTAAATACCTAACAATTGAAATTTTAGAGAGTGAAAAAATTAATAATTTTGATATGGTAAATGAATTTATACAAGAACTTAAAAAATATAATGTTAAAATAGCAATAGATGATTTTGGAACTGGATTTTCAAATTATGAACATATCTTAAAACTTAATATAGATTATATTAAAATTGATGGTTCTTTGATTAAAAGAATTGATGAAAAAATCTATAAAAACCTAATTAAGAGTATTGTTTATTTTTGTAAAGAACAAGAAATTAAAGTAATTGCAGAGTTTGTTTCTAATCTTAAAATATCAAGATATGTAAAATCTTTAGATATTGATTATTCACAAGGTTATTATATAAGTAAAGCAGTTCCTATAAAAAGTTTAATGAAAGAGAAAAATGAAAAATAAATTGATTCAAATAACAGATATGACTATATCTAAGTTGTTACAAGATGATATCATTATGCCTTCAATATATTTTAAAACTTTTGATAAAAACGCAAAAGAATTTGAAATTGATTTAAAAGAAGAGAAGTTTGAAGATGAGATGGGTAAGGTATTAGTAGAAGAATTTAATTCAATATCTTCTTATATGAACAGTACAATATCAAGCATTAACTCCCTAGAAGAAGTTACAAATAAAGCAGAACTAGCAATGATGAACAATGACAAAGAATCTTTGAAAAAAGCACAAAATGAATTACAAACTCTAAAAAAAGATATTTTAGATGTTCAAGAACTTATATTTCAAGATTCTTTGACAAAAGCATATAATAGAAAATGGCTTTATAAAAAGTTTTTAAATAAAAATATTGAATTTGTTGATAAAGGAATGATAGTTCTTTTAGAAATTACAGATTTTGATGAAATTACTAGTAAATATGGTAGATTAATTTCTGATAATATACTTATTTTTGTATCTAAGTTTTTAAATAAACACTTAAAACAAGAAGAGATTAAATACTCACTTGTAAGATACCTTTCAAGTAAGTTTATACTTTTTATAAAAAGCAATGATATAAATGAACTTAAATATATAATTTCTAATATACAAGTTGAATTATTAAATACTACTTTAAAAAGTAAAGCTGGAATAGTTTTTAAAACTGGTTTTGATTTTAAAATTAAAGAGTATATAAAAAATGACAAGTTTCAAGACAAACTTGAGATTTTATTAAATGGAATTCTATCTTCTAGAAAGTAAAAAATATTCTTTTGAAATTTTTTACTTTTTTTTGCGCTTTTTTTACAGATATTTCTTCAAAAACTATTTTTGTTTTACTTTTAGCTTGAGAAAGTTTAAAACAATCAAGACTTAAAACACTTCCTATTTTTGGATAACCACCTATTGTTTGTCTTTGTTTTAACAAAATTATAGGTTTTCCATCATTTGGTATTTGAATTGAACCATAAGCTATACCTTCTGATATTAACTCTTCTTTGTTTGTATGTATTAGTGGTCCCTCACATTTAGCTCCCATTAAATTTGATTCATTACTTAAAGAAAAACTTGAGTTAAAGAATGTTTGTATTGTTTCTTTTGGAAAGTCATTTATTTGGTAAGCTAAAACAACACGAAGAGTTAAAGTATTTTCATAAGAAGGAATATATTGAGCTTTTAACCTTTTTGTATATAAAAAAGTATTTTTATTATAAGAAAGATTCATATTTTCTTTAAGAACTAAACCTAAACCTTCTTTTATATTTGTAGAATAACTTCCTAACTCTTTTTCTAAAATAAAACCATCTTTTACAGCCAAATATGCTTTTTGTCCTGATACTTTTTTAGTAAAATGTAAAATATCACCTTTTTTAATTTTATAAGTACTCCACGGTTTACAAAAAATATCATTAATATAAAAAGATAAATTAGCTCCTGTTATACTAATAATAGTATCTCCTAAAGCCTGCATTTTAAGTGAAGAAAAACTTATTTCAAGAGCATTTGTTCCATAAGTATTATCTAATAATAAATTAGCCATATTATAAGCATACTCATCACTAGCACCTGAAGAAGTAATTCCTATATTGGAATATTCAAATCGACCTAAGTCTTGAATTAAAGTCATTATTCCAGCTTTTATAATTTTAAAAGAAGTCATATTATTCCACCAGAGTTTATAAATTCTTCTTTTGTAATACTATAAAATTTTATTTTATCTCCTAGGCTAAAAGGTATTAAGTTTTTTAAGCTTTTATCATATAAAGTAAAAGCACTACGTCCAATTATATTCCATCCTCCTGGAGATTCATTTGGATAAATTGCTGTTTGCTTATTTGCAATACCTACGGAACCTTTTGCTATATTTAACCTAGGAGAACTAAGTCTTGGTTTTGCTATTTTTTTATCAACTTTTCCTAAATATGCAAAACCAGCAGAGAAACCAATTGAGTAAACATTATAAGTTTTACTTGTATGTAAAGAGATTATATCTTTTATACTAAGTTTTGAAAAAATACTTAATTCTTCTAAATCAAGCCCTACTTCAAGACCATAATATACAGGTATCTCAAAAAGTTTATTTTCTATTTTTACAGAATCATTTTTAAAAGAGTTTTTTATTTTTTCACATACAGTTTCATAGTCATACAAAAAAATATCGTATCTTAGTAGAATTGAATTATAAGAAGGTATTATTTCTAAAAAACCTTCTATATTTTTTATGTTTTCATATAATTTTTTTACTTTTTCATTTACTTTTAAAGAAATTTCTTTCTTGAAATAAATAATAATGCTATCAAATGAAGCTATTTCTATTCTCATTAAATAAGGGCACTATGAACATTTTTTACAAAATTTAAAGCATTAGAACCATCACCATGTACACAAATTGTATTTGTTTTTAAAAATAATCTTTGTTTATTTTTACTATATAAATAACCTTTTTCTTTTAATAAAGTAATTCTTTCTAAAACTTCTAATTCATCAGTAATTAAAGCATCATCATGTGATCTTGAAACAAGTGTTCCATCATCATTATAATTTCTATCTGCAAAAACTTCATATAGCAATAAAACTCCGTAAGAAGAGGCTAATTCTTCATTTTTCTCATTATTTGGACTTGAAAGTAACATAAGTTTTATATTTTTATCATAATCAGATATTGCTGAAATTATTGCTTTTAAAATATTTTCATCTTTCATCATGTCGTTATATAAAGCTCCATGAGGTTTTACATAAGTTATTTTAGTATTAAAAGCTCTTGCTATTCCATCTAAGGCTCCCATTTGATATAAAACAATAGATTTTATTTCTTCTAGAGAGCAAATCATTGAACGTCGTCCAAAACCTACTAAATCTTGATATGAGGGATGAGCTCCAATTTCAACAGAGTTTTCACAAGCTAAACGAATAGATTTAGCCATAGTTAAAGCATCACTTGCATGAAAACCACAAGCTAAGTTTGCCATATTAACATAAGGCATAATCTGCTCATCATCTCCCATTTTATAAACTCCAAAACTCTCACCCATATCACAATTTAGTTTAATTTGCATCTTTGAACCTTGCATTAGTATTACTTATTTTACCATATAAGCAGGAAGAAAACTTACAATTTGTGGGAAATAGATTATTAAAGCAACAGCTACTAACATTAAAATAAAAAAAGGAAAAGTCGCTTTTAAAATATATTCTATTTTTTCTCCACTTATACTTTGAATTATAAAAAGTGAAAAACCAACCGGTGGAGTTATTTGAGACATTTCTACCATAAATACTAAGAATATACCAAACCATAAAGGATCATACCCAGCCAAAACTACAATAGGTAAAACAATTGGTAAGGTCATTACAACAATTGAAATTCCATCTAAAATCATTCCTAAAACTATATACATGCAACCAATTAATAAAATAAGCAGCAAAGGAGATAGGCCTAAAGTTGTAATATATTCACTTAAAGCTCTAGCAATTCCTAGAAATCCTATAACTTGAGATAAAAAACCAGCAGCTGCAATGATAAAAGATATCATAACTGTAGTTTTTATTGAGTTTAATAAGGCAGTTTTCATAATATCTAAAGTAAAACTTTTAAAGAATATTGCTAATATAATTGAACCTAATACTCCAATAGCAGCAGCTTCAGTTGGAGTAGCAAATCCTCCATAAATAGAACCAAGTACAACAAAAATCAAAGACATAACAGGAAAAAGATCTTTAAAAGAGTTTAATTTATCAGCCCTAGTAAAAACTTGCTCTTCTTTTGGAACAACACTAGGATCTATTTTGGCAACTATCATTATATAAAATGAGTATAAAGTTGCCAATAAAAGACCTGGTAATATACCAGAAATAAAAAGTTTTCCAATTGAAACATCAGATAAAACACCATATATAATCATAATCAAAGAAGGTGGAATTAAAAATCCTAGTGTTCCAGAACCAGCTAAACTACCAAGAGCTAAAGATTTAGAATAACCTCTTTTTTGTAATTCACTTAAAGTGATTTTACCAACAGTTGCAGTTGTTGCTGCACTTGAGCCTGATACAGCTGCAAAGAGTGAACAAGCAGCTACATTTACATGTAATAGTTTTCCAGGAATATAATTTAACCAAGGGCTTAAACCATTTAAAAGTTTTGTAGAAATTGAACTTTTATATAAAATTTCACCCATTAAAATAAACATAGGCAAAGCAGCTAAAGACCATGAATTTAAAGAATCATAAATAGAAGAAGCTAATAAATCTCCTATTTTGTCATAAATAGAAATAGCAGAAGGTAAGTTATGCTCATAAATTAACATTCCTACTATTCCTGTTAAAAATAGTGAGATTCCTATCCATAAAGATGATAATAAAAAAGAAAACATTACTAACATTAAAACTGAGGCTAAAATTAATGGCTCAGATATCATTTCTAAATCCTTTAATAACAAAAGCTAAAACAGATAAAATAAACAAAGATAGTCCTAAGGGCATAACTATTTGAGTTAAATACAAAGGTGTCTCTGAAACTGCTTCTGATAACATATCTAAATCATAAGAGTCATAAGTAAATAAAACTGTTCTATAAAAAGTGAAACTTAATACCGATATTGTGATTAAACCAGCAATAATATCAACTAGTCTGTTTTTTTTCTTATTTAACTTTGAAGTAATAATATTAATTCTAATATGTGCATTTTCACTAAAAGTGTAAGAAAGTCCTAAAAAAATTGAAGCTAAATATAAATATCCACTATATTCATCTGCAATCATTGTAGATAAATCAAAAAAATACCTAATAAATATTTCACATAATATTAGTAAAACTAAAGAAATAATTAATAAAGCTGATAGATAAGCTCCCCATAAGGAGAGCTTGTTTACTATTATATAAAAAGATTTCATAAATTATTTTCTATACTCTTTAAAAATATCTTTGATTTCTTTATTTGCACCATCTAAATATTTTTCTAACAAATTGTTTGCAATTTTATCTAAGTCATTTTTTAACTCAACACTAGCTTCAGTTATTTTCATACCATTTTTAATCATAATAGCTTGAGCAGTAGAGTCTTCTAATCGTACAGCTTTCCATTGAGCTTTTTCTATCTCTTTAGCTGCTCTTAACATAGAGTTTTGCTGTTCTTTATCTAAAGAATTCCAATAATCTAAATTAATAGATACAGCTTGAAGAGGATAAGCATATTTAATTTTTGTAAAGTTAGATAATACTTCCCAAAATTTACCATCTTTTCCAGAGGAAGAAGATGTTACAACTGAATTAACCATACCAGTTCTAAGTGCTGAATAAACCTCTCCCCAAGGTAAAGCAACAGCATTTCCTCCTGCTTGATTTACAAAAGAAGCAGAATTTTTATCATATGTTCTAGTTTTTACACCCTTAAAATCATTAATAGATGTCATTGTTTTATTTGAATAAAAACCAGAAGCTGGCCATGTTACTTGGTATAAAAACTTTTGATTCCATTTTTTAGCAGTTTTTTCATAAGCTGGTTTTGAAATTTGATATAACTTATAAGCATCATCATAAGAACTTGCTATAAAAGGTAATGCAGAGATCCCAAATACTTTTCCTCCTCCTGAAGTAAAAGGAATAAACATATCAGTCATAGCAACAGTTCCATCTTTTACCGCTTTTAAAGGATTTCCTTTTACTAATGAAGATCCTGGATGAACAATAATATTAACGCTTCCATTTGTATAATCTTTAACTAAAGAAGCAAACTTAACTGCTGCTTTAGTATGGAAATTATTTGCACCATACTTTGCATTTAAATCCATTTTAACATTTCCTGCGAATACTAAACTTGCCATTGCGGTAAGTAATAAACCTTTTTTAATCATAATAATCTCCTCTTGATTTTTAATATCTTATATTATAAAACCAAAAAGTGAGTTTTTAGTGAGTTAGTTAGTTAGTAGGTATTTAGGTTTGTAAGTTTTTAAGTTTTTGTTTTAAATTATTAGCTTATATCCTATTTGATGAACATTTTGTAATAAATCAATTGGCATTCTTTGTCTAAACTCTTTAATAAATGTTTTTAATGCACTTGTGCTCATACTTTTATCTCTCCATAAACTATCTTCAATTAAAGAATAAGGCAGAACTTGATTTTTGTTTTTATATAAAAGAAGTAAAAACTCTATATCTCTCTTACGCAAAAGGATTTCTTTTTCTTTATAATATAACTTATATGTTTTTTTATCAAAAAACAACAAAGAAGTAAAAACTACTTTTTCATCTAATCTTCCTCCAAAAGCTTTTAAGATACCTGATAATAGATTATTTGAAGTAATAGGTTTTATAATATAGTGATTTATATTTAAATTAATTAATTCTAATAAATACTCTTCTGAGGAATAAGCTGTAATCATAATAATTAAACATTCTTGATCATTTTTTCTTATATTTTCAACTAAAAAAATACCATTTTGCTTAGGCATTTGTATATCACTTAATACAATATCAGGTTTAAACTCTAAATATTTTTCAAAACCAAGTTCTGCACTATTTGCTTCATAAACTTCTTTGAAATAATACTTTAATGTGTTTACCATAGAAGTTCTAATTATATCTTCATCTTCTACACATAAAACTCTATAATTTTTCAACTGTTTTAATAAAATATCATTCATTTCATACCTTTAAAATTATGGTAAATACAGCACCATACTTATCATTTTGAACATTTAGTTCTCCATTCATATTTTTTTCAATAATCATTTTACTCATATATAAACCTAAACCTGTACCTTTTGAACTCTCTTTTGTAGTAAAATACGGCTCAAAGATCAAATCAATAATTTCAGCTTTAATACCTCTTGCATTATCACTTACTGAAATTATAAGTTCATCTTTTATTATTTTAACACTTAGTTTTATTTTTGGATTTATAATCTCTCTTTGATGTAAAATATCTTTAGCATTTGTAATTAAATTTAGAATAACTTGAGCAAACTCTCTTTTATAACCATTTATTAAAGGATTGTCTCTTAGATCTTTTTCTAATTCTATATTCAAACTATTAATTGAAGCTTGCACTAAAGATATAGCTTCACTAATGGAATCATTTATATAAAAATCTACTTTTTTCTTATCTGGTTTAAAAAAATTTCTAAAATCATCAATAGTATTTGACATATAAAATAAAAGTTCATTTGAGGTATTTATACTCTTAAGTACTAAGGCATCATTTCCTTTAGAGAACTTAATTGCTGTTTCAAGTTCCATTAAAATTGCACTAATTTTAGATAAAGGTTGTCTCCATTGATGAGCTATTAAAGAAAGCATTACACCCATTCTTGCAAGCCTTGATTGATGAAGCATAGCCCTATCTTTGTTTTTTACTTCTTGTATCGCTTTTAAAACTTTAGTTTCTAGGTTTTTATTTAATTCTGATAATAAAATCTCTTTTTTTCTAACACTTTGTTTATACTCATTAAAAACCTTACTAACCTTATTTGAAACAATAAAAGATAAAAATCCAATAGAAATTAGTACTAAAAATGAAATTATTACTACAAATCTAATATATTTATTTATTCTTTTTTCTAAAAGTTTTTTATCTCTTAGTATTGAACTTTGAATATTATCCATATATAAACCAGCTCCAATAACCCAAGAATACTTTTCATATAATTTAAAAAAACCAAGTTTTTGTGAGAAATGTACATTTTTTGGTTTTTGCCAATAATACTCAATAAAAATACCTTCTGGATGTTTAATAGTATCATCAATAAATTTTTTAGTAATTTTTACACCCATTGCATCTTCTAAATCAATATCAAAACTATTGATTTTTTCTTTACGAAAAGGATGTGCTCTTAAAAAATAAGAAGTATCATGAACCCAAATATAACCATCTTTTTCATATCTTATTGTTTCTATATATCTTAAGAGCTCATTTTTAAGATCTTCTTCTTTTATATTCTTATTTTTATTTACATAATGATTAATATAATTTAGAACCGAATCAATCTCTTTTTTTAAAATATTTCTTTGTTTTAAAATATACTCATTTTCACTTCGAATACTCTCTTCTTCAAAATAAGAATTTTGTGTTTGTATAAAAAAATACGAACTAATAAAAGCTATTAGAATTACAGTAATAATTGGCGTTAAGAGTATAAATTTTGTAATATTTCTTTCACTGAACACTATAAACCTTTTTAATTAAGTTATTTTCATGCCTCTTAAGCACAATAAATATATAATAATCCACAATTATATCAAGAAAGAGTCTATTATTAAAAAGAAAAGCGAAAAAATATATAAAACAAAAGTAGCCGATGATTTCAATCAAGCATATGAGATACTTCATGGTTTATCTTCAAGTGTAACAATTTTTGGAAGTGCTAGAACTAAACAAAGTAATGAGTATGCAATTTTAGCTCAAAAACTTGCATACAAATTAAGTAAAAGTGGTATTAATATCATTACAGGTGGAGGGGATGGTATTATGAGTGCTGCTAATAGAGGATCGTATAAGGCAAATAATGCTGAATCTATTGGCCTTAATATTTCAATTCCAAATGAGCAACAAGTAAATCCATATACTACAAAAAGTATGACTTTTAACTACTTTTTCTCAAGAAAATTCATGTTAGTTAAATACTCAAAAGCTTGTATAGTATTTCCAGGTGGTTTTGGTACCTTAGATGAACTATTTGAAGTTTTAACCCTAAGCCAAACTGGTAAATTAAATAAAGATGGATGTAGAGTCTTTTTAGTAGGAACTGAGTATTGGAAATATTTATTAAAATTTATTAAAAAATCTCTTTATAAAGAAGGTATGATTAATAAAGAAGATTTAGATCTAATTACTTTAAGTGATGATATCGATTTCATACATAAGCAAATTATGAAACTTCAAAAAAGCATACAAGAGTAAGAACTTTCATAAAAATCTATTATGTTTTATACTACTTTATAAAAATAGTTTAGTATCTTTACCATCAAAAGATTTTAAATTGTTTTTTTTCATATAAGAGAGATGTTCTTCTTTTGAATGATTATCATAAAAATCATTCAGTTCCTCTCTTTGAGATTTAAACTCGTATAAAGGAACACCCATTCCACACGAACTATTTAGGGACTCAATTTTAAGCTCAAAAATCTGCCTTGCGGCATTTTGATAAGAGAATAATTTTAAATATTTTTTAAACTTTTCATCTCTTTCATGTAAGATGGCAGCTTTTGCATAAATTCTAAAAATTAAAGCTTCACCTTCAAAAGCACAAAACATTAAAGTTATTCTATTATCTTCTAATAAATGAGCAGCCGTTTCATTTCCAGAACCAAAATAATTTAACCAAACAATAGTTTTGCTATCAATTATTTTTAAAGTTCCATCTAAACCCTTAGGAGAAATATTGATTTTTCCATCTTTTGGAGCAGTTGATACGAAAAATATTTTTTGATTATTTATAAATACTATATTTTCTTCACTTAATGAATTTATAAATTTAGCCATTTAAAATCCTTTTTTATTCAATATTGATACATATGATATTTTTCATTCTCTTTTGCTTTTTTATCTTCAACTTTTTTATATGTATTTATTGCTTTATTTTTTTCATCTTCATTTATCTCTTCTTTTAAGTATTCAGATATACAATCTTTTAAAACTAAAATATAAACTAAACAATTTAATTTAACTGCTTCTTCATCTCTTGTAAGTTTTGCTAAATCTATTGCATAAACCGCTTCTTTAAAGGTATAAAATAGTCTTTGTTCTGAATTTTCTAAACGGTATGTATAACCTTTAATTAAGAGGTAATTATCATATATTTTTTCAAAACCTTCATCTTCTTTAATCAGTTTTGCAAAATTATTTATAAATTCTTTTTCTTGTGAAATTTCTAAAGCTTCTATCTCTTTGTTTTTAAAAGCTAAAAAGAAATCACTTATCTTATTTATCATTTCATTCATTTATTTCCTTTTGATTTTATATTATAGCAAAAAAACTAATCTTGTTTTTTATAAATTTATATATAATAGGCATAATATAATAAAATAATAGATTATTTTAAATTAAGGAAAAAAATGAAAAAAACCATACTTTTACTTGCTCTTATTTATAACTATACTTTTGCTTTTGATTTTGCTAAATTAGCAGGAGATTTATTAAGTGATACAAAAAAAGAAATTAGTAAACAAACAGAAACAAGCAGTTCTAAATTAAGTGAAGACACAATTTCAAAGGGTTTAAAAGAAGCTCTTAATAAAGGTGTTACACTAGCTATAAGCTCACTTGGTGCTAAAAATGGTTACTTTAATAACCTAGAAGCAAAGATACCATTACCTGATACTTTACAAAAAGCAAAAACTATAATAAGCAGTGTTGGAGGAGAATCATATATCAATGATTTAGAAAAAGCTATGAATGATGCAGCTTCACAAGCTGCTTTACAAACAGCAAATATATTTGCAAATTCTATCTCAAAGATGTCAATTAATGATGCGAGTACTATCCTAAGAGGTGAGAATAACTCAGCAACTACTTATTTTAAGAAACATACTTTGACAAGCTTAAAAGAGTTAATTACTCCTATTGTTAAAAAATCAACACAAGAAAACAATGTAGCTTCTTATTACAAAAGTTTTAATAGCTTTTATCAGAAAAATGCAAAATCATATGTGGAATCAAGCTCAATAATGTCTTATGCTAAATCATTAGGTGTTGATTCTTATATCCCTAGTTCTAAGGAAGAATCATTAGATGAGTTTATTGTAAATAAGGCGCTAGATGGACTTTTTTTAATGATTGAAAAAGAAGAAAAAGCCATAAGAGAAAATCCTATACAAAGAACAACTCAGCTATTAAAAGATGTATTTTCAAACTAAAAGAGAAAGAGTGTAAACTCTTTTAGTTTATCTATTTTCATACTCTTTATAAAAATATTTTCTAAAAATATTTTTATAAACTAAAGACTCATTATAATTTGAATCAAACCTAGTTTTTTTTATATATGGGTTTGAATAAGAAGAACCTAGTTTAACTAATAAGTCTTTTGTTAGTTTACCTTCATAATCAAGCATTAAAGTAGTTCTTTTATTTCCATAAATAAAAATAATATTCATATAAAACTTATCATTTATTAGATACGTTGAAAAATTATAGTTTGAGATTTCAAAGTTATCAAGAGTTTTCATAGTTTTAACTTTTTTGTTTTCTTTAAAAAGTGAAGTAAAAAAGCTTTTTTCTAAACCAGACCAAGTACAAGACTTACGTAAAGAAATATACTCTAAAAATAATTTACCATAATATTCATTTTGAGAAATCATTGTATAAGAATTATTTGTACATTTATTCATTCTATAATGTTTTTTAGAACTAGTTAATGGAATTTTAAAAGTATCTCCTTTTACATTAAAACTTAAAAATTCTTTTTTGTTATGTTCATATAAAGAAGAACTGCAAGAAGTAAAAAGAATAAGTAAAGAAGATAATATTAGTATATTTAGTATAATTTTTTTAGTATTTTTCATATTTTAATCATCACTTCCAAAATATGATTTTAAAGCATTAGTTTTAACAATACTAATATTAAAATTTATTTCACCAAGCTCATAAGAATCATACTCATATTCATAACTTTCATTTAACTGTTTTAATAAAGCAGTAAAAAGTTTTCCTTTAGCATCAAAAATAAAAATGTCTTTTTTAACAGACCAGATATAAATCAAATGGATAATAAAAGAGTCATTTATTTTATACGTAGTAAATTCATAATGACCAAACTCTTCTCTTTTTAAAATTTCCATCTTTTTTATTTTTAACTCTTCTTTAAAAAAACCTTCATATATACTTCGTGGCTGACCTCTCCACGAAGAATCTCTTTGTAACTTAACAGCTTCTAGGAAAAATTCACTATTATTTAGTGTATATGCTTCACTAGTATAAGGGGAGTGCCTTGTTTTAGTATCATAATCATCAACTTCATATGAATAATATTCTTCTGAATTTAATAAAAACTTTAAGTAACAAGAGTCCAAAACAAACATAGGTTGTGAAGCTTTAGCAATAGCAGAAAATATCTTCTTAAAAAATCCCATAATAATACTCCTAATTATTTTTATAATTATAAAGGAATTTTATTAAAAAAACAATAATTTTAAAATAAATTATTAAATTTTATTAAAAATTATACATAATATAGTTACACTAAGAAAAAAAAGAAGCTTAAAATGAATTTAGAAGAAGAATTTGAAAGAAATAACCTAATAAATAATGTTTCTTTATATGAATTATATTATCAAGTAGCCTTGGCTAGTATTATAAGTAAAACAGAAGAAAACGATATCTCTTATGAGATTAATTTAGAACAGGCTTTAAGCTCACTATATGAGCTTATAATGGATATAAAAGACTTAGATGAAGCTGATGATATATTTGAAAAAGAGTTACAAAAACAAGCAGCTATGGATGCAGTACAAAATTTTGTAAATGAACACTTAGAATTAATTAAACAAAAAAAAGTACAAATTGAACCTTTTATTAATGATATAAATGAGGGAAACTTTTTTAACGTAGCAATGATAGAAGTTTGCAATAAACAAAAATACAAACAAATTGATGTTTGGAAAAATTTAATTACAAAAGATTTATCAAATCAAATAATGAACTCAATTCACTCTTTAGAAGCTCAAAATACAACAAACTCTTAAACTATTTGGGTTTTATTTCCAAATAGTTTTACAATCCTCTTTTATAACATCAAACTTAAAAAGTAAAGCTTTACTTTTAGCACTATTATATACATAACGTATATCAATATCACTTTGTAAAAATCTTTTAGAACTTTGACAAATACCAGAAACTATAAACTTAGCCATTCGAGGTTGGTCTTCAATTCTTACAGCCTCATCACTCTTAGCACCTGTATTTATTTCAAAAGTAGAAATAAGAGTTAAGTTTTCAGCTTTAATGCCTGTTTGTTGTGTATATTTATCAATTGACAAAGGAAGTTTTTTTGAAACAGCTTCAACAACAAGTCTAATAATTTCTTTATTTTGAACTTTTAACTGTTTATCAGCTTTTACCTGTGCTTTTGGATCAACAGTACGAGGAAGTTCAGTTTTTGTAGCAGTTGAAGCAAAACACAAAGATGCTAAAACCAAAGTAGAGATTAAAATTTTTTTCATATCATTCTTTCATATTAAAATTAAAAATTACTATATCAAAATAAAGTAAATTAAAGCTTGATATTTATCAAAATGGTTTTTTTAGTGTTTGTAGTTTGTAGTTTGTAGTTTGTAGTTTGTAGTTTGTAGTTTGTAGTTTGTAGTTTGTAGTATATTTTCAATAATTGCCTAGTTAACACCTTCATAATCATGAGCTATAAAGTTTCTTATATCATAAGTAGTTTTATAGGTAAAGTATCAGAATAAGGCATATCTTTAACTTAAAGAAATATTATATAATTAATGGTTATAGGTAAATTGCATCTTTTAAAGCAAATTCTTTAAAAGTACGACTATTATTATCAATAGTAGCAATATCAACTTTAAGATTAAGCGTTTTTTGTAAAGATTTTTTAATATCACTTAATTTAGAAAAAGCATCAAAACCAGAATATTTTTTAAGAAAAATAGGATTTATATCATATAACAAATCAATATCACTATCTTTAGTTTCCAAATTTTTAGCATAAGAACCAAATACACCAATGATGTTAAAACCATCTTTTAAGTATTTTTCTTTCTCAATTTTAATTTTTGATAATAATTCGTTATTCATCATTTGCCTTTAGTGACTAATTATATCATTTTTTTTCAGTTGTTTCTAATTTTTTAAATTCATCTATATATTTATTTATTTTAATTTTTGTAGAATTTTGTTCAAGGCTATTAGCCCACTTTTCTAAATCATTTATAGTCCAACTACCATATGATCTATTATTAAAGAAACTTGTTAATGAATCAGCATTTTTTTTTCTCTGCAAGTTCGAATTCTAAAATATATTTCTTATTTTTTTCCTTAAATTTATTATTTTCTTTATCTAACTCACTATTTAACTTTTTAATAAATAAACTATTAGGTAGAGTTAAAATAGGCATATTATTATTTAATAGTTCGACTTTTTTTAATAATTCTTTTTTATTTTTTAAGTTTAATACTACTAATATTCCACATTTTGACACAATTTCATTTATATAAAAATCTTTTTTAAAATCTACTGTTCTCTCTTCATATTTTAATAAACTACTTATTTTGTAATTCTTAATTGAGTTTGTATTTATAATATTATTATTTAACAAAACACTTTTAAATTTTAAAGAAAGAAGTTCATTATTTTTTATTGCTTCTTCTTTTGAATAATTAATATTATTAATTATATAATTACAATTTTTCAAAGATTTTGTTTCTTTTGAAAAAAAATCATTTTTATTTTTATTGATATCAATATATTGAAAGAAATTTTCATCACTGCCAACTATTAGGGTATCTACGGTATTAAGTTTAACTATTTTAAGCTTTTGGCTGTACTTTAAATAATCATACATATACAATTTAGTATTAGCTAAGTTAATTGATGGATTATTGGGATATGATATTTTATAGTAAGAAATAAGAATATTAAATAAAAACCATACTATTAATAATATAGGAAAAAAATATGTAAAACTATTTATAAAAAACGACTTTATAGAATAGGAATATAATGTATCATAGAATATATCTTCTTTCTTTTTTAAAATAAATCTACCTACAAAGTATACTACCATTAGAATCAAGTTAAAAAAAACACTAATAAATAAAAAAGATACAAGTATAGGTAAGATTGCAAGGAAAAAGATATCTGTAAATAAATATGTTAAGAATGGATACATTTCAAGATCCATTGAGTTAGGAATAATACCTAACAACTGAACAATTTTAATATAATAACTTGACCAAATTAGATATATAGTGGATAATAAGATAGTCAAAAATGAAAGCAGAAAAAGCAAAATATTATTTATATTAATTTTAGAAGTAACAGTCATGAAAAGAAGGTAAAGATTTTTAATTAATAAGTTGATAGGAACTTTTAAAAGATAAACTTCATTACTTCTTTTTATAATTAAATTTAACTTACAAAAATAATCATTTTCTAAATCTTTTTTTCTTATATGTTCACAAAAAAATAAATTATTTTCATACTTACTTATAAGATAAAATCTAAAATTTATTTGTTTTTTACTTAACTTTTTATCAATACTATAATTTAAAGAAGTTGCAATGAATCTTTTAAATAAAGTAATTTTATGTTTAGAAGAATTAGTAGAAAGAGCTAATATATTAAATTTATAGTTATTTTCTAAAAATATAATTATACTACGAACAGAAGAAGATTTTTTAAGTATAAAAATAAAAAAAGTTGTAAAAAAAACAGAAAATAAGAAATAAGACACAATCCATGGATAATTAAATATAGAAAAATCAATATCTTTATTAGCATATATACTTATAGGGAATAGGACAAATAATAATATTTTATTCATTTTAAATCTTTCTCAAATATATATTTTTAAAATATAAATTAATTTTTTCTTTGAAATTATGATATATCCTATATAAAGACAATTATTGCACTCTTTAAATTAATTTTTGCTTCAAAATTAGGATATATCATATATAAAGACATTTTTTGTACTCTTAAAATTAATTCTTGCTTAGAAATTATGATATATCATATATAAGGATAATTAAATAGGATTTAGGAGTGTATTTTGTAGATTCACATTAGAAGTGCAACGTTTAATAAGTCAAGATAGTAAGGTTAGTTGATATACAATTAAAGCTTATTATCCTGACCGATAAATGGAGCATTTAATGACGGGGTACCCCTTGAGGGTGAAAAGTATAAACAATTAACCTTAGGTTTAAGGTATCAAATCTTTGCTTACAAACAAGAAAATTATTCAATAAGCAAAATAGCTAGAGTATTAAACTTTAACAAGTCTACAATTTCAAGAGAACTAAAAAGAAATAGTAGTAACGGTTATTACAACCCTGAGTATGCTGAGATTCAATCAGCATCAAGAGATATAAATAAGAGAACTAATAAAAAATTAAACAATAAAATAAAATTACTCATCGGTAAAAGATTAAGAGATAATTGGTCACCAGAGCAAATAGCAGGAAGACTTAAAAAAGATAAAATAGTTATTATTTCCCATGAAACTATATACAGATACATATATAAAAACCAAAGGCATGGTGGTAAACTCTTTAAATGGCTAAGGCATCAAAACAAAAAATATAAAAATAGGTCTGAACTTTATAGAACAAGAGGACAAATTAAAAATAGAGTTAATATCAATAAACGTTCAGTTCTTGTTGATAGAAAAAGTAGATTTGGAGACTTTGAAGTTGATACTGTTATTGGTAAAAATCACAAAGGTGCACTTGTAACAGTAAATTCACTCTTATTAAAAAAGTAGAATCTAAACATGCTTCGGGTGTAACACAAGCTATTATAGACATGTTAAAACCAATTAAAAGCCTAGTTCATACAATAACTTCAGATAATGGAAAAGAGTTCTCCTTTCATGAAGAAGTAGCAAAAGAACTAAATATTAAGTTCTTTTTCTGTGATCCATATTCTTCTTGGCAAAGAGGATTAAATGAGCACACTAATGGATTAATAAGAGAATATATTCCTAAGAAAAGTGAGTTTGAGAAAATATCAAGAACAGAAATAATACATATTCAAAATCGTCTAAATAA
Organism: Arcobacteraceae bacterium; assembly: GCA_965224485.1. Classification (GTDB taxonomy): domain Bacteria; phylum Campylobacterota; class Campylobacteria; order Campylobacterales; family Arcobacteraceae; genus NORP36. The sequence goes on along the minus strand of CBDCZH010000010.1, from coordinate 388,545 downwards.
TAGACCGAGAAAAATTCTTGAGTATAAAACTCCAAATGAGATATTTTTTAATAATTTACAAAGGAAATTATCAGCATAATTTAATAGTTAGTGTTGCACTTCTAAGTTGAATGGGCGTTTTTAATAGAAGAGAACAACACAAGCAGCTCTAAAAGAGCAATAGAAAAGAACAACACAACTGTTATAAATTAACTAGTTATGTTTAGGTTCAAAGCGGACAAAGTTTTTTACGATTGAGCCTACATTTTGAATTAGAAATAACAACCGGCTCTAAAAGAGCTAGTTGTATGTAGTTTCAAGGCGGAGATAGTTTTTTGTGATTGAGCGCACACATAAGTGCGTGATTGAGCACAAAACTATCTCCAACGCAGAAAATACGTGCAAATAGCTCTTTTTATAAAGCTTTTGCTGTTATTCGGTTTAGACGCTGTGCAAACGCTACCGCATCTGTAATATCCATACCTTCACTTAACTTAGCTTGGTCTAATAATAACCATGCAATATCATCAACTAATTTATCATCTTTTGAAGTATTAAGTTTTGTTACTATTTCATGCTCTGGATTTATTTCTAAAATTGGAGCTGAATCTGGCATTTCTTGACCCATTGCTTTCATCATTTGTGCCATTTGTGCCATTTGATCATTTCCATCTTTAACTACACAAGAAGGAGATTCACTTAGTCTATTTGTAACTCTAACATCACTAACAGCCTCACCTAAGATATCTTTAATTTTAGAAGTTATATCTTGAAATTTTTCTTCTACTTCTTTTTTCTTCTCTTCACTTTGCTCAATAGCAGGTGCTTCACAAGAAGAAATATCTTTAAATGTCCATTCTTTATAAGCTCCAATTGCAGGAGTTATAATTTCATCAATTTCTTTATCATCTAAAATTAGAACTTCAATATTATTCTTTTTATAAGCTTCAAGTAAAGGTGAGTTCTTAAGAACTTTTTCATTTTCTCCAACTATATAAAAAATTGCTTTTTGCTCTGTATTAGCTCTATCTTTATAAGAAGCTAATGAAGTCATTTTTTCATCATTTGTTGTTTTATATCTTACTAGTTCTAAGATAGCTTCTTTATTTGTAAAGTCTTGATAAACACCCTCTTTTAAAGCTCTATTATATTGAGCAATAAAAGCAGCATATTTTTCTTCATTTTTAGAAAGTTTCTTAATCTCACCAAGAATTTTTTTAACAGAACTTTGTTTAATATTTGCCATAACTCTGTTTTCTTGTAAAATTTCTCTAGATACATTTAATGGTAAATCTTCGCTATCAATAATACCTCTTACAAATCTTAAATAAGTTGGTAATAATTCTTTTTCAGAATCTGTAATAAATACTCTTTTAACATAAAGTTTAACACCAGGTTGGTAATCAGCTCTATACATATCCATAGGAGCAATTGAAGGAACATAAAATAGAGTTGTATACTCATTTACACCTTCTGCTTTTGTATGAATTGTAAGCATAGGATCACTTGAATCATGAGAAATTGATTTATAAAAATCATTATACTCATCTTTTTTAAGCTTAGCTTTTGGCTGCATCCATAAAGCTGTAGCTTCATTTATTTTTTCATGTTTATCTTCTATAGTTTTTTTAGCTTCTTTTCCCGCTTTTGTATCTTCTTCACTTAAGTCTTCAGTAACTTCTTCTTTATAATCTAAGAAAATTGGATATGCAATATGATTTGAATATTTTGTAACAATAGTTGTAATTCGCTCTTTTGTTGCAAATTCAGCAGCTTCTTCATCTTTTAGTTTAATATAAATAACAGTTCCAACGCTTTCTTTAGTAACTTCATCTAAATCAAATTCACCTGAACCATCACTTGACCATTTGTAAGCTACTTCTTCTCCAGCTTTTTTTGAAATTACATCAACATGAGATGCAACCATAAAAACAGAATAAAAACCAACACCGAATTGTCCAATTAAATTAGAATCTTTTTTAGCATCACCAGTCATTGCTTCAACAAATGATTTTGTTCCTGATTTAGCGATTGTACCAATTGAAGATATTAAATCTTCACCATTCATACCAACACCATTATCCATAATAGTTAAAGATTTATCATCTTCATCAAAAGAGATTGTAACTTGTCCACTCCAAGTGTCAGGTAAAGATGATTTAATACTATCATCAGTTAATTTTAAATAATTTAACTTATCAATAGCATCACTTGCATTTGATACTAACTCTCTTATAAAAATCTCTTTATTTGAGTATAAAGAGTGCGTCATTAAATGTAATAATTGTCCTACTTCTGTTTGAAATTGATGTTTTGCCATAAATTTCTCCTTATATTTTTTATATTTATTAAGATGATTTTATCATATCTTTATAAAAGTAGGCTAAAGTTTAAAAAGAAATTAGCACTTTGTATGCAAAAGTGCTAGTTTCTAAAAATCAAAGCTCTCTTATAACTCTTCAAGATTAAAAAAGATAGACTTAGAAATTACTAATATAAAATATATAAGGGTTCAACATGAGCAAAGATAAATTTTTAAATGATTCTTATAAAGTATATGATTTTTTAAATACACAAAAAGAAAATATAAATAAATTGATATCACATTTAGAAAATAAAGAGTTTGATAAATTAAAAATAATTGATGATTTTGCAAAAAAATTAAATCTTGAAATGAGTGAAGATTTACGTTTTGCTCTTGTAACAAGATTAGTTAATTTAAGAGATGATTCTTTAAGTCAAGTTCTTAAAAAACTACCAAAAGATGATGAAGAAATAATACTTTTAAAAGAAAAAGCTTATCTTTTTGTAAAAGAGTATTGGCATAAGAAACATAAAAATACTGTTGATTATATAGTAAATAACAACTTACTTTCACCTTTTTACGCAGCTATTTTTCAAGGTGTTTATAATGTAGGACTTAAAATGAGTTCATGGCAAAGTTCATGGACAGCGCATATTATAAATGGTGTAAATAAAGACTTATTAGAAAAATTTGATGATAATGAAGAAAAAGTATTTTCTTATTTAGAGCAAAATAATCTTTTTGATTTAGGACATAATGAACTTCAAGCTGATAGATCATATTCTGCTTTAGTTAAACATGAAGGACAATATAAAAGTGAAGCTTATATCAAAGTTTTTAAAGAAAAAACAACTGCTGTTATTGATGCTTTAGAAGAGTTTGAAGAGAGTTTAATAGAACTAGAAGATAATATATATGAACAAAAGTGGAACTATATTTTATATATTCAAAATCTTATTAAAGCTTTTAGTGAGGATAAAACTAATCTTTTAGTTTCAAAATGGGCTGATGTAGATAGAGCATGGATGAAAATAAAATCTCCTATTCAAATAGGACATCCTTTAGAGTATTATGAAGATCATTTTAGAAAAGCAGTTGCCCTAGAGTGGGATATTAGATTTACAAACCCAAAGTTTGAACAAAATGACCACAGAGTAAATAAGATAAAAAACTCTTTTGCTAAAATTTTTTCAAGTTTTCCTGAAAATAAAAAATATCAAAGTATTTACAATTTCTCATTAAAATCTTTAGATAAAGTACAGTTATATATAGGTCGTCCAGCTATATTTTTTGGGGCTGAATTCAACGGATTATTCTCAGCACAAGTTGTACCAAATGATGAAATAGTTTCAAAAGAAGAAGGAAAAAAGATTTTTGCTTTTGCTGATGAAATATTACAAACAAGTAGAGCTAAACCATTTTTAAAACTATCTTCAGAAATATTTTCAAAAGACTTACTTACACAAGATAGAGAGTTTTTATTTAAAGAAACATCTTCTTGGCATCAAGTTTATGATATTAGCACTGTGGGACATGAGTATGGCCATATTTTATGGTGTGATGATGAAACAGAAACTCTAATGAATAAATCAGGTAACTTTAAAAATATTGAAGAGTTTAAAGCAACAACGGGAGGTTTAGTTTCATTTTTTCTAGATGAGCAAAAAGATGAAAAACACCTAAGCACACAAGTTTTAATAGATACTATTAAAAGAGCAATAAGCTTAATAGGATGGATGGAAGTTGATGAAGTTCAGCCATATTATTGTGAGGGTTTAATTCACTTAAGCGCTTTATTTGATTCAAAAATATTGCTTTGGGATGAAAAAAACCTAAAGATTGACTTATCTTTAGATAAATATGAAGATTTAAAGAAATGGTATATCACTACATATACTCAATTAGCACAGCACTATTTAGATAAAAAAGATGCTTTAGAATTTCTAAATCTTTATGCAGTAAAACAGCAAAAATACTTTTTACCTGTAAATAAACAAATAAACTCTTTTGTTAAATACTATTTCAAAAGATACCAAGAAATTGGGCAAGAATTAGATACTAGTGATAAAAAAGAAAATTATAAATAAAAAGTACTTTTGTACTTTTTATTAAAAATAGCTCTAAAATTAATATTAAATTTAAAAAAAGTCAATAAAAAAGTTTTCATTATGTATATTTAACTTTTAATTGAACTATATATACAAGGATAATAATGGAATTTAAAATCACAAAACTTGGCACAAACTCAAGACCTCAAGTAGAACTACCTAAAATAGAAATTTTAGAAAAGTTAAGTGAAGAAGGAATGAGAGAGTTAATAAGTGATCATTATGAGTTTTTAAAAATAAGCTCTATTAAGAATTTATTTCCTAAAGATGACAAAATACTAAACTTAGCAAAAAAACATGCAGCAGACTTTTTTATACAAATCTGTGGAGGCCCTAGATACTTTGATCAAAGCAGAGGAGCTCCTAGAATGGCCGCACGTCATGCCCCTTTTAAAATAACACCAGAAGCTAGAATAGTTTGGTTAGAAACATTTGCCAAAGCTTTAGAAAAAACAAATTTAGAAGAAGAATTAATAGAATCTTTTTGGAAATACTTAGACATCTTTTCAATTTGGATGATAAATTCATCCAGTGAAGGTAGTGAAAATACCAAAGCAAAGTTTTCTTTAAAACTATAAAATAAAAACTATAAAAAGTAGTAAGTTTCTTTTAACTACTACTTTTTAGAAATATCAATTCCTGGTTTATCTTTTACTCCAATATAATCATCAACTTTAGAGTTATCACTTTTTATATAAGATAATACTATACCTATTATCAAAAGAGAAATAATAACTAAACGCACAGTATTTCTCTTGCTTTTACTCTCTTTACCTTTAAAGTCATCAATCTTTTCTAAACTAGGCTCGCCTTTATTCTTTGACATATTTAATCCTTTATATTAGTGATACCATTAATTGATTCACTGTAATTGTGATATCTTTAATATCTTTATTGTCATTTTTCATAAATCTATTTAAATTATTTTTTACTTTTAGAAAAGTTTCTTTATCATTATTTATAAAATTACTAAAAGCTAATTCTGGTTCTTCATTTACTCTTTTAAAATCAAGAATCTTTTTTGTATAATTAACAACAATAAACTCAACAAATTGTAATACTTGTGTTCTTAAAGTCATATCACTTTTATTTAAAATATCAACTCTATTTAAAGCAACAATAATATCTAAGATATTAAACTCATGAATTAAACAATAAAATAAAACTACAACATCTTTAAAACTATGATTTGAATTCTCTTTTACATTAATTGCAGCAACTGCAAATCTAAGATAATCAATTACAGAAAAAAATTCATTAAACTTATCTTCACCTTCTAAATAAACAATTAAATTTTGTTTATGGACAGAACTTAAGAGTAAAAAGAGTTCTTTTTTATGATCTAAAATATGATTTATATCTAATTGATTCTGTTTTAAATATTTAACCATCCATCTAGTACTAGCATAAATAATATATTCTAATTTATTAATAAGTTTATACTGAGTTTTTATATCAATTTTATAATCATTTAAAGCTATTAAATCTTTAATTTTTACTGAATCAAAAAGATCGTTTACTATTATAAAAGATTTTATTTTATTAATAAATTTAAAAGCTCCTAACTTATCATAATCACCTACAAAGGTAACTCCTTGAGAGTTAATTAAAAAATCTGCTATACAAGTTGCTATTATTTCTCTTTTTAATGGATGTTTATTTATCTCATTTTTGTAAGAGCTTGCATATGTTTTTGGAAAATATGAATATAGAAATTTTAAAGCAAAAGTTTCATCAATTAAAGTACTTTCCATTAAAATATTTTTTACTAAAATTTTACAAGATGATAAAAGAGATCCTAAAACAGGACGAACAATGGAAGCATTTTTATCAATAATATTTTTAATACTTTCATTTTTAGGAATATTTAAATTACTTCTTTTAAAAGCTAATAAATTATTTTCTAAAACCTCAATTGAACGTAAAAAGTCACTTAAATAACGTCTTGAAAATCTCTCATCTATAGAAATAGCTAAGGCTTGCTTATAGTTATTATCTAAAACCATTTCTACAACTTGTGAAGTTAAAGAGTGTAAACTAGTATTTGCTTCTTCTTGTGTTAATAAACCATCATTTTTAATTATATTTAAAAGTATTTTTAAATTTACTTCTCTATCTGAAGTATTAACACCAGCTGCATTATCAATAGCATCTAAGTTAATCTTTCCACCATTTAAAGCAAACTCTATTCTAGCTTTTTGAGTAAAACCTAAATTTCCACCTTCACAAACTATTCTTGCTTTTAACTCTTGTGCATCTATACGTAAAGCTTCGTTTTGTTTATCACCTATATCTAAAGAGTTTTCCTCACTTGCTTTAACATAAGTTCCAACACCTGCGTTAAACAATAAATCAACATCTAGACATAAAAGTTTTTTTGCTAATTCTTCACCACTTAATACTTTTTTATTAGTATTTAAAAGAGTTTTAATTTCAGAACTTAAAAGTATTTCTTTATCTTTTCTTGAAAAAATACCCCCACCTTTTGAAATTAGTTTATTATTGTATTTTTTCCAAGAAGAGTCTTTTTCATTAAAAAGTCTTTTTCTCTCTATATAAGCAGTTTTTAAATCAGGATTTGGATCAATAAAAATCTCTTTATGTGCAATAGCTGCAATTAATTTAAATTTATCAGATTCAATCATACCATTACCAAAAACATCTCCATTCATAGAACCTAAACCTATAACAGAAATTTCATCTTTGTAAATATCAATTCCTTCTTCCAAAAAAAATCTTTTAGTTGATTCAATTGAACCTTTTGCTGTTATTCCTAAGTCTTTATGTCCATAACCATTAGACCCACCAGAAGCAAAAGCATCACCTAACCAAAAGTTTCTACTCTTTGCAATATCATTAGCAATATCACTCATAGCTGCTGTTCCTTTATCAGCTGCAACTACAAAATAAGCATCATCGTCATCATATGCAATTATATTTTTATTTTTGATCACTTTTGAATCTTCCATATTATCAACTAAATCAAGCATAGAGTTTATATATAAAGAATAAATTTTAGTAAAAAATTCTTTTGTAATTTCGCTACTTTCTTTGTTAATAACAAAACCACCCTTGGCACCATCTGGAATAATAATAGAGTTTTTACTTTCTTGCGTAATCATAAGTGATTTTATCTCTTGCCTATAATCATCATGTCTTTCACTCCATCTCAAACCACCCCTACTAATCTTACTCATTCGTAAGTGTACTCCGTAAAAATCTGGGTGATAAACAAAACTCTCTAGATTTGGTTGTAAACCTTTTAAGTTTTGTGAAAATTCTTTTGTATTAATTTTAAAAGATATTGCTTCTTTATTTAAATAAAAATTTGTTCTTAAAAGTGATTTTAAAAGCTCAAACATAATTTTTAAAATTCGATCATCAATAATGTCAGGAATAAGTTTAATACTATCTTCTATTTCAGTAGTAATACTACTAAGCAGGGTCTTCCTATTTTTTATCATAGGGTTAAACTTAGACATAAAATAATTTACAAATAAAGAAGAAATTTTATGATGTTTTTTCAAGGTATTGCTAATAGTTACACTATTTAAATTTAGAGCAGCTTGATCTAAGTATTCAATTAAAGCTCTTAGTAAGAAAATCTTTTTAATTGAAAAATTTTCATCATAAACTAAAGTATACAATTTACAATTTTTTATAACATCACTTTTTAGAGTTTGAGATAAAACATACTCTATATTTTCACTTGCTTTTTGGATTTTTTTAGTATCTTCTAAACTAAGATTGAATCTACTTACATATACTTTGATTTTATCTTGAATAATTTCATAAGTAACTTCATCAATAATAACAAAACCCATATCATGTAAGATAGGAGTAATTTGGGTTAAATAAAGTTTTGTTTTTGAAAATATTTTAATTGAACGTAAATCATTGTTTTCAAAAATAGAAGTTACTATATCATCATTTTGTAATTTTAAAAAAAGTTCTTTAGATATTTTTAAGTCATTTGCAGTAAGAAGTTGCGAACAAAGCGCATTGATTTCAGAATTAGGCATTTAATAATCCTTTATAATATTTTATGCAATATTATCGTCCTTTGTATATTAGTTTCTGCTTAAAATAAATTCTTTAGTAAAAAGAAGTATTTTGTATAAGTAATTCTTATAATTATTTGAGACTTATATTAGATTAAAACTCTGACAAAGAGTTTTTTCACCATTTATAATAATACTTAAATAATGAATTCCTTTATAATATTTTCTTGTAGTTATTTTTTTAAAGTTATGTTTTTTTACTACTATTTTATTAGTATTATTTACTTTAGAAGAAGATATCATAAAAACTTTTTTACTTCTTTTATTGTTTGCCATCATAAAATCAAGTTCATACTCAATTCTAAGAAAAGACAAGACCTCACTTGATATAACATCAAAAGAAAAATTCAAGAAGTTATCAACTTTTACTTCTTTTTGGAGTTTAAAGTTTTTTATTTTTAAGTTTTTTATTTTTTTATATGAAAAGAGATCAAGTATTTCTCGTTCACCTTTTTTTAATAAGGTTCTCGAAGCATGTTTACAAAGCCAATCAAGATTTTTATTTTTATTTAAATTCTTTTTAACAAAAGTAAATACAATTTCTTTATTATCTTTTGCTATATCATTTAAATTGTTAGCAACTGAGCGTCTAACATATAAACTTTCATCATCTTTTAAAATATCTAAAATAAGCATGATTAAAGTAGGATCTTTTTTTAAAGTCTTTAATGATATTGCCCAAGGAAGTCTAGGTCTACATCCTTCACTTGCAAATCTTCTTATATGTTCATTTTTATTTTTTGCAAAAGTAAGCATTTTTTGCATTGTTTGTTTTTCATATTTTATAATAAAACAACGAATAGCAAACTCTGAACTTGAATTTATTGTAAACTGCTCTAAAGCTTTTAGGGACTCTTTTAAATAATTCAAACCATAAACTTCAACAAAATCAGGAAAAACCATTGAAGATAAACTAATATTAGGCTTTTCGTAAAAATGTTTTTTTACTTTTATTAATACTGTTAATAGTTTTAAATAATCCAAAGATGAAAAGAGCTTAATTAATCTTGATATTAATCTCATTCTATCTTTTAGCTCTAATGATTCAAGAGTTTTAAGTATTTCTATTACATACTCTTTTTTCTTAAAACTTTCATCATAAAAGGCTATATTTGAAGCTAAAGTATTTACGAATTTTTCATTAAAAACATTTTTAAAAGCTTCCATTATATGCTTATATCTTCAAAATTTGCTTTTAATACTTCTTTAAAAACATCAGGGTTTAGTTCTAAGTCTAAACCTCTTCTTCCCCCTGAGACATAAATATCCTCAAAACTCTTAGCACTTAGGTCCAGAACAGTTCTAAGTCTCTTTTTTTGTCCAAAAGCAGATATTCCTCCTAAAATATAGGCACTTGATTTTTGTGCCTCGTCTTTATCTGCCATTTTTGCATTTTTAACTTTAAAGTATTGAGCTATTTTTTTGAAACATAAAGACTTATTTACAGGAATTATTGCAACAATTAACTCTTTTGTACTCAAAAGTACAATCAATGTTTTAAAAACTTTTTGCTCATCAAGGTTTAACTTTGAGGCTGCTTCTAAACCATAGTTTAAAACAGAAGTATCATGCTTATATTTTAAAATCTTAAAGGTAATATTATATTTTTTTAGTTCATTTATTGCAGGTGTCATTTTCTTCCTTCAAAGAAATATATAAGTTTAATTATACAAAAGTAAATATTAATACAAAGATTAATATATATGATTAAGATTATCATTATTATTATTGATGTATAATAAGGAATTAATAAAAGGAATATAATGAAAAAAACACTTTTTACTTTCACGCTTAGTACTCTTCTTGCAAGTTCGCTTTATGCTAATACTTGTAATTTAACTTACGATTTTACTTTTTATGGGGCAGCTGATAAATCATATGTTGTGACAAAAAATACTTTTACTAAATCAACTTCTAACTTTCCTAAGGGAAAACTTTTAAATGCAAGTATAGATATTGATGCTTTTTCACTTGATACAAGTGCTGATTTAAGTAATGGAAAAGCAAAATGGCCAGCAGCCATGGCAAAAATCAGAAATAACAATACTATCAATAACTTTTTTAAAAAGTTTGAAAAAGACTTAGGAAAAATTAATGTTAAAGTAGTAAAAATCAATAAAGATTCTTTAGATTTAGAGTTTAAAATGAATGGTATTACAAAAGTTATTCCATTTTCATATAAGATAGAAGCTTCTAAGTTAAAAGCAAGTGGGAAACTAGATCTTTTAGCTTTTAATACATCAAAAGCTTGGGCACAATTTTCAGCTGTTTGTAGAGGTTTTCATAAGGGGAAATCGTGGAATGAATTAGATCTTCATTTTGAAGTAGACGCAAGTTGTAAATAAATTGAGCTTAAGCTCAGTTTATTTACTTCTTTAAATCTTAATTTAATATTTTTATTTAAATGCTGGTTCTAAAAAAGGAATTATTTGTTTCTTTCTTGATAAACAACCAGCTAACCAAACCTTATTATCTTCTAATTTAACATCAAAAGCTTTTTCAAAAATATCATTATTTTGTGAAGCTAATAAAACTTCTGAGCCTTCTTTCATAATATCAGTTAATAATAAACATGCTGTATGCAAACCTTGTTCAAGTCTAAATACTTCTAAATCTTTTAATAAATCTTCTTTAATATCATTAAAAATACTTAAATCAACAACTTCTAATTGCCCAATTCCAACTTGTGAGCCATACATATCAAAAGGTTTGTAATCTCTTAAAATTAAATCTCTTACACTTACACCTTTTACTTGTGATTTAACTGTAAACATTTCCATACCTAAAGCAGCGAAATCTTCAATTTCGCAAATATCTGCTAGTTCTCTTACTGTTTGAATATCAATATCAGTACAAGTTGGTGATTTGAAAATTACTGTATCACTTAAAATAGCACACATCATAATTCCTGCAATATCTTTAGGGATTTTTACCTTATGATAATCATACATCTCTTTAACTATTGTATTAGTACAACCAACTGGTCTAATCCAACACTCTAAAGGAGCTGATGTTGTAATGTCTCCTAGTTTATGATGATCTACAATTCCTACCACAATAGCTTCATCTATATCGCAAGGAGCTTGTTTTTTATCTGAATAATCAGTTATAAAAAGTTCTTCACCTTTAAATTCAGTTTTAAGTAAAGGTGCTTTAAAACCAAACTTATTTAGAATGAATTGCGTTTCTGGATTAAGTTCACCTTGACGTGCAGGTATTGATTCACGACCAATTTCATTTAATAAATATGATAAAGAGATTGCTGAACAAATTGAATCAGAATCAGGAGTTGTGTGTCCACATGTGTAAATTGCCATTAAAAATCCTATATTTTTTTTGAAATTTTATCTAAAATATTGTTAGGGTAGTTTTAAAGTAAAGATTTAATTTTTAATAAAAGCACTAAAAGTGCTTTTATTTATACTTATATTATGAGTTAACTTGCTTTAAAAGTTTTTTTAACCATTTTTCAGCAGCTTTAACATCTTCAAATCTTTGAGATTTTGCAACTTGATCTTGACCTTCATAAAACCTTACTCTAATTCCATCTTCAACATGATCAATTTTAGTTCTAGTAATTCTTGCAAAGTTTAAATATACTCTATCATTTAATTTAACAAACATTTTATTCCTTTAAATTTTTATTATAATAACATAATAAAATATAGGCTCAAGTTATTTTTACTTTTTTTAATATTCTCAATATTTTAAAATTAAGATTTATCAATTATATATTCTTCTACCACCCAAGCTGCAAATGGTATAGAAGAAGTAAAAGCTGGACTTACTGCATTTAAAACATGAATTGATTTTTCATCACCTTGAACTACAAAATCTTGTACTAACTCTAAGTTATTTTTATCTAAGAGTTGAGCTCTAATTCCAGGTGTACTCCAAGAATCGAAACCTTCATGATTCATATTTTTTGTTAATTGCATTGCTAAAGCTTTTAAGTATGACATTCTATATTTTTTTATTTCACTAAAAGCAAGGGTTCTAAAACCAAAAGCATTGCTTAGAAAAAGTTTTGCTTCATAATATAAAATTTGAATAAATTCATCTAATTTAAAATTTGCAAAACCACCATAATTTTCTCTCCATAAAGCAGGAATTGCAGTTGGCCCAATTTTACTTTCATTATCAACACTTAAAGTATAATGAACACCTAAAAATGGATTATCTAAATTAGGAACTGGATATATATTTGTTTTTAGTTTTGAGATATTTTTTTTATCTTTTAAATATATTCCTTTAAAAGGAATAATTACGTAATTTTTACAAAAACCAAAATCATTAGCAATTTTATCAGCATATAAACCAGCACAATTGATTACTTTATTAGCAAGAAATTCACCTTTACTAGTTTTAATAAGATTAGAAGAACTACTTAAATATTTTGCATCTAAAATAAGTTCTACTCCTAATTCTTTAATAACTTTTGCAAATTCTTGTGTAACTTCTTTTGGATTAATTGTTGCAGTACTTGGGCACAAAAGTGCTTTTTTGTATGTTTTTACATTAGGATATAACAAGGCTAATTCTTCTTCGCTTATAAGATTTAATGAAACTCCATTAACATCCCCTCTTCTTTTAAGCTCAAGTAAACCCTCAAGCTCTTTTTCATTTAAAGCAACTACCACTTTTTCACAAGCATTTACTTTTAAAGACCTTTGTTTACAAAACTCTTTTAAAGCAATATTGCCTTCTTTTGTGAATTTCGCTTTTAAACTATTAGCTGTATAATAAAAACCTGCATGTAAAACTCCTGAGTTTCGTCCAGAGCTATGAAGTGCTACTTCTTTTTCTTTCTCAAGAACTACTATTTTTGCTTGTGGAAATCTTTCTTTTAGATTTTTTGCAATATTAAGTCCTATTATACCAGCGCCAATAATTAAATAATCATACATTCTAATATCCTAATTCTTCATTTACTAAAATAATATTTATTCTATCTTTTTCATCTGCTTTTATATAAGTAAACTTATTTGCAATATTATCTAAGTTATGTCTTGGTTCTTTATTATTACTAAGAGCTATATTATTCATTCTTTGTACATTTTTTAAAGCAGATACTTCCATAAGTCTTTTAAATCCATCTTCTAAAGTATCAACAATTTTATTAACTCCTACAATCAATAAAACCTTTTTAGGTCCAAAAATAAGAGAAGCAACTCTATTTCCACTTCCATCAGCATTAATTAAAAAACCATCACGACTAAGAGCATTTGTACTAGTTACATACAAATCACTTAACATTCCTTCTCTTCTTCTTTTGGTATTTTCATCCATTGAAATACCTTTTTCATATTGATTGAAAAGTTTTATATCTTCTTTGTTAACTAAAAAGTCCAAAAGACCTATCTCTTTTACTGAAGTTGAACCACCTAATCCTACAGAAATATTTTTTGTAATCATAGTTTTACTAAGAGAAAGGGCTTCATGTTTGTTTTGAACAAAACTTACTTTATACCCACAAGACTCTAAAGTATTAATCAATGCTTTCATATTTTTTTTCCTCTTTTTTTAACATTTTATGCATATAAAGTGATACTGCAAATATCATAAAGCCAAGAATATGCGTATTTTGAACAATTCCAAAATAACTATCCATATCAAAAGCTGAATCTTGCACTAATAATAACATAGCACAAAGGGCATAAACAGATCTTTCTAAGGCTGGCATTTTTTTATCCCAAAAACCTTCCATAACTATTGAGAAACACATTATACCAAATAAAGCAAAGGTAAATACCTCAAATCTTTCAAACCAAGTACCATTTATAAGAGGAGTAAAAGCAAAAAGAAGAGGAATTATATACATTCCTTTTCCTACTTTCCAAGACATAAGACCTGTTTTCATAGGTGGAGTTTTAGCAATAGCAGCTGCCGCAAAAGCGGCTAGACATACAGGAGGTGTTAAATTGGAATCTTGTGATAACCAAAATATAATTAAATGAGCTGAGAGTAAATACATTGCAACTTCTGGCATTTCTATTCCTGCATTTACAAGTGCCGCCATTTCAGGACTTAGCATAAGTCCAACTAAAGCTGGTGCACTTAAAACAGATAAAACAACATATGAAGCAGTTACAGGAAGTCCCATACCAAGAACTAGTGAAGCAAGTGCTATTAAAACAATTGCTATTAGAAGTGAATTTCCAGACCAGTGCATAATTAATTGTGAGAAAGTAATCCCAATACCTGAAATATTTATAACTCCAACAATTATTCCAACAGCAATTAGTAAAACACCCGTTACTACCATATTTTGACTACCTAAGGCTAAAGCTTCTAAGATTTCTTTTAATCCCATTCTTTTATTTTTAGTTAAATAAGAAGACAGAATAATTGCTATTATTGCAATTCCTGCTGAATATGTTGGTGAGAAACCATAAATTAGAAGTCCTACTAAAGTACCTAAGGGAATTATAAAATGAAAACCTTCTCTTAAAAGTGGTAATATTTTAATATTTGAATCCTCTCCTTTAATATTATGCTCTTTTGCATGAATATTAATATAAAAAGCTATTGAAGCAAAATATAAAATTGCAGGTAAAACTGATACTGAAATAATAGTAACAAAAGGAATATGTGTCATTTGAGCCATTATAAAAGCCCCTGCTCCCATAATAGGAGGCATAATTTGTCCACCTGTAGAAGCAGCTGCTTCAACTGCTGCTGCAAAGGTAGGTTTAAAACCTGCTTTTTTCATCATAGGAATAGTAATTGAGCCAGTTGATACAGTATTTGCAACAGCTGAGCCTGAAATTGTTCCCATAAGTGCTGAGCTAAAAACTGCTACATGTCCTGTTCCCCCTGTATACTTTCCAGCAACTGCAGAACTTACATCAACGATAAAATCACCGGCACCTGATTTTAATAAAAAAGCTGCAAATAAAATAAACATGAAAACATAAGTAGAAGATATTGTTGCAATTGGTCCAAATAACCCCTCAGACGTATAATACATTCTATATAAAAATCTCTCAACACTCATACCAGCAAATGAAAATAAACCTTCAAAATATTGCCCTAAAAAAAGTATATAAGAGATACAAAAGATTATAAGAAAAGGAATAATATAACCAGTAGATTTTTTAACCATCATAATTGCTAAAACTATAGTCATAGAAGAGACAATAATATCAGACATCCTCATTTGAGAATTGGCAATTGCGTATAAACTCTCTTCAAAAGCCATCATATATATAAAGGTACTTAAAGATAATAAAGCAAATATTATATTTAAAATACTTACTTTATTTTTATTTTCTTTATTTTCATCATCTTTTGCTTCATATGTTAAAAAACCCAAAGATGCTAAGAGTGCAAAATGCGAAGAGTTAAACCATAAATCACTAATACCTCCCCAGATATTAATAAAAAAGTGAAATAGTGAGATTAATATTGCATAAACAAATACTATCTCTTTAAAATTTTTAATATAAATCATTATTGTATCCTTGAAGTGTATGCTTTAATTAAGTAAGTCAATTTATTTAATTAAAAAATAAAAAATAAGATAATTTTAAAGGAAGAGAACTTCCTTTAAAATCTATTTTGAAAGTAAAGAAGCTGGAATAGTTATTCCTTGTTCTTTATAAAATCTTGCAGCTCCAGGATGAAGAGGCATTGGAAGACCAACAATAGCTTTTTGCAAAGACATTGCTTTTGTAGCTTTATGAACAGTATTTAAAAAACCTAAATTTTCATAAATAGTTTTTGTTAATAAATAAACAGTTTCTTCAGGTGTATCTTTAGTTACAACTAATAAATTAGGTTGAGCAATAGTATTAATATCTTTAGTCTGACCTGGGTATGTTTTAGCTTTAATAACAAAAGGAGACCATACAGGATAGTTAGCATTAATCATGTCTAAATCTTTTTGTGAGAAATCTAATACTTTGATTTTATCATTTCCTATTGATGCAAAAGCGTTTGTTACAGCAGAAGTAGGAGGACCAGAAGGAGTATTCATACCTTTAATTTTACCATCTTGAAGAGCAGTTGAACTTGGAGTGTATCCTAAGTATTGAATATTCATTTTAGAAAAATCAATTTTAAGTGAGCTTAATATAGTTTCAGCAGAAACTCTTGAACCTGAACTTCTTCCACCAATTGAGAATCTCTCCCCATAAAGATTTTTTAAATCATTTATATTACCAGTTTTAGCAAAATCATTTTTAATAGTAAATTGCTCAACATTTTGCCATAACATAGAAATAGATCTTAAGTTTTTTTTAGCTTTTCCTTCATACTTAGCTTTACCCTGCCAAGCCATTGAACCAAATAAACCTTGTAAAATAGCAAAATTAACTTCACCTTTATCTAACATATCAACATTTTCACCAGAACCAGCACTTGTAATTGCGGAAAAAGTCAATTTATGTTTTTTTGCTAATTTTAATGAAGCAATTGTAGCAATTCCTACACCAACTGGATAATAAGTTCCACCAGTACTAGCTGTTGCAATAACATATTTTGTCTCTTTTTTAGCAGCCCACGCACTTCCCACTAAGATTGTTGATGTTACTAAAGAAGTAACAAGTAACTTTTTAAAACCATTCATCTTTTCTCCTTTTATTTCTTATGTAAAAGTATAACACAGATTGTTTTAAAATAGTTTCAAAATTGTTTCAAATTTTATAATTCTTTAAATATTCACCACATTTAGGGCTTATTCTAGAATATATCCTTTTCCTTTTTTTGAAACAATAAAGTCTTTTAAGGCTATTTTGTCTTTTACTCTTTTTATAGTTGTTCTTAAAGTTGCATCTGAGGTACTTATATCATTCCAAATAAACTTCTTTAAATCTTCTTTTGTTTTTATTCTTTTTATATTGCTTATTAAGGCTTCTAATAAAAGTGTTTCTTTTTTTGATAAATCAATTACTTTCTTATTTTCATATAATAAAGAAGAGTTCATATCATATGTATATATTTCATTTAAATTAATTACGGTTTCTTTAAAAATCTCTTTTTTATCTTCTAAAACTCTTTTTTTTACTTTTTTTAATATTTGCATAATATTATTAACTTCTAAGGGTTTTACAAAATAGGAAAGAACATTTAAAGAGATTGATTTAAACAAATACTCTTCATCTTTATATGCTGATACTATTATGAACTTTTGATCTTCATTTATAGAAGTAATTTGTTCAATCATTTCTAAACCATTTAAGTTTGGCATTTTAATATCACTTAGAACCAAATCAAAAGTTTTATCATGTTCATAATTATGAAGATATTTAGATACTCCTTCTTCTCCATCTTTTGCAACTTCTACTTCATCAAAAATAGTATCTAAATAAAAAGATAATATTTCTCTTGCATCTTCTTCATCCTCAACTAATAAAACTCTAGTTTTTATACTCATTTATTCTCCTACTTCTAAGGGTAAAATAATATCAAAGCAAACACCATCTTTGATATTCTTCACCTCAATTTTTCCATGCATATTTGTTTCTATTATAATTTTTGTCATATATAAACCAATACCTGTTCCTTGTGTTTCAAACTTTGTTGTAAAATATGGTTCAAAAACTCTATTTATAATATCATTCTGGATTATTCCACCATTATTGCTAAGTGATATTGTAAGATTGTTTTTTTCTCTTTTTACATCAATATTAATATATGCCTCAAATTCTTCTGTACTTTTTTTACTTAATATTGCATCTTTCGCATTATTTAAGATATTTAATAAAGATTGTTTTAACTCATTTTCATATGATTTAAAAATTAAACTTTGTACATTTATATTTAAGCAAATATTCTCATCTTTTAACTGAGCTGATATTAATTCTAAAGTAGATTCAAAAGCAGTTTTTATATCAAATTTTTCCATGCTCTTAGATGGTTTATAAAAATTTCTAAAATCATCAATAGTATCAGACATATAATTTATTTGAGTATTTGCTTTTGTAAAATATTTTAAAAGAAGTTCTTTTTTGATTTTTGTATTTTCATAATTATCTCTTAAGAATTGGAATATCAAAGATACATTATTTAAAGGTTGTCTCCATTGATGAGCAATTGCACCTATCATCTCTCCCATCGCTGCTAGTTTACTTTGTTGAATTAGAAGTTTATCCTTATTCCTATTCTTATCAAGCTCTTTTTTAACTTTTAGTTTTAACTCTTCTTGTGATACTTTGATTTTAGTTATGTCATTTATATAACCATAAAAATAACTAACATCTCCTGAGTGATTCTTAATTAGAATTATTCTACAAGAGATCCATCTTAACTCTAGATTAGAATTTAAAGCACGACAAACAAAGGTAAAATAAGGCAAGTCATCTTTTAAAGCATTTTTAATAGCAAGTTTTACTATATTTATATCATCTTTATAAATAAGATTTATAAAATCAAGACTAGCATTTTCAAAAGTTTTTTTAGTAAAGCCAAATGTTTTTATACTATTTGAGATATATTTAACAGAAAGTTTTTCATCATTAAAAAGCTTAAAAATTACAATCTTTCCATCTTCAACTAAAAGCTCAATATCTAATAACTCTTTTTTCATTCTTTTACTTTTATCTATATCCATAGACATCATTAACATTCGCTCTAATTTATTATCTTCATCATAAAAAGCTTTTCCACGAGCAAGTACCCACTTAAAACCCTCATTTTTTGTTTTTAATCTATATTCACAAATAATAGTATCTTCTTTTCTTGAAAAAATTTTATCGAAAAGTTTTTCTACTTCTTTTCTATCTTCATTATGAATTAAATCAAACCAGGAATCTAAGTCTTTGATTTCATCTTTTTCATAAGCAAACATATTAAGCCATTTATCTGAAAAATATATTTTCTCTTTTTTAAAGTTTATATCCCATAAACCATCGTTTGAAGCGATAATGGCTAATTCAAATCTTTTTTTCCAATGCTCTAAAGATTTAGTCTTTTTTTGTAATTTAAAATTATATTCATTAAAAACTTTTTTTATAAAATTTGAAAAAATAAAACTAGATAGAATTAAAATTGCACTTATAACAAGAATATAAATACAAAGCTGTAAAAATATATTTCTATATAATTTTTTGATTTTATAAACTAAACTTTTTATCTCATTTTTTCCAATATTTTCATCATAAGAAGAAGCAAGTAAAAAATTGTATTTACGATATAAATAAGTATGACTTTTGAAATCATCTAAATATGAATAATCAGCAAAATAGTGTTCTAAAATTTTATATGATTTATCATAACTTGAATTTGCTTTATTTTTTTTATCTCTAAATAAATGAACAGGACTTATAAAAGTATTTGTATTGTTAAAATTATAAACATCTTGTAAAATCAAATCATAAAACCAAAAACTAGATTTTTTACTATTTATTAACTTTATAATAGAATCTTTTGTAAGGTCTTTAATTAAGTTAATATTTGAAAAAGAGCCTACAAAATATTCCTCATTACGTATTTTAATAGAATCAAAAAAAGATAATCTTATTGTTCTTTTTAAATCATCTCTCCAATATTGTAAGTTATTTTTTCCTTGAGAATAAATATATTTAAGTGTGATATTTAAATTGTTTTTATTTACTTTTGAAGAAAAAATCAAATCTTGTATATAATTTATCGAGTTTTGTCCATGTAAGATTTTTAAATCTTTTTTTCTAAAGATAACAAGTTTAGTTTTTGTCTCTTTTTCTATTTTATTTAAATATATTCTAATTATCCCAAAATCTTTTAAAGAAGTTGCTTCTATATAACCAATTGTTTTATATGTCAACTCTTTTAGTGAATTTTTTAAAATGGAAAAATTTTTATTTACTTCTATATCAACATCATTAATAAAATTTAATAAATCTTCTTTTTTACTAAGCTCATATTCTAAAATATATTTTTGCTTAATTAAGTCTATTTCACGATTTGCTTTAATTTCAAGAATAAAATAAGAAATTACAATTAGTAAAAAAGCTAATAACATAATAAAAGCAACTGGTATTCTTGAAAAAAGCCTTTCTATATCATCTAAATTATATTTTTTGTTTTTATTAAATATCATTCTTTTTAATTCCATATAATTTTATTTTTACTTTAGCTTGGCTAAGATAAAGTTTCATAATTGTTTCATTGTACAAGAAATTAGTAAAATTTAAAATAAAGAGAATCATATGATTCATATAATAACAGCACTTATTCCAGTTTTTTCTCTTATAATTATTGGTTATTTTTTTAAAAAGATTAAGTTTCCATCTTTAGATTTTTGGCCAATGGCTGATAAGTTAACATATTATATTTTAATGCCCTCCTTATTAGTGTATAAACTATCAAGTGCAAATATAGAAGCTGCTAATAGTTTTAACTTTGTTTTAACAGCCATTCTTTGTATTTTTACAATTTTATTAATTTTAATCTTGACAAATAAGTTTTTACATTTTAAAGATGCATCTTTTACCTCTGTCGTTCAAGGAGGAATTAGATTCAATACTTATGTTTTTTTAGCCCTATGTTCTTCAATTTTTGGAAATGATGGTCTGATTTTAGCTGCTATTTTAATAACCTTTATAATTCCATTAATAAATATAATTTGCATATCTATTTTTGCTTTATATTTAAGTGAAAATAAAATAAACTTTATATACTTACTTAAATCAATTCTGACAAACCCTTTGATTTTAGCTTGTTTTTTTGGAGGAAGTCTTAACTTTTTTGCTCTAGAACTTCCTTTAGTTATAGAAAAAATCCTTGCAATACTAAGCCAAGCAGCACTTCCTATGGGACTGTTATCTGTTGGTTTTGCTTTAGTTTTAAAAGATATGAAAAATTCTAGGAGCGAAATATTTACTTCAAGTTTTGCTAAACTTTTTTTAAGTCCTTTACTTATGTATATCTTTGCAAGTTTTTTTAACTTAAATGAAGTAATGACTTCAATTTTAATTATTTTCGCAACTCTTCCAACTGCACCTTCATCTTTTATTTTTGCAAGGCAATTAAAAGGTGATGTGAAACTTATGTCTTCTATTATAAGTGTTCAAACACTTTTATCTATTTTTGTAATTATTATTGTTTTACAATATTTTATTTGAAACTTTTAAATAATAGAGTTTCATGTCCTTCTTTTGGGTTTTTTGGAATTAAAAAAGATAAACCAAGAGAAAAAATTGCAATAAAAGAACCTATTACAAAAACCAAAGAATAAGAATAAAGCCATACAAGACCCAGTAAAATAGGTAAAAATATTGCAGCTATATGATTTATAGTAAAAGAAATAGCTGAAGCACTAGCTATGTCTTTAGGATTGGCTATTTTTTGGAAATACGTTTTTAAAGCAATACTCATTGAAAATAACAGATGATCAATCAAAAACAGTAAATAAGCCAAATAAAGATTTTCCACAAAAGCATAAGAGATAAAAACTAAAATAAGTCCAATATACTCTAATCTTAACGTAAGTCTTTCTGAATACTTAATTATAAATTTTCCAACCCTTGGTGCAAAATACATATTAAATAGTGAGTTTATAAAAAGTAATATAAGCATATTATGAACATCAACTCCAAACTTTTCAACTAATAAAAATCCTGCAAATACTACAAAAATTTGTCTTCTTGCTCCTGCAAAAAAAGTTAATACATAAAATAACCAGTACTGTTTTTTTAACTTTAAACTTTTTTCGTGAATAATATCATCTTCAAAGTGTTTAAATAGAAACCAAGATAACAAACCCAAAATAAAAGTAATACTTCCAAAAAACATATATACGTATTTATACTCTAAGGAATAGAATTTCATCATTATATAAATTAAGACAAAAACAATAAGACCTACAAAAGATTTAACAGCAGATATTTTTCCTAAAATCAAAGGAGCTTCTTCTTTTTTTAGCCACTGCAAAGATAAAGATTGGTTTAATGTTTCTAAATAATGAAAACCTGTTGACATAAGAACTGTTGTAATGTAAAGTCCCAAAACACTAGGATAAAATCCTGTTAAAAGTGTTCCAAAACCTAAAACCATCATTGAAATATACGCTAATCTTTGTTGGGCTATAAATAAAAGAAGAAAGACAATAGTAAAAGCTAAGAAACCAGGTATTTCTCTTAAACTTTGTAAAACTCCAATTTGGCTTCCATCAAAAGAAGCAACTTCAATTACAAAATTATTTAGCATACTCATCCATGCTGAAAAAGAGAATAACATAGATATATTCATTACATATAATAAAGCAATTTTTGATTTAAATATATTTTGCATTAGAATAAAAGACCTAATATTAATTTAACAGCAAGAGCTGAAAGAAGTAGTTTTAAGGTAAATAAGAACTTTTTACCATCTATTTTATGTCTATATTTAGTTCCCACATAAGATCCAGCAACAGCCCCTATTATCATAGAGCTTAAAATACCAATATAATCAAAAAATACAAAACCAAAAAAGATAAAAACAAATACTTTTAAAATATGAGTTATACTCATTAAGGCAGCACCTGTTGCAACTACTTTATTCTTGTCTTTATAATCTTTTAATAATAAGGTCATGGTTAAAGGTCCAGTTGCTCCTACAATTATAGAAAAACCTGTTTGAAAAAATCCAGCTAAAAAGTAACTTTCATAATGTTTTATTTTTTCATTGAATTTTTTAGACCATAAAGATAAAAGAATATAAATACCTATAAATAAAGGCACATATTCTAAAGAAATGTAAAATATTATAGAAGCGAAAACAGCAATTCCTAAAAAAGAGCCTAATAAGAATTTTGGAATAACTTCTTTTTGTATATCTTTAAAGCCAAAAAAAGCTCGTGAAATATTACTTGACATTTGCGTTAAACCATGCACAGGAATTAAAGCGCTTAGTGGCAAGAATGAGGGTAAGATTGCAATTAACATCATTCCTCCTCCTAAACCAACAATTCCAGCTACACTTGAAGTGAAAAATGTAATAAGACCTAAAATAATTATTTCTTCCATAACACTCCTAATTTTTTATCAATCATAGTAAATTCTTCTTAAATCTACAGTTAATTTTTAAAGTATCTTTAATTATTACTAATTATAATAAATCATAAGGAATATTAACTTTAATATCTGTTAAATTATAAGTAACTGTTATTCAAAAGGATAAAAAATGAAAAACTCAGAAGAAGATATTTCAAATTATGAAATAAAACAGGTAAAAATAACAGATGAAAAAATACAAAAAATAGTATCTTTAGAAAATCAAAAGCTTGAAGAAAAAAATCTTAAAAATTTGGCCTTAAAACAAAAAGATAAAATAATTGATTTCTCTTTACTTAACGCAAATTCCAAAATAATTCATATTAAAGATATTATTGATAAAAACAAATATACACTTTTAAACTTTTTTAGAGGTGTTTGGTGTCCTTATTGTAATAAAGAGTTACAAGATTTAGAAAAAATCAAAAAAGAACTTAAAATTTTAAACTGCAAAATACTTGCTCTTTCACCACAAAGTCCTTTTTATTCACTTATTACAAAAAATCAAAACAGACTTACATTTGAAGTTTTGAGTGATAAAAATAGTACTATTGCAAATAACTTTGGAATAGTTTTTACACTTAGTGATAAATTAAAAAATATTTATGAATCTTTTGGCATAGATTTACTACAATTGAATAAAAGTAATACTTTTGAACTTCCTTTTCCTGCTATTTTTATAATTAACAAAAATTATGAAATAATTTTTTCTTTTGTTGAAGAAGATTATACAAAAAGAGCTAAAAGCAAAGATATTTTAAGGGCGATTAAAAAAGATATTATAAACTCACACTAGGATGTAACGTGGACATATACCAATTTATTGGTTTTATAGGAATGGCTTTTATTGTTTATAGCTATTTTTTACTTCAAACTAAAAAAACAAATTTAAGTTCTTTATACTATCAATTATTAAACCTTTTTGGTGCTATACTATTACTTATTTCATTATGTGTACATTTTAACTTAGGTTCTTTTATTATTGAAGTTTTTTGGATAATAATTACCTTATATGCAATGTATAAAAATAAAAAAGAGAGAAAAACATGAAAATATTAATACTATCATTTTTTTTAATTTCACAATCTTTTGCTTATGAAAAAGTTTTTATTGCTACTCATGGAGGAAAGAAAGATCCTTTAATAAGTAAAAAAAGTTCTTTTTCAGATATGTTGGGTTTAACATTAAAAAAAGAAAAAAAGACAATCAAATCAAATAGAATTAAAATTGATAAAATAGAAAAAATAGAAAAATTCAATAAGGATAAAAAGTAATGAACAAAACATATAAATTTGTATCATGGAATGTTAACGGAATTAGAGCAGTTGATAAAAAAGAAGCTTTAAAATGGGTAGATGAGGCAGATATTGATATTTTAGGTATTCAAGAAACAAAAGCACAAGCAGAACAAATTCCTACAACTATTTTTGAAAGAGTTTATGAAAATATTGTTGTAAGCCAATCAGCAATAAAAGGTAGATCTGGAACTGCTTTATATACAGATATTAAACTTTTTAAAGCTGATACTTGTGATACAGTTGATGTTTTAGATGAGGGAAGAATAAATGAAGTTCATTTTACACTTGAAGGTAAAGAAATAGCTTTTTTTAATGTTTATTTTCCAAATGGTCAAAGTAAAGAAGATAGATTAGTTTACAAAATGGAATTTTATGATAGATTTTTAGAACATTGTGAAAATCTTAAAAAAGAAGGTAAATCAATTATTGTTTGTGGTGATGTTAATACTGCTCATAAAGAGATTGATTTAGCACGTCCTAAAGCAAATGAAAAAATATCTGGATTTTTGCCAATGGAGAGAGAGTGGATGGATAAATTCTTAGCTTGTGGTTATGTTGATACTTTTAGACATATTAAAGGCGATGAAAAAGAGCATTATTCATGGTGGTCTTATAGAGCTAATGCAAGAGCTAACAATGTTGGCTGGAGAATTGATTATTTTTACGTTAGTGAAGATTTAAAGCATTGTATTAAAGATGCTTATATTCTAAAAGATGTATTAGGAAGTGACCACTGCCCTATTGTTTTGGAGTTAAATCTTAACTAAGTACTTTTTTTATAAAAACAAAAACTCTTAAAAACCTCTAAGACTTTTGGGTCTTAGAAGGCTTTCATCTTTTAGAGCAACTTTTAAAACTTCTATTAACTTATCTTTATCTTTAGGCAAGGTTCCTTTTAAGGGTAAAGAGTTTGAAGCATGGTTTGATCTAAAAATAATTCTACTTTTTGGACTTAACAAAGATATTAATAGAAGTTGCTCTTCTAACATTTCATTATCACTACAAAACTCAAACGCTCCTATAGTCTTTTCAAAGTTTTTAAAATATTTATCTTCTTTTTTATCACTTAATCCAAGTTGTAAACTTGATAAATAATTTATATGAGTACAGGAATTTATAAGTTTGGCACTTTGTGTAATATGTTCTTTTGAAAAGTTTTTACCAGCAAGTCCTAAAATTATAGTTGCTGATATTTTTATACCTGCAAGACTAGCTTTGTTTAAACCTTCAATCATTTTATTAGCTTTCATAGGTTTATTTATTGCTTTTAAAATCTTTTCATTTCCACTTTCTATTCCATAATAAATTAAACCAAGACCTTTTTCTTTTATGAGATTTAATTCTTCTTGACTTTTTTGTAATAAATTAAAAGGAGAGGCATAAGAAGAAACTCGTCTTAGTTTTGTAAAGTTTTTATATAAATACTCTAGAATTTTCACTAAAAAAGATGTTTCTAAATTTAAGGCATCACCATCTGCTAAAAATACTTTTGTACTTTGTGGATAATAAGAAACCATAGTATCAATATCTTCACATATTTTTTTAAAATCTCTTTGTTTATACTCTTTATCTTCATACATAGAGCAAAAAGCGCATTTATTGAAACTACAACCTAAGGTAACTTGAATAATTACATTATAAGCTTCTGCTGGTGGTCTATATAAGGGCATATCATAGTCTAACAATTTTATTCCTTTTATTAAATTATACTTTATTTATTAAAAAATTTTTTTACTTTATTTGAGATAATAAAAAATTTGATATTATTTCTTTATGATAAAAAGTAACTTATATTATATTTATGACCCTATGTGCTCTTGGTGTTATGCTTTTGCTAAAACACTTGAAGAAGTAAAAAAAAATCTTGACTCAAATGTAAATATTATTTATATTGCAGGAGGATTAGCTAAAACCTCAAATGAGGAAATGAGTACAGAGCTAAAAATAAATATTCAAAATACGTGGAAAAGAATTGAAAAAGATTTAGGCGTAAAATTCAATCACAACTTTTGGAGTAGAAATATAGCGAAACGCTCAACTTATCTCTCTTGTCAAGCAGTAATAGCAGCAAGAGTGCAAAATAAAGAAGAAGAGATGTTAGAAGCTATTCAAGAAGCATATTATACAAAAGCATTAAATCCAAGTGAAGAAAATATTTTAATAAATATTGCAAAAAGTATTTCTTTAGATATTAATAAATTTAAAAAAGATTTAAACTCACAAAAAACACTTCTTTTGTTTCAAAATGATTTAAAACAAAAAAACAGACTTAAAATAAACTCTTTCCCTTCTTTAGTTTTACAATACAAAAAAGAAGCTTATCCTATAAATATCACTTTTAATGAAGCCAATAAAATCGTAAAACAGATTAAAGATTTAAGTTGCAATATCTATTTTTAGTCTTTTTTTCATTTATATTTTTGCTTTTATCCTAGTCCAAGAAGAAGGAAGTTGATTTGTTTTCTTTCTTGCACTTAGAATAAAAGCAATTATCATTGCACGAGAAGAGTTATCCCCTCCTGCTTTTGCATTTGCCAATAAAGCTTCTTCCAAATTATCATATTTTAATAAAATATAAATAACAGAAGGAAAACCACCCTCAATACTGCAAGCTATTCCAAAATTATTTATTACTTTGAAACTATCATCGTTTAAAACATCTTGGGCTTGTTTTATATAAGATTGAAGTAAACTTGAATAGTTTAATTTTAAAGAAGAAATAGAGCTTTTTATATCATTGTTTTCTAAAACTTCTAATAATAAATTTGCGAAAAAATCAGCTGTTTCCAAAACAGAAGAGTTATTATGGCTTGCTTTTACAAAAAGTTGTACATTACTTAAAAATTCACTTTTATTTTGTGATACCTTTAATAAGGGTGTAATTCTTCCAATTATTGATAAATCATGTGAATTAGAACCACAAGGAAGAGTTTTTTTATTTTGCATATTAATCATGGTTTCTTTACTAGCACTATCAATATAAGAATTAGAAATAGACATTTTTTTATACCAATAATTCATATATTCTTCTAAGTTAAAACTGTTTTTATCTTCTAAGAACTTATATAAGAAATATAACTGTTCCCCATAATGAGTAAACTGGCCTGATAGTTTTCCCTTATGCCATACTGCTCTTGCATTAGATAAGTTATGCCAATCTATATCATCTTTTTTCAACTCTTTTTCATCATATATCCAATGTGTTCCTAAACAATGAGCATCAGCAACCAAAGAAGCAAAACTTAAATCTCTTACTTGATTTTCATACATCTTTTTTCCTTATTTATTCCAATTTTTATAATTCATAAAAGATGGGTTTTGTTCTTTAAACTCATCTTCATCACAGATAAACTCAAAACTATCCATATAAGAACTTAATAAGTCATAAGACTTTTTTAACTTTAAAAACTTTTCATTACAACCATTTTGAACATCGGGATGGTATCTTTTGCAAAGTTTCAAATACTTCTTTTTTAAATCTTTTTTTGAAGTTCTAGATAAAATTCCTAAAAAATCAACTGCTTCTTCAAACTCTTTATAATCCATTTATACTCTTCTACTATCGTCTTTTGTTGATATTGCTAATGTTATTAAAGAAATAGCAACTAATACTATTATAAATATTATAGCAGATGCAATAATAATGATGTTAATACCTCTTTGTGTTTTTTTCTTCATTAGTGAAACTTTTTCTTCAACTTCATCAACATAAGCACCCGTTCCTACAATCCAATCCCAAGGTTCAAACTTTTGAACATAAGAGAATTTTCTTTGGGCATCTTTATATCCTGGTTTTGGCCACATATATTTAACAATAGCCCCATCTTTTTTTTCATTCGCAATTCTTGCAAATTCTTTAAATAAATACAAACCATTAGCATCTTGAATATTACTTAAATCTTTTCCATTAAGTTGGGGTAGAATTGCATGCATGACCATTCTAGGTTCAGAAGTATTAATCCAAAAATAACCATTTACACCATATCTTATTTGTGAAATAGTCTTTATTGCTTCTTCTTTTAGTCTTTCACTTACGTCTTCAATATATTCTCCCGTTCCAATCACCCATGAAAATTCTTTAAAAAGTTTAACAAAAGATACTTTTTCTTGAGCTTCTTCAAATCCTGGTTTTGGCCAAACATAAGAGAGGAAACCTTCTTCTTTTTCTTTTGCAATTTTTACAAATTCTTTAAAAATCTTTTTTCCATTTTTATCACGAAAAGAAAATAAATTTTTATTGTTTAATGATGTCTGAATTGGGTGCATTATCATTTTAGCATCTAAATCATTTATCCAAAAATAACCATTTTCACCATATCTCATAGCTTTAATTAACTCTTTTATATCAGTTTTTAACTCTTCTTCACTCATAATATTTTTATGAGCCTTATATTGTTGTTTGATTGCAGAAAAAAGTAAAAACATTTGCTCTTCTAAGTGGGTTTTTACTTCAAATTTTACTTTTTCTTTTGAGCTTCTTTTATAAAAAGAATCAATAGTGTGTAAAGTTACTTGTACATAGTTAGCAAGCTCTTTTTGAGTTTTTAAATATACATCATTTTTATAATTATTTATATTATCTTGTGAAATTTTATTTATTGTGAGAATTGAACCAATTAAGGTTGCAATTGATAAGAATAAAATTGTAATGATAACTACAACAATATACTTTGTTTGTACTGAAATGCCAATAGTACCATTCATAACAAAACCTTTTATCTATACAGATAAAAAATTATACAAGATTTTACATTAGCTAATAATATATTTTAAAATAACTTTTATTATTAAGTTATTTATAATATAAAGAGAAGAAAATCTTCTCTTTATATGCTTTATTTCATTAAAGGATCTATTAAAGGTATAAAATACATACCAATTAAACCAATAACTCCAGCAAAGAAACAATAATAAATTGTTGGAATTATTGTTCTTCTTAATGTTTGTCCTTCTTGATCTAATAAACCAACAGTTGCAGATGCGGCAACTACATTATGAATAGCAATCATATTTCCAGCAGCAGCTCCTACTGCTTGAAGTGCAACCATAAACGCAGTTGAAAGTCCAAGCGCATCAGCAACACCAAACTGGTACTGAGATAACATCATATTTGATACAGTATTACTTCCAGCTATAAATGCGCCAAGGGCACCAACAAAAGGAGCAAATAGTGGATAAATATCACCAACAGAAGCAGCAACATAATTAGCCATTGCTACAGGCATAGAGTCTAAACCTGCATCATTTATTCCTGAGTTAATTAAAATTCTAACTAGTGGAATTGTAAAAACAAGAACAAACCCTGCTCCTAACATAACTTTTGAAGATTCACTTATGGCTTCTTTTATTTCAAAAAACTTCATAGAGTGAATAAAATATGTTAAAAGAACTACAAATACTAAAATACCACCTGGAAGATATAAAGGAGTAATAGTATAAGAAACACCCTCCCCTAAAATATCTTTAAATGGAATTACCCAAGATTTAACAAAAGCATTTGCCTGATCCCAAACTCTTGTAATTACCAAGATAACAGCAACTAAAACATAAGGAAGCCAAGCTTTACTTAAAGACATAGGAACTTTAGAGCTTAAAGAATCTAGCTTAAGCTCAAACTTACTAACCCAATGAAGAGGCCATTTTTCTTTTGGTGCAAAATCCCAAATATCTTTAGGAATTAAAAAACCTTTTTTAGCAGCAAAAGTCACAAGAGGTAAACCTACAAGTGCTCCTATTAAAGAAGGAAACTCAGCTCCTAAAAAAATACCCGTTAAAGCATAAGGAATAGTAAAAGCAAGTCCTGCAAAAATAGCAAAAGGAATAATAGATAAACCTTCGCTCCAGGATCTATTTTGACCAAAGAATCTAGTCATCATAACAATCATAAATAAAGGTATAAATGTTCCTACAACAGCATGAACAATTGCAACTTCTGAAGTAATAATTTGTAAATAAATATCCCATGAAGAACCAAGTGAACTAAGAGTTTCACCAATACCTTGAGAATCTAAACCCTTATTAACTCCTATTAAAATTGGAGTTCCAACTGCACCAAAAGATACAGGTGTTGATTGAATCATCATTCCAATCATAACAGCAGCCATTGCTGGAAAACCAATTGCAACCATTAAAGGAGCTGCTATTGCAGCAGGTGTTCCAAAACCAGAAGCACCTTCAATAAATGATCCAAATAACCAAGCTACTATAATAACTTGAACTCTTCTATCAGGACTAACATTATTAAAACCTTGTCTAATTACAGCAATTGCACCTGAGTGTTTTAATGTATTTAAAAGCAAAATAGCTCCAAATATAATCCATAAAACTGCAACTGTAATAAGAAGACCTTGAATAGATGAAGCTAGAATTCTATTAAAAGAAACTTCCCAAACTAAATAAGCCACAAGTGATGTAACTAAATAAACAACTGGCATTGCTTTTTTTGCAGGTATTTTAAGACCTACTAAAAGTACCGCTGCGACAAATATTGGTAAAGCAGCATAAAATGCTTGTAGACTAATATCCATATTTTCTCCTAATTTTTTTATATAATTTGATTCTAGTAAGAAGAGGTGATATTCATATGATATTGTGATAAAATTAGCTTAGTTGTATTAAAAATAGCGTGAAACTAGACTGCACTTAGATTGGATGTAACTTGTTTATAAAAAAATTAAAATTTTTCTTTATTCTTTTAATATTTTCTTCTTCTATATTTTTAGTTTTTTCCTTATACAAGAATTATACTTTTAAAAATAATGATTTATCACTAAAACTTAAAAAAGAAATTAGAGCAAAAACAATAGAATTAAGAAATCTTGCATATGAAAAATATGATATAAGAAAAAATATTCCTATTATTATAAGTAATAAATTGAAGTCTTCACTCTTTGGAATGGCAACAATTGATAAAAAAGGTAAAATTGCAATATTTTTAAATAAAAAAAGATTTCAAGAAAGTAGTGAGTATATGATTAAAGATGTTATGCCACATGAATATGCTCATGCTTTGATGTTTATTTTTAAAGATTTCACCTCATCAAAAGCAGGACATAGTTTAAAATGGAGTAATATTTGTAAAAACCTAAATGGAGTTAAATGTGATAGGTTTGTAAATACAAATGATATTGTAATTGGCAAAACCAACTTCTTATATTAAGAGCTATTAAATTTTCCTAAACTTTAGTCAAAATTTGGTAAAAGCTCTTTTTTTAATACTAACTCGTCAAAAGAGTTATTAAATATTTTATCTTGGACTAATTTGATATGTTCTTTCATAGCTTTATCATCTTTAAACTCTGAATAAACTAAAAACTCATTAATATCATCATCACTTTGATACATCTCAAAACAGATACATGATTCAAACGATAAACTTGCCAATACTAATTTTGATAAAAGAACTTGCAATTCTTTATTTTTTGCTTTTCTTGCTATATAAATTTCTTGTCTAACTATATTCATATTTTTCCTATATATTCTAGTATTTGTAATGTACAAAAGATTTAATTATATTAAACTTAAGTTAGTGTGATAATCTATGAACATAGGCTAAAAGTTCTTTTTTTATTTCATGTTTATTGTTTATAAACTCTTTTATAGGCAAAAACTCAAATCTTGTGTCTTTTGAGATAATAATACCTTGAACTTTTTTAGCACCTAAAATTACCTTTAATGCTTCATTGATAAATTCATAAGCCATTAACCTATCTTTTACACTTGGGTTTCCACCTCTTTGTATATGACCTAGGTTTAAAATTCTAGCTTCTAGTTTTATTTTGTCTTCTAAAAAACTAGCAAGCTCTTTTGTACAATGTGAGCCCTCAGATACTATAGCTAAGATATATGTTCTTCCATTTTTAACTTCTTCTTTTAATCGTTTTTCAATTTTAGTAAAATTAGGTTTTATTTCTGGAATAATACATATTTCAGCCCCTGAACTTAAAGAAGAAATTAAAGCTAAATAACCACAATCTCTTCCCATAGTTTCTACCACAAAAGCTCTTGCAAAAGAAGAAGAAGTATCAGCTATATCATCTAAAGCTCTTCTGATTACATTTAAGCAAGTATCTACACCTAAAGAATAATCACTTTTATAAATATCATTATCAATAGTACTTGGTACTCCTACAAAAGAAATATCAAACTCTTTACAAAAAACACTCATTGCGTTAAAAGAACCATCTCCTCCTAAAACTATAAGTTTAGAAATATTTAATTTTTTTAAATTATTATAAGCTTCTTGTCTATATTCATATTCAAAAAATCTCTTTGAACGAGAGGTTCTTATTATTGTTCCACCAAGATGGGATATTCTACTTACGTCTTTATATGTAGCTTCTTTTATATTATTATTTATTAAACCCTCATAACCCTCATATATAAAATATGCTTTTATTTTTTTTAAGCTAAGAATTTCTACAAAAGTTTTTAAAGCAGGATTCATTCCAGCGCAATCTCCTCCTGAACAAATAATAGCAACAGACATTTTATTCGCAACTTCCATCAAATTCTAGAGCTATTTTATATAACTCTTGGGCCCATTCTTCATCATTTAAACCATCTTCATCAGCTACACAATCAGCTATATAAGTAAGTTCATCAGAATTTTGTGAAACTTCTACTGCTTTTAAAAATATTTCTCTAGCCCAAGTTTCATCATCTAATAAATTTATATTTGCTAAAGATTCTGCAATACAATAAAACTCATAAGCACTGTTTGATTTCTCAATAGCTTCTTTATATAATGAACTTGCCATTTCTCTATCATAAAAACCTAAGTTTTCACAAGATAGTTCATCTGCTAAAACTCTTAAGTCTCTTAAAGATGTTATTTGCACAATTGATGTATTTAAAAGTTTTCTAGCCCATTGTTTATCATTGTAAGCATTTGAGTTACCAACAACAAAAGCTAATTCTTTATAAGCTCTAAAGTCTTCACATTTTTGTAAAGAGTATTCAAACATACTTTGTGCTAAATCAAGGTTTGCATAAAAACTTTCACTACAAAACTTATCTGCCCAAAAATTGATATTTATATCTTCTTTTATATCTTTGATTATTTTATTAAAATCTGTATGATTTATATAAGTTGCACTTATTTCTTCTAATATTTCATTATCAATCATTATTTACCTTTGTATTTTTTATTTTATAAAACTTATGCTAAATGTTTGCAATATAGTAAAGATAAAATACTTTTTTTTATAAAATTCCAAGAAAAAAGATTGTTTTTATGTAATTTAGAGAAAGAAGAAGGTTTGTTTATACTATTGAGGTAAAGTTGACACTACGAAATGAAATAGCTAAAAATAGACTTAGTTTTATTTAGAGACACAAAGACTTCTCATTTCGTATTCACCTGTTCTATAATTTAAGATATTTCTCTTTGTATATGTAAGACCTTTTTCTTTACACTCTTTTTTCATATAATCCGGGTCACTTGATTTTGAACAAGCTTGGAAAGTAAAAATAAAAGTAATAAAAATAAAAAATGTTAATAGTTTCATCATTTACTCCTTATAATTAAAGTATAGCCATACAAAGTCATAAGAAAGTATCATTTATAAGAGTTTAGGTATACAGATTTAATCTATATCCAAAACCATAAACATTTTCTATAAGTAAATCTGGAATTTTTTTACGAAGTCTAGAAATTATATTTTTTAAATTTTTTGAATCTGGCGTTGTTTCATCGTCATCATACCATAAAATTTTTATTATTTCTTCAATTGTATATGTTTTTCCTTCTTTTATTAAGAGCTCAATTAACAAAAGTTCTTTCTTTGTAAGTTTTATTGCAGTTTCATCTTCATATAGCTTTTTTGTTACTTTATTCCAAACTAGTTTAGTACTTAGAGTTATTAGAACAGACTCTTTTTCTTTTCCTTGGTTTTGTTTTAAAAATATTCTTTCGCAAATAATATAAATAACAGATATAAATTTTTCTATTTCTATTGGTTTACTTATAAATTGAGAAATTCCTAAATTAATTAATCTAAGTAAATATTTTGAATCATTATGGGCAGAAAGAACTATTAGCTCTTGTTCTTCATTATGTTCAAATATTTTTTCACTTAAAGAAACACCATCTAAGTTTGGCATTTTAATATCAGTAATTATAAGTTCATAGTTTTTTTGATTATTTTTATAATAATTTATATATTTTTCATAAGCATCTCTACCATCAGGGGATGTATCTACACTTGGGAAGATATTTAATAGAAGTTCTTTTACTTCTTTTCTAATAGCTTCATCATCTTCAACAAATAAAACTTTTATATCTTTTGCATACTTTTCTAATAATATATAATCAAGCATAATAACTCCAAACTTTTTAATAATAAAATTATACTATATTGGTTATTATTTTATCTCTATTACTAATAAGGATTATTATGCAAAATATTCGAGATGATTTTTTTGATGAAATTAATATTATACTTAATGCTACTATTGAAGGTATTATTATAATTAAAGATGGTTTCATTGTTAATGCAAATAATTCTTTTTTAAAAATCTTAGAATATGATTCAAAAGATGAAATCATAGGAAATCTTGCAAGTGGTTGTTTACTGCCTTCTTCAAAAGAAAAATTCATAGAGTATAATCACAATACTTTTAAAGAAATTTCTCTTTTATCAAAAAATATAAATATAATTCCCGCTATTATTCAAATAAAAGATATAAAAATAAAAGCAAAAGATTTCAAAATGGTTTCAATTGTTGACCTAAGTGAATTAAAGAAAAAAGAGAAAATGCTTCTTACTCAGTCAAGACTAGCCGCTATGGGGGAAATCATATCTATGATTTCTCATCAATGGAAACAACCTCTTACAAGAGTATCAGCGGTTGTTGCAAATTTAAATTTAAAAATAGCTATGAAAAATGTAGATATTCCAAGTTTTAAAACAAAAATAAATGAGATAAATAACTATGTTCAGTATATGTCTAAAACGATTGATGATTTTACTGGTTTTTTACAGCAAAATAAAACTAAAGAGTTTGTAAATTTACAAAATTTAAGTAAGCAAGCTATTAATATAGTAAACCCTTCCCTTAATAATGATGAAATTAATATAGAACTACAAGAAGATTTAGAACTAGAAGAAATACTACTTTGTAAGAATATGCTATTACAAGTTATTTTAAATATTTTAAATAATGCAAAAGATGCCTTAAGACAAAGAGAAATCAAAAATCAAAAAATAAACATCAATTTTGAACAAAATGAAACTTCTCAAATAATTTATATCAAAGATAATGCAAATGGAATAGATGAAAAAATAAAAAATAAAATATTTGAACCATATTTCTCAACAAAAAAAGATCTTAATGGAACAGGTTTAGGACTTTATATTTGTAAAACAATTATAGAAAAACATTGTAATGGGAAAATTGAAGTTTCTAATATAAAGGATGGTTCTTGTTTTAAAATTACTCTTGACTTCTAAGAGTTTAGAAGTCAAAAAGAGTTTTATATTCTTTACTTTCACTTTCTTTATCTTCTAAACATTTTTTAGAGTTATTTTTAACACTATTTACATAAGAGCTTAACTCTTTTGTTTGTAGAATATCACTAGAGCATGGTTTTAACACTGAATTAAGATCACTTAAAGAACTATTCTCATCTAAATACATTTTATAATCTTTTTGCTCTAAAATCACAGGCATTCTATCGTGAATTGTAGAAACAAGTTCATTTGGATTAGTTGTTATAAGAGCTACACTTAAAATATTTTTATTTTTTTTCATATCAAACCAATATTCATAAATACCTGCAAGGGCTAAATACTTATTTTTCAAAGGAGATATAAGAAATGCTTGTTTTTGTTTATTTTGTGTTTTCCATTCATAAAAGCCATTTATAGGAATCAAACACCTTTTATTTTTAAAACACTCTCTAAAAGTGACTTTTTCAAAAATTGTTTCACATCTTGCGTTAATATTAATAGTTTTATCATTTTTTGCATATGAAGCAATTAAACCAAAACTTGCAAGGGTATATTTTCTTGAGTTTAAAAAAACTGGTATTTGATTTGTTGGTGCTACATTATATGAGGGTTTTAAACTTAGAACCTCATCATTAAAAGAAATAAATATATTTTCTAAATCTTTTTTAAAATCACTATCATCAAATATAGCTAATCTTCCTGGCATATAAACCCTTAAATAAATTTAAAAAGAGTCTAACTAAATTCATATAAACTTTGATTTATTTTAAAAGAAAAATATATATTTTTCTTTTAGATTCTTTAGCTATTATTGCAATAATTTAAATTTCAAGGCAAAAAATTATATGCAAAACATATTAGATACTATTAACTCAACTATAAATATCATGAGCTCATATGAAGCTTTGGCTATGGTTTTATCTTTAGCTTATATCATTCTAGCAATTAAACAATCACTTTGGTGTTGGGTGGCTGCTTTCTTCTCAACATTAATTTATGCAATTTTATTTTTTGATGCTTCTTTATTAATGGACTCATTTTTAAATGCTTATTATTTACTAATGGCAGTATATGGTTGGTACTCTTGGAAGTATACAAATGCACTTAAAGAAAATGAAGAGTTAAACATAAGTACTTATACTATTAAAAAAAATATACTCATTATTATAAGTCTTACAATTCTTTCTTTAGTTTTGGGTTATATTATGAGTAATTATACTAAAGCAGATTTTGCTTATATGGACTCTTTTACAACAGTATTTGCTATTTTTGCTACATATATGCTAACAAAAAAAGTTATTGAGAACTGGCTTTATTGGATTGTTATTGATGCTGTATCTATATACATCTACATACAAAAAGGTTTTTATTTAACTGCCATCTTATTTGTACTATATACTATCTTAGCACTGGTAGCTTATATGTCTTGGAAAAAAGAGCTAATGAATGAAAGAGCTGTTTTATAAATGACTATTAAAACTCTTAAAAAATATAAACTTTTTAAAAATATAAAACTACTTAAACTTGAACTCTTAAAAGAACAAGGTTTTTGTAATACAAACTATTTATTAAAAAGCAAAAATAAAAAGTATTTAATAAGAGTATTTAAAAATAATAACAGCGTTAATATAAGTAGAGAGTTTGAATATGAAACTCAAAAAAAAGCAGCTAGAAAAAACCTAGCTGCAGCTCCCTTACTTTTAACAAAAAAATTTATGGTTTGTACGTATTTAGAAGGTAAACATAAAAATAAATTAAAAAATAAAGAACTAAAGAAACTAGTAAAAAATATAAAAAAACTACATAAAATTAAATCAAAGGTAAGAGCTTATGATTTAAAAAAAGATTTAAAATATTATAAAAGATCTTTAAAAAATCAAAAATCAAAAATTCTAATAAAAATCTTAAAACAAGAAATAAAAAAACTAAAAAACTATAAAATAAACCTAGTAACAACACATCATGATTTAAACCCAAAAAACATTCTATTTCACAAAAAAACAATAAAATTCATAGACTTCGAATACGCAGGAGTAAATGACAAATACTTCGACCTTGCTACAATAGCACATGAGTTTAAACTAAACAAAAAACAAAAAAATATTTTAATAAAAACTTACAATAAAAAAGTAAAAACAAAAGATATAAAAAAACTAAATACATATATAAAAATATACAAAATATTATGCAAACTTTGGTTTATAGATTTAGAGCAACAAAATAAATTACTATTATTATAATACTAACTTACATAAAATGAATACTTTTGTATAATAATTTATGAATCAAAAACAAATAAATAACTTTATTAAACGTTTAAAACGAATTACTTTATCTTTAGATGACATATCAACAACAATAGAATATCTTAATGAATTAGAAAATACAAATAACCTAATAATTCAACGAGCCTTACATGAATCAATTATCATCTCATATAATAGAACATATATAGATAAGAATTTAAAAATAAAAGATATATTAAAACAATTTTCTTTATGCCAAAAAACTTACATTCCAAACTAAATGATTTAAGAAATGAACTTATTGCTCATTCTGATATTAAAGCGTATACTCCAACTATTCATATTATAAAACTTGATACAAATCTTTCTTTACCTTTTAAAAGACGTATACCAGAATACTTAACTCATAATGATATTATTTTACTAAAAGAAATGACAATAATATTTAAAAATCAATTATTCTTACAGCAAAATATACTAGCAAAAGAACTTCCAATGGGCACCTATCACTAAAACCTTTGTAAAAGTGTAGGTTTTGTTCTATATCAAGGCGGAGTAAATTTTTGTGACGGGAGCATACATATAGTATGTGACCAAGCAGAATTTTACTCCAACGCAGATAGAGGACAAAAGATGCACCTTTACAAAGGTTTGGTATAATCCCATATGAATATGAATCTAGAAGATAAATTAAAACAACTACCCTTATCCGCT
Organism: Arcobacteraceae bacterium; assembly: GCA_965224485.1. Lineage (GTDB taxonomy): Bacteria > Campylobacterota > Campylobacteria > Campylobacterales > Arcobacteraceae > NORP36. The sequence continues at coordinate 349,427 of CBDCZH010000010.1, read as the reverse complement.
GGCGTTTACCAATACTTTGATAAAACTGGGAAACTCTTATATATTGGAAAAGCTAAGGTTTTAAAAAACCGTGTTAAATCTTATTTTAAATTTACACCCATTTTAGCACCTGCTGATAAACTTGGAGCTAGAATTTATAAAATGATTTCTCAAGTTTACTCTTTAGAGTGGATTGTTGTTCCAAATGAGAATGATGCTTTAATTTTAGAAAACTCACTTATTAAACAGTTAAAACCAAAATACAATATATTATTACGTGATGATAAAACTTATCCTTATATTATGATTGATTACAATGAATTATTTCCGCGCTTAGAGATTACTAGAAGAGTTTTTAAAGATAAAAAGATTAAATACTTTGGACCATATTCAATAGGTGCTAGAGATATGTTAGATAGCATTTATGAAATAGTTAAACTTGTTCAGAAAAAATCTTGTTTAAAAGGTGGCAAGGCCTGTTTGTTTTATCAAATAAATAGATGTCATGCTCCTTGTGAAGATAAAATCACGCAAGAAGATTATGCTTTGTTAATAGAAGAAGCTTTGGGATATATTTATAATAAAAAGAAACTAATTATAAAACTAAAAGAGAGAATGAAAGAATACTCAGATGATTTTCGTTTTGAAGATGCTTTGAAACTAAGAGATAGAATTAAAACAATTCATAAATCACAAATACAAAGTGGAATTGATTTAGCAAGTAGTGATAATTTAGATTTATTTGTGATTCAAGCTTCTGCTAAAAAAGCTGTATTAGTTAGAATGTTTATAAGAGAAGGGAAAATAGCTTCATCAACTCATAATTTTCTAAAACTTGATTTTGAAGAAGAAACTAGCAATATTGATTTAAATGAAGCATATTCTAGAGCAATTATTAATTATTATGATAATGATATACCTTTATTACCAAAAGAGATAATAGTGGCCCTTGATCTTGAGGAAAAAGAAGAATTAGAAAACTTTTTAAAAGCTAAGTTTAATAAAAAGATTCCTATAGTTAAACCTTTAAAAGATAAGAAAAAGAAACTCTTAGATATTGCTATAAATAATTGTCATGAATTATTACGATTACAACAAAGCAGCGAAAGTAACAGTATTTATGAGCAAATACAAGAACTTTTTACCTTAAATACTCTTCCTCTTAGAATTGAAAGTTTTGATAACTCACATCTAATGGGACAAGCAACAGTTGGTGCTATGGTTGTATGGGAAGATGGTTTTGTAAAAAAAGATTATAGACATTATAATTTAGACTCAAGAGATGAATACCATCAAATGTCTGAAATGTTATTAAAAAGAGTTGCTAGTTTTGAAAAGAATCAAGCTCCTGATTTATGGATTTTAGATGGAGGAAGGACTTTACTAAAACTAGCTTTTGATATTATTAACTCACATGGGGTTAACTTAGAAATAATAGCAATTGCAAAAGAAAAAATTGATGCTAAAGCACATAGAGCAAAAGGAAGTGCTAGGGATATTTTACACTATAAGCAAAATGATGTTTATAAAGAGTTCCGCCTAGAACCAAGTGATAAACGTTTGCAATTTATTCAAAGACAAAGAGATGAATCACATAGATTTGTTATAAACTATCACAAAAAACAAAAAAGAGCAGAAGATAAACAAATTTCACTCTTAGAAATAAATGGAATTGGTCCAGCAAAAATTAAAAAACTACTCTCATATTTCGGAACTTTTGAAAATATTAAAAGTGCTAAAAGCACAAACTTGCAAGAAGTTTTAAATGAAAAAGATAGTATCCTTATTTTTAATCATTTCAAACAAATATAATAATTATCAAGGTATATAAAATTGTCAAGAATCTTAATTAGTAAGAAAAATTATTTTCATAACTTAGATATCATCTGCAAACAAACAAAATCAAAAGATAAAATTGCTGTTGTATTAAAAGACAATGCTTATGGTCATGGGCTTTTTGAAATAGCATCTTTAGCAAACGAGTATGGTATTAAAAAAGCAGTTGTTAGAAATATAGAAGAAGCTAAAGTAATTGAAAAATTATTTGATGAAATCTTAATTCTAGCTAATGAGAAAAAGAAGACTTATTCACATACTTTTCACATCACAATAAACAAACTTGAAGATATAGAAGAAACTCCCAAGAACACGAATATCCACTTAAAAGTGGATACTGGAATGCATAGAAATGGTATACAAGTAAATGAGCTAGAAGAGGCTATTTATCGTATCTCTAAGCAGAATTTGAACTTAAGAGCTATCTTTACTCACCACCGTAGTGCAGATCAAATCAAAACTGATTTCTATTATCAAAGCCGTATTTTTGGGCATCTTAAAAAAGAAGCAATTACACTATGTGAACAACTTAATTTGGTCATTCCAGACTTTCATTCATGTAATTCTTCTGCTTTATTTAGAACTAAGAATTTTAATGAATATTATGCAAGAGTGGGAATAGCACAATATGGATATTTAGAAAACCATGAAGTTTTTGGAGAATTAGATTTTAAACCAGTTTTATCTTTATGGGCTAAAAAAGTTGCAAGTAGAGAATTAAAAGCTGGAGCTAGAATTGGATACTCATCTTCTTATGAACTTAAAAAAGATTCATTAATCTCTTCATATGATATTGGTTATGCAGATGGTTTTTTAAGAATGCCAAAACAAACAGAATATAAAACACCTAAGGGATTTAATCTTTTAGGAAATGTATCTATGGATTATATATGTATTAACTCACAAGAAGAAGAAATTTGTATTTTTAATGATGTTAAAGTATTAGCAAAAATACATAATACTATTTCTTATGAAATAACAAGTCTTTTAAACAAAAATATAAAAAGAGAAATAATATGAAAATTTTCATGTACTTTTTAATTTTATTTACTATTGCTTATTCATCACCATTAGATATAGCACAAGAAGCTCAAAAAAACAATAATATGAAAAAAGCTTATGAGTTTTATAAAAAAGCAGCACAAAGAAAAAATGAAACTGCTTTATTTAAACTAGGCTCTTTTTATTATAAAGGTATTTTCGTAAAAAAAGATTATACAAAAGCAAAAGAGTATTTTCAAGAGGCTTCAAGATTAGGTCATATTAAAGCTTTTTATAATTTAGGAGTTTTATATTCAAATAAAAAATCTGGTTTTTTAAATTATACTCTTGCATATAAGATTTTTGAAGGCCTTGCACAAGAAGGTTATGCTCCTGCTCAAAACAGAGTGGGAATGTTTTTAAGCTTTGGAGTAGGAAAACTAAGCAAAGATTATAAAAAAGCTGTTATGTGGTATGAAAAAGCTTCTAAACAACAGTTTGTTCCAGCCCAATGTAATTTAGCCTTTATGTATGCATCTGGAAAAGGTGTATGGACAAATTTTGGTCGTGCTCATGCATTTGCTCTTGATGGTAAAAATAAAAAAAATAAAATATGTTTAAAAGTCTGGAAAGATTTTAATTTAGGAAACTATAAAGAAGACAAAGGTTGGAAGTTTAACTTTTATAATAAACCATAAGTATTATATACTAGTTTTCAATCTTTAATACTAGTATATAATAATATAAAACTATTTATCTTTTAAATGTTTTTCAGCATCTCTTTTTTCCTCACCTTTATAACCTAAATTCATATTTTTTAAACGTCTATCTATAATTTCATCTTTACCTAAAAACTCTTTATCATTTACACTTTGCACAATTTTTTTAGCAATATGAGATGTATTAATAGCTATATCATAAGTTTCATTAGCAGCACTCGCAATATTTTGTGTTTGCTCATCTTGTTTACAAACAGCATCATTTATTTGCTCAATTCCAGCTCTTTGCTCTTTAGAAGATGTTTCGACATCTTTTATTAAATCAATAGTTTTAATTATATTTTCATTTAAACTTGAATAACCTTCTATCATAGAAGAGGCTATTTGTTTTCCTTCACTTGCTTTTATATTTGCATTTTGTACTAAGTCTTTTATCTCTTTTGCTGCTTGTGCACTTCTTGATGCCAAGTTTCTTACTTCTTGGGCAACTACTGCGAAACCTTTTCCAGCTTCACCTGCTGTTGCTGCTTCAACTGCTGCGTTTAAAGATAAAATATTAGTTTGGAAAGCAATTTGGTCAATTACTGAAATTGCATCATTTATATCAGATACTTGTTCATTTATTTCATCCATTGATTTACTAGTTTTATTTGCTAGGTTTTGTCCTAATGTTGTTGATTCACTTAATAAACTAGCATAAGTGCTCATAGAAGAAATTGATTCTGTATTATTTACAATAGTACTTGTAATTTCTTCTAGGGCAGCTGCTGTTTCTTCTAAGGAACTTGCTGCTTCATTTGATGATTTATTAAGAATTTGTACATTATTTAAAAGTGTAATAGAAGAAGAATCTAATGTTAATCCTATTCTTTTATTGTACGTAAGCATTTGGGTAATAGAATCACCTAAAGAGTTAACACCTAGTGATAATTTTTCTAAATGTGCTTTTGTTCCTTTTGAATCAATTTTATTTCTATAATCATAATTTGTATACGATTCTAAAACTAATAAAACATTATCTATATTTTTTTCAAAATTATTTGCCATCTTATTTAAAAGATTTGTTAACTCTTGTAAGGCAGTATTTGAAGTTTTTACATTAATTCTTTGAGACAGGTCTCCTTCTTCAAAGTCTTTTAATAAAATAATAGTTTTACTTATAACATCTTTTTCTTCTTCTACTGATATTTGTATTTTTTTTATATTTACATTTACTACTTTTGCCATTTTTCCTATTTCGTCTAAACTGCTATCATCTAATAAGGCAGAATAGGACGTTTCTTTATTTAGATATTGAAAAAAAGATTCTAAACCTTTTGAAAAGGTATTTATTGATTTACTTATAGAAACAATAGCTAAGAATCCCAAAATTCCAACAATTAAAATAGCCAAAAGAGTAGAGTATAAAACGGTATTGAAGTTATTATTTGAAGAAGATAATTCTGCATTTATTGTTGCTAATAATTCTTTTGATAAATAATCATCAATTTTTTTAAGTAAATTGATTTTATATGTAATTTTATTAAACCAGTATACTGAATCGACGCAAAACAAGGAATTGTTTAATATATCCAAAGCTTTAACTGCTGGTTTGTCGTTTATACTTATTAAAGAGTCTATTTCTTCTATACTAGAATTTTCATTTTTTAATCTAATGGCAAGGGTTAAAGCTTGTTTATATTTTTCAAATACCAAAGATATATCAGCTAATAAAGTTTTTTCTTTTGAACTTAGAACAAAATCATTTTTGTATTTTTTTATTAAAATATTTAAATGCTCTTGTTGTTTACTTATTCTACTAATATATTTTTTATCACCTCTAATAATATAGTTTTTAAAATTATGTATTAAACCGCCATAACCAATAACTTGTTTCATCTCAGAAATTAAACTAAACTTTAAATCAGAAGATAAAAGAGTTTTTCTAATTAAACTTACTTCTTGCACTTCTTTACCTTTTAAAGTATTTAAGTAAAATCTTTTAGCATCTTTTGAGGCATATTGCAAAAAGTTATTCATAAATGAATTTTGAGCAGCAATTAAATTGTTAAATTTAATTTTCATTCCCTTAGCAAAAGAGTCTCTAGCTAGGGTATTAGAACCAACAGCTCTTTCAATTCCAGCTCTTTCTTTACTTAATAAAAAATTTGAATAAGCAACTAGTTGTTTAGTTATTGTAGGTGATTTTGATATTTTTGCAACTTCTATTACTACATGTAAAAACTTTGCATTCATTTTTGTATAATAAGAGAGTGCTTCTGATATTGGCATATTTAAAGCTGTAACCTTAATTCTTACTGTATTAATCTTTTTCATATCATCTAATGCTAATAAAAGTGAATTTTTTGTATTTTGTGAAACTTTTGAAATATCATTTATTGATAAAAATTTATTTAAAAGTTCTAGTTTTTTATTTGTAAGAAGTCTTTGTTTTGGAAGCTTATCATAAAATTTTCTTCCTTTAGAGCCTAGAAAACCAGCTGTTGCTCCTCTCTCTTTTTGTGTTTCGTGAATAAGTGAAGATATTTTTGTTGATAAAACAACTCCAATATCTAAAGAATTTAGAGCTTTTACATTTTTATAATCACCTAAAATTGACTTATATGATACTAACAATAAAAAAATACTGGGAATTAATAATAACAATAATACTTTATTTCTAATTGATAAATTTTTTAACATCTTTAAACCTTTTAATATATATAAGGAAATTTTAGCATACTTTAAAAGATATAAGTTTGATTTATATCAAATTAATAATTTATTTTTGTTTGAATAAGTATTCAGAAATAGTGATTTTATAGGGTTTGCAGTAAGATAATTTTAATAATTATATTTTAATAATTATAAGTTTTTACTTTTTTTTCAAAAAAAATGGCTTTTTAAAGCCATCTTCTTATTTATTATATACTAATATAGTTTATATTTTACTTTGAATAAAAGCATCCATTTCAGAAACAATTTCTTCAATAGTTCTTTCACCATTAATTTCTTCTAAAATATTTTTAGCTGTATAAAAAGCTTGTATTTCTTTTAAAGGTTCAGTATATACATTCATTCTATTATTAAATACTTCAACATTATCATCATCACCTCTTGCTCGTCCTAAAACTCTTTCACATGCAACTTCTTTTGAAACTTTAACTTCTATAACATTAACTAGTTCAACTTCGTTTTCTGTTTCTAAGTATTTATCAAGTTCATTCATTTGCTCACCTGATCTTGGATAACCATCAATTATAACAATAGCAGTTGGTGCATTTTTAATAGCAGTTACTATAGTTTCAATAACTATTTCAATAGGAACTAAATTACCTTTTGATACAAAAGAATTAATTAAAACGCCTCTTTCGCTTCCACTTGCTACTTCAGCTCTGAACATATCGCCTGTTGAATAATGAGTAATATTTTCATGCTTTTGCGCAATTAACTCAGCATCAGTTGTTTTACCAGAACCAGGAGCTCCAATAATTAAAAATAATTTTTTCATAGTTTTCCTTATCAATTTTTTATATTATTTAAAAAAAAACATTATAGCTAAAACTCACTTTTATTCTACAAAACTTAAGATTGCATGCCAGCAGAGCCAGTTTTTCGTCTTTGTGAATATTTTTTATCAATAACTATAGCTTTTTGTTTTTCTTTTCTTTTAGTATCTTTTTCAACAAATATTTTTTTTCTAGTTTTTGGATCAAGCTCTGTATAATACATAACAGCAGAATAAGTACTTGGAGTTGGAGTAAATACTTGAGCTTGTTCTGGATTCATTTTAAGTTCATGTGTTGTAAATTGTTTTAACTCATGCATATCTTTTTCTTCACAACCTGGATGTGCGGCAATTAAATAATATGTTAAAAACTGCTTTTTACCAGCTTCTTTATTTAACTTATCATACATTTTTTTAAATTCAATTAAAGGCTCTTTTCCTGGTTTTCCCATTAAATCTAATACCCTATCAGAGGTATGTTCAGGGGCTACTTTCATTTGACCTGAGATATGATGATTTACTAACTCTTTTAAATACTCATAACCATATTTTTTATCAGCTGCTATAAAATCATATCGCAAACCAGAAGCTACAAAAGCCTTTCTAACACCTTTTATACTTCTAACAGATCTTAAAAGTTTTAAATGCCTTGAATGATCAACTTTCATAACCTTACAAAGTCGCTCAAAATCTACACAACGCATATGATCACAGGTACCTTTTTTAAGTTTTTTACCACATTCATAACCATACATGTTTGCCGTTGGCCCACCAACATCAGAGATAATTCCTTTAAAATCTTTATAAGTAGTAAATTCTTTAGCTTCTTTTAAAATATTTTCTTCACTTCTAGTTCTTATTGTTCGTCCTTGATGAACTCCAATAGCACAGAAATTACACTCACCCCAACAGCCATGATGAGTTTGTATTGAAAACTTAATAGTTTCTAAACATTTTACCTTTCCTTGGGGTGCATGAAAAGGATGCAACTCTCTTGTAAAAGGTAAAGATGCTATTTCATCCATCTCACTTTCATCTAAATAATCACAAGGAGGATTTTGAATTAAATATCTTGTATCTACTTTTTGATAAATTCCTTTTGCTGAAATTGGGTCATTATTATCATAAAAGATATCAAATAAATCAATATATTTTTCTTTATCATCTAAACAATCTTGATGAGAAGGCATTTGGATATAAGAAGGTACTGCTTCTTTTGAAATATAAGAAACACCTCTAATAATTTTAGGATCTGTATTATCTCTAAGTGCTGCTGAAAATTCTTCAATAGCAATTTCACCCATACCATATATTAAATAATCTGCTTTTGCATCAAATAAAATTGGTTTTCTTAGTTTATTGCTCCAATAATCATAATGAGTAACTCTTCGTAAAGAGGCTTCAATTCCACCTAATACAATAGGAACAGTATCTTTATAATGTCTTCTAACTAAGTTTGTATAAACTAAGGTAGCACGATCTGGTCTTTTATCATTTACCCCACCTGGAGTATAATCATCAGTATTTCTAAACTTCTTTGTTGCTGTATAGTTTGAAACCATAGAATCAATACTACCGCCACTAACACCCCAGTAAAGTTTTGGCTCACCTAATCTTTTTATATCTTCATTTTTTAAATCAGGTTGACCTATTATTCCAACTTTATAACCAAGTTTTTCTAAAATTCGTCCAACAGTAGCAACTCCTATAAAAGGTGAATCAATATAAGCATCGCCTGAAACTAGAATAATATCAAGCTGATCCCAGCCTTTGTCTTGCATCTCTTTTTTTGTGGTAACTAAAAACATTATATTTGTCTCTTTTTATTCAATTTTTTTCTTATTCTTTCTTTTTGCTCTTCTAAATTTATTTTATCTTGAGCTTCTTTTTGTGCTTTTTTTGAAATACCAAGAATACTATTTGTTAATTGTATTATATTTTGTTTCCAATTATAGGCATATACATTATTTTCAACAATTTTTGAATCATTTGAACTAGTTGAAATTGATCTTGCAATAACATAATCAAAACCTTTTTTAACTAAAACAGTTTTCGTTTGATTCAAAGCTGCTTTGTGTCTAAATGCTTGTATTTCATTAGCATCTAAAATTCTTTGTTCTAAAGCATAAGAATCAAGTTTAAATGTATCTATATAATATAACCAATCATTATCTAAAATAAAAATTGAATCAGAAGAAGTATAATATTTTTTCTTTATACTTAAAAACATTTTATCTATATCTTTTGTAAATTTTATATAATTTTTTAAATAAAACTTTGTGTTTTTTGGATCAATTTTTATTACTTTTTTTAGAATATTTATAGCAATTATTCTAACTCTTAAAGGATCCATCCATATATATGGATTAAGTTCATCTTTTTTATTTTTTAATTTTTTTACATTTTGGGAAAGATCATAAATATCTAACTTAGGGTTATATTCTAAAAGAAGTTCTTTATATTTTTTTTCTTTTTCTAAACCTAAGGTAAAATAAACTTTTGATTTTGATAAATGAATTAATTCTAGTTTTCTATACTTTTTCTCAAACTTAGCATCTGGAAATAAAACTTTAACTTTCATAGCATTTTTTACAATTTTTTGAACAAAAAACTTTGAAGGTGAAACTGTAACTAAAATTGTATTATTAGCAAAAGTCATACAGGAAAATAAAAGTACATAAATAAATATTTTTTTCATAATAGACTCTATTATAAGAGCAGTTAAACTCCTCTTAAAACAAAACTAAAGCTAGTAAACTAACTTTAGTCTATATTGTTTTAGATTGTATTATCTTGTTTTCTAATTCTTAAACCTAGTTCTTTTAATTGTTCAGCATCAACTGGGCTTGGAGCTTTTGCTAATAAACATTGAGCTTTTTGCGTTTTAGGAAAAGCAATTACATCTCTTATTGAATCAGTACCAGCTAAAAGCATAATTAATCTATCAAGTCCTAGAGCAAAACCACCATGTGAAGGTGCTCCATATTGTAAAGCATCAAGTAAGAAACCAAATTTTTCATTTGCTTCTTCTTTTGATATTCCCATAAGGTCAAAAACTTTTGATTGAATTTCTTCTTTATGAATTCTTATACTTCCTCCACCTAACTCAGTACCATTAACAACAATATCATAAGCTATTGATTCTAAAGATTCTAAATCATCAGGATTTTCAAGGTTTTCTGGGTTTTTAGGCATAGTAAAAGGATGATGTAAAGCTTTTGTTCGACCATCAATTATTTCAAACATAGGAAAATCAACTACCCATAAAAATTCATAAGCGTCTTTATCAACCATACCTTCAATCATTGAAGCTAGATATAGTCTAAATCTACCCATATAATCCCATACAGTTTTTTTCTGCCCAGCTCCAAAGAATACAACATCACCAACTTCAAGTTTTGTAGTTTTAATAATTGCTTCTAAATCAGCTTCACTAAAGAATTTAGTTAAAGGACCTTTTAGACCATCTTCTTTCATTTGGAAGTAACCTAAACCTTTAGCTCCAAACTTTCTTACATATTCTTCAAAACCTTTCATTTGTCGTTTTGAAAATAAGTTATCTCCATTTGGAACTCTTAAAGCTTTGATTCTATTGTTTTTACTATCTTTTGCAATACTTGCAAAGATTTCATTTGTACTGTTTGCAAAAATATCAATAACGTCAACTAATGGTAAGTCAAATCTCATATCAGGTTTATCACAACCATAATTTTCCATAGCATCATTATAAGTCATTCTTTTGAATGTTTTAGGAATATCTTTACCACATTTTGTAAATACATCATAAATTAATTTTTCTGCTACTTTAATAATATCTTCTTGATTACAAAAACTCATTTCAACATCTATTTGAGTAAATTCAGGCTGTCTATCTGATCGTAAATCTTCATCTCTAAAACATTTAGCAATTTGGAAATATTTATCAAATCCAGATACCATTAATAATTGTTTAAATAACTGAGGACTTTGTGGAAGTGCATAAAATTCACCAGGATGAACTCTTGAAGGTACTAAATAATCACGTGCCCCTTCTGGAGTTGATTTTGTTAAGATAGGAGTTTCTACATCTAAAAATCCCAAGCTATCTAGTGTATTTCGAACTTGCATAGCAGCAGTTGAACGAAGTTTAAAAATATTATATGATTTAGCAGATCTAAGCTCTAAGAATCTATTTTTTAATTTAATTTCATCATTAACTTTATCATCATTTATATCAAAAGGCATAGCTTTAGATTTGTTTTGAATAATAAGTTCATCTAAAACAATTTCAATATTACCAGTTTTAAGATTTGGATTTTCTAATCCTTCACCTCTAGCTCTTACTTTTCCAGTACATACTAAAACATACTCATCTCTCACTGTTTCGGCATTACTTAAAATTGAAGGATCAGCAACTAATTGAACTAATCCACCTTTATCTCTTAAATCTATAAATATAATTCCACCATGATCACGTCTACTGTTAACCCAACCAGCAACACTTACAGTTTCACCTATATTTTTTTCACTAACTTCTGTACAATAATGAGTTCTCAATTCAATCTCCATATATAAAGCATTTTTGCTTATGTGTATTAATATACGCGATTATAACTAAGTTTTTCTTATAAATTAATTTGATGACATCTTTAAAAAGCCATAAGAAGTAGAGTTATAAAGATTTACTTTATATGAAACTTCATTATTGATAATATCATTTTTGATTAAGCCGTCTTCATTTTTATTAAAGAAATAATTTAAACCAATTAAAGAAGAATAATTAACCCAATTATATGTAATATCAGCACCAATTAAAGATAAAATTTCTTCTAATTCATTAGAAGTTTTTTCAATTGAACTCGCAACTATAAAATTTATTCTATCTTCAACTTGAGTTAAAGATACTAAAATTGGATTATAATTGATTTGTGTTGATAAAATTAAACTTGGTTTAATTTCATTTGCTCTTAACTGCGAAAGAATAATAGATGTTTTTACAATTGGAGTATTTAACATTAGCGTTGTATCATTTAAGTTCTCATCATCAACTAGTTTTTTATAATTAATATTTGTTTTTTTTACTTTTTTCTCAACTTTTAAGTTTGTTACATAAGTATCATATTTACTTTTTAATTTTAATCCAATAGAAGAATTAGCATAAAAACTAGCATCTACATTATTAGATAAAGAAAGAAGTGTTTTAATTTGATTATCATAAGAAATAGCACCAAAGGTAAAATTTTTAGCCTTATATAAAAAGTCACTCTTTGAAATTATTGGAAAATAAACATTTATATTATGTATATCTCTTAGCGAATAAATATCATTTAATGCCTCTTTTGTATATAAAGCAATAATATTTTTATATCCCTTACTAATAGCTTCATCAAAAACTCTTTTTATTGATTCTTTGCTTTGATTAAAAGAATCAAATGTTTCAAGATCAAATTTTTCTTTTTTATATATTAAATATGATAAGGCAGTATTTACAGTGCTATTTGCATATTTTCCAACAACTTTAGAAGGAAAGATTATAGCAACTTTAAAATCTTCATCACTTGTTTGTATATAAGAAAAGTCTTCTAAAGTAACTTTTTCATCAATTGATTTGTCTTTTTTTGTTGGAACTTGTATAATAATTTCTTTTTTTGGAGCACAAGCTGCAAAAAGAAAAATTATTGAAATTATAATTAAAATGTGTTTCACTATTTCTCCAAAAACGATTTAATTTTTAACATATCATAATATGCTTCTTTTTTAACAGAAGGATTTCTTAATAAGTAACTTGGATGATAAGTACTCATGATATTCATTGAGTTCTTATTTATAATTTGACCTCTAGTTTGTGAAAAAGAGATATTTTGATCTAAGAAAAAATCATAAGCAACTTCACCTAAAAGAACAATCAAATTTGGTTTTATCAAAGAAATTTGCTTATCTAAGTAAGACCTACAACATTTTTCTTCATCAATTTGAATAAGACCATGAGCAGTTCTACATTTTACTATATTTGTAATATAAACTTCTTCTTTTTTAATACCAATGACATTTTCTATCATCTTAGCTAACATTGCACCACTTTTACCTACAAAAAATTCTCCGACTTCATCTTCACTAATGCTTGGTTCATCACCTATAAACATTACCTTAGCACTTATATTACCTTGTCCAAAAAGTATATTTGCTCTATATTTTGATAAGTGACATAAATGACAGTTTTTTACTATACTCTCTAATAAATTAATATCATCTGGCAAGTTTATCTCATCACTAATTCTTTTATCAATTCTAATATCCTCATAATACTCATATCCAATAGATTTTAGAAAATTAAGATGGTAAAGCATTTGGTTTTTTACTCTTTTTGTCATGTGAAATTGTACAAAAATGTCTCTTGTAGCTTCATTTGTTCCATCAATTTGTACAAAAAAGATAATTTACTTGACTTTTGTTCCAAATATATGTACAATCATTTATTACAGAAAAAGGAAATAGATGTCTTCACCTAGTTTAAGAAAGTTACAAAGTGATTTAGAAGTTAATAAAACAACTTTACATAATTGGAAAACAAATAGACCCAAATTATTTGAATTTATAATTGAATCATATAAAGACAAAGAGTTATTAAAACAAAATCTAGAATTAATGATTAAACAAAAAGACTTTTTACAACAAGAGATAAAAGAGACTTATATTAGACTTAGCTAGTATGTAAAGTTATGGAGCTTGAGTTTATTATTACTTTTAAAGCGCGTGTGGTAATTCACTTTGTCAAAGGCATTAAAAAGCTCCATAAGTTTGCATACTTTTTTATATGTATACAATAATATTATTTAAAATTTAGTTTTATTATAAATATATAAAAGTCTATGAATATTTTAATTTTATGTAAGTTTGTGAGTTTATTATGATCTAGGAATCTAAGGTAATATAAGAAACTATTAATTAATAGTTTCTTATAAAATTATTTATATCTGTGAGTTATTCTACCCTTATCTAAAGAATAAGGAGTTATTTCAACTTTAACCTTATCTTGAGGTAAGATTTTAATATAATGCATTCTCATTTTTCCAGAGATATGACATAATACCACATGACCATTATCTAATTCAACTTTAAACATTGCATTAGGTAAGGCTTCTTTTACTTTTCCATCTATTACTATTACATCATCTTTTGACATTCATTACCTTTTTAAATTTCACTTAAAATTACTGCTTTTCCATCTATTACAGCAATTGTATGTTCATAATGCGAACCTCTTAATCCATCAGAACTAACAACATCCCAATCATTATCTAAAATAACTGGTTCTTGTTCTTTTTGACAAACCATTGGCTCTAAACAAAATACCATTCCATTTTTTATTTTAGGACCTGCTTTTACATTTGGAGTTTCAATATAGTTTGGAATTTCTGGTTCATCATGAGGTTTTTTACCAATCCCATGTCCACAAAATCTAACCAATGGCACATATCCTCTATTTCTGATGAATTTTTCAATTTCTGCTGAAAGTTCTTTAAATCTTAGCCCTTCTTTTATAATAGAAATAGCATGATATAAAGCATCTTTTGAGCAAGCAATTAAAGCTTCATCTTCTTTTGAGATTTTACCAATAGGCATTGTTATTGCGGCATCACCATACCAACCATCAACTTCAGACCCAATATCAAGTCCAAGGATATCACCTTCTTTTAAAATAATACTACTTGGTATTCCGTGTATAATTACTTCATTTAATGAGGTACAAACTGCTGCTGGAAAACCATATAAGCCTTTAAATGATGGTCTAACACCCATTTGTGCTAAAAAATCATCACCTAAGGTATCAACTTCTTTTAAGCTCATACCAGCTTTTACATTATTTTTTAAATAATCTAAAGTTTTCGCAACAGCCAAAGAGGCTGTACGAAGTTTTTCAATTTCATTAGGTTTTCTTAAAGGAATTGCCATAAGATTTATAAACCTACTGCACTTAAAGTGTCATATTTATTCATGTACTGTTGAGCTTCAATTTTTCTCATAGTATCAATAGCAACTTGAACAACAATTAAAACAGCAACACCTCCAAAATAAAATGGAACTCCCATAGCTTTAACTATAAGCCAAGGTAGCGTTGAAATAAGACCTAAATATACAGCACCTGAAAGAGTTAATCTTCCTGCTACTTCATTTAAAAACTCAGAAGTAGAAGCTCCAGGCCTAACGCCAGGAATAAATCCACCTTGTTTTTTTAAGTTCTCAGCAATATCTTTTGCATTAAATGTAATTGATGCATAAAAGAATGCAAAGAAAACTACAAATAAGAACATAAAAACATTAAAAGTATAAGAAGCAGGAGATAAATAATCAGCAATTTTTACTAAGATTTCATTTTGACTACCTTGTAAAATAGTCGCAGGAAACATTAAAATTGCAGATGCAAAAATGGCAGGAATTACACCTGATAAATTAACTTTAATAGGAATATAGTTCATAACTCTTTTGTTTTGACTTTCCATCATAACTTTTCTTGAGTATGAAACAGGTACTCTTCTTTCACCTAATTCAACAAAAATAATTGCACCAACGGTTGCTAAAATTACCACCAATATTACAATAACAGTTAAAAAGTTCATTTGACCATTATTAACTAAATCAATTGTTCCACCAATAGCAGAAGGAATTGCAGAAACAATACCAGCAAAGATAATTAATGAAATACCATTACCAATACCTCTTTGTGTGATTTGTTCACCAATCCACATTAAAAGCATAGTTCCAGTTAACATTGAGATAGAAGATACAGCTATAAACGTATCCATATCAATTGTAATTGCACTTTGTCCACCTTGACCACTTAATGAATTAAGTCCCATAGATACACCAATAGATTGAATTAAAGTAATTACAATAGTTGCATATCTAATGATTTGCATATATTTTTGCATACCATCACGTTCTTTTTTCATTTTCCCAAGAGCTGGGAAAGTAGCTGCTAGAAGCTCCATAATAATTGAAGCAGTAATATAAGGCATAATACCTAGTGAGATAATACTTAGTCTTTCAACAGCATTTCCACTAAACATATTAACTAAACCTAAAGCATTGTTTGAGTTAGAATCAAAAAATTCTTTTACAACGTCTATATTTACTCCAGGTACTGGCACATATGCCAGTACTCTGTAGAGTAGTATAAAACCTAACGTAATAAGAATCTTATTTATTAGATCTTTGCTCATCTGCTAGTTACCAGTAGTAGTTACGTTTTCGTCTTTAATCTTTGATGCTAAAGCTTTAGCATCTGAACCAATTAACTTAACTTTAGTTACTGCTTTAGATAACTTGTAAACAGATTTAATAGTTTCCATAGTAATCTCAGTTAATGCAGCAACTTGTTTTACTTTATTAACATTGATTGAATAAGGTTTACTTACTCTAGAAAAGAATCCAATCTTAGGCATTCTTTTTTGTAAAGGCATTTGACCACCTTCAAAATGTCTTTTGATTTTATATCCAGATCTAGATTTTTGACCTTTTTGACCTCTAGTAGAAGTCTTACCCATTCCTGAACCTTGACCACGACCTACTCTTTTAACATTTTTTGTACTACCAGTTGCTGATTGTAAATTATTTAATGCCATCATCTATCCTTTAATTCTAGCTAATGCTTCAACAGTAGCTTGTACAAGGTTATTTGGATTGTTAGAACCTAAAGATTTTGCAATAATATCTTTAATTCCAGCAAGTTCAAGAACTGGACGAGCTGCACCACCTGCAATTAGTCCTGTACCCTCACTAGCTGGTTTTAATAAAATTTTACTTGCATTATATTTATGCTCAATATCGTGTGCAATAGTTGTTCCTTTTAAAGAAATCTTAACTAAACTTTTGAATGCATCATCTAAAGCTTTTTTAATTGCATCTGGAACTTCTTTCGCTTTTCCAGTTCCGAATCCTACAGTACCTTGTTTATCACCAACAACAACTAAAGCAGTAAATCTGAATCTTCGACCACCCTTTACAACTTTAGTTACTCTTCCGATTTTAACGATTGCTTCTTGATAATCTTCTCTATTAATTGCCATCATTAACCCTTATAATTTGATACCATTATCTCTAAGCGCATCAGCAAAAGCCGCAACTACACCATGATAAAGGTAACCATTTCTGTCAAATACTACTGTATCAATCTTAGCAGCTTTTAAAGTTTTAGCAAATTCTGCTCCTACTTTAACTGCATTTTCTTTATTAACATTTAAGCTCAAAGTTTTTGAATTAATTGAAGCTAATGTAACACCAGCAACATCATCAATTGCTTGCGCACTTAAAAATTTGTTTGATTTAGAAATACTAAGTCTTGGAATTGTAACAGTTCCAGAAATTTTACCTCTAACTCGTCTTTTTCTTCTTAATCTTAAAGAATTCTTTTTTGCTATATCTTTTACTCTACTCATAATTCACACCTTACTTCGCAGTTTTTCCGGCTTTTCTAACGATAACCTCGTCAGTATACTTAACACCTTTACCTTTGTACGGTTCTGGTTTTCTGTAGCCTCGAATAATTGCAGCAGCTTGACCAACTTGTTGTTTGTCTGCACCTTTTACGTGAATTAAGTTCTTCTCAACTGTGATATCTAAACCTTCTGCGATTTCATAGCTGATTGGGTGAGAATAACCTAATTGTAATTCTAATACTTTGCCTTTAACGGCAGCTCTATAACCAACACCATTGATTTCTAAAGATTTTGAAAAACCTTTGTTTAAACCATCAATTGCATTATTTAATAAAGCTCTATATGTTCCCCAAAAGGCAGAAGATTCTTTATCTTCTCCAACTTTTGATAAAACAACAGTATTAGATTCAATTTCAACACCAACTCTACCGTGTGTTTCAACAGTAGAAGTTTTGTTTCCTTTTTTAACACTAATAATAGTACCAGTAACTGATACTTCAATTCCAGAAGGAATTGAGATAGGTTTTTTTCCAATTCTTGACATTGTTACTCCCCTACCAAACTGTACACAGTACTTCACCACCAACGTTAGAAGCAACTGCTTCGTCGTTAGCAACTACACCCTTGTTCGTAGAAACAATGATTGTACCATATCCATTTTTGAAATTTTTTAACTCAGCAGAAGCTTTATAAACTCTTCTTCCAGGTTTAGAAACTCTTGTAATTTCATTAATTACAGAAGCTTCATCTTCGTTATATTTTAATGTAACTTTGATAGTCTTTTTATTACTCTCTCCGTCAACAACTTTGAAAGACTCAATATATTCTTTCTTCTCTAATACTGTTAAAATACCTACAACTGTATTAGAATGCAAAAGAGTTGTAACGTCAAGTTTTCTCATTGCTGCATTTCTAATTCTAGTTAAAGCATCTGCGATCATATCATTCATCATAGCTTATTTCCTTACCAACTAGCTTTTCTAACACCAGGTAATAAACCTTCGTTAGCCATCTTTCTTAAACAAATTCTACATAAACCAAAATCTCTGTAAACAGAGTGTGGTCTTCCACAAACATTACATCTAGTGTATGCTCTTACAGCAAACTTAGGTGTTCTTTTTTGTTTTGCAATTATAGATTTCTTTGCCATTACACTCTTCCTTTACTAAATGGTACACCAACAAGTTCCAATAGTCTATACGCTTCTGCATCAGATGTTGCAGTAGTAGCTATTGAAATGTTCATACCATGAGTTTTAATAATATCATCATAAACAACTTCTGGGAACATTAATTGCTCTTCTAATCCAAAGTTGAAGTTACCATAACCATCAAAACCATTCTTGTTAAGACCTCTAAAATCCTTAACTCTTGGTAATGCAACTGCACAAAGTTTGTCTAAGAAGTTATACATATTGTCACCTCTTAAAGTTACTTTAATACCTACAGGATAACCATCTCTTACTTTAAAACCAGCAACTGATTTTTTAGCAATTACTTTAACAGCTTTTTGACCAGCGATTAAAGAAATAGTATCTTGCATATTTTGCATTAACTTAGAATCTTTCATAGCTTCACCAGCACCAATAGAAATAGTAATCTTATCTACTTTTGCTGTTAAAGTTTTGTTCTTAAGAAATTCAGTTTCTAAAACAGGCTTAATTTCACTTTTATATCTTTCTAATAATCTAGATGCCATTTTTATTCACCTTCTACTTTTGTAACATTAGAGATATCAATAGGCATCTCTTTGTTAACAAAACCACCATTAGGGTTTTTTTCTTGATCAGGTTTAACAGTTTTTTTAGCAATCTTACAATCTTGAACAATTACTTGTTTAGTTGTAACAAGAACACTTAAAACTTCTCCTGTTTTACCTTTATCATCACCAGCGATAATTTTTACAGTATCACCTTTTTTGATTTTTAATTTATTTGCCATACTTATAGTACCTCCGGAGCAAGAGAAACAATTTTCATGAAACCAGAGTATCTAACTTCTCTAGCAACAGGTCCAAATATTCTCGTTCCAATTGGTTCTTTTTTAGCATCAAGTATAACAGCAGCGTTATCATCAAATCTGATTAAAGAACCATTTTCTCTTTGAACTTCTTTATGAGTTCTAACAACAACAGCTTTTACAACTTGACCTTTTTTAACTTTTCCAGTTGGAAGCGCTTTTTTAACTGAAGCAACAATAACATCACCAACAGATGCGTATCTTCTTTTAGAACCACCTAAAACTTTGATACACATAATCTGTTTAGCACCTGTATTATCAGCTACATTTAATCTTGTAAAACTTTGAATCATTACTTAACTCCTCTTGAAAGGATAGTATTTAATCTAAAAGATTTAGTTTTTGATAAAGGTCTACATTCAATTGCAGTAACCGTATCACCAATAGCTAATTCAGATTTTTCATCATGAATTAAATATTTTTTAAATCTTTTAACAGTCTTGTGATATCTAGGATGCATAACTGATCTTGTAACTAATACAGAAGCAGTTTTTTGCCCAGAAACTTTTACCACTAAACCTTGAATCTCTCTTTTAATTGCCATATCATAGATCCTTAGTTAGCTTTTTCAGCAGTTATAGCTGTTTGAATTTGAGCTATTTCTTTTTTACAAACTCTTAATTCAGAAGTGTTAGTTAACTGCATAGTTTTTAGCTTAGCTTTTAATTCAAAAAGTAGCACCTTTTTCTCTTTTAATAATACTAAAAGCTCGTCAGAACTTTTATCTTTTAAATCAATATAATTCATTTTCACTGTCTTTTGTTACAATTTTAGTTTTGAATGGTAATTTATGTCTAGCTAAAGTTAAAGCTTCTCTTGCTAACTCTTCACTAATACCAGCCATTTCAAAAAGGATTCTTCCTGGCTTAATATTCATAACCCATTTATCAACAGCACCTTTACCTTTACCCATTCTTGTTTCTAATGGTTTAGCAGTAAGTGGCTTATCAGGGAATACCATAATCCATACTTTAGCTTGTCTTTTAACTTTTCTAGTCATAGCAACTCTGGCAGCTTCAATTTGTCTTGAATCAATTCTACCGTGCTCAACAGCTTTAAGTCCGTAATCTCCATATGCAATAGAAGCACCTCTAGTAGCTTTACCTCTATTACGACCCTTCATCATCTTTCTGAATTTAGTTCTTTTAGGCATTAACATAATTATTTACCTCTTCTCTTAGTCGGTCTTCTATTTGGTTTTTCAGTTTCAGCTTTCTCAACAGGAACCCCTTTTGCAAGAACCTCACCTTTGAAAATCCAAACTTTAATACCAATACAACCATAAGTTGTATGACCTTCAGCAAAACCATAATCGATTTTAGCTCTTAAAGTATGTAAAGGAACTCTTCCTTCTAAATACCACTCAGTTCTAGCCATTTCAGCTCCACCAAGTCTTCCAGAAACAGATACTTTAATACCTTTAGCTCCACCTTTAATTGCATTTTGCATAACTCTTTTCATAGCTCTTCTAAATGCAACTCTTCTTTCAAGTTGTTGAGCTACATTTTCAGCAGCTAATTGACCAGAAAGTTGTGGCTTTCTTTCTTCTTTAATGTTAATTGCAATTTCTTTTCCAACTAATTTAGAAATATTTGCTTTTAGTTTTTCAACGTCAGCACCCTTTTTCCCAATAACAATACCAGGACGAGCAGCAACGATAGTAACTCTAACTTTTTTAGCAGTTCTTTCAATAATAGTTTGAGCGATTCCAGCATAGTATAATTCTTTTTTAATGAATTTTCTAATTTTGTCATCTTCAGCTACATTAGCAGGCATTTTATTGAACGCTGGAAACCATCTTGAATCCCAGTTTCTATTGATACCTAATCTTAAACCTATTGGATTACATTTTTGACCCATTACTTAGCTCCTTTAGTTGGTGCAGCTGCTACTTCAATCATGATGTGTGCAGTTGGTTTATGCTTTGGAGAAGCACTACCTCTAGCTCTTGGAGTAAATCTCTTAAGAACTGGAGCTCTGTCAACTCTAGCAGAAGTAACAATTGCGTCTTCAGGCTCTAAACCAGCATTTGCAACAGCAGATGCGATAACTTTAGAAATGATTCCAGCAGCTTTGTTTGGTGTAAATTCTAATGATGCAATTGCATACTCAGCATTCATACCTTGAACTTCTCTAGCTATTAATCTAGCTTTAAGAGGTGCAATTCTAATAAACTTTAAAGTAGCTGTGTGGCTCTTATTGATACCAGCAGCTTTTCTTTCTTTTTTAGTTAAACTTTTTGCTTTTTTATGTTGTAATACACTCATCTTAACCTACCTTCTTCTGAACAGAACCTTTATGGCCTCTGAACGTTCTAGTTGGTGCGAATTCACCTAGTTTATATCCAACATGATTTTCTGTAACATTTACAGGAATGAAATTTCTTCCATTATGAACATTGAATGTAAGTCCGATCATATCTGGTAACACCATTGATCTTCTTGACCAAGTTTTAATTGGTTTCTTATCATTGCTTTCATTAGCTTTGATAATTTTTTTCATTAGGTGTGCATCTACAAATGGACCTTTTTTTATTGATCTTGCCATTTTATACCCTTACTTCTTTTTTCTTGAAATGATTAGTTTATCACTAGCTTTTTTCTTTCTAGTTTTATAACCTTTAGTTGGCATACCCCATGGAGAAACAGGATGTCTTCCAGAGTTAGTCTTACCTTCACCACCACCATGAGGGTGATCAATAGGATTCATTGCAGATCCTCTTGTTTGTGGTCTTTTACCTAAGTGTCTAGAACGACCAGCTTTACCAATTACCATGTTAGAGAAATCTTCATTCCCAACAATACCAATTGTAGCTATACAAACAGAAAGAATTTTTCTCATTTCACCAGATGGTAATCTAAGAACAACATATCTATCTTCTCTACCCATAATTTGAGCATATCCACCAGCAGAACGAGCAATTTGCCCACCTTTACCAGGTTTCATCTCAATATTATGAACCATTGTTCCAATAGGAATGTTAATAAGTCTCATTGCATTACCAGGTAGAATATCTAATCCAGATTCAGCAGATTGAATTTTATCTCCAACTTTAAGTCCAGAAGCTTGTAAGATATAAGTCTTCGCACCATCAGCATAAGTTACTAAACAAATTCTACAGTTTCTGTATGGGTCATACTCAATAGTTGAAATAGTTCCCTCTATACCAAATTTATCTCTTTTGAAATCAATAATTCTATATAACTTTTTAGCACCCGCTTCTTTATGTCTTGAAGTGATTCTACCGTTATTATTTCTACCCGCACTTGCTTTTACTCTTTTAATAAGAGATCTAACAGTTGGTTTAGAAGTAATATCAGAAGTATCCATAACTGACATAAATCTTCTTGCAGGAGTTATTGGTCTAAATTTTTTAATTGCCATTCATATCTCCTTAAGCTGAAAGGTTCGCTATTTCAGCGCCCTCTGGTAATGTTACATAGAATTTTTTGAAATCTGGTCTAGAACCTAGTTTCCCTTTAAATCTTTTAACTTTACCTTTTTGTCTTAAAGAATTAACTTTTGTAGGTGTAACTCCAAAATACTCTTTAAAAACTTCTTTCAAACCATTCTTAGTCATTCTAGTACTAGTTTGCACAACAATCACACCACTCTCTTGTAGTTCAATTGTTTTTTCCGTATATAATATTGCTTTTATATCTGTAATATCAGCCATGTTACGCCTCTTTTGTTAATGCTTCAAGCACTGATTTTTCAATTAGTACTGAATGATATGCAGAAATTAAGTAAGCATTTACTTCTTGTTTTTCTATCATATAACAATTTTTGATGTTTCTAAACGATAAGTAAGTTTTTTCACTAATTGTATCAACTACAATTAATGTATCTCTTTTGTTTAGTTTAGTCATGATTGCAACTGCGTCTTTAGTTTTACCAGATTCAACCGTAATTGAATCAATAGCAAATAAAGTACCATTTTTAGCTTGCTCGTTTAAAGCATATTGTAAAGCTAAAACTTTTTGTTTTTTGTTGATTTTTTGGTTGTAGTTTCTAGCACTTGGTCCAAAAACTTGTCCACCACCAACAAATAATGGTGATCTCATTGATCCCCATCTAGCTCCACCAGAACCTTTTTGAGCCTTAGGTTTCTTACCACCACCTCTTACTTCGCTTCTGTTTTTAACTCTAGCAGTATTAGCTCTTAAACCTGATAAATATGATTTAACATATAAATATAAGTTGTGAGAGTTAATTTCATCATATTTAGCAGGTAATTCAATATTTGTCTTACTTACTGCATATGTTTTTGTTAATACTGTTGCTTTACTCATTTAGCAATCCTTACTCTACCTAATCCACCATTTGGACCAGAAATTGAACCTTTAAGAACTAAAATACCAGTTTCTGCGTCAAATGACAAAATATCATTTTTAACAGAGTTTGTTGTATTTCCGTAATGTCCTGGCATTTTCTTACCTGGTTGTACTCTACCAGGCCACTCAGCATTACCAATAGAACCAGTTCTTCTACCCATTCTATGACCGTGTGATGCACGTCCACCTGCAAAGTTCCATCTTTTTACAACTCCAGCAAAACCTCTACCTTTTGTAGTAAAAGTAGCTCTTACAACTTTAGCTTCACTTAAAACTGCAACATTTAAGTCACCAGCTTCTGTGTTAGCAACAGTTGTAGTTGCAAATCTATTAAACTCTTTAGATAAGTTATACTTTTTTTGTTTACCTTCAATTGTTTTGTTCATCTTTTTACCAGACGAATAAGAAACAATTGCAACACCCTCAGTAACTTCACATACTTTTGTATCAAGAACTTTTAAAAGTGTAACAGGAACAGCTGGAACTGAAACAGTTCTACTCATACCGATTTTTTCTACTATGAATTCCATTCTTTACCTTTCTTCTATTCTTTACCCATTGAACGAACTTCAACATCAACTTCAGGAGCTAAGTCTAATTTCATTAATGAATCTACCGTATCTGGAGTCGCTGCAATGATATCAATCATTCTAGAGTGAACTCTAATTTCAAATTGCTCTCGTGAACTTTTGTTAACGTGAGGTCCTCTGATTACTGTATATCTTCTGATCTTCGTTGGAAGAGGTATAGGACCTCTTAACTCAGCACCAGTTCTTTTTACAGCTTCCACAATTGAAGCAACACTTCTGTCTAAAACTCTATGATCATAAGCTTTAAGCTTTAATCTAATTTTTTCCATTTATTTCCTTTAAAGAACTCGTTAGATCTACGTAAAACGTACCCTAACCACATTTAGTGAACGCGGATTATAACTTATTTAGGTCTAGATGTCAATACTTATGGGCTTTATCGCAAAATATTACTATATTTCTTTCCTTTTATAAAGGATAACTATGTACATTTTGTACAAGATTTAAGAAAAAAAGAAAAAAAGAAAAAATAATAAACACTTGTCCTTTTTATAAGGAAAATATAATTACATTAAAAATTAGCTTTCTTAGTATATAAGGCTTAGATTAAAAAAACATATATTTAAAGTTTTACAATAGAATTTAATTTATGTCAAGATAAAAAATAATTTTATTTTATTTTTTTGATAATATTAAGAGAATAAATAGATATATTTTCAATTTTTTACAGAAAATATATCAAATTTCTGAGTACAAATTAATCATTTTTATATAATTAATAAATTGATATTTACAATTTACGTGAGAATTTTCTAAATGATTTAATAGTCTCATAAATTAAAATCCCAAATAAAATATTCTTTAAAAAATTTGTAGCCTCAAGAACATGTAAATTTGATACACAGGAAGCTTTTATATCAAATATTGTAAGAATACTACTAATTGTTGATGTAGGATTCAAAAGTAATACTATATTTGAAAAGTAATTACTCCAACTATCTGTAGATTCAGGTAAAAAATATGCAAAGATAAAAGAAATACTAAACATTATTAAAAGTGGTCGTAAAGGATCTGTACCAAAATTACTTACACATTCTTCAACTTTCAGAATAAACCAATCAATACCCTTGACCTCATGTTTATGTGCTACCATTTCTTTTTTATAAAACTTTAATGCATTTATATTATCGTGGTTCTTTAGACATTCTTCTTTAAAAATAGAGATGGTTGCAATATTTTTGAAGTTTTTAAAGTCTGTACTTCTATATTTTAAAATATCAATTTCCGATGAATGGAAATCAATTTGAGATTCATTACTTAGTGTTACTTTTGAAAAATTAAGTTTCTTAATCTTTGATTCTCTTAATTCAATACCAGTATTAAATGACGCATTAAAAAAACTAATAGATGAAGCAATACAAGGACTAAAATTAGCATAATTTTTAAATACTGAATCTTTAAAAGTACATTCATCATCAAATAAAGCTCCTCTAAAGTTAGCTTTTTTTTCAAAAACTGCCCCACTAAATTCTACCTTCGAACTAAAATGAGTATAATCAAAATTTGAATCTTCAAAAAAAATAGATTCATTAAAATGGATATTGTCGATTATACTAAAGCTAAAATCTACTCCATGCTTAAATTCTTTATTTGAAAAATCACAGTCTATTGTAATTATACAATGAGAAAAATCAAGAATGGAATCATTAGCACTATTAATCCTTCTTTTTATTTGTTCTTCATGTTCAATTAATTTATATACTTTTACAAAAGAAGATCCCTTTTTTATATATATTTCTCTTTCTTCATCTTCAGAATTTAAAGTAATACAATATCTTTCATTTTTAACCATGCAAGTATTCTTATCAATAATCTTAAAAATATTTTCTCTCATTTTTATCCTTTAATTACTGAATAATTATACCAAAACTAATAGTTACAAATTAACACCTCTTTTAACCTTCTTATTCTTCCCACCCCTTTTTTTTACCCTAAAGTAAATTTTTTTAGATACTTTTATATCATTCCTAACTTTTAGAGCTCTTACAAAGGTGAACCTTCGCGCCTTTTTCTTTTCTTTATCGAAAGAAACGAAACAAAAGAAGCGACTGCCCGGTTGATGAAGCCCTTCGGGTACCTAGAGTTTAAAAGTCTATTTTCTGCGTTGCGGAACTCTCTAAAACGTGACATCTAGTCACCTTTTTTAACGCTCAAACAGTCCTCACTTGTTACCGAAAATAAACTCTCAAACTCTAGCTTCAGCAAAGGCAGAGAAAGAGAATATAGTTTAAAGACCAACAAACTTAATAAAAATATCTTGAATAAATATGTCTTCAAACTATATCTGCTTTAGCAGACAAAAGATTATTCCGTTGAAATGCTACATTTGCAGGGGAACAGGGAAAACTTGTGCTCTTTAGCACAAGGCAAACCTCGTGAGTAAGTTTTGTGGCTAAGCAAGAAAATTGAATTGGTAGCAGGCACTAATTAGTAACTTTTCTTAACTTAACCTTAAAACAATATACTTTTAGAACTCTTTCAAATGTAAACCTTCGCGCTTTTTCCCTTACAGGATTGTATCGCTATGCTCAGGCATCTTTTTTTGTCGATCAAAAAGAAACAAAAAAGTCGACTGCCGGTTGATGAAGCCCTCCGGGTACCTAGAGTTCGAGAATTAACGCACAAGGTTTGCCTTATGCTAAAGAGCATAAGTTTTCCATTGTTTCTCTGCGCTACAGAATTCCCTAAAACATGCCTTTACGGCATCTTTTTTAACGGTCAAACATGCTTCGCTTGTTACCGAAAATAAACTCTCAAACTCTAGCTTCCTCAAAGGCAGGAAAAGAGCAAGTTGTTGTAGTATCCAATAATTCAAATACCTCTTAAAAGTGTATTAACAAATATGTATTAGAACTATATCTGCTTTAGCAGACAAAAAATCATTCCGTTGATTGCTACATTTGCAGGAGCTAAAGTTTTTTTATTTCTTTACGTAACCCAAAAATAATTGTTTGAATGTGAAGAAATATGCTGGGAGCATATTTTAATGAGTTCTTATTTTTAAGTAAATTAATAAAAAAACTTTAGGTAGTCGAAGACCTCCGAAACAGTAGTTGTTTTTGCTTACTTTTTGTCAATACAAAAGTAAGAAAGCGGGAACTGAAAGTTTACAAGAGCAAATACCAGTTATTTAAAACTATTTTAATAAAAAAACTAATAAAGGTATAAATTAATGTCAGGCACTAATTAGTAACTTTAACTTAAATCAATATACTTTTAGGACTTTTATTCATCATTTACAAGTTCCAAAGCTCTCTTTTAGAAGTTCTGCATCTTCTAAGCTTCTTGTACTTAGTGTCTTATATTTACTTAAGCCTTTCTCTAGTGCACTAGCTCTTATTGTTGCATTGAAGAATATCACCTTATCTCCCACTTTCAAGCCTAAGTCTTTTCCTATATTACCTCTAAAGATCTTATAGAACTTTTGATTTCCTTTTTCGTTAAGCATGACTCTAATACCCCATTTTGTTGGTGTATCCACTTCAATAATATCAGTACAATCTATACTCATACTATCGTTAACTACAAAGAAGGTGTTATTGCTTTTAGCTGATACCCCTACTAAAAATATAAAAGGTAATAAAAATCTAAACATTATTTTAAGCAAACACTTTTTTTAAATAAATAAACATTTTCCGCATTATTAAAAATTATAGGAGCAGGAGAAACTCCGTTATTATTACAACTGATGGCTTCCCTAATCAAAATATTTGATGCAACAGAATTCCCATTAACTTTAAAATCAAATTTTTCACCATTATGAGTTTTTGTAAAGTTACATATTTTATTTAAACCTTCTTTAGTAAATTTAACATCTACAAATATAATTCCTTTTTTATTTTGATAAGGGCTTGCACTAATAATATCATTACAAGTAAAAACAAGGGAGTCGTTATTTGTGTAGAAACCACTAATTGACTTAGAAGTGCAAGAAGCAAAAAATAATACAATAAAAAAGATAAATAAATATTTCATTATGATTTAACCCTTATATCTATAAATTGTCCAAAAAAATGACTTTTAAATCTAACTAATGTTTTACAAGCACAATCAGACGTTAAGAATTTATAAGTACATGGACATATTAAAGTCACTTGTTTAAAACTTGTATCAATAGATATCTCAGCTGTAAATGTTGAGGGAGAAGAAGCACTAGTATCAAATGTAACTTCTATTTCTCTTCCTCCAAATACTTGCTCATGGATCATTACCCAATTTCCACAAGCCATTGGAGCAGCATATCCTTTATATTCAACAATCTCTTTATTATAAATTGGAAAAACTCCTGCCATAGATACCCTTAAATAATTTCATAAATTATATTATATTAAAACTTATATTGAACTAATACATATTAAAGAATAGTTTATATATTCTTGCACTCTTTATTAAGGAATACAATGATTGAAAAAAGATATGAATTATCTAATGAGAATGGATATAAGAAATATTCTTCTTTTACTATATCTTCTGCTTTAGCTGAGTTAGTAAATGATGACTACTATTTGTATAATTCTTGTGATTTTGCAAAAAAAGATGAGGGTATTGATTTATATAATAAATACTTTATTGATAAATATGATGAAGTACAAAATGTTATGGTATTTGAAAAGTATATTAATAATGAAAACTTTAAAAATAAAGCCTTGTTTATTTATGCTTTAATAAATGAGAAAAAGTTTAAAGCTTTTGTTACTAAAAATATGGATTTAAAAAATCCTAATGATTATTCTTGTGAGTATAATATTATAGATTCACAAGGTGTTAAAATAAATATGTATAATTTAAATATTGTAGATATAAGTTTTGTATTTTAAGGAAAAATAAAATGAATGATATTAAGAAAAAATTAGAAGAGGAAATAACTACAATTGTATTACCTGAGGTAAATTCTTATTTAAAAGAATTAAATACCCTTGTAAAAGATAATGAAGATAGCCCTGATGACCTTCTTGCTTTAGATGAGATGTATTCACTACAAGAAGAGTTAGAAGCTATTTTAAAAGCTTTAAAAGAAGATAAGATCACAGATAAAGAAGCACATGAAGTATATGAAAATATTTTACAATTAGTAGAAGATAGTAAAAAACACTAAAATTATTTTTTTAGAGTAAATATACCCTTACTTTAAGGCATATTCTTGTAAAGTTCAAGGCTTAAATAAAGAGAGGTGGTCGAGTGGCCCAAGGCGCACGCTTGGAATGCGTGTGGGTGTTAAAGCCCCGAGGGTTCGAATCCCTTCCTCTCTGCCATTTCATTAAAATAAAAAAATTATTCAAAGAATCAAAATGAGTGAAATCAAAAATAAACTTAAAGAACTTGTAAAAAATGCTGTAATTCCCCAAGTAGAATCTTATATAGAAGAAAAACATCTTTTATTACAAAATAATACAGCAAGCCTAGAAGATATTGAAGAGATTAAAGATATGGAGAGTTTTTTAGTTGAATTACAAAACATTCTTCTTGTTATAAAAGAAGATAAAATAAACGGCAAAAAACTTAGCAATCAAGATGCAAAAGAAGTATATGATAAAATTCAAGACCTAATTAAATAAAGTACTCTTTTGCTTTTTCTTTAAAAGTTTTAAATATTTTTTCAAAATCAGCTGGATAAACTCTAGTATTAGCAATACTTGTTATAAAATTAGTATCTCCATTCCAACGTGGCAAAAGATGATAATGAACATGCTGTTCAATTCCAGCCCCCGCTGCTTTTCCTAAGTTCATACCAATATTAACACCTTGCGCTGGCATTACTTCTTTAAGAAGTTTAACCCCTTGTTTAACTCTTTTACTCATAACTAACCAAATCTCTTCATCAAGCTCTTCAACTTGGGAGGTATGAAAGTGAGGTATTACCATAATATGTCCAGGAGAATAAGGAAACTTATTCATAACAACATAACAAAATTCATCATGAAAAATAACTTGAAGT
Source organism: Arcobacteraceae bacterium (assembly GCA_965224485.1). Classification (GTDB taxonomy): domain Bacteria; phylum Campylobacterota; class Campylobacteria; order Campylobacterales; family Arcobacteraceae; genus NORP36. The sequence goes on along the minus strand of CBDCZH010000010.1, from coordinate 319,133 downwards.
TTTTCATCAGAGATATTTTGTGAAATATGACAAAAAATACAACCTTCTACTTTTTCTTCACTTACATAATCATAACGCCAAGGAGAGTAAAGATGTTCCATTATATTTTTCCTTTGGAAAAATATGAATTTACATCTTTAAATGAATAATGAATAATGAATAATGAATAATTTTTACTTGCCATTATTTTCCTTTGATGTTTTTATACTTGAAGTTAATAATTTCAATAACTCTATTAATTCAGGATTTAAACTATTATACATTTTTTCACTTATATAACTTGAATCTTTTAATAATCTTAGCCAATATCTTGTTTCACTAGCTTCTTTAATTGATATATGCAACTTAGAAATAAAATCAGCCTTACTTTGAGCAAATTCAGATTCAGCTACTAAAGCACCAATAGCCGTACCAGAACGAAGGACTTGTTTAGAAAGAATAAACTTTTTTTTATCATTTTGCAAATAACGAGAAAGATTAATAATTCGTAAAGCAAAAGAGTAAGACTTATCAGCTAAAACATTCAAAAAAACTCCTTTTTCTTAAATTTTTCACTCTTCACTTTTAGTTTTTCATTTAATTTTATTTAGAGCAAAGCTCTAAATAAAATTAGGAGCGTCATTAGCAAATAAAATCAAATCCCCTATTCTGGTATGTTCAAGTAAGCTTTCTTGCATTTTTGATTTGTCTTTTAACAGATGGATTTTATTTTCATCTATATTTTGACTTAGAAGTTTTGTATTTAAAGAACCTGTTAAAATTACTAAATCAAAGTTTTTATTTATTTCTTTGGCTAATAAGATATTTGATTGATCATTTGATTCAACTAAACCTGGTGTTACAATTATTTTTCTTCCTTCATACGTTGAGCAAATATTTACAGCTTCAAGCATACCTTCAAGGTTTCCATTAAAACTATCATCAATTATAACTTTTCCACCTGCTATAATTTTTTGAAGTCTATGCTCAACTGCTTCAATATTATCAAGAGATATTTTAATCTCTTCTATGCTCATACCTAATTCATATGCCATTAAAATAACAGCTGTTAAATTAATAGCATTAAAGCTTCCTAAAATTGGTGCATGAAAATGTTCTTGCTTAGAATCTATTTCTATATCAAACCATAAACCATCTAAGTTTGATTTTGTAATATTTAAATTATTTGGAAATTTTTCAACCTTATCATATTTTAAAATAGGAACACTATCATGAACAAAGGCTTTTTTCATTTTAGGCGATTTTAAAATTTCCATTTTTGTATTTATAATATTATCAAGTGTTTTGAAATATTCTAAATGCTGTTCACCAACTGAACCTAAGATAGAGTATTCTTGTTCTAAAAAAAGTGTTATTTCTTCAATATCTCCAATAACCCTAGCCCCTGCTTCTGCTATATAAACTTGCGTATCAGAAGGTAAGTCATTATTTACATCTAAAACAATTCCAGCAATTGTATTAACTGATCTTGGTGTTTTATATGTTATAAATTTTCTTTTTAGAACTTGGTATAAATAGTTTTTAATTGATGTTTTTCCATAAGAGGCAGTAATTGCAACAACTTGCAGTGATTTTTTAGCTTTTAAGTCTTGCAATATCTTTTTAGCCTTATGTTTAAAAGAGATAAAAAATATTCGCTCTAGGGCAAAAGAGATTAAATAAGCTAATAATAAAGGAAGAAATATTCCTGCTTTAAAACAAGAAGAGCTAAGAAAACATAATACATTTATACTAAGGGCTAAAAATACGATAAGGGCTAAAAATCTTTTTACTCTTGAAGTAATAACAAGCTTTTTATCAAGTTTCATATTCCACAAAATCAATAAAGGAAGATAAAGGGCATAAAAATATACTAAGAAATAAAGGGCTGGTAAAAGATAATAAAGAACAAAAGGCATTACAAAGTAAGTAAGATGCCAGTGAAGTTTATGATGTTTAAAAATTACTCTCTCTATTTTATACGAGTACCATTGTAAGTTAGTAATTAAATACCAAGCTAAACTTATAATTAATAAAATTGTTGTAAATATACTAAAGTATTGCATTTTTTATCTCTTTTTCAATATCGTTTTTATGCTGGGCAAAAAAGAAATGATCTCCCTCGTAAGCTTTAAAAGATGAATTTTTTATTAAACTTGCTATTTTTTTTCCAGAAGATAAAGATGTTGCAGTATCAGCTTTACCCCAAAAAATCAAAGCTTTTCCACTATAAGATCTAAAATCTTCTTCTAAGTTTTCAGCAAGAGCATTTTTAAAAGTAGCATACATATTTTCACTCATAGTATATACATCAGCACTTCTAAAAAATTTTGTTAGTTTCTTTAAACCTAAAAAAGAAAATACTTTTGAAAGTTTAATTTTAAGTTTAATCTTAAGTGATTTTTCTTCTATAATTCCAGCTGAACTTAAAAGAATTAAATTCTCTGGTTTTAGCAGAGTTGCTACTTTTCCACCATAAGAGTGTCCTATAATTGCAAACTTTGAAAATGAACAAAGACGCAAGAATTCATTTATTATTTTGGTATAAAGATATACATCTAAAACATAAGCATTTGAAGACTTACCAAAACCAGGAAGGTCAATATAAATATGTCGATAATCTTTTAAAGTAGAAGAGAAAATATTTTTCATAATCTCTTTATTAACTCCCCAACCATGTAAAATAATCAAATCCCTAGAAGCTTCTTTATTTATAACTTCATAAGAAATATCAAAAGTTTTATCATCAAGAGTAAAAGATTTTAAAGCCAATTATTTACCCTTAGCAGCATTGATTTTATTTACATACTCATATGTTATATTGATTTTTTTCTTTTTTGGTAAGTTTGAAGCTAAGGAAGTAATAACTTCATTAAAATCTTCAAATAAATAGTTCGACATAGAACCAGGGATTGGATTTATTTCATTTAAATAAACTTCACCATTAATAACAAAAAAATCACATCTTATAAGTGAACCTTCAAATAAAGTATTATAAATAGTTTTAAAAGTTTCTTTTAATTTTTCTTCTAAAGATTTAGAAATATCAGCTTTTAAAGCTGTTGAAGTTCTTGCAAAATCTAAGTACTTTTTATCAAAATCTAAAAATTCAGCTTTTTGTGGTTCTTCTATAAAAGATAATACAAACTTACCATTTATTTTAGTTCCTGCTAAGTTATACTCTTTAACTCCACTTATAAAAGGTTCTGTAATTAAAGCATTATCAAACTCATAAGCCACATCTAAAGCATAAGAGAGTTCAGCTTGAGTTTTAACAATAGATACTCCAATAGAAGAACCTAAAGTAACAGGTTTTACAATTAAAGGAAAGTCTTCTGTTTTAACTTCATTATTTTTTGTATAATACTTATAATCTATAGTTTTAACACCTAAAGACAGAGCATAACCTTTTGTTAAAAACTTATTAAAACTAACAGAACAAGCCTCTTTTCTTGGACCTATATAAGGAATATTGTAAAACTCAAATAAAGAAGAAAATAATCCATCTTCTCCATCAGCTCCATGAGCTAGATTTAAAAGTAAATCTAAGTCTAAATTTTTTTCTTTAAACATAGTTTTTTTTACAAAAGTTTCTTTTTTTAAAGTTAAGAGATCACATTTTTTATAATCTCCACTTGAAAAAAGTTTTGCTTTCATAGAAGAATTTGCAATATGGTAGAAATCTCTGTTTTCATCACAAAAAATATAAACTAACTCTTCTTTAATAACATCATTCATAGCAATAGCTGATATTATTGAAATTTCGTGTTCATAAGAAACACCCCCAAAAACAATACCTATTTTCAAATTATTTCCTTATTTTTGTAATTTTTTAAGTGCTTGGCGTACAAGTTCACTTGTATCTGTAGCACTACAAGAGGCTAAAGTTTTAATCAGAACATCTTTTTTGAAACCTAATGATTCTAAAGCTAAAGTAGCTTCTAAAATACTAGCACTGTTACTATTCTCTTCTTGTGTTGAGTCAATAACAAAACCAGAAAGTTCAACCAAAATACGACTAGCACCTTTAGGGCCAATACCAGGTACTCTTTTTAGCATACTTACATCATGGGAACTTACTATGTTTGAAAATGAAAGGGGAGTAAATGTTGAACAAATTGCAAGGGCTACTTTTGGTCCTACACCATTTATCTTTATAACTGTATCGAAAAGTTTTTTTTCGTTAATATCTAAGAAACCATATAAGGCTTGTGAATCTTCTCGTATAATATAAGTAGTAAAAAGGTAAACATTATTTTTCGTGATTTTAGCACTACAATTAAGAGAAACACTAACCTCGTAAACTAGACCTGTAGTCTTTATATGTAGACTTGTAGGTTCTTTTTTTAATATCTCGCCTTCTATGCCAATAATCATTATTTTATTCTTTTTACCTTGTGTTTAATATATTATAAATAATTATAAGTATATAATAATTCAACTTAAATCCAAGGCAGTATTTATGGTAAGATTTATTACAAAAAAAATTAGTAACAAGATAATATTTTCACTTTTTATTCTTATGACTATTAGTTCATTAACTATACTTTTTTTAACAACAAAAAGTGTAGAAGAAGACTCATTAATAGCAACAAAAAACAATTTAGAGATGTTAAACACGGCAGTATTCCAAAGTTTAAGACATGCAATGAATTCAGGTGATCCTAAAGTGATCGAAGATGCAGAAGAAGAAGCTAGGGATATTAAAGGTGTAAAATCTTTAATTATTGCAAAGTCTCAACCTCTTATAGATATGTATTCTCCAGGTGAGAAAACAAGCACAAATAAAGATATTTTAAACTCTTTTAAAACTAAAAAAGAGAAAATCATTGAAATTAACACAAGTGATACCCATGCATTAAGAATGATTAAACCAATGATTGCAAAAGCTGAGTGTTTAATGTGTCATGCTAATCAAAGTGAAGGTGATGTTATTGGAATAATGGATTTAACTTTTTCTTTGGAACAAAGTGATAACCGTATATCAGCAATGGCAAAATATATTTTAATTATGTCAACTATTTTAGGTTGGCTTACAATTTTCTTAGTATTTATAATAGTTAAAAAAGCTACTTCAAACATATCAACATTAAAACAAGGTTTTAATGATTTATTAAATTCAGATGATAAAGATATAAAACTTCACGTTGATTCAAAAGATGAAGTTGGAGAAGTTGCTGATTTATTCAATGAATATATGGATAAAGTAAGAGCTGGTTTAAAACAAGATGAAGCAGTAATAGAAGAAGCAAATGATGTTTTAGAAAAAACAGGAAATGGTTTCTTTGTTTATAATGTAGAAGCAAAAGCGAATAATCCTTATGTAGAAGATTTAAAAAATAAATTAAATACTATGATTATAAGAACAAAAGATACCTTAGATAAGATAAATGTAACACTAAGAGAATATTCTGAATCAAAATTTGATTATAAGATTAATGATAGAGGAATTTATGGAGATCTAGGTTCACTTGCAGCTGGAATTAAACTTGTTGGAAATAATACTTCTGAAATTTTAGCAATGATTATGAATACAGGTGATTCTTTAAATCATAATACGAAAACATTATCAAATGCAGCAGCTGATTTATCTGCTTCATCAAATAAACAAGCAGCCTCATTAGAAGAAACAGCAGCTGCATTAGAGCAAATAACTGCAAATATTCAAGGAAATACTCAATCAGCTATGAAAATGGCCAAATTAGCAAAAGATGTAACTGCATCTGCTAATACAGGAGAAGAATTAGCAAATCAAACTGCTAAATCTATGGATGATATAAATGAAAAAGTTTCATCTATTAATGAAGCAATTGAAGTAATTGATCAAATTGCTTTCCAAACAAATATTTTATCTTTAAATGCAGCAGTTGAAGCAGCAACAGCTGGTGAAGCTGGAAAAGGTTTTGCAGTAGTTGCCCAAGAAGTAAGAAATCTTGCAAGTAGATCTGCTGAAGCTGCTAAAGAGATAAAAGATATAGTAGAAATAGCAACTCAAAAAGCACATCAAGGAAAAGATATTTCTGGGAAAATGATAAAAGGATATCTTGACTTAAACCAAAATATCTCTGAAACTATTCAAATGATTGAACAAGTTGAAATAGCTTCAAAAGAACAAGAAACAGGAATTTTACAAATTAATGATGCTGTAACTTTACTTGATCAAGCAACACAAAAGAATGCAAGTGTCGCAGAAGATATTTCTTCAATGTCAGCAGAGATTTCATCAATATCAACATCTTTAGTAACAGCAGCTTCAAGAGCATCTTTCTTAGAAGAAGCTAGAGATACTGTTTGTAATGTAGAATTAGTTTACGATACAGCAAAATTAAAAGTTGATATTTTAGTTTTAAAAGATAATGCTTATTCTAAATTAGGAAGCTTCCAAAATGTTTCTTTAGAAAATAAAGATGTTTTAGATAAATGGCTTAATAATTATATGAGAGAAAATCCAGATGCATCTTATGATTCGTTGGAAACATTACAAGGATTAAGTAAAAGTTTACAAGAGAAACTTGATACTTTAATTCAAAATAATGCAAACAAAGATTCTAATGATATTTTAAATCAAAATGCTAAAGCTGTTGAAATTGAATCATTAAGAATATTTGGGGCATTGAATCATCTAAAGAAAGATGTCTGTAAAAAATAAATCGTAGGTTTAGTTAAGAGCTAAACCTATTTAAAAAACCTAAACTATATTCTTTAGTTATATTCACTAATTAACGCTTCTAACTCAGAAGCTGATAAAATATCACTATTATTATCACCACTTATATGTTTAGCAGAGGAAGCTAGATTATACTTGCTTGAGTCTATATTATTTGTTTCACAAACAGCGTTAACAACTCTCTCAATTTTTTGTCTATGTAAATCTTGATGTTGAATTAAACCCATAGAATCTGAAATAAGATTTTTAATCTTTTTACTTTCATGCATTGGTAAGTTTAATGACTCAACTATTGAAGTAATACCTTCTAGTTTGTCATAAATTTCAACAGCATTAAGTTCAGACTCTTTAATAACTTCACATAATTGCGTAATAAGTTCTTCATGTTTCATATTTAAACCTTTCATTAAAAATTTTAACTCAATTTTCCTTAAAATATATAAAATAATTGATTATTTATATATTTTAATGAATTAATTCAGAAATTAGTTCTGTAGCATAAGAACCTTTTGGTAAGAAAAAATTCAACTCCAACCAATTCTTATCTTCTTTATAATTACTTTCAACTTCTGAAGGGAAAATCCATGAAAACCTTCTAGCACCATCTTCTCCAGTAGGTAAGTCAAACTCTTGTTCTAAAGTATAAGCTAAGTCAATAGAACGTTTAACTCTTTTACCACTTAATAAACCAGTAGCAACTCTATCTTTGTTATTAAATTTTTCTGCCTCTTCTAATAATTTTTCAACATGAAATATTCTACCAAAAGGATAATGACTCATTAAATCCCCAGGCAATAGTTTAAAAGGGTGTTTTTGTTTCTTCATATCTTTTACAATATCTAATGGCAAATCAAGTTTTTCATAAATATCTTTTGCATCAAAAGCACAAACTAATTTTGATATTTCAATTCTTTTTGATAACCAAGTATTAAATAAAAAGCTTTGATAAGCATTGATATACATCTGATTAAGGTTTCTTCTTTTCTCTTTTAGAGTACCTTCAATTATTGCTTGACCTTTTTTATAATTATCACCATCAATACCAAATCTTTGAAAACCAAAATAATTTGGCATTCCATCTTTAATGATGGTACTTAATACTTGCAATATTTTACTAGCTTCTATTGGAGTTACTCTTTTAAGTCTAATAAAAAACTTATTTCCTTTTAAATGCCCTATTTTAATCTTATTATTATGTCTTGAAGTTTCTAAAATTTTAATATTTGAATGCGTAAATTCTTTTAGTTTTTCTTCATGTTTTTTATGAATAGAAATACTTTGAACTGTCATTGCATTTTTATCTTTTAAGCCAGCATAACCTATATCTCTTTGTTTTATACCTAGAAAATTTGCAAAAATTTGTAAAGCATCCCAAGTTGCTAAGTCTTTTTTTCTAAACTTTATTACTATATGCTCGCCCTCACCTGAAAACTCATATAATGGAACCTCTGTTACACAGAAATCGTCTTTGTTTTGTTTAAATAATACGTCTATTTTATTATGGTTTAAATAATACTGTTTTGTCATTAAAAATGGTGTCCCTTACATTCACATTTATACTTGCCTTTAATAGCTTTTGCAAATATATTTAATTTTATTTTATGTTCTTTTGCTATTTTTTTTATAATTTTTTTATTTTTCAAAGGAAAAGTAAAAAGTATTTCATACTCTTCTCCTGAACAACCTATATCTTTTTTAATTTCTTTAAAAAATTCAAAAGAGATTTTATTTATTTTAGATAATCTCTGTAATTCAAAGAAGAGACCATCTGAAATATCTAAAGCCGAGTTTATATATGGTGCTATTTCATAAAAAAAAGAAGCTTTCAATTCTGGTTTTATAAACTTTGATTTTTTAGATATTTTTTTATTATTTAATAAAAGTTCTAAATCTTTTTTACAGCTTCCTAATTCACCTGTATGGCAAATCAAGTCACCTTTTTTACTTCCACTTCGTAAAACTGGTTTAGTACTTTTTGAAATAATAGTAATAGAAATATCTAGTTTATCATTACAAATGGTATCTCCACCAATTATTTTAATATTAAACTCTTTTGCTACTTTTTTTAAACCACTAGCTAAATCTTTTAAATCTTTTTTTGTAAACTTTTTTGGTATTGCTATGCTTAAAAGTGCATACAAAGGAATTGCATTCATAACTATAACATCTGAAATATTCACAAGCATTGCTTTTTGTCCAATTTGTTCTAGACTCATCCACGATCTTTTAAAATGAACATCTTCACAAAAAGCATCAACACTATAAATACTTGAACCTATAACAGCACCATCATCGCCAATGATTTTATCTTTTTTATTTATAAATTGTTTTATAAAATAATCTTCTTTATTCATATTCGATATTAACATAATCTCACTTCATAAATCTGATAATTTTCTTAAAAAAAGTATTTAGGATAAATTTTATCCTTAATACTTTAAAATAATTATTGTATACTATACTTACGAAAATTCATAATGAATTTCAAACAAAATTTCAGGAGATAAGAAATGCCAAAAATTAACAAATATGTTGATATAGATACAGTTGAAAGAGAAGCTAAAAAAGATTTAATTGATAGACATAGTCCATTTATTCATTGTAATGATACAGCAGTTGCTGGAGAACCATTTGAAGTAACAGTAAAAATGGGTAATGAATATACTCATCCAGATGATTTTGATCATTTTATTGAATCAGTTACACTTTTTAATGGTGAAACTCAATTAGCAAAAGCTTCTTATGTTCCAGGAACATTAGGTAATGTTAAAGCTCATAATACAACTACGTTTACTATTATTCCAACAAGTAAAAAGTTAAATTTAGTAGCTCATGGGTACTGTACTAAACATGGTATTTGGGAATCAACTCCTGTTACTGTAAGTGTTTCATAATAAAATAATTATATAGCAAAAAAGGCAAGATTTAAATATCTTGCCTTTTTTTATGATTTTTAAATAGCTTTAAGATTTATATTATTTAAGAAAAGAGCAGCAATAATCAGTAATACTATGAACTTTTAATTTAAACTTAGAATTTGCAGGAATATTAAACGTTTGAGGAGCAACAATTTTTTTCCACTCTTGAGCTGGTAACATAACTTCAAGTTCACCAGATTGGATATCCATAACTTCTTCATGAATTGTATTAAATTCATACTCTCCTGGTAACATAATTCCTAAAGTTTTTGTACTACCATCATCAAATTTTAAACTTCTACTTGTAACTTTACCATCATAAAAAATACTTGCTTCTTTTGCAATGTTAACATTTTTAAATTCCATTAAATACCTTTCTTTAATTAACAATAATTGTATCATAAAGAATATTATGAAGCAATCTTGCATAATAAATTTGTTATAATATTTTTTAATATGAGTAAATTATATATGAAACAATCTTAGGAAAAAAAATGAGCAAACAAAAAGAATTACAAGAACTTTTAGAAAAAGAAATTTTACCAGAAATAAAAGAATATATTGATGACTTATTTGAAGTAATTGCTTCAAAAAAAGATACACCTGAAATAAAAGAAGAACTAACAGAAATTCAAGAAATGAAATCAGATTTTTTAGCAATTTTAGATGAAATAAAAAATGATGAAATAAGTGATGAAGAGTGTGAAGAAATTACCCAAGATTTAAAAGATATGAAACAAGAGTAAATGCAAGGTTATATAATTGATATAAAAACAGTAAGAGATGATGATTTAATAGTAACTATACTTGCAAAAAATCATATCTATACTACATATAGGTTTTATGGAGCTAGGCATTCAAATATAAATGTTGGTTATAAAATAGATTTTGAGTTAGAAAAAAATTTAAAATCAAACATGCCAAGACTTAAAGAAGTAATTCAATTAGGTTTTGCATGGATTTTTGATTATGATAAATTATATGCTTGGCAAAGATTTTTAAAACTTTATTATCCTCATTTAAAAGATGTAGAAGAAATAGATGACTTTTATCTAAAACTTTTAGATAATCTTGTACATACAATGATAAAACAAAATGCTAAAAGGGCTATTTGCAAGGCTTATATAAATCTTCTTGAATTTGAAGGAAGATTACATAGTGAATATATTTGTTTATTATGTGATAAAGAAATTATTAATGATATTTCTTTGGTGAGGTCTTTTCACCCTGTTCATGCAAGTTGCACTTATAGTAGAGTTTTTGAACTTAAAAAAATAAAAGAATTATTTGAAGAGAAATCTCTTATTTCTTTTGAAGATGATGAGATAGAATACTTGTGGAATATCTTATTACAAGGAATCTAAATACTTAAATATATTTACTATATATTACTCTCAACTTTTAAGAAATTTTCTAGCTGCTTTATTTTTAGAGGTTTTGAATATAAATAACCTTGAAATAAATCACAATTTTTTTCAAGCAATAATCTTTTTTGCTCAATACTTTCAACTCCTTCTGCTAAAACAACCATATTTAACTTCTTACCAAGAGAAATAATAGCTTCTACCATACTTAAAGAGTCTTTGTCTTGTACAATATCATCAACAAAACTTTTATCAATTTTAAGTTCATCTATTGGAAGTTTTTTCAATAAACTTAACGAAGAATATCCTGTTCCAAAATCATCTAAGGATATTTTTATTTTATCTTTTCTGATTTTATGAAGTAAGTTTAATACAAAATCTATATCTTCTATAAAAATATTTTCTGTTACTTCTAGAGTTAATAATTCTTGATTAAAATCATTTATAGCAATTTCATTTGATAATTTGTCATAAAAGTTTATATCTAAAAACTGTTTATATGATATATTCAGTGATAATTGAAATTTCCTATTCATTTTTTTATATAAAGAAGTAATCTCTTTAAGAGATGTTTGTATTATATAATCACCTAAAATAGTCATCATTCCAGAGTTTTCAGCTATTTTAATAAAAATATCAGGAGCTATTGGCCCTAGTTTTTTATTATTCCATCTAACTAAAGCTTCAACACCATAAATATTTTCATTTTTATCAAGTTGCACTTGGTAGGTCATATAAATTTCTTTATTGTCAAGTGCTGTTTTTAAAGCTTCTTCAATAAGTGAAGTCTGAAGATACTTCAATTTAATAGCATTTTGGAAAAAACATATACTATTTTTGTGTTTTTTTGCTTCACTTAAAGCAAGATCTGCATGTCTTTTAACTTCATCAAAGTTTTTACCATCTTTTGGATATACAGAAATACCAATAGACGCACTAATTTTATACTCATATTGTTTATATATAAATACTTTTTCCAAACTTTTGAATATATCATCAAGTAGTACTTTTATATCTTTTTCTTTGACTCTTTTTGTTATAAATAAAAACTCATCAGCACTATAACGAATAAGAGCATCATTATTTATTTTTAAAGATGATAAACGAAGGCTTATTTCTTTTAAAATTATATCCCCATAATCATGTCCATAAGTATCATTTATTGATCTAAAATTATCAATGTCAATTATTAAAAGAGTGAAATCTTTTTTATTTTTATTTTCTTCAAACTCATGAGATAAATACAATCTATTATACAATTTTGTTAAAGGATCATGCGTTGCTTGGTAATATAACTCACCTTGTTTTTTTCTTTCAAAGGTATCAATTAACCTAAAAAAGAAAAATAATATTATGTATATTATAATAAACAATAATATAAGAATAGTAGACTCTTTATATACTTTTGACATAACTTTAGTATAAGGAGTTTGAGTAATAGTCCATAATTCAAATCTTTTTATATAAACTATACTTGTTAAATACTCTTGATTTTTTTTAAAATAAGCCTTATTTTTAATTGTAATTAATTTTTCACCTTCTTTAATACTTTTCATATCTGTCTTATATTTATGTTCAATATTATTAACAAGTTTAAATCTTATATCTTTTGGAATACTTTTTTCATAATCTTTTTTTTGATTATTCTTCTTTTGTGATATTTGTTTATAATAATCAAAAGCTCTTAAAATAAAAGTATTTTCATTTTTAAAGAATTTAAATGCTTTATTAAGATATATTCCAGCTGTCATAATAGCTACAACTTCATTTTTCTCATTTCTTATAGTTTTTCTAATTGGAATTAATAGAGTTTTTAGACCCTTATGATAATATGTTCGCCCAATTACCATCACATCTTTTTCTAAAGTATGTAAAAAACTTTTTTTAGTTTCTTCTTTTTTTAGTAAGTTTGGTAAAGATTTTATATGTTTTAAATTTGAACTAGTTATATATAATTGCCCATCAGCTCTTGCTAAACCAAAAGCAACTATAGAAGTATTTAGTTTTAATAATTTATCTAAAATAACTCTTGAATGTTTTAAAGACTTGTAATTATCATTAAAACTTAATTCATTTCCTAATATATCCAAAAGCATTTCATACTGTAAAAATGAAAAATAAAGAGAATTTGAGTTGATTTTTGTTATATTTTCTTGTTCTATGATGTATTCATATTTTGTAGCTACAAAGTTTCTATAAATAATTGTACTAAGAACAATTGTTCCTAAAAAAAGCATTAAATAAAAGATAAGGAAAATATTATTCTTTATAGTCGCCATTATTAGCCTTAATAGAGAATCTAAACATCAATACAGTATATTCTACATACTTTATGTTAATTTAAACTAAAAAGGACAAAGTAGTTAATTATTTATTTATTATTAAAAAAAAATTGCTAGTGTGGATGACTAATGTTTAAGAGCTTAGCTCTTAAACATTAAATCTGAAGTGCATAATATCACCATCTTGAACGATATAATCTTTTCCTTCAAGTTTTAGTTTACCTGCTTCTTTACACTTAAGCTCTCCACCTAAGTTTACAAAATCTTCATACGCTATTACTTCTGCTTTAATAAAACCTTTTTCAAAGTCATTATGAATAACAGCTGCTGCTTGAGGAGCTTTAGTCTCTTTTTTAATAGTCCAAGCTCGCACTTCAACTTTTCCAGCTGTAAAGTATGATTGAAGACCTAGTTTATCAAAAGCTTTGTGAATGATTTGTTCTAAACCTGATTCAACAACTCCTAAATCAGTTAAGAATTCTTGTGCTTCATCTTCTTCAAGACCAATAAGTTCTTCTTCGATTTTTGCACAAAGCACAATTACATCAGCATTTACAGCAGACGCATGTTCTTTTACTAAATCAACATATTTATTTCCACCCTCACCTAATGAATCTTCATCAACATTTGCACCATAAATAACATCTTTGTTTGATAAAAATCTAAGTTCAGTATCAAGCTCTTCAAACTCTTCATTGTCTCTATTTTCAAAAGAAGAAACAGGTTTCAACTCTTCTAGGTGAGCTAAAAGAGCAGCAGCAATTAGAAGTTTAGCAGCAGCTATTTTATCAAACTTTGAATCTTTTTTTAATCTATCACATTTTTTATCAAGTTGTGTTATATCAGCGTAAATAAGCTCTGTTTCAATAATCTCAATATCTCTAACTGGATCGATTCCACCTTCAACATGAACAACATTTTCATCATCAAAACATCTAACCATATGCAAGATTACTTCAACTTCTCTAATATTAGATAAAAATTTATTTCCTAAACCTTCACCTTTTGAAGCTCCTTTTACTAAACCAGCAATATCAACAAAATCAATAGTTGAATGTTGTATTTTATCTGGAACTACTATTTTTGCTAGAGCATCAAGTCTTTTATCAGGAACTGGTACAATTGCTTTATTTGGTTCAATTGTACAAAATGGGTAGTTCTGAGCTTCTGCATTTTGTGCTTTTGTTAAAGCATTAAAAGTTGTCGATTTTCCTATATTTGGTAATCCTACGATTCCTACACCTAATCCCATATTATTCCTTATATTAAAGTTATAAAGTATTTTATTTTATACTAAACTCTTTGTTTTAGCGCATTATAGGCAAAAAATGCAAAAAACTAGCTTATTGAACTTTAGCTTTCTTATACTCTTTTGTATTGCTGTTATTTACAAAATTAAGACTTGAATATATTTCTAAGATTTAAGAAAGTATTTTTTATTTATTTACTATTTAATAATAATACGTTCTATTTTTCATTAAATCTTTTGGTAAGATATTATACTTTTTATAAAATGCTTTTGTAAAATTTGAAGCTTGCTTATATCCTATATTTGAAGAAATTTCATTTATGTTGTATTCACTCTTTTCTAGTAAAGAATATGCTTTTTCCATTCTATATTCTAAAAGTAAATGATAAGGTGTAATTTTAAAAAACTTTTTAAAACCATATTTTAGTTTGAATTCATTTAATTTTACAAGCTTTGATAATGTTGATAAATTTGGAGCATTTTCCAAATTAGAAAATAAAATTTCTTTAGCTTTTTCAAGGGCAGCCATATCATATTGACTAAACTTAATTACTCTTTTAATATTGTTTTTTTCTAAACTAAATAAATCTTGTAATTCATAGGATAATAACTCTAAAATATTACCATAAATAAAAAGTTCATTTAAATTATTTTCAAAAGAAGAGTTGAAAATTTTATTTGCACAAAGAGCAGCTTGGTGGTATATCTTTTTTTGTTTTATAATATTGTAATAATCTGTTTGAGTAACTTGTGTATGGAATTTTGAGGCTAAAGTTGGCATATGTTTATCAAAAAAATCATTTTTAAGATAAATATCTAAAGCTTGGTATTTGGTATTTTTCTTATAAACTTCTCGTCCTTGTACTTCTTTTATACTAATACAAGCTATTTCATTTTTGCTTAGGTTCATTTTGCTTTTAGAATGTTCTTCATATTGATTAATACTACCACTTATTGCAATTCTAATACATAAAGAATCATCTTTATATGCACCAAAAATTTCTAAATCTTCTTTAGTTTCAACTTCCCATTTTATTACAGATAAATTTGAAGATAATATTAGTTCTTCAAAATTTGATTTAAATATTTGATCTGATTTAGAAATTTTATTTAATTTTTTATTTTCATTATTTCCAATAGTAATAATTTCACCAAATTCTTCCATAGAAATTTTGTGTGACATTCATAAATCCTTTTTAAACTCTAAATAATACATTAAATACTTTTTTGTTATTGATTATGATAATTCTTATTAGTATACTTAAAGATATTTAATTTTACATAAAAGGAAAGAAATGCGTTTAGATATAAAAACTTCAATTATTGTTGCATCATTATTATGTAATGTTTATGCACAAGAATCAAATCAATTAGATACTATTACAGTAACTGCGCAAAAAGTTGAACAAGATATGCAGCATGTACCTATTAGTATAAATGTTGTTGATGAATTTTTAATAGAAGATAAAAATATTGATAAAATGGAGGATTTAACTAAGATAACACCTAGTTTCTCTTTTGTTAATCAAGGAACATCAGGAGTAGGAAGTCCAACAATTAGAGGTTTACATGGAGATTTTCATAATTTCAATACTCCTATTGTAATGTTCGTAGATGGAGTTCCTATACTTAATGGTTTAGGTTACAATACTGCAATTTTTGATGTGCAAAGAGTTGAGATTTTAAAAGGTCCACAAGGAACACTTTATGGTAAAAATGCACAAGCTGGTGTTATAAACATAATTAGTAAAAAACCAAGTAATGAAATTCAAGGTAAATTAGCCTTTTCATTTGCAAGTAATAATAAAAAAGAAGTAAATGCAATCATTAGTGGTCCCCTTATCAAAGATAAATTATATGCTGGAATATCTTTTAGAAAATCAAAAAAAGATGGTTTTTTAAATAATACAAATTTAGATAAAAAAGTGGGTTCGAGAGAAAATATTTATGGGAAAGTTAATTTAAGAGCAACTCCTAATGATAATTTAGAAGTATCATTAATTTCATCACTAGTTAAATATGATGATACAGATAGTTTAATAGGATTAACTACAGCAAAAAATAGAGAAGTTAAATCTGACCTCAATGGTTTTAATAAATCAATAACTAATTTAAACTCTTTAAAAATACAATACAAGGTAAATGATTTAAAATTAGAATCAATTAGTTCGTATAGAAAATATAAAGATAATGCCCAACAAGATTGGGATTTCTCTAATCCAAGTGATCCAAAATATCAATACACTTACCATGAGAAAAGACCAAATAAGAATAACTTTACAACTATCGCCCAAGAGTTTAGAATAAGCTCTTCTTTAAATAATATTCATTACTTAGCAGGACTTTATTTAGATAAAGACAAAGTAAACTTTTATAGTGAACAAATAGGTACAACAAATGTAATACATGATCCAATTGATAGTAAGTCTATAGGTATATTTGCTCATTTGACTTATGATTTAAATGAAAAAGTATCTATACTTGGAGGAATAAGATATGACAAAGAAAAAAAAGAACATACGGGATATAAGAAATCAAAAAGTTTTGATGCTATTTCTCCTAAATTAGCATTAAATTATTCTTTTAATAAAAGTCAAATGGCTTATATAAATATAGCTAAAGGATACAGAGCTGGCGGCTTTAATACAAGTTCTTCTCAAAGGGCAAATCATCTAAATAGTTTTGAACAGGAATCTTTACTTTCATATGAATTAGGAATGAAAAACAAGTTATTAAAAGACAAACTACTAGTAAATTTCAGCTTATATTATATGGATATAGCTGATATGCAAGTAAAAACTGCATTAAGTCCTTTTGAAGGATATACATCAAATGCTGGAAAATCAACATCTAAGGGTTTAGAGCTTGAAGTGAATTATAAAATAAATGATTCTTTTACATTTTTCACTAGCCTTGGTTTAAATAAAACACAATTTGAAGATTTTGAAGATAATATATTTTCGCAAGCAGGTATACCATTAGGAATAGTAAATCATAAAGGAAATGAGAATATTTATTCTCCAAAATATAATTATAATATAGGTTTATCATATAGAAATAGTGATGGTTATTTTGCAAGAGCAGATATTAGTGGTTTTTCTTCAATTTACACAGATAAAGAAAACAAAAACAAAGTTCCAGCATATAACTTAGTTGATACAAAAATAGGATATGAAACGCAAAGTTATGAAATTCATTTATATGCTAAGAATTTATTTAATAAAGAGCATAATATAAATGGATATAACAGCCAATATGTTATTTATTCACAACCAAGAGAAATAGGTGTTCAACTAACATATAGATTTTAAAATAAATAAAATAAGAAGTATTAAAATACTAATACTTCTTATTTACCAAATACTTTTATGATTTCTAAGAGATTATCGATTTGTGCTTCAGAATCAGCTTGGCTACCTTCTTTAATTTTACTTACCATATGACCTTTAGCATAGTGTTCAATATAAGAAGTTATCATTCCATTTAACGCACCCTTAACAGCAGTTAATTGTCTAATCGTTTCGTAAGGGTCACTTTCTAAATTAAAAGTTTCATCTGAGAACTTATTTTTTAAAGAATTTACCTGGCCAGCTATTCTATTTATTCTATTTTGTAGTTTTTTTCTCTCAACTTCACAACAATATGCCATCGTATTCCTTATTATGATATACCCTAGTATAGTATATATTTAAAATCAATAAAAAAGAAGTAAGAAAATCTTACTTCTTTTTAACTAGTGTTTAGAATTTAAATCAAGATTTTTTAAAAACTCAATAGTCATACGAACACCAGCTCCACTTGCTCCAAAAGGATTATATCCCCAAGAGTGTTCCACATAAGCAGGTCCAGCTATATCATAATGCAACCACTTGTCTTTATTTTCATCTTTTATAAAATGATCTAAAAACAGTGCTGCTGTAATAGCCCCACCATATCTACTTTTTCCAAGATTTGAAATATCAGCTATTTCTGATTTTATTGATTGTTTTAAAAATCTATTAAAAGGTAAAGAAGTAGCATACTCTCCAGCTCTTGAAGCATTTGCAATTGCTTTACATCTTAATGAAGTATTATTTCCCATAATAGCAGTAGTATACTCACCAACTCCAACCACACAAGCTCCTGTTAGTGTTGCATAATCAAAAATATAATCAAGGTTTTTAATTTTATCTTGAGCAAAACATAAACAATCAGCTAGTACTAGTCTTCCTTCTGCATCTGTATTTTTAACTTCAATAGTTTTACCATTTTTAGCAACTAATACATCATCAGGTTTAAAAGCATCTCCACCTATCATATTCTCAACTGCTCCAATAACACCATGAACTTCAATAGGAAGTTTTAAAAGTGAAATTGCATCTATCATTCCTAAAACAGCACAACCACCTGATTTATCAGACTTCATAGTTAACATATATTCTGCTGGTTTTAAAGAAAGTCCACCTGAATCATATGTTAAACCTTTTCCAACTAAAACTATTTTTTTCTTAGCATTTTTTGGTTTATATGTAAGATGTATTAGTTTTGATTCATGTCTTGAGGCACGACCTACACTCAACATAGAGTGCATTTTATGCTTATCTAAATATTTTTCACCATAAACTTTGATAGAAACATCATCATTTTTCGCAATTTTTGCAGCTTCTTTACTCATAGTCTCTGGGAAAAAATCTTCAGGAGTAGTATTTACAAAACTTCTTACTTTGTTCACACTTTTAGAAATTATCATTGAATCTTCTAAAATATTTATTAGTTTTGTATTTATTTTATTACAAGAAATAATTAGTTCACGTTTTATCTCTTTAGTTTTCTTGCTTTTATACTTATTAAATGAATAAGATGCTAAAACAGCACCTTCAACAAAGGCTTTTAAACATAATTCTTCATCTTTAAAAAGTTTGATTTTATATGTAGAAAAATTTGTTTTTTTCAATTCTTTAATTGCGGCACTGATTGCAATTGCATATGAATCATATGAATTATCTTCATAACCTACATATATTTTTTTACTCTGTATTAAAAAAACTACTTCTTCATCACTTGCTTTAAAATTTAAATTTTTTAAAATATTTTCATCAGCAGTTAAATCTAAATCTCTTTTGTTTATTATTATAATTTCAATATCTACTTCTATGTTCTTTAAACTTTTATCACTTAAATTAATTAACATTTTTTTCCTTTTTTTCAGTCATTTTTCTAAAATAATATATAATTGCAAATCCAAAACCGAGAACAAAAGGAAGTGCAAAATACCAATATTGTTTTGCTAATTGTAACATCTCTAAAATCTCTTCACCAAAATACCAAGCTGGAACTATGGTAATAGTTGCCCAACACCAAGCAGAAATAAGATTTATAAAAGCAAACATTTTTGCGCTATATCGTGTAAGTCCTATTGAAATAGGAATTATTGTTCTCATTCCGTACATATATCTTTGAGCAAAAATTATAGGCCAACCATATTTTTGTAATAATAAATGAGATAAGGCAAACTTACGTCGCTGCCCTTTAAACTTTCTATGTACATATGATTTGTTAAATCTTCCTATATAAAAATATATTTGATCTCCAGCAAAACCACCAAGTCCAGCTACAAAAATAGCCATATATAAGTTCATTTCACCCGCATGAGATAAAAGACCAGCCATTATTAAACCAGCTTCACCTTCTAATATACTCCAAGCAAATAATATAATATAACCATATGTTTTTAATAAATACATAAATTTATTTTCTATTCCACTTACAGGAGCTGCATATAAATTATAAATTAAAAAGGAAAAAAATGTTGCAACAACTGCAAACAAAATCTTTCCAGAATTTTTCTTTAATAGTTTCTTCATTTATTTAATTCCTAGTCAAATTTTAATAAGTCTTTTGCTTGTTCCATATCTTTATCACCTCGTCCAGAAAGGTTTACAATAACTAATTTACCTTTTAGTTTATTTTTTGCTTTTTTTAAATAAGCAATAGCATGAGAGCTTTCAAATGCTGGAATAATACCTTCTTTTTGACTTAACCAAACAAAAGCATCTAAGGCTTCTTTATCAGTAATACTATCATAGCAAACTGATTTATTAATTTTATGGAAACTATGTTCAGGGCCAATGCCAGGATAATCAAGTCCTGCTGATATACTATGTGCTTCTAAAACTTGCCCATCTTCATCTTGAAGTAAATATGAACACTGACCATGTAAAACCCCAGGGCTTCCTTTTTCTAGTGAGCAACCATGTTTATTTGTATCAAGTCCTAAACCACCAGCTTCAATACCAATACAGGTAGTTTCCTTATCTTCTAAGAAGTGAGAGAAAATACCAATAGCGTTAGAACCCCCACCAATACAAGCAATAACATAATCAGGAAGTTTATTCTCTTTTTTAAGAATTTGGGCTCTTGCTTCATAGCCAATAATTGCTTGAAAATCTCTAACCATCATAGGATAAGGATGAGGACCTGCTACTGTTCCTATTATATAAAAAGTATCTCTAGCATTAGTTACCCAAAAACGAATAGCTTCATTCATAGCATCTTTTAAGGTTTTGCTTCCTGTTTCAACAGCAACAACTTTAGCACCTAAAAGTTTCATTCTAAATACATTTAGTTCTTGACGTTTTACATCTTTAGCACCCATAAATACAGTACATTCTAAACCTAAAAGAGCAGCAATAGTTGCAGTAGCAACCCCATGCTGTCCAGCTCCAGTTTCAGCAATTACTTTAGTTTTTCCAAGTTTTTTAGCAAGTAAACCTTGGGCAATTACATTATTTATTTTATGAGCACCTGTATGATTTAAATCTTCTCTTTTTAAATATACCTTTGCCCCTATTTCTTCACTTATATTTTTAGCAAAATATAAAGGGTTTTCACGTCCTACATAATCTTTTAATAAATAATCAACTTCACTCCAAAATTCTTTATCAAATCTATATTTTTCATACTCTTTTTCAAGTTCTAATAAAGCAGGCATAAGAGTTTCAGGAACATAACGTCCACCAAATTCTCCAAAATGTCCATTTGAATCAGGGTCAAAAATAGAAGGTTTAGGGATGTACATTTTTTGAGTATTATTTGTTTCTAAGTTTTTAGGTTTTTTAGTTTCTAAGTTACTAGTATCATTGTGTGCCATTTTTTTCCTTGATTTTAATACTTTTTATAAAACTATTTAATAGTTTACTAATCTCTTCAATCTTTATCTCAATATTTGAATAACTTTTTTGATTTATATAATTAAGTTCAAAAGATAAAAATACAAAATATCTTAATTCTTCTAAAGAACCTCTTGATATATATAAATATCTTAAAAAATCTTTACTAGAGTTTTTAGCATGTCCTTCAACAATATTAGAAGGAACACTATAAGCTGATCGTTTAAGTTGGTCACAAATAGCAAACTTTTCAGAACTAGGAAATTTAGTTATAAGAGTATAAATATCTAAAACTAACTTATGGCTTTTTTGCCAAACTATTAACTCTCTCCATCCAGCCAAATCATCTCCTAAATAAAAAACTTAAAAGCAGCAATCACTAAGCTAAAAACTTACTAACTTAAAAACTTATAAACTTCAAAACCTACAATCACCAAAACTAAAGCTCTAAAATAGAATAAACATCTGTAAATTCTTCAACTTTCTTAGACCCTTCTAAAAAAGTTAAGTTTATTAAAAAACACGCTTCTACTAAGTTTACATCTAATTTCTTAATTAATTTAGCAGCCGCTCTTGCTGTTCCACCAGTTGCCAATAAGTCATCAATTAAAAGAACATTCGCACCTTTTATAGGAAAGGCATCAAGATGAACTTCTACCTCATCAAAACCATATTCTAGCTCATACTTTTCACAAACAGTAGTTGAAGGAAGTTTTCCTTTCTTTCTTATAGGAACAAAACCGATTTTTAATCTATCTGCTAAAGCAGCTCCAAAAATAAAACCTCTAGCATCAATACCAGCAATATACTCTAAATTATAAGACTTATATCTTGATTCTAAATGATTCATCAATGTTTGGTAAGCAACTTTATCATTAAGTAAAGTAGTAATATCTTTAAAAACTATTCCTTCTTTAGGAAAATCAGGTATATCTCTTATTGCTTTATTTATAATCTCTTTATCTTCTATACTTAAGGTCATTTTATTTCCTAAATTTTATATATTTTTACTATCAACCATCAACGATTAAACTATAAACCAACAATTATTCATCAAAAGCATTATCAATTATTTGGCAAAGTGTATGACCAAAAAGTATATGCATTTCTTGAATTCGGGGAGTATTATTTGAAGGAACTACTAAATTAATATCACAGTATTCATTCATCTCTCCTCCATCTCGACCACTAAAACCTATAGTTTTACAGCCAAGTTCACGTCCTACTTTAAAAGCATTTATAACATTTTTTGAGTTTCCTGAAGTTGAAATACCTAATAATAAATCACCTTTCAAAGCTAGAGCTTCTACTTGTCTTGAAAAAACAACATCATAACCATAATCATTTGCAATAGCAGTTAAAGCAGAAGTATCAGTCGTAAGTGCAATACCAGGTAGTCCTTTTCGCTCAGTCTTATAACGTCCAGTTAACTCAGCGGCTAAATGTTGGGCATCAGCAGCACTTCCACCATTTCCAAAAAATAAGATTTTATTACCAGCTTTTAATGTTTCTACTAATAATTTACCTGCTTCTTCTAAAGGTTCACCCATAGTAGATATAACTTTTTGTATGGTTTCTAAGTGAGAGTCAAACTCTTCTTTTATAAGGTTTTTCATTAATTATTTCCTAAAATTCTATCTATCATTGATGTTGTACTTTTGCCATCTACAAAAGACACTAATTTAGTCTCTTTTGCAATATCACAACCAACTACAACTTTACCTTCATAATCAGCACCTTTAACTAAAACATCAGGTTTAACTCTTGAAATAAGTTCATAAGGGGTATCTTCATCAAATATAACAACATAATCAACACTTTCTAGGGCACATAAGATATATGCTCTATCTTCTTGAGAATTAATAGGACGATTTTCACCTTTTAACCTTTTTACAGACGAGTCCGAATTAAGTCCTAAAATTAAAATATCTCCAAAAGATTTTGCCTTATTTAAATAAGATACATGACCTTTATGTAAAATATCAAAACATCCATTTGTAAAAACTACTTTTTTATTTTGCTCACGTAATCTTTTAGATATTTTTTTAATCTCTTTTCTAGTTTTGATATGTAAATCAATTGAGCCCTTATGTAAAGAAGCTTTATACTCTTCTATTTCTTCTAGAGTAACAGTTGCACTTCCTAGTTTTCCAACAACAACACCAGCTGCTAGATTTGCAAACTCTATTGCTGAGTAAATATCAACATTTAAAGATAAGGCATATCCTAAAGAGGCTAATACAGTATCACCTGCTCCTGTTACATCATAAACTTCTCTTGCAACTGTAGGTTTAACCGTTACCTTATTATCATCTAAAACCGAAATTCCTTGCTCACTTAGAGTAATTACAGAATAATGAAGCTTTGAGTTATTTTTTAATGTTTCTAAGCATAATTTTAAACTATCATCATCTTCTATTTTCACTCCTGTTGCAATTTCTGCTTCTTTTTTATTTGGAGTTAAGAAATAAGCACCTTTGTACTTAGAATAATCTTCACCCTTAGGATCAACTATTACTTTTTTATTTAATTTATTAGCATATGAAATAATATCTTTTGTTAGATGTTTTGTTAAAATACCTTTTCCATAATCTGATAATAAAATTATGTCATAAGCATTTATAATTTGCTGTAATTTAGCGTAAAGTTTATTTGCACTATCAAAAGATACATTGTTTTTACTCTCATGGTCATATCGTACAATTTGAGACTTAGCAGCCATAATTCTTGATTTTTTAGAAGTAGATCTTCCTTTTTGTAAAATCAAATAACTTTTTGCATCAGTTGCATCTATAAGATATTTTAATTCATTTGCAACTTCATCATCTCCAACAACAGATAAAACACCAACATTGGCACCTAAAGTAAGTAAGTTGTTAATAACATTACCAGCTCCACCTAAAACAGTTGTTTCACTTTTAATATCTATAATAGGAACAGGAGCTTCTGGGGAAATTCTATCACAAGAACCCCATAAATAATGATCAATCATTAAATCGCCAATTACTAAAATACTTGGTTTATCAATACTTTCTAAAATTTTTTCCATATTATCTCTTTTAGTTTTTTTGTTGTTTATGTTTTGTATATAATCTCTTAATCTCTTCTAAATATAAAGAAATTCCCTCTTCCATCTCAATTCTAGGGTTATAGTCTAAATATTTTACAGTATCATCAATATTAGCTTGGGTATGAAATTGATATTGGCCTATAAAAGGATTAGGAATATACTTTGTACCCAAAGATGTACCTAATTGTGTTTGTAGTATATCTGCAATATCTTGGAAAGATCTAGCTTTTCCAGTTCCTACATTATAAACTCCAGACTTCTTAGGATTACTAGCTTTTATGTTTGCTTGTATTACATCTTCAATATGTATAAAATCTCTTAAAATCTTATCACTATTTTCAAAAAGTGTTGGAGTAAGTCCTGCTAAGATTTGATGACCAAATTGTATAACCGTTGAAGCTGTTTTATTTTTATAAAACTCTCTTGATCCATAAACATTAAAATACCTAAGACCTACTATTGAAATATCTAAATCTTGTTTTAAATACTTATAAGTAATATTATCCATCATTAATTTTGAAAAACCATATACATTTCCAGGGTTTTCATCACCTACACTTTGAGGACTTGATGCATCACCATATGTTGCAGCTGAACTTGCATAAATCATATTAGCCTTATGTTTAATAGCAATTTTCAGTAAGTTTTCATAAGCATTAACATTTGTTTTTATCATCAAATCTTGCTCAGAAACTGTTGTATCAGAAATAGCAGCTTCATGAAAAATATAATCAAAACAAAAATCATTTTCTAAATCATACATAGTTTTCTCATCATTTATATCAGCACTTATAACTTGACCTGTAAATCCAAGTAAGTTTTCATAATGTCCAAAACTTTTTAAGTTTCCATTCTTTAAAGTTTCTCCTGATCTAAAACAATCAAGAACTATGATATTTGCATTAGGAAAGTTATTTTGAAAGTAAAAGCAAATATTTGAGCCAATAAATCCTGCCGCTCCTGTTATTAAAATAGTTTTATTATTATAATCTATATCATTGTATATCATTTTGTACCTCACTGTTATCATTAAAGATAATTATTTTAACTAAAAAAGCATTATGCCTTTATAATAAAAATTAGATAAGATATATAAATACAAACTTTACAAGGTAATTTAATGAAAAAGATCATTTTACTTCTTATAATACAACTTAGTTTATTTAGTTTAGAAATTGAAAAACCAAAACAATATCAAAACCAAGATACCAAAGGTTGGTATATGAGCGAAAAACTTGATGGTATTAGAGCATATTGGAATGGAAAAGAATTTTTAAGTAAAAATGGAAATAGAATACACGCCCCTTTAAGTTTTTCTAAAAACTTTCCAAATTTTCCTTTAGATGGTGAACTATGGACTAAAAGAAATGATTTTGAAAATATCCAAAGTATTGTTTTAGATAAAACACCAAGCTTGCACTGGAGAGAAATCACTTATAATATTTTTGAAGCGCCTAAAAGTAAAGGTGATTTTAAAAAAAGATTAAAAAAAATAAGAAATTGGTTTAAAAATAATAAGAATAAAAATGTAAAAATTGTAAAACAAACTATATGTAAAGATAAAAAACATCTATACTCTTATTTGGAAGAAGTTTTAAAACTAGATGGAGAAGGTTTAATTGTAAAAAATCCTAACTTACCTTATATAACAAAAAGAAGTTCAAATTCCTTAAAAGTTCATATCTATAAAGATATGGAAGGTGAAGTTATAAAAATAAACTATACAAAACATCTGATGAAAAGTTTAAGCCTTAGATTAAAAAGTGGAGCTATTTTTAAAGTAGGAAGTGGTTTTACAAAAAAAGAAAGAATCAATCCTCCTAAAATTGGGGATATTGTAACGTTTAAATATCTAAGATTAAATAAAAATGGAATTCCTAGATTTGCATCTTATAAGAGAATTAGGCTTAGTGAGTAGTTTATAGTTTGTAAGTTGGTAGTTGGTAGTTGGTAGTTGGTAGTTGGTAGTTGGTAGTTGGTAGTTGGTAGTTGGTAGATTTTGACATTTCATGAGTGCTTTGTCAAGTTTATTTTATTATTTCTTTTATATTCGCTATTGAAGTACAGATATGATCAGCTAGTGAGTCTTCTTCTTTAAATTTATGTCCTGATTTTACTTGTATCGTATTTTTAATATTCGCATTTTTTGCACATAATATATCTGAGCTTTTATCCCCTATTAACCAAGAGTTTTCTAAGTCAATATCATAATTTTTTTGTATATTTTTTATCATTTGTGTTTTTGGTTTTCTACATTCACACTTATTTTCAGGTATATGAGGACAAAGTTCAACTTGAGATATTTTAATATTTTCTTTTGCAAACTCTTTTTTCATCCAAGATGTTAAAATATCAAAATCCTCTAAGCTATAATATTCTCTTGCTATTCCTGATTGATTTGTTATGATAAAAAGTAAAAAACCTTGATCTTGAAGATATTTTAAATTTTCAAATACACCAGAAACAAACTCAAAATCTTCTATTTTATATAAGTAGTTTTTTTCAATATTTATAACACCATCTCTGTCTAGGAAGACTGCCTTTTGGTTTATGGTTTTTGGTTTATAGTTAATAGTTTCTTTTTTCATTTAACTCTCTTTTGTGCTTTTAATGATTTGATTGATACATACATCACAACTTAGTACAAAGAATAAGTTCTATTTACAATGCCTAAATCTTTTAACTTTTCACAAGTACTACTAGTACTTTCATCAATAATAACTTGAATATCGGAAGTATCTAAAATTTCAATTATTATACAATCATTTTCTTTATCTTTAAATATAACTCTTTTATCTTCAAGTTTCCAAATAGTGCCATTTAAAGTAATAACATCAGAAATCTTATCAATTGTTCCATTTATTAAATAAGAAGTCTGTATTGAGGTAATAATAGAGTTCATATCGCTTTTAACAGTTGAAGCTAAGGCATTATTTCTTATATCCATAAACTTAGGAATTGCAATACTTGAAACAATAGATATAATAACAATAGAAAAGATAAGTTCCAAAAGTGTAAAAGCTTTTTTAGGCTTTTTAATAGTTCCAATTTTGTTCATAATAATTCCAATAAAATAATTTAAAAAATTATATCATTTCTCTTATTAATTTTTCATATGATTAAACTCAGGAACTATTTCTTTTAATTTTTCTAGCTGATTTAAGCTTGTACAGAGTTCTTTTATATCTTCATTTAGTTTTTTTATATCATAAAAAGAAGTTTTTGCAACAGTGATTGACTCATATTTTGTTTTAGCATTAGAGTCATCAATTAATAACTCTTCATAAAGTTTCTCTCCAGGTCTTAAACCAACAAACTTTATTTTAATATCACTAGCACCGGAGAGTTCAATCATTCTTTTAGCTAAATTTACTATTTTAATAGGTTCCCCCATATCAAGTATAAAGATTTCTCCACCACGTCCAAGAGAAGCAGCTTGAAGCACAAGTTCACAAGCTTCTGGAATTAGCATGAAATATCTAGTAATATCTTTATGTGTAACAGTTATAGGGCCACCTAAGGCTATTTGTTCTTTAAATTTTGGAATAACTGAACCAGAAGAACCTAAAACATTTCCAAATCTAACTGCAACTATTTCAGTGCTCTTAGAATTTAGATTTTGAGCATACAATTCGCATATTCTTTTAGTAGTACCCATTACATTTGTAGGTCGTACTGCTTTGTCAGTTGAAATCATTACAACTTTTTGTACTTCAAATTCAATGGCAGTATCCATAACATTTTTAGTTCCTATAACATTATTTAAAATTGCAGAATTAATATTATCTTCACACAAAGGAACATGTTTATAAGCAGCAGCATGAATAACAATTTCAGGCTTATACTTTAAAAAAGTTTTTCGCAATAATTCAAGATTTACAATACTTAACATAATAGTAGAAACTTTTTTAGAATTTAACTCTTGGTCAATAGTATATAAATTAATTTCACTATGATCAACTAAAATTAGCTCTTTGGCCCCATATTTTAAACATTGTTTTGATATTTCAGAACCAATACTTCCACCAGCTCCTGTAATTAAAACAATTTTATTGTTTATAAAAGTTGCTATTTGTTCGGTATCCAAATCTTTTGGATACCGAGCTAACAAATCTTCAACAGAAACATTATGAAGTTGAGCCGAAAAACTTTTCTCTTGTAAAATATCTTTTAAAGATGGTAAAATTTTAACTTCATTAAAATATTTTTGAAGCCTTGTATATATTATTTTAACCCTATTTTTTGAAATAGAAGGAAGAGCTATCACTAACAAATCGCAAGTATCATTTTTTAAAACTCGTCTAAATTCTTTTTGTGAAAGTATTTTAATACCATCAATTGTACGTTTTTGTAAAGTTTTATCATCATCAATAAAATATTTAACTTTAAAAGAAGAATTTTTATACTCCTCTTTTAATTTTAGCCCAGCCTCTCCAGCTCCATAAATAACAATAAGTTTATCTTTCTTAATTTTACTTTTATTAGTAAAGTAATAATAAGAATACATTAAAAAGTTAATAGTTAATATATATAAAAAAAGTTCAGATAACATGAAAGCCAGTCTATAATAAGTATAAACAAAAGGCATATAAACTAAGAAAGCAATAATATAAACAATACTTTTTATTAAAAATGTTTTTTGAGAAGCTTTAGACCAAGAAAGAGAATAATCTTTAAAAATAAGAAATGATGAAATAAAACGTAAGGCTAAAACAAAAAGAATAATCTGATAATCAAAAGAATACTTAAATATAAAAAATGTCCAAGAAAAAGTCAAAAATGTTAATAACATTATAACTACAAAATTTAAAACTCTTTTATCAATACCAAACATTATTTAAACCTTTTTTTACTATCTACAAATCTATTAATAAAATATAATAAAACAAAAGCAATACTAAAAGACACTAAAAGATTTGAAATAAAATAAACTATGAAAAATAGAGTTATATTAACAAAAATAGAATATATTACAACTTTATCATGAGAGAATCCACTTTGAACTAAACGTTGATAAGCATGTTTTTTATGTGCGGTACTGATACTCTCCGCATTTAGTTTTCTTCTTATTAGAGTATAAGTAGCATCAAATACAAATACTCCAAATAATGTAATCCAAAGTAAAATACTAGTGCCTTCATTTTCTGCACTTGCATTCTGATAAAAAATAGTAAATATCGCAATATTATAACCAAGCAGTGTACTTCCAACATCACCCATAAATATTTTAGCTTTATGCCAGTTCCATACTAAGAATCCAAGACTTGCAGATATTAAAACTAAAAAGTGAGAATCACCAAATATAATATATCCTGCAAGCCCTAAAAAAACTGCTTGGCTTCCTGCATATCCATCAATACCATCTAAAAAATTATATAAATTAATAAACCAAATAATAAGAAAAAAAGCAAATACATTTGTGAAAACACTATTTTCAATTGAAAATACAATTAAATCTATTTGTTCTAATCCACCTAAAAAGTATAATCCAAGAATTGATACAGAAGCCTGTACTGCTAATCTAAGTTTTGCACTAAGTTCAAATAAGTCATCAAAATAAGAAACGACAGAAATAATAATTCCCACCATTAGAGCATAATATAAAGAAGAATTTATATCATTTGTATAATATAAATAAGTGATACCAATAAACCAAGTCAAAGCAAGAGCAATTCCGCCACCATGAGGAGTAGCAACACTGTGAGAACTTCTTTCACTAACTTGGGCATATAAAGATTTTTTTATAGCAATTTCTTTAACAATATAAGTTAAAACAAAAGATAAAAGAAATAATATCAAAATAAAAATTAAAAAATTGCTCTCAAAGAAGTGAAATTGGTGTTCAAAATTCAAAATTAATCCCTTTAATAATGGTATTTGCAAGAAATTATATTAAGATTATAATCAACAACTTCATAAACTAATCTATGTTCATCTGTAATTCGTCTTGACCAGCATCCTATTAATTCATATTTTAATGGTTCAGATTTACCAAGACCATTGTATGAATCTCTTTTAATATCTTTTATTAAGGAATTTATTTTTTTCAGAATTTTTTTATCATTTGTTTGCCAGAATAAATATTCATCCCAAGAATTTTCACTCCAAATTATATTCATTCTATGATATCTCTTTGAAAACCTTTATCATCTCTAAGTTGTTTTAAGGAATTTAAAAGTTGTTTTTTATTTGCAGGAGAATTTAATAAATAATTCGTTTCTTTCATAGAATTATATTCATCAAAGGATATAACCACAACATTTTCTTTGCCTTTTCTATGAATTATTACTTCCTCATTATCTAAATATACACTATCAAAGACAGCCTTAAGATTATTTCGAGCTTCAGTTAAACTTAATACTTGCATATATATTCCTTACGTTATATTGTACATAATTATACCATTAATACAAAAACCTGTCAATAATTCATATTTGATATAAGAATTAAAAAAATTTAAATTAAATCGTTTTCTTAAAAGAAGTACTCTTTTGATTAATCATTAACTCTATTCCCTCTTCAACAGTATAAGGATTTTTCAAGCCTAAAATCTCTTTTGTCAAGGTATTATCAACTTCTAAACTTCCATATAATCTTTTATAAAAACTAGGTTTAAAAGTTTTTAATAGACTTTCAAAAAATGGGATTTTAATTAAATATATTTTTTTACCTAAAGCTTTTCCTATAAGTTCTACCAACCTACTTGTTGAAATACTTTCATCATCACAAGCTAAAAATATTCCACTTTTTTCTTTAATAATTATAGTATCAATTAAATTGTAAAGATTACCTATATAAACCATGCTTCTTTTATTATTAGTATTATAAAATGGTAAAACTCTTAATTTAGAAACTAATTTTATTAAGTTTTTGATATTTGCTTTAACTCCATAACCATAAACTATTGGTGTTCTAATAATTGATACTATAAAATCCTCATCTTCAAGCTCTAGAAGCTCACGTTCAGCTCTTAATTTACTTTTTCCATAATCATCTTTTGGCTTGCAATTACTTGATTCTTTATAAATTAATTCACTTTCTTCACCATATACTTTAATAGTACTCATAAAAATAAAATGTTTAACTCCACTTATTTTAGCTTTTTTTGCAAGATCAAGAGTTTGTCTAACATTAATTTTTTCATATTCTTCTTTTGAGGCTCCACCCATTTGATGAACTAAAGCAGAGAGATGAATAATGCTATCAATATTATTCAAATTCAAATCGTTGGAATGACTAAAAGAAATACCTTTAGGTACATTATCTCTAAATGAAAAAGTACTTATGTTATATTCTTTTTTATAGTTATTTAGGAAATATTTTCCAACGAAACCATTTGAACCTGTTAGTAATATGTTATTCATTATTCGCCCCACAGGAAGTGCCCTTGGGGTATAAAATCTCTTCTATACTTTCTAAGTATTTATTAATTACAATTTTTTCATCAAACTCATTAACAATTTTCTTTCTACCAGCTTTA
Organism: Arcobacteraceae bacterium; assembly: GCA_965224485.1. Taxonomy (GTDB): domain Bacteria; phylum Campylobacterota; class Campylobacteria; order Campylobacterales; family Arcobacteraceae; genus NORP36. Next base: position 286,976 of record CBDCZH010000010.1, on the reverse strand, counting down.
CCCATGATTTTTCTTTCTTCAGAAGATAAATTTATAATCATTTCCATTTTATTTGATAAATCTTTTGCATTTTTAACTTCACATAAATATCCATTTATACCATCATCAACAACTTCTTTACAACCTATCACATTTGTAGCTATTATTGGTTTTTCCATAGCACAAGCTTCTAGTAAACTTCGAGGAGTTCCTTCTCTATATGATGGTAACACCACACAATCAACTTGAGATATAATATCTTGTACATTATCTGTAGTACCAAGATAATTAACAAGTCCATCATCTATCCAATTTTCTAGCTCTTTTTTAGTTATTGCTGTTTTATTTTCAACACCAATAGCTCCAAGTATTTGAAATACTATATTATTATATTTATTTTTAATAATTTTTATAGCTTCAATATATTCTAAGATACCTTTATCTTTTAACAATCTAGCAATTAATAAAAAAATAAGTTTGTCAGATTTTATATCTTTGAAAATTGGTATAAACTTATTTAAATCAACTCCACTACCTGGTAATAAATCACTTGTATACTTACTGATTAAATTATTATCAATAAATAAGTTTCTATCATCATTATTTTGAAAAAAAACTTTATTATTAAATCCTAAAGCAATTTTATATAATAACTTTGCTACTTTTGTAATAATAGATTGTTTTATAAATATAGTACCAAGTCCTGTAATATTGCTAATTGATTTAATTTTTAAAATACCAGCTACTATTGAAGAATAAATATTTGGTTTTATAGTGAAATTTAAAACTATATCTGGTTTTATGTTTTTATATAATTTATATAAAGATACCATAGTGTTAAAATCACGAATAGGATTGATTCCTTTAGCATCTATAGTTATATCAAAAAATTCAAATTCTTTTTTTAATAATTCACTATATTTTTTATCATAAGGAGCTATGAAAATAACTTCATATCCATTATCTTTTAAGATTCTTGCTAAATTAAATCTAAAATTATAAGCATACCACGAGTTATTTAATACTATTGCAATTTTTTTTATCATTGATTTTTCTTCCAAACTTCTAAACTATACATAGTCCAAAGCATTTTTGCTCTTTTTTCATCAGATACATTAATTTTTTTATTTAGCAAATCGTTTATAAATTTTTTATCTATAAAACCTTCACTATAACAATTACTATTTAAAGCATCAAAAATATTTTCTTTTAAGTCATTTTCTATCCAAGACTTAAGAGGTATCTCAAATCCTCGTTTTGGTTGATTTATCAAATCACTTGGTAAATATTGTTTTGATAATTCTCTTAAAAGATACTTTGTAGTTGTTCCTTTTATTTTAAATTTATCAGCCAGTCGGGGAGCAAACTCTAACATATATTTACTCATAAAAGGGCTTCTCCCTTCTAGAGAATGAGTCATAGTAGCTATATCCATTTTTTTTAATAAATCACTTTGTAATATCAAATTAAAATCCATATACAATATCTTAGATAGCTCTGATATATTATCATTTTCAATAGATCTTATAAAATTATCCATACTATTAATCATATTATTCTTGTCAAAATTATAAACATCTTCAAATATATCATTTGTGGCACTATTATAAAAGTCTAAGCCACTTTTACCAGACATAGCTAACAATCTATAGGCATAATTATAAATAGATTTTTTAGTATGTGGCTTTGGTAGTATTTTAGTTAAAGATGAGAAATAAGAAGCTAATCTTACCCAGTTATTCGCTATTGGGACATATCTTCTGTACCCACCAAATATCTCATCCGCTCCATCACCATTAAGGATAACTGTTACATATTTTTTAGCCTCTTTACTCACATAATAGCTAGGGATAGCACTACTATCCATAAAAGGTTCCCCATAATTTAAAAGTATCTTTTCTATATCATCTTTTAGATTCATGCTTATATTTAATTCATAATGTTCTGTATTATATTTATTTGCTGTTAGTTTTGCTAAATGCGACTCATCAAAAGATCCATCAAATTTAACTGTAAAAGTTTTAAGCTTATTTACATATTTACTTGCAACAGCCACTATTAATGAACTATCAATGCCTCCACTTAAAAATGCACCAACTTCTAAATCAGATGAAAGTAGTCTATCTTTTACACTTTTATGTAAAATGTCATCAAGTTTATTTTTTGCAATTTCAAAATCAGTAATTTTATCTTTTTTATAAAAGTCTAATATGTCAAAGTATTTTTCTTTTTTTATTTCTAATGTATTAATATTGATTTCATATATAAAACCAGCTTCTACTTCTGATACATTTTTATATGGTGTTATTGTTTTAAAGAAAAAACCATTTCGCAAATATGTAGATATTTGTTCTTCATCTATTTTTAAGTTTTCTACACCCGCTTTTATAGCATTTAATTCACTAGCAAACAAGATACTATTATTATTCTTATATAAATATAGTGGTTTTTTACCTGCCCTATCACGAGAAAGTATTAATTTATTATGAAGTTTATCCAAAATACAAAATGCAAACATCCCATCAATCATATCAAACATTTTATTTTGATATTTTATATAAAGAAATAGTAAAGTTTCTGTATCAGAAGTTGTAGTAAATACAAAATCTTTAAGATACTCCTGTCGCAAATACATATGATTATATATTTCACCATTGAACACTATTACAAAATTTTTATATTCAAAGGGTTGGTGACCATTTGATATATCTTGAACAGCTAGTCTAGTATGGATTAAATTTGTATTATTGGAGGAATAGATATTTTGTTCATTTGGTCCACGATGATATAAAGATTGCTTAATATCTTCTATTTTACTATCATTAAAATTGATTGTTCCTGCTATTCCACACATTAGCTTTCTATTACCTTTCTATACTGATTAACTATTTTATCTGTAGCAAAATCCTTTGCTCTAATTATAGCTTTTTTAATATAACTATGTAGTAACTTTTTATCTTTTATAATTAAATTCATAGCTTTTAATAAATTTTTTTCATCATTAATAGGAGTTAGTATCCCATATTCAGCCAATTCAATAGTATCTTTAATCTGAAAAAAATTATCTGTTAAAGGAGCTAAAATTTCTCTCGGTCCACTTTTACAATCTGTACTGATAACTGCCAATCCAGAAGATAAAGCTTCTAATATTACATTAGGAAAACCCTCATAATTTGAACTAAATAAAAAACAATCGCATTTAGATAAATAAGTATATATATTTTCTTTTAGTCCAAGTAAAAAAACTTTCTTCTCTAACTTATATTCTTTAATTAGATTAGATAATTCATCTTTTAATAGCCCATCACCAATAATATATAAAATTGCATCTACTTTTCTCATTGATTCAATTAAAAGTTTATGATTTTTTCCTCTATCTAACCGTCCAATTGTTATAAATTTAAATTTTCTTTTATCTAAGCATAAATCTTTATTAGATAATTTATCCATTAAATTAAAATCACATGGATTATTAATAGTAATAACTTTTTTTATAAAAAAGTTCTTTTTTAAATCAAAAGCATTTCCTTGTGAATTAGAAGTAACTATATCAGCTAAAGGATAGAAAAGTTTTATCATCATTCTATTTACAAAACCCTGAATACCATTTTTATGTTGAATTGAAGGCATAGCTCTCTCGCTAATAACAATCTTAGCCTTATTTTTGAATAGCTTGGATAGTGTATTTATATAATTTGGTCTATTCATGAATGACAAACTCACATCTATATCATTCTCTTTACATATTTTTTTATACTTCCATGAAAGAATAGGTAACTTAAATAGTTTATATATTCCATACTCATCAGAAAAAGATTTTTCAAGATATATTATACTTATATTAGAAGGAATTGAGTAAAAAATAATTTTATTCATAAGAACTAAAGTAATATTATACCTACTAGATAACTTATTTAATAATAAAGAAACAACTCTTTCTGCTCCACCAGAAGCAAGAGAATAAATCAAAATAGATAATTTCTGTTTCACTATTGTAAAACCAATTTTTTATTTTCTATTTTATACACTTTTTCACATCTATCTATCGTACTTAACCTATGTGCGATAATTATAAGTGTTTTATCTTCACTTATATCATATATTTCATTCATTATTTCTTTTTCAATGGCAGTATCAAGTGCAGAAGTAGCTTCATCTAATACTAATATTTCTGGTTCTTGGTATAAAGCACGTGCTATCGCAATACGTTGTTTTTGTCCCCCACTTAACATAACACCACCTTCACCTACGAAAGTATCTATACCATCTTGGTGTGTTTCTAAAAAATTCAATATCTTTGCTTTATTTAATACATCTTTAATTTTTTCAGCATCAAATTCAAGACCAAATGATATATTTTGTGCAACTGTACCATCAAATAAATAAACATTTTGAGGAATGTATCCTACTTTTTTTCTCCAGTTTTTAATATTTACTTCATTCAATATCATCTCATCAATATTGATTGTACCAGCTAAAGGTTGGTATAATCCTATAATAATATCAACCAAAGTACTTTTTCCGCTTCCACTAGGTCCGATAAAAGCTATTTTTTCACCTTTATTGATCTCTAAATTTACATTTTCAAGAATTATTTTTTCTTGACTATATCCAAAAATAAGATTTTTCAATTTTACTGTATGTGAAAATTTAATTTTCCCTTCGCCTAAATTCTCACCATCATACATAAGATTATCATGAATTATATCAAGAGATTTATGTTGATACATCATCTGATTATAACCAGTTAAAAGTCTATTTGCAGAAGGCATAAGCCGGTAAAGTCCCAAAATAAACATAGAAAGTATTCCCATACTTGAAGATATGTCATTTTGATTTTTAAAGACAAGATACATAACAAGTAAAGATAATAAAGCAAAGCCCAAAGTTTCTAAAAAAACTCTAGGAAAAATAGAATATGTTTCAGTAATAATCCCACTTTTTGCAAAATCATTGCTGGCAAGATTAAATCTATCTAAGATTACCTTACCATTTGACTGTAGTTTAATAATTTTAAAATTTCCAAGTGTACTATTAATAATTTCAAAAAACGTCTTTTGTGTTGATTCTCTTACAGTTCCTTGTTTTTTTATAATTGGAGATATTTTTTTGATTAAAAAAAAAGCATTTAAACCTAAAAAAATAGTAATTACTAGTGTAATTTTCCAACTTACATACAACATTGCAGAATAAATAAAGACAACTACAAAAAGTTCACTCATCATAAGTAATAAAACAGATAGTATTGTTGAAAGATTATGAGTTTCAGTTATAATTGATTTTGTTAATTCACTGCTATTTTTAGATATAAAATAGTGATAGCTCATCCCTAAGTAGCTTTTAAAAAGCCTACATGCAAAAAGATGAGTTCTTCCTCTAGAAAATTTTGATAAGAAATAACTATATAAAATATTCAAGATACCTCTTAATATATAGAAAAACACGAGAATAACTCCAAACATTACGACAAAATTAACATTACTTTTAAAATTGAAAAATTCATACACGTTTTTATAATACTCATTTGACTCGATAAGAGTAAAATCACTAGCAACTGATATAAAAGGTAGAATAGAAGCTATTCCTACAGTCTCAATTATTGCTATAAAAATAGAAAAAACTATTAAACATAGTAGAAATTGTCTATCATGTTTTGTTAAAAGTGAATTTAGTTTTTTATACATACTCAAGGTTATTCCTTATTTTATTCTTAATATATTCCATAATACATATTCAAAGTTTTTACCTTTTTGATGTTCATGAAATATTTTATTTAAATATTGTTTATTAAATTTAGCATCTAAATTTTGTATTTTATCATAAACTATATCCTTTAATTCTTTTCTAAACCAATCCTTCAAAGGAACAGAGAATCCTCTTTTCGGTCGTTCAATTAATTCCTTAGGTATTTGATTATAAAGTATCTCTTTAAGGATAGATTTTGGTCCTTTTTTCAATTTCAATTCTGCAGGTAAGCGATATGCAAATTCAACCAATCTATGATCAAGAAGTGGAACTCTAGCTTCTAAACCATAAGCCATACTGGCACGGTCAATTTTTGTAAGTATATCATCACTTAAGTATCTCTTAAAATCAAGTCTACTTAGATTATCTATCAAATTATCACCATCAAACTTATACTCTAAAATATCTAATAAAGTAAGTTCTACTTTTCCAAATGATTCTTCTAAAAATTCAGGATTAAACAAATTATTTAATTCCCAAGGTTTTATTGAACTATATAAAATAGAGTATAAACTTTGTTCACTTAAATTCTTAAGTGGGTAACTCATTTTTTGCAGTTTATCTTGTCCTGAATATTTACCTACGATTGATGCTATTGTTCTTATTGATTGTGGTATTTTGACTAATTTTTTATAATAATTATCAGTAGTAGCATACCTATTATATCCTAAGAATAGTTCATCTCCTCCATCACCACTAAGTGCAACAGTTACATGTTCTTTTGTCATCTGAGACAGTACCATCATTGGTAAACTTGAAGCATCACCAAAAGGTTCATCATAATAATAATCAATATTCTCTATAAGATTAAACATATCTTTTTTGGTAAAGATATATTCATAGTGTTCACTAGATATATACTTTGCTACTTCCTTTGCATATATTGATTCATCATAAGCTTTATCTTCAAAACCTATTGAAAATGTTTTAATTTTATTTTGACTCTCTTGTTGCATGATTGCACTTACTAAACTACTATCAACTCCCCCACTTAAAAAACTACCTACTTCAACATCTGATAATAATCTATACTTTATACTACTTCTGATCAACCTTTCAGTTTCTTCTACAGATTCTTCAAAACTAATATCAATTTTATCTTTTGGTAAATCCCAATAGCCCTTAATATTTACATCATGGCCATCAAAAATCAAATATTGACCAGCTGGAAGTTTTTTAATATTTTCATAATAACTATTATCATTAGATGTATACCCTAGTGTCATAAACTGGATAAGAGCTTTATTAGAATTACTTTTCTTTAAATGTTCAGCAAAACTTTTAAGTTCACTAGCAAAAGCAAATTCTCCATCTTGTAATGTATAATATAGTGGTTTTATTCCTACTCTATCACGTATTAAATAAAGCTTTTGCTCAACTTTATCAAAAAGTCCTATAGAGAACATACCAATAAGCTTCGACAATGTTTTTTTCAATCCCAAATACACTAAAAAGTTCCAATAACGTTTCAGTATCACTTGTGCTTTTCCAAATATTTTTACATTCTTTTCTTAATTCATGATGATTATAAATTTCACCATTGAAAACTATTACATAATTTTCATTTTCCATGGGTTGATTGGCATGCAATTCTAAGTCTTGTATTGATAGTCTATTATGAGCCAAAATAATATTAGTTTCCCTGAATCTATACTCTTTTACAGTAGAATCATCTGGCCCACGATGAGACATAGTAAAATTTAGCTTGACTACCTCTTCATATGAAAGTCTTGTATTAACGTATCCTAATATGCTACACATTTAAAAAATACTTTCTTTTTAATTGAATTATCCAACTAGGTAAGCTATTAGATATTAATTGATAGCTTGATAATTTTAAGTTTTTAAAAAAATTTACTTTACCATTTCTAGCTCTGTAAGAGTTCATAACTTGCTTCAAATATTTTTTGGAACTAACTGAATCCTCGTGTATATAATATTCTAATAATGGTTCTTCAAGCATAGCAATTTTACCAAACTCAGCCAATCGTATCCATGCATCAAAATCTTGTGAAGTTGAAAATGACACATCATATAAACCGATACGTTCAAAGGCATCTTTACGAATGATTGCACTTGCATGCGCAATAGGATTATACATGTACACTCGTTTGTTAATTTCCTCTTCATTAAAGTATCTACCAATTGTTTTGTTAGAACCATTTATCTCAAATACTCTTGTACCCAAAAGAACCACATCTTCTCTATTTTCTAGGAATGCAACTTGTTTTTCTAATCTAGTAAATAATGATACATCATCGGCATCTTGTCTAGCTATATATTTACCTTTCGCTTTTTGTATTCCTATATTCAAACTTTTAGTTAAACCTTTGTTCTTTTGATTAATTAAAAGTATTCTAGGATCTTGATATCTTTGTAATATTTCTAAACTACTATCTGTTGAACCATCATTAATGATAATAAATTCAAAATCTATAAATGTCTGGTTAAGTATAGAGACTATAGCTCTTTCAAGATATTTTTCACCATTATAAACGGACATAACAACACTAACAATTGGCATATTGATTTTCCATTATAAAGTCAGCATATTTTTTTTGCAACTTTTTTTATATTTAATTCTTCTTCAACTCTTTGAAGGATATAATCACTGTATAATCTTTTCTTTTCTAATACTTTTTCTATAGATTCACTCCATTTTACAATATCAACTATTGGAAGCTTTTCTGCAGTTTGAATTTCTATAAAATCAATATCGAATTCATCCAAAACAATTAGATCTTTGTGTTTTAACAATTCACTTGCACCACTTTGTGAATTTGTAATTACTGGTAGTCCACACCCCATCATTTCTACCACACTATTAGGACAAGAATCAAAAATGCATAAAGACAATCCAACATCACAAGAACTATAGAACTTTAATAGGTCATCGCTTTTTACCCTTCCATGAAATATACAATTTAAAGTATTCAATTCACCAATATATTCTTTTGTAAGATTATCCATATCTCCAATTACATGAAGTTTTATATTTGGATATTTTTGTTTTAAATTATTTGTTATAAATATAGCATCATGAAGTCTTTTGTGTAATCTAAATGATGCTGTTATAACAAGTTTTGGATATCCTTCTAGTTTTAGGAATTCCTTTTGAGGATAGAATATATCAGTTGGAACTCCATTCAATATTATTTTAGAAGGTTTTTCGCTGACTCCTATGAATTTATTATGCATTTTCTTTGATAGTTCACTTTGATATACAACAATATTACTTTTATTTAACACTGCTTTATTATTTCTATTTAAATATTTATTAAATGGTACAGTTAATAACATTGTTAATTTATCAGGAATCATATTTAATATATTTAAGTTTAAATTTCTTCTTTGCATAAACAAATTTTGTAGATTTTTAGATGTCATTTTATAATACATTACTCCATCTAAACGTCCAACTTTCAAAACTTCTTGTTTTTCTAGTAAATGAATATTCTTAGGATGCGGATTTATAATTTCATGGCTGGGTAATTCATATTTTACCAACTCTTTTTGAAGCCTTGATAAAAAATTTTGTGGTCCACTCACTATTAAATCTTTTTGGCAACAAAAAGTATCATATGTCCGTAGTTTTTTGTAATTAATTGATTATCCTCTAGCTTTATAATCATTCTTTTTATAGATTTTTTAATAATATTATCACCTTTAAATTCTATACTTTTTTGTATATTTATATTATCAGTAGGAATATTAATTATATCTTTAGTTTTTTTTGTATATTTTAAAACTTCCTTATACGATTTAACCCAATTTAATTTGTATGTATCCTCGACTTTAAATCCTACTTTTTCCAGTTTTTCTTTAAATTCTAACTCATCAAACATATATTGATAAAATTCACCTTGTCCAATAAATCCCAAACCTTTATAAGCTTTTTTTCTCGCTGGATTTAAAAAAGGAACAGAAACTAAAAAATAACCATTTTTTGCAATAACTCTATATGCTTCTTCCAATATAGGTTCTGGTCCATCTTCAAAATGTTCTACAACGCCCCAGCTACAATATGTTCCAAAATATCCATCAGGAAAATCTAATTCAAACACGTTACCTTCTCTAATATCTAACTCTGGAACAAGATTTTTCACTCTCTCTACAGTTTTTTTTGCATAATCGACACCGATTATATTATAACCTTCATGATGCATAGCATATACCCATTGTGATAGACCACAACCGCCTTCTAATACAGGTAATGTCTTATCTGTATATTCTTTTGTAATTTGATATTGCTTAAAACTATTAACATAAGTAACGGCCTTTTCAAAAGAATTTTGATTCCACTGTCCATCCCAAAAATTTTCATCTGCTTTTTTATTTAATTGTTTAAGTGCCATTATTCTTCCTTTTAAAATTGGTTAAGTGCTTCTATTAAGATATTTGGCGGAATTTTAGGTTCTTCAGTTTCTTTATTTTGTTCAAAAAAATATTTTTTTTCAATTTCTTCATAATCATTATAATTTGGAATAAAGTTATTTTTAAGTTTATTTACTGCCAAATTAATATCAGAAGGTGATTTAATTTTAAATACATCTTCACAGTATTGAAGAGGGCTTGCTTCTGAAGCAAAAATCATTAATGGTTTTTTTTGATTGATAGCCTCATATGCAACTGTACCTACAAATGTAACTACACACGCAGCGCTATCAATAAGTTCCTTAGATTCTACATCCGAACTTAAAATTTCTACATTTTCTAATTTATTCATAAAATCATAAAATGAGTTATCCTTATAATTTGTATAGTTAATAGTATAATACCATCTTTTATAATTAAATATATCATATTGACTAGGATGTTCTTTAACATATAGTTTCCAACCATCAGGAAGTTCATCACTTATCATTTTTATAGCAAGTAACTGACTTGGTAAATCAATTCTACTATCAAAACTAGCTTCTGGCTCATAATGTAAAGGATAGTATATATATTTTAAATCAAAATCAACTTCTTTTACAGTTAAAGACTTGTAGTGTTTTTCCACACTATCTACTTTTGAGTACCATTCCGATAATTCATGTCTTCCAATTTGTTGTCTAGCAAAATTAACTTTTAAATCTAGAAATAAATCAGCAACTCCAAACAATTTTACGCCAAGTTTACTATATGCAAATAAAGAAATCTTTTCTCTAAATGGAATCTTATTCTTTTTTTTGTAATGATTGCTATTGTATAAATGATTACCCAAAATCCCTTCAGGATATACCCATGATGTTCTACTAAAATCAATAAATTCTTTTGTATTATAATCTTTTAATGCATGAATCCATGTATCATTTGAAGCAGTGATATTTTCCATAACTAAAACTTTAATATTTCTAGACTTAGCCACTTCCATTGGTATTTTCAAATCAATTTGACCACTTTCTCCTTCACTAAATATTAAATCTATATCATTATTATCAAAAAAATCTATCCAAAAAGACAAATGCACATAATATAAATAATTTATATTATTTATATTGGTAATTTGTCTTTTTGTGTATCGTATCACTTTATGCATCATATATTCATAAGAATTAAGTTCAGAATAGGAATGTTTTATTTTAGTATTATTAGTTATATCATCATAAGATATAACTGATACTTCAGCAGCCTCTTCTTTATACTTATTTTTAATATCATTATGAGCAACATATGCAGTGTGTATTTTAAGTTCCTCTGAATCAGAAAAGCTACTCAAATACTTTCCTCGATGATCTAATAAAAGTAAATTTAAACTCATTTTACTGGCCTTTTTTTATCAGAATTTTGTAATATTTTTCCACAAGTGCCTTTACAAATTCTACTTAAAACCCTTAAAACTTTTGCCAATTTTGATGATTCCATAAAATTAAATTTTTCATTATTACCATCTGGTAATATAAAAGAAAGATTCTCTTTTAGAAGAGTAGAAGCTGCTAGGCCTTCATTCTCAAAAAATATTTCATCAAAGTATTTAGAAAATTCTGAGATATTTAAAGTTTTCATTAAAATAAAATTATTTATAAAAGATTTACTAGTACTGACATCTGAAGTAGATATAACAATATTAAGTAATATATTTTTATTGACTATAAAATTATTTTTTATGATACGTGAACTTTTGTAAATTCCCATGTCATCAATCAATACAAGACTATTGTTTTTTATAATATCCTTTGAAGTCAATATTGTAATATTATCTGTGTAACTCAATATAATTTCTTGTAAATATTTTTCTCTTTTACTCATAATAACAATAGATTTAATGTCTAATTTTTTACACATAGCTAGTATTACTAAAATATTAATTTTATTTTCAGTTAATGATGTTTCGCATTTATTTTTTATCAATTTAGCTACAGACTCATCCATTCCACTAAAAATAAAACTGAAGTAACTCTCAACTGCTTTATTATTAAAACTTGCCCAATAATTAAACATTTCTCTACAATCTTCTTCTGAACGATATTTAGAATATTTCGGCTTGTGAATTTCTTTTAATATAGGATGCCAGCCACTCTTATAATGTATTACTTTTAACTCATCAGAGATAGGCTTACACTCAGTTTCATTGTATATCGTACAAGGAAAAAAGTCCATCTTAATATTTATACCATTTATTTCTATATTATATCTTTTTCCAAAAGTACCATCTCTATCTTTTTCTGTATACGTCTCATAAGCTGGCGGTTTATTTGGCGCATGGATTAAGGCATTAATAGAATGCTGATCTGCTGCACCACTTAATCTAGTAGCCTCAGCTAGTAAATTATCATCTAAAAATATATTATCAACCGTTTCACAAATATATTTTATTGTTTCTTTAAATGATGCATTATTTCTACCACAAATAACCCCAAAATTTAAAGGAAATTTATCTTCTTTATAAGTAAATGCTGCATCAAAATCTTTATCAAAAATATCTGAAAAATCTTTTAAAATAATTGTATCACAGTCAATATATACTATATCACTGTCTTTTTCTAAAGTTTCTAAAATATCTAGATAGTGATGAAGCCTTCCTGAATTTATGTAAGTGGGATTATCACTCTTACGATCTTCTTTTATAAAACGAACAAAAGGAAAAACTCTTTCTAGAAAGTATAAATTACTTAAACTATACTCATAATAAATAACAAAAACTTTAGGTTGCTCAATTTGTTCAGAGATACTTTGTAAAAAAGGTCTCAATAAATACAAATACTTGTCATCAGAGCAAAAAGTTACTAATGTCATACTTTTCCTTTATTATTAAATTCAAAATTTTCAGCAGCAAATATATGCTTTTTTACATAATCCATATTTATATTACTAGTTTCTGATTTTTTTTGAATACTAGCATGTCCTTTTGTTATACGTCTTTTGGCAAAAAAAGAAAATGTCCTAAAAAGAAATGGAGCAAATATACTCATGAACTTAATAGGTACTTTTCTGCTCAATCTAGCACTAGTTACTTTATTTAAAGTAAAATACATATCACAAAAATAATCAAAGGCCCTTTTATGTTCATATTTTAAACAACTTAAAATAATACCTTCTAGATAACTTAGCTTTTTTTCAGTAACTTTCTTTAAAAAAGATGAATTAGCATCACTTATTAAATCAAAGGACTCTAATCTATAAGTAAATTTCTTTATAAAATCATCTTCATTAGTATTTGAGCTTGTTTGTTCATTATGATGAAAATAAATAGCAACAGGTTCATCTGTGACCACAATTCCATATTTAGAAACTATATAGTTAATATCAAACATATCAAATGCCAAATTGTCAACTGTCTGTAATCCATTTTTTTTTAGATAATTTTCAGCCTCCATGAAGTATTTTCTGTTAATAATGCCAGAAGTCCAGATCATAGATGTTTCCAGTAAAAGTTCTAATGCTGCCTCACCTTTATAAACACCACTTTTTATATTATATTCTGGTGTGATTGAAAAAAAATCTTCATCTTTATTATACCTAACACAGCGTCCCATATACATTCCCATATTTGGGTATTTTTTTACTGAAGGAATCAACTTATCAAAAAAATTGGGTAATAACATATCATCATTAGCCAGGTGTACTATATATGGTAATGATGCTTGTTCAAACATGTGCCAATGATTTTCAAAAACTCCAAGATTTTTTTTATTAATAGTGTAAGACACTCTAGAATCATTAGCTGAATATTTTTTCAAAACTTCTTGAGTTTCACTATTTGAAACATCATCAAAGATACTCACTTTAAAATGTTTGTATTTTTGAACAACCAAAGAGGATAGTGCTCTTTTAAGATAATTTGTTCTATTGTACGAAGGTATCAACACCTCTACTTTTATATCCGAAAGTTCATCTGTATTATTTGAGGATCTAAGCTTGTTCATTGTATCTCCTATAGAGTTACTAAGTGCATCCTGAAACTCAAATCCAAGATTTTTGAATTTTTTATTTAAAACTCTATAACTGTCAGTATTCATGATTTCTTGTTTTACAAAATCTATCTCAACATTAGTAATTTCTTTTTTTATATAATCAATCACATCTTTGACTGTAGCATTAAGGGTAAGAACATTGTAAACTTCTGCATTAAAAATGTTTTTTTCTATCACAAAACACATGGCATCAATAGCATCATTTAATCCTAAATAGGGTCTCTTTTGCTCATATGCTGTTTCCCATACGGTAATAGGATTACCCATTGTAGCTTGCCAACAAAATTTATTGACTGCTGTATGAAATCGCATACCAACAGAGTATCCAAAAATAGTACCAAATCTTAGAATAACAAACTTAAGTCTATCTTTCATATTTACTAAAAATTCTTCTGATTTAAATTTGGAATCGGCATAAGGACTTTGTGGATTTAATTCTTCACTTGAACAATTTTCATCAACTGTTTCATTTTGTGTACCATATACACTAGCAGTAGAGATAAAGATAAGTCGAGAACCAACTTTTTCACAAGCAAGAGCAACTTTTTTTGTTCCATCTAAATTTACTGTTTCTATTTCTTTTAGGTTTTCAAAACTTCCTGCCGCCGTTGTGATGGCAGCTAAATGAATCACTACAAACGCATCTTCAAAAAGCTTCTCTAAATCTGATGTTAAAATATCAGCTTCAATAAATCTATACTTTCCCTCTTTTGGTAAATCAACTAATGAACAATACCTCTGTGTCGCAAGGTTATCAATCATAATAACTTCACAATCTTTAAATATAAAAGGAAGTATTCTTATAAGTTTTGAACCTATATGGCCTAGTGCCCCCGTAATAACAATTTTTTTCATATCAACTCCGTTCCTCTATATAATCTTCTGCATCATAATATTCAGATGCAAGTACTAGTAAAATTGTTCCTTTAGAAAAACTATCCATTGTGTGCCAGTCTTCGGGATTAACAAGTAGACACTTAGTATTACTATCAAGAACAAAAGTTTCTTTTTTATTTACATTTTCTACAAATACTTCACACGACCCGCTTAAGGCAATTAATGCTTGAATAGTTTTTTTATGTTTATGTCCACCTCTTTTTGAAGTGACATTGTACATATAATAGACTCTCTTAATGTCATATGGTAAAACTTTTTCAAGAACAGTTAATCTTCCTCTTTCATCACAAAAAGAAGGTAATTCAATTATATATGCCATAGTAATTTCCCAATATATTATAATTTATTTTTTGAGTACAAAACTTGCCAATAATGACTAAATGGTTTTGCCCAAGAATCTGAAATTGTTTTCCATTCTTTTGTTGGAGAATAAGCATCAATAAAATTTGGAACATTATTTTCTACGTCAATATTTGAATCAATATTTAAAATTGTTTTAAGAATACCATTTTCTAGTGCTTGTTCAACAATCTCACTTCCTTGGGTATGATTATCTAGTGTTTTATCTAAATATTTTCCTACAGGATTTTTAGTATAAAAGTTATCTACTTTTTGATTAATTAAAGCTAAGTAGTTAAAAACAACTTCTTCATCCATTTCTGCAAATGAATCGATATTTATAGCTAAGTCATATTTATCAAGTATCCTATTTGATAGTTCATTAACAGGTATAAAAATAATTTTTCCAAAGTTTTCTTTTGAAAGTACTTTTCTTAAATATTTTTTTGAAATTGTCATAGTATCTGGCAAGTCAATAATAGTATAACTACTCACACTATAATTACTTAGGATAGTATGTACCGTTCTTCCATATCCCGCACCAATTTCAAGAATGTTTTTTTTATTTAAGTCAATACTTTTTTCTATAAAAGATATTTCATCTACAGATTGAATATAATCAAGGTCAATTTCTTCACCATTGTATTGAATACTAAAAGGTTGACCAAAGTTTCTATTTTTAATTCTTTTAATTTTTTCAAATTCATCATTTGTCAAAGCTGAGGCAAGGTTATACATTAATGTTTTTAAATATCTAACACCATTTGTTTCTGGATTAAATATTGAGATCTTATAATTTACTGAACTACTTCTAAAGTTTTCAAGAAGATTTTCTAACTTATTTTCATTAACAATATCCTTATTGATATTTTCCCAAAATTTGTTACTATTATATTTTTCCATTAAATCTATCCTTCTTTATCTAGTTTAAAATTTTTCATTGTTTTTTCAATTCCACAGTCTAACGTTGTTTGAACCATCCAATTTGTATCATTACAAAAAAGTGTATTATTAGCTAAAAAATTTCTGCTTTCTATCTTTGACATATTAGATGGCATTGGAATTGAATTAATTTTAATATCTTTACCAGTAATTGTACTATTCTTTTTGACAATAAGTTTAAAAGCTTTTTTAATGTCATTTTCTAAACCACTGCCAATAATATAATGTTTATTATTAGTATTAACAATATACCGGCAAGCTCGTAAAAATGCATCAATTACATCATCAATATATATGTAATCTCTTATAAAACATCCATCACCATACAATGTTAAATTTTCACCCTCTAAGGCTTTTTTAATCATTAAATTCAAAATACCTCTATCTGAACTACTACTTTTTACACCTGGTCCATAGACATTTGATAATCTTAAAATGCAACTTTTAATTATTCCTTTTTGAGTATAAAATTTAATATATTTTTCAATTAATAACTTATGTATATCATATACAGTAATAGGATTAGTTTCTGTTGTCTCATCAACTGGTAACTTATCTACCAAACCACAAACCGTAACAGCACTGGAAAAAATAAAAGTTGGAGTCGAAGTTAATTTATCACAAACAGCCAATAACTCTAGTATTGGAACAACAGATTGTTCATAATCTTTTATAATATTTTTTTCTGCAACATAAGTACTTGTTTGAGATGATAAATAAAAAATTATATCTACTTTTTTAATCTCTGAGAGGAATTGTCCACTTTTAAAATCCAAATCCAAATCAATAATTTCAGCACTAATTTCTTTTAAAAAAGACAATTTTTTAGGGTTTCTACTTATACGAATAATCTTACATTCGAAATCTTTTAATGAATTAACTAAACTTGAACCAATATATCCACTCGCCCCTACAATAATAATATTTTTATTTTTAAAATAATTCATTAATTTTTCCAAATGCTAAATTCTCACTTTGATTAATTTGAAGTGGTTTTTCGAAAATCTTATAATTACATACCAAAGCCCAAAAATAATTAGGCATTTAATTCTCCAAATTCATTAATTTTCTCAACTATAAAATAAATTTCTTCTTCTTTAAGTTCTGGATACATTGGCAAAGACAATATTTCATCAGCAATATTTACAGTATGATTTAAATCATAATCAATTGCAAAAGCTTCCTGTAAATGAATAGGTTTTTCATAATGGATCATTGCTAATATATTTTTAGATTTTAAATATGCTTTTAATTTATCACGTTTTGACGAACGAACAACAAAAAGATGAAAAGCATGAAGAGAGTTTTCTCTAACTTTTGGTAAAATAAGAGAACTATTTTTTAAAGCATCAGAATATAATTTTGCGATTTCATTGCGTTTCTGGGTATTTTCTTTTAAATATTTTAATTTTACTCTAAGTATTGCGGCTTGTAACTCATCTAATCTTGAATTATAACCATTAAACTCGCTATCACGATTCTTATCCCATCCATATTGTCGTAACATTAATAACTTATCATAAAGATCTTTTGAATTAGTACTTATAGCACCACCATCTCCTATAGCACCTAGGTTTTTTGTAGGAAAAAAACTAAAACAACCTAAATCTCCAATACTACCAACATCCTTATTCTTATACTTTGCACCATTTGCTTGAGCACAATCCTCTACAAGATACAAATTATTTTTTTTGATATTTTTAGCAATTCATCCATATCGCATGGTTGTCCATATATATGTACTGCTATTATGGCTTTTGTTTTAGAAGTTATTAGCTCTTCAATTTTACTGATATCTATAGTGAAATAATCTTCTTCTATATCTACAAATACAGCTTTTGCACCGGTTGATTCTATAGCTGAAACGGTAGCTGTTGCTGTATGAGATACGGTAATCACTTCATCTCCAATACCAATATCCAATGCTTTTAAAGACAAAAATATAGCATCTGTACCACTAGCAACTCCTATAGAATATTTAGTTCCCACAAAATTAGAAAATTCATTTTCAAATTCTTTTACTTCTTGTCCTAAAATATACCAACCACTATCAAGCACCTTATCTATAGCTTTTTTTATTTCATCTTTGTGTGCTAGATATTGTTCTTTTGGATTAGCACAAAGTATCATTAAGAAATCACCTTTACAGCAGGTACATATATAATCCATTTAATACCATTATCTTCCATATACTCTTTTTCTTTTTCCATAATCTCTGTTGCATGATTCCATGCAAATAAAAGTACATAATCAGGCTTACTATCTCTAAATTCTTCATAAGGTATTACAGGTATATGTGCTCCTGGTGAAAACTTATTATGTTTTGTAGGTGTTGTGTCACAGATAAAGCCTATATGTTCAGGTGTTATTCCAAAAAAGTTAGTAACGGTAGTACTTTTAGATGTTGCACCATAAGATACTACTTTTTTACCTTCATCTTTCAACTGATTTAATAGATTCATTAAGTCAGCTTTAACTATAAGTACTTTTTTTGTAAATTTTTCATAAGCTGATAATGAATCTAATCCTAAATCTTTTTCTTTTTGAAGTTGGTTTTCAACATTTATAGAAACTTCTTTTTTACCTTTATGAGCCAATGTATATCGCATAGAGCCACCGTGAGTAATCTGATACTCTACATTAATTACTTCAAGATTATGCATATTAGCTAAGTAACTAACAGATAGTACAGAAAATAAGAAAGTATGCTCGTCATAAATTTGGTCAAAAGAAGCTTTTTGAATAA
Organism: Arcobacteraceae bacterium; assembly: GCA_965224485.1. Classification (GTDB taxonomy): domain Bacteria; phylum Campylobacterota; class Campylobacteria; order Campylobacterales; family Arcobacteraceae; genus NORP36. Next base: position 267,932 of record CBDCZH010000010.1, on the reverse strand, counting down.
TATCTCCAGCATAAGGATCTTCAAACACAAAAATACCATCATCTTTTAATAGTTTTTCAATTCCTTCAAAAATAGAGTGCACATAAGGAATATGACACATTACATTTGCACTTATTATCGCATCTGCTTTCCCATATTCTTGAATAGTATTTTCTGCTAATGCTGCATCAAAAAATTCTGTTGTAACATTTATACCTTTTGATTTTGCAACTTTTGCAACATTTTTTGATGGTTCAACACCTAAATGTCCAATACCTTGCTCCAAAAAGTTTTGTATCATAATTCCATCATTACAACCAATTTCAACAACAAATGAATCTTTTTTTAAAGACTGAAGCTTTATAACTGAAGAAGCAAATTGTTTAAAATGTTGTTTCATGTAATTTGAAGTTGATGAAAAAAAAGCATAATTCTCATGAAACATTTGTGATCTATCAGGCTGATCAACTAATTGAACCATTTTACATTTTGGACAAAAGGCCATTTCCATATGAAAATAATATTCATTTTTAAACTGTTCTGCAGTTAAGAAGCCATTTGCTATTGGCTGTTTACCAAAATCTATAAATTTAATTAAATCCTCTTCACATATTAAACATTTATTCAACATAATACCTCACTCTAAAAATTATTATTCGCGTATTTTAGCATGGGAGCACTTAAATCTTTATTGGCTATATTAATATTATCTATATCGTTAAGCTCCTCAATATTAATAAATTTATCACGATAGTTTATGATTCTATCAAGCTCTGGATTATAATAATCATCCATAGTATATATAATGTGTACATTATCAGAAAGTGTTAAAAACCCATGTGCAAAACCTTTTGGTATATACATTTGAGAACAATTTTGTTCCGATAATTCGGTACAATAATAATTACCATATGTAGGGGATTCTTTCCTAATATCTACAGCAAAATCCAAAATACTTCCTGATACTACTTTTACAATTGTTGTTTGAGAGTATGGATTTAGCTGATAGTGAAGACCTCTAAAAGTATTTTTGAGTTTAGAGAAGGAATGATTACTTTGTACATATTCAGATACAAGTCCAAGTTTTTCGTAATCTGACTTAGAGTAAGACTCTAAAAAAAACCCTCTATGATCTTTATGTACTTCAGGTTCTAGTACATACAGCCCCTCAATGTTAGTTTCAATTTTTTTCATAAAATCTCCATTTCAAATACCAGTCAATAGTTTCCATTATTCCAGTGTCAAAATCATTGTCTGCTTTCCAGCCTAACTCTCTTTCTATTTTGCTAGCATCTATTGCATAACGCCTATCGTGTCCTGATCTATCATCTACAAAGGTTATTAAATTTTTATAACTCACTTTGCCTTTAGGCACGGAGTTATCGCCATTTAGTGGCAGATATTCTTTTCTAGGAACTTTTTTATCAAGAATTGTACAAATAACATCAACTATCTGTAGATTTGTTCTTTCATTTCTACCGCCAATATTATAAACATTTCCTTCTTTACCTGTATGGTAAACTAAATCTATTCCTTTACAATGGTCTAGTACATAAAGCCAATCTCTTATATTTTTTCCATCTCCATATATCGGAATTGGATTTCCGTTTAGGGCATTTTTTATAATAGTTGGTATGAACTTCTCATCATGCTGTTTTGGACCATAGTTATTTGAACAGTTTGTTATAACGGTATTAAGCCCATATGTTTCTTGGTAACTTCTTACTATCATATCACTACTTGCTTTTGTAGCGCTATATGGTGAATTAGGAGCGTAGGGAGTAGATTCTGTAAATAAATCTTTTGGATCATCGCAGAGTGTTCCATATACTTCATCAGTTGAAATATGATGGAACCTACAAGCTTCGTATGCTGTTTTATATTCAAATGAATTTTTCATCCAGTATTTATATGCTACATCTATTAGCGTAAATGTACCATTTACATTTGTTTCCACAAATACACTTGGATTTTTTATACTATTATCTACATGGCTCTCTGCTGCAAAATGAATAACACCAGTAATATCATATTCTAAAAATATAAATTCTACTAAATTACGGTTACAAATATCACCTTTTATAAACTTATATCTAGGGTTATTTTCACACTCTTTTAGGTTATCTAAATTACCTGCATATGTTAATAAATCCAAATTTACTATATTATAATTTGAGTATTTTTCTAAAAAATATGGTACAAAATTTGAACCTATAAATCCTGCACATCCAGTTAATAGTATATTTTTATTTTGCATTATTTCTCTTTTATCAAATCAATTAAATACTGACCATATCCATTTTTACGTAATGGTTTTGCTATCTTTAAAACTTGTCTATTATCAATCCATCCATTGTTATATCCAATCTCTTCCAAACACGCTATTTTATACCCTTGTCTATATTCTATTATCTGTACAAATTGTCCTGCTTCAATTAAGCTGTCATGAGTTCCTGTATCAAGCCAAGCAAACCCTCGTCCTAAAACTTCTACGTTTAGTTTATTTCTTTTTAAATATTCTTCATTTATAGAAGTAATCTCAAGTTCCCCACGATGAGAAGGAATAACATCCTTCGCAATTGACACCACATTATTATCATAAAAATAAAGTCCAGTAACAGCAAAATTTGATTTTGGTTTTAGTGGCTTTTCTTCTATACTTATAGCGTTTTTATTTTCATCAAATTCTACTACTCCAAACCTCTCGGGATCTTTTACTTGATAACCAAAAATAATAGCACCATCTGTTAAAGATGCAGCTTCTCGTACCATAGTACTTAAACCACTTCCATAAAAAATATTATCACCTAAAATTAAACAAACACTATCCTCACCTATAAACTCTTCGCCTAAAATAAATGCTTGTGCTAAGCCATCTGGGCTTGGTTGGACTTTATACTGTAAATTTATACCCCAGTCACTTCCATCACCTAAAAGCTCTTGAAATTTTGGTAAATCTCGTGGAGTTGATATAATGAGTATCTCTTGTATGTTTGCAAGCATAAGAACTGATAGTGGATAATATATCATAGGTTTGTCATATATAGGAAGTAATTGCTTACTTATACTTTTGGTTATAGGATATAGTCGTGTTCCACTTCCACCTGCGAGAATGATCCCTTTTATCAAATTAAACTCCTTTTTTGTTAGTTAATAGTATACCGAAAATTCAATTAATAAATAGTGATTCTAGAACTCATGTTAGTAATAATTTCAAGTAAAATCGCTACACTTGTAATAAAAATATAGTCAGGATATGTATTGTAAGCTATATTTGTAAAGATAAGAGAGAAGAGATATTTTAATATCACTATTACTAATATATTAGATAATAAATATAAAAATTATTTTTTATAAAATTTTAAAAATTGTTCTTTTGTAATTTTAAAGTAATAGTGGTCATAAAATTTCTCATTAATATAATCAACTTCCTTTTCTGTTTTGGTATGTTCATAACCTATTTTTTTAAATGTTTTGGTCATAGGTATATTAAAACTACTACATCCTCCATAAATAACTTCTAATTTCAAATTATTAAAAGCATATTCTAGTAAAATTTTATAAACTTCTAGGGATATTTTTTTTCCATGATAACTTTTTTCTCCTATCATAATTCCATCCCATGCAAATTTATTGACCATATCAATTTGATCAAGTTTACATGTGCCTATAAACTCTTTATTCCCATTATATTGTATAAAAAAGCCCATTGAATGTTTTCTTGTAAATCTTTTAAATGATTCATGTATGAATGAAATATTTTTATGTTTTAAAAGTTCCGGTGAGCCAATTGATCTAACTATTTCACTATCATTTAACCATTTCAAATATTTTTTTTGTAAAAAAATATTGCCAAATTCTTCATCAAAACTAACTAATTTGATATTTGGAGATAATATACTTTTTAATATCATAAACTCCATCCGTCATCGATTATAATATTTTGTCCATTAACATATTTACTCATATCACTTAATAAATATACTAACGTTCCTTCTAAATCCTTAGCATCTAACATACCCTTATTTAAAGAATATTCTTTATACCTATCTAAAAAAGATTGAGGTTGGTTATTTAGTATTCCTCCAGGACTTAAAGTATTTACCTTAATGTTCATCCCTTTAAAGTACTTTGCCATATATTTTGTCAGATGAATAAGCCCTGATTTTATCGCTGCGTATTCAACAGGCATACTCATTTCTGTTCCATTATATATTTCAAATTTTGGAGCAATCACTCCGTATATTGAACTAATATTTATAATATTTCCATAACCTTGTTTTTTAAAATATTTAGCAAACTGTTGTGAAGTTGTAAAATATCCTCCTAAATTAAGTCCAGTATTTTCTACAAAGTCTTCATATTCTACATCAAAAAAACTTCTTCCATATTTCTTATTTCTCGGATATGCATTATTAACAAGTGCATCTATTTTGCCATATTTTTTATTAAGAAAAGTGATACATTGAACAAGAGATTCAACAGATGTTATATTCAGTTCTACAAATTCAATATTTACTGTATTACATTTTTTCGATAAATCATTTTTTGCTTTTAATCCAAGCTCTTTATTTATATCAGCTATAATAGCAGTCCCATCATTTTCGATAATAGCTTCTACAAATTTTTGTCCAATTAATCCAGCACCACCTGTAACTACAACTATTTTATTTTTAAGCATTATAATATTTCCCTATATAAACCTATTTTTCTGTCATTTGTTGTGTTAAAGTTTGTTTTAAATTCTTTTGTCCAGTTTTTGTCTACATCATAAATTTTCATATCATCTATTTTTGTATATTGTAATTCTTCACCATTTGCATTAAATATATTGCTACTCTCAGAATATTTTAAACCATTACCATCAATGCCAATTCTATTTACACCAGCAACAAAGATTTGATTTTCAATAGCTCTTGCTTTTAATAAGGTATTCCAATGATCTACTCTTTTCAATGGCCAATTTGCAATATTTACAATTAAATCACAATTTTTAGCCAAAGAGCTATAAAGTTCAGGGAATCTTAAATCATAACAAATTGTTAGACCTATATTTAAATCTTCAAATTTTGCAATTATCAATTCATTTCCTGCATTAAAGTATTTATCTTCATCAGTAAAACTAAATGGATGAATTTTAGAGTAATCTTTCAATACTTGTCCACTTTTATCTATAAAAATTAGTTTATTTAATGCTTTATTTTCGTCTTTTATAACCACTCCAAAAAAAATAGCTATTGAGTATTTTTTAGCTAAATTAGAAAAAGATATTATAGTTTTACTCTCATTCTCATTTTCTAAATTTTTCTTAATATTATTAGAAAATCCAGTAAGTGTCATCTCTGGAAAAATAATCAAATCAATTTTTTTTTGTGAAGAAATTTTTATATTTTTTTCACATTGAATTAAGTTTTTCTCTTTATCTTCCCAAATTTGATTTAAAGAAACTGTAGCAATAATCATTAATTATATTTTCTAAATACGGGTTTTACAGCTTCGCCTATTAGTAGTTTTTCAATTTCATTGCTATTTATAATTGGTTTCAATTTTTTTATTGCTTTTTCTATTGCATCTATCGTTATCTTAATATGCTCTTCTTTATGGCTGTAAGTAATTGTTATCCAAGGGATAAATACTCCTTCATTTATAACTATATCATGAAAAAAAGTATGTAACTCTGGCCAAAAAGTACCATCTTCATATGTACATAAGATTTGTGGATTTGCATCAAATCCTATAATTCTAAAATACTCAGAAACATTTTTTTTATTAACTAATTGAGTAAAATCTTCTTTTAATTTTTTTCCTATTTTCCAAACATGATTTGATACATCATATTTTTTGCAAGCTTTTAAAGTTGCAAGAGTTGCAGAAAGGCCAACTGTTTCAGAACCATGGGTTTGAGATAGCAAAAATACTCTTTCTTTATTATGTTTCAACCCACCTAACTCCATAATCTCTTTTTTACCAACCAAAAAAGAACAAGAGTAACCATTAGATACAGATTTACCAAATGTAGATAAATCTGGATATACATTATATAAAGAGTGAGCTCCTTTTGTATCAAATCTCATTCCAGAAATCATCTCATCAAAAATAAGAACACTGCCTTCTTTATTAGTTTTTTCTCTTAAGTATTCTAAAAAGTTATTATCCGACGAATTATTCTTTTGTATCAAAGTTTCTAAATGATAATCATCTTTGGAAGCATCTAAATAAGGAGAATCATTTTTTACCGGTTCTAAAATCACACCTGCTATTTGGTCCTTATATTCATCAAAAATCTTTTCTATACTTTCTCTATCATTATAAATAAATTTTAATGTATATTCTCTTTCAGTATCAATTGTTCCACTATTCATATCTGTTGAACCTATAAACCAATCATGAATAGAAAAAAATGGATGAGAAGCACAAACTAAAATATATTTTCGTCCAGTATAGGCTCTAGCTAGTTTAATAGCCGCAGTGGTAACATCTGAACCATTCTTTCCAAACTTAATCATATCAAATTTATTTTCAAAATGATCATTAATTAAATAATCTGCAACTTCGTATTCCAAAATACCAGGTCTTGTATAGTTTGTGCCCTTCTGTATTGATTTAATTACTGCATTGTCTACTTCCTCAAAAGTATGTCCTAATATAAAGACTCTATTGCCCATAGCCCAGTCAATAAACTTATTACCATCTATATCCCAAGTATAAGCACCCTTTGCATGAGACATTACTCGTGGAGAATTATATGGAAATTGGTCTTCTCCTTTACTATAAGTATGGCTACCGCCAGGGATTAAGCTATGTAACTTTTCATTAATATCAAAAGATTTTTTATAATTCATTTATTTTTCCTTTTAAAAACCACTATGTAGTTGTTTGTTATTAATATTTAATTTTCCACTATCATACAAAGTTATCAATTCTTTTTGTGTAAATGTATATCGTGTTCCTTCTTCAGTAAAAAAATCTATTATTTGAGCAATCAAATCCAAATCTTCTTGGTAATCAACTGATACGTATATATCTTTTCTATTATATTGATTTAGAGAATCAACTTTTAAAATTTTTAATTTATCATAATTATTTTTATAATAAGGGATTATATGCTCTCTTTCAATTTCCGTTTTAACTATCTTATTAGCCATAGAAATTGATTTATATGTAAAAAGCTCTGCTGCTGTTCCATAAATCCAACCTGTAGGATGACTTGTATAAATTAAATCATAATCATTGTGTGTTGTTTTATGTATATTACATAATTGAATAATACCTTCTGGGTCAATTAAAGGATCATCACCCCCAACTCTTATTATATTTTCTATTTTGTATTTATTACAACATTCATTAAATCTATTTAATACATCATTTTCAGAACCTCTAAAACATATTGCACCTGTTGATCTAACAGTTTCTTCTGTAATATCATCACTCCGTTCATTTGTGGTAGCTACTATAATATTTTTATAACCATAAGATTGTAAGCGTTTTATTTGATACACTAACATAGGCTCACCATTAAATAAATTATTAATTTTTCCAGGTCTTCTAGTAGATCCCATTCTGGCTTGAATTATAATAAAATATTGATCCATTTAATTTGCTTTATTTCTCTCTGAAGAATAGAGCCATTTCAGTACTTCGAGATCTTCTTCTAATGAGTAATCCCAACTATCATTTCCTAATGATGCATTAATAAATTTATCCATTTCTAAAACATACATCTCTTCTGTACTCTTAGTTGTAGACAATTGTGCTCTATTAAATAATTGCCATTTATTTTCATTTGCATTAAATACAGATAGTTCTCCCTTTACTGTATCCAACTCAATACTACCATTTTCACATACTATTTTAGTTGTTCTATAAGCTTTTTTAGATATAACATCTATAGTAAATTGAACATGGCAATTATTTTCTGTTTGGTATTGCAAGGAGTAAATATCATCAATATCAATATCTAATACACCAGTTTTTGTTATAAGACTATTTACTAAACCTTTTGGTTTACCACACAACCAACTAATATAAACTAAATCAAATGGTACAATTTCCCTAGCTGCACCTGTTTCTCTTTTAGACACATAAAAGCTTTTAATTGATTCATATGGATGCCAATAAGGTAAATAAAGTCCAAAATGATGCTGTGAAAATATTTTTTTACCTAGAATATTTGAATCTAATATTTCTTTTGTTTTTTTATTTAAAGGATCAAACCTCATTGTACAAGAAGGGGCTATTAAAATATTTTTATTAGCAGACAAGGCAATTAGTTCAGAATAATCATCATCCAATACACTAGCTTCAATAAATACATGTATATTATTTTTTAATCCTAAAAGAGCGTACTTGGAGTGTTTGTCAGGAGGTGTTGAGACTATAAAGTGAGTAAAACTTGCTAAATTTATATCATCAATACTAGCAACACACTCAATCTCATACAGCTTACTTACCTCACTTCTTCTATCATCTCTTAAATCAAAAGCAACTATATCTTTATAACCTAAATATTGAAGGTTTCTAATTCTTCTCTTTCCCATGGAACCTAAACCAATTTGTAAAATTTTCATCTTTCCCCTTTCAATTTATATCATTTGCAGACTTGTAATCTTCAAGTCTACCTATATCATTCCATAAACCATCAAATAAATAAACGTCAGATAACTTATCATCATCTAGGATATTTTGGAATAATGTTGGCATTTCAAAATATTCATTATCCGGAATATATTTTAGAGATTCGGGACTAATAGCATAAATACCCATATTAATGAAATATTCATTTTTCGGTTTTTCTTTCATATTAATAATTTTTTTATCATTGTTAAATTCTACTACACCAAATGGTATTTGATGAAACTGTTTATATACACACATTGTAGAAAAGCTCTTATCATCCACATGGTTATTTAATAGGTTTCTAAAGTCTAAATCTGTAATTATATCTCCATTCATTACAAGAAATGGTTCATGTATTTTTTCTTTTAAATAAAATAATGCACCTGCTGTACCTAGTCTTTGTGTTTCTTCAATATATTTAATTGAAATATCCCATTTATTTCCATCTCCAAAATATTCTTTTATTTGTTCTCCTAAATAATTTATAGAGATGTAAAAATTCTGAAATCCTTGAAGAATTAATTTTTCAAGGATTCTTTCTAATAGAGGTTTTCCATTTATATGAAGCATAGGCTTTGGAGTATCTTTGGTTAAAGGGTATAGTCTAGTACCAAGACCTCCTGCCATAATAATGACGGGATTAGATATAGTATCAAAGTTAATCTCATCCAAACACAAAATATCTACAACTATTTTTTCATTATTAACTATAGGCAAAATATTTCTATGAATTTTCTTTAAATGAGTTATACCTGACTGTCTAGATTGTAAATTTGTCCAAACTTCAGGATTTTTATTGATAATTTTATCAATATTATTCTCTTTTTTTAGAAGTGCACGTCTTATATCTCCATCTGTTATAATTCCTATTAACTTAAAATTATCATTAACTATTATTATAGAACCTACACCTACATTTTCAACGGCATTAAGTACATCATCAAAAATTTTTAATTGAGACAAACAATAACAATATTTTTTAAAATTCATTAAAAGATATCCTCCTGTGTTAGAATATGATCAAATTTCAAGTCTTTATTTACTCTTCTACCTACAATAAAACTAGTCATATCTGGATCAAATCCACCACCAGGTCTTTTGTAGTCAATATCTTCTATTGTTATAATTTCATCTTTTGTAAATTCTTTCCTTAAAACTATACTTCTTCTAAATTCTTTTTTCTTTTCATCTGATTCTGAAGCCGTTATTCGAAAAGATCCTAATGCATCAGAAACTCTAATTGAGTTTTCAACAATTTCTTTCATCTCATCTTTTGTTGCTGAAACTTTGTGATCCCAACCTTCCATATTTTTATCAAGCGTAAAATGTTTCTCTATTAAACAGACACCTAAGGCCACTGCAGCCAAAGGTATAGCCGTACCTAAAGTATGGTCAGAAAATCCTATTGGGTAGTTTGGATATGTTCTCATTAATGTTTTAATATTATTAAGATTTACATCTTTATCTTCTGGTGGATATGTCGCAACACAATGTAAAATTACTATTTGAGTATTTCCTGCATCTTCTATTGTTTTCACTGCTTTATCTATCTCATATAATTCACTTAATCCTGTAGAAATTATCATCGGTTTATTTTTTTTAGCAAGATATTCTAAAAAAGGATAATTATTTAAGTCCATTGAAGCAACTTTTATAAAAGGAGTATCCATTTTATATACTAAAAAGTCAGCCTCTTTTTTATTAAATGGGGTAGAAGTACAATCTATTCCAAGCTCATCTGCAAACTTTTTCATCTCTAATAATTCATCTTCTGAAATAGAGTAACTATCAACAATTTCTTCAAGTGTATAATCATCTCTATTTCTATAATCATCAGCAATGAAGTAATTATCTTCATATTTCTTTTTAGCAAAAATTGAATCTTTACTCCAACTCTGAAATTTTACGCAATCAACACCTGACTTTTTAGCTTCTAATATTAATTTTTTTGCTAACTTCATATCACCATTATGGTTTGCACCAAGTTCTGCTATTATATAGGGTTTACAAAAGTTAGTAAGTTCTTTTTTTTTTGTTAATCTAATTGCCATAATTAGTTATTTTCCTTTATCTCTTTAATATCTTCCCACCATAATGGATAAATTCCATTTTGAGTGTCTAATCCAATTGTATTATTTTCATATTGTCTATAATAAGTTTCTGTTTCATTTGTAAAAATAGCACTATATTTTAATTTTAATAAATATTTATATAAAAACCAGTCTACTGCTACTAAATCTTTATTAAACACTATTTTATCTAAGATATGTACATTGATAGCTGTATTAGACAATCCAAATATATTTTTATCTTCAATAAATTTATAAGTTATCATTGTATGATTTTGTATTCTATTTGAAATATATTTATTTATAATAATATCTTTTTTATCAAATAATGTTAAATCATTAACGACAATATCATACTTACTTAATAAATCAATAGATTTTTCAACTCTATTCTCCATAAAATAATCATCACTATCTCCAAAAATAAGAATATCATAATTATTTTCAATAATATATTTTATACCATACTCTCTATTTTTAGCAATTGTGTTTGAATATTTTACTTCTATTATATTTAATGTATTAAATTTAGCTATTAATAATTCAAAATTATCATAATCATCATTAATTACTATTATATCAAAAGTCTTATATGTTTGTTTTTCAAGTGAATTAAAAAAATCATATAAATATTCAATTTTCATAGGAAAAATTGTTGTTAAAAAAGCTATTTTTTTATTCATTTTATCAACTCTCCTGCTTTAATAAATCCATCTATTACTGTTGTTTCTCTTGAAGTAGCATTACTTCCAAAAAATGTATTCTTTTTTACTAATACATTTCCATTAAGAATTGCACCTGTTGAGATATGGCAATTATCTTCAATAATAACATCATGTTCAATAAGAGCTTTTGTATTTATTATACAATTTTTACCTATTTTTACATTAGCATTAACTAAAGAATGATGCATTATTATTGTACCTTCTTCTATTTGTGAATGCTTTGATACATAAGAAAGAGGTGATATGATAATAGGAAGATTAAATCCAATATTTTTAACTTTATTAAATAAAGAAACTCTTGTTATATTTGATTTTATTTGTCCAACTGTAATTACAATATTATTATATATTTTAAATAGTTCTTGCAAATTATCATCACATCCAATTATTTCATATCCCAATACTTTTGTACCAATTAATTCTTTTTTATCAATAATTCCAGCAATTATATATTTATCTTCTAGCTCAATTACATCAATAACACTATGACAATGACCACCACCGCCAAGTAAAAGTATTTTTTCTTTCATTATATTTTATCCAAGAATTCAAAATTATCAATATTCATTTTGTTAAAAGCAAATATTTTATTTCCTAAATCTTTTAAACTTGCACCTATATGGTATATCTCTTTTTTATCTATTATTAAAAATCTATCATGAAATTTACTTGAATTTTGAATTACTAGATTATTAAATTGTTTATTATATATTTCTATATCTAATTTTAATTGTTTAGAGATAGTTTTAGTTTTTAGTGTAAAAATAATATTTGGATACTTACTGAAAATAGTTAGCACACTTTCATCTATATAGTTGTCTATTAATATTACTTCATTTTTAGCATTTTTAATCAATCTATTGATAAAAATGTAAGCATCAAAAATTTGCCCATCATAAAATATACCTTGTTTTATTTCTAAGGTATTGTCATTAATTTTTGACTTCACTAGATTCATATCATTTTCTAAATTGAAGAGTCTTTGTTCAGTTATTTTATACGTATTTATAGCATAACCATTTGATATGTATTCTTTTAAAATAGATGTTGCCCACTGACGGAATTTTGTAGCTTTAAAAGAGCTAACTCTATATCCTATACAAATAACAGCATCTAAGTTGTAATGTCTTATTGTTCTTTTTACTTTTCTTTTACCTTCTTGCCGAACTACCGAGAAATCCTCGGTAGTTGTATTTTCATCTAATTCTTGCTCTTTATAAATATTTTTGAAATGAAGACTAACATTATCAGAGCTTGTTTCAAATAGCTCTGATATCTGTAATTGACTAAGCCAAACAGTATCATTTCCAAAAGATATTGATAATTCTATCTCTCCATTATTGTATTTTATTAAAGTATTCACTTTATACTCTTACACTACTTGGAATATTAACAATTCTTTCTTCACAAATTTTTGAATTTGTTAAATCAGATGATTGGCAATTTTTAAACATTTTTAGTTCATTCATAAGTTTCCAAATAGGTCTTGTCATTACACCATTTTTATTTGTAAAATCTAAAAAGTCATCTCTTGTTTTTACGTCTTTAAGAATTACAGCTTGTAACCAATAATTTGATGATGAGTTATAAGGTTCGATAATAAAATCAATACCATCAATATCTTTAAAGAACTCATCATATTTTAGTGCTAAATCTCTTTTACTTTTAATAAAAGTATCTAATTGTTCTAATTGTGCAACAAGTAAAGCAGCATTAAGATTTGGCATTCTATAATTGAACCCTATTTCATCATGAACATATTCAAACTTATGTGGTACTTTTGCAGTAGTTGTTAGATGTTTCGCTCTTTTTGCTATTTCTACATCATCTGTTACAATTACTCCACCTCCACCTGATGTGATAATTTTATTTCCATTAAAAGAAAATACTCCTAATTTTCCAAAAGTTCCTGTATGTTTGTCGTTATAATAAGTTCCTAAACTCTCAGCTGCATCTTCTACTAAAGAAATATTCCATTTAAGACAAATTTCTTTTATTTCATCAATGCGACAAGAATGTCCAAAAGTATGCATTGGAATACAAGCTTTTATTATATTCTTTGTTTTTTTATTAATACATTTGTTATTAATAATTTCACAGTTTTTTTCTAAAAAATCTTTTAAACTTTTAGGAGATAAACCCATGGTATCAAGATCAACATCAACAAATACAGGTTTTGCTCCAATATATGATATTGCATTACAAGTTGCTATAAAAGTTAAAGGCTGTGTTATAACTTCATCGCTTCTTGTTACATCTGAAAGAATTAAAGCCATATGTAAAGCTGCTGTTCCATTAACAGTAGCAATTGCATATTTACTTCCAACTTTTTTAGCAAAATTTTCTTCAAATAAATCTACATATTTCCCAACACTTGATACAAAGGTAGAATCAATACAATCATTTAAGTATTTTTTTTCATTTCCTATAAATCTTGGTTCATGTAAAGGGATAAATTCTTTTGTATTATATATTTTTTGTATAAAATTAATTATTCTTTGCATCTGCAGCCTCCATCGGTGCTAAAGCACAACGATTCTCACATTTTACCATCTAAATATCTCCCAGTTTCTTTATGCCCAAAATCTGGAATCATTTTAAAAAATTCTTTTACTATTTCTTCTTTTGACCAAGACAAATCTTTTTTAAACTTATTTATTTTATCTTCAAAAGAATTTAACTTATTTTCATCAAAATCTGCTTCATTTTTAATAATTCCAAAATTTTCAAATCTATTCATATCTAATAATTCATTATCAGTAAAGAATTCCTCAAAATCCTTTTCTCCTGTAGTATCACTTTCAGTAAATAAACAAGGCCAAACTTTTGAATTTTGAATGTTTAATTTTGAATTATTAATGAAAAACTCTCTTGCTTCATTTTCATCTTTACATAAATAAGCTTCATAACCTAAATCTTTTAAGTATTTAACTGCAATATCTGCAAAAGAAATTAAATGTAAACTTTCACTTAACTTTGGGAAAAAGATATCTCTATTTTCTCCAAAAATACAAGACATTAAGCATAATTCACCTGATTCTTGAGGTGTTACAAAATATCTTTTAATATCATTAGGAGCAACAATTGGTTGATTTTTCTGAATTCTTTGATTAAATCCATGTAATAGTGAGCCATCAGAAAAAGCAACATTGGCAAATCTTGCCATTGATACTTTTATTTCTAATGATTTCCGCATTACAAAACATTTCCATAATCTTTTTACTTGCACCCATCATATTAACAGGATTTGCAGCTTTATCAGTTGAGACACAAAAGTATTTTTTTGTTTTATTTTCAATTGATTGTTGAATTGTTTTATCAGTATTGAATATATTAGTATCAATCATTCTCATTAGAGTAAATGGATCTTTTTCACTTCTTACATGTTTTAGCGCTGATAAATTTAATACATAATCGAATTTTCCATCTGATGCAATAAAAGCATCATATTCTAAAGATCCAATATCTAAAGCAAAGGTTTGAAAGTCTCCATCTATATAGCCGTAAGAACTTCTTATATCTCGTACTAACTCAACCATATTATTTTCACTTATATCAACAATATGAAGTTTTTTGGGATTTCTTTTAAAAATTTCTTTTGTAACTGCGTGCCCAATTGAACCAGCTCCACCAATAACTAAAAAAGAGGAATTTGAAACTATTTTTTTAAGTTGTTCATTACAGTTTTTTATATCATCTGTAAATAATTCTTTGGTTCGTCCAATTAATCCTAATATTTTACTCAAAACCTATAATCTTCCATCACTATAATCTAAAATAGACTTAATATCATAGACAACTTGATTATCATTATTTAAATTAATATCCTTAAACTTATCATGAGCAACAGCTAGCACAACTGCATTGTAATTTTGAATATTTAATTTTGAATGGCTAATTAAGTTAAGATTATATTCTTTTTTAACTTCATCTTTATCTGCCCAATAATCTGAAACAGTTATATCACAGCCAAATTCTTTAAGTTCCTCGATTACATCAATAACTCTAGAGTTTCTAATATCAGGACAATTTTCCTTAAAAGTTATACCAAGTACCAATACTTTTGAACCTTCAATTTTATGGCCTTTTTTAATCATTAGCTTTATTACTTGATTTGCAACATATATTCCCATATTATCATTAAGTCTTCTTCCTGCTAGAATAATTTCGGGATTATATCCAACTTGTTGGGCTTTATGTGTTAAATAATATGGATCAACACCAATACAATGACCACCGACTAAACCTGGCTTAAACTTAAGAAAATTCCATTTTGTACCAGCTGCTTCTAAAACATCATTTGTATTAATATTAAGTTTATTAAAAATAATAGCTAGTTCATTTACAAATGCTATATTTATATCTCTTTGGGAATTTTCTATTACTTTTGCAGCTTCTGCTACTTTAATAGTAGGAGCTAAATGAGTTCCCGCTGTAATAATTGAAGAATAAAGTGCATCTACTTTTTTTCCAATCTCAGGTGTTGAACCAGCTGTTACTTTTAGAATTTTTGTAACTGTATGTTCTTTATCTCCTGGATTAATTCGCTCAGGAGAATATCCACAAAAAAAGTCTTGATTAAATTTAAGTCTTGAAAATTTCTCTAAAACTGGAACACACTCTTCTTCTGTTGCACCTGGATATACTGTTGATTCATAAATTACAATATCGTCTTTTTTTAGAACTTTTCCTATTGTTTCACTAGCTTTTAATAAAGGGCTTAAGTCTGGCCTTTTGTTTTTATCAATTGGAGTTGGAACAGTAACAATATATATATTACAATCTTTTATATCATCTGCCTTAGTTGTAAACTTAATATTATTATCTAATGCTTCTTGCAATTGTTTTTCATTTAATTCTAAAGTTCTATCATAAGCAGAATTAAGTTCATCAATTCTCTTTTGATAAATATCTAATCCTAGTACTTCATATTTAGAAGAAAAAGCATGAGCTAGAGGTAAACCAACATATCCTAGTCCTATTATACATATTTTACAATTTTTTAAAAACTCTTTATTTTGCATTTATTTTATCTCCTTATCTATATTAAAAAAATCTAAATACCAATCAACGAATTTATCAATTCCTTCTTGTATTGGTGTTTGTGGTTTATAATCTAAATCATCTATTAAATCTTGAACATCTGCAAATGTTGCTGGAACATCACCTGCTTGAATAGGTAAAAAGTTTTTCTTTATGGTAAGTCCAAGTTTATTTTCAATGGCTTTAATAAAATCCATTAATTTAACTGGATTATTATTTCCTATATTATATATTTTATAAGGAGCTGAAGAGCTTGAAACTTCTCCAGTTTTACCATTCCACTTTTCATCTTTTGAAGCTGGATTATCTATAACTCTAATAATCCCTTCTACAATATCATCAATATAAGTAAAATCTCTTAACATTTCACCATTATTAAATACATCAATACTTTTTCCTTCAATAGCAGCTTTAGTAAAAAGATATAAAGCCATATCTGGTCTTCCCCATGGTCCATAAACTGTAAAAAACCTAAGTCCTGTTGTACATATATCAAATAAATGAGAATAGGTATGAGCCATAAGTTCATTTGATTTTTTACTTGCTGCATACAAAGATATAGGATGCGAAACATCATGATTTGTAGAAAATGGCAATTCTTCATTTAATCCATATACAGACGAGGAAGAAGCATATGATAAATTTTTAACATTGTTATACCTACAAGACTCTAAGATATTCATAAAACCTATAATATTAGAGTCCATATAGGCTGATGGATTGCTTAAAGAATATCTTACACCTGCTTGCGCAGCAAGATTACATACAGCATCAAACTTTTCTTCTTCAAAAAGTTTCATCATATTATCTTTATCTTCTAAATTTAATTTGATAAATTTATAGTTTTTATTAGTTTTTGAAACTAATAATTTATTATATTCTATATGTTCACCATCTTCAATCTTATTAATAATACCACCACGATGAAGTCTACCGTATTTAACTTTTTGGTCATAATAATCATTGATATTATCTAAACCAACAACTTCATTTCCTCTTTCTAATAGTTCTATAGCTAAATGACTACCTATAAAACCTGCTGTTCCTGTTACTAGAATTTTACGACTCGTCATTTTACATTCTCCCTTTTAGAGGAAGAATTGCATTAGACTTTAGTCTTAAAATTACTTCCCTGCATTGAACTTTAATTCTTATCATACTAAAATACTTTTCTTTCTTTTAATTTCTCTTTTAAAATGTTTTTCCCTCTTTCAACTCCTGGTTGATCGTAGGTATTTATTTGTACAAATTTACCTACAACTGAAGTAAGTAACTGAAAAGAAAACATTAGTTTTGCTATGTTCTTTTCATTTTGTTTATCTATTGTTATTATATCATATGGAATGTCTTTTAATTCTTTAATTGACTGTATTGTAGCATCTGCTTGAGCTGCTAATAAATCTTGGAATTTTAAACCATCTATATAATTTAAATCAGAAAAACCTTTAAGATTATTAGCTGGAATTACTGTTTCATCTTGAAAGTCTTCTATTTTTATAAAAGTTACTGTTTTATTTCTATTTCCCTCAACTATTAATTGTAAAAAACTATGTTGATCAACTGGACCTATTAGTCCTATTGGAGTTAAACTTTGTTTTGTACCATTAATATTTAGCTTTCCTAAACTCTCGCCCCAAAGTTGCACATACCATTTATTGAAACCTTCTAACGAAGCAGAGTATGAAAAAACAATATTTATATTAAATCTTTTTTTATTTTCTACTAAAAATCTTGCTTTTTCAAAGATTTCATTATAATATTTACCTTTTTCAAAAAATGAATCTTTTACTTCCTTAGCCCCTTTAAGAAGTTCTTTTATATCTACTCCAATTATTGCCAAAGGAACTAATCCTACATTTGAAAATACTGAAAATCTTCCACCTACATTTTTAGGTATTGCAAATGTTTTTATATCATTTGTTTTAGCAAAACTACTTAATGATGAGTCTACTTCAGAAATTATTAGACAATTATTTTTATCAATTACCAATAAAGAAGATAAATATTTAAATATACTTATCGTCTCAATTGTAGTTCCTGATTTTGAGATTATTAAAAATAAGGTATCTTTTAAATTAAGTTTTTCAACTCTTGATTTTATATCTGTTGGATCTGTTGATTCAAAAAAGTGCAATTTTTTATTTGATGTTTTGTTTGTTTTTAAAAACTTATGAATAGCATAAGTTCCAAGTGTACTACCACCAATTCCTACTATTGCAATATCTTTTTGTTTAACACTTTTTGCATAAAATAAAACATCATCAATATGTTGATCAGGTAAGGAATAATAACCTATAGTTTTACTCTCTTCTTCTAAGCTAGAAAATATTATATCATTTGATTTTATTTCATAAAAATTTTTTGTATATTTCACTTATTTCCTTGCTTATTAAATTTAGTATATTCTATTCTTTTAACTATAATTCTTTAAGTATTATTTAACACCTATTTGAAAATATTCAAATCCATCTATTTCTAGTTTTTCTTTGTTATATTGATTTCTTCCATCAAAAATTATTGTTTCTTTTAATCTTTGTTTTATCTCATCAAAATCTGGACTTCTAAACTCTTTCCATTCTGTTAATAAAATTAAAGCATTTGATTCATTTAAAGCATCATATTTATTATCTACATATTTAATATTTTTATTATCTTTTAAATAATGTTCTTTTGCTTCTTTTATTGCTTTTGGATCATACGCTATAATTTTAGCACCTCTTTTAGTTAATTCATTTATAACTGTAATTGATGTAGCTTCTCTCATATCATCTGTTTCAGGTTTAAAAGCTAAACCCCAAACTGCGAAGCTAAGACCTTCTAAACTATCATTTTTAGCAAATCTTTTTATAACTTTATTTGAAATTACTTTCTTTTGTGCATAATTTACTTCTTCTACTGCATCTAAAATTTTAGGAGTATAACCAAAATCTTTTGCTGTTTTAGCTAAAGCTTGCACATCTTTTGGGAAACAAGATCCCCCATATCCACAACCTGGATAAATAAAAGAGTAACCAATTCTAGAATCACTTCCAATTCCATTTCTAACCTTATTTATATCAGCTCCAACGCGTTCACAAATATTTGACATCTCATTCATAAAAGATATTTTTGTAGCTAACATAGCATTTGCTGCATATTTTGTCATTTCTGCACTTTTAATATCCATAGCAATAAATCTATCATGATTTCTTGTAAAAGGTGTATATAACTCTCTCATAACATCAAAAGCAGCTTCATTATCAGCTCCAATTACAACTCTATCAGGTTTCATAAAGTCTTCAATAGCAGCACCCTCTTTTAAAAATTCAGGATTTGAAATAACATCAAAAGTAAGTTTAGATTCTCTTTTATCTAAGGCTTTTTGTATCTCATCTTTTACTTTTAAAGCAGTTCCAACTGGTACTGTTGATTTATCAACCACATACATATGATGAGTCATATTCTCACCAATACTCTTAGCAACCCCTAAAACATATTTTAAATCAGCACTTCCATCTTCACCCATAGGAGTTCCAACTGCAATAAAACAAATATTTGAGTTTTTTAAGGCATAAGAAATATCACTAGTAAAATCTAAGCTAGAATTTTTATAATTATTTATAACCATTTCTTCTAAACTTGGCTCATAAATAGGAACTACACCTTTTTTTAAAGAAGCTACTTTTTGTTTATCAATATCTACACAAATAACACTATTTCCCATTTGGGCAAAACACGTTCCACTTACAAGTCCTACGTATCCAGTTCCTATAATACTAATTTTCATTTATTTGCTCTCTTTTTCATAAAAATAATTTGTTGCTTGTACAAAACCATCTATACTTCCACAATCAAATCTTTTACCTTTAAATTTATAGGCTAATACCTTGCCTTTTTTCGCTTGTTCTAAAAGGGCATCTGTTATTTGAATTTCTCCACCCTTACCTGGTTTTGTATCTTGTAAAATATCAAATATATCAGGTGTTAAAATATATC
Source organism: Arcobacteraceae bacterium (assembly GCA_965224485.1). Taxonomy (GTDB): domain Bacteria; phylum Campylobacterota; class Campylobacteria; order Campylobacterales; family Arcobacteraceae; genus NORP36. Next base: position 247,525 of record CBDCZH010000010.1, on the reverse strand, counting down.
TTCCAATAATTGCTAAATTCGAAGGAGCATCCTTGCTTTCAGGTTTTTCCACCATATTAGTAATTTGAAATAAATTTTCTTCTATTAAATTTCCTTCAATTACTCCATATTTATTTGTATCACTCATTGGAATTTCTTCTATTGCAACAATTGAGCATTTGTATTTTTCATATACTTTTACCATTTGTTCTAAAACACTTTCATTAAGCTCAGAATCATCATTATCACAAAGGTCATCTGCTAAAACAACTGCAAAAGCTTCATTTCCAATTAAAGTTTGGCCACATAAAATAGCATGACCTAAACCTTTCATCTCAACTTGTCTAGTATAAGAAAAAGTACATTTAGTTATAACATCTCTAATTTCATTTAAATAATGTTCTTTTGACGTACCTTTAATTTGATGTTCCAACTCATATGAAATATCAAAATGATCTTCAATTGCTCTTTTACCTCGACCTGTTACTATTGCCATAGTTGAAATACCAGCACTTAAAGCTTCTTCAACACCATATTGAATCAATGGTTTAGTTAAAACAGGTAACATCTCTTTTGGAGTGGCTTTTGTTGCTGGTAAGAATCTTGTACCGTAACCAGCTGCTGGAAATAAACATTTTTTTATCATTTTTTTCTTTCTTTAATTATTAATATGATTATATTCAAAAGTAACATAAAAATTACTTTAGTACTTAAATATTTAAATTATAAAAATGTAGATTTGAGAGAAATGAGATAGAAACTTTAGGAGAAGAATCTCCCAAGTTTTATTTTTTACTTATTTTAAGTTTTTTAGACTTACTAGATTTATTAGGACACTTATCAAGAACAAGCATCTTTTTATTTTTTTCTATTGTTTTATTAGCTATTCCTTTTACCATGCTCAAATCAGAAATACTTTTAAAACAACCATTAAACTCTCTATATTTCACAATATTCTGAGCTTTTTTTACCCCAACGCCAACTAAACTAACAAACTCTTCTGCACTTGCAGAATTTATTTTTACACTTGAGAAGGCAAAAGCTATTCCCAAAAATAAAATCAAAATAATTTTCATAATTAACTCCTTTAAAAAGATAGTTAAGTATAATTGATTCTTGCTAAGAAATAACTAAATTACTTATTTTATTTCTATTATTTTCTAAATTTACTTCTTATAAAATATCAGGAATATCTATATTAGTTTCTCTTGTTACATCAGCAACACTTTCAAATACTACTTCTATTGGAGCACCACCAGCTTGTTCTTTACTAACAAATCGTGTTAATGCTTTTTGAAAATCAAGTTTAACAGTTCCTATTGGTCCATTTCTTTGTTTTCCAATTATTATTTCTGCTTCTTCAACTGGGTTATTTACAAAAGTAGACTTATACTCTTCACCTTTATCTTTAGCTTCTTTCTCTTTTCTTGCTTCATCTCTTTCTTTATATACATCATCTCTATAAACAAACATAATAATATCAGCATCTTGCTCAATAGCTCCAGACTCTCTAATATCACTTAACATTGGTCGCTTATCAGGTCTATTTTCTAAACCCCTGTTTAACTGTGATAAGGCAATTACTGGAATTTTTAGCTCCCTTGCTAACATCTTAAGTCCCCTAGAAATTTCAGAAACCTCCAAGTGTCTATCTTTTCCGCCAGTTCCTTGCATTAGTTGTAAATAATCAATAACAATCATAGAAATATTATTATCTGCATTTTGTGCTAATTTTCGAACTCTTGCACGAAGTTGGTTAATATTAATACTTCCCCCATCATCAACAAAAAGTTTTTTCTGATTTAAATCTTCAAAAGCTGTACTTAAAAGACTCCATTGGGAATCATCTAAATCACCTTTTCTTAAGTTCTGTAAAGGAATAGATGTTTTTGCAGCTAACATTCTTAACATCAACTGCTCAGCTGGCATTTCTAGTGAGAAAATAATAACACCTTTATTTGCTTCAACATTTGCTAAAGCCATATTAAGTACAAGTGCAGTATTGTGAGTAACAGTCATATCTTCTAATAAAAAAAGTCTATTTCCATCTATTTCAAAGCCATAATATTCATCAACTATATCTTTTTCTATACTTATTCCTGTTTGATTCCAGGTTCTATTACAAGTCCATTTTTTTGCTTGTTTTCTTTTGATTTTGGTTGGAATAATATTTATGTTTCCAAATATTCTTACTCGATAAACAATACTTTCAAATTTTATCTTTTTTATACTTGCTTTTTTTGATATTAATGATGTTCTGAAACCTAAAGAATCACATAAGTACTTAATCTCTTTAGCCAAGTTTTCATTTTTTTGTGTTATTTCAAAACCATTAGCTTTTTTATCATAATGTCCATCACTGTCCAATAATCCAGCTAAAAGTTCTAATCTTTTAGTTTTAGAATTTAGTAAATACTGTTTTGGTATATGTTTATTATTTAATAATTCTTCATCTCTTAAAAGTTTTTGTAATGAGAAAGCTGTTTTACCATCAACAGACTTTCCATTTGTTATTGAATATTCAGGACATTTATCTTCTTGAATATATTCTCGAAGGCTTAAACCTAGTTTTTTTGCATAAGAAATCAAATAAGTGATTATTTCTTTATCTTGATTATATATACTTACTTTTGAAGAAGAACCATCTCCTAACCAAAGACCTAAATAATAAGGATCAATTTTTGTCTCTTTTTCTTCAAATTCAATTGCAACTTTATATCCCTTATAGTTACTTTTGAATTTAGTAGTTTTTTCAAAATACTCTTTAATGTTAATATTTAAAATATCTCCATTTTTATGAGGTCCTTCATTTCTACTTCTTTTTAGTGATAATATATGAGATTCATTAACTCGATAATCAAGAGCTTTGTTTTGACGTACCCAGTACATTTGTTCTTTACCACTTGTAGTTGAGAGAATATTTCTAGGTTTTGAGTCATCACCCATTAATTGATCGCCTACTTGTATGTCTTCTACATTCTTTAAATTTCCATCAAACATTACAATTTTAGTACCACGTGCCAAACACTTACCCATAGCAGGACGTGCAGCAATAATAACTAAATCACCCTCATTAAAACCTGTTGTTTTTTTATCTAAATCGTAAAAACCTGTTGTTTCACCAATAAGGTGTTTATTACCAAGTTTTTTCATTTTTTTAATATATTCTAAGGTATCACTTGTGATAACTTCTATATTTTTAAGCTCAGTAGAAGCTGAGTCAGTTGAGATTTTATACAAGGCATTTTGAACTGTATCAACAGCTTCACTTGCTGGTATATCTTCTTCAATCGCTACTTTTTTAATAGTAGTTGCTAGTGTTGCTAGTTCTCTTTTTACACTTGCATCTTTAATTTCTTTTACATAAGCTAAGGTATTTGTAATTGGGTTTGCTGAGAGTATTTCTATTAAAACAGAATCATCAACTTCTTTAGAATCAAGTTTTTTTCTTATAAACTCTTCATCAATTGGCATATCTTGGTCATGAAGTTTAACCATTACAGCAAAGATTTTTTGATGCATTGGCAAATAAAAATCTTTTGCTTTTAAAATTCCTAGAACATCTTCTATCTCATCTGGGTTAAATAAAATTGAACTTAGAACTGCTCTTTCTATATTTATACTATAAACACTATCCATTTTTTAATGAATAATATTTAGTTAATAGTGTATGCTTTATAGTTGATAGTTGATGGTTATTAATCATTTATTATTACTTCCTTTTTTCTTATTTTATAATATTTTCTAATTTATTTTTTAAAGACGGCAAATACTCTCTAAGAATATTCTCAATAAATCCTAAGTCTACACCTTCATAATCATGAACGATATAATTACGTGTATAATAAGCACCTTCTTTATCTTCTTTTAAATCATTTTTATTAATTATATCATCTGGTATTTTCTTAAGTGTTTCACCAATTTGTGACAAGCCCATTAAAATAGCCATTTGACCCTCAAAATCATTAAGAGTATCAACTATTCCGTTATGTCTTTTAGTAATTTCTTCAATATTGTTAATCATTTCTAATATAAATTCTATTTTAGCATCAATAGATGTTTCAGACATACAATACATCTTTTAATATATACTTTTTAGCTGTTTTTGACAAATTGTTTACAGGGGCTAAATCAATTTTCTTTTTTAGTGACTTGGATATTATATCTTTAATTTCACTAAGTTTTTTAAAACCTTTAAAACCAGAATATTTCTCATAAAATACTTTATCTAAATGATATAAAATATCGACATCACTTTTTTGCGTGAAGTCATTTCTTGCATAAGAGCCGAATAAACCATCTATTATAAAGCCATCGTGCTTTAAAGTATTTTTTAAAATTTTAATTTTATTTGTAATTTCAAGTTTGCTCAAGATTCTTCCTTTTTATTTAGCCAATTGAAATAATAGAGGATATAATTTTACTTTTCACTATTACTAAATTCTATGCCTAAGAGAATTAATAAATGTATCAATAATCTTTTTTACTTGCTTTAATTTATCTAAATATTGATTAATATCTTTTAAATATGATACTATTTTTGATTTTCTATTATTTGGGCTTCTTTTTCAACTTCTTGCATAAATCTTTCTAAGAGTTCATCTGTTGGAAGTTTTGCTATTGTTTCACCTTTTTTGATAATTAAACCAGAACCTTTTCCATAAGCTATTGCGATATCAGCACTTTTAGCTTCACCTAAAGCATTTACAACACAACCCATAACTGAAAGGTTTAAAGGAGCTTTTATATGTTTTGTTCTTTTTTCAACTTCGGCTACTGCGCTTACTAAATCTGCTTCAATTCGTCCACATGTAGGACATGAAATAATATTTACGCCTTCTTTTGTTAAACCTGCATCTTTTAAAATAGCACGACCAACTTCTATCTCTTTTTCCAACTCACCAGTTATAGAAATACGCATAGTATCTCCAATACCTTCTAATAATAGAGTTCCTAAAGCAATAGAAGATTTAATAGTACTATGAAAGAGCGTACCAGCTTCAGTAACTCCTAAGTGAAAGGGATAATTATTCATAGGTCTTAAATCTCGATATGCCCTTACTGTTCTTTGAACATCACTAGCTTTTAGGGATATTTTAATATCAGTAAAACCTAAATCTTCCAAAAATTTAATATTATAATCAGCACTAGCAACCATACCTTCAGGGGTTTGACCATATTTATCTTCAAATTGTTTTTCCAATGAGCCTGAATTAACACCAATTCTTATAGGTAGCTTACGCTCAGCACAAGCACGAACAACTTGTTCAACTCTTTGTTTACTTCCAATATTACCTGGATTTATACGAATACAATCCACACTTCTTGCAGCTATTAGAGCTAATTTATAATTAAAGTGAATATCAGCAACAATAGGAAGTGAGCTGTGTTTTTTTATCTCTTCAAGTGCTAAAGCAGCAGCCATATCTGGAACGGCAAGTCTTACTATATCAGCACCTGCAAAGTGTAAGGCTTTTATTTGCTCTAGTGTTCCTTGAACATCAGAGGTTTTAGTAAATGTCATAGATTGAACACTAATAGGTGCATCTCCACCAATAGCAACATCACCAACATAAATCTTTTTTGTAGGGTATCTTTTTATCATACTTTCTGTCATTCTTGGATTATATGTAAAAAAATATTAAAAATACATGAAAAAATTTATTAAGATTATATATCCTATTAAACTTTTATTTTGATTATTTTTGATATAATTGCGAATTATTACAAAAAGGACGCACATGCAAGAGTTTAATACTTTTGATATTATTATTATTTTTCAATTACTGTACTTTTAGGATTGAAAGGTTTACTTAAAGGTTTCATCAAAGAAGCTTTTGGATTAATTGGTATCATTGGAGGTCTTTTTGTAGCTTCAACGTTTTGCTGAACTTGTTGGAAATCAAATTGCACCATTTCTTGCAATTCAAAGTGAATTCAGCAAAATTACTATTTGGTTTTCATAATTGCCTTAGTTGGATTTTGGATAATTATTTATGTTTTAGGACTAATCGTATCTAAAGTAACAGCTATGAGTGGTTTAGGAATAATTGATAGAGCTGTTGGTTTTATCTTCGGTGGGGCTAAAATATTCTTTATTTTCTCAGTTGTTGCATACTTAGCTGTTCAAGTAAATGCTTTTAAAAATATCTTAAATAAAAAAGATATGATTAAAAACTCTATGACTTTTCCTATTTTAGTAGAAACTGGTTCTATTATATTTAAACTTGATACTTCTAAGTTCTTAAGCTCTGATACTAATGCAGACGAAACTTTAGAAACACAAGAAATTAAAAAAACAATTAATAAAGAAGAATCACAAAAGGAAACTCTTAAAGAAGAGTTAAATAATGGACTTCAAAAACTAAATCAAGAAGCACAAGATACAGCTAGTGTAATAAAGCAAAAAGCTTCTGAACTTATAGAAGAAACAGTAGCAGAAGTAATTGTTGAAAAACTTACTCCTACAGAAAACAAATAAAGGAAGAATATATTGTTTGAAAATAAATATATACAACAAAGAATACAAAAAGCAGATAAATTAAGAGAATTAGGACTTAACCCTTACTCTAATAAATGTGAAAGAAATACTAGTGTTTCAAAATTTATGAATGTTAATAGTGACCTTTTTGCAAGTGAAAAGATAAAAGAGATGAAAAAGACATTATATTCTTGCAGGAAGAATTAAATTCTTCAGACTTATGGGAAAAGCAAGTTTTTTAAAAATAGAAGATGAATCAGGTTTTATTACAAATTTACGTAGCAAGAGATAATTTACCAGAAGATTTTTATAATACAATTTTCAAAAAAACTGTTGAAGTTGGTGATATTATTGAAGTTACTGGTTACCCATTTATTACACAAAAAGGTGAACTAACACTACATGTAAATAATTTAAAAGTTTTAACAAAAGCAATTTCTCCTTTACCTGAAAAATATCATGGTTTAGCAGATAAAGAACTAAGATATAGACAAAGATACCTAGATTTAATTATGAACTCACAAGTTCGTAAAACTTTTCATGTAAGATCTAAAGTTATTTCACTAACTAGAAGATTCTTTGAAGATAAGGGTTTCTTAGAAGTTGAAACTCCAATGATGCATCCAATACCAGGTGGAGCTAATGCTAAACCTTTTGTTACTCATCACAATGCTTTAGGAATTGATAGATATTTAAGAATCGCACCTGAGTTATATTTAAAAAGATTAATAGTAGGTGGTTTTGAAGCTGTATTTGAAATAAATAGATGTTTTAGAAATGAAGGAATGGATGCAACACATAATCCAGAGTTCACATCTATTGAGTTTTATTGGGCTTATAAAACATATAAAGATTTAATTGTTTTAACAAAAGAATATTTTGAGTATTTATTTGAACACTTAGAATTACCAACATCCTACCTTATGGAGAGCAAGAGATTGATTTTGAGAAGTTTTCAGAAATTCCTTTAATCACTTCTTTAATTGAGATAGGGAATGTTCCTGCTGATATTGTTGAAGATAAAGAAAAAATAATTGCGTATTTAAAACAAAATAATATTACTGTTAATGAAAATATGAATTTAGGTCAACTTCAAGGTGAGTTATTTGATGAGTATGTTGAAGAAAAACTAATAAACCCTACTTTTATTACAGAATATCCTGTAGAAATTTCTCCCTTAGCTAGAAGAAATGATGAGAAAACACATTTAACTGAAAGATTTGAGTTATTTATTGCAGGAAGAGAAATCGCAAATGCTTTCTCTGAGTTAAATGATCCTATTGATCAATTAAAAAGATTTGAAGGTCAAATGGCAGCAAAAGATGCTGGTGGAGATGATGAAGCTCATGAAATGGATGAAGATTTTGTAAATGCTTTATCTTATGGAATGGCTCCAACAGCTGGTCAAGGTATTGGAATTGATAGATTAGTTATGATGTTAACGAATCAACACTCAATTAGAGATGTTTTATTATTCCCAGCTATGAAACCAATAAAACAAGAAATAGATTTACACGAAGATTAGAATAAAGTTAAGTGATACTTTTATTCCCTTTTTTCATATTAAACTATAAGCACAAGACAATACTACTAAAAAACAAAGGAGATTAAATGAGTTTTATTACAAGCAAAAATCTAGAAGAAGCAGATAAAGAAATATTTGATATTTTACAAGATGAAGTACAAAGACAAAGTAATCACTTAGAGATGATTGCAAGTGAAAACTTTACATCGCCAGCGGTAATGCAAACAATGGGATCAGTTTTTACAAATAAATATGCAGAAGGTTATCCCTCTAAAAGATATTATGGAGGTTGTGAATTTGCTGATAAAGCTGAGCAACTTGCAATTGACAGAGCTTGTGAAATTTTCAAATGTACATATGCTAATGTACAACCACACTCAGGAAGCCAAGCAAATGGTGCTGTATATGCTGGACTTATTAAAGCTGGTGACAAAATATTAGGTATGGATCTATCTCATGGTGGACATTTAACACATGGATCTAAACCATCATTTTCTGGTAAAAACTATAGTGCATTTTATTATGGTGTAGAGACTGGACGGTAGAATAAACTATGATAGAGTTATGGATATAGCTAAAGATTACTATGACCAAAAATTATAGTATGTGGTGCTTCTGCATATGCAAGAGAGATTGACTTTAAAAGAGTTTAGAGAGATTGCAGATGCAGTTGGCGCTATTTTATTTGCTGATATTGCACATATTGCTGGTTTAGTAGCTGCTGACCTTCATGTATCTCCTTTCCCTCATGCTCATGTAGTAACAACTACAACTCATAAGACTTTAAGAGGTCCAAGAGGTGGAATGATTATGACAAATGAAGAAGATATTGCTAAAAAAATTAACTCAGCAATTTTTCCAGGACTTCAAGGTGGACCATTAGTTCATGTAATTGCTGCTAAAGCAGTTGCTTTTAAAGAAGTTTTAGACCCTTCTTGGAAAATATATGCACAGCAAGTTATAAACAATACAAAAGTTTTAGCTGATGTAATTATTAAAAGAGGTTATGATATTGTAAGTGGTGGAACTGATAATCACTTAATCTTAGTAAGTTTTTTAAATAAAGATTTTTCAGGAAAGCAAGCTGATGCTGCTTTAGGAAATGCTGGAATTACTGTTAATATGAATACAGTTCCAGGTGAAACTAGATCTCCTTTTGTAACTTCAGGTATTAGAGTTGGAAGTCCAGCTTTAACAGCACGTGGTATGAAAGAAAAAGAATTTGAAATTATTGCAAATAAAATATGTGATGTTTTAGATGATATTGAAAATACAAAATTACAAGCAAGTATTAAAGAAGAGTTAAAAACTTTAGCTCAAGACTTTATTATTTATAATAGCAGTACTTATTAAATAAGTACAAATTACGTACAAATAAGGACAAATATTTATATTTGTCCTTTAAAAAGAGACTTCTAAAAGGATTAATTATGGAAATAAAAGGTGATGAATTTATAAAAACTGTTAAACTAAGACAGGAAAAAGATGATATTCAAAAACGCTTAGAAGAGTTAGATCAATTAGATAACATCCCAACGCAAGAAGAACCATCTCCTTATGAAGAACAAATAATTCAAACAGAATCAGAACTTGATGATATCATGCTTCAAGCTCCAAATCAAAATAAACAAAATAACAAAAAAAAATATATGGTTTTAGGACTTTTATTAGTTGTACTATTTTTAATCTCATTATTAGCAATTCGTTTTTTAAATAATGATGAGCAAAAAGATGATTCTACAAATATTTCACAAGATAATATTTCGCAAGACAAAGTACTAGATAATGATAATATTGAACAACAATATCAAAAAATAATAAATCAAAAATTAAATACAATAAAAGAAAAAAATAGACAAACTGAAATAGAAGAAAAAAGTTCTAAAGAAGCTTTAGATATAAAAGCAATAGAAAAAGAAGAACAAAAACTTCCTAAAATAAAAGAGAAAAGAACTTCTAAAATTAAAAAAGCTTTGGAAAAAGATATTTTTGGAATGGAAGAGACAGCAAAAGCTCAAGAAATCAAACAAATTTTAAGAAAACCTAAGAGTATTACAAAAGTTGTTAAAAAAGAAGTAAAAAAAATTATAAAAGATAAAAAATCTCTTTTTGCAAATGTAAAAGTAAAAAAAGAAACAAGTAAAAAAATAAGTACAAAAACAAAAGGTATTTATATACAAATTGGGTCATTTTCAAAAACAATTGACAAAAAATATATTAAAAATCTTGACGATAATAAAATCAAATATGTTTTACACAAAGCAATAGTAAAAGGAACTGCTTATACTAAAGTGCTTGTGGGGTCCTTATACAAACAGAGCACAAGCAAAAAAAGATACTCCCAATATAAGACGAAAACTTAAAATTAAGAGTTCTTATCTTTTAAGTTTATAAGAGTAAAAATGGAATTTTATACAAAAGAGTTATTTTTAGACCAGTTTACACCTGTTTCAATTTATGAAAAAGTTAAAAACATTTTTAAAAATGAAATTACGTTTTTATTTGAAAGTACTATTAACTCAACTGATGGTAACTATTCTTATATAATAATAGGGAAAAGAGAAAGAATTTGGAATGAAAATTCTAAAACTTTCTTTGAAAATGAAGAAGGTGAAATCAAAGAAGTTGATTCAAATCCTTTAAAATATTTACAAAAATATTATAAGAATTTTGATCAAAAATTTTACAAAGAAAAATCACTTGAACTTGGTATTGGACTTATTGATGGTTTCATTGGAAATGTTTCTTATGATATAGGTAAAGAATTTGAGCCAAAACTAAAACCTTTTATGGATGATTTAAAAGATGATTTACATATTCCAGACTTAGACTTAATTAGACCAAAAATAATCTTAGGTTTTTCTCATAAAACATCTAAACTTGTAATGGTAAGCTCTCTTTTATCTTCACTACCTCTTTTAGATGATATAGAAAAAGAGTTGTTTAAACCTTATACTTTTACTCCTTTAAAAAAAGCAATTATACAAGAAGAAGGTAAATTTAACTTCTCAAAAGAAAAGTTTTTTGAAATGGTTGCAAAATCAAAAGAGATGATAAAATCAGGTGATGTTTTCCAAATTCTAATGTCTAATCGTTTTATACAAAAAGCACAAGTTGACCATCTTAGTTTTTATAGAGCTCTAAGAAGTAAGAATCCAAGTCCATATCTGTTCTTTTTAGAGTTTGAGAACTTTACAATAGCAGGAAGTTCTCCTGAGGTTATGATTAGATTAGTTGATGGTCATATTCTTTTACGTCCAATAGCAGGTACAAGAAAAAGAGGGAAAACCATAGATCATGACTTAGAAATGGAAAAAGAACTTTTAGCTGATGATAAAGAGCGAGCTGAGCATATTATGCTTGTTGATTTAGGTAGAAATGATGTAGGACGTTGTGCCAAAACAGGAACAGTTAAAGTTAGTGATTTAATGAGAATTGAAAAATACTCTCATGTTATGCATATAGTCTCAGATGTAGAAGCAATAATTGATCCTAAATATGATATGTTTGATCTTTTTTGTGCAACCTTTACAGCTGGAACCATGACGGGGGCTCCTAAAATAAGAGCAATGGAACTTATTGCACAATTTGAAGGTGTAAAAAGAAATTTTTATGCTGGAAGTATTGCTTATTTTGGTTTTGATGGAAATATGGACTCTGCGATTACAATTAGAACAACACTTTTAACAAAAGATAAAGTTATTTTTCAAGCAGGAGCTGGAATAGTAGCTGATTCAGTAGCCCAACTTGAGTATGAAGAAGTTAATAACAAATTAGCTGCAAATATTTCTACACTTAAAGATTTATCGTAAGATTTATAAGTATAAGAATTTAAATAAAAGGAAAAAAATGAAACTTGGTGTAAATATCGACCATATTGCAGTTTTAAGAGAGGCTAGAGCGATTAATGACCCATCACCCCTAGATGCTCTTGGAATTTGTAAATTAAGTGGTGCTGATCAAATTACTATTCATTTAAGAGAAGACAGACGTCATATTCATGATGATGATGTTAAAGCTATTATTAAACTTTCAACTCTGCCTATTAATTTAGAATGTTCAATAAATGAAGACATTATTAAAATTGCCTGTAAGTTAAAACCTTCTAGAGTAACTTTAGTTCCAGAAAACAGAGCAGAAGTTACAACAGAAGGTGGTTTAGATTTAAAATCAAACTTTGAGAAAATAAAAAATGTAGTTTTAAAATTACAAGAACAAGAAATAGAAGTATCTTTATTTATAGATCCAAATGAAGAAATGATTGAATTATCACAGCAATTACAAGTAGAATGGATTGAGCTTCATACTGGTTTATTTGCAAATGTTTATGCCATGTTACATGGTAATTTAAAAAACTCACATCATTGTATAAAAGACTTAGATTTAAGTAAAGACGAGCTTAGCACACTATTAAAACAAGCAAGAAAAAAGCTAAAGAAAGCCTCTTTACAAGCACATAATCTTGATTTAAAAGTAGCGGCCGGTCATGGTTTAAATTATCAAAACGTTTCTTTAATCACAAATATTAAACATATAGAAGAGTTAAATATAGGACAAAGTATTATAGCTCGTTGTGTTTTTACTGGTTTAGCGCAAGCTATTAAAGATATGAAAGAACTTATATAAAAAGAGTTTTAAATGAAAAATATAAAACATAAAATAGCTATTTCTATTGGAGATTTAAATGGAATTGGACTTGAACTAATTTTAAAATCACATAAAGAAATAAGTAAGCTTTGTAAACCAATTTATTGTATTAATGAAAAGTTATTAATACAAGGAGCCTCTAAACTAAAGTTAAAAATTCCAAAAGATTTTAAACTTTTTGAAACAAAAGGTGAGTTTGAAATAAAACCATCAAGAGTTACAAGCAAAGCTGGAAAATACTCTTATGATTCATTTTTAAATGCAATTAAACTAACACAAAATAAAAAAACTAAAGCTTTAGTAACCCTACCTATTAATAAAGAGTCTTGGAATAAAGCTGGTATAAAATTTAAAGGTCATACAGAAGTATTAAGGGAGCATTTTAACAAAAATGCAATTATGATGTTGGGATGTAAAGAAATGTATGTTTCTTTGTTTACTGAACATATTGCTTTAAAAAAAGTAGCAAAAAGAATCAAAGAAGAAGACTTAACAAAATTTTTACTTGATTTTTATACATCTGTTAAAGAAAAAAATATTTTAGTTCTTGCTTTAAATCCACATGCTAGTGATAATGGAGTTTTAGGTGATGAAGAGATAGAAATATTCAAAGCTATTAAAAATGCAAATAAAACTCTTAATGAAGAGATATTTAAAGGCCCTGCTGTTCCAGATACTGCTTTTTCTCCTAAAAGCAGACAAATGTATAAGTATTTTGTAGCAATGTATCATGATCAAGGATTAGCACCTCTAAAAGCTTTATATTTCGAACAAAGTATTAATGTAAGTCTAAACCTTCCAATTATAAGAACTTCTGTTGATCATGGAACAGCCTTTGATATTGCTTATAAAAATAAAACTAATATCTCGAATTTATCTTATTTAAATGCAATAAATGAAGCAATATCTTTAATTAATAAAAAATGAAAACCTTACAAGCTTGTTATGAACTAGAGTTCAACAAAATTACATTTCAAGAGCGAAAACATAAAATTATTCATAATAAAACTATAATAATAGGTCCTTCTAAATGTGGTAAAAGTTATTTGATATATGATTATTTATCAAATTTTTTAAATAAAGAGTATTTATACATAGATTTAAATGATGCTAAAAATCACAAAAATGATATAAGTACAAATCTTGAAGAATTTATTAAAATTAATTTTATAAAAGTTTTAGTTATAGAAAATTTTGATTTTGATTTTACTCTACCAGCTTGTGAAAGTATTATTTTAACAAGTAATAAAACTGCAAGTTTAAATACTTTTAATACCTTTAAAAAGCTTTATTTAATGCCCCTAGACTTTGAAGAATTTTTACTGCATGATAATAGACATCAATCAACAATAAATACCTTTAACTATTTTTTCAAACATGGAAACTTACCTGGTATTATAAATATTGAAGAACATAAAAAAGAAAAAAGATTGCAAGAAATTATAAAAATATATACAAAGAATGAGACCCAAGAAGAAGTCCTAAAAATATTATTTTTAAATATAGATGAAAAAAAGTCACTAAATCAGCTCTATTTATCTCTAAAAAAAAGAATGAAAATATCTAAAGATTTATTTTATTCTTTATGTAAAGTTTATGAAGAAAATAGATTTGTTTTTTTTGTAAAAAAATACCAACAAGAAAAAGCTATAAAAAAAATATATGCTTACAATCACTCGTTTTTAAGCTCACTTAGCCATAGTAAAAAATTTAAAAATGCTTTTACTAATATGATTTTTTTAGAACTTTTAAATAAGTATAAAAATATATCATATTTAGATAATATTGACTTCTTTTTAGAAAAAGATAAAACTATTATATTATGTTTACCTTTTTTTAATAATTTGTTATTAAATTCATTAACAAAAAAAGTTTTCAATATTATTGATACTTTAGAAATAAAAAAAATATTCATTATAACTATTGCAAATAATGACAGTTTTTATTATGAGGATATAAAAATCGAAGTTGTGCCTTTTTATGAATGGGCTTTAATATAAATATAAACATCACATTTAACGTCTTCTTTATGTGTTTTTTGCTATTATTGCGAAATTATAAAGGATACTTATGAAGAAAAGAGTGCTTGTTAAATTCTCAGGTGAAGCATTAGCTGGTGAAAATGGATATGGTATTGATACAAAAATTTTAGATTACATTGCAAATGAAATCAAAAATTTAGTTGATAATAATATTGAAGTTGGAATTGTTATTGGAGGAGGAAATATCATTAGAGGTGTTACTGCTGCTGCTGATGGTGTTATTAAAAGAACAAGTGCTGATTATATGGGTATGCTTGCAACTGTTGTAAATGGTATTGCTATGCAAGAAGCTTTAGAACATAAAGGTATAAATGCAAGATTACAAACTGCTATTAAAATGGAACAAGTTGCAGAACCTTTTATTATTAAAAAAGCTCAAAGACACCTTGAAAAAGGAAGAGTAGTTATTTTTGCAGCTGGAACTGGAAATCCATATTTCACAACAGATACAGCAGCAACACTAAGAGCTACAGAAATTGGAGCTTCTATGTTAATAAAAGCTACAAAAGTTGATGGTATTTATAATAAAGACCCAATGAAATATTCTGATGCAGTAAAACTTGATGTTGTTACTTATGATCAAGCCTTAGAAGATCATATTAAAGTTATGGATGATACTGCTATTGCACTAGCTAAAGATAATTCTTTACCAATTGTAGTTGCAAATATGAATGAAAAAGACAACTTATTAAAAATCATTAATGGTGATTTTTCTAAGTGTTCAATAGTAAAATAAAAGGATTATAATGAGACTAGAAGAAAGAATATCAAAAGCTTTAAAAAAAGTAGATAATGATAGATATATTTTATCTTTAGCAGTAGGCCAAAGAGCAGATGCTTTAAGTAGAGGAGCTAAACCTTTATTAGAAAAAAATACTCTTAATATGAAATATACTGATATTGCAATTGATGAAATTGCTACTGGTTTATTAGTTATTGAAGGTTTAGTAGATAAAGAATAATTCTTAACGATTATTTTTTTCTAAGATACAATGGATCCGTTTATAAAAAAAATTCAGCAAATCAACACTATAGAAGGTGCACTTGCTGAATTAAACTTACAAATCAAATTAAGCCCTAAACTTGATGAAATAATAAATTTTTCTATAAAAGCTCATGAGGGCCAATTTAGAAAAAGTGGTGAACCTTATATAGTTCATCCAATTTTAGTAGCTTCCATAACAGCTCATTTCTCTCAAGATGAAGATATAGTTGCGACTGCATTATTACACGATGTAGTTGAAGACACGTCTTATGACTTAGCTTATGTTAGAACTAAATGGGGTGATAATATTGCTCATATGGTTGATGGTTTAACAAAAATTGATGAAATAAGAGAGAGCGAATTTAGCTCATCTACTTCAAATACAAGAGTTACTTCTTCAGCTTTAACATTTAGAAAAATGCTTATTGCTTCTATTGATGATGTAAGAGTATTAGTTGTAAAACTTTGTGATAGATTGCATAATATGCTAACTCTTGAAGCCCTACCTGCTAATAAACAATTACGAATAGCCGAAGAAACTTTAGTAGTTTATGTTCCAATTGCGCATAGACTAGGAATATCATCTTTAAAAAATGCATTAGAAGACTTATCATTTTTTTATATTTATCCAGATGAATATAAAAAAATAGATAACTTTATAAAAGAACATCAGCACAAAATTCAAGTTACTTTTAATGAGTTTATCTCTTCAACTAAAATGTTGTTAGAAAAAAATGCTTATGATTCATCAAAAATACAAATATTTTCAAGAATTAAACATCACTACTCTATATATCTAAAAATGCAAAGAAAAGGTGTCAATATAGATGAAGTTTTAGACCTACTTGCAATTAGAATAATAGTTGAAAACGAAATAGATTGTTATAAAGTATTAGGTTTTATTCATTTAGAGTATAAACCTTTAATAGCAAGATTCAAAGATTATGTAGCAACTCCAAAAGAGAATGGTTACCAAACAATTCATACAACAGTTTTTTATAATTCAAAAATACATGAAGTTCAAATTAGAACAAATGAGATGCATAGAGTTGCTGAGTATGGAATAGCTGCTCATTGGAAATATAAAAGTGGAGCTAAACAAGCTCCAAATCTAAACTGGTTAAAAGCTTTAGAGTATACAAATGAAAATGTAGAAGAATTTTATTCTCAAGCAAAAGAAGATTTATACTCAGAAGAAATTGTAGTTTATTCACCAAAAGGTGGAATTTTCACTCTTCCTCGTGGTTCAACAGCTTATGATTATGCTTATAATATTCATACTGATGTAGGAAATTGCGCAAGTGAATGTTATATAAATAAAGTAAAAAAACCTTTATTAACTGAACTTGTAAGTTCTGATATTGTTTCAATTAAAACATTAAAGCACCCTATTCCTAGATGTTCGTGGATAGATATGGTTAAAACGAATAGAGCAAAAAAACAAATAAAACTTTTATGTTCTCAAAGACAAAAAGAGATAGAAGAATTAAGTGCAATAAACATTTTAAATACAATTTTTCATAAATACTCAAAAAATATTTTAGAAAAGTACCCTATAAAATCACTTCAAAAAGTCTCTTCTAGTTTAGACTATTTGAAAAATTCTAAAAAGATAATTGAAAAAGAAATTCTAAAAGTTGTTGGAATTGTTGGAAAACTAAAAATGTATGCAAGTACTATAAAAAAGTACAAATTTGATAATATTTTACTTTATTCAAATTTCTCAATTGCTACTTTAGAATTTGAGCACTGCTGTCATCCAAAAATAGGTGATGATATTATAGCTTTTAGAGAAAATAATAAAGCTATTATTCATCATAAAATGTGTGATAAAGCATATACTCAAATGAATCAAAAAGCACAAATGTTTTTTTGTAAATGGGAAGAGAGTAAACTATATCAATATAAAATGTTAGTATCTTTACCAAATACAAAAGGTGAGCTTGCTAAACTTTTAACCTTTATGAGTAACTATGAAGGTTATATTTTATCTATTTCTTATGGAAGAGAAATACACTCTTATAGACAATATTGTGATATTGAATTTGAGATAAATATAAAAAGTGGTGATACTGTGAGAAAAATAATAGAGAAAAAAGCAAAAGTAATAGATTTTTTTTCAAAAAAAGATGCTTATAAAAAATAACTAGTATAATAGTTATAAATTTTAAGCAATATTTTAACGAGGACATATGGAAAATAAAATAAAAAATGCATTAGCAGAAATAAAAAGAGGAATTGCTGAAATAATTGATATTGAAGCAATTGAAAAATTATTAAAAAAATATTATGAAACAGGTGAAAACTTTTATGTAAAAGCAGGTTTTGATCCAACTGCTCCTGATTTGCATTTTGGGCATACCGTTTTAATTCAAAAACTAGCAACCTTCCAAAAATATGGAGGAATTGTTCAATTTTTAATTGGAGATTTTACAGCTACTATTGGAGATCCAACTGGTAAAAGTGAAACTAGAAAAGTTTTAAGTGAAGAAGAAGTTTTAAATAATGCACAATCATATAAAGAGCAAGTTTTTAAAATATTAGATGAAAATAAAACAGAAGTTATGTTTAATTCAAAATGGCTAAAAGAGCTAGGAACTGGTGGATTAATTGCCCTTTCTTCTAACTTAACAGTTGCTAGAATGATTGAAAGAGATGATTTCTCAAAAAGATATGCATCAAATACTCCTATTGCTATTAGTGAGTTTATGTATCCCTTACTTCAAGGTTATGATTCTGTTGCTATGAAGACAGATATTGAATTAGGTGGAACAGACCAAAAGTTTAATTTACTTATGGGAAGAACCTTACAAAAAGCCTATAAGCAAAAACAACAAGCAGTATTAATGATGCCTATTTTAGAAGGTTTAGATGGAGTTAATAAAATGTCTAAATCTTTAGGAAATTATATTGGTGTTACAGATAAACCTTTTGATATGTTTGGTAAGATTTTATCAATAAGTGATGAGTTAATGTGGAGATATTATGAACTATTATCTACTAAATCATTACAAGAAGTGCAAGATCTTAAAACAGGTGTTTTAAATAAATCACTTCATCCAAAAGATGTAAAAGATGCTTTAGCAATTGAGCTAGTTAATAAGTTTCATATAAATGGAGAAGGTGAGAAAGCTAAAGAAGAGTTTTCAAAAGTTTTTTCTAAGAAAAATATCCCAAGTGAAATGAATGAATTTACATTTGAAGATGGAATTAATATAAATCAAGCACTAGTACAAGCAAATTTAGTAAACTCAACTTCTCAAGCAAGAAGAGATATTAAAGCAGGTGCTGTTAAACTTAATCAAGAAAAAGTATCTGATGAGAAACTTAATTTAAAAACAGGCGAATATGTTTTACAAAAAGGTAAAAAAAATTTCGCTAAAATAGTTATAAAATAAAAGGAATATTTTGAAAATAGGAAAATATGAAATAAAACATCCAATCATTCAAGGTGGAATGGGTGTTGGTATTAGCTGGGATAAATTAGCTGGTACTGTAAGCCAAGAAGGTGCCTTAGGTGTTATTTCTTCAGTTGGTACTGGATATTATGAAAATAAAAAATATTCTGCAAAATTAATAAAAAATAAACCTAAAGATGCTTTAAATTTTTACTCAAAAGATGGTTTAACAAAAATCATAAATAATGCTAGAAAAATTTGTGGTGATGCTCCTTTGGCTTGTAATGTATTATATGCCTCAAATGATTATGGAAGAACAGTAACAGATGCCTGTGAAGCAGGTGCTAATATGATTATAACAGGAGCTGGAATTCCTACAAATATGCCAAAGTTTACTGAAGCTTTTCCAGATGTTGCTTTGATTCCAATTGTATCAAGCGCAAGAGCTTTAAGATTAATTTGTAGAAAATGGAAAAGATATAATAGACTTCCTGATGCTGTTATTGTTGAAGGTCCTTTAAGTGGTGGACATCAAGGTTTTTCTTATGATGACTGTTTTAAAGAAGAGTTTCAGTTAGAAAAAATTGTTCCTCCTGTAATTGAAGAAGCTAAGAACTGGGGTTCTATGCCTATAATTGCAGCTGGTGGAATTTGGACAAAAGATGATATTGATAAATATCTAGAAATGGGTTGTGCTGGTGTTCAAATGGCTACAAGATTTATTGCTACTTATGAATGTGATGCTCATGCAAATTTTAAAAATGTTTTGATAAATGCAAAAGCTGATGATATCAAATTATTCAAATCACCTGTTGGTCTTCCAGCAAGGGGAGTTCATACAAACTTACAAAAAACTATACTTGAAGGAACAGCTCCTAAAGTTGCCTGTATCTCAAACTGTGTTGCACCTTGTAATAGAGGAGTAGAGGCTAAAAAAGTTGGTTATTGTATTGCAGATAGATTATCTTCTGCTTATGAAGGTGATGTTGACACAGGATTATTTTTTACAGGTTCAAATGGTTATAGAATTGATAAAATAATCTCTGTTCATGAATTAATGGAAAAATTAACAAAAGGAGAATAAAATTTTAAGAAATTTTTTTCTTCTAATTTGTTTTTATACTATTTTAATATCAAGTGATTTAAATCATGAATTTAATTCACTTAAAATGAACTATTTAAAGGCTATCATACAAAATGATGAGCCTTTAGAAAAGAAAAACTTAGTAAAACTAATAAAACTGGGTAAAAAGTTAAAAATAAATATCATTAAATATCAAAAAGAGCTAAATCTTTTAAATAAACCTAAAACTATTTCTAAACCTAAATCCAAAGCTATAAAAAAGCTTAGCTTACAAGCTTCTTATAATAAACTTGATTCTATTAGATCTGTTTATACAAAAAATAGCAGTATTATAATTAACTTCAATAAAAATGTGACAAGTAAAGATATAAATTTCTTTGAACTGCATTATAAAAATCTAAATAAAGATATTTTTGATTTTAAAGGTCATTTTAAAAATGCAAAACCTACAAAACTTATAATAACAAATATTGATAAAATTTCAATTGGTCAGTATAAATATAATACATTAAGAATAGTACTTTCAAATAAAAAGAACTTAAAAACAAAATATATAATAAATAAAAAACAAATAATAATAAAAATATTAGACATAAATAAAAAAGAAAAAAGAAAGAAATATACAAGTATTAAGAAAGTAAATATTAGTAAAAAATTACTTTTAAAAAAAGATAAAGATTTTTCTTACACTATAAAAGATGTATATGTAAAAGATAATGCAATTATAATTAATTTTAAACATAGAATTTCAAAAGAATATATTAAGTTTTTTGAACTACATTATAAAAATTTAAATAAAGATATTTTTGATTTAAAAGGTAAATTTAAAGATGCTAAACCAACTAAGTTAAGTATTCAAAATATTAAAAGAATTTCTGTATCACAATATAAGAAAAACACTTTAAGAATTACAATATCAAATAAAAAAAATGTTAAAACAATTTATAGTATAAATAATAAACAAATAAAAATAAAAATTTTAAACCTAAAACAAACAAGAACTGCTAAGCAAAAAGTTAATGTACTTCCTTCTTTACCAATATTTAATCCAAAGCAGAAAATTATTGTTATAGATGCTGGGCATGGAGGAAAAGATAGTGGCGCTTTAGGACCACATAAGAGATATGAAAAAGTTGCAGTACTAAAAGTAACAAAATATCTTTATAAAGAACTAAGAGATAGAAATTATAGAGTTTATATTACAAGATCAACAGATAGATTTATTAAAGTAAGAAATAGAACAGTATTGGCAAATAAAAAACATGCAGATATATTTATTTCTATCCATGCAAACGCAGCTCATAAAAGTAAGGTAAAAACAGCAAGAGGAATGGAAACATTCTTTTTAAGTCCAGCTAGAAGTGCAAGAGCAAAAAGAGTAGCAGCACAAGAAAATAGAACAGATATAAGAAAAATGAATTATAGCAGTAAAAATACACTTCTTACAATTTTAAATCAAGGTAAAATTACTGCTTCTAATAAACTAGCAATTGATATACAACAAAACATGCTTTTTTCTTCTAGAAAGTTATATAAAGATGTATTAGATGGCGGAGTAAGAGAAGGTCCATTTTGGGTTCTTGTAGGGGCTCAAATGCCAGCTGTTTTAATAGAAATAGGTTATATTTCACATAAAGAAGAGAGTAGACGACTATATTCTAAAGTTTACCAAAAAAAATTAGCTCATGGTATTGCTAATGGCGTTGATGCTTATTTTCTAAAAAATCCTTAATATCTTTTACTAAAATATTTTGCTTATCCTTAATAGAAGGTAAATGATCTAAAGAAAAAAACTTAACCTTTGAGTTTTCCCAAGAAAGATGATTTTCTAATAACTTTCCATCAACAATAAATTCATCTAAGTTAGATATATTTTTTGCATTATAAAGCCAAATACCAACATCTTTATCTTCATTTTTTTGTTCAAAATATTCTTCATAAAAATCTATATTTGTTTTTATTGCACTCTCTTCTTCAAACTCTCTTTTAGCACATTTAATTAAAGTCTCATTTTTTAATAAACAACCTTTTAAGAAACCCCAGTTGTTAAAACTTTTTACACTTTTACATAATAATATTTTAATATCGTACTTTGTAATTTTGTATAAACAAACTCCATATGCATACTTTTTATTCATCAAGTCCCCAAATTAAACAGATTCTTTTTTCTTAAAAACTATATAAGAAATAAGATACCATAAAAATAGAGGTAATAATAAGGTAACTTCAGGACTTACTATTCCACCAGTTGAAAATTTATGTAGCATAAAAAAGATTCCCCAAATTATTAATGTTCCAAATATACTTAAAGATACAAAAGATCCCAAAGAAAAAGATCTGGAATTTATAGAAGTAAAGATAAAAATCAAAGCAATAAGAGGAATAATAAAAAAAGAACCAACTAATTGAAAGTATAAAGCTGATCTAATTTTATCAGTACTTACATCTTGATTTTTAAGTAATATTATAGCGCTAATTGCATCAGTAATTGAAAAAAGTGATTTTGAATCATATACATTATCTAGAATCTTAGGCTTAAACCCTTCTAAAGTATGCAGAAATTTTTCATGTGTTATTTCTAGTTTTGAATTTTCCCAATTTAATATATGTGGTTTTTTTATAACCTTTGCATCAACCACATACCATCTATTATTTTTAAAATATGCTTTTTTTGCACTTATATTTTCAATAATATCATCATCTTTAATTTTAAAAATATGTACGCCTTGGGCTAATTTTTCTAAGGGGTATAACTTTTTAAAATATACAAAATAATCATTATATTTTAAAAAAATATCCTCTTTTTTATCAACAAAATATTCTCCATCTAAGATTTTAGATTTTTCATCATAAGCATAAGCTAAAGGAGTAGTTTGAGCTGCTAATAATAAGAACAAAAAAACAAGTGAAGTATAAATAATAGGTTTATAAACTCTTTTCTTATCAACACCTAAAGATAACATTGCTACTAATTCATTAGATTTTATAATAGTTGAAAGAGTAATAACCCAAGCAAAAATCAAAGATAAAGGTAAGGTAATTGTAAAAGTAAAAAAACTATTATATAAAATATATAAAATCTGTAAGTTAGCAGAGTTTGGTAAATCTTTGTAATTTTGTAAAAAATCAATTCCTACGAAAAAAATTTCTAATGAGAATAAAACAATAATAAAGTTTTAATATATTTTGTTAGTAAATATTTAGTTAATAAGTTCATCTTTTACTTTATTGTAAATTTGGATTTTACTTCATTAATTGATTGAAGTTTAATAGCTTCAATAGCTTTTAAAGTATGAGCTATTATATCTTCTAATTTATTCATTTCATCTTTAGAAAAATTAGATAATACATAATTTGCCACATCTTCTTTATTTTGAGGTTTTCCAATACCTATTCTTACTCTTGTATAATCTTTTTGTATGTGCGCATCAAGAGAACGCAAACCATTATGTCCACCATGTCCGCCACCTACTTTAAATTTAACAGTAGAAAAAGGAAGGTCTAAATCATCATGAATTACAATAATATTTTCATTTGGAATTTTATAATAATCTTTTATTGCGCTTATGCTTTGACCAGAATTGTTCATAAAAGTGTGAGGTTTTACTAAAAGATTGTTTGAGGATTTTATAACATCAGCTATAAAGTTAGCTTTATTTATATTTGTTTTAACACTTAGGTTTCTGCTCATCTCATCGATGACCATGAAACCTATATTGTGTCTAGTTTTTTTGTATTTATCACCTATATTTCCAAGGCCTACAATTAAATACATAAATTATTTAGCTTTAATTACACCTACAATTGGAACTCGTGGGTCTAAGTAACAATCTACATTTGCAGGAAAATCAATATCTCTAATTAGGATATTATCACCTGTATCTAAATCTCCAACTTGTAAGTTAAATGATTCAGGTAAGTTTTCAATTGTTGATTTAACAGAAATTCTTTTCTTATGAAAAACAAATAAACCACTATTTTTAATACCTTTTGCAGTACCTTCAGTTATAATTGGAACATGGTAAACTGCTCTAACACCTGGAAGTGCAATCATTAAGTCAACATGAATTAAGCTTGAAGTAAGTGGGCATTTTTGATACTCTTTAACTACTACTTTATAAACTGTTCCTGCAACTTTTACTTCAAATGCAATAGTTTCTTTAGCTCTTAAAAACTTAATAAACTCATTACTTTTAAATGCAGCATTAACATTTTCCTTACCTTTTCCATAAATATTCGCAATTAAATATCCATCTCTTCTAAGTTGCTTAGTCGCTTGCTTAGTTATACTATCTCTTATGATACCCTCTAACATGATTATCCTTTTTAATTTAAGTTGGGCATTATACATAAAGAATAATTAGAGTTTACTTATTTAAATTTGTAATATAATAATATATTGATTCCATTTCATCATTTGTTAAAAAATATGTAGGCATTACTAAAGATTCAAATCTACTTGCTTTTAATTTTTTTTTAAAAGTTTTGAAAGAAACTTTGTTAATGGGAGGGGCCAATAAAGAGTGGGTGATATTTTTTTTATCTTTATACTTAGATATTAAAATCTTCTTATTTCCTAAACTATGGCATTTATTACAACCAATTCCTCTAGGATTCTTATATAACATAGCTCCATATTCAAACTTTGTTATAAATGAGTTATCTATGTTTTGTGTTAAACTATTAGTAATACAAAGAAACAAAAGAATTATTAATTTCAATATTAACCTTGATATAAATAGATTTTGGATATTATAGCACCTTAAATTTAAACCTTAATAAGGTTATTCTAAAGTATTTAAAAAATCATCTAAAGTGAGAAAACTGTGAAATATCAAATATTAGACGGAAAAGCTCTTTCAAACAAAATTAAAGAAGAAGTAAAAGTTGAAGTGCAAGAACTTCAAGATGAACAACAAATAGTGCCAGGACTTGCTGTAATTTTAGTTGGAAATGATCCTGCAAGCTCAACTTATGTTGGAATGAAAGCTAAGTCTTGTAAAAATGCTGGTATTTATTCAGTTGTTCATGAAATGCCTAATACTATTACTCAAGAAGAGATTTTAGATATTATTCAAAGAATGAATGAAAATCCAAATTTAGATGGAATATTAGTTCAATTGCCACTTCCTAAACATATAGATACAACTATTATACTAGAAGCAATTGATCCTCTAAAAGATGTTGATGGTTTTCACCCTTACAATGTAGGAAGAATGGTTCTAAATCTTGATGCTTTCTTACCAGCAACTCCTTTTGGAGTAATGCGTTTATTAAAAGAGTATGAGATAGATGTTCTTGGAAAAAATGTTTGTGTTATTGGAGCTTCTGATATTGTTGGAAAACCTATGGCTTCTTTACTTATAAATGCAAAAGCAACTGTTGAAATTTGTAATAGTAAAACAAAAGATTTAAAAGCACATACCCTAGCTGCTGATATTATTTGCGTAGGAACTGGTGTTATTAATTTAATAAAAGAAGATATGGTAAAAGATGGTGCCATTATTATTGATATTGGAATTAATAGATTAGAAAATGGAAAACTTGTAGGTGATGTTGATTTCGAGGCTTGTAAAAATAAATGTTCTTACATAACTCCAGTTCCAGGTGGAGTTGGTCCTATGACTATTGCAATGTTATTAAAAAATACAGTTAAAGCTGCAAAACTTAGATTGAAAAGAGTTATTTAATGTTAAGAAAATTATATGATTGGTCAAGCTCATGGCCAGGAACAATTGTAATTGTTTTGTTTATTATGTCTTTTATTGCCCAATCTTTTATAATTCCAAGTGGAAGTATGAAAAACTCACTTTTAATAGGTGATATGTTATTTGTAAAGAAGTTTTCTTATGGAATACCAACACCTAGAATTCCTTGGTTAGAGATTAAAATATTACCAGACTTTAATGACAATGGTCACTTAATAGAGGGTGATGGACCTAAACGTGGTGAAATTGTTGTTTTTAGATATCCAAAAAATGAGAAAATTCATTTTGTTAAGAGATGTGTTGCTCTTGGTGGAGATTTACTTGCATTAAAAGATAAAAAACTTTTACTTCATCCACATGAAGGAAACCAATATGTTAAAGATAATTATAAAAAAGAAGATTATATAGAACTTGCAAATAGACTTTGGTTAGTAAATCCATATAAAAAAGATCATCCAGGAATTCATAATGATTTAAATGTTAAGAATGATGGAAGACAACCTTCGCAACTCTTTGACATGATGCCAATACAAGTTCCACAAGGTGAGTATTTTATGATGGGTGATAATAGAGATCATTCAAATGATTCTAGATTTTGGGGAACAGTTAAATATAAATATATTGTAGGAACACCTTGGTTAATCTATTTTTCTATAAATAAAGACAAAGAAATAAGATGGGATAGAGTTTTTAGAACTGTTTCATCTTTAGAAAAAGACATGATAGGTAAAAATATAGAACTTAATCATGAAAAAGGAATATATTAATGAGTAAATATTTTATAGGTGCTGATCATGCTGGAATTGATATTAAAGCATATGTTAAAGAGCTTTTTGAAAAAAAAGGTCATGAAGTAATTGATTTAGGACCAAGTACTAAAGATAGAGTTGATTATCCTGATTATGCAGCAAAAGTTTGTGAAGAAGTTTTAAAAAATGAGGGTTCTAAAGGAATATTAATTTGTGGTTCTGGTATTGGAATGAGTATGGCTGCTAATAAGTTTAAAGATATTAGAGCAGCACTTTGTCATAACGAATATTCAGCAAAAATGGCAAGAGAGCATAATGATGCTAATGTTATTTGCTTAGGTGAAAGAGTTAGTGGTTATGGAATGATTGAAAATATTATTAATGCTTGGTGTTCTTCTTCTTTTGCTAAAGGAAGACATGAACAAAGAGTTAATAAAATAAATGCTTTAGCTCACAGCTGTAGATCGTAAAGGATTATATTATGAGAGAACCATGGGTAGCATATGTTGTTGTAGGTCTAGTTGTTGCTCTTATGATGTTAGGAAAGTACTTAATCGCAAGAGGTGATAAAATAGAGAATATAAAAAAACAAGATAATAAAAAGAGTAAAAATGATTAATCCTAAAATAATTGAGTATATTTTTACTTCTGCTTCAATACAAAGATGGAATGATTATCCACGTATGGTCGATTTAGTTGAGCTAGATAAACAAGCTCACAAATTTATTATTGCTTTTTTTATTGCAAAACTTGAAAAAGACATAAATTTTACTCACTTGATAGAAGCTGGTATTTTTGAGTTCTTAAGAAGAGTTGTTGTAACAGATATTAGACCAGATGTTTTTAGACAAGCTTTACAAAAAAAAGAAAAAGAGATAAATGCTTGGGTAGTTTCAAAACTAAAAAGCTCTCTTGAAAATATAGATGATGGTAATTTTTTAAGAAAGTTTGAAGATTATTTAAATGATCCTACTATGTATAAAAAAGAAAGATTTATTTTAAAAGCAGCTTCTTATCTTGCGACAAAATGGGAGTTCTCAATTGTTTATCAAACAAGCCAGTTTTTATCAGATATAGAAGAAGTTAAAAAAAGTGTAGATGAAGAGATTGAAGATTATTATGAGTTGATAGGTGTACGAAAAATTGCTTTAAATAAAAAACTTGCAAAAGTAATTGATTTAAGTGGAAGATTGAGATTTCAAGCTAGATGGGCTCAAACACCAAGAGTTCCTCAAACATCAGTTTTAGGTCATATGCTAACAGTTGCACTTTTTTCTTATTTTTACTCTATTGATGTAAAAGCCTGTAATAAAAGATTACAAAACAACTTTTTTACTGCACTTTTTCATGATTTACCTGAAGCTTTAACAAGAGATATAATCTCACCTGTAAAATATTCAGTTGATGACTTATCAGATATCATTTCAGAATTTGAAATACAAAGAATGGAAGAAGATATTTTTCCAAATATTCCAAGCTCAATCTTAAATGAGTTTAAATATTTAATTGGAATTAATAAAGATGAAAAAGATGAATTCGTTGATAGAATTTATAAAGATGAAATAGAAGTAATAAGTGGTGGTTTAAGTGCCTATAATATGGACAAATACAATGCTGTTGATGGACTTGCTTTAAAACAGTGTGATAAGTTATCTGCTTTTGTTGAAGCTTCTTTATCAATCTCTCACGGCATTAAATCAAGAGAGTTAATATCTGGTAAAAAAGAGATACTTAAAAGTCTTAAAACTGTTCAAGGAATAGATTTTATGCAAATTGCAAAAGATATTGATATAGAGTTTGGAAGTACTGGACAAACACAAGTTCAAATGAGTTTTGATTAAGAGAGTTAAACTCTCCTAATCTTTTTTTAGAATCTATATCTAATATTTGTATAAATATATCTACCTGGGTTATTTAACAACATTGTGTCACTTCCACCAGCAGAAATTAATGTCAGATCTTTATATGTATTACTTGAAGCATAATTCTTATCAAAAACATTGTCCATTCCAAAAGTTATATCAAAGTTTTTACTAAGTTTGTTATTATACTTTAAATTTAGAAGTGCATAACCTGAAAGTTTTTGCTCGCCATTATCAGAATCAAATTTGTCCCAAGAATCACTAGCTTGAACATCTACTTTTAACAAATGCTTATTTTGTTCATAAGTTAATCCAAGATTCATTTTTAAAGGATTAATATCAGCTAAGTCTTTATCACTTTGATTTTTTAACACTTTATCTTTTTTTCCTCTTTGATAAGCAAGAGAATAATCAAAAGTAAAATTATCGTTTATAAAATATAATCCAGAAACTTCTAATTCCATAAATCTTTGGCATCTATGTTTTCAAAATTATTCTTAGATAACTTAGAATTATAATAAATATAATCTTTTAACTTTGAATAAAACACTTTTGTTTTAACACTGAAAGTCACCAATAACTTTTTCAAAACCTAAATCAATTTCATAATTTTTTGTTTGATTTAAAGTAGGAGTTCCAATTTTTCTATTATTCTTAAAATGATAAAAATATAATTCTCTTGCATCTGGAACTCTTGCTGATTTTCCAATACCTGCAAAATATCTTAAACTATCATCTACATTATAAATTGCAAAAATATTTCCACTTAAAGATTTATAATCATTATCTTGTAAATTTGAAGCAGTATCTATATCAGTTTTGTCATATCTTAAACCATAATCTAAAGCTAATTTATCAAATTTTGTACTTGCTTTTATAAATAGTGCTTTATTTGTAGTATCTACATCATCAATAGATTTTTTACCATTATGCATAGCCATCATACCAATAGTTTTAAACTCTCCATCCCAGTTTCTCTTACTCATATCTAAACCATAAGTAAATACAGTATTTTTAATATCCATACTATTTTTAATTTTAGCGCCACTTGTTGAAGTACTTAAGTCATTTATAACTTCTTTAAAAGCATTAGCACCTGAAGCATTTCTAAATTTTGTAGACATAGGGTGATCTACTTTTGAATTATATAAATTAATATTAAATTCTTTAGAAAAACTAGATAAATTTAAAGCAGTATAATTTAAAGTGAAAATATCAGAGTCATCATATAAAGCATCCATAGGAGTATTTGAATATAAAATACTATCACTTCTATTTGCAGTATAAGATAATAATATATTATGATTATCATTAATGTTAAAATTAACTTTACCTAAAAGTGTTTTTTTCTCAAATGATCTCATTTCTTTATATTTAGTCTTATATTTATTCATAGGATTTGAGTAATTATCAGCTTGTTGGCTTAATGTATTCCCTGCTCCATCTTTATACTGATCACCATTTTCGCTAGAAATTGATAATAAACCTTGAACACTCTTGTTTCCACCAGAAATTGTAGCAGAAGCTTTTTTATATGAGAAACTTCCCACATTAATATTAACTTCACCTTTTAACTCTTTTGTTGGTTTTTTAGTTTTGATTTTTACACTTCCACTTAAAACCCCAAAATCTTCAACATCAAAAGGACCTTCTTGAACAATAACTTCATTAACATTATTAGTTAAAATATGAGAAGTTGGAGGATCCATTCTATTTGGACAAGCACCATAAATTTTAGCACCATCAATAGTAACATTGATATTATCTCTTTTTTGACCTCTTAAAATAATATCATTTGCTATACCACTTCTTCGCACAAGTGAAATAGAAGCAATATTTTTTTCCAAGGCTTCAGCTAAATCAGCAGATTTAATCTCTTCACTAGAAACATTTTTAACTATTTTAGTATTTATACTCTCAGTAATCTCTACAAGAGGTAATTGTACTGTATCATTAGCAAGTAAAACAAAGCTTACTAAGGATAATAAAATAACAGATTTTTTCATAAATTTTTCCTTAAATAAAATAATTAGTATTATTTCAAAGATTTGTTAATTTATTGTTAATTATTAGTTAAATCAGAAAAAGATATAATCTCATCAAAGTTAAAAAAGGGTTTAAATGGCTAAAATACATTTAGAAATAGAAGATAAAAATTTAAGCACAGTTTTAAATATATTAAATAATTTAAAAGCTGGACTTATAAAAAATATAATAGAAGATAAACAAAATTTAGAATCACAAACTAAATATATATCAAAGAGTAAATATAAGCAAAAACTTATAAAAGAAAATACATCTTCTTCAAAATATTTGTCTTCAAATGATTTCAAAAATAAACTAAAGGTAAATAAATGCAAATAATACTTTTGGCTTTAATACTTATAAGTATTTTAGCTTTAATAATTTATAAAATAAACAATAAATTCGCAAGTAAAGAGTTTATTATTTTACTAGTAATTATTGTTTTATCAGTAATAATAACAGAAATATTTTTAGATAAAAAAGAAAATAAAATTCCAAGTTTATTTATGAAAAAATACCAAGATGAAAAAAATATAGAAATTTTAAAACTTTCTTATGAAAGATTAAATAATAAAAATATTACTTCTGAGATTAATTTCATCTATAAATTTGATTATATAATTAAAAAAGATGGAAAAGAACTTGTTTGTACTTCAAATAAAGTTCTTGTTAAAAAGATTCAAGATGAGTATATTTTTACAAACTTCTCTTCTTTTAAAGAAACTTGTAAAAATAAGTAAATTTAAGTTAAAGACTTGGCCCTAAGCAGGTTTAAAACTTCTTGTAGTTTTACAAACCTCAGGGAACATACAGGAGTCACAATCTGGTTTTATAGCCTTGCAAGTATAACGTCCAAATAAAACCATAGCTTGATGAAAAATATGCAAATCATCTTTGAGTTTTTTAACTAAATGCTCTTCTGTTTGAGTAACTGTTTTACCATCACTTAAACCCAAACGATGTGAAACTCTAAATACATGAGTATCAACAGCCATTAAATTTGCCCCCTCACTCTCAATCATAAAAACATTAGCAGTTTTGTTCCCAACACCAGCTAAGCACATAAGGTCTTTTTGAACATGAGGAATATTACCTTCAAAATTATCAATTACCCTATTTGCCATTTTAATAATATTTTTAGACTTATTATTAAAAAATGAACAAGATTTCAATAAATCCTTAACCTCATCCAAAGAAGCCTCTGCCAAATCAAAAACACCTGGGTATTTTAAAAATAAAGCAGGAGTAATAATATTAACCCTCTTATCAGTACACTGAGCACTTAATATTATAGCAATCAATAGTTCATAATCATTTTTATAAGTTAGTTCAGTAACAGCATCTGAGTACTTTTCAACAAAAGCCTCTTTAATAATCTGTATCTCTTTTATAGTAGCTTTTTTCATTATACTATTGTAATATATTTTTATTAATTTAAAGTTATAATCAACAACTATACAAAAGTAATAAAGGTATCTGATGGTAAAAATATTTGCACTATTAAAAGTATTTAATAAAAAGAAGTATGCATCTGATTTTATGAAAGGCAAATTATATGCTAATAAACTTTCATATTTTAAAAAAATATCTGATAACTCTGATATAAATAGAAAAGATGAACTTGAGGCAATCTCAGCTAGCTACCAAGCAGATAAGGTAAATATAGAACTAAACAATCATGCTTTAAAAGATTTGGTAGGACAAGTAACTTTTCAGAGACCATATATGGATAACTTGAATATTTTTTGCATGTATGCTATCAACAGTGGTGATTTTATAAATATTACAGAAAAAAATATTGATAAAGTAAATAAAAAAATAAAATTAGACAATGACTGTTTATTGTTAGGCGATTATTCTGTAATAGTTACTAATGGAAAAGAATTTATTAAACGAATAAAGAAAGCTATTAAAAAAGAAAATTATGGATTAAGAGCCAAGTTAGTTGATTATTATAATCCATTAACTTTTAATGGTTCTTTTTCAAAAGAAGAATCAATTTTCAAAAAAAGAAATATTTTTAAACATCAAAATGAATATAGATTTTTAATATCAACAAATACTTTAGATAAGGCATTAATATTAAATATCGGAGATATTAGAGATATTACAATGTTAATTAAAACTAGTAAAATTAATGATACTTTAAAATTAAGTGTAGAGTAAAATATAGTTAGAAAATATTAGGTTTTATAAAATATCAAGGCGGAGCTTTATTTTTAAGCGCAGTGTACAACTAGTACATGAGCATTAAAAATAAAGATTCAACGCATAGATTTTTTAAAAGATGATATTTTATAACTATATTTTTTTTATTTTTTCTATTTCGTCTCTTATTCTTATCGCTTCTTCGAAGTGTAAATCATGTGCTGCTTTTTTCATCTTAGCATTTAACTCTATTAAAATCTTCTTCCGCTCAGAAGCTGGCATTTTCTCAATTTTTACTTTTTTCCAAGCTAAATCATCATACTCTTCAAGTTTTAAGCTACCATCTAGGGCTCTTTTTGTACTTCTTGGAGTTATTCCATGTTTCTTATTATGTGTGTCTTGAATCACTCTTCTTCTATTTGTTTCATCAATTGCATACTGCATAGAAGCTGTTATTCTTTTTGCAAATAAAATAACTCTTCCATTTTCATTTCTTGCCCCTCTTCCCATTGTTTGAATCAAAGAAGTACGTGAACGTAAAAATCCCTCTTTATCTGCATCTAGAATAGCAACTAAAGAAGTTTCTGGAATATCTAATCCTTCTCTTAAGAGATTAATTCCAACTAAAACATCAAACTTACCTAGTCTTAAATCTCTAATAATTTGGTTTCTCTGAATTGCATCAATATCACTATGCATATATCGAATTCTTATTCCTAAATCTGCATAATAAGTAGTTAACTCTTCTGCCATTTTTTTAGTTAATACAGTTACTAATACTCTTTCATTTTTAGCAGCTACTTTTTTTATCTCATCATGAAGTTTTTCAACTTGAAACTCTGAATCCATTATTTCAATAGTAGGGTCTAATAATCCAGTTGGTCTTATAACTTGTTCTGCTATTTCGCTTGATAAATCAAGTTCAAGCTCATTTGGAGTTGCGCTTACAAAAAGAAAACTTGGAGCTTTAGCTATAAACTCATCAAATTTCAAAGGTCTATTGTCTAAAGCACTTGGAAGTCTAAAACCATAATTAACTAAGGTCTCTTTTCTACTTCTATCAGCTGCATGCATACCTCTAAATTGAGGCAAAGAAACATGAGACTCATCAACAATTAGTAAGAAGTCTTTTCCAATTTGTTCAAAATAGTTCATCAAAGAGTAAGGGGTTTCCCCTGCTTCTTGTCCTGTTAAATATCTTGCATAATTTTCAATACCCTTACACATGCCAGTACCTTCAATCATTTCTAAATCAAATTCAACTCTTTGTTTTAGTCTTTGATACTCAACTAATTGATCATTTTGTTTTAGATCTTTAAGTCTATCATCTAACTCTTCTTCTATTAGTTTAACAGCAATTGCTAACTTATCATTTGAAACAACAAAAGGATTAACAGAATAAATAGTAACTTCTTCAAGTTTTTGATTTTTCTCATTTGTTAAATACTGATGTTTTGTAATACTTTCAACCTCATCTGTAAAAAACTCAACTCTTATAAACTCATCTTCATAATAAGCAGGATAAATATCAATTACATCACCATTTACTCTAAAATCACTTCTATCAAAAAATTTATCATTTCTTTTATAACCCATTTCAACTAATTTAAGTAAAAGAGTCCTTTGCGAGTATTCAAAACCAACTTCAAGTTTTTGAACCATTTTTTTATACTCTTCAGGGTTCCCTAATCCATAGTTAGCAGATACTGAGGCTACAACGATAACATCATCAAAAGATAATAAAGAAGAAGTTGCACTTAGTCTTAATCTCTCTAACTCTTCATTAATTGAGCTATCTTTTTCAATAAATAAATCAGTTCTTGGTATATAAGCTTCTGGTTGATAATAATCATAATAAGATATAAAATATTCAACATGATTATTTGGGAAAAACTGCTTAAATTCTGAGTATAACTGGGCTGCTAGTGTTTTATTATGAGTCATAATCAAGGTTGGTTTTTGTGTTTTTTCAATAACTTTAGCCATAGTAAACGTTTTACCAGAACCCGTTACTCCTTTTAGAGTATTGTATTGATTACCACTTAAAATAGAATCACTTAATTTTTTTATAGCCTCTGGTTGATCACCTGCTGGGGAGTATGCACTAACTACTTCAAACTTTGCTATTATAAATCCTTTTTTAAATCTATTTCAATAAAAACATTATCTTTTAATTTTGTATATTGTTTTGAACATGTTAAAGAAGGAATATTTTTATACCTTTTATCTTTAAAGATATACTCATTTCCTTGATGAAAATGTCCTTCTATTATAATATCACTAGAATAATACTTAAGGCGTTTTTGTGTAATTTCTTTAAAATTATCAATTTTATGACAGATATCCTTTTCAAGCAATGAGTAATATACTTTTTTTGAAAGCATATTATTTATATCTATAATATTTAAAAATTTTAAAAAAATCTTGTTTCTAATAACTTTACAAAACATTTCATAAAACATATCATCTACAAAAATATCACCATGTGAGATAGCTATAGTTTTATTATTGTATTGTGCTAATACAGGTTGAGAAGCTCTTGTATAAACTTTTACTTTTGGAAAAAGTTTTACTAAATTATAGTCATGATTTCCTTCTAAGTAAAAGACTTCATGCTTATATGAGAGTTCATTTATCAAATCAATTAGTTCTTGATTTTTTTTTATAAAATAAGAATTTTGTGAAGATAAGAAATCAAACATATCACCCATTAAAAAAAGCTGGGTGATTTGTATAGATGAGTTTTGTACTTTTTTTAAAAATATTAAAAACTCACCTCTTTTTTCATTATAGTGAGCATCTGCAACAAAAATTGCATTTTCTTTTAGCTTAAGGCACATAAGCAATATCAGGGATTCCTAAATCTTCTTCAAAACCACACATAATATTTGCATTACAAACAGCTTGAGAAGAAGCTCCTCTTAATAAGTTGTCAATTGAAGTATTGATAAAAATAGCATTTTTGTTTTTTGCTGCAAAAATATCACAAAAGTTAGTTCCTGCTACTGATTTTATATCAACAGGTTTATTTTTAACTCTTATAAATTTTTCATTTTTATAACTATCTTTTAGAATCTTATTTACATTTAAATCAAGTGCATCATCTTTTAGTGTTGCATAAACAGATACTAACATTCCTCTTGTTACATTTATTAAATGAGGTACAAAATTTATTGATAATTCTTTATTTTTTAAAATCTTAATTTTTTCATTAATTTCAGGCATATGTCTATGCTCTAAAGCATTATAAGCAAACATATTATCATTCATATTACAAAAACTTGTAAGCTCATTTAATTTTTTTCCAGCTCCAGAAACTCCTGATTTTGCATCTATAAATATAGGTGCATTTTCATCAATATAATCAATAAAAGGTAAAAGTGCCAACAAAGAAGCTGTTGGATAACAACCTGGATTAGCTACTAAATTAGTTTTTTTGATTTCTTCTCTAAAAAACTCAGGTAAACCATATACAGCCTTAGATAGATTTTTTTTATCACTATGGGCACAATAATATTCTTCATATGTATCAAGTTCTAATCTATAATCAGCAGATAAATCAACAACTTTTACACCCAAACTTAAAAGTTCACTTGCAAAACCCATAGAAGCCTTATGTGGAAGTGCTAAAAAAGCTAAAGTGGAACATTGAGATACTTCAAAAGCATCTGCTTTTTCAACTGCATGAGAAAATACATTTTTTAAACTAGGATGTAAATCTTCAACTTTTTTACCCCCTGCAGAATCTGCTATATAACAAATATTAAATTTTTCGTGATTAATAAGTATTTTAATAAGCTCTAAACCTGTATATCCACTAGCTCCAATAATTGCTACATTAATCATTATAAAATAATCTCATTATAACATACACTTAAAACTTCAAAAGTTCTGGTTCCCATTGGTAATTTTGCATTTACTTCATCACCTTCTTGTTTTCCTAAAAGTTGTTTTGATAAAGGAGAATTAAAAGATATTAAACCCTTATTTACATCAGCTTCAACACTTCCAACTATCGTATACTTAAATTCTTCTTCAGTATTAACATCAAGTAGCTCTAAAGTTGAGCCAAAAGAAACTCTATCATGTGGTAAAGTTGTTGGATCTATAATAATAGCTTTTGAAATAATTGAGCCTAATTCAGCAATTTGAATATCAATTAATTTTAATTTATCTTTTGCTGCATGGTATTCAGCATTTTCTTTTAAATCTCCAAGCTGTCTTGCTTCATCTAAAGCAATTACAGTCTCAGGTCGCTCACTACTTTTTAAAAAATCTAAGGCTCCTGTAATTTTATTATAACCCGCATTTGTCATTGGTTCTTTATCCATGCTAACTCCCCTAATATATTTTGTATTTTAATTTGATATAATAGCTAAAAATAGATAAAAGAGTAAAAATGTCAAGATATGATAGAACAATAAAATTATTTGGTGAAGAGAGTTTTGAGATATTCACTAAAACAAAAATTATAATTCTAGGTATTGGGGGAGTTGGAAGTTTTACTTTAGACTCACTTTATAGAACTGGTTTTACAAATATTACTATAGTTGACTTTGATACTTATGAAATAACAAATTTAAATAGACAATTAGGAAGTGAAGGAAACTTAGGAAGAATTAAAGTAGAAGCTTTAAATGAAATTTATCCTGAAATAAAAGCAATAAATGCAAAAATAACAAATGAGTGGATTGATGATTTTGATTTTTCTTCATTTGATTATATTATTGATGCAATTGATGATATAAAACCAAAAGTTCATTTAATAAGTAGACATTACAAAAAAGTACTTACAACTTCTGGATCTGCTAAAAGAATTGATCCTTCAAAAATAGAGTATATTTCTATTTGGGATACATTTAATGACCCTTTTATTAGAAAAATTAAATACGAATTAAAAAAGATTGGATTTAAAAAGAAATTTAAAGTAGTATTTTCATCAGAAGCACCAAACTGTAAAGAAAAAGGTAGTTTTATGGCTGTTACGGCTTCTTTTGGTTTAATGTTGTCATCTTTAGTTATTCAAAAGATTTTAAATAAACAAAAAATAGCTAAAAAAGAAGATAAAAAATAATTAATAAATAAAAATAATAATGTGTAAAAGTCTTTTGTAAGATAAAAAGATATATAATCTATACAATATAGTAAAAGGATTCAAATGAGTGATATTGGAACTAGCGTTGAACAAATGACACAAGGGCATTTACGAAATGTCCAACAATTAGCAGTATTTTTTACAGGACACAATAATATTTATGCAATTAATATAGCAAAAGTAAAAGCATTTATTATTACAGAAGAAGTTACAATCAATCAAACTCCTTCGGAATCTCCGGTTATTGCAGGAATTGCTACAATTAGAGGGGAACCTGTTACATTAATTAATTTAGATACTTGGTTAGGATCAACTCCATTAGCAACACAAGAGTATAAATTAATAATCTACTGTGAGTTCTCCAATAAAAAAGTTGGTTTTTTAATAAAAGATATGATTAATATTGTTGAAAAAACTACAGAAGAATTAAGACCATCTGAAGATTCAAGTTCAAAAATCACATATACAACATATGTAAACGTAAATAACAATGATGAGTTATGTACAGTTTTTAATGCAGAACAACTCTTAAAAGATATCGGTTGGGGTGCTAATGAAGATGAATCATTAACTAGATATGTTAAAAACAAAATTAGAACTAAAAAACTAGTTCTTGCCGCTGAAGATTCAAATGTAGCAAGAGAAATGTTAATTAAATTTTTCGAAAAAGCTGGTTTATCTTATGAAATTTATAAAAATGGAAAAGAGCTAATTGATAGAATTAAAGAAATCAATGATGAAGATATTGGTTTAATTATTACAGATATTGAAATGCCTGAAGTTGATGGTTTTCAAGTTTCTCAATATATAAAAGACAAACATTCACATATTCCAGTTATTGTAAACTCATCTATGACAACAGAAGCTGTTAAAGATAAAATGAGACGTATTGGAGTTGATTCATTTGTTGGTAAAACTGATGTAGAGACTTTATTTGCAGAAGTATCTAGACTTATAAAAATGTAAAACAAACTTAGATGAGATAAACTCATCTAAGTTCTCAAAGCTTTAAATAATATTCTCTACTTTAACCACTTTTTGAACTCTTCAATTTGTATTTTTGTTTGTTTTGTAGATGTTCCACCATAAGAATTTCTAGTATTCATAGAATGTTTTAAATCTAAAAACTCAACAATTTCTTCATTTATATTTTTAATATCACTATGAGCACTTCTAATTTCATTTATATTTAATTCACTCATATCTTTATTAAGTTCATTTGCTTTATTTACAACTGCTTTTGTTATATAATAAGCAGTTCTAAAAGCTATATCTTCTTTCATTACTAAATAATCAGCTAAATCAGTTGCACTTAAATGTCCAACTTTACAAGCGTCTTGCATTTTATTCTTATTTATGCTCATTGTTTTTATAACTTCATTTAAAATACTCAATGAGATTTCAATAGTTTTAACAGAATCAAAAACACCCTCTTTATCTTCTTGGGTATCTTTATTATAAGCTAAAGGAAGTCCTTTCATAACTGTTAATAAGGAAATCAAATTTCCATAAACGCGTCCTGTTTTTCCTCTTAATAACTCAGGAACATCAGGATTTTTCTTTTGAGGCATAATTGATGATGTTGTAGAATACTCATCTGACATTTTAATAAAAGAAAATTCATAAGATGACCATAAAACTAACTCTTCTGAAATTCTTGATATGTGCATAACTGCAGTTGAAATATTAAACAAAATTTCTAAAGCAAAGTCTCTATCTGAAACTGTATCTAAAGCACAAGAAGTAGGATGAGAAAAACCTAAAAGCTCAGAAGTCTCAAACCTATCTATATTATGAGGAGTACCAGCTAGGGCAGCTGATCCTAAGGCAGAAACATCATTACGTTTATATGAGCTTTCGAAACGTTCAAAATCTCTTTTAAACATATTTGCATAAGCTAACATATGATATCCAAAGTTAATAGGCTGAGCATGTTGTAAGTGAGTCATACCTGGAATTAAAGTATCTGTGTGTTTAGAAGCTAAAGTAACAAAAGTAGAAACTAAATCTTTTACTTGTTTCATAATAGATATATTTTTTTCTTTTACATATAATCTAAAATCACTAGCAACTTGATCATTTCTACTTCTAGCTGTATGAAGTCTTTTTCCAGCTTCACCAATAATTTGTGTAAGTCTTGATTCAATAGCCATATGAATATCTTCACTAGAAATATCAAAAACAAATGTATTTGCTTCTATTTCTGCTTTTATTTGTAATAAACCAGCTTCTATATCTTTTTGATCATCTTTTTTTAAGATTCCTTGTTTTAAAAGCATTTTACTATGAGCAATTGATCCTCTTATATCTTGATCATATAACTCTTTATCAAACATAATTGAAGCATTAAATTCATCTAAAATAGCAGCATTAGTATTTTTTAGTATCTGTTCATCTGACATTATTGACCTTGTTTTTTAAGGCATTATATCACAAACTACTTTGTACTTTTAACTGGCATTGAAGATAAAGGATCTGTTTTTACTATTTTAGTATATTTTTTAATTGCAATTAAACAATTAAGAAAAAATAGACTATTTGAAGCTATAAAAAAAGTAGCTCCTATTATTAAAAATAAATTAGATAAAAAAGGTGTTATTATAAAAAATAATAATGCTGTGCAATGCAAGTAAAAATGAATTTTAATCATGTCTTCATTTATCATTTC
The DNA here is from genome assembly GCA_965224485.1 of Arcobacteraceae bacterium. GTDB lineage: Bacteria > Campylobacterota > Campylobacteria > Campylobacterales > Arcobacteraceae > NORP36. Next base: position 207,129 of record CBDCZH010000010.1, on the reverse strand, counting down.
TCTCATAGTAGGAATAATGAAATATCCCTTTGAGCTTAAATGAAACCAAGCTAAGAAAGGAATTATTTTATATACCATACCTTGAAGCAATGAGTATAAAAAACCAAAAGCAAACATAATTGATATTAAAAAAGGTGAATCTTGTGGAACAAAAAGCCAATTTAGCATTGTAAAAATAAAAAAATACAAAGATAGCTTCCAATACCACAAAGTAACATCAAAAACAGGCCTTCTTCTATTATTTAAAGAGTTTAAAGCATAAAAAGAAAATATCATTAAAAATATTGCTAAAACTAATTTTAAAATATAAACATCAAGTTCAAAAAAGAAAAATAAAGAAAATGAAGCAATAAGAGCAGCTATAAATAAAGGGATTTTATTTTGTACAAATTTAGGAAAATCTTTGGCCACATAGAACATAGGAATAACTTGAAAAGATATACCCATTATAAGTAAAACTGCAAAACCAAAAACACCTAAAACAATATGAGTATTTACAAAAAAGTAGTGATTTTCTGGAATATTTGAACCAATATGATTAAAAGCAATAATAAGACCAAAAATAGCTGTTAAAAATCCCATTATTGAAAATAGTTTCATTGTATTTACTGTTGAAGTTAAAAATTTTACTTTATACAAAAGTTTTATAGTAAAAAGAAAAAATACTAAAAATGATAAAGCCAATAAAGAAACACCAGCTTCTAATAAATAAGGAAGGTCAAATATAAAAGAGCCGGAAAAGAATAGTGTTCCTAAAGTAAGACCTGTATGAACTATAAAAGCAAAAACTCTAGGTTTTGGTACTAATGCACCTGAAAGAACTGGCATCATTTGCTGCATAGCTCCAAAAACAATCATTGCTAACATTCCTAAAGTAAATAAATGAACTATTCCAATAGTTACAGGAGAAAACCTATTTGAAACAATATCAATAGGATAAAGAAAAAACATAATTCCTATTAAAATTCCAAATAAAGGAGCTGTTAAAAAAAATCTAAAGGGCACCGATATTGGTGGTGCCTGATTTAGAGATAAACCTTGATTAAACATTATTTAAATTATAAACCTTTCATGCTTTGCACTATAGAAGCTACATCTTCGCCTAAGTGCGCATCTGCCATTGCATACAACATTTGTTCTTCTTTCATATTATGTTGTTGCATTAACATCATTAGTGATTCAGATAAGCCAAAAAAATGGTTCTTATCTTTTGTTTCAACATCACTTCTCATTTGAGAGAGAACTACTCTCATTTGCTCATGTTCCATTCTCATCATTGCTGTTGGACCTTGTGTCATTCCAGTTTTTTCCTCAAAAGCAGGAAACATAACTTTTTCTTCCATTAAAAAGTGATGCTCTAAATCACAAGAGAATTTCTCAAATAGTTTAGAACCTTCATTCCAATCATCAGCTGCCACTGCATTTTCCATATTTGCAAATTCTTCATCACAGGCTCTGTGATCTTGTGTTAAATATGTTGAAATAGTTTCACTCATTATAAATCCTTAATTTTATTTTTCTCATTATATAAAAAAAACAAAGATTTTGAATTGATATTTATCAAAAAAAAAGGGAGAATTTGATAATTCACCCTTTTTTTATATTTATTTATATTTATTAAATAGGTAAAATTCTAATATTCTCATCAACTTTTTGCTTTAGAACTGATTCTATTGCATATAAAGTTCCAGTACTACCAGAATCACAACCATTACAAGCACCTAAGTATCTAATATAAATATCATAATGAGGAACATTATCTTTAATATCAATAATTTCCATATTACCACCATCCATAACAAGCATAGGTCTAATATCTACATCTAAAATGGCATCAACAGCTTTGATTCTTTGAACAATTGTCATTTTATCAAATGTAGCCATTCCATTTTCATTTGCATCAGCAGCTTCTTTTAACTTTTCTGCTTCCATTTCACTTCTTGTATCAGCTAAGATATCAACTAAATAGATATCTTTTTCCTCATGCCCACCTGGGCGAATACATGATTTACAAAAAGCACCTGCTTTAGTATAATCTGTGATTTGTTCAACAGTAGTTAAATCATTTAATCTAATAACTTCTTGAATTGTTCCTAAAGATACTCTTGCACATTCACAAACAATTTGTTCTGTTTCAAAAGATTCCATATCAACTTCCATATATGTACCAGCTGCTTTTTTAATAACATCATATGCCATAACAGAACAATGCATTTTTTGAGGTGGAACTGCTGGAATATCTGGATGATCTCTTAAAGCATGTTCTACATCAATATTTGTAATCTTTACAGCTTCTTGAACACTTTTACCAATACATAATTCAGCCATAACATCAGATGATGCAATCGCAGTACCACAACCAAAAGATTTGAATTTAGAGTCTTCAATTATGTCATTTTCTTCATTAACAACCCAGTAAAGTCTTACCGCATCTCCACATGATTCAGCACCAAAATCTGCAACTATTAGTTTTCCACCAATTTTTTCTGCCATCTCTTCTGTTATCTCACCTTGATGAGATGGATTATCCATTCTTCTTATAACTTGATTTGAGTATTCATCCCAAATTGAGCCAGATATTAAATCGCCTTTAGCCATTTTTATTCCTTCTTTCTTATAATTGTGATTTATGATTTTTTGGAGTATATGCGTAAGATGAAGAAATTTCTCTTAATCTTATAACTGCATTTTTAATAACACCAATAGCATAATCTATTTGTTCTTCTGTTGTAAATCTACTTAGAGAAAATCTTACACCGGTATGAGCTAACTCACTATCACTACCAAATGCGTTCATTACTGGGTTTGCTTCTAAATCTTCACTTGCACAAGCTGAACCTGTACTAGCTCCAATTGTTTTTTGATTCATATCCCAAAGCATTGATTCACCCTCAACACCTCTAATTGAAATTAATGTTGTATTTGGTGTTCTATTATTTTTTCCACCAATAACTATAGTTTCAGGAAGTTCTAGAATTGCATTTTCTAATTTATCTCTTAATCTTCTTACTTCTGTATTTTCATATCCTAAGTGATCAACTGCTAATTTCATAGCAAGTCCCATTCCAACCATAGATGCTACATCAACTGTACCAGCTCTGTAACCACCCATTTGTTCACCACCATGAAAAAATGGAGTTAATTCATAACCTTTTTTGATATATAAAGCCCCTATTCCTTTAGGACCATGAAACTTATGAGCTGAAAATGAAAGGTATGTTACATTACAGGCTTGAACATCAACAGGTACTTTTCCAATTGCTTGTGTTGCATCTGTATGAAAAGCTACACCTTTATTTTTACAAATTTCACCTATTTCTTTAATAGGAAAAAGTTTTCCAGTTTCATTATTTGCCCACATAATTGTAACAAGAGCAGTATCTTCTTTAATATATTGTTCAACCAAAGAAGCTTCAACAATTCCATCATCATTAACAGGAAGGTAAGTTACACTAACTCCTTGGGTTTCTAAAAACTTACAAACAGCAGTAATTGATGGGTGTTCAACTTCTGAAGTTATTATATGATTTTTATTTCCGTTTAAAATCTTATCAATCCAAATACCTTTAAGTACACTATTATTACTCTCTGTCGCATTAGCTGTAACAATAAGATCATCATCATCATGTGCATTAATTCCATCATACAAATAATCCAAAGCTTCAACCATTTTAGGATGAGTCCCTGAACCAAATTTATGTAATGAATTCGGATTTCCATAAATATGGCAAAAAAATGGTTCCATTGCTTTAAAAACTTCAGGATCAACCATAGTTGTTGCATTATTATCTAAATATACTTCCATTATCTCTCTTTCTTTAGTTCTAAAATACTTTATGCTAAATAATACATAAAAAGAACTATGTTTTGAATAAATTTAGGGAATTATAATTGAAATAGGATAAAAATTGTCTTAATTAGAAAATTTACTATGAAAAATTTACAATTTGTAACATTTTTCTTGCTTTTTTGCTGTTTAATAGGCTTTACAGAAAGACAATGACATAATATAAAAAATAAAATATAGGAGTGAGAATGAGTATCAAAAAAGGTTTATTAGGTTTTATAGTGGTTTTAGTTGTTCTTGTATTTCAAGCTTGTAATTCTAAAGATGAAAATACAAATATTCTAAGAGTTGGAATGGAATTAGCTTACCCTCCTTTTGAAATGAGTGATAAAAATGGAAAACCAAGCGGAGTATCAGTAGATTTAGCTTATGCATTAGGAAAAGCTTTAAATAAAGAAGTAATAATTGAAAATATTGCTTGGGATGGATTAATTCCTTCTTTAAAAACAAAAAAGATAGATATTATTATTTCATCTATGACTATAAATGAAGAGCGAAAAAAAACTATTGCATTTTCTGTTCCTTATGCACAATCTTCTTTAGCAATTCTAGCTAACAAAAATTCAAATATTTCTTCAATAGTTGATTTTAAAGCAGGTAATACAATAGCAGTTAAAAAAGGTTCAACAGGACATTTATATGCAAAAAATCATTTACAAGATGTAAATGTATTAGTATTTGATAAAGAGAGTACTTGTGTTCTTGAAGTTGTGCAAGGAAAAGCAGATGGTTTTATATATGATCAATTAACTATTTATAAAAACTATGCAAAACATAAAAAAACAACAAAGGCACTTTTAGCTTCATTTCAAAAAGATTTTGAATATTGGGGAATTGCTTTAAGACAAGGTGATGAAGAATTAAAAAATAAAATTGATGAATTTATTAGTAAGTCTAAAAAAGACGGAACATTTGATAAATTAGCAAATAAACATTTAGAAGAAGCCAAAAGCACTTTTGATGAACTTAACATTCCATTTTTCTTTTAAAAGGTATAAAAATTAATTTTTTCAAACAATATTTTAAATATTTTATTAGTGAAATTGATTTAAAAAAACATAAAAGCATAAGCAAAAGAGTTTATGCTTTTAACTTCTTATTATTAAGTATTATAGTTTTTTTAACTTTTTATTTTATGTTTTCAAATATCTCTTATGATTTTCACTGGGATAGTGTTTGGCAATACAAGCAAAAATTCATTGATGGTTTTATTATAACTATTGTAATCTCATTCTTTGCATTAATTTTAAGTTTTATAATTGGAATTTTTTTCTCTTATGGGCAAAATTCAAAAATAATACTACTTAGATTTTTTTCAAGATTTTATATTGAAATTATAAGAGGAACTCCATTACTTGTTCAAATTTTAATATTTTTTTATGTTTTTGCAAATAATCTTGGTTTAGATAATAGATATATAGTAGGAGTTGTTATCTTAGCTCTTTTTTCAGGTGCTTATGTATCTGAGATTATAAGAGCAGCTCTTAAAAGTGTAGATAAAGAACAATTTGAAGCAGCAAAAGCTTTAGGATTAAGTAATTATCAAATGTATGTTTATGTAATTTTTCCACAAGCTTTTAAAAGAATGTTACCTGCCCTTGCTGGACAGTTTGCTTCTATTATTAAAGATTCTTCTTTATTATCAATTATATCAATTAGTGAGTTTACTATGAATGCACAAGAAGTAAATGCATATACATATTCAACCCTAGAATCTTATATTCCATTAGCTTTAGGTTATTTGATTTTAACCTATCCTATTTCATATTATGCTAATTCTTTAGAAAGAAAAATTCAAAGTAATTAAATACTTATATCTTTAATCATTTACTTATTTTATGAAAAGTATGCTACTATTTTAAATAGGATAAAAAGAGTCCTATTTAAAAGGATAAGATGTGAGTGCTAATAAAGAAATTAAAAAAATCTTAGAAGATGACTATAAATTAGGCTTTGAAACACTTGTAAAAAGTGAAACATTTGCAAAAGGTTTAAATGAAGATGTAATAAAAGCAATATCTGCTAAAAAAGAAGAACCTTCTTGGTTATTAGACTTTCGTTTAAAAGCATATAAAAGATGGCAAAAAATGACTGAACCATCTTGGGCAACATTAAACTATCCAAAAATAGATTTTCAAGATATTTCATATTTCTCAGCCCCATTAAAAGCACTAAACTCTTTAGATGAAATTGATCCAAATATTTTAGAAACATATGAAAAACTAGGAATTCCACTAGAAGAACAAAAACAACTAGCAGGAGTTGCAGTTGATGCTGTTTTTGATTCAGTTTCTATTAAAACAACATATAAAGATGAATTAGAAAAACTAGGAATTATTTTTTGTTCTATTTCAGAAGCATCAAAAAAACATCCAGCACTTTTAAAAAAATATTTAACTTCTGTTGTTCCAGTTGGTGATAATTTTTTCTCAGCTTTAAACTCTTGTGTTTTTACAGATGGCTCGTTTGTTTATATTCCACCAAATACAAGATGTCCAATGGAACTATCAACATATTTTAGAATAAATGCTTTAGATACAGGTCAATTTGAAAGAACAATTATAATAGCAGATGAAAACTCTTATGTTTCATACAATGAAGGGTGTTCAGCTCCAAGTAGAGACCAAAAGCAACTTCATGCAGCTGTTGTTGAGTTAATTGCTTTAAAAGACGCTCAAATCAAATACTCAACTATTCAAAATTGGTATCCTGGTGATATAAATGGAAAAGGTGGAATTTTAAACTTTGTTACAAAAAGAGGTAAATGCTTAGGTGATAATTCAAAAATATCATGGACTCAAGTTGAAACAGGGGCACTAGTAACTTGGAAATATCCCTCATGTATTTTAAAAGGTGATAATAGTGTGGGAGAGTTTTACTCTGTTGCAATATCTTCAAAAGCTCAGCAAGCAGATACTGGTTCAAAAATGATACATTTAGGTAAAAATACTAAATCAACTATCATTTCAAAAGGAATATCAGCACTTAAAGGAGTTAACTCATACAGAGGATTAGTAAGAATGGGTAAAAATGCCAGCAATTCTAGAAATATCTCTGAATGTGATTCTTTATTAATTGGAGATAAGTGTAAGGCAAATACTTATCCATATCACGAAATAAGAAATAAAAGCTCAAGCGTTGAGCATGAAGCGACTACTTCAAAAATATCAGACGAACAACTATTTTTTTTACAGCAAAGAGGTTTTTCTACACAAAATGCAATTTCAATGATAGTAAATGGATTTTGTCAAGAAGTATTACAAGAATTACCAATGGAGTTTGCAGTTGAAGCAAAAGCCTTATTAGATATAACCTTAGAAGGAAGTGTAGGATAATGTTAGAAATTAAAAACTTAAGTGTTCAAATTGAACAAAAAAACATATTAAAAGATTTAAATTTACAAATAAATGAGGGTGAGATACATGTTCTTATGGGAGTAAATGGAGCTGGAAAATCAACTCTAGCTAAAACACTTGTAGGACATTATGATTGTAAGGTACAAGAGGGAAGTATAAAATATAAAAATAAAGACTTGTTAAAAATGAGTGTAGAAAAAAGAGCAAATGAAGGTGTTTTTTTATCTTTTCAAAATCCAGTTGAAATAGCAGGAGTTAATAATACTTACTTTTTAAAATCTGCCCTAAATGCTAAAAGAGCTTATTTAAAAAAAGATGAACTAGATGCCTTGTCTTTTCTAAAAGAGATAAAAAGCAAGATAAAAGAGTTTGATATTGATGGTAAATTATTAAAAAGAAATTTAAATGAAGGATTTTCAGGGGGAGAAAAAAAAAGAAATGAACTTATTCAACTTCTTATATTAAATCCAGAACTTATAATACTTGATGAAATTGATTCAGGTCTTGATATTGATGCTATTAAAGTAGTTGCAAATGTAATAAATGACATGATGAAAAATAAGAAAAAAGCCCTTTTAATGATTACTCATTATGATAGATTATTAGAATTAATAAAACCAGATTTTGTACACATCATGAAAGATGGAAAGATAATTAAAACAGGAGACTATTCTCTTGCTTTAGAAATACAAAAAAATGGTTTTGAAAAAATAGGATTTAAAGATAATGAAAAATAATTCAAATAATTCAAATAATTCAAATAATTTTAACAAAAACTTAGAATATATTTTTTTAAATAAAGAAATAAATGAAATAAGAATAAAAGAATCTTCAAATAATATTATTTTAATAAATCAAAATAAAACTCAAAAATTAAAAATATATATTGAAGAAAATTCAGAAGTTGAACTCTTAGAGATAATAGATTTTCAAAATGAAGAAAATGAAGATAAAGAGTACAAGCTAACAAGAGAAGTGATAATAGATCAAAACTCTAAATTGATTTATAATAAAATACAAGTATTAGATAGTTTTTCAAATTTAGAATATGATTTTAACTCTTTTTTAGAAGAATCTTCATCATTAAGTATAAATCTTTTTGATTTTGGCTCAAAACAAGCTATTAGTAAATTTAACTCTATTTTAAAAAACAAAAAAGCGAAACTAACTATAAGTGCATTAGTTAAAACAAAAAATAAAAGCGAAGTATCTAATTTAATACATATAATTCATGAAAATCAAAATACTTTTTCATCTTTAGATTTTAAACATATTTTAGATGATTCTTCAAAAGTTCACTTTGAAGCTTTAAGTAAAATTACTAAAGATGCATTATTTAGTGAAGCCTATCAAAGTTCAAATACTATTTTATTAAGTAATGATGCAATAATTTATGCAAACCCGCACTTAGAGATAGAAACAAATGAATTAAAAGCTAGCCATGGAGCGACAACAGGCTCTTTAAATGAAGAAGAGCTCTTTTATTTACAGCAAAGAGGGCTTAGTTTAAAAAAAGCTACAAACATACTTTTAAAAGCGATTGAAAGTAAAATATATGATAAAATTTCAAATCAAGAATTAAAAAAATTAATTTTAGATTTATATAAGGACTTTAATGTATAAAGAATTATTTCCATATTTTAAAAATTCTAAAACTGTATATTTAGATAATGCAGCAACAACACAAAAACCACAAACGCTAATAGATGAAATATCTAAGTATTATACGCATTATTGTGCAAATACACATAGAGGTTCTTATGATACTGCAAATAAAGCAACTACTTTATTTGAAAAAACAAGAAAAGATTTAAAAGAGTTTATAAATGCTTCAAAAGTAGAAGAAATTATTTTTACAAAAGGTGTAAGCGAAGCTATAAATTTTATTGCCTCAAGTTTTGCTAAAAGTTTTAAAACAGTAATAATTTCTTCATTAGAGCATCACTCAAATATAACACCTTGGCATATGCAAGATAGATCTTTGCACAAGGGTTTAGAAGTTGTAAAGTATAAAGATAATTTAGAATTTGATTATGATGATTTCGAGCTTTTACTTAAAAACAATAAAGAAGCTTTTGTTAGTATTACCCATATTTCAAATGCTTTTGGAGTAATCCATGATATAAAAAAAATTACAAAACTAGCTCATAAGTACCAAGCTGTAGTTCTAATAGACGCAGCTCAGAGTTTAGCTCATACTAAAGTAGACATGCAAGACCTTGATGTGGACTTTTTTGCAATGTCTGCTCATAAAACTTTTGGAGCAACTGGTCTTGGAGCTATTTATATTAAAACTAAATTCTTAGACTCAGTAGAACCATATCAAACAGGAGGAGCGACTATAGAAGAAGTTGACTTTAACTCTTCAACTTTATTAAGATCACCTTACAAGTTTGAAGCAGGTACTCAAAATATATCAGCTGTCGTATCTTTTTCTAAAGCTTTAGAGCTAATATCTTTTGTTACTTATGAAAAAATACAAAAAATAGAAAAAGATTTATATGATTGTTTATATAAAGAACTATTAAGTATTCCTGATATTATTATGTACAATGATAATAAAAATTCAACAGCTTCAAGAAGTTTTTGTATAAAAGATATTTCAAATGATGATATAGGAATACTTTTAGCAAAACAAAATATTGCAATTAGAGTTGGTCATCACTGTGCCCAACCTATTATGAAGGCTTTAGGAATAAAAGGAACAATAAGAGTATCTCTTGCTTTTTATAATGACAAAGAAGATATCAAAGCTTTTATTAAAGCTTTAATACTCTCTATAAAAATGTTAAAGGATTAACTTGAGTATAAAAAATAAAATCCTAAAATATAAAGAAAATTTGGAAATATTTGATAATGACTTAGATAAGTATGAGTATATAATTGATTTAGGTAAAAAACTAGCTATTTTTAAAGATGAGTATAAGATACCAGCAAATATTGTACATGGTTGTACCTCTCAAGTATGGTTAATAACAAAACAAAAAGATAATATCTTATATTTTGAAGGTACATCAGACGCTGTTATCGTAAAAGGTTTGATTTATATTTTATTAGATATTTTTTCAAACCAAGAAGCGAAAATATTAAAAAATCTTGATTTAGATATGTTACATGAGCTTAATTTAAGTGAAATAATAACACCCAATAGACAAAGTGGAGTAATTGGTATGATTAAAAAAATAAAAGAATATGCACAAAAAAGTGAGGTTTAATTATGGGAGGTTTTAATATAAAAGAGATAAAAGAAGAAGTAATTCATAGATTAAAACATGTTTACGACCCTGAAATTCCTGTTAATGTTTATGATTTAGGTTTGATTTATGATATAGAATTCAAGCAAAAAGATAATTATCTTTTTGTTTATATAAATATGACTCTAACCTCACCTGCTTGCCCTGTTGCAGATGCATTACTAGATGAAGTAAAAGAAGCTTGCTTAAGCATTGATTATATAGATGAAGCAGAAGTAAGCTTAGTTTTTGACCCAATTTGGGGAAGTGAAAAAATTTCTGAAGAAGGTCATGAAATTTTAATGATTAATGGAACTGTTATTCCAAGATAAGTATTTATTTTTATTTAATATTTTATATGTTATTATTAAATAATCAATAATAGGCGTAAATAATGGCAAATATTAAAAAAAATAACTTTAAAAAAGCATCTATTACAAGTACTTTAATTATTGTAATACTTTTAGGTTCTGTAGTATATTATTTCTTACCAAAGAACTTTTTTTCTGGTGGTTCAACTAAAAGTTTTGGAAACTTTAAGTCAAGACTTGGTGGGGGAAGAGATGCTACTAAAGTACACCAAGATCTTAAATGGAAAAAATCTTTTGGTACTAATAAGAAAATAAAAACTTCTCAATCTTATTTCTCTTATATGAGTGAAAAAAACAGGAATAAGAAAAAAAATAAATAAATATTTGTAAAACTAAATTTTTATTTAGTTTTACAAGTTTATTACTTACTTTGAGTAATTCTCTCTAAACTAGCAATAGCTAAAAAATTATCATAATAAGATTTATAATACCTATGTTTTGATGAACTTAATAAATAATTAGCATCAACTAAATCAGTAGTTGAAGAAAGTCCTTCTTTAAATCTATTTGCTACAATTTCATAATTTAATTTTGCTTGTTCTAAAGATATGATAGATGTTTTATAATTTAACTTAGCAACTTCATAAGAAGAAATAGCATTTTGATACTGTAATTTTATATCTAATTTTGCTTTATTATAAGAAATACTGGCTTGATGTACTTTACTCTTACTAATTTGTATAAGTGATTTATCATAATAACCAGAAAATACATTCCAAGAAAGACTTATATTCGCTATTTTTTGCGTCTTAGGATAAGAAGAACTTCCTCCTATTTGCTCATCATCACCATATTTATTATATGATATACTCGCATCTACTTTTGGATAAAAACCACTTTTACTAGAGCTTAAATTAGCTTTTGCACTTTTTATATTCATCTTTAACGCCAATAGTTCACTTCTATTTTCTAGATTTTTATCAGTAAATACTTTATCTAAAGTATTTAGTTCTAAATCTTTTATTTTTACTTTAAAAAGATTATATCCACCTAAGATATTACTAAGCTCATATCTTGAAATTTCTAAGTCACTTCTTGCTTTAATAACATCTTGTTTCGCATCTAAAGTATTTACTTGAACTTTTAATAAATCGTTTTTAGCAAGTATTCCTTCATTATGTTTGTTATTTGCATCAGCGTATTGTTTCAAGAAAAGTTTGTATGCATCTTCATAAGTAGTTAAATTTCGTTTTTTCTCTAATACTTTGATATATGTTTCTTTAGTTTGTAATAAAATATCTTCTTTTGAAGCTTCTAAAAAGAATCTTGAAGAAGAAGACAAATACTTAGCACTTGAAAAATTTTTTAAATCTTTAAAACCATTAAATAAGTTATAAGAGATAAGAACTTTTGATACAGAATCTTCTTTATTCTGATTACTTTGAACTTTGTTTTTATGATTATAAGAATAAGACAAGTCTAAACGTGGAAATAAGGAAGCTTTATTTAAATTTATATTTGCTTTACTTTGTTTATATTCATAAGTTTTACTTAAAATATCATAATTATTCTCTAAGGAAATATTTAAGGCTTCATCTAAGTCTAAAGCCAAACTATTTACGCTTAAAATTAATAAAATAGTAATTATTCTTTTTTTCATTTTTTTCCTTTATGATTCATTATTAATTTGTTTTAAAAAATCTTTATTAGATTTTTTCTTCATTTTTTGTTCTAATTTAATAAAAAACATCAGCAAAGCTGGGGTTACAAAAATAGTGAAAATTGTAGAAAAAGCTAAACCACCTGTAATTACAGAACCTAATCCTCTATAAAACTCACTTCCAGGACCTGGAATCAATACCAAAGGAAGCATACCAAAAATAGAAGTAAGTGAACTCATATAAATAGGTCTTACTCTAGTTCTAGTTGCCGCAATTACTGCTTCTTTATGATCCATCTCACCACTTCTTATATAGTTTAAACTTTGATGTACTATTAAAATTGCATTATTTACAACAATTCCAACTAAAATAATAAATCCTAACATAGTTAAAACATCTAAAGCTTGTGTTGCTATAAAAGTATTTGTTAAATAAAGTCCTAAAAAACCACCAGCAGTTGCAAGTGGAACTGTAAACATAATTACAATTGGGTATAAAAAATTACCAAAAAGTGCTGACATCAATAAATATACTATTACTAAAGCTAATAAAAAGTTTAAAGTTAACATTTCTATTGTTTGAGATAATTTATCAGCAGTTCCTGAAATACCAATTTCTACACTTTTACTAATTAATTTCTTTTCTTTCATAGATTTTAACATAAACGAAATCTTTTTCATAGTCTCATCAATTGTTAAACCAGGAGGAGGAGTAACTTGTAAGGTAATTGTTCTTTTTCCTCTTAAATGTCTAATTACAGATATTCCAGTAAGATGTTCAAAAGTAGACAAAGAAGATATTGGAACTAATGATTTATTTGGAAGCGCTAAAGAAACAGCCATTATATTCTCAGGAGTAACAATAACATCATCACTAGCTTTTAGAATTAAATCAATTTTTTTCTTTCCATCTTGATTGAAATCACCAACTTTTCTACCACTCATTAAAACATCAATTCCAACTCCAAATTCAAACGAATTCATACCTAAAGCTTTTAAGGCATCTTGATTTGGTTTAATTCTAACTTCTGGATATAAGAGCTCAATTGAAGGTACAGGTCTTACTTGTGCACCTTTAATACCTTGTCTAATTGCTCCAAATAATAAACCACCCACATTTGCCAAGTCTTCAATTTTTTCACCTGAGATATCAATATCTACACTATTCCCCTCACCAACACCATCTTCAAAAACACCAGATTGAATTGATATTCCAAAAATTGAAGGTATTGAATTTACAATTGGAGCAAACATTGGAATTAACTCTTTTGCTCTTTCTTCGTGCATAGATGTTCCACCAAATAAAGTGAAACTACCAGAAGAAATATAAAAAGCTCTATTTAATCCAGGAGTATCTCCTACATCTTTATTAATATAAGGTTCTACTTTTTTCATCAAATAAGAACCTATCTCATATCTTTCTTCATAAGAAAACCCTGGAGGAGTGATAAGTATATTAAAAATTAAGTTCTTATTCCCTTGTGGTAAATAATCAAGTTTTGGAAAAAGTGCAAAAATTATAAGAGCAGAAAATGCTCCTAGAGAAACAATTGTTATAATTTTATTAAGTACATTTTTAAGAGATAAGGTAACTAAACGCATAATAAAATCAACTATTTTATCACCAAACTTTGCAAGCTTTCCTGCTTGCTTTACTTCTTTTTTAGAAACAGATGCAAATTTTCTCCATAACATTGGAATAACAGAAATTGATACGAATAATGAAAATGTAACAGCAGCTGTTACTGCAATTGCAATATCTCTAAATAACTGCCCTGCTTCATCTTGTAAAAATACTATTGGTAAGAAAACAGCAATTGTTGTTAATGCTGAAGCAATTAATGCACCCCAAACTTCACTTGCCCCTAAATAAGCAGCATCAGCTATACTCATACCTTCTTTTCTATGCCTGTCTATATTTTCTAAAACAACAATTGCTGAATCAACTAACATTCCAACCGCAAAGGATATTCCAGCTAAAGAAATAGTATTTAAAGATCTTCCCATAAGTTCAAGAATAATAAAAGTTCCAATTACTGAAATAGGAATGGCAACTGAAATTACAGCAGTAGGTGAGAAAGATCGTAAAAATAGTATAAGAATTAAAATTGCTAAAAAAGCTCCAATAATTATATTTTGTTGCACTAAATCAACAGAGCCAACAATATATGGTCTCTGATCATAAATCCAATGAATTTTTAATTCATTTTTCTTTAAAATAGTTTCATTTAACTCATTTACAACTTTTTGAACATCATTAGTAAGTTTTACAATATTAACAGTAGAATTAGGTTGAACTCCTAAAAAAAGCCCATCTTTACCCAAATACATAGCAACAGTCGTAGCTCTTGCATAACCAAAATCAACAGAAGCAATATCAGATATTGTAACTCTTTGTTCTCTATTTGAAATAAGTACAAGGTCTTCTATATCTTTAGGGCTTGAGAACTTATGAACAGTTCTTATTCTATATGCTCGTCTATCTAAATTTAAAACACCTGCTGAAACATCAACATTTTCATTTTGTAATGTTCTAATAACCTCAGCTATACTTAAACCATAAGAAGCTAATTTATTTGAATCAAAAACAATTTGCATTTCTTGTTTTGTTCCACCCATATCCATAGTTCCAGCAACACCATCAACTCTTTTTATTATAGGTTTAATTTCATCATCAAAAAAAGTTTTATATGTATCAATATGTTTTTTATTAGACTCAAGAGTTTGAAGCATCATCCAAATTACAGGACTTGCACTTGCTGTTTCAATTACAGGTTCTAAAACATCCTCAGGATAGTCAGCAACTTCATTTAGCTTATTAGAAACATCTTGTAAAGAAGCTCTTAAATCAGTACCCAATTTAAATGTTAAAGTTAATTCAGCATAATTATCATTTGAAGAAGATTCATAGTTTATTAAATTATTTAATGATTTTAAAGCATCTTCTTGTTCTTGTACTATTTCTCTCTCAATTTCGTAAGGAGTAGCACCTGGCCACATAGTTGTTATTTTAATTTCTGGTTTAGTAACACTTGGTGTTAATTGATAAGGTAATTTATTTAACGATAAAAAACCAAAAATAACAACTATTAATACTGAAACAATAATTGTTACAGGATTTTTAATAGAAAATTTTATTAAGTCCATTTTTCTTCCTATTTATTTATAATTTTTACAGTTTGATTAGGAAATATTCTTTCATTCCCTTTAGAAACAACATTCATTCCTTCTACTAAACCTTTTGCTTTTATTGCTACTTTACTTCCAGCATAAGCAATGATTTGAACGGGTATCATCATAGCTTTAGATTCTTCATTAATATAAAAAATTACATTTTGATTAAATCTTTTAATTACTGAATCTCTTTGCAACATGAAAGCATTAGTTTTAGCATTTTTAGCCAAAGAAACTTTTGCACTTTGTCCGTCAAAAACAAATATATCTTTTATTTTTGCGCTAAATCTAACAGGAAAAGTTCTTGTTAGTTTATCTCCATTAGGAATTACAGCAACCAGTTTTGCTTTTATAGGTTTTTTATCTAAAGTAATATCATAATTTTCACCTATATTTAGACCTTTTACAAATGATAAAGGAATATTAAAAACTATATCAGCTTTATTTATATTAACTATAGTTGCTAAAGGAGTCCCAGCATTTACCCATTCACCTAAATTAATAGATTTTTTAACAATTATTCCATCATAAGGAGCTTTAATAGATTTTTTACTACTTTGTAATTCTAATTCTTTTAATGAAGAAGTTTTTACCATAACATTATTAGAAGATGAATTTGATTTTAAAAGAGCATCATCATACTCTTTTTGTGTAATTGATTTTGAATCTAATAAAGCTTTATATCTATTATAATCTTTTGAAGAGTTTACTTCTTCATCTTTAGAAGTTTTTAAAGAAGCTTTTGAAGCTTTTATTTGTGCATTTAAGACATCTGCATCAATTTGAATCAATATTTTATTTTTTTTAACTTTTTGTCCAACTTTAAAGTTTATTTTTTTTACTAAACCTGAATTTTGAGCTGCTAGAACAGATTTTTTTTCAAAACTCAATGTTCCTACAAATTCTTGCAGTGGATTTACCTCACCTTTTTTTAATACACTTGTTTCAACTAAAGCAACTTGTGCTGCAAATAGTGATACTGAAAGTAGTATTAATGTTAGAGTATTTTTTAACATCTATAATCCTTTTTTAATTAATTTACTTGTAATTTTGTTAACCAAGGGAGCAACTACAAATACGATTGGAAAAGCAAACATAAATGCTTTTACAAAAGCTTCTAGCCACTTTAATACAAAACCATCAACAAAACCTAAATTTATATAAGTAATTACCATACTCATAAGAAAAGACATAATACTACTCATGAAAAAAGCAAATACTAAGCGTCTATATTTTTCATTTATCATTTTTTAACCTCTATTAAATCAAATATTGTATTTATAAATAAATCAAAATCATTTTTTACATCATAATTATTTTGAGTCATTTTTAATAAAACCAAACCTTTTTCAAAAATAAGCAAACCTTCTGCAAGATTTGCAGCTTCTTTGATTAACTCACCTTTTTCTATACCTTCATTTATAAATAATTTTATTTTATTCTTAAAAAAATCATTAGTATCACAATTAAAATCTTTCATTTGCGAGTTTTCATCAGCTAATACAATAGATAAAAAATCTTTATAACCATTAAAATGTTTTAAATTATCTTTACTACCATCTAAAACAAAAGAAAAAAAATGAAATACTTTTTCTTTTGTACTTTCTACATCTTTTATACTTTCTAAAAAATCATTATGATATTTCTCTATATGTATATTAATTATTTCAAAAATAATGTCATTTTTATTTTCAAAGTATTCATAAACAGTACCTTTTCCAATTCCAGCTGTTTTTGCAACTTGAGACACAGTTATTTTAGATATTCCAAGCTCATGAATAAGATCTTCACATGAACTAGCAATCTCTCTTCTTTTTTCAGCCTTATTAACTACTCTTGGTGCCATTTATGTCCTTTTTATTAATAATTCATTATTGACCGACGGTCAGTCATTTGGAAGTATATATATTATTCACTTAAATATTTATTAAAATAACTCATTACTTGACCAGTGGTCAATGAAAGATGATATCTTCATATATTAACTCTTCGTTAACCAAAAAATGCTATATTTAGTATAATAAAAGGTAGAAAATGAATTCACAATACGCAGATAATCTAGGTAAATTATTATTAAGAGTTTCTATAGCATGTTTATTGATTTTTCATGGATACTCTAAACTTCTAAATGGTATTGGTTTTATTGAAGCTATATTAATAGAAAAAGACTTACCTGTATTCTTAGCTTATGGAATATACTTAGGTGAAATTCTAGCTCCTGTTTTATTAATAATTGGATTTAAAACAAGGTTCGCCGCTTTTTTAATGCTCTCAACTATGTTAAGTGCCATATATTTAGTACACTTTGATTCTATAATAGAGCTTACAAAACAAGGAGCTTTAAGTTTAGAGTTACAGTACTTATACCTTATAAGTGCAATTGTAATATTAATTATAGGTCCAGGAAAGTACTCAATAGATAAGTACTAAGAGTCTTTATATTTTAAAAAATAAATAAAATCATTTTTGTATAAAATTTTCTTATACGTAAAAATAAAGAGCAAAACATTAGCATATAAACTTATAAATAATAAGATATAATAAGAAAAAAATTTATATTACTTAGGGTAAAGATGCATAAAAACATAGAAACAAGTTTAGCTCATATACAAGATTTCGCAAGTATAAAAGACCCTTACGGTGCCTCACATTTCCCAATATATAATACAGGAACTTTTGATTTAAAAAAGCAAAGCGGATCTAAGATTTATGATTATACTAGAAGTGATAATCCTACAAGAGAAGTATTAGAAAACTTATTTACAAAAGTAGAAAATGGAGCTGGTTGTGTATGTACTCATACAGGAATAGCAGCAGTTGCTTTATTATTAGAAACAGTATTAAAAGCAAATTCTCAAGTTTTAGTAGAAGCAGATTGTTATGGTGGAACATTTAGATTATTAAAAATTTTTGAAGAGAAATATAATGTAAAAGTTCATTTTGCTAATTTTCTATACAAAGAAGAATTAGAAAATATTTTAAAAAACAATAAAATAGATTTAGTTTTATGTGAATCTCCAACAAATCCAGGTCTTAAAATAATTGACTTAGAAGAAGTTTCTCTTCTTTGTAAAAAATATTCTTCTCTTTTTGCAGTTGATAATTCACTTGCTACTTTTATCTCACAAACTCCACTTAACTTAGGAGCTGATTTCTCACTATTTTCAACAACAAAGTATATTTCAGGTCATGGAAGTGTTGTTGCAGGTGCAATAGTTGCAAAAACTAAGAAACTCTCAGATGATATTCATTATTATGCAAATGCCCATGGAAGAAGTCAAAACCCTATGGATGTATTTTTAATCTCACTTGGTATGCCTACACTTAAAATAAGAATGATTGAACATCAAAAATCAGCTCTTTGTATTGCTACATTTTTACAAAAGCAAGATTATATAAGTAAGGTAAACTTTCCAGCACTTAAATCACATTTACAATATGAACTTGCGCGTAAACAAATGAAATATATTCCAGGTGTTTTTTGTGTAGATTTTAATACAGTTAAAGAAGCAGAAAATTTTATAGAAAATACAAAACTTTTTGGTGAAAAATGTTCTTTTGGAAGTCCAGATTCAAGAGTTGAAATACCTGCTAAAATATCTCATGCAACATTTAGCCAAGAAGAATTAGCAGCAATTGGAATCAAACCTTCAACAGTTAGATTTTCAATTGGTTTAGAAAATGTAGATGAGCTAATTGATGATATAAAGCAAGCAGTAAAATAAATGCCAAATAAGATTTTTGAAGCTATTTCATGTGGAGAAACACTACCTGTAAAAAATGTACATGCAGTATCTGTTTCTATGCCAAAACTTCAAGATGTTATTGATTACGAAGAGTGTGAACCAGAAGTTTTAAAAAAAATAAAGAGTGCTTATCCTAGATTTATTTTACACCCTTATGTGAAATTACTTGCCTTGTTTATGAAAGAAAAATATAAAATTTCAAACGAGTATGAAGTAGTTGTTGTAAGCTCCCAAAAAGCTGTTGATATTATAAGTGATAAGTATTTTATTCATAATAATATATATATAAAAGAAGATTTTGGTGTTATTTTAGTTCTTAAAGGAACCTCTCAATTACAAAAAGTATTAACTTTTATACAACATGTAGGATGTAATTTATCTTCTCGTTTTGCACAAGACTATCTTTATAAGTATAATAAAATAGAAAGTGTATTTGAGGAAAAATTAGAAAAAAAAGAAAATTCATTAAACATAATAAAATCAACTTTAGCTTTAGCATATAATCAAAACGAAGAAAATATTTGTTTAGCTCCTTCTGGTATGAATGCTATTTATTCTATTTTAAAAGGTTTAAAAGCTATTCAGGATAAAAACTCAAGAACAATTATCATTCAATTGGGTTGGTTATATTTAGACACTATGAATATAATTAAAAATCATTATGATAGATCAAAAACTTTTTTAGATATAAATAATCTTGATTTACTGGCAAATTATTTAAAGAAAAATGGAAATAAAATTTCAGCTATTATCACAGAAGTACCAACAAATCCCCTACTTCAGACAGTTGATTTAATAAAACTAAAATCTTTGTGTATAAAATATAATATTCCTTTAATAATAGACTCAACTCTTGCAACTCCATATAATTTAGACTTAAAACCTTATGCTGATATTTATATTGAATCTTTAACAAAATATGCCTGTGGTAATGCAGATGTATTAATGGGTGCTTTTATTATAAATGAGCAATCAAATCTAAAAGCATGTAAGGCTGAGTTTTTTAAACATGCAGATAAACCTTATATAAAAGATATTCAGCGTTTAGCATATGAAATAAAATGTTATGAAACTAGAATGAATAAAATAAATGAAAATGCAATAAAATTAATAAAATATTTAAAAAAACAAAACTATGTAAAAGATATTTATTATACTTTAGCTAATAAATATAAAGATAATTATAAACCTTTAATGAGACATGATAAAGCAGTAGGTGGTTTAATATCACTTACTTTTACTAAAAACTTTGAAAAAATATATGACAAACTTAACTTTGCAAAAGGTCCTAGTTTAGGAACAGAGTTTACTCTTTTGATGCCATATGTTTATTTAGCTCATTATGATTTAATTATTTCAAAAAAAGGAAGAGAAGAATTAGAGCAAAATAATATTCCAATTAATCTCTTGCGAATTGCTATTGGGGTTGAAGATATAAATGCCATTATTACAGAGTTTGATAAAATCAAAACTTTATAATAAAGAAGCATTAAAATACAAAAAAACACCAAGAGCTAACATAAAAATAGGAGAAATAATCTCAATTACATTTGTTATATTTTTTGAACTCTTTGAAAGGTTTTTTAAACTTAGGGCAAAAAAAGATGATAAAAACATAACAAGTGCCATACCAAAAGATATAAAAATAGAAGCTAAGAAAACTGCATAATAAGTTTTTAACATAAAAGCATAAATAAATAAAATAACAGTTCCAGGACAAGGTATTAAACCTGATGTTAAAATAAAATATAAGTCTTGTTTTTTAGAAGAGCAACAACAAGAACAATTATTCTTTTTCTTAAGTTTTTTATACAAAATAAAAATAGATAGAATAATTATAAAAACAGCAGCTATTTTACTTAATAGTTCAATTGAATTTGAAACAAAATTATTTAAAGTAGATTCTAAAATAAAAATAGAAATTAAAACTAAAAGCAAAGCTCCTAATATATGAATAAAAGAGCTAGAAAGTGAGATTAGAAAAGCTTTAAAATATGTACTTTTTGTAGAAGAAAAATATGAAAAGCTTAAAGTCTTACCATGACCTGGCCCTAAGGCATGAATAATACCATATAAAAAAGATAAGAAACAAAGTATAAGCAAAGCTTTACTTTCGCCATTTTTTACTTTTAAAAGATAATATTTTACTTTTTTAGTATATTTTGATAAAAAAGTTTCTTCTATTTTAGACTCTTCAGTATTTTTATTTTTTATTTTTTTTATTTTTTTCATCACTAAGATTAAGAGATGATTTTTTTACTTCTTTAGTATGTTCTATTAAAAAGATTATTTCATTCTTCTTCGCTATTTTTTTTGTATTTATATTATTAAAGAAACTATTTTTTGAGCTAATATTAAGTAAGAAATAGTTTTGTTCATCTTTCATTTTTATATATAAAACATAATTATTTTTAAGCTCTACATTTAAAAGTACTTTATATTTGATATGTAAAATATCATTTTGAACATATGTTTTTAAATCTTTTATTTTAAAAACTATAGATTTCTTTTTATTTATAACTTCATCATATGAAATATGAGTCATATAATTATTGCTCTTAGCATAAGAGATAAAAGCATCTTCAATTATTTTAAGTTCATCAAAATCAAGTACAGTATTTAAATTTTTATCATAAATTAGTTTTAATTCATTTGTAAAAACTTTTGAAAAAACTAAAGTAGTTTCAATATTTGTAATTTTATTTTTAGCTGTATTTACTTCAATAGAAACATTTGTAAAAGGGCTTGTAATTGCACAAATACTGCAAGCTTGAATTTTAAATGTAAGCAGCAGTATTAGTAAAAAGTATTTTTTAAACATATCAACTTACTCGTATGATTCTTTTATTGCATTAGCAACAACTTTTAGATTATCAGCCCATAAATACTCTAAAGGATTAATAGTAACAATATTTGCATCTAAATTATGGGCAATTGTATGAGCACTTTTTAAAGAAAACTGAGCTGATACAAAAATAACTTTTATTCCATGTTCTTTTGCTTCATGAACTAAATGTATAATTTCTTTAGGTTTTGCTTCTTTCCCCTCTTTCTCAACTGCTATTTGCTCTAAATTATATCTTTTTGCAAAATAAGCCCAAGAAGGATGAAACACCATAAACTCTTTATTTTTAACATCTTTTAAAATATATTTAATATCTTTATCTAAAACATCTAACTCTTGTAAAAATGCATTTAAATTTTTCTTATAAAATGTAGTATTTAAAGGATCAACTTTTACTAGAGTCTTATAAATATTTAAAGCTTGCCTCTTTACTAAAATTGGGTCAAGCCAAATATGTGGATCTAATATTTTATTAGATAATTCATGTTCATCATGATTTTGCTCTTCATGGTTGTTTTTTTTATTATGCTCATCTTTATCATGTGAATGTTTAAGCATTGAGAGTTTTTTAATTCCTCTTGAGGTGTCAGAAATAATCATCTTCTTATTTACATTTTTAAATCTTTTTAACCAAGAGTGTTCAAAAGGTACATCAATTGAGAAATAAATACTTGCTTTACTTAATTTTCTCATTTGAGATGTTTTTGGTTCATATGTTGCTGGTGAGAAACCTTCTTTTACCATTACATTTACATTAACCTTATCTTTTCCTATTTTTTTAACAAAAAACTCTTGGGGTACTATACTAACTGTTACATCTAAAACTTTTGCGTTTAGAGTAAAAACTAATAAAAACATTATAAAAATATACTTCATTTTTTTCCTTAACTGCAACTTAGTCGCAAATTATCTAATGAATAGTAATACAAATATACTTTAATGCAACTTAGTTGCAATTTATTAACTAATATTTTGTTATACTTACTTATGATTAATATTCAAGAACTAATTAAAGAAAAAAATATAAAACTAACTAATGCAAGAACTTCAATTTTAGAAATTTTAGCCTGTGCTTCTAAACCTTTATCTTATGAAGAGATAAAAAATAAAATATCAATGGACAAAGCAACTTTTTATAGAAATATAACAAAATTTGAAGAAGAGAATTTAATTAATTCATTTGAATCTAATGATAAAAAAAGGTATTTTGAAATTATTAAAACACCTCATGCTCACTTTATTTGCTCACTTTGCTCTAAAATAGAGTGCTTAGATGAAAAAGCTAAAATAAATCTTCCTGGATATAAAATAGATAATATTATTATTAAAGGTACTTGTAGTACATGTTTATAATATAATCCTTTTTTACATATTTTATAAAGGATTTTTTAAATGATTAAACAAATTAAAACACTTCAAGACTTTATAACTAAAGAGTCTTTATCTGGTATCTTATTATTTATCTCAACACTAGCAGCTGTTATGGTTGCAAACTCATTTTTAGCCCAAACATATAATGACTTGTGGAATATGCCCTTAGGAATAACCTTAGGAGATAAAACTATTTCAATGTCTTTAACATATTGGATTGATGATGGACTTATGGCACTATTCTTTTTAATGGTAGGTTTAGAGATTAAAAGAGAGATGTTAATAGGAGAATTATCTTCTGTTTCAAAAGCATCTTTTCCAATAGTTGCTGCTATTGGAGGAATGTTAATTCCAGCTCTTGTATATGTTTTATTTAATACAAACAATCCCTTAGGTTTTGGAATACCAATGGCAACTGACATAGCTTTTGCACTAGGAATTTTAATGCTTTTAGGAAAAAGAGTTAATCCAGCACTTAAACTATTTTTAGTAGCTCTTGCAGTTGTTGATGATTTAGGTGCTGTTTTAGTGGTTGCTACTGTTTATACAAGCGAGATACAAAGTATTTATTTTATTCATGCTGGTATTATTTATGCTCTAATTTGGTTTTTAAATTTCAAAAAAGTTACACAACTTTGGCCTTATTTAATTCTAGGTATCTTTTTATGGATTTTTATTCACGAAATAGGAATTCATGCAACAATAGCAGGAGTATTATTAGCTTTTGCAATTCCAATTAAATCAAAAATAGATGAAAAGAATTTTATTCAAAGTTCATCTGCTTCTTTAGATGAGTTTAAAAACAATATTGATGATGTTGATATATTAAATCATAAACAAATTGATGCCTTAGAAAATATAGCTCATAACTACGATAAGGTTCAAAATCCACTAGTTAAGTTAGAACATCATTTACATGGTTTCTCAGCTTTTTTTATTATGCCTTTATTTGCATTTTCAAATGCTGGTGTTTTAATAGATTTTACAAATTTAAGTGAGCATTTAATGATTGTATTAGGTGTTGTATTTGGTTTAATTATTGGTAAACCTGTAGGAATATTTACTTTTACTTATATTTTTACAAAATTAAATATTATTAAGAAGCCAGATAACCTAAGCTGGAATGAGATTTTAGCAGTTGGTTTTTTAGGTGGAATTGGTTTTACTATGTCTATTTTTATAACTCATCTAGCTTTTGTAAATCAAGATATTATAGATGCAGTTAAACTAGGAGTTTTTGCAGCTTCCTTTATAGCTGCTACTATAGGGGTATTCTTAATTTTAAGAGCAAAAAAGACTTACTAAATATTTACTAAGAAATAGCAATATTATTCTATCTTTTTATTTTATAATTAGATAGAATAATACATGAAATTAGAGACTCTTAAAGATACAGTTTTTGAAAATATAGAAGCATCAAACGGTTTATTTACTAAACATTATCATGATACTTATACTATTGGAATAACTCATAGTGGCTTGTTTAAATCCATAAATTTAAACACAACTATTAATTCATATAAAAACTCAACAAGAGTAGTAAATCCTTATGATATCCACCATGGAGATTCACAAGCTTGGTCATATACAAACTTTTATCCTAGTATTGAATTAATGTCTTATACGTACAAACAGATTTATAATGAATCAAAAATTCCACTTTTTAATAAGCATATTTTAGAAGATTTAGTGTTATACAAAGCCTTATTTAGCCTATTTTTATGTATTTATAATAAAGAAGATGAAATGATAATTGAGACTAAGTTAATCACATCTCTTTCTTATTTAATTAAAAACTATACAAATGCTACAAAAGATTATAAAATATCTTTTAACGAAAAGAGTATTATTACTAATTCGCTTGAGTATATAAATGATTCTCTAAGTGAAAATATATCATTAAGTACTTTAGCCCAAGTTTCAAACTTAAGTAAGTACCACTTCATAAGAGTTTTTAAAAAAAATACAGGTTTAACCCCTCATCACTATATTTTAACTTTAAAAGTACAAAAAGCAAGAAACATGATAATAAAGGGCCATAGTTTAGCAAGTGCAGCATATGAACTTGGTTTTTGTGATCAATCACATTTTATAAGAAACTTTAGAAAACTATATGGATACTCACCTAAAAAACTTTTGGAAAAAAGCAATTTTATACTATATAAATAAACTATTTTATAATATAATCGCTCATGAAAACAACAAATAATAAAACATTCTATATTTTAATGATTCTTGCAATGGCTGGGTGGGGTGCATCTTGGGTTAATGCAAAAGTTTTAGGCTCTTATATTAATGAATATGAATTAATTTTCTTTAGAAATATATTTACTTTAATTACCTTAGGTCCTATTTTAATTATCTCTAAAAAGTATTTCAAAATTAATATACAAAGTTTTTTATTATGTATTATTGCTTCTATTATTATGATTATTTATATGAAATACTATTTTCTAGGTACAAAATTTGGAACAGCATCTTTAGGAGGGGCTTTTGTAACAACCCTTATTCCTATTATAACTTTTATAATAATGGCAGTTTTTTTTAAAAAAAGAACTGCAAAAAAAGATATTTTTGCACTTTGTTTAGGAGCTATTGGGGTTTTAACTATGATAAACATTTGGAATTTTAATATAGAAGAGATTTTTGCAATTCAAAATAGATATTTTTTATTCGCAGCACTACTTTGGTCACTTCTAACAATAACAAGTTCAAAAATTACAAATACCTCTCCTTTAGTATTTACTTTTTATATGTATATTATTACAACACTAATAGTTTCACTATTTTTTCTAGATTATAACAAAAATAGACTATAGTGGCTTTGATGATATTTTTTGGCTAAATATTATAAGTCTGGCTTTTATTTCAACAACATTTTCAACATCTATGTTTTTTATAGGTATTGAAAGATTAGGGGCTAAAGAGGTATCTACTTTTATCTTTTTAGTTCCATTTTTTGCAATTACTTTTTCAATACTTTTTTTAGATGAAAAAGTCAATTATTCCATAATATTTGGGACAATTTTAACAATTATTGCAGTTTCTATATTAAACAATTTAATTTCTTTTAAAAAGAAGTCTTAAGAAAATTTGCAATTTTATAAGATAAATCATTAAATTTAACACTAAATTAACAATTTTAAAATAAAATAGTAAAAAACAAACAAAGGTTATTTATGTTAAAAAGAATCTCTCTATTTCTAATGGTATTTGTTGTATCTTCATTTGCTGCAAATATTGAAATCAAAGACGCTTATGTAAGAGCAACACCTCCTGGACTCCCAAATTCAGCTACTTTTTTAACTATTGTAAATAATAGTAATAAAGATATTTCTTTAGTTAAAGTTACTTCAAATATTGCTAAAAATGTTGAACTACATACTCATGATATGAAAAATGGAATTATGAAAATGTATCAAGTTCCTAAAATTGATGTAAAAGCAAACGCACAAACAGTTTTAAAACCAGGTGGTTATCATGTAATGTTAATTGGTTTAAACAAAGCTTTAAAAGTGGGTCAAGAAGTTGAATTTACTTTTATTTTCTCAAATGATGATAAAGTAAGTGTTACAGCACCTATTAAAACTGTTATGGGTGGAATGATGAAGAAACACTCTAAGATGAAAACTATGTCTTGTGGTTCTGGTAAATGTGGTTCAGGAATGAAGAAAAGTGAAAAAAAATCTATGTCTTGTGGTTCTGGTAAATGTGGCGCGGGAATGAAGAAAAAATAAAAGGTAAATTATGCAAAATGAAGAATTAGTTCCTCCCAAAAAGGCTCTTTTTATACAAGTCTTACTTGTAGTTATTATTGTTGCAGGTTATTTTTTTATTGATTTTAACTCAATATACAACTCATTAAGAGGCGATGGTGAGTTTATTACTCAAAACAAAAAGTGTGACTTAAGAGCTGGACCTTGTGAAGTTGTTATTCAAGATGGTACAAAATTTTCTTTAGAAATATTTCCAAAAGATTTACCATTAATGACACCATTAAAGTTTAAAGTTACAAGTTCAATAAAAGATTTAAAAAATTTACAATTAAAAATCTATGCAACAAATATGATGATGGGTGAATATATTTTATCTTTAAAATCTAATGAAGATGGAACATATGAAACAACAGGCACTCTTCCTACTTGTCCTGTTGGTTTTATGAAATGGAATGCAGATATTGAAATTTCTAAAATCAATAAAATAATTGGTGCAAGATTTAAATTTGAAACGGATATATAATGAGTATTAAAAAAATTATTTCATATGCTTTTGTATTCATTTTTGCCCTAGGACTTATTTTTGCCCTAGAACCATTAATGAATGATTATAAAGAAAGCAAAAAGTATGATTTCACTCTATCTACAATAGATGGTGAAATTAGTAAAAAAGATTTTGAAGGTAAGGTTTTAGCTATTTATTTTGGTTATATGTATTGCCCAGATGTATGCCCTACTTCTTTAAGTTCTCTTGCGCAAGCTGTAAAAAGTTTTCCTAAAGAAAAAACAAAAGATTTTGCTGGTTTATTTATTTCAGTTGATCCAAAAAGAGATAAGTTAAAAAACTTAAAAGAGTATTCTTCTTATTTTCATCCAACTTTCTTAGGAGCTACTTCTAATAAAGAAAATATTGATGACATTGTAAAAAGATATGGCTCTTATTATCAGTTTGTTAAACTAGAAAACTCTGCTATGGATTATTCAGTTTCTCATACTTCATATATTTATATCTTTGATAAAAGCGGTAAATTTATTGCAAAAATTGATCATTTTACAAACCCTAAAGAGATAAAAGAAGTTTTAGAGAAAATACTTTAATCTAAAGTTATGCATTAATTTAATGCATAACTTCTTAAACAAGCTATCTATATTTTTTATACTTCTTCTTTTACTTTATAAAATAAAGCATATAACACTGGAATAAAACCAAGAGTTAAAATAGTAGCAAATAATAGTCCAAAAATAATAGCTACTGCCATTGGTTCCCACATAGGACCACCACTTAAATATAAAGGAATAAGTCCTAAGATTGTTGTAAGTGTAGTTAAAAGAATTGGTCTAAACCTACTTAAACAAGCAGTAATAACTGCCTCAAAATGAGAACTAGCTTCTTCTTGCTCTATTTTAATTCGCTCTAATAATACAATTGCATTATTAATAACAATACCTGATAAAGATATTATTCCAAGTAATGTCATAAAACCAAAATATGATCTAACCGCTAATAAACCAATAACTACACCTATCATACCCAAAGGAATCGTTGTAAGAATAATAATTGGTTTTTTAATAGAATTAAACTGAGTGACCATTATTAAAAGAATTATCATTCCAGTTAAGGGTAGATTAACCGCAATTGATTTTTGAGATTTCCCAGTAGCTTCAAATTCTCCACCAAATTCATAATAATAACCAAGATTAAAACTTTTCGAGTACTTTTCTAAAAAAGGTTTTATTTGCTCAAAAATTGCCAAAGCATTCGCATCTTTTGTTATCTCAGTAGAAATAGTAACAGTTTTTAACCTGTCACGTCTTATTATTTTAGACTCTTCATAAACAACTTCTATGGAAGCCACTTGCCCCAAAGGAGTATTTTTTCCTGTACTTTGAGAATAAACATTAATTCCTTCAATTGCATCTATATTATCTCTTACTTTTTTATTTGATCGTAATATTATAGGAATTAATTTATCGTTTTTTCTAAAAGTTGTTATTTTATATCCACTTAAACTAGCTTGTAGGGATATGGCAATATCATAATTAGTAATTCCAGCTCGTAAAGCTTTTATTTCATTAATATTAACTTTTAATTTTTTACTTCTTAAACCCCAATCATCTGAAATATTTTTAACACCAGGAATAGAAGAGAGCTCTTGTTTAATTCTATTTGATATTTTAAATAACTCTTCTATATTTTTACCACTAATTCTAATTTCAACTGGTTTTTTAACAGGAGGACCATTTGCAAGAGGTTTTGCAGCAATTTGCATATCTGGAAAGTTTTTGAAACAATAATTTTCAATTTTTTTCATAACTTCTTTATTTGCTGCTAAATCTTTTGTATTAACTAAGATAACTCCATACTCAGGACTAGCTAACTCTTTTACATATGAAAGCCAGAATCTAGGAGCTCCTTCTCCTATAAAAGAGACAAAATTAATAACTTTTTTCTCTTTTAAAACAAAATTATCATAAAGATAATTTTCAATTTGTTTTAAATTTGAAGAAGTAGTTTCAATTGCTGTTCCAACAGGAAGTCTAAGCTCAATAGTAAAACTTGGCTGATCTGAAGGTGGAAAAAATAGTTTTGGTACATACTTAAATAAAGACATTACAAAAACAAAAATAAATATAATACTAAGGAGAGAAATTATTCTATTTTTTAACATTTTTTCTAATATTTTTCTGTATATTTTATAAATACTTGAATCAAAATTATGTGGTTTTAAATCTTTTTTCATAAAATACATACTTAAAACAGGAGTTAGTGTTAAAGCTAAAACCCAAGAAGATAAAAGAGTTAAAGATACAACTTTAAAAATTGCATTTGTATACTCTCCCGTATTTGATTTTGCTAGAAAAATCGGTAAAAAAGCAGCCGCTGTTGTTAAAGATGATGTTAATAATGGAATTTTTAACTCTTTTGCAGACTCAAGAGATGCTGTATAAACATCTTTACCTTTTTTGCATCATAACCATAATAGACTCACTCATAACAATAGCAGAATCAACTAAGAGACCAAGAGATATTATTAAAGCAGCTAAAGATACCTGATCAATCCAAATATCAAAAACACTCATTAAAATAAAACTAGAAAAAATAGACATGGGAATAAGAGTTGCTACAATCATTCCTGTTCTAATTCCTAGAGTAAATAACATAACTAAAACAACAAGAAACATAGCTTGAAGTAAATTATTTGTAAAATTTCCTACAATTCTATCTACTAAAGAAGCTTCAAAAAATAGAACATCCATTTCTACACCTAAGGCTTGTTTCTCTTGAACTTTTTTCATTAAAGCTCTAATATTTTCACCCATCTGAAGAATATCACCATCTTTTTTCATTGAAATTGCGAGAAGCAAAGAATTCTGTGAATTTACGCGAAGTAGAGTACTTTGTGGTTGCTTATAAGAACTTTTTATACTGGCTATATCTTTTAAAAATATATTAGTTCCAGAAGGCAGAGTAATAATAGTATTTTCTAAACCTTGAATATTTTCATAATTTCCACTAGGCTCAATAGAAAGTCTTGCTTTATCTACTTTTATCTCACCTCCTGAAATAACAATATTTTTTTTGCTTAGAATATTTTTTAAGTAAAGAGCACTTATTCCTAAATTTGCCAATTTTGAGTTATCAAACTCTACAAAAATTCTTTGTTCTTGAATACCTAAAATATCTACTTTTGCAATATTCTTTAAACGTAAAAAGACATCTTTAGTATCATCTGCTATTTTTTCTAGCTCTTTAGGAGACAAACCTTTTGCCTTTATTGATAAAAGGGTTCCATAAACATCACCAAACTCATCATTTACAATAGGAATAGATACTCCAGAAGGTAGTTCTCTTTGAGCTTTATTTACTTTTCTTTGTAATTTATCCCAAATAGGACGCATTTTTTTATGTTTTTCTAAAATATTAACGAAAATAATAGAAACACCAGTTTTTGAAGTACTTTTAATATTGTCAATTTCAGGCATTTCTTTAATTGCTTTTTCTAATTTATCAGTAACTAACTGTTCAACTCTTAATGCACTAGCTCCTGGGAAATATGTTACAACTGTAGCTGTTCTTATTATAAACCCAGGATCTTTCGCTCTTGGAAGATTGAAAAAAGATATTAAACCATATACTAGTAAAATAAGTGAAAAAACTATTATTACCCTGTCATTTTTTAGTGCAAATTTTGTAATATTCATTTTTTACCTTAATTCAACAATCATATCTTCAAAAACTTGAGACATACCAGCTTTTAAAACTAAATCATCTTTCTTTAAACCTTTTAATACTTCAAAACCACTAGAACTTAATTTTCCAACTTCTATATTTACTCTTTTGATTTTTGCCAAATTATCTTTATACTTTATAGCTAAATATACAAAATATCCATTTTTATCATTAAGTACACTTGCACTTGGTACTTCTAATATATTAGAACCTTTTTCATTTAAGAAAAAAGTAATTCTTGCAGCCATTCCTGCTTTTACATTTTTATTGATTTTTAATAGTTTTACTATTACTTCAAATGTTTTTACTTTAATTGAGGCAATTTTTGATACTTCAGTAACTCTTGCTTTAAATGTTTGATTTTTTAAAGAATCAAAACTTAATAATACTTCGTCATTTTCTTTTATACTATTAATAAAATTCTCAGGAATTTGAGCACTTACATCTAAAACATTTTCATCACTTAATAAAAGCAAAGTAGTTCCTACATTAACATTTTCATCTTTTTGCACATATTTAGCTGCAATAAAACCACTTTTTGGTGCATATAAATAAGTATATGATAGTTGCAGTTTAGTAAAATCCAAACTCTGTTGTGCCTTTGAAACACTAGCTTTAATTGAATAATATAGTGCTTGTGCACTATCTAAGTCACTTTGAGAGCTATTTTGATTAATATAAAGTTTTTTAACTCTATTGTAAGAACTTTTCGCATTTTTTAATTTAGCTTTAGCTTCTTGCAGGGAAAAAGAAGCTTGTTTATTTTTTATATAATAAGGTTTTGAATCTAAAGAAGCTAATAAATCTCCTTTTTTAACAAAATCTCCAAGCTCCAAATCAATTTTATTTATATTTCCTTTTACTTTAAAACTTAAATTTATTTGCTCATGAGCTTTTGAAATAGCGTTAAATGTTTTATTAATTTCACTATTTTTAAGCCTTGGATTGATTGTTATAACTGGTCTAATTATAACTTCAACAACTTCTTCTTTATTTTTATCTTCACAAGATGTAAAAGAGATAAGAAGAAATAGTATTCCTATTAAACCTAAAACTTTGTCTTTCATTATAAACCTTTTCTTAATTCAATTTGCATGTTTTGTTTGTCACTTTTATTATATAAAATATTTATATGACCAATTGTATAAAAAATCGTACTTACATCTAATAAGTAAGAATATGTAGAAGAATTTTTTAACATTTTTGCTATTATCATCGAGTTTTGAGCATCAAGTAGACTTAATATACTTGTTTTACCTTTTGCATATTTGTCTTGTATTAAGTCATAATTTTTCTTTGAACTATTATAAGCTAGGTTAGAGTACTTAATACTACTATAAGAAGAAGATATATTTTGTATATCTTTTAAAATATTTTTACTTATTTGTAGTTTTTCTTTATTTAAAAGATGGTATAAATTCATTAAATCAATTTTATACTTTTCAACATCAATACTTCTTCTACCCCCAGAATATAAGGGTATTTTAACTTGTAAAGTACTTTGATATTGTTTATCATCCCATAAGGTATCTACCCTTGATCCTTCTCCATCTTTTCGCAAGATTTTACTAGCACTTGCATTAAATGATAACTCAGGCAAATAATAGCTTTGTTTAAGAGCTTTTATTTGCTCTTTTTTTGCTTTTATTTGTTCAAGATATATATTTATTTTATTATGTTTTTTTATAAAAGATGAAGATAAATATGTAGCTAACTTTTCTAAATCTTTTGGCGTAGAAATTAATAAAGCAGGAGTTTTATTAAAAAGTTTAAAAATCTCATCGTTTATATCATATGATAATAAAGAAATATGTTCTTTATTTGGTATTTGTAATAAATTTGATAAGTCTATTTTTTGTTTATTATAACTTGCTTTTACATTTACAAGTTCAATATTTACATTAGCTAATTCATTTTGCCATCTATAAATATCACTCTTATCAGAAAATCCAACTTCAAGTCTATTTTCAGCTAATGTTAAATTTTCTTTAATAAAAGTTTTCTTATTTTTTACTATCTCATAAGATTTTTCTAGACTTAAAGTATTTAGATAGTTTAAAACAACTTGATATAAAATAGCATCTTGCATAGTTTTTGTTTCACTTTTACTTGCTTCATAAAGTATTTTATTTATATTAATATTTTTATAAGATAAGGGGCTATATAAAAGTTGAGAATAAGACAAAGATAAAGAAGATGTTTTTTCAACATACGCACCATTACTATATTTTGCTCTATCTTTATCAATTCTAGTGTAACTTGCAGATAAATTTATATTAGGTTTGTAAAAACTATAAGCATTATTGATATTCTCATTTTGACGTAAAAGATTATTCTTAGATATTTGATAATCATATGATTTTTCTAAAACCATAGAAATAGCAACTTGTAAATTTATTTTAAGGTTTTTGCTCTTATTTGAACCTACACTTAAAACTTTTTCTAATAAATCAAAACTTGGTTTATATTCTATTTTTAAAGCAATATCTTCATTCAAAACAACAGCTAAGTTTGAATATACTTTATTATATTTTATAAGTTCTTCTTTTTCTTCTTTAAAAGCTTGATAAAGCTCTAAAGCTACAGTTCTTGATATTTTACTTAAATTTATTTTTTGATTGTAAAATAATGTTTTATTTATAAAAGAAGAGTTATCAAAAGAATAAAATGATTTTATTTTGTTTTCATTTAAATATGAAAACAAAAACTCTAATGATTTCTTTTTATTAAAAGATTCATTTTGTATATATACAAAATCATAATTCTTTAATTTTCCTAATTCTTCTTTTTTAATACTTTTTTCTAAATCATTTAGAATAAATACTTTTTTACTTACAAAGTTGTTTTTTATAAAACTAAGGTCTTTTTTATAAGTAGAATAATCTACAATATACAAGTTCTTTTTACTTATTAATGAGTTCTCATTTAAAGCCATAGAACTTAAAAGAATTATTTGTTTGTTGAAGTATTTTTCTTCTAATAAGAGTTTTGTATTATTTTGCCCTAAAATTAAAATAGCATCAATATTTATATCTTTGTTTGAAGCCTTAAATATCTTAGCGAAATCTTCTTTCTTAGCAGTTTTTATAATAGTAAATTTAATTTTTTCTTCGTCTACAAATAGTTTATTTGTTTCATACATAATTTGTTCATTTAAATCACTGCTAAAAGCATCACTTATAATTCTTACATTTAAATGTTTTGCATAAAGTAAATTTATACAAAATATCATTAGCAACATAGCTTTAAACATTTTATTTACTCTCATTTTTGTCCTTTTTAAGAAAATTAATTGAGTCTAGTATTTTTGTTTCTTTTAAACCTTTTTCACTCAAATATGGTTTTAAAAAATACAATAAATTTAAAATACCTTTTTTTCTTCTATTCTTTTCATCTTCTACCTTATTTAATAACCAAAATATTTCCCATTGGGAAACTATTATCCAAGAATTTGAAATAATAAAACTTAATTCATCTTCATCAAGTTCTTTCATATAAGCAAATTTTATTTGATGTTTATATAAGTTCTTTAATTGCTGCATTTTAATATTTACACCAAGTTCAAAGGATTTTTTTATTTGAGGATATAAAGATATTAAATTTATCATTTCAAGTCTTAAAAATCTATATTTATATTCAAAATTCATTTGAGTATCTAAAAATTCATAAAAATCAAAAGCTTTATCTTTTTCCTTTGATACAAGATCAAAAGAAAGAGCTAATTCTTTCATAAAATTTTCATAAATACAAATAATAATTTCTTCTTTTCCTTTAAAATAATAATATAAGTTTCCAACACTAATACCTAAGTCTTCACAAATATGCCTAGTTGTAGTTTTTAAGCAAGATTTTTCATTAAAAAGTTTAATTGCAGTATTAATGATTTCTTCTTTTCTTGAAGACATTCTTCTCCTTTAGAACAATTGTTCTAAATTATAGAACAATTGTTCTAAAATTATATTTAAAAGAGTTTTTTTTATTAATCATCTATTAATTATCTATTAATTTTTTTAATATATAATAAATTATATTATTTAAAAGGAATATATTGAAAAGTTTTTTTATTATCGTTTTATTAGTACTTTTGACAACTAGTTCATTTATTATTTATAATACTAAGAATTATTCAAAAAGTGATAGCATACTTTTTAAATCATTAATACATTCAAACATAGAAGAAATTGCAGATCTTTTAGATAAAGATAGTAATAAACTTTTAACTATATTAAAAAAAGAGAATATTATAGTTTTAAATAAAAAACAAAGCATAACTCAAATCGCTTTATTTAATAAAAAAGAGTCTGCTTTTATTATGGACTTACTTATAAAAGACTTGTATTAATATTCGGTTAAGATTTTGTAAAGTTTCGTTAAGGAAGAGATATTATAATTGTAATACCAGAAAACAAGAATAATACTTTTTAGGATTTAGAATATTGTTTTTTCTCCTCCTTTCAATAATCTAAATCTAAATTTCAAAAAGAGAGTTTACACTCTCTTTTATTTAAAAAAACCTTTTAATAACTCTCCAGCTTTTCCACCAAGTTTTTTCTCAATTGTTTTATTTATTTTTTCTTTTACTTTAGCTTTAGCAGCAGAACTTATTAATTTACTTGTATCAACTTTAATATCAGGACTATTTAAATCACCAGATATTTTAGTATCAAACTTTATACCTTTTAAATTAGTTTTTACTAAAGCTTGAACACTGTTTTTTTCAAGATTCACTAAAGAAGAAGGAATACTTATAGAAGTATGTTTACTTTTCATATCAAGAACAGACTTAATAATATTTTTATTAATATCACTTTTTAAAATAACATGATCATAAACCTCTTTAGTCATGTCAAATCTAGCAACTTGATTGATTATACTTGAGAACTTATTAGCTAAAAATTGTCCCTCAAGTAATTTACCCTCGATTTTACCTTTTTTAGAAAGCAGATTATAATCAATATCTAAATTGGTTCTTGAAGTAAAGAACTCTGGATAATAAAGCATATGTAAAATTTCTAAAACTTTAAGGTCTTTTATTTTTGCAGTAAAATCATCATTATTAAGTTTATATGTTAATTTTCCACCTAAAAGGTTTGAGAAACCTGTAAGAAGCAAGTTTTTGTCTTTTTTAACTTCTCCATTAATTACAATATTTCCTCTCATTTTAGTAGCACTAAGGTCGTAAAGTTTTGCCAAATTTGAAATATGAATTTTGTAATCACTATTTAAAGAAGCATCATCAAAATTAAAAACAGCTTTTTTTACAAAAACATTTGCCATTGTTGTATAAAAATCAATTTTCGTACTAGCACTGTTTTTACTTAAAGAAGTAACAATATCACCTTTAAATCTTAATAGATTTCTTAACTTCATTTCAAACTTTTTATTTACTACTTTATTATTAAGTAAACCTTGTGATAGTTTAGTTACTATCTTCCCTTTCATATCTCTAATATTTGCAGTAATATTAATCAAACCTCTTGCATAAGAAGGTTCGTTTAATAAGTATAAAAGTTTTTCAATTTTTGCATTTTTTACAAAAAGTGAAATATCTTTTGGCTCTAAGTTAACCAAAGAAGCAGAATATTTTGTAGAGCTTGAGAAAATATCAGAAACACCTTTTATATTCATAAGTTCTCTATCACCTATTATTGTTCCTTGTGTATTAAAACTACCATTTAGTTTTTTAGTTGTTAGTTTTTGAAGTTTTGATAAATCTTTTACTTTTATATCATAACTCAAATTTGCACTTTGATTTAATAAAGATAATTCACCATTTATTTTAATATGTGAATTATTATCAACACTTGCATCAAAGTTAATAGAAGAAGTTGTAAGAGTAAAAGCATTAACTTTAAAAGAAACATTTTTCTGCTCATTTGCTTTGTTTTCTATAAATGATGAAACAATAGAGTTTCCTGAACTTGTAAATAATAAAGTGTAAACTCCCACAACTAGAGTGGTAAGTAAGACAAATAATATAACTAGGAATTTTTTCATTTTAAACCTTATAAAGTAATTTTTTTTATTATACATTAAAAATATTAAAAAAAGATTTGATTTTTTTCTTACTTTTTTATATAAAAAAAAGCTGTATAAACCTTTTTTAAATATAAATTAAGTACAATACACACTTATGAAAACAATAGTAGGGAAATATTTGCATTTATGTAAGTATTGCTAGACTTTTATAGTTTAGTTACGCTATCCGAAGATGTTTTATAAGTAATAAATTTTAAGGAAAAAAAATGAAAAAAATTGTTCTTTTAATGCTTGCTCTTGCAAGTGTAGCTTTTGCTGCTGATCCAGTTGCAAACGAAATGTTAAAATCTTACTCAGTACTTGCTGCTGTTGTTGGTCTAGGTCTTGCTGCTATGGGTGGAGCTATTGGAATGGGTAGTACTGCTGCTGCAACTATTGCTGGTACTGCTAGAAACCCTGGTTTAGGTGGAAAACTTATGACTACAATGTTCATTGCTTTAGCAATGATCGAAGCACAAGTAATTTATACACTTGTATTTGCTATTATTGCATTATTCGCAAATCCTTTCTTAGGATAGTCTCTAAATTTTTTAGAAACTAAAAGCAAAACATAAAAGCCGAAGAATTTATTTTCTTTGGCTTTTTTTTAGTATTTTTTATCTAAGTATTATTCTTTATTTCATTATTATTCTAATCTTATTATTAAATTATTTTTAGTTATAATTAAGTAAACAATTAGAAGGATAAAAAATGAAAAAAAATAGTATAAAAGCAAAAATATTAATGCTCTTGTTAATAAGCATCTCCTGTTCTTTTTTTGTACTTGGTTTTTACAATACAACAAATGAATACAATTCTAAATTTAATCTAGTTAAGCAAAAAGAATTGAACTTATCAAAACAAACGTCAAAGTTTATTAATAGCTATTTACAAAGTAAAATTGATATTGTAAATGCAGTTAAAAACAACATGCCCCTTACAGAACTAAATATAAATAATAATGAAATAATTAAGACATTATTATTAGCAAAAGATGCAGGAAAATTTGCAGATTTATATATTGGTTTTGAAAGTACTGGTGACTTTTTAATGGCTGATGGTTCTTATTTAGGAGTAAGTAAGGATAATTTTGATGCAAGATCTCGACCTTGGTATAAACAAGCATTAAAAAATAAAAAAGCTGGGGTAACTGCACCTTATGTAGATATATCAACGAAAAAACTAGTAGTAACTGTTTTTTCACCTTTTATTAAAGATGATAAAATATTAGGAGTAATTGGATCTGATATTTTCTTAGATACAGTTGTTAGTACAATATTAAATGTTAATGTAGGAAATGGTGGTTTTGCTTATTTATTAGATAAAGAAGGAAAAACATTAATACATAAGAATAAAAAACTTCTTAATAAAAAACATAATCTTTTCAAACAAATTAAAAGCAAAAAAGATTCTGATTTTGGTATAGCAAAAACTAATTCACAAGAAAAATTAATTTCTTATAGTAAAATTCCAGTTACTTCTTGGTATTTAACAATTCAAATGGATAAGCAAAAAGCTTTTGCAGAAATAAATTCACAGCTAATTAAACAAGTTTTTTTATACTTACTTTTATTAGTAATGATATTATTATTCTTATATTTTGT
This sequence comes from Arcobacteraceae bacterium, assembly GCA_965224485.1. GTDB lineage: Bacteria > Campylobacterota > Campylobacteria > Campylobacterales > Arcobacteraceae > NORP36. The sequence continues at coordinate 168,017 of CBDCZH010000010.1, read as the reverse complement.
TTTAATAAAATATTATCTCCTTTACAAACATTAGATAGAGGTTTATATACTTTCTTTCAATACTTAAAAGGTAAAGAAAAAAATATCAATAAACTTAATATAAAAACGAATGATGAGTTTGGAAGTATGGGAAAAATAATTGATGAAGAGATGGAAATTGTAGCTATCAATATTAATAAAGATAGAGAACTAATTGAAGATGTAAAAAGAGTAGTAAATAGAGTAAAAGATGGTAAATTAGATTACCATGTACAAAAAGAGTCTTCAACTGCATCTTTAAATGAACTAAAACACATTTTAAATGACATGATAGATATCTTAAATAAGAATATTGATAAAGATATAAATGAAATTTTATCAGCACTAGAAAAATATTCAAAACTTAACTTTTTAGAGCTAATTTCAAATCCTACAGGTAATATTTCCAAAGGTTTAAATAATTTAAATCAAATAATTAACAAAATGCTTCAAGAAAATAAATCAAATGGTTTAACTCTTTCATCAAGCTCAAAAATACTACTTGAAAATGTAGACATTTTAAATACATCTTCAAATGAAACAGCAGTATCACTAGAAGAAACAGCTGCTGCTTTAGAAGAAATAACAGCTACTGTTGTAAGTAATACTCAAAGAATAAGAACAATGTCTAATAAGTCAAGTGAATTATCTACTGCTATTAAATATGGTCAAGATTTAGCAAACTCAACTGTTTCTTCAATGAATGAAATAAATGAGCAAACACAATCAATTGCTGATGCAATTACAGTCATTGATCAAATTGCTTTTCAAACAAATATTTTATCCCTTAATGCAGCAGTAGAAGCAGCAACAGCTGGTGAAGCTGGAAAAGGTTTTGCAGTTGTAGCACAAGAAGTAAGAAATCTTGCAGCAAGATCGGCTGATGCGGCAAGAGAAATAAAAGAATTAGTGGAAAGTGCAACAACTAAAACAAATTCTGGTAAAAAAATTGCAGATGAAATGATTAAAGGTTATGATGCTTTAAATGAAAATATTTCTAGCAGTACTAAAATCATAAAAGATATTGAAACTTCTTCAAATGAGCAAACTACAAGTATTGAACAAATAAATAATGTGGTAAATAGACTTGATCAGCAAACGCAAAATAATGCTTCTGTTGCAAGTAAAACACATGATATTGCAATTGATACATCTTCTATTGCACAAAGAATATTAGATACTGTAAATGAGAAAGAGTTCAGAGAAGAGTAAAAGAAAGACAAAAGATAAAAAGAGCTTTTGCTCTTTTTATCAATACCCAAAAGAATACTAGCAAATTAATTTTTAATTAAGTAGCTTAAGTGTAGTATTCAAATCTATTTATATTTGCATCTGTGGCGGAACGGTAGACGCGCGGGCTTGAGGGGCTCGTTCTTAACGGAGTGGAAGTTCAAATCTTCTCAGGTGCACCATTTTAAATCCCTATTTATAGTACTTTCCAATATTTTTCATGTTAAAAACACAATTTTTCTACAGTATTCAACAATTTAAAGAGTTTTCTAAGAGATTTTATTATTTTATGATTTTTTTTTACATGAATTAATAAACTAGTAAGAATTTTTATAAAAGGCTTAATTTTTTTTATTCTTACTAATCTCGCCAATTCAACTCTAAAGTGCAACAAATATAGGCAAAATTATGCCACCATCTTTCTTGAAACTTCCTTCAAAAATATCTCATTCGGAGTATAATATTTTAGTATCTTTCTTGGTCTATTATTTAACCTGTTTTGTATTATAAGTATTTGAGTATTATTTACATTCTCAAAGCTTGATTTTTTAGGAATATATTCTCTCACCAATCCATTTGTATGTTCATTTAATCCTCTTTGCCAAGATGAATAAGGATCACAAAAATAAAACTTTATATTTAATTCTTTTGCTATTTCTTCATGATAAGAAAACTCTTTGCCATTATCTGATGTAATGGTATGAACTAAATTCCTTATTGGATATAACAACTCTATAATAGCTTGCGTAACTGCACCAGCTTGTTTTGATTCAACTATCCTCATTAGTGTAAACTTACTCTTTCTATCTACTAATGTAACAATTGCACCTTTATGGTCTTTCCCAATAATAGTATCTACTTCAAAGTCTCCAAATCTAGTTTTAGTCTCAATTATTTTAGCTCGTTGACTTATATTAACTCTATTCTTTATTTGACCTCTTGTTTTATATTGACTACTTCTATTTCCATACTTTTTGTTCTTATGTCTTAAATATTTATATAATCTTCCACCACTTATTTGATTTGCATAAATATACCTATATACTGTTTCATAAGATATATTAGCTATTTTATGTAGTTTTAGTCTTCCTGTTAATTGCTCAGGAGATAATCCTTCTTTTAATAACTTGCCAATCTTTAGTTTTAACTTCTTTGTTATCTTGTGATACCTATCTTTAAACTTGTCTCTAGAGACAGCACTTATATGAGCATCCTCAGGACTGTAGTAATCATTGTTACTATTTCTTTTAAGCTCTCTTGATATGGTTGATTTATTAACACCTAGTAACTCTGCAATTTTAGATTGTGTATAATTTTCGTTTTTATAAGCAAATATTTGATACCTTAAACCTAAGGTTAATTGTTTATACTTTTCCATTTAATGCTCCATTTATCCTGCAAGATATTGAGCTTAAATTGTATATCAATCAGCCTTACATCTTACATTACTCTATGTTGCACTTTAAGTGTGAAAAGAGGTCTAATGTTTTAACAAAATGACTAAATGAATGTATGCTAGATTTTTATGTCTAACATAGATATATTATATTATTTACTTTTTAAATGAATCGCTAAATCTATAAAATTATACATGTTCTGCGAAAAATTGATTTGAGTTTATATTAAATAGCTTATAGAATACTACTACATCGTTTTTAAGAACTTTTATATAATTAATTGTTCTGTTTATACTTTTGACTTTAAACATTATTATACCTTCCCTATAGTGCTTAGTGTCAGTACAGTTTATTTGGTGGGTCTTAAAAGTCAGAAATCAAAATTGACATTTTTTTAGACCAGTTAAACTTGTTCATTTTGGTTCAAATTGGGTTATATTAATTTTTTTGGTGTTAATTTATATTCGGATTTATCTAATTTCATATGATATAAATTAATGTTATTGTCTTTACAGAAATTATAAAGTTTATTAAGATTATCTACATCAAATTCTGAACCCAAATATATTGATTTTGCTTTTGGCATATTAAACTCTACTCCTACCTCTGAAGTATCTAATACAACCAACCTCCATTCTTTTTCATACTCCCACTCTAAAGATTTCCTTAGCATTCCTTCAAGTAAATAATCAATATTTTGTGTTTTATCCTTTTCTTGTAAATAATAATCAGTGGTGTCAAATAGTTCATCACTATAAACTATTGGATATAAACGTTCTGTTATTAGACTATCAAATGGTAAAGAATTTATATCATACTCAATACAAAATCCAGTATGATTTTGTGCATAATGACTCCACATTAATAATAAATCATTTTTTTCTGCAAATGATGATACTTTATACATTTTTTTAATATCATCGCTATCTATTGATTGTTTAATCACGCCAATATATTTTGCTTCAAAATCTTCTATCTTTGCTTTTGTAATTTTTCCTGCCTTCAGTAAGTTCTCAATAATTACATCATAAGTATTACTATCATTAACCATTTTGTTTAAGTCATCTACTGAAAAATCTCTTATATGTACGTCTGCAAAAATATTTATTTTATTAGAATATTCATGTGCTAATACTTTTTCTAAATTTACACTATAAGTAAATTCGTAGGGGTCATTAAAGTTTAGGGGACTATTCATCCACACAATATCTTTTTTAAGATTACTCACATTACGATTATTTTCATCAAAACTACAGTATTTAAATAATGAGTTTGGTAAATTTTCATATTTCAATTGCATTAAATAATTTGCATCAACATCTTTTTTATTTAATTTTCTTAAACCACTTGTAAATATTTTTATAAATTCTTTTTTATTCATTTTTAACATTCCTAACTTAATAATTAAATTTATTCTTGAATTTCTGCATCAAGTATTGTTTCTTCTAATTGCTTTTCATCAAATTGTTTTTTTGCATATTCAATTGGTTTTTTCCCGTATTTTTTTGTTAGAGTCCATATTCCATATAAATTACCAAGTAAAGAATTAAAATCTTTTTTATACTCGTCAGGTAAATACTCTAAAATAAATTTTGATTTACAAAATAATTTTTCTAAAGATTTCTCTATTGTTTTAATTCCATTCACTTTATATGTTTTTAAATTAGATATTATTTCTTTTAATATTTTGGATATATATACGGATTCTTCACCATTTAATTCAGTAAGTTTTTCAATTAGTAAATCAAGTGAATTTAAGATATCTGATATTTTTTCTTCTTCAAGCATATTTTCAGAAATATTTGAACTTTCAAGTAAATCTTCTAAACTTTCTAACCTCACTATTAATTTTCCAATTTCAACAGTACTTAGAATTCCATTGATATTTGTATTAATTGGACGTGTATCAAATATTGTGTAAAGTTTATCTATATCTTTTTTATATTTATTGTGCTTATTGATTGTTTCTAAATCTTTATATAATTGTTCTATTTCTTTATTTATAGCATACACAAAACTTATTACTTCAATTCTATTTGTAGTATCAATAGAATATTTCTCTCTAAAAACAGTTTCGAAAACAACATTTCCACTTACAAAATGACATAATAATTTATGTAATCTACCTGCACTATTCATATATAACCTTTTTTAATATATTGAACAATTATTTTATAGTATTTTACCTAAATGAATACATTAAATATAATATTTCTACATATGTGAAAACGTTATAAAATGCTTTATATTTAAGAATAAGAAATATACTTTAATATTTGGAATTTTCTAGCTCTACTTTTTTATCTTCTATTTGAATCATTATGCTACGAAATTTTATATATACTTTAGAAGTGGGGTTTTTAGTCAATTTTAATGATTTTAAATTTGGGTAAGTTGATAAATTAAGATATATCGTTTTATCTTTATTTGTTAAATTAACTTCCATACTTTCAACTTTTTTATTTTTACCTAACAAATATTTTATACCATCAATTTTATGAGAACTTTTAATAGTTTCATCGTCAAATTCACAGATTAAATTATTTGTCATATCGATACAATTTGCACTTAAACTTAATGCACTTAAACTTAATAATACTGCTACTGTTTTTTTTGTTTTATTCATGTAGAATCCTTTATTTTGTTTTTGTTAACTACATAAAAGATTATAAAAGTTTTGAAAGTTTTAAGAGTTATTTCTTAATTATTTTTTGAATTCTTTTTATTATTATGATAGTAATAATAGATTTTATTAAGATATGCGTTTAAGTAATCATTATTGTGTTTTTGATACTGTTCTATAGTTAATACAATGTATTCATATTCTTCACTTTGATTCTCTTTTACATACTTTTTGAGTTCACTTAATCTTTTAGATGATAATTCATAACGCTTAAATTTTATTTTATCTATGTCTTTAAATGCTTGAATGATTTTTTTGATTCCATAATAATAATACTTAATAATTTTAAACATAATTAGCTCCTTATAGCTCTTTTGTTTATTATATGAATAATGAGAAGATTGTTTAATTAAAGTTGTATAAGTAAGCTTATTTGATGATTATGAGTGTTATTGATAGAAAAAAGAAGTTTTTACGCTTCTCTTTATTGTTTTAATTCTTATTCTGATTTAAAAGCTCTTTTTAAAGCTCTTCTTTTTTTATCATTTGCTTGAAAACTTGGGCTTGAATAACTGTCTTGATTTCTATTCATAATTGAATCCTTTTGTTTGTTTCTATAAGTATAAATAGAACTTTTAAAAAGTGAGTATTAATATTAATTATTTTTAAATGTTTTTTAGAAATGGCTTTAAATAGGGATTGTTAAATTAGATAAGATTTTTACACTTACCTAATTTGTTGTTTTTGAGAGTTTTAAAAGCTAAATTTGATATTTATTTACAAGATTATTATAATCATGAAGCGATATTTTATAGAGTTCTGTTTTAGAGATTCTTACCTCTTTTTTATTTTCAGCAACAGAGAATTTATAAAACAATAGTTCATCAAATTTCATACTAATCAATTCTTCTAATTCTTCGATAAAATAAGGTAAAGAATTTTTCATCATTTTATATTTATCTTTTGTAATATCACGTTCTAATTTTATTTGTTTAATTTCATCAATAATTGAAAACCAATCGAAAATATTTTTACTTGACATAGAATTCTTTTTAGAAATTATTCTTGCAGTACAACCTCTGATTTTTACTTTTAATGCATTAACTTTAAACTTGTAAGAATTCGTAAAAGTTTTAGCTACTTGTTTTTTAACTCTTGAACTAAAATAGTTTTTAAGTTCTTCTAAAATAGTTAAATCATTACCTTTTTTCTTATTATATGCTTCAATAACATCATGAATATCTTCTACTAAATTTTCAGTATCTCTTTTTAAATCTTGCAACATAAAATTTAAAGTATCTTCTATTTCATTTTTTAATTTTCTTGTATTAATTAGATTCTGTTCTTTTAATTCATCAATATTATCTTGCTCTTTTTCTAAAAGTTTTGAAGGACTAGTTTCACTTTCATCATCATCAAGATTTAATGATTTCATTTGAGATTTCATAGTTTCTATTCTGTCATACAATAGTTTATTATCTAATGTGAATTCTTCTGATTCTAAACTATTAATAACAATTTGATAGTCTTTATATTCAAAATCAATATTTGAGATTTGTTTTCTATTTAAGAATGATTTTGTAAATTTAGGATTAAGATATTGAATACTTATCTCTCTATAAAATTGATAATCTTCAACTCTTTCATAAACATTTGTTGTCATTTCATTAAATTCAATACCGTAATCATTTAATGCATTGATTTGTTGAACTAATACTTTATCTTCTCTTATCATGCGTACTATTGTTTTATTTAATTCTTCTTCATTCATTATATATACCTTTTTATTGAGATAAGGGCTATTAAACCCTTTGTCCTGATATTATAAAGATTAATAATGAAACGATATCTAAAATGTTAAATCTTCAGTATCTACTATTTTATTTTTATTTTTTAACTCTTTTTCTTTTTCTAAAATAAACTTATTTAATGCTAAATCTTCATCATCAAAATCTTCTAATAATTCTTCATCTAAATCAATATTATTATTTTCTATTTGGTATTGTTCTTCCTCTGATTCATCTAAGAAAATTTGTGTCTCTTCATCAGTTGCTTTTGATATTTCTTTTTTAATGTAATTAAAATCATTTGTGATTTCAGGTTTTTCTTCTTCTTTTTTATCTAAATCTAAAACTTTAGGTTCTTCTTTTTTTGGTATTTGATAACTACTGTCTTTATTTTTTCTGTATTTATCTTTATCAATTAATTCAAAGGTTTTTTTATCTAATTGCAAAAATATACCTTTTGATAATTCTTTAATATTATTTTGAAGAAGCTCTTTATAATCATTGATTTCTACGTCTAATTTTTCTAATTCTTTACTTGTTAAACCTTTTCTCTCTTTATCCATAACGATTAAATATTCAGCCCAAGTTTTATCTTCTAACTGTTCTACATAGTCATACATCTCTAAATCTAAAATGTGAGGTTCTACTTCTGTTATTTTTGAATGATTTTTATCTAAATAATCATCACCCACGTAAGCACCTAGAAATTTAGTGTAATCTTGATTATTTGAGTTATATAAAAGTACTTCACCTTTTTTAAATTCGTTTAGATGATAATTAGATTCTTCCTGTGCGATTTTACAAAATTCTGTTGCGATATAACCATCATTTTTTAAACCAAACTTGATTTGACATTGTTTTTTTACAGTACTATTAAAATTATCTTGAACTAAATCAGATTGACCCATAAAATCTAAATATATGTGAGCTTTTCTAAATAATAATGCAAAATCTTCAATGAATTTATCTATACGTTTAGCTTGTTTTCCAATTGCTGAAGTTGTGTCAGATAGTGCTGTCATCATTATATTAACTTCATCTGCTTTTAAAATTATCATTTTACCTTGATATAAATTATCGCCACTTTTATTCATTGTTAAAATTCTATATTCGTATATAAGTTTTAATTTAATAAGAATTTTTTCTAATTCATCAAGTGTTGAAGATGTATATATTTTTTTAGATAAATATTCTTTTTGAGGATGATTATCTATCCACTTTTGAACTTTTACATTCTCTACTGAACCTGCATCATGTATAAATAAAATAGCTGTTTTATCAAGATTATTTAGATGTGTATTCAAAGTATTTGCAAATGAAACTGATTTACCTGAACCCGCTGCACCAATTGTCAACATGTGGATTAATATTTCATCTAAATCGAAATAATCAATAAATAAATTCCCTACTTTTTTTTGTGTAAGACCTTTTACATCTTTTACTGCTATGTTTGTATAGCCTAAAATATGTTTACCTTTTTGTTTGTGTTTAGTATTTAAATCTTTATTTAATTGTGCGACTTCTTCATCAAACATGCTTGGAAAAGGAACTTTAATGATATTTAAATAGTAGATTGATTTATCTTTTTTATCAGGTTCAAAAAACACATCTTCGAACTTTGTTAAAATTAAAAATTCTTTTTTTGAATTGGCTTCAAATGATGTCATTAAACCGTTGAAATTTGCGTGTTTATACATTCTGAACACATATCTTTCATAATCTTCTTTATCTTCACTTTTAATAAAATAAATCTTATCTGATAACCCAACATTGTGGAGTACTTCGGTTATAAATCTTTTGTTTTCTATTTTTGATTTGATTCTTTTATTAATTAATATAAATACTGTAATTGATACTATTAAAATTGCTAATAAAATGTATTCATTAAAATTTGAATATGTATAATTTTCTATAACTACTAAATATATATTATCTGCAAAATCTTTCATAATATACCATTGAGTAAACGTGTTTAAATCAGCGTGAGCGTTGTTCATTAAAAATAATACATTAATGTATACATACGTCATTAAAAGCAATAATAAGGAACTTGGATACAATGAAAGTTTATTAATTCTCTTTGTATTTAATTCACCTTTATTATTGAATAATTTTAAATCTATTGATGATTCTGTTGTTCTAAATTTTTGCTTACTTAGCTTTTCAGACATTGTTTCAAATTCTATTTGTTCTTGTTCTTTTTTAATTGCCATTTTTATATCCACCTTTTTGTAATTAGTCTTAATATAAAATAGAAAACCATCAAATAAGGTAAAAATTGTTTGTAATAATTATTCTGTATATTTGTATTATTTTTATGTGTAATATAGAATTTATTACATTCGTTTTTTGTGTACTTACTTAAGCTGTTTTTATTACTATTAACATTTATGTTTTTGTTTGATATCTCTTTTTTAAGATTAGTATTAACGATAACTTTTTTACTAATACATTGAGAAATAATTTCAATTTCGTTAAGTTCTTTATTCTCTTGAACTATTATTAATTCTTTTAAATTTGAATCTATATCAGTTATTAAAAATTTATAAAATGGTGATATCAATCCTATTACGAATATGAGAACTAAATATTTTTGAATGTGTAATTTAAATAGTGATTTTAATAAATCAAATATTAGTTTAAATATGCTTTTAATCATTTATTTTCCTTTTTTATATTAGTGAGAATATTTCTAATAATTCTACAACTAAATACATAGCCATTATTGCTGTTGACGCATAAATAAATTTTGCGATTGGTGTTATCTGTTTTCTTTCAATTTCATACATTTTAAGCCTTTTTCTTTTCTACCTATAGTATAAATTAAAGTTTTAAAAGTTGGAAATAAACTTAATTATTTTATGAATTCTTTTTATAAATGGCTTAAAATGGTGATTGTTTAAAAAAGGTAAAATTTTAATTTACCTGATTTAGTCATTTTTGAGAGTTTTAAGAGTTATTTTTTACATTAAAAGTTTACGGCTACTGCTATTGATGCTCCTACATTAAATGAAGAATCAGTTGCTATTTTCATACTTATAACTGTATTTTGTTTAATTTTAAATGCTATTCCTGAACTTATTGCATATTCATTATTATATGCTCCAACCGCAAAATTAAAGCTTCTATTAGAGTTTTGAAACTGAAATGATGAAGACATGGCAATAGTCATAGATGTAGCTTTATTAACAAGCTTACGTGTAAATTTACGTTCATTAATTAATGATTTTTTCAATGATTCTATAGACTTTGTATTATTAGAAATTTTACTATTTTGACTATTATCTACTATATCTTTTGAATCCAACCTTGTAGAGTTATTAGCAATATTTTCATTTACTGTTGTTAAATCTGTTGAACCACCACCATTAAGTAGCTCTAATGCGTCTAAGCGTCCGTCTTGTTCTTGGTTTTTTTCATCGATATAATTCTTATTGACCTCCTCATTTACATCTAATGGAAAATAATAGTTTGCTTGTATATTTGTTATTATTAATGCTGTAATTATTAAGATTAAATTTAATTTTTTCATATTAGTCCTTTGTTTTTATATTGATAATTCTATATTTAAATATTTTGATAAACATTGTTTAGCGAACATTTGAGAAGGTAAGTTTTCGAAATTACGTGAGTCAATTAATTTAGCTTCACTTGGAGTTACATTCATGTGAATACGTACTGATTTTTTTTCTTGTTTTTCTTTTTTACTTTTCATAATTTCTCCTTTTTGATTTCTATAATTCTTAGATTATTTGATTCTTGAAAGTTTGTATAATTTGAGAGTGAATTTAAAGAATCTATTAAAAATTCTTCTATTGTTGAATATGGACTGTAAGATAATAATATTTCTATTTGTTCGTAATCTACTTCTGAGATGTTCATTATAATTTTCATGATTTAAATAAGGGGGATTAGCCCTTATAATCTTTCTATTCTTGTACAAGATGGAGTTTTACCTTCTCTATAATCAAGAACTTTGATTTTTTTACCTACAAGTGATAAACCATTTTTATAATCTAAGCTTATAACTTTGATATTATGTAATGTGTTTTTATTCCCATTTTTAACGTAATATTGAACTAAACATTCACCTTTTTTAACTGTGTTTTTTCTTGTTTTTTGATTCCAATCAGTTAAGGGTGCTACATTTGCAATTTTTGCTATTTCAAACATTCTAAATAATTTAAAATCACCTTCGACTTTATCTGTAATTTTTTTGAAAGTTGTTGCAGAGAAAGTTGTTTTTTCAATTTTAGAAAAGTCGTATACACCTTCTTCAATTTTCTTATAAGAATGCATTTCAGTAACATCATTAACTTCAATTGTTGTATTTAACAATGACTCTAACTCTGATTTTAGAATTTGTCTACTCATTCTTAATCTAACTGAATGTTGAACAAATTTCATTCCCATGTTATCTTCTAATTGAACTTTTTCATTAAATAACAATTGAACTGATTCATCTTCTTTAATTTCATAATCTGTTAAGATACCTTGCATTTTCACATCATAAAAAGAAGTAAATCCTTCATCTTTCTTTTCTATCGTTTCTACTGTTTTGTTTTCTGTTTTATTTTCAATCATATTTGACCCTTTAAGTTTTAATTTTTAGTTTTAAAAGTTAAGTTGTTAACTTTCTTATCTCTATTTATAATGTTTTTATTTTAAATTAATTTATTTTTCTTAAAGAATTCTTAAATTCTTTTTTATTTATTATTAAATACCTATGTTGTGGGGTTTGTTGAAATATTTATATTTGAAAGATATTTAAATTTTTGTTGTTTTTGTTGTTTTTTTGATTTTAGTGCTAAAAAATTACAACTTTTTAAAAGTTTTATAAATTTGTCTTATATAGCGTTTTTATGATTTAATGAGTAAATGAATGATTGAAATATTTTGAGGGGTTTAAGGGGTGTCTATATTACAAAAGAGAGGTTTTAATTTCTCTTCTTCTTTTAATTTTGCATGGTTTTTTAATATTGTTAACGTGTTGATTTTTTACATTCTTAATAACTTACCTTTGTAATTTATATTAAAAAATTCTTGATAACAATAATAATAACTATCTTTTAAAAAATCACATTTTTCTTCTATTTTTTCAAGTTCTTTAAATAATTCAATTTTATTTTTTAAATGATTTAAAATTTCTTCTTTATTAAGTTCTTCTGAATTATTTATAATCTTTTCTTCTTCAAAACTTTCTTTAAAATAAAATTTTTTTTCTGTGCCATTTACAAAAAAAACAATATAACTATTGTAAAAACTATTTTTATAATCTTCTTTATAATAACCCATTCTGATTTCTTTCGTTTCAAACATTTTTAACAAAGAATTTATTTTTTTATATTGATTTATTTTTTTATTTTTAAATTCTTTTTTTAAAACTTCTAAAACTTTAAATATTGTTTTATTAATTAAATAGTGATTATACTTATCATTATAAATAATTTCTACTAATTCGTTTATGTCTTGATAACTATTTCTATCGTTTGTATTCATCATATATCCTTAATACTTATTGTTTCTAAACCTGATAATAATTTTTCATACTTAAAATATTTATTTATAAATGACTCCATATATTTATGTTCTTTATTGATAATTTTAAAAGTTCCTAAATCTTGGATTGATTTTATATATTCCATATTTTCTTTTCTAGTTTCAATAATAATATATAAGCTTTGAACATTTATAATTGTTAATTCTTTTTCATTATAAATTTCTTTTAAATACATAATCATTTCGTTTGTTAAAGGAAGAGTTTTAATTAAATCATCGATTGTATTTTTTACAAATTTTAAAAATTTTTTATCTTGAACTTTTTTCATAATTAAGCCCCTTTCTTTTCAAGAGTGGATGAATCTTCAATTTTTTGCCAAGTGTTATCTAATGTGATTTGTTTTATTAAATGTGTTTTTAATATTAATGATATATTTTTTTCATGAATATATATGTCATATCTTTTATGATAACTATTTGATGAATAAGCACATCTTTTATAATTTCTGATTTCTTTGTTAGATAGTTTTATTAAATCTGTTTGAGTTTTTAATCCTAAAGATTTATAATTTTTCTTACCACCTCTAGCGTAATTACGAACTCTTATTTCTGATATAGTTTTAAGTGATTCTATTAATGAAATTCTATCCATAATTAAGCTCCTTTAATTTCAAAAGTAGTTTTATCAGAATAGATTTCTAGCGTAGTAGAATCTTCTTTTTTTATTAGTTTTTCTTGTATGTTGTTTTTATGAAAGAATGTATATATTGCGTAAGGATTAATTATTTGAAGTTCTGTAAGTTCAGTAAATTGATTTTCTGTAAGTTCAATTTCATATGTATATAGTTCTTCTTTTAAAACGATTTCATTTGTTGTTATTTGAATTTTTTTCATGTGAGTGTACCTTGTGAGTATTGGTTAACAGAGTTAGCTTAAATCATATATATATTATGTTTATTGTAACTGTGTCTTGAATAACTACATGGAACTTGAATCCTCTAAAAATTAATGTCGAGGTGAGAGGTTGTTTTTAATGTTATTAGGATAAGTTGAAACGATTATCAAAAATAATTTTTTGATAAGGATATAATTACATATTTAATCTTAATATAAACTTAAATTTTTGAATGCATAAGCTAAATTTGTGAATATGTCTATTTCTTTATCTGTTTTTAAGTTTGTTTGTGATTTTTTATTTAGTTTTAAGTGAGTGAGAAGTTTTTTAGGCTTCACTTTTTTATTAAATGTAATTCTTTGAATATAATTCATCGAAATAACTTTCTGTTTCTAATATTATTTGATTTTCAGTTAATGAGTGATATTCATTTTCATCAAATAAATCAATAAATTCATCTATTTCTTCTTCATTAATATTAAACTCTTCTATTATCGTTGAATATACTATATCTTCTATAATTTCTCTTGTCATAACTAATTCTTTCTTTTTATTAAATGTAAAATTGTTGGAAATATATTAATTTTTTTTCTGTGAATATAAATTTTAAAATGTTCTTGATACGCTGTACTTGAATATCCTACAATTTTATATTCATTAATTTCTTTTACTGTTAAATTTAATAAATCTGTTTTTGTTTTTAAATCATAATCTTTATATGATTTATTATCTTCGTTTCTAACACCATTTTTTAAAGGATAGTTTGATATTTGTATCAATCTATTAATTAATTTAGTTTTTAATGCTTTAGTTTCTTTCATGATTTTCTCTTATTATTTGTCCTACTCCAATTTTTGAAGTTAGATTATTTGGAATTTTATTATAAATCATAGTCATATCATTACGATTTTGTTTTTGTTTAATTTTTAAAATTTTTATTATTTCTAAAAGTTTATTAGTTTCTTTGACATCTCCAAGAAATGCGTTTTTTATATCATATAGAACTTTGATTTTACGTTCTAAGTTTGAATCAATAGCTCTTTTTCTTTCAAGTTCTCTTTCACTATATGTAGAATTTTTTAAATCATTTAATTTTTCAAATTCTTGTTTTGATAAAAGATAATGTTTAATTGAACCACCTTTATTAATTTCGTATAGGTATTGCGTTAAATCTTGATTTTTAACGTATATTGTTTCAAATTTATCATTTGCGGATAAGTTTAATGTCATTGATGTAATTGCAAATAGTGCTGTAATTAATAAATTTTTTTTCATTGTATGCCTTTTATTTTGTTTCTATCATTATAATAGTTTCAAAAATAAATTAAGTTAATTTTAAGAATTCTTTTCCAAAAGACATTAGGGAAGGATTGATAGAATATTTAAGGGTAAAAGTAAACTACTGATATTAGATTTTTTGAGGATTTTTATTAAATTTGATGAGCGAATATAATATTTACTTTTTGTTAATCTTTAAATAAATGTTCTCTTTTTAAGTATATTTATGACTTTAGGTGAATAGAGAAGTTTTTAGGCTTCTCTTTATTTTTCAATCATCATCTGGTGAATCATCTTTTACAGGAAATAATCCCCCTGCATCGTCATGGGTTTCTATTATTTTGTCATCACCATCATCAGTTATTGTTGGGTTGTCATTAATTATCTCTTCTCTCTCATTTTCGGTCATTTATTTTCCTTTTTTATCTTTATCTTTTGGAGGAAATAATCCCCCTGCATCGTTATGGGTTCTATCTTGCATTTTAATTGGTACACTACTTTTGTAAGTTTCTTTTTGTGCTTTACTTCGCAAGTTACTTTCATTAGACTTTTCTTTCACTTCATTACTCCTTTCAATTTTATTTATCTTTCTTTTTAAAAGCTCAATATATTTACTTTCTAAATTCTTTATATTTATAGTATTTGTATTTGTATTTGTATTTTCGGAAATTAACAAAAATGCAAGAGAAATAGTTAATAGTAATCCCATGATAAAACTAAATGATAGTAAGTAATCATAGCAAACTATACTTTTTGTAGGTTTTTTATGAATAACCTTCATTAAATATTTTGCATTAATCCCAAATATATATATTGATGTTATAACCGCAATAACAAAAAACATCAATGCAAATATATAATTAAAGAATAAAACTAAATCATTAGTATTTATTGAATTTGAAAATGTAACTAATACTCCAATTCCTGCGGCAGATAATGTTAAAATTGATTTATCTTTTTCTAATGTAGTATTTAACCATCCTCCTACAAAAGCTCCGTGAGTTTCAGATTCTTTTGCATTGAATAATTCATCCTCTAATAATTTTTTTTTGGCAAGTACTTTGTCATTATTATTCGTTTCATTTTTTAAATAAGCCTCAATTCTCAACAAAGTTTTATTAATTTTTTTTTCTCTTTTAGACATAAACATCCTAGTTACTTTATTATGATATTTTATCCAAAATACTTTTTAAAGAACTTATATACTACTAATAAGTATTATAAAGCTGTTAAAAGGGTATACATTGCGTGATTAATTGGTTCATAGTTCATTATTAACATATCTTCGTAAAAGAAATTATCTTTTGTACTTGGGTCTAACTCTAAATAAAGGTCTATTTCATAATTAATATTGAAGTCAGATAATATTTTATTTATCTTTTTTTCATCTTTTATAAATGTTGCAGATGTTATTACTTTGAATTCTTCTTCTGAAACATATTTCTTTAAATTTCTGATAATTGGGAGTTTAGTTTTATTTTCTTTATCATTTTGATTACTAAATTCAGCAGATTTAATTTCATTTTTTAAACGATTTATTATATTTTCTGCATATATGATTTCAGATTCTGGATTTTGTTTAAGTCTTCTTCTAATTGAAGATTTAAGTTCTTTAATTGTCGAGTTCATATCTAAGATATCTGATTTATTATCATCTTTATAATTTGCTAAAAATTCAAGATAATCTTCTTTCATTGCTTTTTTATCTATTGTATTTCTTTTCTTTTTTGTTTCAATAAATTCAAAGATACCTTCAAAGTAAAATTTTTCTAATATTATGTATAAAGGTATTTTAGATTGCTCGTTAATCATCTCTATAAGCTCATTGTAGTTTGATTTAAGATAGCTGTATATCTTATTAACTTTGTCTTGTGTTAAGCGTTCTCCTTCTTTATTTTCTTTAAATTTAGACATTCGAATCATTTTGTATTTTTTTCCGAAAAATTTAGAAGATTTTGAATAAAAGTCTATTTCATCTTGTGACATACCATCAAGTGCTTCACCTTCCTTATTTTGTTTAAGTATGTATTTTAATAAATATGTTGTTGCAGAGCCTTTTTCGGGGTTTATTTGTGTTAAATCTTGGGCTTTACGTTCGTATTTATTCATATTGTAATGGTTCATAAAATTTTCGAATTGTTCTTTTACAATTTTAATTTCATCATCATTTACCCAAACAATTAAATGAGTATGAAACTGTACAGCTTTAACAAATTCAAAAGCAGTTATATTAGTTATTGTTTCATCTTTATCATGAGAATTGTTTTTTTCTCTATGTCTACTTATAGCTTTTTGAATATTATTATTAAAATATTTTAATCTAGCATTTAATTCGTTATATCCTTTATCAAGTAATTCAAGAATTGGTGTGTTTTTGTGATATTTATTTAGTTCTAAGAACTTCATATCGCCCCATTTTACTTCTTTTCTACGTTTAGAATCTTGATATTCTTTTTTTAAGGTATATTTTCTGAAACCTTTATTTAATGTGAATGTTAAAAATAATGCTGTGCGATTTTTATTGTTGTATTCGTGATAATTTGCTTTTGTATAGATTTTATTACCTTTTATTCTGTCTCTATTTTTAAGATAATCTATATCGTTTTTAATGGTATAGTTTAATTGTTCTTTTGATAATTCTTGAAATTTTTCAATATCGATATCAGGTTCTTGTGCTATTGATTCTAATCTATCTGAGATAAATGTTCGTTCATCTATTTCAAAATTATCTTGTATTTTTTTCATGTTTTCAGAATTCATATGTATTAATCTTCTGTTATCTGCTTTATATCTAGCGTTTAAGATATTTTCAATGAAATACTTATATTGGTTCTTTGATTGTTCTATGTATGATTTATCGAAAGCTTTAACAAGTTCATTAACATTTTTATAATCGATATATTTTTCAGACATTTTGATATTTAAATAATCAACAAGTGAGTTATTAGTTTTTTCAGATATATTGATATTTAAGTTATTAATCTCAAATTGAATAATTTTCTTTAAATCATGTAAATTAATATTATTATCTCTATTCATGTGTTTTTTGTATTTATTTTCTAAATTTTCTATTGCTTTGTCTAATGAATTGTTGATAAATTGATTATTACTCATTTAAGTCCTTTATTGTTTTGATATTAGATATTATATTAGATAAAATTTTAATTTAAATTTAATTCTTAAAGATTTCTTAATTCTTTTCTTTATGTTATTGAAAGCTATTTGTTATCCGCATTTTGGGCGAGTGGTTCAAGTCGCTATCGCTCTACTCCTATTTTCTTTATTCTATTTAGTCTATAATCACCATTTTTTATTAACATAGTCCAAAATCACTAATTAATCTTAGTCTGCGTTCGCTATCGCTCACTTGCACGACAATTCGCTATTTAGTCCAATTAAAAAAGTGTCTATTATCACCCAAATCTACTAAAGAAAATTGCACGGAGTTTCTTTTTTAGTTTTAATATTTTTGATTTGTCGTGACTTGTGTATTATTATTACTTATATATTTATATTATATATAGTAATAGTATTTAGTCCGTTTTAAGGTTTCATTAATTGAAGTAGTATTCATACAAATATGTGTATAATCGCATCAAGATAAAAGGATTTTATATTGAATAAAAAAATAGAGAATTTTATAAAAAGAAAATATAAAGATATAGATAATACAGATAGTTGCGATTTTCCTAGCATATTAAAAAATGATATATCTATAATCTTAGGTGAACCTGCATCAGGAAAAACTCATCAACTAGAATTTTATTCTGAAGAAAAAGAAAATATTATTTGTCAAGACTTAGTTACCGTAAATCTTAAAGAAATAAATATAAGTAAAATTGATATTATTTTTTTGGACTCTATTGATGAAGCTTTAAGAAATCATTCTTCAGTCACTATGAAAGAACTCCAAGAAAAATTAAGTAGCTATATTGGGGAATGCAAAAGAATTAATCCAAAAATTAAATTTGTAATTACATGTCGACAACTTGAGTGGAATGAACACTTTTCAAAAAAATTAAAAGTAATTGACAATTCATTAAAAGTTTATGAAATAAAAGATTTAGAAAAAAAGCAAATTAATATTTTATTAAAGGATAAAGGAATTAATACTGTAGAGTTTTGGAATTTTATTTCAACCAATTATTTAAATTTCTTATTAAAAAATATACTTGTTATTCTAAATATTATTGACAATTATAATAAATATAGGACTCAAACTATTAATTATACGGATATATATATTGATATTATTAAAGAGCATTTATCTGTAAAAGGTGAAGGAAGAGATGAATTATTACCTCCAAAAAAATTAAGAACTGAATTTTTAGATAAAGCTTCTTCTTTAGCTGCTTATATGATGTTCAATAAAAAAACTACCATATCAACTAAAAAATTTAGTAAATTATCTGATGAACTATATATTATAAATAATGAGAAAATTACAATTGATGACTTACACATATTAGTTAATTCTTCTTTATTTAAAAAAGAAGGAACTGATTTTAGTTTTTTTCATGATTCAATTAAAGAATTTTTAATGGCTTATTTTATAAATAAAAAAAATACAGATTTAAAACAAATTAAAGAATTATTTTCTCATGAAATGAAATTTTATGAAGCATTCGAAGAAGTAATTGTTTACCTAACAAATTTTAAAAGTGATTTTTTTAATGATATTGTGAAATTTGACCCTTTGATTTTTAAAAGACATCCTAACTTAAATAAAGAGCAACAAGAGAAACTATTATCTACGATGCTATATAATTTACAACATGAAAAGTCAATTATTTATGGAAAATGGAAATATTTTAATAATAATTCACTTCTAAATTTTAAAATGTTAAAAGATATTCACCTTATAGTACGAGATAAAGTTGATATAAACAATGTTGATAATGTGTTATTTCCTTACCTAATAAAACTTTTAAACTACAATTACACTGTTGAATTAGAAAATGAAATATTTGAAATTTTAGATAAGTATAACCAATTGCCAAAAAATCAAGAAAAAAAGGTATTTACTGACGAAGATAGAATATCTGAAAATGAAATAAAAGGAAACATAAAAACTAGAAAGCTTCTTGAATATTCGTTTGTTGATAACTATAATATAAGTACTAGATTATACGATTTTATAAAAAAGAATCATTTATTAAATACAAATATAGAAAATATCTCAATGCTTAATTTTGAAACAAAACTTTTTGAATCTATTTATGGAATCACATACACGAATAGATATGGAAGAAAAAAAGATGTAAGTTGTAATTACACAGACTATGATTTTGAAGAACTATTGCCATTATTAAACTCCATTCCATATAGAGATTTGAAATACATAGTGCCATATTTAAAACAAGAAGATAGTTTAAAATGGTTTGAGTATATAAAGACTAAAGAAGTGAATAATAAAATCAGTCTTTGGGCTATATATGGATTATTACTTCACTATAACTCAAAAGAAGTAATTAGTTTAATTTTTGACTATTTGTCCAAACCGAAAATTTACCTATATATAGTTAGCCACGATATAGAAGATATGCCCTTTGATTTTGAAAGAATTTCAGATAATTTTTGGGAATTTTATTTTCAATTAGATATTGATAATGAGCATAGAGCAAGTGATTTAATGCCATTACTTCAACCCTCGCTAAAGGATATAAAAAAAGTTTCTAAAATATATCCTATAAAAAAATATGTTAAATACTATGTACGTTTGAGGTTAAATGAAAGTATTAACAAATATCTAATGGTAAATAATGATTTTGAAATATATATGAATAAGCTCTGGGAAAAACAAAAAGAACAACAAAAGAAACATGAAAATGATGTTCAAAAAGAAGTAGAAAAATATGAAAACTACCAAAGTAGAAAACAACAAAAACAAAATAAAGCTAATTTATGTGAAAATAGCTTACAATCATTAACAACTAAACAAGATTTTTACAATGTTTTTTATTGTGAAGAATTATATAGAGAAGAAAATGAAGGAAAAATTGATATATTATTTAAGGATGATAAAAAATCTAAGTTTTTTAAATTTATTCTTCAAGACTTCAATAATGACACAAGCTATTTAAAACTTAAAGATGATGTTAATTCTACTTCTATGACATTAAATTTAACACCATTATATATTCTATTTTTTAAAAATATTACTACACATGATTTATTACAATATATAAATTCAAGTGAAAATTTTGAAAAACTATTTTGGCATGTATTTAGATATTCAAAAATGGATGAAGCTTTTTTTATTAATTTAGTTGAAAATCATTTTGATTACTTTATTGAATTATTTATTGAAACAATAAGTCTTTCATTGGAACAAAGTAAAAATAAAAAGATAATTAATTTTCAAAATTTTATAACTATTATAGAAAAATTAAATAAGTTTAATAGTCAAAAATTATATAAACTAATTCAGTTAATACTAACTTTTGACTCGAATGTTTTTATCATAATAGAATCCTATGAATTAGTTAATCTTTTAAATATTCTAAAGTTAAATAATAGTAATTATGATTTCATTCAAAATCTTATGATTAAAGATGATTATAGTTCATCTGAATATTTAACATCTTTATTAACAATGGATACGCAAAATACAATTGATAATTATATGAAATTATATATAAAAGAAAAGAAGTACATAAAAAAATCTTGCTATCTAACCATTAAAAGTTTCTTCAAAAAAGAAAAAAATCATGAACATAAATATAATAATCCATTAATTAGTCCAAAAAAAATCAATTTACTAATTAATCTTATTTTGTCAATTAAAAATACAAATACAAATACTATTGAAGAATTTAATCAAGATTTCTTAATTATAATTATAAATGATTATTATGAATTTTTTAAAGAATACGAACATGAAAATGGTTTAATTAAATATTCTGCATATAGTAATATGAGTAGTTTTTTTAATAATCTTTGGACAATCTTTGGAGAAACTAGCCAATATATAAATTTACTAAAAAATTTAAGTAAAAATAACAATTCAAAACTATCAGATATTGCAAAATTTACATTAGACAGTGCATATAACCAGCAACAAAAAGATAAAATACGACTTAATAGTTATTACAAGGAGATATTTGATAAGGATGAAAAATTGAAAAAAAAGAATAATAATAGTAAATGGAATGATATGTCTATGTTTAAAAAAGTAACTATAGTTGCGGCTTTAGCAACAATAATTGGAGTAGCATTTAATTTTATTCCATCAGATTCACCATCAAATAATAACACAGGAGTTGTATTAAATGGAAATAATAATGGAAATATAACCATTAGTATTGATAACTCAAAAACTGAAAACATCAATATCACAGTAAATAAAATCAATAATCTAATTAATGAATATACTACTAGTATTAAAGATAAAAAGGCACAAAAACGAAAAGAAATCCACACAAAACTTTTAATTTTACATGAAGCAAAAAAAATCAATAAAAAAAGAATTCCAATTATGTTAAAAAATGAAGAATGTAGAAATAAAGCTAAACTTACAGAAAATGCACTTGATTACGAGATAGGAATAATGTATAAAATTTGTGATGATGTTTTTAAGTAGAAACTTATTCTTTTTAGCATGATTATAGTTTAGTTCCTTAGAATAGTCCTTACAGACGTTTAAATTGTTAAATGTAGATTAATTTACGGACTAAGACATATTTTTTCTAATGAAAATATGCCAATTATTTTAAGAGTTTTTAGGAAAATTTTCTAAGTAAAGTTTTGAGATATAAAGTTTTAAAAGATGGTCTTTTTCTTGTGTGTAAAGTGAGATTGTTCTAAGTTTATGAGTGAACCCTTCTTTTTTTTCTAGCGTCAGTTTTTGACGTAAATCTTTAATATTTGTTTTTGATAATTCATAATTTTTATAATCTTGAATCTCTTTATAGTAATATGTTTTTATTTGATTTAATACGTCATGATTCTTTTTTAATATTGTTATTTCTTCTTCTTGATTTTGCATGTGATATCCTTTTATTTTTATTATAATAAGTTTTTTGTTTTTTTGATTTAAATTTGTAGCATTATTAATGCTTATAGTAATTGAGTTATGAAATTTTAATTTTATTTATTGGATTAATGTTATTCGAGTTTAATAAGAGAATAGTGTTTAAAGTGATTTTAAGATAGCTTAAAGAGATAAATATTGATATAGTAGATAAGTTATAGTTTATGAGTTATATGTATAAGAGTAGCAGTATTGAGATTATTTGTATTAAGAGAAGAAGAGTTAATAAATTACGTTTTGAAGATTTTTTATAGTAATTTATTAACGTTTTCATTTAGATTTTGCAGAGTAGTATATTATGTGATTTGAATAATATGCATCCATTTTTCTGAGTAATTGGAAGTGAAAGTTTTAATGATTTATTACTACCCATTTTTAAATTTAAGATATTTCTTTCTTTAATTATTAGAGTTCCTTTCATTGATTCAGTTTTGTTAAAAAGAGAACTAGACCAAGCTCCTTTTTCGTTAAAATTCCAAATATTTTTATTTTTATCTTGCCATTTTCCAAGTAAATTATATTTTTTTATTAAAGCAATGGATTTAAATCTGTCTAAATAATATTGCTTAATTGCTCCATCTAAATTATTAAAACAAAATATTTCATCTTGATTAAAAAATAAATAATCTCGTGCGCTTTGAGTAGCAAAATTATTATCACAGATATCTTTAGTGATATTATTACTCATCAAAATATTTACTGTACTGACACGTCTACCGTTGTATTCAGATAAAGATTGTTTTATGATACCCTCGAAATCAGTTACGATTTTTGATTTGAGAAAAACATTATCATTTTTATAATAGATTAATTCATTATTAATAAGGGTTACTTTATTACCTTTAATGCTTTCTATACTCCAACTTTTATCATCTTTAATAGTTAAATTATTAATCTGTTCAAACGAATTCTGAAACTTATAAGAGGTACTTTTTAAATCATCTGTATTTTTAACTTTAACTTTACTATCAGCCCCACAAGCTATGAATAGTGATGATATAGTTAATATAGTTATTAGTGTTTTTTTAGTCATTTTATGCCTTTATTTTGATTTTTTGTTAACATTGAAATGGGATTAAGGGTATTGTTAAAATCATAATTGTTGATTCTACTAATATGTCTATTGTTGTTGTTAAAATAAAAGAAATCATTCATCAACCTTTGTTATTTTTTGTACTTGTTTTTTAAGTTCTTGTTTATCTATAATAAAAGCACTTGAAATTGAATAAGTAGAAATCAGTATAGATATCATGAAAGATAATTGTTTCATATAATTCAGCCTTTTTGTTTTATAGCATATATTATCATTAAGTAGCACAGTTAATGCTTAAGAATGTCTATTAAATATTAAGAATCATTAAATATTATTAAAAAGAACAGTATGTTATAATGAAAGGTTAATTTTATGAAAAGGAAATAGATGAAGAAAGAAGATATAGTTTTAAATAAAGATGGTTCTATTAGAAAAACACAAGGTAGAAAGAAATCTTTAAATGATGATGAAAAAGCATCTGAAAGAATTGTTTCTTATATAAATAAAAACGAGCTTGAAGATATAACTAGAATAGCTAAGATTGAAAATAGAACTAATTCTTATATATTACGTCAAGCAGTTCAAGAATTTATTAAAAATAGTGATAACAAATAATTAAACTAAAAGATAGTAGCATTACATATCTTAATATATTATTAAAAATACTTATGTATGCTACTTATATATTTTCTAACTCTAACAATTCTTTAAATTTTTCATCATCACTTTTTAAACTGTTTACTAATTCTAAAAATTCTGCTTCACCTTTTACAACTTCAAACATATTAATTTTTTTTGTTTTAATTATTTCTTGTGTTCTATCCATTGAGGAATATTCGCCTTTATTCTTATAAAATAATTTTCGTTCAATATCAAAAGGTGATTCTTTTAATTCTTCTTTTAAATGTTTAACTTTTATGTCTAAGAATGTTAAGAATTTTTCTAATGTAACGTCTACCACTAATTTCATTGATTCCATATCTGCTTTTGCATATTCAAATGTTTGTTGTGACATATTTAATTTATCAGCACTATGATTTAAAAATTTTGTTGCAATAAAAGGTGATGTTTTTGTTAATTCTGTTGCGAGTGTGTGTCTAAAGTTATGAAAGCTAAAATTTGTTTTAAGATAATTATCATGGTTCTTTAAACTTAAGTAATCTAATCTTAGTTCATTAATTTTTTCTTTATTAAACTTAATTACTTCTTTTCTTTTAATAAGTATTTGTTGTCCCATGTGTGATTCTTCTAAAAATGCACTTGCACATTCAATTTGTTCAATAGTTTCTTTATCGTCTTCTATAAAATCATAATAAATTTTCATTTCGGCTGTAGCATTAAGATACTGATTACATATATCTTTAAAATCTTTTGGTAATTCAGCAAATGATTTAATTTTTCTTTGTTTAGGATTTATTGCACGTAAGATATATTCATTATCTTTATAGTCTTTATGAAGTAATAAAAAGAAATATTCACCTACATTTGTTGGTAAGGGAACTTCATATTTTTTCCTTGTTTTAAAATTAAAAAGTTGAATAGTATAATATCTAGGTTCGAAACGTTCAATGTCATAATTTAGCCTAAAGTCCGACTTTCTGATATTTAATATACCTTCAACACGTGAACCCGTACAAAGACCTAATAAAGAAGCATGAAAAGAATTTAACCCTTTTTTTTCGTAAAACTTTCCAAATATGACTTTTGATTCTTTTATTGATAAAGTTTTTTCTCGTACATTTTTTGGATTTCTTTGTAATCTTGCTATTTCTATATATTGAAAAGGATTATCTAATAAATATTTTTTTTTCTTTGCAAAACTAAAAATACCTTTCAATTGTGTGATAATATTGAACTTACTTTTTTCACCAATATTTGTTTTATTTTTAATTTTTTGAATCCAATCGTCTAATTGATTTTCATCTATATCATTAATTAACATTTGGGATAAATCTGTTTTTGATTTGATACCGATTTTTGTTAATTTCTTTTTGGGTTTATTATCTCGTTTAGTATAGTGTTGCTCTAAAATCCATTCTTTCACTACTACATGATTTTTAAAGTAATTACAATAAGTTCTTGATGATTTCATTTTATTAATGAATAATTGATTTGTAAGAACATCATCTAATTCTTTAAAATCAAATCTATTAATATATTCAATGAAGAAAGAATTTTTAATTGTGTCTAAATATCTAGTAAAATATAATTCACCAATTTCTTCTAAAGTTAAACCATTTTTATTTGGCTTTTCATGATTTTTTGTAGATTCATATTGTAATAAAATATTTTTATAATCATAATTACCTTTATTAATTTCTTCATTAAGATAATTCATTTTCAATAATGCTTTTTCTTTTGTAAATTCATTATTTGAACGACCTAAAATTACATTATATGTATTACCTCGTTTTTCTTTTGTCGTTGGAACATATAGTTGTGTAAAAAACACTGTAAAATTTTTATTATATCTCGTCTGTATTTGTAATTGAACTTCTTTTTTTACATGATTCACTATCAAGCCTTTTTAACATTGATTTTTATAACATGAATTTTACATGATAATAGCTTAAAAACTAATATTAGTTTAAGGTTAGTGATAACACAAATACCTATATATCGAGTGTGTTGTAAATTTTTAGTGTGGACTTGGAAGTTCAAATCTTCTCAGGTGCACCACTTTAGCTTAGACTCTCAATAGGCTATATCATTCAATTAAATCAAAAACATTTTTAAAATATATATGCTTATATTTATATAACTTTAACAAGATACTTCACATTTCTACCTGCTGAACCTTCAACTTGTTCTATACAACCTAGTTCTAAAAGTGAAGAAATATCTCTTACGGCTGTTGCTTTACTAACTTTTGTAATAGACATATATTTTTTTGTATTTAATACACCTTCAAAATTTTCAACACCAATATCTAGTATTTTATTTAATACTTTGATTTGTCTTTCATTTAATGCATGTTTTCTATGTATATTCCAAAACTTTGTTTTTTGAACCAAATATTCAATATTTTTTAATGATTGTTGAATAGCTGTATTTAATATCATTAAGTGCCACTCAAGCCAAGGTGTTAAATCAAAGTCTCTATTTAAAAATAAATTAGTAGTATTATCTAAAATATCATAATAACCTTTTCTATCACTATTAATAGCTGTAGATATAGAATAAAGCTTAAACTTGGTACTTGAAGTATTTCCAGATAGTATATAATCAGTAACAGCTCTTGCAATTCTACCATTACCATCATCATAAGGATGGATAATTACAAACCAAATATGTGCAATTGCAGATTTTATATAGATATTTTCATCACTTTCATTACAATAATTTAAAAAACTTTCAATATCAGTATCAATTTTTTCTTCGTCTACTGCCTTATAATGAATTTTTTCATGTCCTATTGCACCTGAAATTACTTTCATATCACTATTACTTCTAAATTTTGCGATATCAATCCTATTTAATTTGTTATATAAAGAATGTTCAAAAAGACAATTATGCCAAGAATGTAATCTATCTAAATTTAAGTTTCCTTTATTTAAATTTGAATCAATAAGAATCTCTACAAGATTATCCGTTATCCTAGTTGAGTATTTATCATTACTTGCATCAAAATCTTTATCTAGTTTCTTTCTAAAAGAGAATTGAACACTTTCCCTTTTAAATACTTCTCCCTCTATTAAAGATGTGTTAATAGCTTCATCGGTTAAGGTTTCAATCTCAATATTAACGATATCATCTTCACTAAAAAGTTTTGATATACCATCAAGTATCCCTATTGTATAATCTATTTGACTAATTATGTTAGTTAATTTTGTTTTGTCATATTTAAAATTTGGATAGTCTTGATGTTGCCATATCCATTTTATGATTTCTTCTTTCATATTTAACCTTTGAGACGAATAATTACTATAATCGTATCATAATATGAGCCGATTAAAACTTGTAATCGTGTCATTTTATGATTTAGACTCTTTATTGGTCTGATTAATATTACTTTTAACTTTTGGTAATCTATTCTTTTTTAAAATTAAACCCATGAGGTTGAATTTATCATTTATTTATATAATTAGCATAATAACAGTATCAGAATACTAATCTTTTAAGAATAAGATAATTTTCCAAATAAGCTTTCAAAAGGTATTTTTAATTGTGTATGTAAATTTTTTATCATTTTAGTAGTTAATTTTCTTTGTCCATTTAAAATTTTTGATACTATTGATTTATCACCTAATATTGGAATTAAATCTTTTTGTTTTAATCCTTCTTGTTCCATTCTAAATAAAATTGCACTTACTGGATCTGGTGCTTCTATTTTATAATATATTTCTTCATAAGCTTCTACTAATATAGTTAATACTTCTAATTCATCAAATTCACAAGAGTTAGGAACTGCATCCATAAGCTCTTCAATTCTATTTAAAGTATTATCATAATCTTGCTTACTTCTAATTGGTTTTATACTCATTTTATACCTCTCTTGCATCTAGTTCATCATATTGTTTATGAGTTCCTATAAATCTAATAAATACAATTTTTGCAAAATAATTAATTTTTACAATTAATCTATATTTATTACCATGTATATTAAATACAATTCTATTATTACCAACAACACTTGCATTTTTATAATATATTTTTATATCATTTGGTTTTAGCCAATTAGCATTTATTACTTCTTTATGCCAGGCTTCTAAAGAATTTTTACTATCTTTATATAAAGGATTTTCATAAAATTCTTTTAATGTTTTTTTTGAAATAACTCTCATACTTTTAGTATATCTTTTTGTTGTCATATTGTCAACTAATTTAATACTCATTTATATTTAAAACTAATAAAACTTTGATATAATTTCATTAAAAATATGGAATATTATATGAAAATTGATGAAAAATATCTTGAACTAATACTAAATGATTTTACACTAAATAAAGCACAAGCAAAAATACTAAATTTATCTTTTCCTCTTGAAGATACTTGGGATAGTCTTATTCTTGAAAAAGAGTTAACTACCACAGATACAAACCTTTTGATTCTTTTAAAAGGTAAGTTAGCAATTGCAGTACAAAAACAAATTATAGAAAATTATAAAACACTATCAGCTTTTAGAAATCCTAAAAAAGAAGAAAGTAAAATTGAAGAAGTAAAAAAAGAAACTACAACAAAAGAAACACAAAGTAGTGGCAGTTTAAGTATATATTGTGATGGGGCTTGTTCTGGAAATCCAGGGGAAGCTGGAAGTGGTGTTGCTGTTTACTCTTCAAATGCAAAACCTGTTTTATATTATGGGGATTATGTAAAAAGAGGAACAAATAATATAGCTGAATTAAATGCTTTATATAAAGCACTTTTAATTTGCAAAGAAAACAAAGGAAATTCTCATACTATTCTTTCTGATTCAAAGTATAGTATTGATTGTATTTCTACTTGGGCTTATAGCTGGAAAAGCAAAGGTTGGACTAAAAAAAGTGGTGAAATAAAAAACTTGGAATTAATAAAAAAGGCTCATTTTTTATATGAGGAACTAAAAAATGATATTACTATTAAACATGTTAAGGGTCATGCTGGAATTGAAGGTAATGAATTAGCTGATAGAATGGCTGTTTATACTATAAAATCCAAGAGTGAGGATTATCAGGTTTATTCTTATGAGGGTGTAGATTCTGTTTTAGGTTTGAAGTCTTATTAGAAATAATTTCCATTTTTATTTCTAAAAGTGGATTTATTACCCCTGGGGTGTAATTTTATTTATTTATAAAAGTGGAATTTATTAGCCCTCTTATAATAGAAAATAGCAGTTATGAAGAAAATGATTTTAATCGCACATTCACTTTTTAAAAATAATAAAAACTTCGATAATACTCTTTATGAAAAAAGAGTATCTTGGAAGGAAGAAAATATAAAAATTATCGATTAATTTAAGCTACTTTTTACGTGGTAACTGAAGGGGGGGGGTGTAATTCAATAAAAAGTCTCAGTTGACACGTTGTTTTTTTGATGCACATCCCCATGAAAACAATTCTTTTCCAATTTGATCCCATTTTATTTCTAATTCATTAAGAATTTTTTCTATTTTTTTAAGAGATAATTTTTCCATCTTATTTATAGATTGAGGATAAATTCCTTCACCAAAACAATTTATGGCCATACATTTAACTTTACAGGTACAGTGTTCATCACTAAAACAAGTGTTTTTAACGAAAGGAGATAACAAGGGGACCCAATATGTTCCATGTGTTTCTAGTTCATAAATTTTATTAACAGTAAAACCTTTTTTGTGATCAAAATAATATTTAGTAGTTGGATCATTAATCATTATTTTTTTTAAAATATTAAATGACAATATTGAGCTTTCATTATTTTCATAAAGAACTTCTTCAATAATATCCATTGGAATTAGAGATTCAATTTCATGTACATCAATATCTAATGCCTTTACTGTATTCACCAATAAAAAATAATTAATAGGAAAAGCACCAATTGTAGTACCTTTTGCTCCTTTAGGATGTTTCTTATCATTATCGAGCAAGCATAAACATAATCTATTAACACTCTTTGATTCATCAAATACTGATTTAATAGCAGATCCACCACCATGCTCATTTTTAAAATTATAATTTAGTAAAAAGTTGTTTTTTTTCATATAAAGTTGTGTAATTATTTTAAAAAGCCTATAATCAGAAATATTTTCAGTTAAAAGAGCTGTTGGAGCTATTGATAGAGATTCTATAAAGTAACGGTAACTTAACATGATAATATGTTGACTACCTTTTTCTATTGAATATGGATCTAATAAACTTTCAAAATCTACCTGTATAAATATATTTATGTGCTTTAATAATTCATAGTTAAATGTTAAATTGGCTCTATCTCGAACTGCAACACTTTTTAAAAAAGGACTAAATTCATCAGAACTTAAAATTCTATCAAAGAAATTTCTACTAGAAAATATCAAATGATAACCATGTTTAGATGATAACAATAAATTTGTTAGAGAACTTATTTTATCAGTATTCAATTTTCCACTATAATTTATAATTTCAATTACCATATTCATTACCTGAAAAAAATCCAATAGGCCAATCTAATAAGTATCCATTTTCATCAAAACTTGTTTGTTTTATTTTAGTCTTAGAGGTTGGTGTATCTTTATCAAAAATAATTACAGAGACATCATTTCTATCAATAACTTTTTCCTCTATTGATTCACCTAAAGCTTCAATCATTGTATTACTGTGTGTTTCAAAAATAATTTTAACATCTATATTTTTTGTTTTTATATAATTAATTATATTTATAAATAACTTAGATAGCTTTGCTTGCATATTTGGATGTAAGTGCAGTTCTGGTTGCTCTATTACAAAATATTTTGTTGTACTGAATCTTCTTTTTATTCTAGTCGGTCTAAAAATTTCTGTCCATAAGGTAATAACTATGGGTAAGATTTGAGAGAATCCAAATCCCATGTCACTTATATTATATTCATTATCATCATCATTCAATTTAATTAATAGTGAATAATGTAATCCTTCACTAATAACTTTAACAATAAAACCTAAACTTTCTCTTGTCCATTCTTGAAGTGTTTTACGTTCTCTATCAGTTAATGAATAAATAAACATTGCTATATTTGAGCCTTCATGATCAATTTCATTAACTTGCAAATCTTGAAACCTATAATAACGTTGTGCAGTTGAACGTAATGGTGCCAAATATTTTACGGAACTAAAAGATTCATGCAAAACTTTATCAACTGAAGTTAATAGATTAGTAAAATTATATAGAATCATACTTATGTACATATCTTCATGAATTTCCGTACTTAACTCTGAATCTTTATAGTTCTCTAAAAACTTACTTTGATTTTTAAATGCTATTAATGCTCTATCATAGAACATTTCTTTTGTAACAAATCCAATAGAATCAATACCATCTGATATTGTATCCGTGTGAGTTGTATGCCAAAAGTATTTTTTTATAAAAAGTAGTCCAAAACTTGATATAAAATTGTTAAATGAAATAGATGAATAATCATCAATAATAATTATTCTCATTATTCTCATTATTCTCATTATATGAACGTTTCTTATATTTTTGTAATATTTTAGGAATAAATGATCTACCAGAATAATCAATTTTAATATCATTTTTATTCTTTAGTTCAAGTATTTCAACATCATTAATTTTAAAGCTTGATAAATAATTATTTTCAAAGTTCATAACAAAATCTAATTTTTCAATATTTATTTCAATTTGACTTAAAAAAGAACTTTGACTTGTTTTTTTATCGGAAACAGATAGTTTAACTTCAATATCAAAAGATTCTTCTCGTGCATATCTTCTTGTACGTCTTCCATTTAACGTACTGAAATCTAATGAAATATCAAATCCAAATTTTATATATTTTGAATCTTCATCTCTTGCTTTTGCTTCAGAAAAGGCACCATAATCTACATATCTCCCGAACCATAATATAGGTCCCAGAGTTTTCGATTCTGTAGATTGTCGAAGTAAAGGGAAAATTCTTAAAAAAGAACTTTTACCACTACTATTTTTACCAACTAGAACTGTAAGTGGTTTTAACTCAACCTTTTTACTTTCAAGACTTCTCAAATTTTCTACAAATAAAGATTTTATCATTTAAATTCCTTTGAAGTATAGATTGTAATAAAATAGAGCTTAATTATATAAATAATAATTTAATTTAATTTGTAAACTTATAAAAAATTACTCACCGCCCTAATGTTAAATTTCAGTTTTTATAATAAGTGAGATAAAAATTATCCAAATATCTAGATAAAAAAAGCTTATTAATATTATGAAGGTAGGATAGAGTGATATTGATATATAGGAAATTACACCCCCTGAGGTTGAATTTTCATTTTAGATAATTAAGAACTAACTGGTATTTGCTCTTGTAAACTTCCAGTTCCCGCTTTCTTACTTTTACCTTTCAGGATTTAGTCACTTCGTTTCGGCATGTATTGACAAAAAGTAAGCATGCACGAGGCACGAGCAAATTCCTCGATAAAAACAACTACTGTTTCGGAGGTCTTCAACTACCTAAAGTTTTTGATTTTCTTGATTAGCCATAAAATAAAGAAACTTACTCACAAGGTTTGCCTTGTGCTAAAGAGCACAAGTTTCCTTATTCCTCTACTAAGCAGATATAGTTTTAATACATATTAATAAATTAATTTTTGTATTGGGCATTTTGA
This sequence comes from Arcobacteraceae bacterium, assembly GCA_965224485.1. Classification (GTDB taxonomy): domain Bacteria; phylum Campylobacterota; class Campylobacteria; order Campylobacterales; family Arcobacteraceae; genus NORP36. The sequence goes on along the minus strand of CBDCZH010000010.1, from coordinate 134,991 downwards.
TTACTTGCTCTTTTCCTGCCTTTGAGGAAGCTAGAGTTTGAGAGTTTATTTTCGGTGGAAAGCGAAGCATGTTTGAGCGTTTAAAAAGGTGCCGTAAGGGCATGTTTTAGCGAGTTCTGGAGCGCAGAAAATGAATTCTTGAACTCTAGGCACCCGGAGGGCTTCAGCAACCGGCAGTCGACTTTTTTGTTTCTTTTTGATCGACAAAAAAAGAAAAAAAGCGTGAAGGTTTACCTTTATAAGAGTTCTTAAAGTTAAAATAATATAAGACTTATATTATTTTATATCTTCTTGGTGGTACATTTTTACTTTACACTACTAGTATATTTTAGCAATGCATTTAACAATTAGAATATATTTATTAGTTTATACTTTAAAATAGTTTTAAATAACTGGTATTTGCTCTTGTAAACTTCCAGTTCCCGCTCTTTTCTTCTTTTGCCAAAAAGAAGAAACAAGAAAGTGTCTACGGCTTCATCGGCCTAAAGGCTACCTAAATATTTTTTATTGATTTACTTAAAAATATAACTTACTAAAACATGCCTGAGGGCATCTTTCTTCACGTTCAAACAGAAATTTTTGGGTTACGTAAATCAATAAAAAATATTTAGCTCTTGCAGATGTAGATTTAAAGGAAAGATTATTTGTCTGCTAAAGCAGATATGGTTTTGATACATATTTATAAATACATTTTTGTATTGGGTATTTAGATTTTGATAATAAAACAACTTTCTCGTGCATGTTTCGTTTCTTTAGATTAAAAAAAGATGCCTGAACTAAGTGAACAATCCTGTGAGGGAAAAAAGCGTGAAGGTTTACCTTTAGAGTTCTAAAAGCTAAAACTATTATTTATTAGTTTATTAAATATTAAACAATTGAAATTTTTAATTTCTTTCCTAAGACTATTGTTGCTTTCTCTAGGGTATTTAAGGTTAAAGAACTGTTATCTGGATTTAATAATCTATTTACTACTGCCCTACTTGTATTCATCATACTAGCCATCTTTGTTTTTGTGATATTTTGAACTTTCATTTCTTCTTCTAACTGATAGGCAATTACTCTTTTAATTGCTATATCATTTACTTCTTCATAAATACCATCTTCTTTTAAAAATTCATTAAAATCACTTTCCATATTTTTTTCTAATTTCATTTAATTTCCTTCATTCTTTTTAAAGCTAATTCAATTTCACCTTTTGGTGTTTTTTGAGTCTTTTTAATAAATCCATTTAATAAAATCATATACTCTTTTATAATTGTAAATATAACTCGTGCGATCCTTTTATTAGAAATATTACTTCTAACTTCATATAACTTATTATCTAACTTTCTGCATATTGGCATACCTATAGGATAAGAATACTCAACAGTTTTTATATCAACTCTGTCTTCTTTATCTAAAGAGTATTACTAATAATATTAAAAAAGATACACCTAATCAAGGTTTTTTGTCTTCTTCGTAGATATAATTTTAATACATAGTTATAAATACATTTTTACATTGGACATTTAAACTACTTGCTCTTTTCCTGCCTTTGAGGAAGCTAGAGTTTGAGAGTTTATTTTCGGTGGAAAGCGAAGCATGTTTGACCGTTAAGAAAGATGCCGTAAATGCATGTTTTAGGAAGTTCTGTAGCACAGAGAAACAATGGAAAACTTATGCTCTTTAGCATAAGGCAAACTTTGTGCGTTAATTCTTGAACTCTAGGCACCCGGAGGGCTTAAGCAACTGGCAGTCGACTTTTTTGTTTCTTTTTGATCGACAAAAAAAGATGCCTGAACGAAGTGAACAATCCTGTAAGGGAAAAAAGCACGAAGGTTTACCTTTGTAAGAGTTTTAAAAGTCAAAACTATATAAAAGATATTCTAAAATTTATAAAATATTTATTTGTTAGTTTATATATCAATTGCGTTAGAATATTCTAGCTCTATCATGAAAACTTTCAGTTCCCGCTCTTTTCTTCTTTTGCCAAAAAGAAGAAACAAGAAATTGGCTACGGCTTCATCGGCCTAAAGGCTACCTAAATATTTTTTACTGATTTACTTAAAAATATAACTTACTAAAACATGCCTGAGGGCATCTTTCTTCACGTTCAAACAGAAATTTTTGGGTTACGTAAATCAATAAAAAATATTTAGCTCTTGCAGATGTAGATTTAAAGGAAAGATTATTTGTCTGCTAACGCAGATATAGTTCTAATACATATTTACAAATTCATTTTTATATTGGGCATTTTGGCTTTTTAACACTTAAATAACTTAATCGAGTAAGCTTCGTTTATTTCGATTAAAAAAGATGCCTGAACAAAAGTGAAAAAGCGTGAAGGTCTATCTTTATAAGAGTTCTTAACGCTAAAATCATATTTGAATATATACAAAGATATAAGGAAATATCTTTGTATTTCCTATATCTACTTCTTTTCTTTTTCTAATTTATATTTTAAATAAGGTGTTTTAACATCATGAAAAGAGATGTTTTTTGAGAAATCTTCTTTTATTGTAATTTCATTTATAATATGTTCCATAGAAATAATATTTTTTTCTTCTAATTCTTCTTCAAGTTGCGCATATTTTTTAATTGCATTATCAAAAGCATAATGATAGTTAAAGGCTAAAAGACCTTTATCATTTAGAATCTTTTTGACAAATATCCAATTATCAAAAATTATACTCCAAGCTTTTTTTTGTTCCAAAGTAAAACATTGAGCTGTAATAATACTTTTCCATTTAAATAAAGCAAAATAAGCCTGATGACTTAACCATAATTCTCGAATCCACCAATCTTCATAACGAGGAAAACCTGAAAAACTTTTATATTCCATCTTCTCATTTAGTTCATCTTCATTATTTGCTTTTGCTTTCTCATTATGATTTCGAACACTTTCATTTATATTTTCAAATAAAATATTGAAATGTAAAATTATAATAGGAATGAAACTATCAATACTAGCTATTTCTTCAATACTTTCTTCATCACTTTGTTTTAAAGTTGATTTAAAATCTTTTTTTATATTTCCTAGGGTATTTAATAATTCACTTAATTCAGGAAGACTTAGTTCAATAGATTTTGTAGCAAGTTCAAAAAGTTTTTCGTCTTCAAATTGAGCTTGAGTAGATAACTCAGCAATAATACGCAAGGCCTCTAATTTAATATCGCTAGATTCTTCCATATTTAATTTTATACGTGAATCTTGGGAATCAAAATATTTTTTTCTTTTAGCTGCTTCTTCTAGTAATATTTTTTTCTCTAATTCTTTTCCTTCTTCTGTTTGCAATTTTTCAAGCATTTCTCTATATTTTAATAAATTATCACTTGCAATTTCCAAAGCATTTTCAGAAGAAGCTTTGGATATTCCTGAAAGTTTGACTATACCTTTGTCATGTTCATCTAAGTGGGTTTTATGAAATTTTTCTTTGAGTTCATTTTCTTTAATTAATTCTTCTAAAGCAATACTAGAAATCATTTTATTTCCTTTGAGTGCTTATTTTATCAAAGAAAAATTATTTTTACAAGCTTAAAAATCAAGTTAAAGAATTATTTTAATTTAATATGGTAAATTTTCCTCTTATTTTAGGCATCTCATCTCTTTAACAAATATTATTTTATTATAAATACAATAAGAACTAAGTTTTCCATAAGCTTCGTTTATAGAACAAAAACCTTCCCTAGCTTATATAGTATTTTTCAATATCAATACATTATTCAATAGTATGTCCAAATATATTAAAATAAGATTTACTAAAATTACAAAATAAAAGGAATGAACATTTTTGTTTTTTTCATATATTCTTTGTATTTTACGGATTCTTTACTCCATAAACTTTCTTCTTTTTTTGCTTTTAGATATAGAACTAAAAGTAAAGAAGTGTATAAAAAAATATTTATCATATTTATATCTAATAATATAATTGAAAACATCATTAAAAAAACGGAAAAATACATTGGATGACGTATATATTTATATGCTCCAGAAGTAATCAACATAGCATCTTTTTTTATTAAAGGTGAAATATTAAAATTAAATAGTTTATTAAAACTTAAAGTATAAAAACCAAATAGTAAAGCAAGAAAAAAAACAAATATAGAAATAGTATTAGTAAAAATAGATTCATTTAGAAATAAGAGCAAGAGAATAATTATAGCTTGAATTAAAACTAAAAAATAAGAATAAATTTTTGTTTTCATATTTATAGTCTAACATAAAGTAAAACTTTTATAGTTATATATAATTCATTAATTTACTTATGATAAAATAAATATATAAATTATTACAAGGATTATTTATGTCACTATTAAAAGACAAACTTTGCGCTTCCACGCAAGATTGGAAATCATTTTTTAAAGTGCTTTTTAATATTATGCTAGTATCTATAATATCAATTATATTATGGTTTTTCCCTATAAGTTTATTAGTAGCGCCTTTTTACAGTATTACAAGTAATAAAGTAAAAGATGTTACAAAGTATGAAGAACTATCAGGAAAAACTACTGTTTATTCTCTTAGAAATGGTATTAATGATTTATTATCTGAGGGTTTAGTTACAAACTTTACAGGTGTGAATTTGTATATTGATAACAAATATTTTGAGCAAGTTGGTCAAATAGAGATGTATAGAATTGCTGTTAATACCTTAGAAAATAACCTTGCACGAAATAGAGGAACAGGTGGAGCTAATAAGTATATTGTAAAAGCACGCTCAAATATTTATGCTGATTATTCTTTACCACTTTTTACTTCTTATACTACAAGATTAGAACAAACAGTTTCTAATATAGAATCTTATATCAAACAACTAAAAAAAGATTCAAAAGTCTCAATGAATGATAAAGAAGCAGTATTTATAATAAACTCAGATAACCTAGCTGAAGTATTTGATAAGTTAAAACAACAACTGCAAACTAATACAATGATAAAATCTAATTTTTTTACAAATGATGATAAGTTTTATCAATTAAAAGGTAATTTAATTGCTATTTCAAAGTTTTTACAAGGAATAGACTATGATTTCAAAGAAAAAATGAAAGATAAATCTTCTTATTTTGAGAACTTTGTTCCTTTATTAGAGTTAATAAATGAAGCAATATCACAAAATCATCTGGTTATTCTAGAAACTTTTGGTCATGTTTCAAAATTAGAGAAAAAAGCAAATATTATTGCACAAAAATTAGGTGAGTTAAGAGATAAACTAAGAAACGGTTGATTTAGATTTTGGAAAGAAGAACATAAAATAGTTCTTCTTTTCTATTTTTTATAAAGAAGAGAGAAGACCAAACATCTGTAAAACTTGTACACTTATTATTAAAACTCCAAAAGAAGCCACAAAGAAAAGCGCAAGGTTTCCACCTTTAACTACATAAGCATCTTGAATATTTTGTTTTCTTTGAGCATAAACCATAGCAACTGGTAAAAACACAGCTAAAATAACTAATGCAAAAGCAGCATAACCAAGAGCTGTTATAAAACCTTGGGGATAAAACAAAGCAAAAGCAAGAGGTGGCAAAAATGTCACAATTGTAGTATTAAATCTTTTTATTTTAGAATCTTTTGCTTTTAAAATATCTGCAATAAAATCAAATAATCCTAAACTAACACCTAAAAATGAAGTAGCTAATGCAAGATTTGCAAAAATTGAAACAACATTTGAAATTTGAGAATTGTGCAAAAATGAGCTAAGTCCAAGAATAAAAGAGTTAAGCCCCTTATGTTGAAGCAGGGTTTCTTGAGATAAAACACCCAAAGCTGCTATTTGCCATAAAAGATAGATAATTAGTGGTAAAAAAGAACCAACTATCATAATTATTCGTAGAGATTTAGTGTCTTTATTCATATATTTTACAATTGAAGGAATAGACCCATGGAAACCAAAAGATGTGAAAACTATAGGTAAAGCAGCTAAAATAAAACCTTGTTCAATTGGAAGAGCTAATAAGTTTGTCATTGAAGCAAAAGGGAATAAAAATGAAAGCATGATTATTAAAGCTATAACTTTAAAAGCAAACAAAAATCTATTTAAAATATCTACACTTCTTGTTCCAACAGATACAACTAAAGCAATTAATACAGTAAAAAGTATAGCTCCACTTTGAATTGGAAGATCTATATTTGTAAATTCTACTAGCTTAGAATGTACTTGTTCCCCTCCTCCTGCAATATAAGCAGCACAAAGAGCATAAAATAAGAATATCATAGAAAAGCTAGCAATAACTTGACCTTTTCGTCCTAATAAATTGTAAGCCAAGGTATGTAAACTTGCATCAATGGGTGCAAATTGATGAACTTCTATCATTAAAAGAGCAGTATACGTCATAAGTGCCCAAATTACAAACATAACTATACTAGCAACACTAAAACCAAGTTGTGCGCTTACAAGTGGCAAGGCTAACATACCAGCACCAATTGTAGTTCCTGCAATAATCAGCATAGAGCCAAATATTTTACTTCTATTCATAAAAACTATCCTTATATAAAGTTATTATTAAAAAAAGATTTTACTAGAAAAGCCTTAAAAATAAGTTTGAATATATAATTTTAAAAATATTATTTACTTAATATTTTATTCATCTAAAGTAACTTTTTTTAAATAAGCACTTATTTTAGGCAAATTATCTTTTCTACATACTAAACAAGTTGGAACATCTACTATTTTTTTATCAATTTTAGTAACTTTTACCTTAGTTAAATATCCATACCTTTTAACAATAGATTTAGGTAATAAAGTACTTCCCATTCCTAGCTCAACACAAGCAAGAATAACTTCAAAATTTGATAATTCTAAAACTTCATAATCTTCAATACCCAAATAAGCATAATACTGTTTCAATGCATTAAAAAATGCACAAACACCTTCATGTCCTAAAATAGTATTATTATTTTTATTTTTATTTTTTGATTCTACATATAATAATTCATTATCAAATCTTTTTAACAAAACTAAATCATCATATGTTGGTTCATTATTTATAAAAGCAATGTCAACTTTGTATTCTAATAACATTCTTTTTAAAATAATAGTATTATTTGTAACTAATTCTAATTTAATATTTTCATGATCTTTATTAAGTTTTTTTAATAAAGGTATTAATCTAATTTTCGTATTTGAATAAGTTGACCCAATAATAAGAGAGTCTTGTTTTTTAATATTTCTTATTTGATTTTTTGCTTCTTTTATCTTATCAACTATTTCTATTGCTAAAGGCAGAAGTTTTTCACCTTCTTTTGTTAATAAAACTCCTTTTGGAACTCTATGAAATAGTTCAAAAGTTAAGTTTTTTTCTAATTGTTTTATTCGTAAACTTACATTTGTTTGTGTAACTTTTAATTTTCTTGCTGCTAAGCTTATACTTTTATTAGCAGCAACATATACAAAAACTCTTAAAAGATTTGAATCCATATAATCATCCTTTATATAATCAATAATTATTCATTATTTGACATCTCATAATCAATAGTAATATAATTAAACTTAAATATAAAAGAGGAAATTATGATAAATGAAAAATTGATAAATATACTAAAAGAAGAAATAGTTCCAGCTCAAGGATGTACTGAACCAATTGCTATTGCATATGTAAGTGCAAAAGCAAAGCAAATTTTAGGTGATTTACCTGAAAAAATAAATATCTATTTATCTGGTAATATGATAAAAAATGTAAAGTCTGTGATTATACCTAATAGTGAGGGCATGTTTGGTATTGAAGCAGCTGTTGCCTTAGGAATGAGTGTTGAAAAATGCGAAAAAGAGTTAATGGTAATTAGTGAATTAAACAAAGAAGATATAAAAAAAGCAAAAGATTATCTGAAAAATCACAATATTAATGTAATTCATGATAATAAAGCAGCAAAGCTTTACATTAAAATAGAAGCTTTTTATAAACAAAATAGCTCTCTTGTTGAAATAAAACATTTTCATACAAATATAACAAGAATTGAAAAAAATTCAGAAATTTTACTAGATCAAGTATGTAACGATATTGATTTTAAAACAAAATTTGAAGATAGAACAGTTTTAAGTATAAAAAGCATCTATAATTTTGCAAAAAATTGTGATTTTAAAAAAGTAGAAAATTTATTTAACGAAGTAATAAAGTTAAATTCCAAAATTGCAGATGCAGGATTAAAAGAAGAATTTGGTGTAAATATAGGAAGTTTAATTCAAAAAAATATGAATTTAGGTTTTTATGGTAAAGATATAAGAAATAAATGTGTATCTTTTACAGCAGCTGGTAGTGATGCTAGAATGAGTGGCTGTTCCTTACCCGTAATGACTACAAGTGGAAGTGGAAATCAAGGAATGACAGCATCTTTACCAATTATAAAATATTGTAAAGAAAGAAATCTTTCTAAGGAGAAATTAGTAAGAGGGCTTATGTTTTCACATTTAGCAACAATTCATTTAAAAACAAATATAGGCAGACTTTCTGCTTATTGTGGGGTAATGTGTGCAGCTAGTGCTGTTTCAGGAGCCATAACATTTTTAGAAAATGCTTCTTATGACACTGTAGCTAATGCAATAACCAATAACTTAGGGAATGTTTCAGGAATTATATGCGATGGTGCAAAAGCTTCATGTGCTACAAAAATTGCAACTGGTCTTTATGCTGCTTTTGACTCTTCAATGCTTGCGCTAAATAACAAATATTTACAAAATGGAGAGGGAATCATATCTGCAGATATAGAAGAGACAATTACAAATATTGGAGTGTTAGCGCAAGTAGGTATGAAAAAAACAGATGATATAATCCTAGATATTATGCAAAAGAAATAGCACTCTAGTAAGAGTAATAAAAATGATATAAAAAACAATTATGCCTAGTGCTTTTGAACTTTAGAAATATCTATAATAACTTATGAAAAGTTAAATTAATATGTTATTATTTATATAAAGGAGTATTTATGAATATAAGACCATTTCATTTAGCAATACAAGTAAGAGATATAGATGAAGCGAAAGCTTTTTATGGTGATAAACTTGGTTTTGAAGAAGGACGAAGTTCCAGTACATGGGTTGATTATAATATGTTTGGACATCAAATGGTAGTACATGTAAATGCCTCTTTAGGAAAAGAAGGAAAAATAGATAATATCTGTAATGGAGTCGATGGGAAGAGTGTTCCTGTACCACATTTTGGAGTAGTTCTGAGTATGGAAGAGTGGAAAATATTTTCTACAAAAATGAAAAGTAAAATTGATAATTTTATTATAGAACCTTATATTCGCTTTGAAGGTGAAATTGGAGAGCAAGGCACTATGTTCTTTAGTGATCCTAGTGGAAATGCTTTAGAATTTAAAGGATTTAAAGACATAAAAAAAGAACTATTTGCAACTTGACTTTCTTAAAATAAATGACTCTAGTTTAGCTAAGGGTCATTTATTATAGTTCTTTAGCTCTTTTAATAATATCAACTCCAAATTTATCTCTTAATTCATTCATAAAAGTATTTAGTTTTTGTAATTTTAAATCTTTTTCATACTCAAATAAGTTATAGGCATCCATTTTATTTTCCATAAAAGAACTAACGGCTAAATTTAATTGCACTATATTATGAGAAGGGTGTACATCATTTTTCAAAAATAGTTCTAAGATTTTTTCTTTAAATAAATCTTCCGAAAAAATTCTATTTAAACTGATATTTACCTTAGATTCTATATTAAACTCATACTGTATTTTTAAATAAAAGTTTTGAGGGTTAACCTCTCTTTTATGTACTAAATAAGCCAAATATCTAGCTAGTATAATAAGTCTTCTTTTTATCTCTTCTCTTGAAAAAATAGGATCAAAAGTTCTTCCTATTCCAATAGATTGTGAATCTTTTGGTTTTTCTAAAGTAAAATCATTTATTCCACAAATTCTATTATAAAGTTGAATTCCAGATTTTTTCCAAGAATATAAGAGTTCTTTTTTTCTTTTAATATCTCCTAGAGTAGAAATCCCATATCCTCTTAGTTTTTTAGAATATCCTTTTCCAATACCAGGAAATTTATTTATTGGCATATCTTTTATAAAAGAGTCTAAATCATTTTTATTAACTAATTTAATACCATCTGGTTTAGCTTCATTTGTTGCAAGTTTAGAGATATACTTGCTTTGTGCTATTCCTATTGAAATAGGAAGTTTAAATCTGTACATAATCTCATCTTTTAAATTTCTTGCAAAAACTTCTACCTCATCATCTTTTATATATCCACTTACATCTACGAAATATTCATCAATAGAAGCTTGTTCAACAAGAGGGGCTTTTGATTTTAGAAACTCTCCTAATTTATAAGACAAGTCATGATATAAGGGATATTGTGGTGCTACCATTTTTAACTTAGGACAAAGGCACAAGGCTTCATTTACGCTCATAGCAGTTTTTATACCATAATCCCTTGCTTCATAAGAAGAAGTAGTTATAATACCTCTTATACGTCCATTCTCATCTATAAAATATTCTTCATCATTTTCTTTGGTTTCTGATAAAATTGAGCTTACAAAAGCTCCTTTATTATTAGAAATAAATCTTTTTTGTTTTTGCTTATTAAAAATATTTAGATTAGATCGTCCGCCTACTGCAACAGGAATATTAAAAAGGCTTTTATCTATTGTTCTGTGTGCTGAGACGAAAAAACAATCTAGGTCAAGGTGTAAAATCATAAAATAGTATACTTGAATATTCGAACTTAAAGAAAATGTATTACATTTTGTGATAATATGAGAAGAAATAAAAGGATAAATTATAGCTAGCTGTAGAAATTGTAAAAGAGAAGTAGAAAATAAAAAAAGACAATGTCAATACTGTGGTATTTTAAATCCAACTGTTACACTAAAAGATATATTTGTAACAATTGCCATTGTTTTAGCAGTTATGGCAATAGTCACTTTTTTTATGAACTAAGTTTTACAGGTTTAAATAATACTCAATCTCATTTTCATTTAAAATTTTAATAGTATTAGTACTACCTGGTATTCCAACAGGATAACCAATTGTTGCAATATAAGGACCTTGTTTACATAATAATCCCTTTTTATCTAATATTTTCAACATTTTTTTAAGCATTAAAGATGAACTAGCTTCTTTAATAATATCAAGAGCTTCAACTCCCCATAACATAGATAAAGGTTTTAAAACTGATTTCTTATGAGTAAAAGCATAAATATTAGTTCGTGGTCTATATCTTGATATTTTAAGAGCTGACTTACCGGAACTTGTAAGTGCAATGATTCCTTTTGCATTTAAATCATCTGCTAGTTTTGAAACACTTGCTTGTATTACATCAAACTCATCAATATATTTTAATTTTTCTTGTTTATTATATGAATATATTTCTTCAGTTTTTTTTATAATATTACTCATAGTTTTTACAACATTAGCAGGATCTTCTCCTACTGCTGTTTCCTCGCTTAACATAACAACATCAGTTCCATCTAAAACTGCATTTGCAACATCAGATATTTCTGCTCTTGTTGCTCTTTCATTTTGCGTCATAGATAAGAGCATTTGTGTTGCTGTAATTACAGGGATTCCAGATTCATTGGATTTTCTTATTAGCATTTTTTGAATATTTGGAACATCATAATAAGGGATTTCTATTCCTAAATCTCCCCTTGCTACCATTAACCCATCACTTTGTTTTATAATATCATCAATATTTAAAACAGCATCAAACTTTTCAATCTTAGCAATAAGTTTTCCCTTATAACCTTTTAAAAGTTTTCTAGCTCTTAGCATATCATTAGAAGTTTGTACAAAAGAAATTGCGAAATAATCAACTTTATTCTTAACTCCCCAAGCTATATCTTTTTCATCTTTTTTAGTAAGAACATTTATATCAATTTTAGTATTAGGAAAGTTTACACCTTTTCTTGAACCTAAGGTTCCGTTATTTTCAATTCTTGCAATAACAGATTTTGACGTTTGAATAACTTTAGCTCTAATAGTTCCATCATATAAAAATATATATTCTCCAACTTTTAGTTTTAGTAAAATACTAGGATAATTTATAGATACCTTATAAGAGTTCTTAGAATCTTTATAACCAATAATTTCACCTTCTACAAAAGTGATTGTATCACCTTTTTTTAAGTTAAAATCTTCTTTTAACTCACCTACTCTTACTTTAGGACCTGAAATATCTTGCAGTATCCCAACAGTAGTATCTAGATTTTTCATAGCAGTTCTAATATTCTTTAATGTATTTAAATGATATTCATGTGTTCCATGTGAGAAATTTAATCTAAATAAATTAGCTCCACTTTTTATTAAACTTTCAATTGTATTTAAATCATCACTTTTGGGACCCAAAGTTGCTAATATTTTTGTTTTTTTATTAATAATATCTCCTTTTTATACAAGTAAAAAATACTAGTATTTTATATATACAGTTTTTGTAGTAGTAAAAAAATCACTTGATGCATAAGACTTCTCACGAGAACCATAAGAAGAATTTTTTCTTCCTCCAAAAGGTACATGATTATCCATTCCAGCAGTAGGAAGATTAATCATTACATTTCCTATAACTGCATCATGTTTAAATCTCATTGCATATTTTAAATTATTTGTAATAATTCCACCTGATAAACCAAACTCAGTATCATTTAATATCTCAACCGCATCTTCGTAATCTTTTGCTTTAATCACACAAGCAATAGCAGCAAACATCTCTTCTTGATTGATTCTCATACTTGATTTTCCACCTACGAAAAGAGCGGGTGAGAAAAAGTATCCACCTGTTTCACTTTTAATAGCTTCTCCACCACAAACCAATTTTGCACCTTCTTCAAGACCTAGTTTTATATAAGCTAAGTTTTCATCTAGTTGTTTTTTATCAATACAAGGACCTATTTGACTATTTGTATCCATAGCATCACCTACACTTAGAGTTTCCATCTTTTTCTTAAAAGCTTTAATAAACTCATCATAAATACCAGGAGTGACTATAAGTTTAGAGCAAGAAGTACATTTTTGACCATTTGCATTATAAGCACCTTTAATAGCAGCCTCAACTGCAATATCAAGATTTGCATCATCTAAAATAATTAATGAATTTTTACTTCCCATTTCTAATTGAAGTTTAGTCATAGAAGTAATTGATCTTTTTGCTAATTCATGTCCAACTGCAACAGACCCTGTAAAAGTAATTGCTTGTACTTTTTTTGACTCAGCTAAAGCATTTCCAATAACCCCACCTTTTCCAAAAGCTAGAGAAAACACCCCTTTTGGTAAAGACGTAGAATCAATTATTTTTGTTAATAAATAAGCAATTGCTGGAGTTTGGCTTGATGGTTTTAATATAACTGAATTACCATAAGCTAAGGCAGGTGCTATTTTCCAAGCAGCAATTGCTAAAGGGTAATTCCAAGGTGTAATAACTCCAATTACACCAATAGCTTCATTTATTACTTCAATATCTACATTTTCTCTGGGTGAGTCCATAAAAACACCTTTGTTTCTTATAGCTTCTGCTGAAAAATAGTGAAAAAATTCTGCTGATTTAACAACTTCATCTATTGCTTCTTTAATAGGTTTTCCAGCTTCTCTTGCAATAACTTCACCATAAAATTCTTTTTGCTCTAATAATTTATCTCCAATATCATTTAAAATTTTAGCTCTAAGAGATATAGAAGACTTGCTCCATGTTTTTTGAACTTCATGTGCAGTATTAATAGTTTCAAAAATTTGATCAAAACTACCTTTATAAAATGTAGAAACTATATCTTTTGGATTTGAAGGATTAATATTTTTTGCAATTTCATCACTTGCTCTCCATTTTCCACTTATAAAATTTTTAAGAGGTTCTTCTTGTAATGTTTTTATAAATTTTAATTTTAATAATTCATTTTGTTCTAGAGTTTTCATTTTATTCCTTGTTGATATGTTGTTATAACATCATAACAACTATAAACTTACGTAAAGCTTAATCATTATAACAACATAATATTTAAAGAGCCTATTATATAGGCTTCTTTAAAATATAATTTAATTTTTTTGTATTTTAATTTTGTATATGATAGTTTTTTAGTATATAAATACTATTTACTTAGAGTTCTTTTAACAGCATCTTGCCACAAAGAGTACTTTCTTTTACTTGTTTCTTTATCCATCTTTGGTTTAAATCTCTTATCTAATTTCCATTTTTTAGCAAACTCTTCTTTGTTGGGATAAAAACCAATATACATACCAGCTAAATAAGCAACACCCAAAGCTGTTGTTTCAAGTATTTTTGGTCTATCAACACAAGAGCCTAAGATATCAGCTAAATTTTGAATCGTAAAAGAAGAAGCAGCCATACCTCCATCAACTCTTAAGACAGTTTTCTTAGAAATTTTATTATTACTTCGTAAACAGTCTTCTTTCATAGCATCTAATAAATCTTTACTTTGATAAGCAACACTTTCTAAAGCAGCTTTAGCAAACTCAGCAGGTCCTGAATTTCGAGTAAGTCCAAAAATTGCCCCTCTACAATCAGGATCCCAATAAGGAGCACCAAGACCAGTAAAAGCAGGAACTATATATAATTCTTGCTCCTTATCAGAGTTTTTTGCTAATTTATTTGTATCTTTTGCATTTTTTATAATCTTTAAACCATCTCTTAACCACTGAACAATAGCACCTGCTACAAAAATTGAACCCTCAAGAGCATAAGTAGTTTTACCATTTAATCTATAAGCAATAGTACTTATTAATTTATTTTGAGATAAAACCATTTGAGAACCTGTATTAAGTAAAGCAAAACATCCTGTTCCATATGTTGATTTTATCATTCCTTTTTTAAAACAAGCCTGTCCAATAGCAGCTGATTGTTGATCACCAGCAACACCATTTACAGGAATTTCATATCCAAATATTTTTTTACTTACAACCGTAAAATCACTAGCACAATCTTTTACCTCAGGCAACATATTCATAGGAATATCAAGTAAAGAACAAATATCTTTATCCCACTTCTGAGTTTTAATATTAAACAACATAGTTCTAGCTGCATTTGTAGCATCAGTTACATGTCTTTTGTTCTTACTTAGCCTCCAAATTAAATATGAATCAACAGTTCCAAAAAGAAGTTCATTATTTAAGGCTTTTTCTTTTGCACCTTTCACATTTTGCAAAATCCATTTTAATTTTGTTCCAGAAAAATAAGGGTCAAATAATAAGCCAGTTTTTTCTCTTAACTTATCTTCATTTCCATTTTTTTTAAAGCCTGACACATTTTAGAAGTTCGTCTATCCTGCCATACTATCGCATTATATATAGCTTTCCCAGTTTTTTTATCCCAAACTATTGTTGTTTCTCTCTGATTTGTAATACCAATTGATAGAATATCTTTTACTTTTATATTAGATTTTTTAATTACTTCTTTACATACATTTATAACTGTCTCATATAAATCATCAGGTTTATGCTCGACCCAGCCTGATTTTGGAAAGTATTGAGTAAATTCTTCATTAGCACTGGCTTTTATTTTCATATTTTTATCAAATAAAATTGCTCTACTTGAAGTTGTTCCTTGATCTATTGATAAAATGTATTTCATATCTTCTCTTTCCTTTAGTTATAAAAAATATTTTACATCTTATTTAGACTATAAAATATTTTTTATAACTAAGTTGAGTTTGACTCAACTTAGTTTTCTAACTTATTTAGACCAAGATTTAATTAGTTCATCATAAGAGATAGTTATTGCTTTTGGTTTTTCATTAGCTAATTTAGCTTTTGGAGAACCTTCTTGTTTTAACCAGTATTCTTCAGAACTTTCTTTATTAAGTTTTGGACCAATATCACCTTGAACACCAGCTCTTTCCAATCTTTTAAGAACTTTTTCTTGTGCTAAACAAAGAGAATTTAAAGCTTCTTGAGCAGTTTTAGCACCAGATGATGCATCACCAATATTTTGCCACCATAATTGTGCTAATTTTGGATAATCAGGAACATTAGTTCCAGTTGGAGACCATTGAACACGTGCTGGAGATCTATAAAACTCAATTAATCCACCAAGTTTTTTAGCTCTTTTTGTAAAAGATTCATGGTTAATAGATGATTCTCTAATAAAAGTTAAACCTACATGTGACTTTTTTAAATCAACAGTTTTTGAAGTAACAAATTGTGCATATAACCAAGCAGCTTTTGATCTTTTTATAGGAGTTGATTTCATTAAAGTCCAAGAACCAGCATCTTGATAACCAATTTTCATTCCTTTTTCCCAATATGCACCATGAGGTGATGGAGCCATTCTCCATTTAGGAGTTCCGTCTTCATTAACGACTGCAATTTTTTCTTTTACCATATCAGCTGTAAAAGCTGTATACCAGAACATTTGCTGTGCTATTTCACCTTGAGCAGGAACAGGTCCAGCTTCAGAGAAAACCATACCAGCGGCACTAGGAGGTGCGTATTTTTTTAACCACTCAGAATATTTCTTTATTGCATAAACAGCAGCTGGTGAATTTGTAGCTCCTCCTCTATTCACACAAGAAGCAACAGGTTGAGATTTTGAATTTACTCTAATTCCCCACTCATCAACAGGTAAACCATTTGGTTCTCCTTTATCACCCATTCCAGCCATAGACATCCAAGCATCAGTAAATCTCCAACCTAAAGAAGGATCTTTTTTACCATAATCCATATGTCCATAAACTTTTTTACCATCAATTACACGACCAGTAAAAAACTCAGCAATATCTTCATAAGCAGACCAATTAACTGGAACACCTAAATCATAACCATATCTTTTTTTGAAATCAGCCATATTTTTTTTATTAGCGAACCAATCAGCTCTAAACCAATAAAGGTTTGCAAATTGTTGATCTGGAAGTTGATATAACTTTCCATCAGGACCAGTTGTAAAATCAAGTCCAATAAAATCATTTAAGTCTAAGCCAGGATTTGTAACATCTGCCCCTTCACCTTTCATCCAAGCGGTTAAATCTCTGGCTTGTTGATATCTCCAATGAGTACCAATTAAATCAGAATCATTAATATATGCATCATATATATTTTGACCCGTTTGCATTTGTGTTTGTAACTTTTCAACAACATCACCTTCACCAATAATGTCATGAATCACTTTTATACCAGTTAAATCGTAAAAAGCTTTTGTTAAAACTTTACTTTCATAAACGTGAGTACCTATTCCTTCTGAAACAACTTTTATCGTCATTCCTTTATAAGGTTTAGCAGCTTGCGCAAACCAAGATATTTCTGATTTTTGCTCATTTTCACTTAAAACAGAAGGATTAAATTCAGCTAACCACTTATCCATATTCTTAGGAACTGTTTCAACTGTTGCAACAGCTTTTTTTACCTCTTCTTTTATTTGTACTTTTTTTTCTTCTTTCTTCTCTCCACACCCAGTAAATAAAAGAATTGAAGTCACAGTAACACTTGAAATTACACCTGTAATTAATCTAGTCATCTTTTCTCCTTAATTAAACTTTATTTTTAAACCCATTTAAAAACACATAAGGCATAAAAAAAGCAAATAACTAAAGCTCCAAAAATTGGAGCACCAAACATCGCTAAATAAGCAAGGCATATAAATGCTGAGCCTAAAAGTGAAAGAAATAGTCTATCCCCAGGAGTTGTTTCTATTCTTAATATTCCAACTCTAGGAGCCTGTGGCCACTTCATGGCCCAGATTGTCATTAATATAAGAGAAACTAATATCAATGAGAAAAAAATAGCTGTTGCATTTGTCCACGCCATCCATGATAAATTCATAACTTCTCCTTAAACTCGACCAAGAGATAAACCCTTAGCAATATGATGTCTTACAAAATAAATAACAATTGCACCTGGTACTAATGTTAACACTCCAGCTGCACTTAAAACTCCCCAATCAACTCCCGAAGCTGATACTGTTTTAGTCATAGTTGCAGCAATAGATTTAGCATCAACTGATGTTAATGTTCTACTTAAAAGTAATTCAACCCATGAAAACATAAAACAAAAGAATGCAGCTACTCCAATACCTGAAGATATCATGGGTGTAAAAATTTTTGTAAAAAATGCAAAAAAACCAAAACCATCTACATATGCTGTTTCATCTATTTCTTTAGGAACTCCTTTCATAAAACCTTCTAAAATCCAAACTGTTAGAGGAACATTAAATAAAGTATGAGCTAAGGCTACAGCTATATGTGTATCAAATAAACCAACACTTGAATAAAGCTGGAAAAATGGCAGTGCAAAAACTGCAGGTGGTGCCATTCTGTTAGTTAATAACCAAAAGAATAGATGCTTATCCCCTAAAAATGTATACCTTGAAAAGGCATATGCAGCTGGAAGTGCTACTAATAAAGAAATAACAGTATTCATAACAACATATATCATTGAATTTATATAACCCCAATACCAAGAAGGATCTGTAAAAATAACTATATAGTTATCAAAGGTTAAGTCATTTGGAAATAAAGAAAATGTACCTAATATCTCTGAGTTTGTTTTAAAACTCATATTTATTAACCAATAAACTGGTAACATTAAAAATATAATATAAATCAGCATAATCATAGGAGACTTACTAGAAAAGAATCCTTTTTTATCTTGAACATTCATCTTAATTCTCCTGCTTATCAATATTAGTCATAATTGTAAAAAAGGCCCAAGAAACTAATAAAATTACTAAAAAATAAATTAATGAGAAAGCAGCTGCAGGTCCTAAATCAAACTGTCCTATTGCCATTTTTACTAAATCAATTGAAAGAAAAGTTGTAGCATTTCCAGGACCACCACCAGTTACTACCATCGGTTCCGTATAAATCATAAAACTATCCATAAATCTTAAAAGTGTAGCAATTAATAAAACACCCATCATTTTTGGTAACTCTATATATCTAAAAACACTCCATCTTGAAGCTTGATCAATTTTGGCTGCTTGATAATAAGCACTTGGAATAGCTTGCAGTCCTGCATAACAAAGAAGTACAACTAAAGATGTCCAATGCCATACATCCATAACAATAAGAGTGATCCAAGCATCAATAATATTTTGAGTATAGTTATACTCAATACCCAAATAAGCTAAGGTATAACCTAAGAGCCCAATATCAGTTCTTCCAAAGATTTGCCAAATTGTTCCTACTACATTCCATGGAACTAATAAAGGAAGAGCAATTAAAATTAAACAAGTTGATGCCCAAAAACCTCTTTTTGGCATATGAAGGGCTATAAATATTCCTAAAGGTATTTCAATTAATAAAATAATTCCTGTAAATAATATTTGGCGTCCTAATGCATCATGAATTCTTTGCGAGTGTAAAATTTCTTCAAACCACTCCAAACCTACTTCAAAGAATACATTATTTCCAAAAGTATCTTGAATTGAATAATTTACAACTGTCATTAAAGGAATAATGGCAGAAAAGCTAACTAATAATAAAACAGGAAGAACTAAAAACCATGCTTTTTGATTTACTCTTTTTTTCATGATAATAAGTCTCCTTTAACTAACCAAGAATTACAATAAATATTTATTTTTTCTAAGTTAAACTTCATGTAAGTCATAGATGAAGTTATTCTCACTTCTTCTTTTACAATAATATTAATATTTACATTGTTATATATAGCCCTTACAATTTTATGATGAGCTAAATCTTCAATTCTTTTTATTTCAATCTTTAAACCATCTTTCTCTTCACAAAGTTCAATAAATTCAGGTCTAATACCAAGTTCGATTTTCCCAGTTAATTGAGAATACACTTTTTTTAAACAAAGAGAAGTTTCTCCTATTTTTGCTATATTCCCTTGAAGTTCTATATTTAGAAAATTCATTCCAGGAGAACCTATAAAATAACCAACAAAGGTATGTTCTGGTTGCTCAAACAATTCTTGTGGTGTTCCTATTTGAACAACAGTTCCTTCATTCATAACTACTACTTTATCAGCAAAAGTTAATGCTTCTGTTTGATCATGCGTTACAAAAATCATTGTATGTTTAAGTTCTTTATGTAAGGCTTTTAATTGTGTTCTAAGCTCCCACTTCATATGAGGATCAATTACTGTTAAAGGTTCATCAAATAAGATTGCATTTACATCTTCTCTAACCATTCCTCGTCCTAAAGAAATCTTCTGCTTTTCATCAGCACTTAAATTTTGTGCTTTTTTATTCATTATATTTTCAACTTGAATTGATCTTGCTATTGAAGCCACTCTTTGTTGAATATATTCCTTATCATAATTTCTATTTTTTAAAGGAAATTCAAGGTTTTGTCTAACTGTCATTGTGTCATAAACTACAGGAAATTGAAAAACTTGTGCAATATTTCTATCTTTTGTATCTACAAAAGTAACATCTGTTTCATCAAATAAAATGCGCCCTTCAGAAGGTGTAATAATTCCAGAAATTATATTTAATAAAGTTGATTTTCCACAACCTGATGGTCCTAAAAGAGCATATGCTGCTCCATCTTCCCACTCATGATTTAATTTTCTTAAAGCATAGTCTTCATCTTTGACTGGATTCTTCATGTATGAGTGCGCTAAGTTTGAAAGAGTAATTTTTGCCATTTATTTACTTCCTTTTTTATCTATTTTTAACATATGCTGCAGTTTTTACAAGAGAATAGTCTTTTCTAAAAACAAAAATATATTGTGTATCTAAGTATAAAGTTAAATCTGAATTATATTCTAAGTCATGAACTCCATGAACTAAACCTATCCAAGAATTTTTATCATATTTAAGATGTAGAAATGTTTCTGAACCAGTAATTTCTGTAACATCTAAGTGAGTAACAAATTCTATTGAATTCTCATTTTGTTTTTTAAGTTGTAAATAATTGGGTCTAAAACCTAATAAATATTCACCATCTTCTAAGTCTTTTAAAGCTTCTGAAATAAGAGTTTTTTCATTATTTCCATAATACATATAATCTTTTTCTTTTTTAATATCTAAAAAATTCATTGAAGGGTTCGAAAAAACTTTTGCTGTTATTGCAGAATTTGGATTATGGTAAACATCTGCAGTTTTTCCAAATTGAGTTATTTTACCTTCCCAAAGAGTTGCTACATTTCCACCTAAGAGTAAAGCTTCTTCAGGTTCAGTTGTTGCATATACAAAAATAGCACCTGATTCTTCAAAAAGTTTAGGAATTTCTTCTCTTAACTCTTCTCGTAATTTATAATCTAAGTTAGCCAAGGGTTCATCTAATAATACAAGTCCTGAACCTTTTACTAGTGATCGTGCAAGTGCACATCTTTGTTGTTGCCCACCTGATAACTCATTTGGTTTACGATGAAGCATATTTTCTAATCTCATTAGTTTTGCAGTTTTAAGAACTGCTTCTTTAATAAAAGCCTCATCTTTTTTCATAATTCGTAAAGGTGTTGCAATATTATCATATACACTCATAGAAGGATAATTGATAAATTGCTGATAAACCATAGCAATTTTTCTTTTTTGAACTTTCATTCCTGTTACATCTTTACCTTCATATATTATTCTACCACTTGTTGGTATATCTAAGCCAGCCATAATACGCATCAAAGTTGTTTTACCAGATTGTGTTCTTCCTAAAAGAACATTCATAGTTCCTTTTTCTAATTTTAAATTACAGTTATGAATATGTACTTGACCATCTACGTGCATTGATATATTTTCAAGTTCTAAGGACATATATTCTTCTCCTAGTAGTTTATAAATTTTATTACATCATGACATTATAATGTATCTTTAATACTGACGTACTGGATTTTAAACCAAGCTTAAAAAAAAAGAAGATTTATTAATTTTTTGCTACGTTAATGCTATTTTTCTTTTTAAAGTCCCTATTTATAGAGTTTGTATTTTTTTATTTTTATTTTTTAATCTAAGCTATCATCAATATTCCATAAAATAAAAATAAATATTAGATTTACTATTCTAAGTATAATCTAGTTTAATTTACTTTTTATCAACAAGTCATTATAATCTATTTATAAACATTATGACCTTATAATGTGAATTCAAATAAGGATATTAACTTATGGAAAATAATACATATGACATTATTATAATAGGTGGAGGGGCAACTGGAAGTGGTATTGCTTTAGATGCAGCTTCAAGAGGAATGAAAACTCTACTATTAGAGAAAAATGATTTTTCAGAAGGTACTAGTTCAAGAAGTACAAAATTAGTTCATGGTGGAGTTAGATATTTAGAAGCTGCTGTTAAAAAATTAGATAAAGAACAATTTAATTTAGTTAAAGAAGGTTTACAAGAGAGAGCAAGGCTACTTAAAAATGCTCCTCATTTATGCTCACGTTTAACATTAATTACACCTTTATATAAGTGGTGGCAAGTTCCTTATATGTTTGTAGGTTTATCTTTATATGACCTTGTTTCAGGAACAAAAGGTTTAGGACGCTCTTCAATCATATGTAGAAAAAAACTTATCGAAAAATTCCCTGTTATTAAAAAAGATGGTTTAGTTGCAGGGGTTAAATATTATGATGGTTCATTTAATGATGCAAGGCTAAATATTGCCTTATTACAAACAGCAAGAACTTTTGGAGCTTTATGTAAAAATTATCATGAAGTAAAAGAATTCATGCACACAAACAAAAAAATATCAGGAGTAAAAGTATTTGATAAAACTAATAGTAAAATTATTTTATTTAAATCAAATATCATTATAAATGCTACTGGTGTTTTTTCAGATCAAATTAGACTATTAGATGATAAAGAAGCTAAAAGTATGTTAGATTTAAGTTCAGGTATTCATATAGTATTGGATAAAAAATACCTGCCTTCAAGTGAAGGTTTAATGATTCCTAAAACTCAAGATGGAAGAGTTTTATTTATTTTGCCATGGATGGGAAAATGTTTAGTTGGAACAACTGATGAAAAAACATCTTTACAACAAAGACCAGAAGTAAGTGATGAAGACATAGATTATATTTTAAAACACTTAGAAATATATTTTGAACTAAAAATAAAAAAAGAAGAAATTTTATCTTCATGGTCAGGAATTAGACCCTTAGTTGCACCAGAAAAGAATGCAAGTACTTCATCTATTGTAAGAGACCATGTTATTACAAGTTCACAAAGTGGTTTAGTTAGCATAATTGGTGGAAAATGGACAACATACAGGAAAATGGCGCAAGAAGTACTTTCTTATATTAATAAAGAGTTTAAATTAAACAATAAAAAATGTAAAACAAAGAAATTAAAACTGTATGGAAGTGAAGACTTTAGTAAAAACTTAGAAATAAGTGGAGTATCTAAAACACTTGCATCACATTTAAACTCACTATATGGTGATAAAAGTAAAGATGTTTTAGCTAGTGTTCAAGATATCATAAAACTACACAAAAATTATGAATATACAAATGCAGAAGTAATTTATTGTATAAAAAAAGAGTTTGTACAAAAACCACTTGATTTTTTAGTAAGAAGATCCAGTTTAGCTCTAATTGATAAAGAAGCTGCCAAACTTATATTAAATGAAGTTGTAAGTATTATGGCAGATGAATTATCTTGGAATAAAGATAAAAAACAAAAAGAAGAAGAAGAAGCACTTTTAATATTAAATAACTATTTATAATACAAAATTTTATTTAAGTAAAATTTTAAAGTGAATAATGTATTATGAATAAATAACGCAACTATATTAATTATTCAAAAAGGAATAAATTGTTTGTAAAAAATGGAATACCTCTATATTACCAAGTTAAAAAAAAGATTTTAGAAGATATTAAAAAGAATTATAAAGTAAATGACATAATTCCTCCTGAGGGAAAACTTGAAGAAATGTACAATGTTTCAAGAATAACAATAAGAAAAGCTATTGAAGAGTTAGAAAAAGATAATATAATTATAAAACGGCAAGGAAAAGGCACTTACGTAAAAGAAAAAAAAATACTTTATAATGCAAACTCTTTTGGTTCACTAACACAAAGATTATCAAAAGAAAAACGCCTATTAACAACAAAATCTATATCTTTTGAAATACTTGAAGGTGAACATTTTGTAAAAGATTTATTAGGCTGTAAAAAGCTTTTATGCATAAAAAGAACTAGGTTATTAGATGGAGTACCTTTTGCTTTAATGACAAATTATTTTGATATTTTAACAGTACCTAATATTGATAAGAAATTAAATTTAGAATCTTTATATTCTTTCTTGAAAGAAGAATATAATATAGAGTTTTTTAACGCAGAAGAGATAGTTGAAGCACTAGCTTCTAGTAAAGAAGAAGCAGTAAAACTAGATATAAAAGAGGGCTCACCTTTATTATCTTTAAAACGTTTAGCTTTTGATAAAACAAGTAAAGCAATAGAGTATTCACATTTAGTAATCAAAGGTGATATGTATAAACATAAAATTTTATTATCAAATTAAAGATATTAAAATTTTATATTATAAATAATCGGTAAAAATAGCATCTACTCCCCATGAGAAAAGCTCGTCTTTTCTTTTTCGGTCATTAACTGTAAAAACGTTTACTTTGAACGACTCTTTTTTTAAATATTGTACAATACTCTTAGTAATGATTTTATCATTACAATTATAGGCACTGATATTGAGGTCTTTTAAGTATTCAAATAAGTTATTAGGATGAGAATCTTCAACTAATATAGCTTTATCAATAGAAGGTAATAATGTATTTATTTCTCTTAAATAAGCGTGATTAAAAGATGATAAAAGTACGAAATTTTGCATTTTTAATTTTACTATTACATCTATTACTTTTTGAACAATTATTTTATCAAAAGAGGTAGAAAAAAGATCTTTTATTTCTATATTTGCAAGCATATTGTTTTCTTTACAAAATACTAGTATTTCTTCTAAACTTAGAATACTTTGTTTTTTTATTTTCTTCTTTTTTACTTTATTCTTTTTAATAGTTCCAAAAGGATCACTTTTTATAAACCAAGTACCAAAGTCTAAGGTTTTTAATTCTTCTAAAGTTAATTCATGTACTAAGGTTTTATTTTTATACTTCTTCTTTTTTTTTATATTTGAGGTTCTCAATAAAGTAGAATCATGAAGAACAACAGGAATTTCATCTTTAGATATGTTTACATCAAACTCAATAAAATCACATCTCTTAAGAGCTGCTTTAAAAGCACTAAGTGTATTTTCTGGTCTTATTGATCTAAAACCTCTATGTGCTACTATCAGATTCTTTTTCTTTTTCTTACTCTTTTTAAGATTAGTATAAAATGACATTATTTTCCCTTTTTACTTAAAAATAAATTTAATAAAGCAAGAATCGATGTTCCCATAATTAATAAGAATGAGATTGCATTAATAACAGGAGTACTTCCATCTCTTACTTGTAAATATAAATTTACAGGTAGAGTTGTATCAGACCCTATCAAAAATAGAGTTGTATTGAAGTTCTCAAAACTCATCAAAAAAGCAACTGCGCCTGCACCTAACAACGCTGGTTTTAAAAATGGAATAATTATATACCTTATTGCATCAATTTTACTAGCTCCAAGATTTAAAGCAGCTTCTTCTAAAGTATTATCAAATTTTTTTAATTTAGAAGAGACTACTAAGAGAACAAAGGTAGTAATAAAAGAGAATTGTCCAAGTACAACTAACCAGAAACTAGGTCTTAATATTTCAAAATCTAGAGCAAAATTATCTTCAAAAAATAAACCTGCTGAATTTACAGCTAAAAGTAAAGAAATACCTAAAATTACACCAGGAATAACTAAAGGAGTTAAAGCTAAAAAATAAAAGAACTGCTTATATTTAAACTCTTCTCTTTCAAATAAAAAAGCGCCTAAGGTTCCTACAAGTAAAGAGAATACCGAGACAAAAAAAGCAGTTTGAGCTGATACCCACATACTTAATAAATTATCTGTATCATTAAAAATTCCCAGTCTTTTCTCACTATTTCCTATAAACCAATCAAGGGTAAACCCATTCCAAGGAAGGGAAGGAAAATTTGAATCATTAAAAGCTAAAATAGATGTTACTATTAAGGGTGCAAATAAAAATATAAAAAATAAACATACATACAATTTAAAAGTAAATTTATATACTTTAGAAGAAGGTAAAGAACGTATCATGACATAACCTTAGCAAGATTTTGCTTACTTAATTTAAGTCCTAAATATATTATTAAAGAAGATAAAAGTAAGAGTAAAAAACCAAAAGCTGCACCCTGATTCCAATTTAATGAAGATATAAACTCATTATAAATTTGCTCAGTAAACCATAAAGAATTTTTCCCTCCCATTAAATTTGGAGTTAAATAATTTCCAAGAGTTAGCATGAAAACAATAATACTTCCAGAAACTATTCCAGAAGAGCAATAAGGTATTACAATTTTAATAAATATTGTAAATTTAGATGCCCCTAAATCATGTGCTGCTTCAATATACGTATCATCCATGCCTTCTAATGAAGAAATTAAAGGAATTACCATAAATAACATTGAAGTGTATACAAGCCCCATAATCATAGCAGCATCATTGTATAACATCTCAATAGCTTCAGTAGTTAATGAAGTACTTAATAATAAGAAGTTAATAACACCACTTTCTCTTAGTAAAATAGTCCAACCATAAACACGTACTAACTCACTTACCCAAAAAGGTAATAAAAGAAGAATTATCAAAAAAGCACTATACTTTTTATTTACAATTTTTGTAATATAAAAAGCAATTGGAAAAGTTACAAGGAAAGTTAAAAAAGTAACAAAAATAGCATATAAAGCTGTTCTTAAAAAAGTAAGCCAATAAATATCATTAACAAAAAATTCTTTATAATTTTCAAAACTCCATATCATATCACCTAAATCATCTTCAAATCTTAAAGACATAATAAATAATTCAATTTGAGGAATTATTATAAGTAAAGCAAGCCACAAGAATATAGGCACGAAAAATATATAAAAGCCAATTTTTGAGTATGTTTTCATAAATTAACTAACATAACATTTACAGGCAAGATAATCAATACCTGCACAAATTATATCTCCTACTTTTATATGAGAAAACTGTTTATTTTGAGGAAGAGAAACTTGTAGTTCATATTGAGTATTTTCTATAGTACTTAGTAGTTTAGTATTAGAACCATCAAAAAGTATAGTTTTTACTATTATATTAAATCTATTTATATCTTTTATATCACTTTTTGGAAATAAAATAATTGATTCTGGCCTTAAAAAAACTTTACACTTCTCTTCAATATTATCAATTAATGTCACTTTTAATGAAAAGTTATCATCGAAATAAATATCATTACTTTTTATAAGTTTTCCTTCAAACATATTAGTCTCACCTACAAAAGAGGCTACAAATGGTGTTTTAGGATTAGAATATAAGTTTCTTGGAGTATCAATTTGCTCAAATCTACCATTATTCATAACTGCAACTTTATCACTCATAACTAAAGCTTCACTTTGATCATGAGTTATATAAATAAAAGTTGTTCCAAACTCTTTTTGAAGCTTTTTAAGCTCTATTTTCATTTTTTCTCTAAGTTTTAAATCAAGGGCACCTAAAGGCTCATCTAAAAGTAAAATTGAAGGCTCTAAAACCAAAGCTCGTGCTATTGCAATTCTTTGTTTTTGACCACCGGAGAGTTGATTTATCTCTTTTTTTCCATAACCTTTTAGATGAACTTTTTCTAAAATTTCTTCTACTTTTTGTTTTATTACTATTTTTGAAAGTTTTTTTCTTTTTAAACCAAATGCAATATTTTCTTCTACATTCATCATAGGAAATAATGCTAAATTTTGGAAAACAAGATTTACAGGCCTTTTGTTAGGAGAAATACCTTTCATACTTTTATTTCTTATTTTAATAAGACCAGAATTTTCTTCTAAGAAACCAGCTATCATACGTAAAAGTGTTGTTTTTCCACAGCCAGAGGGTCCAAGAATTGAAAAAAATTCACCTTCTTTTACTTCAAAATTTATTTTATTAACAGCTGTAAAATCTTCAAAATGTTTTTCTAAGTCTATTATTTCTAAAACATTACTCATCTATTTCCTTAATTTATAACAAAGTCTTATCAATATATGGGATATCCCCATATATTTATCTTGAAGCTTTTATTTTATCTAAAAGTTTTCCTTCAATTTTTTCTAATTTCGCTGGTACTGGTGGATACCAATTTATATTATCAATATCAGCTTTTGAAAATGATCTAGAAAAGTTATCTTTAATTTCTTTATTTAAATATACACTTGCACCATTTGAAGCAGTAGCATAACTCTCTTTATTTGTGAAATAAGCTGCATTTTTAGCTTCTAACATAAAGTTAATCCACGCATAAGCTGCTTCTACATTTTTAGCTTTTGCAGGAATAGCAAAAGTATCAATCCAACCTAGAGCACCACTTTTAGGAGCAATAAAATCAATATCTTTATTTTCTTTATGAAGTTTCCAACCTCCATTATCCCAACCCATTGCAACATATACTTCTTTACTTCTTAAAAGTTGTAATAAAGCGTCTCCATTTGCATAATATGTTTTTACATGTACTTTTGCTTTAATTAACGCCTTTGCAGAATCTTCCATAACTTTTTTATATTCTTTTGCATTTGAATATTTTGAAAAAGGATCTTCATCTTTTGATAAAGCAATAGCGATAAGAGTTGGTCTTTTTAATCTATATGAAATTTTTCCTGAGTATTGTTTGTCTAATAAAGCATCATAATCTTTTACGTTTGGTGCCATTTTCGTATTTACTATTAATCCTGATGTTCCATAATTAAAAGGAACTCCATAAGACTTACCATTTACTTTAGTATTTTTCTTAACCGCAGCTAACATAGAAGGAATAATTTGTTTTTCATTGATTTTTGAATAATCAATAGCTTTATATATTTTATATTTAGCTTGAACAGATGATATCCTGTCTTGAGAGGGTTGAACTAAATCAAAACCAGCTCCTCTTGTTGCTCTTAATTTTGCGATCATTTCTTCATTATTTGAATAAGTTAATTTAACTTTTATTCCTGTTTGTTTCTCAAATTTTTCAACTAATGCTTTTGGCGCATAACCTTTCCAAGTCAATATTTTTAAGGTGTCTTGGGCTAATAAACTCGTAGCAAAAAGTGATATAACTAACGATGTACTTACTAAAAAAGTCTTTTTCATGTTTTCTCCAATGTTAAAATACGATATTTCAAGGGTTCTTCTTTATTTTTAAAGAGTACTGTATATTGCGATAAATCAAAACATAATTTTCATGTAGAAATACAATAATATTAATTATTATTATAAAATTAAAAGATTGTATATTAAAAAAATTACAAAGTAGTTACAAATTTATTTAATAATTAAAAAACCAATATAGTATCTATAAGTGATTTTAAGGATTATTTAAAACTTAAAAATGTACTATACTTGGGTAACTCGTCAATAAAATAGAGTTACTGTGAACTACTATATCATAAAAAACACTTCTTTCCCCATTATTAAGAAGAAGAAGAAGGAATTATAACTTGTTTAAGAAAAATGGAATTCCATTATATATACAACTTAAAGAAAAATTATTAAAAGATATCAAAGAGAATTACCAAGTAGGAGATATTATTCCAGCTGAGCTTAAAATAGAAAAAGTTTATGAAGTAAGCAGAATTACTGTACGTAAAGCTATTGAAGAGTTGGTTAAAGAAGATATTGTTTTTAAAAAGCAAGGAAGAGGCACTTTTGTAAAAGAAATAAAAATTCTTTATGATGCAAATGCAATTGGTTCCTTGACACAAAGGTTAGAGAAACAAAATGATATATTAAGTACAAGATCACTTAGTTTTGAAATAATTCAAGGGGAGCATTATGTAAAAGATTTACTAAAATGTGAAAAATTATTATGCATAAAAAGAACTAGGTTTTTAAATAATATACCTTTTGCACTGATGTTAAACTATTTAGATTATTCAAGAGTACCAAAAATAGAAGAAAAGTTTAATATTGAATCTTTATACACTTTTTTAAAAGATGAATATAGAATTGAATTTTATAATGCAGATGAAACAGTAGAAGCTAAAAATGCGAATAAAGAAGAAGCAGCGAAATTAAATATTAAAGTAAGAGATGCTTTATTATCTTTACATAGATTATCATATGACAAACATAATCAAGAAGTTGAATATTCTGACATATTAATAAAAGCAGATATGTATAAACACAAGATAATTTTATCTAATGATAAAATATCTAATATTTAATTATCTAATAAACTTACCTAATAAAAAACCAAAAAATAGTCCTAAAAAGTGCGCATACCAAGCTATTGGTAGTCCTATTATAAGTGGGGCTACAGAGATTAGTAAAACCCAAGTAATTATTCCTTTTCGCTGAGTTACATCTTTTAGCGCTACGTATCCTAAAAGAACACATAAAGCACCAGAAGCTCCAACTAGATTTGCATTTAATTCTAAAAGTTGCATTACATAAAAACTAGCAACTGAAGTAAATAATCCACCTATAAAATATAGAAAGAATAAGGTTTTAACTCCTGCATATTTTTCAATCAAATTACCAAATTGATATAAAACAAACATATTCATACCTAAATGTCCTATTCCTCCATGGGTAAACATTGAAGAAAGGGGTTGCCAATAAAAAGATGCATCTAAAAAATATCTATTCAGTCCTAAATAAATTGACCCATTAGTTATATTTATTTGAACAATATACATTAATACGGTAAGTGCTATTATTATATTACTTAGTGTTATATTATTTTTTACCATTAGTTCTTTCCATTGTATTTAAAGGCTTTTATACTACAAGATATTTTTTCTTCTATCTCTTTTTTATCATAAGTTAAAAAGTCAGTATAAACTCTAAAAGCTTCTTTTCCTTGAATTCTAAAAGATGTTTGTAAACTTCCTGCATGAAGCTTACAATATTCATCTTTCTTTCGAGGATCATTTTTATCATTTTCTATAATTTCATATTTTATATTTAAAAATATTTCACTATTTTTTTGTTTAATATTTATACTATTTACAAATTTTTCATCTGCTTGAAGAAGTGAAATTTCATCTTTTAAAAAGAACTTTCCAAATTTAGGTTTTATAAAACCTCCATTAATTTCATAATTTCCTTTTTGTAAAAGAAGATATGCTTTTTTTAAAAGTTCTTCATCAAAAATTTTATCACTTGTTTGTGTAAGTTCTTGACAGCTAAGTTTTGAATTAACTCTTTTTTCTTTTGGTCCATATTTTATGTATAAAACTAATACAATGGAAATCATAACAATAGTGACAAAAGTAAAGAAATTGTTAATTACTTGACTTTGTCGTCTTTGTGAGCGCATTTTATACCAAAGCTTCTTTTATAACATCATCAATTGTATCAACAGCTACAAACTCTAATGCTTTTTTAACTTCATAAGGGATATCTTCTAAATCACGTTCATAATTTTTTCTTGGAACTAAAACTTTTGTCATTTTAGCTTTATAAGCAGCTATTAACTTCTCTTTTAATCCACCAATTGGCAATACTTTACCAGTTAACGTCAACTCACCTGTCATTGCCATATCAGAAATAATTTCTCTATTTGATAAAATAGAAGCAATAGTTAAAGCCATAGTAATACCAGCACTAGGTCCATCTTTAGGAGTTGCACCTTCTGGAATATGCAAGTGAATGTCAAATCTTTTATATATTTCACTAGCTTCTAACTTAACTTTTTCATCTTTTTCTTTTATACTTAAAGGAATAGATTTTTCATCGATTTTTAATTTTTTATTATCTATTAGTACTTTTATAACTGAAAAAGATAACCTTGATGATTCTTTCATTACATCACCTAAGTTACCAGTTACACTTAAATTTCCCTTACCCTTGATTTTAATAGCTTCAATTTTTAAAACATCTCCACCAACAGCAGTCCAAGCTAAACCATTAGCAATTCCTATTGAGTTTTTCTTATCAGCTGGATCTATTTCAAAAATTGGATTATCTAAGTATTGTTTTAAGTTTTTTGTACTTATAGAAACTTTTTCTAAGCTTGGATCACTTACAATTTTTTTAACAGATTTTCTAAATAATTTAGAGAATACTCTTCTTAAATTTCGCACTCCAGCTTCTCTTGTATACTTAGAGATAATTGCTTCAACAGTAGCTTTTGATAAAGATACTTCTGATTTTTTTAAACCATGTTTTTCTAACTCTTGAGGTATTAAATAATCATGTGCAATATGATACTTTTCATTTGGAGTATAAGAAGATATTTCAATAAACTCCATTCTATCTTTTAGAGCTGGTGGTATTCTTCTAGCATCATTTGCAGTTGCTACAAAAATAACTTGCGATAAATCAATAGCAAAGTTTAAATATAAATCTCTAAATTCATTATTTTGCTCTGGATCTAAAATCTCTAACATTACTGCGCTTGGATCACCTCTATGATTTGAGCCTACTTTATCAATTTCATCTAAAACAATAACAGGATTCATAGATTTTGCATCAATTAGACCATTTACTAATCTTCCAGGCATTGCTCCTACATAAGTTCTTCTATGTCCTCTTAACTCATTTACATCTTCCATTCCACCCAAAGCAATACGAACTAGTTCTCTCTTTAAAGCTTTAGCAATAGAGTTAGCAAGTGAAGTTTTACCAACACCAGGAGGTCCTACAAAACATAAAACAGTTCCTTTTGCTTTAAAAGATTTAATATCTCTTTTTTCTAATAATTCTTTAACTGCAAAATATTCAACTATTCTCTCTTTTGCTTTGCATAAAGAATAATGGTCTTTATTTAGCTGCTCTTCAACATTAATTATTGAAATTTTATCATCACAAAATTTACCAAAAGGAACATCTAAAACTTGTTCTATATACGTTTGTAATAAAGAAGCATCTGGAGAATCTTGATGCATTCGTGAGAACTTCTCAATTTGTTTTTTAGTCTCTTTATAACCATCTTTAGGCATATAGGCTTTTAGTTTCTTAAGTTTCTTTTTATAAGACTTAATCTCTTCTTCTTTTTTATTATCAGTTCCAAGTTCTTTTTGTAAAGCTTTTATTTGCTCTTTTAAAAAATAATCTTTATGAGTTTTTTCAATTTTCGAATTTACTTTTTGAGTAATTTCTTTTTGAATTTTAAAGCTTTCAATCTCTTTTTTAATAGTTTCAATTAAGTTATATAATCTTTGTTCTATATCTTCTTGGGCAAAAAGTTTATACGCTTCATCTTTTTCAACTCTTAAAACAGAAGATATTAAATCAGAAATTCTAACAGCATCATTGTTTTCATCAATTGTTTTAATTAAATCAACTGGAAACTTTGAATTTATTTTTGATAATTTTTTAACATGATCTCTTAGAACATTTATAATTGATTTAATAGTTTCTTCATCATATTTTTTAGCTTCTAAAATTTCAACATTTGCATATACAGGATTATCATTTATTAGTTTTGAAATTTTACCCTTTGCTAAACCTTGAAAAAGAACTTTTATCTTACCATCAGGTAAAGAAACTTTTCGCATAATATTTCCAATTACACCTACATCATAAAAGTTTTCACTATCTCTTTTTTCACCTTCTTTACCCATCTTACTAACAGCTACAATTACTAATTTATTATTATTTATTGCATCTTCTACTGCTTTAATATTTGTTTCATCACTTAAAAAAAGCGGTGCAATCATAAATGGGTATAAGAATATTTCATCTTCAACGATTAATGGTATATCTTGTGGAAAAGCATCATAATTAGTTAATTCCATTGAGCTAAACTCCTTGTTTATTCAAAAATACTTCTATACCAAGGTACAGAAACTTTTTGTATTTCTTTTGGTTCTACCCAATTCTCTTTTACTTTTTTCATATAAAATTCTGCCGCTTTTGGTTTATCAATTCTTTCATATAAAGAAGAGATTTCTTGATCTAATAAAGCTTTGGACATTGATAAACGTCCGTTAATTGTATCAACTAAAGCTAGATATGCAGAATTTGGATATCTTTTAGTAAATTCATTAATATCTTTAATTGTTGAAATAATTAACTCTTGTTCTCTATTTTGGTATTGAAAAGACAAAAAGTTAGCTTTAATTTTTAGATATCTTATGTAATCAATATTTTTACTTAAAGCAAATTTTTTAGTATATTCATCTAAATAATAATTTGCCAACTCATACTCTTCTTCATTTATATGAGCTTTAGCCATTATTTGCATTGAAGTTGCTAATAAAGGAGAGTTTTTATGCTCACTTTGAAGAGATAAAAAAGTATCATCTGCTTGATCAATATAACCATTTGAAACTTGTTTAATCATCTTATTGTACCAGTAAAGTGCTGGCTGATTATACTCTTGATTCTCTTGTTTAGAAGAACAAGAGATAATAAATAATGCAAAACCCGAAAGCAGCAACATATTAACTATATTTCTAATAGTTTTTTTCATATTTAGTCCTTAATAATTAAAGATAACATATTATCTAATACTAGCTTAGGAATTATTTGCTATAATCTGTTAATACAAAATATTTCATATAAATAAAAAGGCTATAAAAATGAAGTTGACTTTAATTGGGAATGGAATGATGGCTAAATCTTTAGCTAAAGGTTTAAGTAAAACTTATGATATTGAAGTAATAGGAAGAGATGAGAGCAGCTTAAAAAAGCTAAAAGAAGAATTACCTGATGTAAGTATTAAGGTTATGTCGGATAAAGAAGATATAAGTGATAAAATAATTATCTTTTGTGTAAAACCTT
This sequence comes from Arcobacteraceae bacterium, assembly GCA_965224485.1. Taxonomy (GTDB): domain Bacteria; phylum Campylobacterota; class Campylobacteria; order Campylobacterales; family Arcobacteraceae; genus NORP36. Next base: position 100,395 of record CBDCZH010000010.1, on the reverse strand, counting down.
ATGCTTTACAAAGTGTTGCAGTTAGACTTATAGGTACAGCTAAGGTCTTTTTATCAATTTTAGCAGGAACTAATCTTGAAACACTTAAGAAAAATATTAAAGCAACACATTATGTAAGAACAATGCCAAATATAGCCGCTTCTAACCAAAAGTCTATGACTACAATTACAGGAGATAAAGAAGCTAAAACTTTAGCGCTTGAGTTATTTAATGCTTTAGGTAAAACAATTTGGGTTAATACAGAAAAACAACTTGATATTGCAACAGCTGTTGCTGGGAGTGGGCCTGCTTTTTTAGCTCTGGTTGCTGAAGCTCTATGTGATGGTGCAGTAAAAGCTGGATTAGAAAGACATCATAGTTCTGTTTTAGTTCAAGGTTTATTTGAAAGTACTGCTTCTTTATTGCAAAATAATACAGCTTCACAAATAAAAGATGCTGTTATGAGTCCAGGTGGAACAACAGCACAAGGTTATGCAGTTTTAGAAGAAGCTGGAACAAGATCTGCTTTTATTAAAGCAATAGAAAAAGCTCATGCCAAAGCAGTTGATTTATCAAAAGAGTAGTTTTATACTACTTGAAACTATACTTAGTGTTTTAATACTAAGTATAGTTGTAAGCTCTTTTTTAAAACTAACTTATACTAATATCCCAGATATAAGATTTAAACAAATTATAAAAGCCAACAATGACTTTAATGAAAAAAACTACAAAACAAATTTTACAAAAAAAACTAAAACACTCTCTTTAGAGATTAACAAATCCTTAAAAAAAAATTTATATGTAAAAAAAATAGAATATAAAAATAAAAATATTAAGTTGTACAAATATGAAAATTAAAGCATTTTCTTTACTTGAGCTAATTGTATCAATTACTATAATGTCAATACTTATGACTTTTTTGATAATATTTTTTAATAAAAACCTTGAACTTAATAAAAATAATTTGCTTAAAGAGTTAGAAAAAATTGATATATTAAGTTTTAATATTTATATTATAAAAAAAATAGAATATTCAAAGCAAATAAATATTTCAAATAATAAAATACTTTTAGATAAAAATCAAATATATCTAGAAGAAAGAACCCTTTATTTTAATAAAACAATTCTTTTGCAGAATGTAAATTCGTTTATTATTAAAAAAAACGCTACATTAAAAATAGATATTTGCTTAGAAAAAATTTGCCAAAAATTAGTTTTCTGCTTATGAAAAAAGCCTATGCCCTACTTCTTACTTTCTTTTTAATCTTTATTTTTATGTATAATTTAAGTTTTATCTTTCAAACAAAAGCAATAGGTACATTTAACAATCAAAACAATTATCTTTATAATCAAGCTAACTTACATCTTTCTTTTTTAGATTCTTACATAAGAAGTTTGAAACTAGAAAGTATTTGTTATAAGAACATAGAAATATATGATGATAATTTTTTCATTACTGCAAACTTAGAATATAACTGTAATAAGTACAAAATAGCCCAAGTTCATCTGTTTGTAAGCTCTAAGAATGAAAAAAATAGTATCTCCTTACATAAGAGTTTTCTTTTAAACAATTCAACTAGATTAAATAATTAATTATTTTCTTATTTTATTAATGTTTTAATCTAATATCAATATTTTAATATATTTCTTATTTTAGTAACTCTTTATTTTACTTTTATGACAAATATGATTAAATACAAAAAAAATTCACAGGAGAATGAAATGTTTAAATCAATTTCTATAAAAGCCAAACTTCTTACTATTGTAATAAGTTCTATCATGGTTGTATCAGTAGTAATGCTAACACAATCTGTTTTTTCATTGAAATCAACATCTGAGATTATAATTAAACAGTTTGAAGATGATGCTTATCATACAAAAGAAGTAGAATTGAAGAATTATATCTCTCTTGCAATGAAAACTATAGAATCTTATTATGACAGAACGTCAAAAGAGAAAGTTAAACACGAAGTAGAGTCAAAGTTAAAAGAACAAACTGGTTTTATATTTTCAATTATACAAGGTGAGTATGATAAGTATAATGGAATTATGCCAGATGACGAATTACAAGAATTATTAAAAAGTATAGTTAAAAATACAAGATATGGAAATTCTGGTTATTTTTGGATAAATGATACTAATGCAAAAATGATTATGCATCCTTTAAAACCAAGTTTAGATGGAAAAGATTTATCAAACTTAGAAGATAAAGCTGGAAAAAAACTATTTTATGAGTTTGCACAAGTAGCTAAAAGACAAGGCGAAGGTTTAGTTGATTATTTATGGAGCAAACCAAATGTCTCAGGAATTCATCCAAAAATCTCTTTTGTCAAATTATTTAAACCATATAATTGGGTTATTGGAACTGGAGAATATGTTGAAAATGTAACAGCTAAACTTCAAAAAGAAGCCCTAGAAGCAATTTCAAATATGAAGTATGGAAAAGATGGTTATTATTGGGTTAACAATAGTGAACCTACTATGCTTATGCATCCTTACAAAACTGCCTTGATTGGTAAAAGTTTAAAAAATACTACAGATGCTAATGGAAAAACATATTTTGTTGAAATGGTAAAAGTAAGCCAAAATTCAAAAGATGGTGGTTTAGTTAAATATACGTGGAAAGATTCAAAAAGTGACCTTAAAAGAAATAAATTTTCTTATGTAAAAGAGTTCAAGCAGTGGGGTTGGATAGTTGGTACTGGTGCTTATGTTGATGATATTACAAAAAGAGTTCTTGCTATGCAAGAACAGACTCAAAAGGATATTAAAGATACAATAATAACAAATATAATTATAATTTTTATTATTATGATTATTCTTGCATTTGTTATGGCATTTATTTCAAATAAAGTTATATTTAAACCTCTTATGACTTTTCAAGATGGTTTATTGAACTTTTTTTAAATATATTAATAAAGAAAATAAAGATATTCAAGCTCTTGATGATAGTTCTAATGATGAAATTGGTGTTATGGCTAAGATTATTAATGAAAACGTTGTTAAAACAAAATCACTAATAGAGCAAGATGAAGCATTAATCAATGATGTAAAAAGAGTGGTTGAAAAAGTTAAAGAAGGTCATTTAAAATATAAAGTAGAGAAATCAACACAAAATGATGCTTTACAAGAACTAAAAGTTATTTTTAATGAAATGTTAGAAAACATTGAAGCTAATGTTGATGCTGACATTAATAAAATCACAAAAGTGCTTGATGAATTTACTAAACTTGATTTTACTCATAAAGTTGAAAATCCAACTGGTAGAGTATCAAAAGGCTTAAATGACTTAGCTACAATCATAAATAAACTTTTACTTGATAATTTAAGAAATGGTACAACATTAGAAGAAAATGCAGGAAGCTTATCTGCTAATGTTACAAGTTTAAGTAAAAGTTCAAATGCGCAAGCTGCCTCTTTAGAAGAAACAGCAGCAGCCTTAGAAGAAATTACTAGTACTATTATAAATACAACAGATAATATTGCAAATATGGCTAATTATTCTAATGAATTAAAACAATCAATTGAAAAAGGACAAAAACTTGCCTTATCTACTGTTAATTCTATGAATGAAATTAATGCACAAACACAATCAATTGCAGATGCAATTACCGTAATTGATCAAATTGCCTTCCAAACAAATATTCTTTCACTTAATGCAGCTGTTGAAGCAGCAACTGCTGGAGAAGCTGGAAAAGGATTTGCAGTAGTTGCGCAAGAAGTAAGAAATCTTGCAAGTAGAAGTGCTGAAGCTGCTAAAGAGATTAAAGACTTGGTAGAAACAGCAACAACGAAAACAAACCTTGGTAAAAAAAGTGCTGATGATATGATTGCTGGTTATGATATTTTAAATGAAAATATTATAAAAACAACAGAAACAATAAATGATATTGCAAGCTCATCTAAAGAGCAACAAGCAGGAATTGAGCAAATTAATGATGCAATTACTACTTTAGATCAAGGAACACAACAAAATGCAGCCGTTGCATCTCAAACTGCAACTATTGCAGATAGTACAAGCAGTATGGCAAAAGCAATTGTTGATGAAGCGAATGAAGCTAACTTTATTGGAAAAGGAAGTGTAAAAACTAATAAAGGAAGAGAAACTATAGGTTTGAGTAAAGAAGATTTTGTTCAAAAACGAGTTTCTTCTAAAACAACTTCAAGAAACAGTACATCAAGTACAGCTTCAAACAAGATTCAAAAAGCAAAAACTTCCGTAGTAACTGCTACAAATAACAATGATAATGAATGGGAAAGCTTTTAAGCCATCCCATTAAAAATTAAAAGTAAAAGTAAGAGAGAAGAAAAACTCTTACTTTTTTACCTTTAATAACTCAAAGTTGTATATTCAAGATCTAACAATTGTTTTGCAATTAACGCAGGTTTAGCCTCTTTAATTCCTTCTAATAAATCAAACTTATTTTTATTTACATTTGGCAAAAACAAAGGACAAATACTAATAATAGCACCTTTTTTTATAATAGCTTGTAACAACATTTTAGCTGATTTATTCATAGGCTTCATTTTTGTACTATTAAAACTTTTTAAGGCTAGATGTCCGGCACTAGCACAAAGAGTCATTCTTACTTCTTTAGAAGCTTCCAGAGTTTTCATAGCTAAAACCATAGCCATCATTTGAGTTTGTTCATTTTTTGCAGTTAAAACAACATTTAAACCTTTAGCGTCTTTTGCACTTAAAATATTTGGTGATAAAAAAGCTAATAACAAAATTATACTAAATAAATATTTTTTCATATCTTTTCCCTTTATTTTGAATAGCTATATTACTATTACTTATAAAAGTATAAGATACATTAACTTATATGATATTTAAAATAATATAAGTTTTACTTATATAACTACAAATAAATATTCTTTTTTATTTAAAACTAATTTTGAATAATAAAATATTATAGTTTTAAAGAAGAAGAAATCTACTATTTATGAATAAGGTCTAAAATCTTTTTTGCAAGTCCTAAAGCTTTTGTCCTATGCGAAAATTCTTTTTTGATTTCATATCCTAATTCACCCAAAGTTTGTGTTTGATTTTTTTCAATAAACATAGGATCATATCCAAAACCACCAGAACCAATTTCTTTATTTATAACTTCACCATACATCCACCCATGTACAGTAAAAACTTCATTTTTATAAACTATACATATACAAGCAGTATAATAAGCAGCTGTTCTTTCAACTCCCAAATCATTTAATTTTTCAATAAGTTTTTTATTATTTTGCTTATCACTTGCCCCTACTTTGGCATATCTTGCGGAATAAATACCTGGTTCATTTCCTAAAAGAGGAACAGATATTCCAGAATCATCAGAAATAACAATGATTTCATCATCTGCAATTTTTTCATAAATCTCTTTTGCTTTTTTAATAGCATTTTGCTTAAATGTTTTTCCATCTTCTATAACTTCATAAGAGCCTAATATTTCGCAATAAGCTACAACATCTACACCTTTTAGTAATTTCTTAAATTCAGTTATTTTACCCTTATTATTTGAGGCTAATACTATTTTCATTTTATACCTTTTTTGTCATTATTTGTCATTACTTTTTATTTTTAATACTTATTAACTACTTTTATTATATAATCCCCAACATTTTAACAAAAGTTGGAAATAAATATGTTTAAATTAATCTTACCTCTTTCATCTATTATAGCTTTACGCTTTTTAGGTCTGTTTTTAGTATTACCAATACTATCTGTTTACGCAATACAATTACAAGGAGCAACTACTACATTAGTTGGTTTAGTAATTGGTGGATATGCACTTACTCAAATGATTTTTCAAATACCATTTGGACTTATGAGTGATAAGTTAGGAAGAAAAGGCACAATAATAACAGGTCTTCTCTTATTTGCAATTGGTTCAATCGTCTGTGCTATCTCTGATGATATTTATTTTATGCTTCTTGGGCGATTTTTACAAGGTTCTGGTGCAATTGCAGCTGTTGTAACTGCCATGATAAGTGATTTAGTAAAAGAAGAGCAAAGACCTAAAGCTATGGCAATAATGGGTTCATTTATTGGTATGTCTTTTGCAATATCAATGTTGGCAGGTCCTACAATTGGTGCATATTTAGGTGTGTCAACACTATTTTACGCAACAGCATTTATGGCTATTGTATCAATTTATATTTTGATAAAAAAAGTACCAAACCCACCAAAAATAACACATTCATATAATGGAAAATCAAAGTTTAAAGATGTATTCTTTAACTCAAATTTAATAAAAATGAATATCACTAACTTTTTGCAAAAAGGTTTAATGACTTTTGCATTTATGATTATTCCTATGGTTTTGATCAAAACATTTTCTTGGGATTTAAAAGATTTATGGCAAGTATATTTACCAGCCATGGTTTTTGGAATTTTAGCAATGGCACCTGCTGCTATTATTGCAGAGAAAAAAGGAAAGTTTAAAGAAATACTTATTATTGGTGTTATCTTTTTCGCAATTTCTTATTTAATAATAGGAACAGCAACGACATCAACAATGTTTGCGATTGGAGTTGTTGTATTTTTTATTGGTTTTAATATGCACGAACCAATTATGCAATCTTTAGCAACAAAATTTGCAAAAGTACATCAAAGAGGTTTTACCCTAGCTATTTTTAACTCTTTTGGTTATTTAGGTACATTCTTAGGTGGAGTTATAGGTGGTGTTTTTTATGAAAGTATTTCATTAAATGATATTGTAGTAGTAATTGCTGTTGTTTGTTTATTATGGGCAGTTTTAATTTTTACAATTCCGAATCCTTTGAAAAAACAAATCTTGTATATATCTTTAGATGAAGTTAACAAAGATAAATTTGAAGCTTTACATGATGAAGATGCTGTTGAAGAATGGTATATCAATGATAATGAACAAATTCTTATTGTTAAATATGAGCAAGATAAATTATCTCTTGAAGAACTTAAGAACAAGTTAAAATAGTTTTAAATATACTAGTAAGACTTAAAGTCTTACTAGTTTTCTTACAATAGGATGTTTATATGAAACTTAGAGTTTTTATATGTGCCATAATAATATCTATATTCATCTCTTCTCTAGGCGCAAAAAGAACATTTAATATATCACAAAAAAAACTAAACTCTTTTAGTAAAAAATATGGTCCTCAAGCTAAAAAAAGAATTTTAATTTGGGATAAAATTTTACAAACTACAAAAGACAAATCAACCCTAGAAAAGTTAAAAACAGTAAATAATTTCTTTAATAAGATAAAATACAAAAGAGATATAAAACACTGGAAAAAAAAAGATTATTGGGCTTCTCCTTTTGAGTTTTTAGGAACAGGAGCTGGAGATTGTGAAGATTATGCTATTGCTAAATACTTTACTTTAAGAGAGTTAGGTATACCAGATAAGAAACTTCGTATTACTTATGTAAAACTATTACAAAAAAGAACAAAATATGAACAAGCACATATGGTATTAACTTATTATCACAAAGCAAACTCAACCCCAATTGTTTTAGATAATGTTAATAAAAAGTTAAAACTAGCAACAAAAAGAAAAGATTTAAAACCAGTTTATAGTTTTAATGCAACAGGTTTATGGAAAGCTAAGAATAAAGGTAAGAGTTCTATCAAAATTGGTAGAAATAATTTAAGATCTTGGAAAGATCTTATGAATAGAATTTAAGGAGAAAACATGTCTTTGGCAAAACAATTATATATAATAATATCATTTATCTTTGTAATGATTTTTACAGGAAATTTTATAATTTCAATGCAAAATACAAAAGAATACTTACAAATTGAGTCAACAACAAAAGCACAAGATACAGCAACATCTTTAGGAATGAGTTTAAAATCTTTAATGAAGAATAAAAAAGATTTTGAAATTGAATCAATAATAAAAGCAATTGCAAACAGAGGTTTTTACAAAGAAATTAGATTAGAAGATATTGATTTTTCTTTTACAAGTGAAGAATTACTTCAAAAAGCCTTATTAAATGATGATAAATCATGGGTAATATCCAAATTAAATGTAAGTAAAAATATAGGTAAAATTGAACTCCTTAATGAAAGTGAAGATATTTTTAAAGAATTAGAAGAACTTAATGATACACAAGATAGTGAAATTATAAGTTCAAATAGTCAAATAATTACCTACAATTTTATTCCTAAAGATGAAAACTTTAAAGAAGGTTTGATAAAAATTGATTTTATTGCAAGTGCTGATAATCTTGTATTAAAAAAACAAGTTTTATTAAATATGTCTAAGATTTTAGTAAAAGTTTCTAGAAATGAAAAGTTTGATTATATTCCACAATGGTTTATTGATCTTTTTCCTCTTACAATGATTGAAAAAAACAGTGAGATTTCTGATGGTTGGAATACTAGTTCTATTATTTATGTATCTGCTAATGCAGGAGATGCTTATGCAAAACTTTATGAACAAGCAAAAGCAGCTTTACTTTATGCCCTATTAGCATTTGTAATTTCTATACTATTTTTAGTTTTTTTCTTGCAATATATTTTAAAACCACTAAAAAATATAGAAACTCTAGCAATAAATATCTCAAAAGGTAATTTTTCCACTATAAAGAAGTTACCTTATACTACTGAAATTAAAAATGTTGCAATATCTATGAATGAAATGTCAATAAAGATTGAAGGCATGATTAAAAAATTAAATTCTAATATAAATAATATGTCTAAAAAAATATCTTGTGATGAACTAACTGGTTTAGAACTTAAGCAAACATTTGAAACTGATTTAAATCATATGTTTATGTTAAAAACAAATGGTTATATTTTAAATATCAAAATGCACTCTTTAGCTGCTTATGCAAAAGATCATGGAAGTGAAAAAGTAGATGTTTTTATAAAAGAGTTTGCAAATATTTTAAGCAAAACTAATTCTTGTATAGATGTAGAAGTTTTACCATATAGATTTTTTGGTTCAGAGTTTGCAATGTTAGTTAAAAATTGTACAAAAGAGCAAATAACTAATTTAAACAAATACTTACAAAAAGAGTTTGAAAAATTTAGTAAAGAGAGCCACTCTAGTAATATTGCCCATATTGGTGTTTGTAATTTTAATCCAACTAAAACTATACCTCAGATGCTACTAGCTTCAAATGAAGCTTGTGAGGCAGCTAAACAAATAGGTCCTAACTCAGCTTATATTATGGATGAACAAGATACTTCAAGAGATATGGATGACTGGAAAGAACTTATTTTTGATATTGTTGATAATTTAAAATTCCAACTTACATATATTGGGGATGCCCATACCTTAGAAGATAATTCTTCTTTAGTTATGCAAGAAGCTTTTACTCAAGCATTTGATAAGAATAAAGAACTTATACAAATAGGAACGTTTATATCTATTGCTGAAAAATACAATAAAATAGTTGATCTTGACAAAGCAGTTATTCAAAAAGTACTTAAATATATAAAACAAAGTAATATTACTCATGAGATTTCAATTAATATTTCACAAGATTCAATTCAACACTCAAGTTTTAATATATGGTTAGAAGAAATTTTAAGTCAAAATAAACATATCACTTCTCAAATAGTATTTTCTATGCCAAGTTATGCTGTTGCTAAAGATATTAAAAAGTTTCAAAGCTTTGCTTCTTTAGTACATAAAAATAATTCAAAAATACTTATTAAAAGATTTGAATCAAAATTTATTCCACTTGATACAATTAAAGAATTAAATCTTAATTATATTAGATTATCAAGAGATTATACTAATGGAATTTATAAAGATGAAGGAAAGAAAGTATTTATTGAATCAATGCAGGATTTATGTGATTTATTAAATATAAAAATATTTGCAGAAAATGTAAAAGAAAAAGAAGATTATAAGGAAATAAAAAGAATAAATATTTATGCTGCAAGTAGGTAGATATAAGCTCTGTTTTAGTATTTGTTAATACTTTATTAATAATAATTAATTATAATTGTTAATCAACTTATAGGCTAATAAATGTTTAATAATATAATAAAATTCTTTATTGATAATTCTAAAATGAATTATGCATTGTTTTGTTTAATATTCGCTCTTGGAATATATTCTTATGTAAAACTTCCAAAAGAGATATTTCCAAATTTTGATTTGGATATGATTTCAATAAAAGGCTCTTACGTAGGGGCTAGTGTTGATTTATTAAATAAAATGGCTGTAAATGAAATAGAAGATAATATCAAAAACATTGATGGTATTGATACAATTTCATCAATTATAAGTCCAAGTTCATTTGTAATTATTTTAGAACTTGAAAAAAATCAAAACAGATATAATTTAGCAAATAAAATAAAAGATGCCGTTTCTTTAATAAAAGCAGACTTGCCATCTGATATGGATGAACCTTCTGTTAATGTTATAGAAATTAAAAGAGATTTAATTGAACTCTCAATTTTAAGCAATACTTTAAACAGTAAAGACTTAAAAGATTTAGCAAATGATGTAAAAGATTCAATTTTAGATCTTAGTAATATTTCAGAGGTCTCAATATTTGGAGATTCTAATAAATTTTATGAAGTACTTATTGATGAAAAGAAAGTACAAGCATATGGTATATCTAAAAATGAAGTTTATGCAAGTATTTCAAACTTGTCTTATATCTTTCCTTTAGGAAAAATAGAAGGAGAAAAACACTTTTTTTTATCAACCTATAATGGTGCTAAAACAAAAGAAGAGTTTAAAAATTCGTTAATCACTATAAAAAATCAAAGTTTTTACTTAAAAGACATTGCTACAATAGATAAAAAATATGCAAAAAGTTCAACACTTTTTTCAATTGATGGAAAAAGTGCTCTAAATTTACGAATTAAGATGAATGACAAGGGTTCTGCTATTGTTATATCAAAAGAAGTTAATCTCTTAATAAGTAAATTACAAAAAAAATATAAAAACGTTACACTTATTTTACGAGATGATAATTCTATAAGAATCAAAGATAGATTAAATATAGTAATCTCAAATATATTATTAGGTCTTATTTTAATAACTTTATTAGTTACACTTTTAATTAATAAAAGAATGGCTTTAGTAATTGCTATTGGTATTCCTACTTCTTTTGTTATGGGAGCTATTTATTTTTATGCCTTTGGTTATACAATAAATATGATATCTCTTGTTGGTGTTTTATTGGCTTTAGGTATTGTTGTAGATGATGCTATTGTTGTTTCAGAAAATATACAACAACATATAGAAGAAGGAATGAATCCAAAAGATGCAGCTATTCTAGGAGCCAAAGAGATGGCTAAACCAGTTATTATAGCCTCAATTACTACTTTGATATCTTTTGCTCCTATTTTGATGATTAGTGGAACTATGGGAGAAGTTATGAAACTAATTCCTATTGCTTTTTCTGCTTTAATAATTGCTTCTTTAATTGAATCATTTTTATTCTTACCAATTCATGCAGCTCATACATTAAAAGCTAGTGATAAGGTTTTATCATGGGATAAGGTTAATAATATTTATAGTGAAGTAATCCATTTTTGTATGAGATGGAAAAAAAGTTTTTTAACAATTTTTATAGTTTTAGTTCCAATATTAATTATTTTATGCTTACAAGCTTCAAGATTTCAAATGTTTCCAAGATTTGATTCATCAAAATTAAATATTACAATGAAAGCAAATAGTAGTACTTCTATTGAAGACTCTTTTCGTATTGTTCAAGAAATTGAGCGTGATTTATTTAAAGAAAAAGATAGATTTTTTATTAAAACTATTTCTTCTGTTGCAGGAAGTAGAGTAGATACAGGTGGAAATTCAGAAAGTTATCCTTATTCTATGTATATAACTCTAGAATTACATAAGGTAAAAGCTAGTAATTTTATAGATAAGTATATCACTCCAAATTTAAGTTTTTATTATGAAAAAGAAGGAAGAATCAGAGACAAAAAGTCTTTTGAAATATCAAAAGAACTAAGTATTTGGTTAAAAAATAAAAATTATAAGAAAAAGTACAATCTACTTGAAATAGCAATGAGAGAAAAAAAAGTAGGACCAGTTAAATCTGATATAAAAATTGGTTTTTCATCAAAAGATTATTATAAAGCTTTAGAACATATTATTTTAGTAGAAAATAAACTTAAAAGCATTAAAGGAATAAAAAGTGTTTCACATAGTGCTAATTTTGGTATTGACGAAATTAAAATAAAAGTTAATAAATATGGTGAAAGTCTTGGTTTAAGTGAAGCTTATATTGGAAGTTTTTTATCAAATCTTTATATGGAAAAGAAAAAAGCTAGATCTTTTGATGAACAAGGAATGTTAGATATTAAAATACAATCTTCTAATAAAGATGATTTAAATAATTTTAAAAATCTTGAAATTCCTTTAAATAATGGAAGTTTAGTTAGATTAAAAGAAGTAGTAGAGTTCAGAATAATTAAATCTTTTGAAAAACTTACAAAAGATGAAGGAGTAGTTAACTTTTTCTTATCTGCAAATACTGATACAAAAATTATAACTTCTAGTGAGATAATAAAAATAATACAGCCACTTTTAGATGATGCAAAAAAAGATAATATTACTTTATTGTTTAAAGGTGAAGAAGAGAAAAAAGAAGCTCTTAAAACAGATATGTTAAGTGCAACTGCTATTGCTTTAGTTCTAATAATGCTTTGTTTATTGTATTTATTTAACTCTTTTAAAAATACCTTTATAGTAATGTCAGTAATCCCTTTTTCTTTCTTAGGTGTTTTACTAGGTCATTTTCTAATGGATTTAAATCTAACTATGCCAGGAATTGTTGGAGCCTTAGGTTTATCTGGTATTGTAATAAACGATGGAATTATTATGATGACTTTTTTAAAGAAGTCTAAAAATATTGAAGATGTATTTAAATATTCTGCAAAAAGATTTAGACCAATTATTTTAACAACAATAACTACAATAGTTGGTTTATCTTCACTTATCTTCTTCCCAACAGCAGAAGCTGTAATCTTTCAACCAATGGCAATTGCTATTGGTTTTGGACTTGCTTGGGGAACAGTTTTAAATCTTATTTATATTCCAGTTTTATACTCTTTTTCAAATAACTTAAAATAAGTGCTTTTAAAAAAAGCACTTAACTTATAAAAATAAGAAAACTGCTTTTATAGCATCTAAACTCATTTCACTAATACTTACATTTAAAATTTCTAAAGAATGTTTAGTTCTATCAAGCATTTGAGTTAATACAACTTCATAAGAAAAATTTGAATAAGAAAGAAGTGTTTCTTTTTTATTTTTTATATATTCTAAGTTATTTAACTCTATATCTTCTAATTTTGCACCAGCTTTTAACTTTTTAGCTAATTGAACTTGCCAATTATTTTGCCAAGTTAAAAATAAGTAGTTTGAGTCTAAATCTTTTGCAGTTTTTATTTTCCATTTTATTACTTGAAGGTTATAATATATTTTTTTTATTTTTGAACTATCATAAGCATAAGAAGTAATCTGATGTCCATCTTTTATTTCATATAAATCATATATCAAATAATATAAACCTAAAATCAAATAATCATTTCTATTTTCTATTTTACTTTTAGAAAAAGCTAATTGTAGGTACTCTTTGTAAGTAGTTAAATCTTTATTATTAAACTTTAACTTCGTGTTTTTATCTAAGTTATTTATACTTGTATATATTTTATTTTCTATATTCTTGTTAAATGCACTGGGATTTCTTTTATCAAGTTTACTTTTTAAAGATAAAAGAAGTTTTACTGAATCTTTATAATTATTTTTAATATTAGAAGCAGAATCACTTTGAAAAAAACTTTCTACTTCATTTTGTTTTGGTAAACAAGCTGTAAATAAAAACATCAAAGAAACTGTACTTATAAATAAAAAAATTGACCTCATCTTAATCCTTCTTACTCTTTTTTTAATATACTACTAATAAGTCACTTAAGTAGTAATAGATTCTTTTATCATATTATTATAGTTATTATAAAAATTTATATATTCTTCATGTACTGCTTTAGCTTTAATTTTATCTTTTGGGGAAGTTAAAATGTCATTAATATAAGCTAAACTATTTTTAATAATATTTTCAAGCAATAAATCATAATCAATAAAAGTATAGTCAATATCTATTTTTGAAACTACTTTAGTAATAGGATCAACTTTTACTCTTAGCATATTAGAATCAATTTTATTAAATGAACCTATAAGAGATTGTCTAACATCTTTGGACTCTATATTTCCTAAGGTATCAAAAAGTGATTGATTAAAGTTTACATTTGGTGTCATTGTTATTGTAAACATCATATCCAGTACTTGGGAGAAGTTATCTGATTTGAAAAGAGGCATTTCGCCAAGTGTTTCTTCAGGCAAAGAAATTGGAAATACCAAATGATGCAAGTTTTTAACTTTTTCATATGGAAGAGATTTTAATTCATTTACAGTTAAAATACCATCTTTTAGAATCTCTTTATATAATATTTCATCTTTTTTTGATATTCCTAAAGAAGAATAAACATCATGTTTATCTAAAAAATAATTTATACTTCTTTTTTTGCTTTCTTCAGTAATATTTTCTTCTTTTAAGAGTATTTCAAAACTACTTTCTTGTGTTTTTTTTCTTTCAGTAACTTTTGAATCATTATTCGTATAAGTACTAGTTTCAAGATTGTTAGTTATATTAATATTAAATCCTTAATTATTTCTAGGAGTATCTTATCTATTTTAAAGTTAAAATAAAATAATTTTGATATTGATTTTAATGTGATAAAAGGCAAAATAAAGTTCATCTCTTTTAAAAGAAATGAACTTATAAGTAATTATAAAATTAAGAAATTAAGCTTAATTCATTTTTAATTTTTTCTAATTTATTGCTAGCTTCTTCTAAGGCTTTTTTATTAGCAAGTATAACCTCAGCAGGTGCATTTGCTACAAATCTTTCATTTCCTAACATATTAGTTAATTTATCAAACTCTTTTTGAACTTTAAGGCTTTGCTTATTAAGTTTATCAATAATAGGACTCATATCAATTTCAGAAGTTGGTAAATATACTTCAACATTGCTAGATACATCAGTAATTGAGTTTTCAACTTTAGAGTCAACAAATTCAATTCGTTCAACTTTAGCTAGTTTTTCAATAAATGGACGTGCCACCTCTTTATCAATATTAACATCAAGTTTAATATATGCTTTAGCTATTTTACTATTTCCCATATCAATAATTACTTTTGCTCTTCTAACAGAAGTAATAGCTTCTTCAATAATTGCGAAAATTGCTTCAACTTCTTTATCTTCTTTTAAATCTCTTGGGAAATTCATAACCATAATTGATTCACTATCTTCTAATGAAGTTCCTGATAATTTTTGGTATAAATACTCAGAAATAAATGGCATAAATGGTGAACTAAGTTTTAATGCTTCTTTGAAAATAGCAGCAAGCTCGAACAATGAATCTTTTGAAGCTTTTGAGTACTCAATTCCCCAATCACAAAATTCATTCCAAATAAATCTATATAAAGAAGCGGCTGCTTCATTAAATTTATAAGTATCTAAATTTACTCTTACTTCTTGTGTAGCTCTTGCTAATTTAGAAAGCATATATTTACCTAAGGCTGTTTTAATTTCCACATCTTTTAAATCAGAGAATACAATTGGTAAGTTTGTACCATTAGCTTCATTTAAATTCTCTAAATTCATAATAAAGAAATTAGCTGCATTATAGAATTTATTAGTAAAGTTTCTATATAAGTCTAGGTGTTTTTTACCTAATTTAATATCTCTACCTTGAACTGCTAAATAACATAAAGAGAATCTAACAATATCAGCTGAGAATTCACTTACCATATCTAAAGGATCAATTACATTACCTTTTGATTTAGACATTTTAGCACCACTTTCATCTCGAACTAAAGCATGCATATAAATATCTTTAAATGGTAACTCTTTTTTAAAGTGTTCACCCATCATCATCATTCTAGCTACCCAGAAAAACATAATATCAAAACCAGTAATAAGTAAGGAGTTTGGATAGAAGTCTTCTTCATCTTGGGCATTATATAAATCTTCTAATTTACCTTTGTTTCCCCAACCCAATGGTGACATAGCCCACAGGGCAGATGAGAACCAAGTATCTAAAACATCTGGATCTTGAGTATAGTTCGTAGAAGAACATTTAGGACAAGCTTCTGGCTCATCAGCTTTATCAGCCCATTGATGATTACATTTTTCATCATTACAAGTAAATACAGGAATTCTATGACCCCACCATAACTGTCTTGATATACACCAAGGTCTTAACTCATCCATCCACGCAGTATATGAATTAATCCAATGAGCTGGGTGAAATAAAGAAGAGTTATCTTTTTTTCTATCTTTTGTTTCACTCTTTGTTTTATCAATTGAATTTTGTGCCATTTCATTGCTTAAGAACCATTGTTGAGAAATAAAAGGTTCAACAATATTTTTACATCTATAACAATGCCCTACTTGATGAACATGATCTTCGATTTTAGTAATATAACCTTCAGTTTGAAGTTTTTTTACAATTATTTCTCTAGCTTCAAGTCGCTCTAAACCTGCAAATTCACCAGCATAATCATTTAAAATACCTTTTTCATCAAAAACTGTAATAAATTCTAAATCATGTCTCTTCCCTACTTCATAATCGTTTTGATCATGAGCGGGTGTAACTTTAACTAAACCAGTTCCAAATTCCATATCAACATGAGAATCAGTAATAATCTTAATTTTTCTATTTGTAAGTGGTAATAATACTTCTTTACCCACAATAGAAGTAAATCTTGAATCATCTGGATGAACCATAATTGCACTATCACCAAAATACGTTTCAGGTCTAGTTGTTGCTACTTCAATTTCACCGCTACCATCTGCAAACTTATAAACCATAGTATAAAATTTACCAGCAACTTCTTCATGTTCAACTTCAATATCACTCAAAGCTCCATCATGTGTACACCAGTTAACCATATAAGTATTTTGAGAAATTTGACCTTCGTTGTATAAAGATACAAAAGCTTCTTTAACAGCTTCTTTTAAACCCTCATCCATAGTAAATCGCTCACGCTTCCAAGCAGGAGTAACTCCTAATTTTCTCATTTGGTGAACAATATTTCCGCCACTTACTTCTTTTTGCTTCCATGCACGTTTTAAAAAACCCTCACGTCCTAGTTCATCTTTACTAGTTCCTTCTGCAAGTAATTGTTTTTCTACAATATTTTGAGTAGCAATTCCAGCATGGTCAGTTCCTGGTTGCCATAAAGTTTTATAACCATCCATTCTTTTATATCTAGTTATTATATCTTGAAGTGTAAATGTTAAAGCATGACCTATATGTAAAGATCCTGTTACATTTGGTGGTGGCATCATTATGCTAAAAGTTTTTGCTTTTCCACTTTTGGTTTTTTCTTGAATTGATTTATTACCTTCAATTTCAAAATAACCTCTATCTTCCCAGATTTTATAGTACTTATCTTCTATTTTTGATGGTTCATATTTTTCGCTCATTAATTATCCTATGTAATCATTATTATTCGCGATTATAGCTAAAAAGAGATTATGATTTTATTGCAAGGAAGATAGCAGCTTTGATAAATATTATTTATCTTCCTTCTTTAAGCTTTAGAAGTGCTATCTTTAATCAAACCTGCTTCTTTTAAAAACTGGGAATGAATAAAATCTAATTTTTTAATTCGGTCATATTTAGCATAAGAGAGATATAAAATATCTTTAGCTCTTGTAACAGCTACATAAAAAAGTCGTCTCTCTTCTTCAATAGAGCCACCTTTTGCAATAAGTTTTCTATTAGGAAATCTTCCATCCATTAAATCAATTACATATACTTCTTTAAACTCTAAACCTTTTGAAGCATGTACAGTTAATAAATGAACACCATCACCCTCACTCATTTCACTTCCACCTAAAATCATAGCATTAATGAATTTTTGAGTCTCTTTATAATGTGTTGCTAGAGTTTTTAAAGTAATAACTTTTTGCTCAATTTTTAACTTTGAAGATAGTTTCAATACTGTATTTAAACTACCATCTTTTTGCGTACCTCTTTTTGTTGATAAGGTCTCTTTTAAATTTAAAAACAACTGTGATTTAGCAATATGTTCAATTATTGAGTTAGGATTTTTAACCCGTCTTAAATCTTTTAAAACCTTATAAAACTCATAAATAAACTCTCCACCCTCACGTGATAACTTAGGATGTTTTAATAAAGGATTACCTAAAAACTTTTCATCAAAACCAGAATCTTTAAATTTTGAAACCGAACCTAATTCTAGGAAATCATCAAATAAACCTAATTGTACATTTTTAACCTTAGCAGATAAATAAGGATTATTTATACTACTATCAGGAGAAAACAAACCATTAAAAAGATCATTGTCTCCTAATTTAATTAAAGCATCAAAAATATCTTTTGCAATTGCTTTTCCAATTCCTTTTCCATACTCTAAAATATGAATAACTGCCATCATATCATTATGATTTAACAGTAAAATCATAATATCTAACATAAATTTTATCTCTAAAGAGTCAAAAAAACTATGCCCACCTTTTCTTTTAGCAGGTATTTTATACTCTCTTAAGTTTACTTCAATTCCATCAGCACTTGCATTGTTTCTAAATATAATCGCTATTTCGTTATGAGGAGTTGTACTTTGTGATATTAGTTTTGAAATATACTCATACTGATCAAAAAGTTCATTAAAAAACAATAATTTTGGATTTGCTATTGCTTGGGTTCGCACAACTTCTAAGTTTTTTGCATAAATTCTTTCATTATGTTCAATTACTTTTGTTGCTAAATCCAAAATAGGTTTAGTTGAACGGTAATTCTTTCTTAAAGTAAATACCTTCGCATCATCATATCTTTTATCAAAAGTAGAAATAATACCAATATCTGAGCCATTAAAAGCATAAATACTTTGGTCATAATCACCCACACAAAATAAAGATTTTGGTTTAAAACCTTCTAAAAGTCTTCCTTGTAAAGGATTAGTATCTTGATACTCATCTACTAAAATTTCTTTAAAATCAAAATCATTACTTTCTTGGGCTTCTAGCATAATTGTTAATAAATCATCAAAATTTGCATATCCATATTTTTTCTTTAATTCATTGAACTCTTTTATTACATCCTCATATATAGGAGTATATAACTCATGTCCTTCATTTCTATTAATTATCCATTCATCAAAACTTTCATTATATGTTGAGTTTAAAAAAAGTGAATACATATCATATAAATATCCACCATCATAAGGATTTGTTTCATCATCTCGGTGATAAAAAACTCTTTTCTCGTACAAAGATTTAAATAGTGTTTTTAATTCATTAGGCTGTTTTAACATAATTTCAATATTTAATTTTTTTAAGAGTTTATAAGAAACTGAGTGAAAAGTTCCTGCCATAATTGATTTAGCAACTTCTTTTCCAAAATATTTAGCAACGCGCTCAACCATTTCAGAAGCAGCTTTATTAGTAAAAGTTAAAAGTAATATTTCTTCTGGTTTTACCTTGTTATTTATTAAATGCCCTATTCGGCCAACTATTGTTGATGTTTTTCCAGTCCCTGCACTAGCAATGATTAGGTTGTGTCCTTGAGTACAAGTAGCAGCACTTAACTGCTCGTCATTTAGATTTTTTAAAGGCATTAATTAGATTCATTTGTAGGTTTTGTCATTTAGCAATGATAGCATAATGTATCTAATGTTTAAATCTTTCAACATAAATTTTATGATATAATATGAAGATTATATTGTTATTTTTTAAAGGCCTTAGATGAATTTATTGAGTTTTAAATCAAAGAGTTTAATATATATAAGTGAAGATATAGAATCTATTACTAAATATAAAAAATCTTTTGATGCACTTTTTTCAAATGTTATTTATACGAAAACGTATACTAGTATAATTGAAGAATATTTTAATAACATTGAGAAATCAACTCCAATTGATTTGATTTTATTTGATTTAAATAAAAATAGTTTAAGTTTACTTAAAGAAATAAGGCAAAAAAACCAAAGAATTCCTATAGTTTTGATTTCAAGTGATTATTCCGACATATGTGCTTTTGAATTAGTAAATCTAAAAACAGCTTATTGTTTTAAAAAAGAGGCAGACGAGAAACTTTTAATTAAAGAATTTTTTTCATGTATAGAACATGTTGAGAAAAGAATACTCTCAGCTTATTTAGATTTAGTAGCTATTGTTACAAGATTAGATTTAACTCACAAGTATATTTATGTAAACGATATGTTTATAAAAACATCTGCCTATAAAAAAGAAGAACTTTTAGGAAAAAACGAATCTCTTTTAACAAAAAAAGACCCTAGTGATAAGTTTTATCAAGATATTTATGCTCACTTAGAAAAAGGTAAAAACTGGAGTGGTATTTTAAAAAAATATAATAAAAACCAAGAAGAGTATTATGTAAATGCTAGTATTTTTCCTATCTTTAATTCAAAAAAACAAATTAGAGAGTATTTATCTATTGAGTTTTTAGTAACAGAAGATATTGAAAAGATTTCTAAGTTAAAAAAATATATTATTTTACAAAAAAGTAAGAGTCTACACACAGCTCAAGAAATAGATATTAAAATTCAAGAAAAACTATCTATTATTTCACAAGATGAGAAAATAAAAATTGCTGAGCTTACTATACTTATACAAGAATTAGAATTTGAGCTTAAAAAAACACAAAAAGAAAAAAGAGAAAAATCAGTAAAATATTCGCACCTTGAATCAGTTCTAAGAAATTTAAAAAATAAAGAACAAGATTATTTTATACAATCGAAGGTTACTATTAGAAAATTAGCTGAAGTTAATAGACTAGCTAGTGTAGAAAAAACTGAAGTTGATAAAAAAACAAAATTTGTTTATGAAAAACTTATAAATGCTCAACATAATATTGAAACCCTGCAAGGTTATATTGAAGACTATAGAAAAAAAATAGAAAACTTAGAAGATGTTATTGCTTCAAATGAGAAAGATTTAGCATATTTAAAAATTAACTAAAACATAAATACTTCTACACACTTAATAAATAGTTTTTAGCTAAACTGAAAGTATGAAAAGAAGAAATTTTATTTTATTATCCTGTTTATCCCCATTATTTGTATCTGCCTCACAAAAAGAAAAACTTTTTGTAGATGAGAGATATATTGTATTAGATGATATGTTTAATACTATTTTTGTAAAAACCTCTACTATGCCAAGTGCTAAAGAGTTTAATGCAATGCAATATTTAATATCAAATATAAATCATGAAACATTTTTAAGTGAAGATAAAAACTTATTGCTTCAAGGAGCAGTAGATTTTAAAAACTCTTTTCCCCAATATTTTAAACTTAAAAAAAATAAAAAACTAGATTTTTTGCAAAATATTCAAAATAATAATTCTTATGCACAAGAGTGGTTAAGTAAAATTGTTTATTATGCAATTGAAGCTATGTTAAGCGATCCTATATATAAGGGAAATAAGAAAAAAATAGGATGGAGCAGTATTAATCACAAAATTGGCTACCCAAGACCTAAGAAACGATATGGAGAGAAAGTATGACTTATGATATTTGTATAATAGGAAGTGGTGCAGGAGCTTCTCCTGCTGCATATACCTTAGTAAATGCAGGTTTTAATGTTGCTATTTTAGAAAAAGGTGGGATTTACAGCGAAAAAGATTTTTCTAAAGATGAATTAAATGTAAGAAAAGATATCTATACTCCAAAATTAAGTGAACAGTATCATGTTATTGAAGAATTAATAGATGAAAAATGGCACAAGTTTCCAACATATGAATCTGGTTGGAATTTTTGGAATGGGAGTATTTTAGGTGGTTCTTCAAATTTTATGTCTGGTTTCTTTTATAGACTTAAAGAAAATGATTTTAAGTTAAAATCAACTTATGGAGAAATTAAAGGGGCTAATGTAGAAGATTGGCCTATTTCTTATGATGATTTAGAAGTATATTATGACAAGGTTGAAAAAATTATTGGAGTTTCAGGTGAAGTCTCTTCATATGAGCACGCAGAAAAACGCTCGAGTAAAAATTTTCCTTATAAAGCATTAAAAGAACACCCAATTGTAAAATATTATGACCTTGCTTGTAAAAAATTAAACTATTCTATTGTTAAAACACCAAGAGCTATAATAAGTGAAGAAAAAAATAAAAGAAATCCCTGTTATTATTCAAATTATTGTGGTTCCCATGCTTGTTCATCAGGGGCAAAAAGTTCAGCAAGAGCAGCCTTATTACAAGAAATAATAGAAAAAAATAATTTAAAAATTTTCTCAAACTCTTTTGTATATAAACTAAAACATGATAAAAATAATAAGATAGAAGCTGCTTTATATATAAATACAAAATCAAAAGTTAAAAAAGAGATAAAAGCTAAAATATTTATTTTAGCAGCCCAAGCTATTGAGAGTTCAAGATTATTACTGAACTCTAAAAGTAAGAACTTTCCTAATGGACTTTCGAATAATAGCTTAAATGTTGGGAAAAACTTTTTATCAACAGGAGGAGGAGTTGGAAGTGGAACTTTTGATGCCTCACATATGGATATAGAAAAATTAATGACACCTGGGTTATTTGTAAATCGAGCCTTAAAAGATTGGTATTTTACTAAAGATTTTAAAGGCGGTATGATTGAATTTTTATTTGAACATGCAAATCCAATAAGAAGGGCAAATGCTTTAAAATGGGGAGAAAAAGGACTTCTACTTGGAAAAGACTTACAAGATAAAATTCATAATGAGTTTAGCAATAATAAAAACCTAAAGTTTGAAATTTTTACAGATTGGTTAGCGAATGATGACTGTTTTATTTCTGTTGATGAGAAATATAAAGATGTTTATGGAATTCCTGTTGCAAATATTAGAATAGGTTCACATCCACAAAATATGAAAGTTGGTCATTTTTTAGCAAAAAAAGCAATAAAACTCTTAGTTGAGATGAAAGCTAAAAATATAAGTGTTGATATTTCTCCTCTTCCTTCACAAAACTTGCAAGCAGGAGGTTGTAGATTTGGAAATAATCCTAAAACTTCTGTATTGAATAAAAATTGCCAAAGTCATGAAGTGCAAAATTTATTCGTAACAGATGGTTCTTTTATGCCAACGGGAGGATCAGTTCCTTATACCTTTACAATTTACGCAAACTCATTTAGAGTTGCTGATTTTATAAAGAATAATTTTAAAAATATTTAAAATTTATGAAACATTAAGTTCTAAAATATCATTTAATAAATCAAAAATATTTATTGTTAAAACTTCTATTTTAGAAGCTAAATTTGCAAGTTTTTTATTATCATCTTTTTTGTGATTTGCTTCTAAGTATAAATAAACAGCCTCATGAACATCATGATGTTTTATTAATAATTCTTCCCATGCTTGACTTTTTACAAAAGTTTTATTCTGCTTTTCACAAGAAGATATCCAAGCTCCTAAATCACAAGATTTAGCATCACTTGCTTTTGAACTTTTAAATAAATTCAAGTCCTTAAAACTCTCTTTTTTAAAGTTAATATGATCATTTTTATACTTAGAAATTTTACTTAATAATGATAAATCTCCTACTCTTTTTAAATATTTTTCATCTATTGTTATTATAGAAGTAATTGAGTGTAAACTAAGAGATAAACTATCTATTTCTTTTGATAAGGTATCTATTTCTAAAGAGATATTTGCATTTTTTTGCGTAGTTTTATCTAAAGAATTTATAGCATCATTAATTTGAACCATTCCTTCTTTTTGCTCATTGCTAATAAGGGTGACTTCATCTATAATTATTTTTGTTTCATCTACTTTAGATATTAACTTAAGGTAACCACTAATCATCTCATTTGCTGTATTTTTACCCTCATGTGATTTAAGTGCTGCATCATGAACAAGGGTTTTTATTTCTTTTGCTGCATGAGCTGATCTTGAGGCTAAATTTCTAACCTCTCCTGCAACAACGGCAAAACCTCTTCCAGCTTCTCCAGCAGTTGCAGCTTCAACAGCAGCATTTAAAGAAAGAATATTTGTTTGAAAAGCTATTTTATCAATTACACTAATAGCTGCATTAATTGATATTACTTTTTGATTTATCTCTTCCATGCATAAGGCAGTTTTATTTGCTAAAATATTTCCTTGTTGTGAAGAAGAAGTTAAAGAGTTTGCTAAAATAGACATATCATTAACTTTTAATAAACTACTTTGCATATTTGAAGTAATCTCTTCAATACTTGCAGCTGTTTCTTCTAAAGAGGCAGCTTGCAACGTTGAAGAGCTTGATAAAGTACTTGATGACCTAGTTAATGTTTTGGCATTTTTATCTAGCTTTTTAGAAGCATTTGTAATTAAAGCAACCAAAACAGAAGAGGAATCTCCTAATAAAATCAAAGAATTTAATAAAATTCCAAAATCTCCATTCATTCCTCTTTTATCGTTTTCTTCTAAAAGATAATCATATTTTTTAAAAGAGTAAGAAGTTAAAACTTTATTTATAATATCAATTTTACTTTTTGTATACCTAATCATTTTATTAATAACATCTTTTAAGGCTTCAACTTCTTTACTCCCAGCATCATTATATATTTCATAAGAGAAAAAACCATTTGAAACTTTTGCCATTACATCATTTATTTCATCAATTACGATTTTATCTTTTTTTGTTATTTCTTGACTTTGTATTATTTGTTTATTAATATCTTTAGTCATTAAAGCAAATTCATCTTTTCCTTTTACTTTCATTAATTTTAAAGTATCTCTCTTGCCTAAACTAAATGAAAAGAATCTAGTTAAACCTTCTTGAAAGTTATATAGTTTTTTCTCAATTCGTTTAATAATTACCTTACTTAACAATAAAATACATAAGAATAATAAAACAATTAAAATACTTAGAATTAGAAGTTTATTATTTATATCGTTTTTTAACATTATACTTTTTTTGGACATTTTTTCTAATACATTTTGCAATAAATTATTATAAATACTAATGCTCTTATTTGCTTCTTTGTTCCATAATTCTACATCATTTCCATAAATATTCTTTGTTAAGTTTTTAATTGAATTAATTGCAATAGAATCATCAATTTGAACTAAGATATCAAGCTCTTCAATACTTTTATCAAGAGCTAAAGCATCTTGCACTTCTAAGGAATAATCTAAGTATTCATCAAAAATATTCTTAATATTTTCAAGCTCATTTTTTTCATCTTTTGAAAGTGGTTTGAGCCTTCTATATTTATTGATGTTTTTTATTAAATTAGAGTGTTTTTGTTGAAAAGCTGATGAATATTTTTCATCACCTCTTAAAATATAGTTTTTAAAATTATGAATCAAACCTCCATATCCAGCTAACTCTTTTATATTAGCAAGTAATTTATTCTTTTTATTTTTATTTTTAATAACACTTATAAGTCTTAAAATATTTTTATTTTCTAGTTTTGATAATATTTTTATATCTTCTTTTGAAGCATATTTTTTTATATTAAATAAATATATATTTTCAGATGAAACTAAAGAAATAAATGTAATAAAATCATTATTACTTAGTCTTCCATTATTAAAGATATATTCAACTAAAAATTTTTCTTGTGAGAAATATTCTTTTGCTTGACTTAGGAAAATATACTCTTGGGCTAAAGATATTAGTTCTTCATTTCTAGCAACTCTTAAAGTATTATCAATAAAAGTAAATAGTTCTTTTATGCTTAAAGAATAGTTTTGTTTTATTTTTACTAAGGTAGAAGTTTTATTGTCTATTTTAGTTCTATTTTTTACTAGAGTATTTATTAAAAATATAATATTATTATTTTTTATACTTGAGATATTAAGACTTAGCAGATTTTTTTTGAACTTTTTAAAACTTTCATCAGTATATACTCTTTGTTTTTTTAAGTTATTTTTTATTATTTCTATTTCTTTATATTCTTGTAGATAAGTAAGTTCTCTCTCTTTTTGTAAATGTAAAATCAAATCATTTACATAATAATTAAACTTTATATATTCACTTGTAGTTATAACCGATTTTCTTTGCTCATATTTTGAATATATAAACATTGAACTTAAAAAAATTATACTTAGCATAGGAAGAACTAATAGTAAAAAGATCTTATGCTTAAAGATTAAACTATCTAAAATATTATTCATTTTAAAACCTTAAGAATTATTATTTAAAATAATATATAAAAATAGTTACCATTTGATTACGTATATTTTTCAATTAAGGCTTGTTAAATAGGACAAAGAAGAGCTATTCTAGAATAAATTCATGTTTATAAGAAAAGTTATTTTTATTATAATAAAACTAAAAGTACTTTATTACTCTTTGTTTTATTTTAAATAAAAATATTGTAATTGCGAAGAGAAGAAAAATGAATTGATATATTGCTAAAGATTTTTGAGCCATAACAAAATGTATTGTTGTTAAAATTAGTACTAAGTAGATTATTTTATGATATTTATTATATTTTCTAAATAGTTTTTTTGTAGATGTTATACTCATTAAAATTAATATAAAAAAACTAATCATTCCTAAGTAAATAAAAGGTTTATCAATTGTTTCTTCATAAGCAAATTCAAAATCAATTTCCATATCTAAAATTAAAAAATTTAACATATGTAAGAAAGAGTAAAAAAAAGCAAATAAACCAATCAATCTTCTATATCTTACAAGCTTTTTAAAAAACAAAGATAAAGATATTGTTGCAAAAAGTATAACAATAGCAGCAGACCCAGTTACTGTATAAATATACTTAATTGGATCATTCACATCTTGTAAAATAAAAAGTTCAAAACTTAGATAAAAAGCTGGTAATAAAAGAATAAGAAAAATAAAAATTCTCATTAGAAGTACTTTTTTAAATCCAAGTTAGAATATAATGAACCTACTTCATCTTTATAACCATTAAATATTTTTGTTCTTTGTTTTAGAAATTTTCCTAATACTCGCTCACGTTTTTGAGACCACCTTGGATGATCGACTTTAGGATTAACATTTGCGTAAAATCCATATTCTCTTGAGGCTATTTGCTGCCAAGTATTTAAAGGCTCTTTTTCTACAAAAGATATTTTAGATATGCTTTTAATAGATTTAAAACCATATTTCCACGGAACCACTAGACGTAAAGGAGCACCATTTTGATTTTCTAAGGTCTTACCATATAAACCAACAGACATTAGCGTTAAATCATTCATAGCTTCATCCATTCGTAAACCTTCTACATATGGATAAGGAATATTAGCAAAAATACCTCTACTTTGATCAGGAAACATTGTTTTATCTAATCTTGTTTCAAATCTTACGTATTTAGCAGAACTTAGAGGTTGAACTTCTTTAATAAGTTCACTTAAAGTAAAACCAATCCAAGGTACAACCATAGACCAGCCCTCAACACATCTAAATCTATAAATTCTTTCTTGTAGTTCATATTTTTTCATTAAAACAGATATATCTAAAGTTATTGGCTTTTTTACTAAACCATCAATTTGTATTTCCCAAGGATTAGGATTCATAGCTTTTGCTAATTTTTTAACTCCTTCTTTTGAAGTTGTAAATTCATAAAAATTATTATAAGAAGTTATTTGATCAAAAGTATTTAATGTCAAATTATCTTCATTTTTTGATTTTATATAATTTAGATTTGATTTAGGAATTTCTTCTTTTGCCATTAACTCAACTAAGGCTGAATTTGCAAGTAAAGTAGCAGCCCCAAGTTTTAGGAAGTTTCTTCTTTTATCAAATAAGTCTTGCGGAGTTACTTCATTTTCACTAATATAAAATGATGGTTTTTTAATAATATTCATAATAATCCTTTTAAATACTCTAGGTAAAAAGATTATATAAAAATTTTGTGTACTAAGTGTTTAATAATCTTTAAAATTCTTATTAAATAAATAAAAACTAAAACCTACAACTTACAACCTAAAACTTACCAACCTACCAACTTACTAACTTACAAACTATACTAACCTACCAACTTACCAACCAAAAACTACTTCCCCTTCAATAAAATAGGCAAATACTTAATACTCCAAGCTACAAATGCTGTAATAAATAAAATAGCACTTATATTAATAAACAAAGAATAATCTAAATCAAAATTTATACTATAAGCTGCAAAAACTCTAGAAAGGGTAAGTACTTGAATAAAAATAAACATAAAAGTAGTAATCTTATCAGAAGTTGGAGTTCTACCTGAATGTCCCAATACTACTCTTGTACCAAAACCTACAAGAATAGTTGTAAAAAAACCAAGTGCAAAAATATGAATAACTGCTTTTTCAAATACAATTTGTTTATCTAAAAGTATATATACAATTGATTCTATACTTGAAACTAAAAACCCAAGTGGAATCCAGTATAAAGATAGGTATAAAATCCACATAATTGCAGGAAGTTTTAAAAATGGTAATTTCCACTTAATTAATTCTTTTGTAAAAATAAAAAATAAAGGAACATCTGCTAATAAGTATAAACTAGGTTCATTAAAAGTTAAAAGAACAACTTTTAATACTAAAAATGCAAAAATTAATTCCATAAAAGCTTTTGATTTATTTATAATATAACCAGGAGATTTTACAGAAGTAAAAAAAAGAACCATTCTTTGAGCAATAGCAAAAATTAAAGTAAATAAAAATAAATAAAAACCTGAATTTACAGCAACTTGGGCAAAAAGTTCATGATTTGGAAATTTCATATATGAAATAATATACATAAAATTAGAAGCAAGTCCAGTAGCAAATGCGATTAAAACCCATTTTGTATCGTATTTATCTTTCATTATTGATTTATTAAAAAGTATATAAAGGGTTCTAAAACTTATAAGTTGCGCTACGAAAACTATAAAAGAAGCAAAAATACTTAAAGTTTCGCTTACAAAAATTGATATAAAAAATAAAACAGAACCAATAAAATACAGAAAAAATTGGTTCATATAATCTTTTACTGGTATTTCTGCTTGCATTAAGAATCTTGGAAAAACTACAAATAAAAATCCTAAAAAGAATTGTATAAAAACTATAAAAACTAAAGAATAAACATGAAAGGTTCGTAAAGAAACCTCTAGGCTAAGAGTATTTGAATAATTTAAAAACAGCGCAAATATAAATAACACTAGAAAAACAATACCATTTGCAAAGAAAGGCTGATGTGGTTGAGATGAGAATTTTTTATACCAAAGTTTAAAACTATTTTGCTTTATAACTTCTTCTTTTTTTATTGCTTGAGTTGAAAACATTTTAATATCCTAAAATAAAAAAAGCCTATCTTCTAAAAAGATAAGCTTTTTTAAAGTTACTAGAATTATATCAAAATGTATTAATCAAAACCTTGATTATTGACAAGTTCCACAACAAGAAGTTCCTGTTGCTTCACTAAGAGCTCCATAAGCTGCTTCATAATTAGGTTCGTCTGTAATATCTTCTGTAATCTCTTTATATGTAATAATTCCAGAAGCATTAATAACAAATACAGCTCTACAAGTAGCACCTGCTAAAGGTCCATCAGAAATCAGTACACCATAAGATTTAGCTAGCATTTTTGCTCTAAAATCAGATCCAACTCTTAAGTTTTCAATTCCTTCAGTTGTACAAAATCGTCCCATTGCAAAAGGTAAATCCATAGAAACTACAGTTACTTCTGCATTTTCCATAGAAGCAGCTTTTTCATTGAACTTTCTAGTTTCAGCTGCACAAACAGCAGTATCTAAAGAAGGTACAATTACTAAAATTTGAGCTTTTCCTTGTTGACCACCTACTTGAATATCACTTAAATCTTGTGCTACTACATTAACTATTGGTGCTACATCACCAACATTAAGTTCTGCTCCACTAAGATTTACAAGATTTCCTTTTAACTTTGTTGTTGCCATTTTATTCCTTTTTAATATTTAATTATCTGATTATATTTAAATAGATTAAAATTTACTCTTAAAAATGAGTAAAAAACATTTAAGCTATAAAATTTTCAAGCCTTAATTTAATCTTTATTTATTTTAATACTATTATCATTTAATATAATTTTGTTATCATTTAATAATTTTGTTAGTGTTGCTTTATATACTTTTTTACTCATAGAAAATATAGTTTTTATATCTTGGGCATCACTTTTATAAGTAAAATTAAGAGTTCCATCATTTATTTCTAAGACTTCTAATATTTTATTTGAGTTTTCATCTAAATTATTTTGTCCTATTTTTTGTAAACAAAGATCTAATTTTCCGTCATCTCTTTTATTCTTAACATAGGCTATTTTTTTATCACCTATATTTATTTTTTGGAATATTTCATTATGAAAAACTAAACCTTCATAAGCATTATTTACTATAACTTTAAAACCAAGAGGTGTTTTAGTATATACTAAAATTTCTACTTCAGCATTTTTTCCAAAATTTTTAGACTCATGTAAATTAAACTTCTCAGTTCCTATTAATCTACCAGTATGCTCATCTTCAATTATTTTAATAACTTTTATATCACCAATATTGAAAGTAGATTTTTGTTTATTTTTAGGAACTAAAATATCTTTAGGAAGTCCAATATCAACAAAAGCTCCAAAAGCAGCACGATCTACTACTTCTAATGCTGCAAATTCATCTTTTTTTGCATAAGGTTTAAGAGTAGTAGATACAAGTCTATCTTCACTATCTGTATATACAAAAACATCTATTACATCATCTACTTCCATCTCTTTTGTTATATAACAATTTGGAAGTAATACCTCTTCTTCATCTTCACATATTAAATAAAGTCCTGGTTCTGATATTCTGTTTACTTTTAAAGAGTTAATTACCCCTAATTCTATTTGTTTATTCATCTTTTTCCTAACTTTGCTAATAATAAAAATATAATTGAAACAATAATAATACTTGCTCCTGAACTAATATCATATAAATATGAAATCACTAAACCACTTAAAACAAAAACTGTGGCTAAAATCGAACTTAGAACCATCATGCTTGATAATTTATTACAAAACAGTTCTGCTATATATGTTGGAATTGAAATTAAAGCAATTACTAAAATAAGTCCAACAACTTTTATAGCAGCAACAACACAAAGTGAAGCTAATACTAAAATAAGAGTATAAAAAAACTTAACATTTATTCCTCTTAGTTTTGCAAATAAAGTATCATAAGAAACAGCTAGTATTTCTTTGTAAAAGAACCATACAGTAAGAATAATAAAAATATCCATACCTAACATATATAAGATATCAGCTTTTGATACAGCTATTATTGAACCAAATAGATATGACATCAAGTCAACATTGTAGCCAGGCGTTAAATCAACAAAGATTATACCCAAAGCCATTCCAAATGCCCACATTATACCTATAATTGAGTCAATTCTACTTCTATTATTTAAAGTAATCATAGCAATTATAATAGCTGTAATTATTGCAAAAACAGTTGCTCCAAATAAAATAGGCAGCCCAAAATAAATAGCAAGTCCAATTCCACCATAAGAACTATGGGCAATTCCACCTGCTAAAAAAGTTATTCTGTTTACTACTACAAGAGAACCTATAATACCAGATGCTATTGAGATTAAAATACCTGCAATAATAGCATTTTGAATAAAATCATATTGTAAAAATTCTAACATTTTGTATACCTAATGCTCATGATTACAACAAGCTTGTGTTTTTCCTAAAGCTGATAAAAGCTCAACCTCACATAAATGTTCCTCATTTGAGTCTATATCTTGTTTAATTTGTTTCAAAGAGTGAAAAACAAGATTTTTATTTACATGTGCAACATTTTTTGCATAATTTAACAAAACTGAAATATCATGGGAAACTACAACAATACTCATGCTTAAAGAAAGAGTTTTTAATAAATCATAAACTTCTCTTTGACCTTTTACATCAATAGAAGCAGTAGGTTCATCTAATAAAAGCAGCTTAGGTTTTGAACATAGGGCACGGGCAATAAATACTCTTTGTCGCTGCCCTCCACTTAAAGACCCAATCTTAGTATCTTTAAAATCTTGCATATCAACTTCTTTTAAAGAGTACAAGGCACAAGCAATATCTTCTTTTGAATAACCAAAAAAACTTCTTTTATGTGATTTATGTCCCATTAAAACAACTTCTAAAGCAGTTATTGGGAAATCAAGATTTAAATTAGTATTTTGTGGAACATATCCTAAATAAGATTTTTTTAAATTATAAGAAATACTTCCACTTTTTTTTGTCAAAATATTTAATATAAGTTTTAATAAAGTAGATTTTCCTCCACCATTAGGTCCAATAATAGCTAAAAAATCATTTTGCAAAATATCTAAGTTTATATCTTCTAAAACATTTGTTTTATTATAAGAGAAACATAGGTTTTTTATTTCTATAAGAGTTTTCAATAAGTTATACTTTTTTTGCAATTATACTCAAACAGATATTTTTTGTCAATTTTAATTTTAAAATACTCTTATTTAAAGATTTTTTTTTATCTTTTGCCAAAGAAGACCTAAGTATTCATGAACTGCTATTTGAGTGTTTAAAAGGTTTTTTCCTGAAGGATTTGAGTAAATTCTGCTTTTTTTATATAAAACATTTGAGGGAGCAGCTAAGGGGTTTAAACCTTCTTGTTTAAAAAACTTCATTGCTCTTGGCATATGATAAGAAGATGTTACTAAAATAAAATTTTCATCTTTTACAATATTTTTGATATTTATAGCTTCTTCTTGGGTGTCTTTAGGTTTTTTTTGCATTAAAATATCATTTTTATTAATACCCAGACTTATTAAAGCATTTTTATTTCTTAATGCTTCTGCTATTTCCAAATTACCCTTATAACCAGAAGTTATAATCTTAGCATTTGGGATTTTATTATATAAACGTAAAACCTCATAAGCTCTATTTTCAAAATCACCACCTAAAAGAAGAATATATTTTACACCTTTTGTATCTTGAAGTTTTGTATATTGTGTTTCTAATGGTTTTAATAAAAAGTTTGATATAGGAGAGTAAGAACTTAAAAATATTAATAAAAAAGATAAACTTAAAAATATTTTTGCTCTTTTATAAGAGTTGAAATACAAAAACAATAAACCTATAAAAGCCAAAATCAAAGAAAAAGATAAAGGCATTAAAAAAGCTGAAATAATTTTTTTTGTAATAAAAGACAGATCCATACACACTCCTTAAAAAAGAAGTATATCAAAATCAAGGAAGTTTAGATTCTTTGAAAGGAAAAAGAGCAATAAGATACAACAGAACTTTTATCAAAACTTCTGTTTGCACTTGTACAATAGTGTAAAAATTCACTTTGTAAGTTTAGTTTTACACTAGAGTTTATTAAAGCTTTTATTCCAACCATTCCACAAGCTTCTCCTCCTTGCTCAAAGGTTTTTATATTTCTATTTTTTATAGCATTTAGACAAATAGTATCTAAAAGGAATGCTTCTTCTTGGGTATAGAAGTGACTTAAGTCTGTTGATATTACTAATAAAACATTATCTTCTTTTAGAATTTTAGTACATAAATCTGATAAAATTTTAAAATCTATTAAACCATAAACTATCTCAATGATATTACTTTTAGAGAAATAGTGTTTTATAAAAGGAGCTTGGGTTTCTGTTGAGTGTTCTTTATGTACTTCATCATCAAAGAGTAAAAAATCGAACTCTTCTTTTAACTTTTTTGCATAAGTTAAATCAATTTTTATATCACCTAAAGGAGTTTCATAGTTTTCATATAAAGAAATACTAGCTCCTTTAAATGAGATTTTATGAGAAGGGCCTATAACAACAATAGTTTTATACTCTTGTAAACTAGCTTTTTTATAAGCTAAATTAGCAGTATAACCTGAGTATACATAACCAGCATGAGGAACAATAAGTGCTTTTATATTAGTGTTTTCATCTTTTTTATTTATATCTTTACTGCTAGTATTAGCTGTAGCATTAAAACTGTTAAAATATTTTAAAATATTTACCTTTTCATTAGGATAAAAACTTCCTGAAAAACACATCATTCTTCTACTCATTTATAAACTCCTTGTAATTTCTGCCCACAAGAGCAAAAACCATTTATTAGATTATTTTTTATTGTTGTAAAATATTCTCTATGAAGTAATACTTTTTCACATTTTATACATTTTGTATAATTATTTAAACCAGCATTTCCAATATAAACATGTTTTAATCCTACTTCTTTACCTATTTTTTGTGCAAGAAGTAGACTAGTCAAAGAGGTTTTGGGAATATCTAAATCCTTATAATTAGGATGAAAAGCGCTAAGATGCCAAGGTATTTCTTCTCCTAAATGCTCTTTTATAAATAAAGCAATATTTTTTAATTCTTCTTCTTTGTCATTTTTAGAAGGAACAATTAATGTTGTTATTTCCAAATGTATTTTATTTTTTGCAAAAAACTTTAAATTATCTAAGGTTTGCTCTAAGTTACCGCCAAGTTTTTTATAATACTTTGCATCAAAACATTTTAAATCAACATTAATAGCATCAATAATACCTATCATGTCACTTCTTTGCTCTAAACTTTCAAAACCATTTGAGACATAAACAGATTTTATATTATATTTTTTTGCTTCAAGAGCTATATCTTTAGCAAAAGGATAAAAAATAGTAGGTTCATTATAGGTATAGGAAATAGAATCACAGTTATTTTGTAAAGCTATCTTAACAATATCACTAGGGCTTGTATATTTGTTCTTAGATATTTTTTTTTCTTGAGAAATCCTCCAATTTTGGCAAAATGAACACTTAAAATTACAGCCAACTGTTCCTAAAGATAAAGATTTTGATGCTGGTAAAAAATGATATAAAGGTTTTTTTTCAATTGCATCTATCTTTAAAGCAGATAAA
Source organism: Arcobacteraceae bacterium (assembly GCA_965224485.1). Lineage (GTDB taxonomy): Bacteria > Campylobacterota > Campylobacteria > Campylobacterales > Arcobacteraceae > NORP36. The sequence goes on along the minus strand of CBDCZH010000010.1, from coordinate 65,642 downwards.
TATCCATAAACTAAGCATTTTATTTTATCATCAATATGTTGATTAACTCCACAAAGTCCAATTTCATTATCTTTTAATGAGCAATAATGCAAGCACAAAAGACATGTTTTTGTTTCTTTATTTCCTTTATAAAAATTCATTACTTCTTAAATTTTGTAACTTCATAAACTGAAATTTTAGGAAAATATCTCAAACAATCATGAGCTAAACCAGCTTTTTTACTTAAGTGGGAAAAAAAATCTTCAAAAGTAGCTAGTTCATCCCAAACTTGAGGTAAAAATGTTGCTTTATTTTGATCTTGTTCTAAAATAACCCCATGTATTTGAGGTTTTATTTTTTCTTTTAACTCTTCTATTGAGGAGTAAATTATTTCTTTAGCAGGACTTAAGAGCGAAACTTCAATTTCTAGGTCTTTAAAATCAGCTTTTGATACAGGCTGAAACCTAAAATCATAAAAAGCAGCAGCTTTTGCATTATGTATTATGTCATTCATTAGTGTTCTATTTGCAATTAAAGAGCCCATACAACCTCTTAAAGATTTGTTTAAGTACAAAGTTACAAAAGTAGCCCCTAGTTCAGATAAATACTTATTTTCATCTTTCATTGCTTCAAGATCTAGGGATTGCATTTTAAATAATTCATCATAAATTGAACTTGTAGCAAGATTTAACAGAATTTCACTTTTCATAAAAACTCCTAAGATATTAAATTTTTTATAACTTCTATAAATTCTTTACTATCATTTACACATTTAACAACTTTGTAATCACTAATACCCAAATCATTAGCTATTTCTTTATATTCGATATCAAGTTCAAAAACTGTTTCTGAATTATCAATTATAAAAGATATTGGATAAATTATAACATTTTTATTTTCAAAATTTTCTAGAGTTTTATCAAGTGAGGGCTGCAACCATTTCATAGGCCCTACTTTTGATTGATACGCTAAAGAAATTGAATTAAAATTAATATTTTTTTCTTCTAACAGTTTTGATAAAATTTTTACATGCTCGTTGATTTGTTTTTCATAAACATCACCATTATTTACAATTTTTTGAGGTAAACCATGGGCAGAGAAAATTAAATTATACTCTTGCACCTCGGAACAAGCCTCTTTTATATTAGAAACTATTAAATCATTATATAAAACATTTTTATAAAAAGGTTCTATGATTTTTATTTTAAATTCATCTTTTGCGATACTTAAAAAATCTTCTAAAGATGATTTTGTAGTTGTTGTTGAGTATTGAGGATAAAGGGGTAATAAAATTACCTCATCAACCTTATGTTCTCTTAACAATTCAACTGCCTTAGGAGAAAAAGGAGGAGTATATCTCATAACTTGTGTTACATAAATATCAGGTAATTCTTCATTTAATTTTTCAACTAAAGATTCTGTTATTGGATTAATTGGCGAACTACCACCTATTAATTCATAATTTTCCCAAGCAGAATTTTTCCTAGACATTATTATTAAAGAAGCAATCATTGAACGCAATAAATCACTTTTCATTGTTAAAATATTTTTGTCATTAAACATATTTCTTAAAAACATTTCGAGCTCAAGTTTATTTCTCGCCCCACCCATGTTTAATAATATTAGTGCTTTCATAAAACTCCTTATTTTTTTATCCTAAAATATACAACCTACAAACTTACCAACTTAAAAACCTACTAACCTACAAACTTAAAAACTCTCAAAACAACTAATCCAAATAAACTATCTCATCACTACACCACAAAGCAAGTTCTAAATCATGAGTAATTAATAATATTGCATAATTTGGTAAAAATTTTATTAATAAATTCATAACATCAACAGCAACAATATTATCCAAAGCTGAAGTTGGTTCATCAATTAATAATAAATCAGCTTTCATTAATAAAGCTCTTAATATTGAACACCTTTGCAGTTGCCCTCCAGAAAGCTCATGTGGTTTCTTTTCTAATAAGTCTTTCTCTAAGGATAAATCTTTTAAAAAAGAGTTGATTTGTTTTCTTTCACTTTGAGCTATTACATCAAATATTTGCTCAATTATACTATAACTTGGATGAAAAGAGCTATAAGGGTCTTGATATATACAAGCTGTTTTACTAGCTTTTATTTCACCTTTTAAAGCTTTTAAATTATTTGTAATTAACTCAAATAGCGTACTTTTGCCACTTCCACTTGAACCTACAATAGATTTAATAAAACCTTTTTCTAAACTTAGGTTAAAATTTTTATATATAAATTTATCTTTATTATATGCAAAATCTAGATTTTTTATTTCTAAAACATTATTCATATATTCCCTTAAAATTATAAATTTACTATATAAAAACCTTGCTTTATATCTGCAAAATTTTTTTAAAAATTTAACTATTTAAAGAAATTAATAAAAGAAAATTATTATAAAAACCCATAAATAATTTTTATAAGTTTTATAGAAGAAAAATTTGATACACTAAAGTAATCAAATCAAGGAGTTAGAATGAAGAAAATTATTTTGGGAACAATTATTACTGCAGGTTTATTAACAGCTGCTAATTTTGCCGCATGTGCTGGCTGTCATGGTGTAAATGCAGAGAAGAAAGCATTAGGTAAGTCTGCTGTTATCGCATCTTGGGATGAAGCAAAAATTGTTGCTGCTTTAAAAGGTTACAAAGATGGATCTTACGGTGGAGCTATGAAAGGTGTTATGAAAGGTCAAGTTGCAAGATTAAGTGATGCTGATATTGCTGATTTAGCAAAAAAGATTGCTGCATTTAAATAATTTTCTATAATTATTTTTTAAATAAAAAAAGGTAAGTTTTTATAACTTGTCTTTTTTTATTTTAACTTAGTATTTTTATTTTTTTTAGCTTCTTCTAAACTTTTCTTTTTATTTTCTCTATTTATTGCATCATTTAAATCATCTTGTGAATCAAATAATAAACCATCCATCATTTTATCATTATCATCAAATTGACCTGTTTTAGCGCCCCAAATAAATACTGCTAAAATAGCAAAAGCAACAACTAACCCAACAATTAACATCATAAAAAGTGTATCATCAATCATTTTTAATCCTTAATGAATTTGCAACTACTAATAATGAACTTAAACTCATTGATAAAGCAGCAACTAAAGGTATAACTAAACCAGCCATTGCTAGTGGAATTGTAAGTATATTATAAACTAAAGAAATAGCTAGATTTTGTTTTATAAACTTATATGTTCGTTTTGAAATTATAAAAGAGTTTTTTAAACTATTTAAAGAATTATTTAATAAAATAATATCAGAAGCCCAAATAGCTATATCACTTCCATTACCCATAGAAATACCAACATTAGCACAACTTAAAGCAATAGCATCATTTATACCATCTCCTGCCATAACAACAGTATGACCTTCTTCTCTTAGTTTCTTAATATACTTAGATTTATCAAGTGCACTCATATTAGCTTTCACTGTTTTTATTCCAAGCAAGGAAGCTACATCTAAAGCAACATGTTCATTATCGCCTGTTAACATTATTACATCTATTTTCATCTTAGTCATGCTCTCTACGAAATCTTTAGCATCATCTTTAATTTTATCTTCTAGTTCAAATGTTGCAATAATTTTTTTATTAATTGCAAATAAATAAACAGAGTTTTTTGTTTCAAAGTTATGAAAAATTGAATTTTCTTTCATTAAGTCAATATTACCACCAAGTAAATCAAAATCTTTATTATTGTTTGTATACTTAGCTCTTAAACCCTTAGAAGAGACAGTTGTCACATCTGTAAGATTTTTTACATTTTTATTTTCTAAAGAAATATATTCTTTTAACAAATATTTTTTAACTGATTTGGAAATAGGATGAGAGGATGAATCTAAAAGAGCATATAAAAGTTCCAAGTTTTCTATCTTGTCATCATACATATTCATCTTAAGTACGCTTAGTTTGCCTTGAGTTAGAGTTCCTGTTTTATCTAAAACTATTTTAGTACTTTTAGCTAATTCTTCAATATATTTAGCTTCTTTAAATAACAAACCTTTTTTTGCTAAAGTTCCTACTCCAATTAATGAAGCTATTGGAGTAGCTAAGGCTAAAGCACAAGGACAAGCAATTACTATAACAGAAATAGCAACAATGAAAGACTTTTCAAAATGACTTGAGTTATCATAAGAAAAACCTAAATCTAGTCCAAAAAAATACCAAACAATAAAAGTTAAAAAAGATAAAATTAAAATACTTAAGGAAAAGTTCTTAGAAATTTCATTTGCCTTATGTTCAATATCAGGTTTTGAGTTTAAGGAGTCTTCTAAAAGTGTTACTATTGTATTAAGACTTGAGTCTTCATATGTTTTTAAAACCCTAAAATGAACCAAATTATTCATATTCATGGTTCCTGAATATATTAAGTCTGAGGTCTTTTTATAAACAGGTTTTGACTCCCCTGTAATTGAACTTTCGTCAAAAGAGCTTTCACCTTTAATTATTACTCCATCAACAGAGACTTTTTCTCCATCTTTTAACTCTAAAATATCATCAACTTGTATATCTTCAATAGCAATAATGCTTTTTTTATTATCTTTAATAAGTGTTGCATTTAAAGGAAGTTTTGATTTAATTTTATCTAAAGTATCAACAGCAGATTTTTTTCCTAATACTTCTAAATATTTACCTAATAAAACAAAAGTAATTATCATAGTAACTGAATCAAAATAACTCTCGCCTTTTCCTCCAAATAATATATATAAAGAGTAAAGATAGGTTAAAGTAGCCCCTGAAGAGACTAAAAAATCCATATTTAAAATACGATTTCTTAAACCAAAATATGCACCTTTAAAAAAAATATAACCAGAATAAAATAGTACAGGTGTACATAATAAGAACTCACCTATATGTATATAATCTCTTACATTTTCAGAAATTCCTGTAAAAAACCCTGTATATTTAGCAACAGAAAGCATCATTATATTCATACTTGCAAAAACTGCTACCATCATTCTAATAAAATATTCTCTTTTTGCTTTTATTGCTTTTACATCTGCTATTTGTGCATTATAAGCATAAGCGTTATAACCTATTGATCTAATTTTTTTAATTATTTGGGATAATTTAACTTTTTCATCATCCCATATTATTATTGCTTTATTATTTGAAAAATTTATACTTACTTCTAAAATACCGTCTGTATCATAAAGTACTTTTTCATTTAACCAAATACAAGCAGCACAATGAATTCCTTCAACAATTAAATTTACTTTTTTAAAACCATTTTCATCTTTTACATAAGATTTATGAAAAACATCTTGATCAAATTTTTCTAAGTCATCATTTAAGACTTCTATTGGGGCTTGAATAGTTTTATTTCCTCTTTTTTCATAAAAAGAGTCTAGGTTTTCATCTTTTAATAAGTGATATACACCAGAACAACCCCCACAACAAAAAAATAAGCTTTTCCCTGCAGAGTCTTCTTCTTTAATCATTACATTTTGGTTAAACTCTAAGTTACAATGAGTACATTTTACCCTTAACAAGTAAATTTTCCTAAAACTCTATTTTTACTTATTTGTTTATAAGGTTTAACTAAACCATGCATTGCTATATAAATGCCTGGTGTTTCACATGTTTGAATAAAACTAAGAGCTAAAGATAAGTTTGAAACTGCTTCTATTTTATCAATTGAATAAGGAATCATAGCTCCAGTTATAACAATAATTTCATTTTTTATTTTTTGTGAGAAAAACTGGGCACTTATATCCATAGTATCAGTTCCATGAATAAGTATAGATTTAGAGTTTTTTTCTAACCTTTTATATAAAATTTCTCTATGTTTTGAAGTAAGCTCTAAGCTATCTTTATAAATCAAACCCTCTAATTTCAAATTTAAATTATTTTTATAACATTTTAATATTATTTCTTCTAAATAATCACAATTTTCTTCAATTTCTAGCTTGCCATTTAACTCATTATATTTTTTATTGAAGGTACCACCGCTGTTAAGTATTAGTATTTCGTTCATTTCAAATCTCTTTTAAAAAGTATTTATGTTACACTATAAAAATTATTACATACACTTACAATAAGTATAGTTATATTGTATCGTATTACATTTGGAGTTTTCTTTAATGATAAACAATATTTCTATTCTTCAAGGCATTACTATTTTGTATGCTGAGGATGAAGCAAGCCTAAGAGAAATTACACTTAATATTTTAAAAGGTTTTACTAAAAAACAATTTGTTGCCCAAGATGGAGCCGAAGGTTTACAGCTTTTTAAAGATAATGAAGATGAAATTGATTTAATTATCACAGATGTAAATATGCCTAAGATGAATGGTTTAGAGATGATTAAAGAGATTAAAAGAATTAATCCAAATATTCCAATTATTGTAGCAACTGCGTTTTCAAATACTGAATATTTACTTGAAGCTATTGATATAGGTGTTGATAAATATGTTTTAAAACCAATTGATATGAAAAAACTACTACAAATTATGAGTCAATCTTTGTTATACCATGAGTTAAAAGAGTTGTATATTGACAAATTAACAAATCTAGCAAATAGAAACAGATTAAAAAAAGATTTAGCATCTACAAATGAAGATTTATTAGCTTTAGTAAATATTGATAAATTCTCAACCATAAATGATGTTTTTGGTGAGAATAATGGAGATAGAATTTTATATGCTTTATCTAAGCAAATAAAACAAGACTTTGATAAAAGTGAATTTAAAATATATAGAATAGAATCTGATAAGTTTGTAATTCTAGCAAAAGATTCTAGTCTTGACATTAATGAATTTAAAAAAATGTGTTCAGATTTTGTAGAAAAAGTTGAAAAAACTCCTGTTAAAATTGATGAAAATGAAGTTGATATTAGAGTAACTATCGGAATTGCAAGAGGCGATTCAACAACAGCTTATAAATATGCTCAACGAGTAATAAATTATGCAAGAATTAAATTTGAACCAATATTAGTTTATGATGAGTCATTAAATATTCAAAAAGATTTTCAAGAAAATATGAAATGGGTTAAGAAAGTGAAATATGGAATAGAAAATAATCTCTTTACTGCTTATTTTCAGCCAATAGTAGACACACAAACACAAGAAATCTATAAATACGAAGCATTAGTTAGATATATGGATGATGGTGTTCCTGTATCTCCTATTAAGTTTTTAGAAATATCTAAAAAAGTTAAACTATATTATAAAATAATAGAAATTATGTTAGATAAAGCTATTACTTTAATAAAAAATAAAAACAAAAGAGTTTCTGTAAATATATCTTTTGCTGATATTTCAAATAACTCAACAAAAGAACATATTATTTCAAAACTTGAAGCAAATAAAGAATATGTTCAAAAACTAGAATTTGAAATTTTAGAAAGTGAAGAAATTTCTGATTTTGCAGCAGTTAGGGATTTTATAAAAGATGTTAAAGAATATGGCTGTAGTGTCGGTGTTGATGATTTTGGAGCTGGATATTCAAATTTCAATATGCTAACAAATTTAGATATTGATTTTGTGAAAATTGATGGTTCCTTAATTAAAGAAATTGATGAATCAAAAAATCAAGAAATTATAGTTGAAACAATAGCAAATTTCTCACAAAAATTTGGTTTTAAAACAGTAGCTGAGTTTGTAAGTTCAGAAGCTATTTATAAAAAAATCAAGAATATTGGAATTAATTATTCTCAAGGTTACCATTTTGGAAAACCTATTTCTTATGATGAGATTTCTTAAGTTTATTATAAACTTTTAAGAAATCCACTCTTTTATAATGAAATCTTTTTCAAAAACTTTACTTTTAATTCTAGCTATATTTGCGATAGAAACTAAACTCTTAGAAGCTTTAGCTAAATCATCATTTATTATAAAATAATCATATTTATGAAAAGACTTTATTTCTATTTTAGCATTTTGAACTCTTTTTACTATTGTGGCATAAGAATCAGTATTTCTATTATCTAATCTATTTTGTAACTCTTGTAAGTTCGGAGTTGTTATAAAGACAGAAGTTACAAGATTATTTAATTTTTTTCTAACAATTTCATGACCTTGTACATCTATATCAAAAATAACTAATTTCCCTTTTTTTAGAGCTTTACTTATTGGTTTTAAAGAAGTTCCGTAATAATTATCATGGACTTCAGCCCATTCTAAAAAACTACCATTTTTAATATCTTCTTCAAAATCTTTTTTTGAAACAAAAAAGTAATCAACTCCTTCTTTCTCTCCAATTCTAGGTTCTCTAGTTGTTGTAGAAATTGAAAAATAGTAATCACTGATATCTTTATACACTTCTTTTAATAAAGTCGATTTACCACAGCCGCTTGGTCCTGAAAGTATTAAAATCGCACCTTTTGTTTCACTAATCAAGTTAAGCCTTTAAGGATAGTTTTAAGTCAATACACTCACCATTAGATAACCTATCAATAATACTTTGATTAAATTTTTTAAATAGTGGTTTTAACTCATTTATATTATATTGATTTAATATAAGATGAACAGCATCATCATTACCTAAATCAAATTCATAATCTTGTACTTCATTCAAAGCATCATCAATAATTTCAGACAAATTTTTCCAATCTACTTCATCTAAATCTTCACTACTAGATATAGGGTTATCTTTAAGTAAAATATTAATTTTTGACAACTCTTTGTTATCTAAAACTCCTCCTGTATTTAAAGAAGCAAGTGTTACAATACTTTCATCATACTCTTCATAATCATCTAAGTCATCGTCTAAGGACTCGACATAATCAAATACATCTTTATCAGTTTCATCATCATTCTTTACATTATATAAAGCTTCTCTTTGCTCAATATTTAAAGCTTGAATTTCATCTTTTATAATTTCTTCTAAATCAGCTGGTAAAAAAGGTCTAGCTATAATAAAATCTCTTGATTTATCAAAAGGCAACTCTTCACTTACAATAGCACCTAATTTTTTTGTATGTTTTTTTAAGAAGTTAAAACTATCATCAATAAAATCTTCATCAATTATAATAAAATCGTAAGAAGTTTCTATTTTTAAATGGTCTTGAATTCTTAAATCAAAGTTTAATTTAGATGCAATCAAGGCAAAGATTTTGTTAATTATTTGTGTTTTTGAAACTAATAATATTTTCACTTAATCTCCTCTAGTCTTAAATCAACAAGTTTATATACCTTGTCACATTGGTTTGCTAAATCTTCTTCATGAGTAACTAAGATCATACCTGCATTATTAGCTTTGATATATTTTTTTAAGGTATTCATAACTTCTTGTGCTGTTTGTTTATCTAAGTTTCCTGTTGGTTCATCTGCAAAAATAATTTTAGGTTTTTTAGTTAAAATTCTTGCAAGTGAGAGACGTTGTTGCTGTCCGCCACTTAACTCACCAACACCTTGATTCATAACAAAATCGATATTTAACTCTTTTAGTAAAGACTCATCAATCTCTTCATTTGATAATAAAGAAGATATATATAAATTCTCACGTGCTAAAAAACCTCGAAAGAGATAATGTGCTTGAAATATTATACCAAAATCTTTTCGTCTAATATTTAAAAGTTTTTTTTGATTTAAAGAATAAATATCATCTTTGTTATAAATCACTTCACCAGAATTTGGTTTTAATAAGGATGATATAATGTTAAGAAGGGTAGATTTTCCACTTCCGCTCATACCAATAATAGCAATTGTTTCTTGTTTATGTAGTTCTAAATTAATGTTTTCGAAAAGTTTATAATCAAACTCATGTGAAATATTTTTTGCAGTTAATAAAATGTTTGTGCTCCTTGTATTTGAAGCAGCAAGGAGTGAGTTTTTATAATTTAATTCACTCATTGCTTTAAATAATTTCTTACTTACTCATTTGCGCTGCAACTTCAGCAGCAAAATCTTCTTCTTTTTTCTCAATACCTTCACCAAGCTCATATCTAACATAAGCAGTGATTTTAATAGAAGCATCAACATCAGCAATTGCTTGCTCAACTGTTTTTTTGTCATCCATTACATAGGCTTGTGATAATAAGGCCATTCTTCCATCTAATTGAGAGTTATCTTCAATCCATCTTGCAAGTTTACCTTTTAAGATGTTTTCAATAATTTTCTCTGGCTTACCTTGTGCAACAAGTTCAGCTTTCATTTCTTCTTTAGCTGTTTCAAGAGCTTCAGGAGTAAGTTGAGATTTAGAAACAAACTGAGGAATATTTTTCAAAGGTTTTTTAAGTCTTATTAATTCATCATTATCTGCTTCAATTTCTGCAACAATTGCTCTGTTTTCTGATTCAACAAAATCAGCGCTTAAATCTGTATAAGAAATAACCGTTGGTTTCATAGCAGATGCATGCATAGCAAGTGATTTTAATAGGGCAACTGTTTTTTCTTTTGCACTTTCATCGCAAGATGCAGCTAATAAAACTCCAACTCTTCCATTTGTATGTACATAAGCATTAACAACTTCACCAGCAACAGAAGTTAATTTTCTAGCAACTAGATTTTCACCAATTGTAGCAATTTTACCATTTAAAAACTCAGTAAAATCAAGTCCTGAAATAGTTGAACTAGCAAGTTCAGCAGCATCAACTAATTTGTTGTTAGCTGCATGAGTGATAATCTCTTTAGTTAAGTTTAAAAAGTTTTCATTTTTAGCAACAAAGTCAGTTTGAGCATTAAGCTCTAACATATATGCGCTTGTATTACTTTCATTAATTAAAACAGATAAAACACCCTCAGCAGCAACATTACCAGCTTTTTTAGCAGCTTTTGCTAATCCAGCTTCTCTTAATGCTTGAACAGCTTTATCTAAATCACCCTCAGTTTCATTAAGTGCATTTCTACAATCAAGCATACCAGCACCTGTCATTCCTCTTAACTCTTTAATAAGTTTAGGAGTAGCGCCTGCCATCTATGCTTCCTCTGTTTTAGCTTCTGTTTTAACTTCTGTTTTAACTTCAGTTTTAACTTCAGTTTCAGTTTTAGCTTCTACAACTGCTTCAGCTAGAACTTCTTTAGTTTCTTCTTCACTAACTTGTTCTTCTTCATCAGTTCCGTTAGCTTCAGCTAACATAGCTTTACCTTCGTTAATCGCAGCAGCCATTTCATTACAAAATAGTTGAATTGATCTAATTGCATCATCATTACCAGGAATTGGGAAATCTACTAAATCTGGATCACAATTTGTATCTAAAGGAGCAACAACAGTAATTCCTAATCTTCTTGCTTCTAAAATTGCAATTTTTTCTTTAACTGCATCTAAAACAAACATCATTTCTGGAAGTTTGTGCATTTCTTTGATTCCACCAAGATATAATTCTAACTTGATTTCTTTTCTAGAAAGCATTAATGCTTCTTTTTTAGTTAAAAGATCAAATTGACCTTCTTCTTTCATTCTTTTAATAATTTCTAATTTTCTAATTGATTTTTTAATTGTTCCGTAGTTAGTAAGCATTCCACCTAACCATCTATGGTTAACATAAGGCATACCACAATTTTCTGCAGCTCTTTTAACAGCTTCACTAGCTTGTTTTTTAGTACCTACGAAAATCATTGTTTGACCTTCAGCAGCTCTATCTCTTACTACTGTATATGTATATCTAAAGTATCTTAATGTTTTTTGTAAATCTATAATATAAATATTCTTTCTTACACCAAAAATAAATTTTTTCATTTTTGGATTCCATCTTCTTGTTTGGTGTCCGAAGTGAACTCCACATTCTAATAAGTCTTTCATTGTAACCATGTTGTATTCCTTGTTTTTGTTTTAGGGTTTAGCCTCTGCGCCCCTTAATATTTTGTAAAATACAAAATACAACCCATACCAGGATTGACACATGTGAGGTTTCTAATATAAAATTAGAGTCGTGATTCTAGCTAAATATAAATTAAATTTACTTTAAGTATAAACACAATCTTATATTTTTTTTGTTAAATATTCAAAACAATGTTCTTTATGTTTTAAATAAACAATTTCTTGATAATTTAAACACTTCATGGATATATTCTTTTTATTAAAAATTAATTTAGAATAATATTCTTTTGCTTTTATTTCATCATTTAAATACCTAATATGTATATAACTTAGATAATAATTTACCTCAAAATCACCTTTTTTACTAGCTTTTAAAAACCGTTTTTTAGCCTCTTCATATTTATTTACTTCTAAAAATTTTAATGCAATACAAGTATAAGCTTTTATATTCCCTCTTTTAACTTCTTTATTCAAATAATCAAGCTCTTTTTGTTTATCTTCTTGTTCATATAATTTGCCACTTATACAAGTTGCATTTTTATAAGAGTTAAAAGCTGCTTTTTCAAACCATTTTAAGGCTAATATATTGTCTTTATAGATGTCTTTATAGATAAAACCCAAATCATACATAGATGAAAAAGAGTTTTTATTAGCTGCTATCTCATACATAAGAATTGCTTTTGAATACTCTTTATTTAACGTATAAATAGAAGCTAGTTCTCTTAAGTACTCTATTTTTATCTCTTTTTGCACTTTATTTTCTAAACACTTTTGATATAAGTCATTTTGAAGATAATTTTTATTGCATTTATTTTCTGTTTTTTTTACACTTGCCTCTTTATTTAAAGAATTACTCGTACAAGAAATAAAAATCGTTACAGTAAAAACAAGTAAAATAAGTTTTAATATTGTTCTCAAATATTTCCTTTATATAATTAAATTTATTATTAATTATACTAAATATAACTTAATTAATTATTTATATAAGATATAACTTATATAAAGTTTTCTAATTTCTTATTTTCTTTCTAACTAAAATAACTTTTACACAAAATTCGATAGAATCATTATAATTTAAATTAAGGGTTCGTATGAGCAGTATACATTTTGAAAAAATAAAAAAGTTAAAAAAAGAGTTAGCAAAAGTAGTTATAGGTCAAGAAACTATGATTGATGCTTTATTAATAGGTTTATTAACAAATGGCCATGTTCTTTTAGAAGGTGTTCCAGGCCTTGCTAAAACAACAACAGTAAAAGCTTTATCTCAAGTTTTAGATTTAGATTTTAAAAGAGTTCAGTTTACACCTGATTTATTACCAAGTGATATAATTGGGGCTCAAATATATGATATGAAAGAGTTAAATTTTAAAATAAAACAAGGACCTATTTTTACAAATCTACTTTTAGCAGATGAAATAAATAGAGCTCCTGCAAAAGTTCAATCTGCCCTACTTGAAGTTATGCAAGAAAGGCAAGTTACGATTGCCGAAAATACCTTCATTTTAGATGCACCTTTTTTAGTTTTAGCTACACAAAACCCAATAGAAAGTGAAGGTGCTTATGAATTACCAGAAGCACAATTAGACAGGTTTATGTTCAAAATCATTATCTCTTATAATACAAAAGAGCAAGAAAGAGAAATAGCTTCTAAAGTAACAAATAATTCTTTTGAGAAAATTTCAAAAGTTTTAAATAAAGAAGAACTAATACTTTTAAAAGAAGATGTTTTAAAAGTTCACTTAGATAAAGAGCTTGAAGAGTATATGATTAATCTAGTATTTGCAAGTAGAGATCCAAAAGAGTATGGTTTAGAAGAAATAGAGAATTATATACAATTTGGAGCAAGTCCAAGAGCAAGTATTGATATGTTTAAAGCAGTTCGTGCAAAAGCATACTTAAGAGGAAATGATTATGTAAGCCCTATTGATATTGCTCTTGTTGCTAAAGATATCTTAAGACATAGGATTATTTTATCATATGAAGCACAGGCACTTGATATAAAAGTTGATGATATTATTGATAAAATTCTTGAAAAAGTAGATATTCCATAAAAATGAATATAAAATATAAAAAAATTCTTATTAAAACAAAACAGCAGGTATTCTCAGGAGTACTTGGTGATAACTCTTCTTTATTAAAAGGTGAAGGTTATGATTTTTTAGAATTAAAAGAGTATGAATATGGAGATGATGTAAAAAACATAGATTGGCTAATTTCTGCAAAAATGCAAAAACCTTATTCAAAAGTTTTTCATGCACAAAAAGAGTTAAATATAAATATTATTTCCCTCTTAGATGGTTCAACTCATTTTGGCACAGCTAAATTTAAAAAAGATGTTATTTGCGAGATAGCTTCACTTTTAGCTTTTTCTTGTGTTAAACAAAAAGATCCTTTTTCATCTTATATTGCAAATGAAAAGCTAATAAAACTAACAAAAAAATCTAAGAAAACTTTTTTAGTAAATGTAATGTTAGAAGAGATGTCACAATATGATGTGTTAGGTAAGGAAATGTTTTATGAAAATATTACAAAAGAGATATATAATGAAATCAAAAAAAAATCTATCATATTTTTAATAGGAGATTTTTTTAATATTAAAAAACTAGATTTAACTCTTTTAAGTAAAAAACATGAAATAATTGTAATCATAATAAGAGATAAGTTTGAAGAGAACACTTCAAGTCTAGGTAGTGTAAACTTTATTGATCCTGCAAATTCAATAAACTTTGATGGAATTATATCTAATGAAACAGTAAAAAAATATGTAAAATATGTAAAAGAAAACGATAATGAACTTTTCTCCCACTTACAAAAATGTTCTATTAAAAATACAAAAATTTATACAGATGAAGAAATTATAACAAAAATGATAAAGTTACTTAAATGAATAAAATACATGATATAAAAAGCTTAGTAGAAATTCCTGATTTTTCGTTATATGTTTTTGCCATACTGTGTTTTTTACTCCTTTGCATTGTAGCTTCTTTAATTTTTTTAATATATAAAACAATAAACAATAAAAAGAAAAATTGCAAAAAAGAGTATTATCAAATTTTAAAAAATATGGATTTTTCAAACCCCAAAGAAGCTTCATATAAGATAAGTAAATATCTAAGACTATTAGATCAAAAAGAAACATCTTTAATTATGGCTTTAATAAAAGACTTAGATGAATATAAATACAAAAAAAATGTAAAACAAATAGATAAAAATATTTTGAACAAATTTGAAATAATAATGGAAACTATTGATGTTTAATAATATTACTTTAGAGTACCCAGCAGTTTTATTAATAATTCTACCTTTTATATTTTGTGCGTATTATTGTAAAGCTAAGAGCCCAACGTATTATATGCCGCACTTGAATATACTAAAAGATGTAAATACAAATATTAATTTTTTTATTATTTTTTTAAAATGGTTTATAATTGTATTTGCTCTTATTTCTTTAAGTTCACCTGTAAAAATCTTAGATAATAAATTTATTAAAAATAATGGAATTGATATAGTACTTTGTCTTGATACAAGTGGTTCAATGAGAGCAATTGGTTTTAATAAAGATGATTTGGAGCAAAATAGATGGAAAGCTGTTAGCCTAATTGTACAAGATTTTATAAAAAAAAGACTCAATGATAATATAGCTTTAGTTGTTTTTGGCTCATCTGTTTTAACAGCTTCTCCGATATCTTTTGATAAACAAGCACAAAGTGAGATTATTTCTTATTTAGATATTGGAATTGTAGGAGATAAAACAGCCTTAATTGACTCTCTTGCAACTTCTATTAATATATTAAAAGATTCAAAAGCAAAGTCTAAACTTATTATTATTCTAAGCGATGGAGAAGATACAATTAGTACAATTCCTTTAAAAGTAGTCAAATTTTTAGCTAAAAAATACAAAATAAAAATATACGCTATTGGAATCGGTGAGTCTAATATATCTTTGTTAAATCAAATCACTCAAGATAATGGAAAAACCTTTCATGCAAGAAATAAAAAAGACTTAAAGAAAGTATATGAAGAAATAAATAAATTAGAAAAGTCTAAAATAGAAACAAATAAAATCATTTTAAAGCAGTATTTATTCTTTTATTCTCTATTTTTTACAATACTTGCCTTAATTTTATTCATTTTTCTTAAAAATAAAGAATAATAAAGTTATTATGATAAATATTAATATAAAGTAGAGATAAATGAATAAAGAAGAATTAATTGCTATTCTACAAGAAAGATCTCAAGAATCAATAAATGGTGATTTATATGAAAATGAAGAACCAACAACTAGTGATTATTTGAAGAAAATTTCGGTAAGAAGAAAGTCAGATAAGAATAGTTTTACTTTAATATTTTTTCTTGTAATTTCACTTACAGCACTAGGATTTGTCTCTTATAAATTATTTGGACTAAATAAAATAGTACAATCGAACTCTTATATAAAAAAAGACTCTATAGTGTTTGAAAATTTAAAACTTAATACCCAAGAAAAATATGTTTTAAAAGATGTAGTTTCTAAATACCAAGAAAAACTAAATACCTTTGATAAAACATATATTAAACAATTAGAACAAAAAGAATCTAAGTTAAAAAAAGACATTAAAAATGTAAAAAAAGAGTTAACTTCTTTACTTATTAAAAATAAAAGCCTTAAAAAACAACTTATAAATAGTGATAAAGAAACCATTAATAAAACTAAATTAAAAAAATACAAACATACAGGTTGTTATAATGAAGAAGCTGGTAGTAATGCTATAACCAAAGCTTGTAAAACTAAGATTACTAATTTTTTAAAGAAAAATAATAAAGCTTTAAAATATGAAATTATTGCAATATCAGATCAAAAAGACAAGCAATTAATAGATAATAGAATTAATCAAATTAATACAAACAAGGTTGAAAAGACTTTATTGAAAAAATACCTAACAGAAGGGTTAGCAAGAACTAGAGTTTTAGAAGGAGCTTGGTTAATCAAAAAAGAGTTAGGAAACAAGGCTTTAATTACTTATGTTAATTATATAGCAGAAACAAGTCAAAAAAGAGGGTTTACTATTAGGGCTTATTCTAAATAAACCCTATAATAAAAGTTTTAGTTTTCTTATTTATTTGATGATAAAATATTTTCTATAATTTCTTTATCAACCTGGTGAAACTTTTTATCATAAATTATTTGGTACTGTTCATCACCTTTTCCTAAAACTAAAATAACACAGTTTGAAGAAGCACTTAAAATTGCTTTTTTAATCGCTTCTTTTCTATTAACTTCAATAATAACCTTAGATTTATCTTTAATTCCTTCTAAGATATCATCTATTATTAAATCAGGATCTTCAAATCTTGGATTATCAGAAGTTAAAAAAATCTTTTTTGCATAATTATTAGCCATCATACCCATTAAAGCTCGTTTGCTTATATCTCTATTTCCACCTGCTCCAAAAACAACAATAATATCTTTTTGATTAAAACTCTCAAGAACTTCTTTCATTCCATCAGGAGTATGAGCAAAATCAACTATGATTAAAGGTTTTAAAGAAATTATTTCCATTCTTCCTGAAACACCAGCAAAGTTTTCAAGAGCTACACATATATCTTCTAATTTTTCTTTTGTACAAATATGAACTGCTGCAAGTGCCGCAGTTAGATTATAAATATTAAATATACCCATCATTGAAGAATTAAAATTAACCATTTTATCAAAATTTGCAATAGCTACTTGCATACCATCATTAAAAGAGTAAGCCTGTACTTTATATGTTGAGGGTTCATCTAAGGAATAAGCAAAACCATTCTTTACATTATAAACTGCTTTTTTTTCATCTTTATTAATAAGTTTTTTACCCTCATCTGCAAAAAATGAATTTTTAATAGCTATATATTCTTCAATAGTTTTGTGATAATCAAGATGATCTCTTGTAATATTAGTTAAAATTTTAAGTTCAAAATTTAAACCCTCTATTCTATTTTGAGCTAAAGCATGAGAACTAACTTCCATAACAAAAAAATCACAATCATTTTGCATTGCTTCTTGTATATTAGAGAAATTTGCAAGTTGAACTGGAGTTGTTAGTGAGTATTCTTCAATTCGTTCATCATTTATAAAGAAACCTCTCGTCCCTTGTAAAGCTACCTTATAACCTAAATCTAATAAAATAGAATAAATAGCTGCTGCTGTTGTTGTTTTTCCATTAGTTCCCGTTATTCCAATAATTTTTATTGAAGATAGATCTAAATGTGAAGCTAAGGTAGAAGAAGAAATTATATTTTTACATTTATTTTTCTTAGCATCATTAATAAAACTCTTGTTTTGACTATTATAAACAAAAATTGAATTTTCATTTGCCTCTTGTGAATTATCTGTATAGGTTTTATTATTTATGATTAGTTGCAAGTTTTTTCTCTTCTAATAATTTATATAACTCTTCTATTTTCTTATCATAAGTAAAATAATCATTAAAACCTTCTAAATATGAATAAGCAGTAGTACTAAAATCATTTTCAATAAGTTTAAAAACAAAGTCAAAAAAATCATCTCTTGATTCAATTGCTACTTTTGTTGAAAACATAATATCTTCAAAAGCAATTCTAAAAGAACCACGAGATTTAACTAAATGTTTAAAATCTTCATATTTTATAGCATCTAAAGAATCAACACTAGCATCAGAAATATCTTTTAACAAACCCATCATTTTATCAATATCACCAGAATATGCCTCTAAAACATTATTTACATATAAAATTGCTTCATCTAAGTTTTCTTCTTTTGCAATACAAAAATAATCAAATAAAGATAAAGCTTTTTCTTCATCTTCACTTGATAAATCACAAAAAAGAGCATACATTAGGTACTCTTTATTTGATCGATTTAATGAAGATAATTGAGAATATATAAACATAGCTTTTCCAAATTCTTTTGCTAAGAAATATGCATTTGCTTTGTTTAATAAATTTTTCTCATTTATCATTATAAATCCTTAAACGATTGTTCATCACCAATAGCTACATTTATTATCTCAAGTTCAGGATGGATTGCTTCTTTTAACTCTTTTTCAACAACAAATTTTAATGTAGTATTACTAGCACTGCATCCAACACAAGAACCTTTTAGTTGAATAAAAACTTTACCTGTTTTTATTCCTAATAATTCAATAGCGCCACCATCACGTGCTAACATGGGAACAATCTTTTTTTCCATTATACTTTGCACTGGTGCTAATAAATCTTCATCAGAAAATGGCATCATTATCTTAAACCTTTATTTATTTTTCTTAACATAAAATATTCCAATAGCAATTATTATACAAATAACTGCTATTGTTTGAAATATAAAACTAAGAGTAACTTCTTCTTCAAACATTATTTTAAACTTGTCTCACATCTAACACATAAGCACTCTTCTGATGTAGATTTAAACTTCCAACATCTAGGACATTTTGCATTATTTGCTTTATATGCTTCAAAGGCAGAACCATCAATTTCAAAAGATACTAAAGCATCTTCTTTTTTAGGAACTAATCCACTAACAATAAACCAATCTTCAGCATCTGTTATATTTAAAGCTAAGATATCACTTGAATTAGTATAAATATCTAATTCTAATGTTGTTTTAATAACTTTATCTTTTTTTAGTGTATCAATTGCTTCACTAAACTTTTCTTTTGCTGCTATTAAATGTGCTGAGTTAAGTTTACTTTCAACTTCAGGTAAATCATATCTGATTAAATCAAATACATCTTTAGCTTCACCTTTTATAACTTCTGGAGAATGTTCTAATAATTCATCAATTGTATATGTTAAAATAGGAGCTAAAGTAGTAAATAGTTTTTTAGCAATCATAGCCATAGCAGTTTGTGCACCAAGACGTATATTTGCATCTTTTCTATCACAATATAATCTATCTTTACACACATCTAAATAAATTCCAGATAAATCAACTACTAAGAAATGATTTAATTTATTTAAACCTTTTGAAAATTCATAAACACTAAAACAAGTATGAATTTCATCAAAAGTAGTTTTAGTTTTATCAATAATCCACTTATCTAATTCACCTAATTTATCAACAGGAAGTAGAGTTTCTAAATCATTAACATTTGCAAGTAAAAATCTCGCAGTATTTCTAATTTTTCTATAAAGTTCTGCATTTTGTTTTAATATATTATCAGAGATTTTTAAATCACTTTGATAATCACTCATAGCAACCCATAGTCTAAGTATCTCAGAACCATATTGTTTCATCACTTTATCAGGTGCAACAACATTTCCTTTTGATTTAGACATTTTTTCGCCCTTCTCATCAACAGTAAAACCATGAGTTAAAACAGCCTTATAAGGTGCTACTTCATTTGAAGCAAGACTTGTTAAAAGTGAACTTTGGAACCAACCTCTATGCTGATCACTTCCTTCAAGGTACATATCAGCTGGAAATGTTCCTGCATCATAGTTTCTTGAACGTAAAACTGCATTTTGTGTTGAACCTGAATCAAACCAAACATCTAAAATATCAAGAGTTTTTTCTAAATCATCAGGATTTAAACCAGAACCAGGATATAAAAGCTCACTTATTTCTAAATCATACCAAGCATCACAACCTTTTTGCTCAAAAATCATAGCAGTATAGTTAAGTACTTTTTCATCAAAAATAATTTCGTCAGTCTTCTTATTTCTAAAAAATGCAATAGGAACTCCCCAGTCTCTTTGACGTGAAATACACCAATCAGGTCGTCCATCTAACATTGATCTTAATCTATTTCTTCCCCATTCAGGATAAAAAGTTATATCATTAATAATATCAAGAGCATTTTCTCTAAGAGTTTTATTCTCTTTTCCATATTTATCATCAACAGAAATAAACCACTGTTTTGTAGCTCTAAAAATAATAGGTGTATGTGTTCTCCAACAATGTGGATATGAGTGTCTTATATCAATATGTTTTAATAAAGCATCACCTAATTCTTCTAAAATTAAAGGATTTGCCTTAAAGACATTAAGTCCTAAATATTTATCAGTGTCTCTAAAAAGTTTTTCTCTTACAATTGTTTCATCATATTTACCATAAGCATCAACAGGCATAATAACGTCTAAACCATAAATTAGACCTACTTTATAATCATCCTCACCATGTCCAGGAGCTGTATGAACTGCACCAGAACCTGATTCCATCTCAACATGATCTCCAAAAATAATTTTTGAAGTTCTACCATTTAAAGGATTTATTGTATTAGTATTTTCTAAATCTTTTACAGGAATTTCTTTTAGAATTTTACCTTTGATTACTTCGTTTTTAATTAATTCGCTATGTAGTTTTTGTGCTACTATAAATTTATCTTCAGTTAAAACATATATCTCTTCAGGATTTAAAGCGATTCCTGTATTAGCTGGAAGTGTCCAAGGAGTTGTAGTCCAGATAATTAAAGATGCATCTAATTTTTCATGTTTAAATGCTACATATATAGAAGGTGAAGTTTTATCTTCATATTCAACTTCTGCTTCAGCAAGAGCTGTTTGAGCAGCCCAAGACCAGTATACTGGTTTACTTCTTTGAATTAATAAACCTTTTTTAGCAATTGCACAAAGTTCTCTGTAAATATTTGCCTCAAATTTAAAGTCCATTGTTAAATAAGGATTATCCCAATCAGCAATAACACCTAGTTTTTTAAACTCATCTCTTTGAATATCAACAAATCTTGAAGCATGATCACGACATAATTGTCTTAATTTTGATTTTGGAAGTTCTTTTTTCTTAGTACTTCCAATCTTTTCTTCAACTTTTTGCTCAATTGGTAAACCATGACAATCCCAACCAGGAACATATCTAATTGATTTACCATCAAAATAATGAAACTTATTAATAATATCTTTTAGGATCTTATTTAAAGCATGACCTATATGAATATGCCCATTTGCATATGGCGGTCCATCATGTAATGTAAAAGATTTGCAGCCTTTTCTATTAGCTTTCATCTTGTCATAAACTTTTAATTCATCCCACTTTTGATATTTCTTTGGTTCATTTTGTGGGAGATTACCTCTCATTGGAAACTTTGTATTTGGAAGTAGTAAACTGTCTTTGTAATCCATTGTATAATTACCTTATATTTAATAAAATGAAGTGATTTTATCTAAAAAATCGTTAAAGGTATATAAGAGCAGAAAAGAAAATTACTTTTCTTTAGGCATAACATTAGTTTTACCACATCTTGGACAGGGATTATTATCAGTTACAAAACATGAATAACAAAAGGTAGTAGTACAATCTTTGCATGATAATTTACAATGTTTGCAAACAAAAACGTTAATTTCTCTATTTTTTTTATATTTATTTAGTTTAAAAAAGTTGAACATATATAAGTATATATTATTTATGTACAATTTTAGTACGAAATTACTCTTTTTTTATTATTTTTGACTTTTTTTGTTTCAAATGTATACAAATTGATATACAAAATACCTTATATTTAGTTATAATTTGTTACTAAAAAACATAATTACAAGAAAGATTAATGAAAATAAATCAATTAGATTAAAAATTTAAATATCTATGATAGTATTTTTATTATATTTCTTACATAGGGACGGGTAAATGAACGAAAAACATTATGAAATAGTAATAGTAGGTGGTGGAATCTCTGGTGCAGCATTATTCTATGAGATGGCTAAGTATACGAATGTTAAAAGTTTATGTATATTAGAAAAATATGAAGCACTAGCTACATTAAATACTAAAGGTACTTCAAACTCGCAAACTATTCATGTAGGTGATATTGAAACAAACTATACTTTAGAAAAAGCTAAAGTTACTCAAAGATCAGCAAAAATGATCGAAAAATTTTGTTTACAGTATAATTTACAAGATAAAATTATGTTTTCTCATCAAAAGATGGCTTTAGGAGTTGGAGACAAAGAAGTTGAATTTATAAAAAATAGATACAACGAATTTAAAGAGTTATTTCCATACTTAGAACTTTGGGATAGAGAAAAACTAAAAGAATTAGAACCAAAATTAGTATATGCAAATAAAGAACAAACAAAAGAGAGACCTGAAGCTATTATAGCTATGGGGGCAAAAGATCAATATACAACTGTTGATTTTGGTAGAATGACTGAAGAAATGGCTAAAGAAGCCCAAAAATGCTCAAGTATTCTTACTGATATTTATTTTAACTCACAAGTAGATGAAATTGTAAAAATTGATGATAAATATAAACTTACAACAGTTAATGGTGAAGTATATACGGCTGATTTTGTAGTTGTAAATGCAGGTGCCCATTCACTATTTTTAGCTCACAAAATGGGTCATGGTAAACATATGGGATCACTTCCTATGGCTGGAAGTTTTTATATCACTTCTGGTGATTTTTTAAATGGTAAAGTTTATATGGTACAAAATAACAAACTTCCATTTGCAGCTCTTCATGGTGATCCAGATATTTTAGCTGATGGTAAAACAAGATTTGGACCAACTGCTTTAATGATGCCAAAATTAGAGCGATATAAACCAGGAACATATCTTGATTTCTTTAAAACATTAAATTTTGATGGTAATATTGTTAAAATATTTTGGGATTTATTAAAAGATTCTGAAATTAGAAACTATGTTATAAGAAACTTCTTGTTTGAAATTCCAGGTATTAATAAAAAATTATTTGTTCAAGATGCAAGAAAGATTGTTCCCTCTTTAAGTGTAGATGATATAGAATATGCTCACGGTTTTGGTGGTATTAGACCTCAAGTTTTAGATAAAGATAAACAAAAACTAATGTTAGGTGAAGCTTCAATTAACCCAGGTAATGGAATTATCTTTAATATGACTCCAAGTCCAGGTGCAACTTCCTGTTTAGGGAATGCGGAGAGAGACTTAAGATATATTGTTGATTATATGAATCTTGAATTTGACGAAAAAACATTCTTAGACGATTTAACTAATAAAGAATAGAAACAGTACAAAAGTATAAAGTACAAGTATACCTGTGCTTTATACACTCTTATTTGCCCTTAAGGCAAGTAATAAATACAAAAAAGATATTTTTAAAGATTTTATATATATACTCTTCTTAATATAATATGTTTATATAAAAAAAGGCTAGTTATGTATGATAAAATTTTTTCCCAAGAAGATATGATAAAACTTCAAAACTTACTAATAAAACATAAAAAGACAATAACTTGTGCAGAATCTTGTACGGGAGGATTAGTCTCTTCTTTAATTACAGAAAATTCAGGGTCTTCAAATATTTTTGACGGAAGCATTATTTCTTACTCAAATAAAATAAAAAATCAAGAGTTAAAAGTAAAAAATAAAACCTTAGAAAAATATGGAGCAGTATCAATTCAAACAGTTAAGGAAATGTTAAGCGGCGTAAGGAAAAAATTCAATGCAAATTTTGCAATTGCTATATCTGGAATTGCAGGTCCCAATGGAGCTACAAAAGAGAAAATAGTAGGTACTGTAATCATCGGTATTTGCGATGATTTAGATAATTATCACTGTGAAACATTTCATTTTTTAGGACCAAGAAAAGAGGTGCAAATTCAAGCTGCAAAATGCTCTCTTTCTAAAATTTATAAATTTGTTCAAAAAACACTTGACAAATAGAAATATTTTTCATATAATTCCACTCCAATTTAAGAAAACGTTTTTAAATTGTTGTCAAGTGACCTGTTAGCTCAGCTGGTAGAGCATCTCCCTTTTAAGGAGGTGGCCGATGGTTCGAATCCATCACGGGTCACCATTTGACATTTATTTTGGTCCCTTCATCTAATGGTTAGGATTTAGGATTTTCATTCCTACCATAGGGGTTCGAATCCCCTAGGGATCACCATATTAAATGTCAACGGTCGATTAGCTCAGTTGGTAGAGCGCTACCCTTACAAGGTAGACGTCAGAAGTTCGAGTCTTCTATTGACCACCATTTTTAAAAATCATATTATGCAGGAGCATAGATTTTTAAGATTTTTTATTTTGTGACTTACGAATTTAAGTATTCGTTATTTTTAAGCGCGGTAGTAGTTTAGTTGGTTAGAACGCCTGCCTGTCACGCAGGAGGTCGAGGGTTCGAGTCCCTTCTACCGCGCCATTTTATCTTGTGACCTGTTAGCTCAGCTGGTAGAGCATCTCCCTTTTAAGGAGGTGGCCGATGGTTCGAATCCATCACGGGTCACCAATTTTATAATTTATTTTATAAAATATAAATTTATTTGTGGTCCCTTCATCTAATGGTTAGGATTTAGGATTTTCATTCCTACCATAGGGGTTCGAATCCCCTAGGGATCACCAATTAATTATGCCGATAACAGTGTTTACGGTTTAGAACTAGTTTAAAGAGGTCGATTAGCTCAGTTGGTAGAGCGCTACCCTTACAAGGTAGACGTCAGAAGTTCGAGTCTTCTATTGACCACCATTTTAAAAGTCATATTATGCAGGAGCATAGATTTTTAAGATTCATTTTAGTGACTTACGAATATAATTATTCGTTATTTTCAAGCGCGGTAGTAGTTTAGTTGGTTAGAACGCCTGCCTGTCACGCAGGAGGTCGAGGGTTCGAGTCCCTTCTACCGCGCCACTTATTTTAGTAATCACCTAACCTTTTTCTTACACAACTTTAGTTATTATGTTTAATTATTTATATAGGATAATTTCATGATAAAAGCAAAATCTCTTTACCACTTAATTCTTTATAGTATTATTTTTATAATAATTTTAATATCTTCTTTTACTTTCATAATAATAGATAATGCCTTTGATGAGTTTCAAGAAAAAATTGAAATTATAAAATCAGATTATATTTCAAAACAAAAAGATGCTATTAGAACTGATATTGAAAAAACTCTAAATTTTATTCACTATTATAACAATAAATTTAAAAATACAAAATCCCAAAATCAAATAAAAAAAGACATTTTAGACGCCATAAATCAAATGAAAAACAGACAAAATATAAATGATTATATTTTTATTTATAATTATGCTGGACTTTCAATATATTATCCTCTTTCAAAAAAAAATATTGGTAAAAACTTATATGAATTTACAGATGAAAATGGTATAAAAGTTATTAAAGAGATAATTGATGTTTCAAAAGATAAAGCAGGAGGTTTTGTTCAGTACTTGTGGTATAAACCAGAACTAAAAAGAGATGTTCCTAAAATATCGTATGCCCTATCCTATAAACCTTGGAATTGGACTATTGGGAAAGGTGTTTATTTAGATGAAATTGACAAATTAGTAAGGCAAAAAAAAGAACAATATGACCAAAAAATCTCAAATTATATTCTACAAATATTATCACTTACTATTATGCTTGTTTTATACTCTATTTTTATTTATAAAAATGCAACAATATTAATAGTAAATGATGTAAAAGAAATTGGCAAATATTTAAAAGAATCCCAAAATAAAGATGTACAACCCAATCAAAGTAAGATTATTTTTGGAGAGTTTAAAGTAATTGCAAACTTTGCACGTGATGCAATGGATAAAATGAAAGTTAAAACCACTATGTTAGAAGATTTAAATACGAGTTTAGAAGATACAATTAAAGGACAGAACAAAGAACTACTTGCTTTAATTGATTCTCAAAAACAATTTTTAAAGAATTCAGTGCATGAAATAAATACTCCTTTAGCAATTATTCAAACAAATATAGATTTACTAAGAATGAAAGATAATTCAAATACTTATATTAGAAATATACAATGTGGAGTCAAAACGATTCAATATATTTATGATGACTTATCCTACTTAATTAAAAAAGATAGGGTTACTTACAAAAAAGAAAATATCAATTTTACAGATTCTTTAAAACAAAGACTAGAGTTTTTTAATGAAATAGCAAGTGCTAATGAACTATTTTTTGTCACAAATATACAAGATGCAATTTATATACCTTTTAACAATACTCTTTTAACAAGAATTATTGATAATAATGTTTCAAATGCAATAAAATACTCTTTTAAAGATGAACCAATTTTTATAAAACTACTACAAGATGATAATGGAATTAGTTTTGAGGTTAAAACAAAATCTCAAAAAATTGATAATCCAGATAAAATATTTAATGACTTTTATAGAGAAAATCATGCACGTGGTGGTTTTGGTTTAGGATTAAGAATAGTAAAAGAGATATGTGATAAGAATAAGGTTATAATTACATTAACTTCAACTAACAAAGAGACAAAATTTAATTATAGGTTTGAAACAAATGAAAATATTACTTCTTGAAGATGAATTACTTTTAAATAAAGCAATAAGTGAGTACTTGATTAATATAGGACATATGGTTCAGAGTTTTAATGATGGACAAAAAGTTATAGATGAAGTTGATAATTCTTATGATTTATTAATTTTAGATGTAAATGTACCTAATAAAAGTGGTTTTGAAGTTTTAAAAGAACTTAATGATAAGCAAATTTTCATACCAACTATTTATACAACTGCACTTTCTGATATTGAAGATTTAACAAAAGGTTATGAACTTGGGTGTAGAGAATATATTAAAAAACCTTTTCACTTAGAAGAATTAGGAATTAAAATAAACCAGATACTTAAAAAAGATCAGCAAAAAACTTCACATATGAGATTTTCAGAAAACTACTCGTATTCTAAAGATACAAAAATTTTATACTTCAATGCAGAGCATCAAAACTTAACCAAAAAACAATTAGAGATTATTAATATTTTAGCTCTTAATATTAATATGATAGTTGATTTTGAAAGATTTAGAGTTGATGTTTGGGATGCTGAAGATATTGACAACCCAACAATTAGAGCAGAAATCTCAAGACTTAAAAAAGTTTTAAAAGAAGATTTCATTAAAAATATTAGAGGTTTAGGGTATAAAATAGATAGGTATTATTCTACTTAAACCCCTGCTTAGCCCTCTTAACTTTCATTATTTCCTAAATTTACAAATTCTTTTACAAAATATTTCAATTGCTATCTTTTTGCTATTTACTGTTCCTATACTTACCATGTTTAATTAGAAATGAATAATTTATTATTCATGAATACGCTCAAATTCAAAGGAGAAGAGATGAGTCCAGAAAAAGCTCAGGCCTATTGGAAAGAAAACATTTCAATGATACTTAAACTTTTAGTTGTTTGGTTTGTTGTTTCTTACGGTTGTGGAATTTTATTTATTAATGAACTTAACGCTATTGAAATATCTGGTGTTAAATTAGGATTTTGGTTTGCCCAACAAGGTGCAATTTATGTATTTGTAGTTTTAATTTTTGTTTACGTAAGAGTAATGACAAAAATTGATGAAAAATACGGCGTTCACGAATAGGAGACGATGATGGAATTACAATCTTTAATTTACCTATTTGTAGGTGTTTCTTTTGCAGTTTATATTGGTATTGCTTTATGGGCAAAAGCTGGTTCAACTAAAGAGTTTTATGTAGCAGGTGGTGGAGTTCATCCAGTTGCAAATGGTATGGCAACAGCAGCAGATTGGATGAGTGCCGCGTCATTTATCTCATTAGCTGGTATTATTTCTTTTAAAGGAAGTGATGGTGGAGCTTACTTAATGGGTTGGACTGGTGGATATGTTCTACTAGCTATGCTTTTAGCACCATATTTGAGAAAATTTGGTAAATTTACTGTTCCTGATTTTGTTGGAGATAGATATTACTCAGATGTAGCAAGAACTGTTGCAGTTGTTGCCGTAATCTTTATATCATTTACATATGTAGCAGGTCAAATGAGAGGGGTTGGGATTGTTTTCTCAAGATTCTTACAAGTTGATGTAAA
Source organism: Arcobacteraceae bacterium (assembly GCA_965224485.1). GTDB lineage: Bacteria > Campylobacterota > Campylobacteria > Campylobacterales > Arcobacteraceae > NORP36. The sequence continues at coordinate 37,196 of CBDCZH010000010.1, read as the reverse complement.
TACTGGTGTTCTTATTGGTATGGGTATAGTATTTTTCTACTCTGTTTTAGGTGGAATGAAAGGTATTACTTATACACAAGTTGCACAATATGTTGTTATGATTTTTGCATATATGATTCCTGCAATTTTCCTTTCACTTCAAGTTACTGATACATTCTTACCACAATTAGGATTATTCGCAACTACTACTTTTGCATTTGATTCAGGTGTTCAAGTTATTCCAGAAGGAACTTATCTTTTATATGCTCTTGATACTGCTATATCAGACTTAGGTTTTAATGAATATACTCAATCTGGAAACTTATGGAATATGTTTATGTTAACAACTGCTTTAATGTTAGGAACTGCTGGTTTACCTCACGTTATTGTTAGATTCTTTACAGTACCTACTGTTAAAGATGCAAGAATATCTGCTGGTTGGGCTTTATTGTTTATTGCTATTATGTATACAACTATTTCTTCAGTTGCTGCATTCTCAAGAGTTAACTTAATTAAAAACTTACAAAATGTTGAATATAAAGCATTTGTTGCTGGTGAAGTTAAACATTCAGACGGTTCTTCTAATAATGGAAACTGGTTTAAAACTTGGGAAAATGGTGGATTAATCGCTTGGAATGATAAAAATGGCGATGGTAAAATTCAATATGGAACAGGAAGAGCTTTTGAAGGCGCTAAAGGTAAACCTGTATTTGACGGAAATAAAAGAGCTGAAGATGGACACAGAATTACTACAAATGGTGTAGCTTCTGCTAATTCAGGAAAAATTGAAAATGAACTTTATGTTGATAGAGATATTATGGTTCTAGCGAATCCTGAAATTGCAAACTTACCTAACTGGGTTATTGCATTCATTGCAGCTGGTGGTCTAGCAGCAGCATTATCTACAGCAGCAGGATTATTACTTGTAATTGCATCTGCTATTTCACATGATTTAATGGGTCAAGTAATCTTTAAAGATAAAGAGACTGGAAAATCAACGTTAAGTGAGAAATCAGAGTTAATGTGGGCAAGAATCTCAGCAGTAGCTGCTATTTGTGTCGCAGGGTATCTAGGAATAAATCCTCCTGGTTTTGTTGCCCAAGTTGTTGCTTTTGCCTTTGGTCTAGCAGCTGCGGCGTTCTTCCCTACAATTATACTTGGTGTTTTTGATAAAAGAATGAATAAAGAAGGTGCTATTGCTGGTATTTTAACTGGTTTAATCTTCACATTTGGATATATCGTATACTTTGTATTCTTAGGCGGAGACAAGGCTGATTATTTATTTGGAATTGCTCCTTCTGGAATTGGTACTATTGGTACATTATTACATCTAATAGTTGCTTATGTTGTTTCTAGAATGACTCCTGAACCTCCACAAGAGATTCAAGATTTAGTTGAAAGCATCAGAATCCCATCTGGGGTTGGTGAAGCACACGATCATTAGATTTTGGCTTTGGCAAGATTTTCTTGCCTCTTAAAAAGAAATAAAAAAGCCTGTATGAAAACATACAGGCTTTTTTAGTATTTTTTAGTATTTTTCAGTATTTTTCAGTATTTTTTTATGATAAACTTATTTATCATATAAAAGTACTATCACATATAAAGGACATAAATGAGCCTAAGAGATCAACAATCGTTTCTATCAAATATTCATCCATTTGAAGAATTAAATCAAGAAGAGTTACATAAGTGTATCAAACATATGGACATAGCTTATTATCCAAAAAATGCTATTTTAATTAGCCCTGAAAAAATACATGATCATTTTTTTATTATTATAAAAGGAAGTGTTCATGAGATGAAAGATGGTGAAATTTTAATGGATTTTCATCAAGAAGATTCTTTTGATGCAAACTCTTTAATATATTCAAAATGCAAAACTACTTTTATTGTACATGAAGATCTTATTTGTTATGAACTAGAAAAAAATACTTTTTTACAATTACTTGAAACAAATTTAAAATTTAAAGATTTTTTCTTAAATAATTTAGTTAACAAGTTTCAAGTTCTTAAAGATAAAGAATATACATCTGCTTTAACTACTTTTATGCTAGATAAAGTTGAAGATACAATAGTACATGATGCTTGTGTAGTAGAAGAAGATACAAAACTTCTTGATGCAATTAAAAAATCAATGGAGTTTAAAACTTCTACTATTATAGTAAAAAAACATGATAATTCTTATGGAATAATTACAGATTCACTTTTAAAAGTAAAAGTATTATTAGAAGGAAGAGATTTAAATATAAAAGTTAGTGAAATTGCTATTTTCCCTTTATTATATGTTTATAATGACGATTATTTATTTGATGCTTTATCTTTATTAATCAAAAGAAATATAAAAAGAGTTGCTGTACTTAATTCAAAAGATGAATTAATAGGTATTTTAGAACAAATTGATGTTTTGTCACATTTTGCAAACCATACAAATGTAGTTGATACAAAAATCAAAAAATCAAAAAACCTAGAAGAGTTAAAACTTGCGAGTATTTCTTTAATGAATATAATTAAAACAATGCAAGCAAAAGGTGTAAAAGTAAATCATATTTCAAACTTAATAGGACAGCTTAATACCAAAGTATATAAAAAATTATGTGAATTAATTATTCCAAAAGATTTATTAAAAACTTGCTGTTTTATTGTTATGGGAAGTGAAGGAAGAAATGAACAAATTATTAAAACTGATCAAGACAATGCTTTAGTAATTCAAGATGGAATAGAAATCTCATTATACACCCCTTATGCAAAGAAAATAACCGAAGCACTAATAGATTTTGGTTATCCTAGATGTGAGGGAAACATAATGGTTTCAAATCCTTTTTGGTGTAAAAGGGTTGAAGATTATAAAAAAGAGACAGCAAGATGGATTGAGGCACCTGATATGCAAAATTATATGGACTTGGCTATTTTCTTTGACTCTTTTGCAGTTGCAGGAGAAAAAGATTTATTAATTAAATTAAAAGATGACTTATTTGAGAAACTTCATGACAAAGATGTTTTTTTAGCTTATTTTGCAAAATCAACATTAACCTTTGATACACCAAGAACCGTTGCTAGTTTTATGACAAAAAAGCATTTAATAGATATTAAAAAAACTGGTGTATTCCCAATTGTTCAAGGTATAAGATCTTTAGCTTTAAGAGAAAAAATCAGAGAAACAACAACAGTAAAAAGAATTAAAATTTTAACTGAAAAGAAAGTTCTACAAAATGAGATGGCAAATGAGCTTCTTGAAGCTTTTGAAGTATTAAATACTTTAAGATTAAAATCACACCTAGCACAAATACAAGATAAAAAAAGTATCAATAACAGTATTGATACCCATACTTTAGGTAAAATTGAGAGAGATTTATTAAAAGATAGTTTTCAAATTGTAAATTCTTTCAAAAAGTTTATTTCTTATAGTTTTAAAATTGATAAGATTTCATAATGTTAAAAAACTTTTTAAAAAATTGGAATAAAAAGAACCTATTAGATAAAAACTATTTATATTTATTTGATACACCATCTTCAAATGAATATGTTTGTTTAGACTGTGAAACAACAGGCTTAAATCCTAAAAAAGATGAAATACTCTCTATTGGAGCTGTTATTATAAAAAACAATAAGATTCTAATGAGAAATACCTTTAATGTTTTTGTAAAACCATCAAATAGCATAAAAGAAGAATCAATTAAAATCCACCAAATAAGACCTATTGATTTGAAAAATGCTTTAGAACCTAAAGATGCTATTTATCAACTTTTAAAATTTATTGGAAATAGAAGCATAGTTGGTTATTACATAAAATTTGATATTGCTATTATTTCTAAATATACAAAAGAGTACTTAGGAATTAAACTACCTAATGAATCAATAGAAGTAAGTTCCATGTATTATAAAACTAGACCTAGAAATTCTGAGTATGCTTTTGTAGATTTAAAATTTGATACTATTATGAAAACACTAGATATTCCTGAACTTGGAAAACATGATGCTTTAAATGATGCAATTATGACTTCAATGATTTTTTTAAAAGTAAAAGAATTACGTCAAGCAAATAGTACTTTTTATAAACCATAAATAATTATTACTAAAAAAAATTTAATTATTTCCCAATGCTACGTTAATGCTATCTTTCTTGTAACCTAAAGTTACCCCAAGTATTTTTTTTTAATAATTTTTAAACATTTTACTTTAAATACTTACTTATAATTTTAAATATGTATAATATAAATGTTTTTTAAATACTATTTTACTGCTATATAAGCACTGTATTACATAGTTTATTTAAAATTATATAAAATCCTGGGGAGGAAGAAATATGAATGATGAATTAGTTGAAAAAATCAAAGCTAATCCCAAGTATCAAGAATTAATCAAAAAAAGAACAAGTTTTTCTTTAAAACTTTCAATTTTTGTTTTAATTATGTTTTATGCATTTATCTTAACAATTGCATTTGATCCCGCACTTTTAGGTATAAAAATTGGTGATGGAGTTATGACTATAGCATTTCCAATAGCAGCGGCTATTATTGTTATTAGTTTTATAACTACACTTATTTACGTAAGAAGAGCAAATGGTGAGTTTGAAGATTTAACAAACCAGATCAAAGAAGATGTAAAGGATTTATTATAATGTTTAAAATATTAGCTATTATTGCAATTTTTGCACTAAGTGCATTTTCAGCAGGAGATGCTACTTTTGAAGCTTCAAAAAGAGATATTAATATTCCAGCAATTATAATGTTCTTTATTTTTATAGGTGCTACTTTAGGTATTACTTATTGGGCAGCTAAAAAAACAAAATCTGCTAGTGATTTTTATACAGCTGGTGGTGGAATTACAGGTTTTCAAAATGGTATGGCAATTGCTGGTGATTATATGAGTGCTGCTTCATTTTTGGGACTTTCTGGACTTGTATATTTAAAAGGTTATGATGGTTTAGTTTATGCTGTTGGATTTTTAGTTGGTTGGCCTGTTATTTTATTTTTAATGGCTGAAAAATTAAGAAACTTAGGTAAATTTACTTTTGCTGATATTGCGGCTTTTAGACTAGGTCAAAAAGAAATTAGAACTCTAGCTGCTTTTGGTTCTTTATCAGTTGTTACTTTATATTTAATTGCTCAAATGGTAGGAAGTGGAAAACTTATTCAGGTTTTATTTGGACTTGAATACGAATACGCAGTAATACTTGTTGGTGTAATGATGATTATATACGTAACTTTTGGTGGTATGCTTGCAACTACTTGGGTTCAAATTATTAAAGCAGTTTTATTATTATCAGGTGTTACATTTATGGCATTTATGATTTTATCTCACTTTAATTTTGACTTTACAGCACTTGCAACAAAAGCAGTTGAATCACATGATTTAGGACAAGCTATTATGGCACCTGGCGGCTTTATATCAGATCCAATATCTGCTATTTCTTTAGGACTAGCTTTAATGCTTGGAACTGCTGGTTTACCTCATGTTCTTATGAGATTCTTTACAGTTGGAAATGCTAAGGAAGCTAGAAAATCTGTTGTTTATGCAACTGGTTTTATTGGTTACTTTTATTTAGTAATTGCTGTTATTGGTTTAGGTGCTATTGTATTTCTAAACTCTCCAGAAGGTGCACCATACTTTACAGATGGTAAATTATTTGGTGGAGCTAATATGGCTGCTATTCACTTATCTCATGTTGTAGGTGGAGATATATTCTTAGGATTTATTTCAGCTGTTGCTTTTGCTACAATTTTAGCTGTTGTTTCAGGTCTAACGCTAGCTGGGGCATCTGCAATATCTCATGATATTTATGCTAATGTTATTTGTAATGGGAAACCTAATGAAGAAATGGAAATGAAAGTTTCTAAAAGAGCTGTTATTGTAATTGGTATTGTTGGTGTTGTATTAGGAATTGCTTTTGAACATCAAAATATTGCATTTATGGTAGGACTTGCTTTTGCAATTGCTGCATCTGCTAACTTTCCAATTTTATTTTTATCAATTTATTGGTCAAAACTTACAACAAGAGGTGCATTTATTGGTGGACTATTAGGTCTTAGTACTGCTGTTATCTTAGTAATAATAGGACCAGTTGTTTGGGTATCTGTTTTAGGAAATGAAACTCCTATTTTCCCTTATAAACATCCTGCATTATTTTCTGTAACTGTTGCATTTTTAAGCATTTGGTTTTTCTCAGTTACTGATAAATCGCAAAGAGCAAAAGATGAAATCAAAGCTTTTGAAGCTCAAAAAGTAAGAGCTGAAACTGGTTTTGGTTCTGAAGGTGCAGTTGATCACTAAAGATACAAAATGTACTATTATTATACATCAAAGAGAGATTTTTTCTCTCTTTGAACAACAATTGTAAATTTCTTACTTAATTTATTATATTAATTCCAAAAATTCAAATAAACCTACATATTATGTTACTTATATCAACAACTTTCATAAATCATACACAATTAAAAGAAGCAAAATATATATAAGCTTTATTATTTGTATAATTAAAATGGTTTAGATTTATGTTAGTGGTATTATTAACAAAACTTATAATTAAGTACTCACGTTAATAGAATTTTTTCTTATTATGGAAGAAGGAGAAAAGATGAATGAAGAATTAGTAAATACAATTGAAAATCATCCTAAGTATAAAGAGCTCTTAGCAAAAAGAAATGCTTTTGCTTTAAAGCTGGGAATTTTCGTACTTGTTATGTTTTATGCTTATATTTTAGTAATTGCATTTAACAAAGAAATACTTGCAACTACTATTGGTGATGGAATAACAACAGTAGCTTTTCCAATTGCTTTAGCAATTTTAGTTATTAGTTTTATAACAACAATCATTTATGTAAGAAGAGCAAATGGTGAGTTTGAAGATTTAACAAATAGCATAAAAGAAGATGTAAAGGATTTATTATAATGTTAAAAATTTTAACCCTACTTACACTTATTAGTCTTGGTGCTTTTGCAGCAGGAGATGCTACTTTTGAAGCAGTTAAACGAGAATTAAATGTTCCTGCAATTATTATGTTTTTTGTTTTTATAAGTGGAACTTTAGGTATTACTTATTGGGCTGCTAAAAAAACAAAATCTGCAAGTGATTTTTATACAGCAGGTGGAGGAATAACAGGTTTTCAAAATGGTTTAGCAATTGCTGGTGATTATATGTCTGCTGCTGCTTTCTTAGGAGTATCTGGACTTATTTATTTAAAAGGTTATGATGGTGTTATTTATGCTGTTTCTTTTTTAGTTGGTTGGCCAATTATTTTATTCTTTATGGCTGAGAAGTTAAGAAACTTAGGTAAATATACTTTTGCAGATATTGCGGCTTATAGACTTGGACAAAAAGAGATTAGAGTATTAGCTGCTTTTGGTTCATTATCTGTTGTACTTTTATATTTAATAGCTCAAATGGTTGGAGCTGGAAAATTAATTCAAGTATTATTTGGAATGGAATATGAATTTGCTGTTATGTTAGTTGGAGTTATGATGGTAATTTATGTAACTTTTGGAGGTATGCTTGCAACTACTTGGGTTCAAATAATTAAAGCGTGTTTACTTTTAACTGGTGTTTCATTTATGGCTATTATGGTTTTATACCATTTTGATTTTTCTTTTGAAAGTTTAGCTGTTAAAGCAGTTGAAAATCACAGTGCTGGAATATCAATACTTGCTCCTGGTGGTTTCATATCAGATCCTATTTCTGCTATTTCTTTAGGAATGGCTTTAATGTTAGGAACAGCTGGTTTACCTCATGTACTTATGAGATTCTTTACTGTTGGAAATGCAAAGGAAGCTAGAAAATCTGTAGTTTATGCAACTGCTTTTGTTGGTTATTTTTGGATTATTATCACAATAGTTGGATTTGGTGCAATTGCATTTTTAAATTCAAGCGAAGGTGCACAGTATTTTGTAGATGGAAGATTATTTGGTGGAAATAATATGGCTGCTATTCACTTATCTCATATGTTAGGTGGAAATGCTTTCTTAGGATTTATATCAGCTGTTGCATTTGCAACTATTTTAGCTGTTGTTTCTGGTCTTACTTTAGCAGGAGCATCTGCAATTTCTCATGATATTTACGCAAATGTAATATGTAATGGAAATGCAAAAGAAGAAAATGAAATTAGAATTTCAAAAATCTTTGTAGTTGTACTTGGTATTGCTGGTGTTGCTTTAGGTATTATGTTTGAAGAACAAAATATTGCTTATATGGTTGGTTTAGCTTTTGGTATTGCAGCATCTTCAAACTTCCCAATTTTATTTTTATCAATTTATTGGAAAGGGTTAACAACAAGAGGAGCATTTATTGGAGGTTTTCTTGGTTTAATTACAGCAGTAGTTCTTGTAATAATTGGACCAATTGTATGGGTTTCTATTTTAGGAAATGAAGAAGCTATTTTTCCTTATAAACACCCTGCACTATTTTCAGTTACTCTTGCATTTGCTTCAATTTGGTTTTTTTCAAGTACGGATAATTCGCAAAGAGGAAAAGAAGAAAAAGAAAAATATAGAGCTCAAAATATTAGAGCAAATACAGGTATTGGATCAGAGGGAGCAGTTGATCACTAATATCTTATACAATAAAGAGTTAAACTCTTTATTGTATAAATAAGATATTTTATTATAAAAATATATTCATTTACTTACTAATCTTTTGATATACTATTAATATTAAAATTAAAGGAATTCTTTTATGAGTCAAGTTGAGCAAGTTAATTTTTTAAAAGCTATTCACCCTTTTGAAAAGTTAACAAAAACACAAATATTAAAATTCGTAGATAACTTAGATATTGTTTATTTTAAAAAAGATGAAACTATTCAAAAACAAGAAGAAGAAACAACACATCTATATTTTATTATAAAAGGTCTCGTACAAGAAAAACTAGATAATGAAGTAATATCAATATATTCACAAAATGAATTCTTTGATGCTAAGTCTTTAGTTGAAAACTATTCAAAACACTCTTTTGTATGCTATGAAGAAACTATTTGTTACTCCTTACAAAGAGATATATTTATTTCTGCTTTGCATGAAAACTCAAAAATAGAAAGTTTCTTTTTTCAAAGTATTTCTCAAAAACTCATAAATAATGTAAACAATGAAAAAGATAAAGACTTATCAAATTTAATGTTAGCAAAAGTAAAAGATGCAACTGTTCATAAAGCAGTAATAGTTCCATATGAAACTTCAATATATGAAGCAGTAAAAGTAATAAAAAAAGAAAAAGTACCTACTTTGCTTTTAGAAGATAAAGATAAAAAAATACATATAGTAACAGACTCAGACTTTAGACAAAAAGTGATTTTAAATAGAATGGATTTTGATGATAGTGTTGGAAAAATTTCTAATTCTGGGTTAGTTTACGTAAATGAAAATGATTTTTTATTTAACGCACAATTAATAATGACAAAACATGGTTTAAAAAGAGTAATTGTAAGAGATGACAAGGAAAAAATCATAGGAATTATTGATCAGATTTCTTTATCTTCATTTTTTGCAACCCATACATTTTCTGTTTCAAATAAAATTGAAAAAGCAGAAAGTATTGAAGAGCTTAAAGATGCAACAAGTGGATTTATAAAAATCATTAAATCTCTTAATGCAAAAGGAGTTAAAGTTGATTTTATTTCAAAACTAGTAAATCAATTAAATAGAAAAGTAATGCATAAACTTTTTAATATTCTAAGTCCAGAAGAGTTAAAAGGAAAATACTGTTTATTAGTTATGGGAAGTGAAGGAAGAAGTGAACAAATCATAAAAACAGATCAAGATAATGCTTTAATTTTAAGTGATGACTGTACTATTAGCAATGAAAATTTAAAAAAATTCACAAATCTATATACTGATACTCTTGTTGATTTTGGTTTCCCTAGATGTAAGGGAAATATTATGGTTTCGAACCCTTACTGGTGTAGACGCAAAAAAGAGTTTAAAGATTTAATTTTTGCTTGGATTACTCAACCCTCAGGTGACAACTTTATGAATCTTGCTATTTTCTATGATGCAATTTGTGCTAGTGGAGATAAAGAATTAATAATTGAACTAAAAAAGTATATTTTTAAAATAGGTTCAACTTCAGCTTCATTTTTCATGCACTTTGCAAAAATCATTATGGATTTTGATGTACCTTTAGGTTTCTTTGATGGTTTTGTATTTGATTCTAAAAATAAAGAACATAAAAATGAACTTGATATTAAAAAAGGTGGTATTTTTATAATAGTTCAAAGCATAAGAACTCTAGCTTTAGAGCATAAATTAATGAGAACAAATACATTAAAAAGAATTTCACAATTAGAAAAACTAGGTGAATTTGATAAAGAGTTTGCTTCTGAGATAAGTGAAGCTTTTAAATTCTTGCTAACATTAAAATTAAAATCAAATTTAGAAGAGTTAGAATCAAAACAAGAAGTGAATAACTATATTAATCCAAAAGATTTAACAACTATGGAAAAAGACTTATTAAAAGATAGTTTTAAAATTGTAAATAAGTTAAAAAAGAAATTAGAGCATCATTATAAGCTTAATTATGCTTAGACTTATTAAAAATCATTTTGCTAAAAAAAAATTAAAAGATGAAAAATATTTATATCTTTTTGATAAAAGTCCTATAAATGAATACATCTGTTTTGATTGTGAAACTACTGGATTAAATCCAAAAATTGATGACATTATTTCAATTGGTGCTGTTTTAATAAAAAACAATACAATAGTTTCTAGTAAAAAATTTGTTAAATTCGTAAAACCAAAAACAAAATTACAAATTGAGGCAATTAAAGTTCATCATATAAGAGAGTGTGATTTAGAAGAAGCAGAAGATATAAATGAAGTACTAAAAGATTTTTTAGAATTTATAGGTTCAAGAACATTAGTTGGTTATTATTTAGAATTTGATGTAGCAATGGTTAATAAATATATTAAAAAATCTCTTGGTATAAAATTACCAAATAAAATTTATGAAGTTTCAGCCATTTATTATGACTGGAAAATAGAAAAAATTCCCCAAAGTAATATTGATTTACGCTTTGATACTATTATGAAAGATTTGGATATTCCTATTTTTTCTAAGCATGATGCGTTTAATGATGCACTTATGACCTCAATGATGTTTCTAAAACTAAAAAATCAAAAAAAGTTATTATTAAATAAAAATATCAAAACTCTTTATATAGAGTTTTGATATACTAATTGTATAAATTTAGAAAAATAAAGGTTTTATACATGTTAATATTTATATTAAATGCAGGAAGTTCATCATTAAAATATCAATTAATGAATCATGCAACACATGAAGTGTTTGCTTCTGGTTTATGTGAAAGAATTGGAATTGATGGAAAAATAATTCATGAAGCAAAGGGAGTTAAAACAATATTAGATATTAATTTACCAAGCCACAAAGAAGCAATAGAAAAAGTTTTAGAACTATTAGTTAATGGCACAACAAAAGTTATTGACTCAATTAAAGATGATATTGATGCAATAGGACATAGAGTTGTTCATGGTGGTGAATATTTTACAAAATCAGTTATTATTGATGCTGATGTATTAAAAAAATTAACAAAACTTGTTCCTCTTGCACCCTTACATAATCCTGCTCATATTCTGGGAATTAAAATATGTATGGATTTAATTAAAAATAAACCAAATATTGCTGTTTTTGACACAGCTTTTCATCAAACAATGAAACCTTCATCTTATATGTATGCTGTTCCTTATAGTGATTATAAAGAATATGGAGTAAGAAAATATGGTTTTCACGGAACTAGCCATTATTTTGTCTCGAATGAAGCAAATAAGTTATTAGATAAAAAGAATTCTAAAGTAATAGTATGTCATTTAGGAAATGGTTCCTCTATTTGTGCTGTTCAAGATGGAAAATCTGTTGATACATCTATGGGACTAACTCCTTTGGAAGGTCTTATGATGGGGACAAGATCTGGTGATTTAGACCCTGCTGTAATTTCGTATTTAATGGAACAAAAACAAATGAGTGCTGAACAACTAGTTGATTACTTAAATAAAAAATCAGGTCTTTTAGGAGTATCTGGAATATCATCTGATTTAAGAGAAATTATTGAAGCTAGTAATAAAGGTGACGAAAGAGCCATCTTAGCAATTGATATGAAATGTAATAGAATTAAAAAATATATTTGTTCATATGCTGGAATGATGGGTGGAGTTGATGCTATTTGTTTTACAGCAGGAATTGGTGAAAATGCTGATTTAATAAGAGAGAAAGTCTGTACTGGTTTAGAGTTTATGGGTATTGAACTTGATAAAAAGAAAAATTTAAAAAAAGATAAAAAGAAAAGAGAAATAAATACAGATAAGTCAAAAACAAAGATTTTTGTAATACCTACAAATGAAGAATTTGTAATTGCAAATGATACCTACAATTTAGTAAAAGCCTAAGGCTTTTACTAAAGATAATACTAACAAAGAATTAGTTCTTTAATAATTCAACTACTTCTATACTTTTACAATTTTTATGTACAATTATTGTACAAAATATAAAAAAAACTGCTTTGTTATTTGTTCTAAATGCTACGTTATTGCTATGTTCAAATATTATACTTAATTAGAAAAATTATCTTAAAGGACTTAGATGGGTTTAATAGAACGTATTAAAGAAAATGCTAAAAAAGAATTAAGAACAATTGTTCTTCCTGAAAGCTCAGATGAAAGAGTATTAAAAGCATCTGCAATAGTTTTAGAAGAAAAAACTGCAAATATTGTATTAATTGGAAATGAAGAAGAAATTAAAAAAAATGCAAAATCATGTGGGGCAAATATTGATGGTGCAAAAATAGTTGATCCAAAAAAGTTTGATAATATAAATACTTATGTAAATGAACTAGTAGATTTACGAAAATCAAAAGGTTTAAGTAAAGAAGAAGCCAAAGAGACCTTAGAAAACGAGTGTAGATTTTTTGCATGTATGATGGTTAGACTTGGAGATGCACAAGGAATGGTTGCAGGCTCTGATTCTGCAACTTCAGATGTATTAAGAGCAGCTTTCCAAGTAATTAAAACAGCTCCTGGTATTAAAACTGTTTCCTCAACTTTTGTAATGGAAACACATGATGGTAAGTTTGGAGATGATGGTTTAATTTTATTTGCAGATTGTGCAGTTTTACCAGAACCAACATCAGAACAATTAGCTGATATAGCAGCTGCAACGGCTGAAACTGCTAAAAATGTAGTTGGAATTGTACCAAGAGTTGCTATGTTATCTTTTTCAACAAAAGGAAGTGCAAAACACCCCTTAGTAGATAAGGTTACAGATGCAGTTAAAATCTTAGATTCAAGAAATGTTAATTTTGCTTATGATGGAGAGATGCAAGCTGATGCTGCAATTATTGAAGCAATTGGGGCTAAAAAAGCACCTGGTTCTAAAGTTGCTGGAAAGGCAAATATTTTAGTATTTCCTGATTTACAAGCTGGTAATATAGGATATAAATTAGTTCAAAGATTTGCAAATGCCGCTGCTCATGGACCAATTATTCAAGGTTTAAATAAACCAGTTAATGATTTATCCAGGGGTTGTTCAGTTGAAGATATTTCAAACCTAGTAGCAATTACAGCAACACAAGTTGTTAAATAATAAAAATCAATAAATAAAGAAGGAAAATAAATGTTAGTATTCATCTTAAATGCAGGTAGTTCGTCATTAAAATATCAATTAATGAATCCAGTTAGTAAAGAAGTTTTAGCTCTTGGTATTTGTGAAAGAATTGGAATTGATGGTGTTTTAACACATGAATTCGGTGAAGATAAAAAAATTAAAACTGAAATTTTGATGCCTACTCATAAAGAAGCAATTGAATTAGTATTAAATACATTAACACAAGGGGAAGGTAAAGTAATTTCTTCTATTTCTGAAATACAAGCAATAGGACATAGAGCAGTTCATGGAGGAGAAGATTTTGCTTCTTCTGTTATTGTAAGTGATAAAGTAATTCAAACTATGACAGAATTAATTCCTTTAGCTCCTTTACATAATCCAGCAAATATTATGGGTATGAAAATCTGTGCTGATTTAATGCCAGGTGTTCCAAATGTAGCAGTATTTGATACAGCTTTTCATCAAACAATGCCAGATTATGCTTATATGTATCCACTTCCATATGATCAATATACTAAACATGGTATTAGAAAATATGGTTTCCATGGAACAAGCCACTTTTTTGTATCAAGTAAAGCTCAAGAAATGTTAGATAAGAAACATAATACAAGAGTAATTGTATGTCACTTAGGAAATGGTTCTTCTGTATCTGCTGTTTTAAATGGTAAATGTATTGATACATCAATGGGTTTAACACCAGTTCAAGGTTTAATGATGGGAACACGTGCTGGTGATGTTGGAGCTGGTGCAATTTCATATATGATGAACCAAGAAAATATGACTATTAATGAAACACTTGATGTTATGAATAAAGAATCAGGTATTTTAGGAATTTCTGGTAAATCATCTGATTTAAGAGAAGTACTTCAAGGTATGCAAGAGGGTGATGATAGATGTAGATTAGCTGTTGAAATGGTTGCTTATAATATTAAAAAATATGTAGGTGCTTATGTGGCTGCTTTAGATGGTGTTGATGCCTTATGTTTTACAGGTGGAATTGGTGAAAATTCATCACTTATTAGAGAAATTGTTTGTGCTGGACTTGATGGAATGGGATTAATTATAGATCCAACTAAAAATAATAAAAGAAGAAATGATGCAAGAGATATAGCAACAAATAGCTCAGCTGCTAGAATCTTTGTAATTCCTACAAATGAAGAGTATGTTATTGCTAATGATACTTATAAAATAGTATCAGCGCTTTAAGTTAAAGGTTTATACCTTTTAACTTAAAATGAATAGTTAATAATGAATAATTTAAAGGCCCCTATTTTTAGGGGCTTTTTTTTAGTAAGCTTTTAGGCTTCCTTGTAAAGAAATTGAAAAGTTACTTACTACTTCTTTTAGAACTTTATCTATAAAAGCATCAAACTTATCTTTTTGCTTCCATGAAGGATTTTTTACTTTTGCTAATTTATATAAATATTTTTTAGCAGTAGAAATAGTAGCCACCTCATCAATAAGACCAACTTCTTTTGCCTGTCTTGAAGTAAAAATATGCGCATCTGCAAATTTTTTATGATCACTTTTTTTCAATTTTCTTGCACTTGAGACATCAGATATAAAGATATCATAAGTATCATTTATAACTTTTTCAAGCTCGCCTTTTTCATAGTTATTCCAAGCTCTTGTAGGAGTTCCAGCTTCTTTATAAGAACCTACTTTAACTGTTTGAGTTTTTATACCTATTTTTTGCATTAATTCTTCTACATTTGCACCTTGAAAAATTACTCCAATAGAACCAATCATAGAACCAGGATTTGCAAATATTTTATTTGCCCAAATAGAAGCATAATAAGAACCACTAGCCATTGTTCCTGAAGCATAAGCAATAACTGGTTTAATCTTTGCTAATTCTTTTATAGCATAAGCTAATTCAACAGAAGGGGCAACAGCACCTCCTGGTGAATTTACTACAAAAAGAACACCTTTTATGTTTTTATTGCTTTTAGCTTCTTCTATATCGTCTAAAACCTCATTAACACTTAGTATTGGGCCAATTAGTTCTATTTTTTGTAAATTAGCGCTTTTAAAATTTGATTTTTCCAATTTTGTTTCATTCATTGAATTTACAACAAAATAAATAATAGTTAAAAAAACTACTGTTTTAAAATATTTTGTTATAAAATCTAAAATAGCAATAACTGGTGAAAATACTGTTTTAAAAAATTTAAACATCTTCTCCTCCTATATAAACTTTTTTTACTTCTTTTGTATGTAAAATTACATGTGTTGCTAAATCTTCTTCATCTTTAACACAAGAAGGTAACTTAAGGTATAAAATATCTGCATCAAAATCTTTTTGTAAAATACCTTTTTTTAAACCTAAAGCAGATGCCCCATGTGAAGTTGCACTTATAAGTAGTTTCTTTGCAAAAGAGTTTAACTCATACTTTGTATGCATCATTAAACAAGTTCGTAATTCATCAAACATATTTAAAGAATTATTTGAACTTAATCCATCTGTTCCTATTGTAAAAGCAAGCTCTAATTTATCTAAATTATCTAAATTTAGTTTACTGTTATTTAATAATCTATTAGAAGTACTACAGTGATTTATACTTGCATTTAATTCTTTTATTTTGGCTAAATCATCATTAGAGGCTTCAACACAATGAGTAAAAGATAAATTTTTTATTCCTTTAAACTGATTCAAGAATTCTAAAGGTTTAGTAACTGCCTGCTCTTGCCCTAAAAAATTCTTAAAAAAGTCAAGAAAAGCACCTTGATTAGTATGTAACCAATTAAACTCTTCAGGAGATTCTAAAAAATGAGCAGATACTGCTAGGTTTTCTTTTTTTGCAAAGTTTAAACTTTCTCTTATTAAAAAAGGATGCACTGAATAAGGTGAATGAATAGCAAGTGCGGGAATAAAACTTTTGCTTTTATACTTTAATGCTTCACCTAATCTTGCTTTAAAATCAGCAAATAAAGTATCAATCATATCCATTTTAGTACCAATTACTTCACAGAAAAATACAGTATTTATTTTAGAGTCTAAACAAGCTTGTAAATCTAAAGAATAAGAAGAGATTGCCCCAATTGTGGTAGTTCCACTTCTTAACATCTCTTTTAATTTAGAAGAAATTAATTTCTGTGTTGAGTATTCAACTAAATGTTCTCTTTGGTCAATAACACTATGAAGCCAATTTAAAAAATTACCATATTTTAAACTTGTAGTATTTGAGCTAAATTCTAAATGAACATGAGAATTAACTAATCCTGGCATTAAAACAGAGTTTTCTCCTAAATCTTCTATTTCTTCATTAGGATATTTATCTTTTATATCTTGTATTTTTCCAATATCAATAATCTTCTCATTAAAAACAATAGCAGCATCTTTAATAATACTGTTATTGTTATTAGAAGTTATAAGCCAAGAAGCTTTTAATATTTTCATATTTGTACTATTTTGATTCTTCTTGTTTAGCTTGTGCTACTGCTTTTACTTCATTAATAATTTGTGTTAATGAAATAAGTGCAAGATGATAACCAAAAGGACCAAAACCAGAAATAAGACCAGTTGAGCTTGCTGCTGTAATAGACTTTTGTCTAAATTCTTCTCTTTTGTATATATTTGAAATATGAACTTCTACTGTTGGTAAGTTAACAGCTGCAAGTGCATCTTTAATAGCAATTGATGTATGTGAATATGCTGCTGGATTAATAACAATACCATCAACCTCACCTAAACATTCTTGAATTTTATCAACAATTTCACCTTCTAAATTTGATTGGAAAAATTCTAATTCAACTTTATTTTGCTCTGCTGAGTTTTTCATTTGCTCGTGAATTTGTTCCATTGTCATTGGACCGTAGATATGCTGCTCTCTAACACCTAACATATTGATATTTGGACCTTGAATAACTGCTATTTTCATATTAAATTTCCTTTTATGATTTTTGGATATGATTATAATTAAATTTACGTTAAGACTATATCAAAGAGAGGATTTTATAATGAATAATTATATACTAAAAAATGAAAATGCAGTTTATTATGAGTGTAAATACTCTTGTGATAATGTAATATTCTTAAAACTTGGAAGTGAAAGTTTCTTTATAACAGATGCTAGGTACACGATTGAAGCAAAAGATGAAGTTAAAAATGCCCTGGTTATAGAAAGTAGTGATTTGATTAAAACAAGTATAGAAATATTAAAAAAATCAAAAATCAAAAAATTAGTATTTGATGGAAATGATTTTTCTTATAATACTTATCTAAGACTAAAAGAAGATTTAAAAATAAAGTTTATAAATAAATTGAATTTTTCACAAGAAAAAAGAATTATTAAAAGCAATAAAGAGATAAAACTACTTAAAAAAGCTTCTCTTTTAGGAAAAGAAGGTTTTAAACAATTTGCCAAATATATACAAAAAAATGGAAATGAAAAGAGTGAGCATTTTTTACACTTTAAAGCCTTAGAATTTATGAGCAAAAAAGGAGAGTTAAATCTTAGTTTTGACCCTATTGTTGCAATTAATCAAAACTCTGCTAAACCTCATGCCCTTCCTTCAAAGCAAAAATTAAAAAAAGATGATTTATTATTAGTTGATGCTGGAGTTAAGTATAAAAGATATTGTTCAGATAGAACTTGTACTTCAAGAATAGATTTTAATAACTTTTCTTTTAAAAGAAAACAAAAATTTAAAAAAACAAAAGAGCAAAAAATATATGACCTTGTATTAAAAGCACAAGAAAATGCTATATCTAAAGCAAGAGTAGGAATGAAGGCATCAGATATTGACAAACTTACAAGGGATGTAATTAGCAAAGCTGGTTATGGAGATTATTTTATTCATTCAACAGGACATGGAGTTGGTCTTGATATTCACGAATACCCTTTTATAAATTCTAAAAGTGATTTAATAATAAAAGATAATATGGTTTTTACAATAGAACCAGGTATTTATTTACCAGGTGAATTTGGAGTTAGAATTGAAGATACTCTTGTGATGAAAAATGGAAGATTGCTTATACTTTAAGATTCACAAGCGTTTTACTTGTGTATAAGTATTTTTATATTTATTAAGAAAAAAGGAAAAGTAAATCTTAAGTAAATTACTTAGGATTTATTTTAGAGTAAAATATGAAAAAAAAATTAACTAATAAACTAACACTATTTAAAACTTCTAACTACCCAAAAATATTAAAAAACGGCAGTAGAAAAAAATATCATGTAACTATTGGTATTGGGGGAAATATTGGAAATATGAAGAAAACTTTTGATAAGTTATTCTTATGTTTAGTAAAAGATACACGCTTTGATATACTAAGAACTTCTCCCCTACTTTTAAATCCACCCTTTGGATTTATAGATCAAAATGATTTTTTAAATGGTATAATTTCGCTTAAAACTAATCTAGCTCCTAATGCATTTTTAAGAAATATGCAAAGCTTAGAAAATAGATTTGGAAGAAAGCGATCCTTTCAAGATGCGCCTAGAACTCTAGATATAGATATAATCTTTTTTGCTAATAAAAAAATTAATACTAAAAAACTTATAGTTCCACATAAAGATTGGGCAAACAGAGAGTCAGTTACTATTCCTTTAAAACACATACAAAACAACAAATTGTTGTAAATAATTTCTTAAAAGAAATTTTAAAGGTAAAAAAATGAATAAAAAAAAAGTTGTTGTAGGAATGTCTGGTGGCGTTGATTCTTCTGTTACTGCCTTACTGTTAAAACAGCAAGGTTATGAAGTAATAGGATTATTCATGCGAAATTGGGACTATGGTATCAAAGGTAGTCAATGTCCTAATCGTATAGAATTTGAGGATGCTAAAAAAGTTGGTAAGTTATTAGGAATTGAAGTAAAAGGTATAGATTTTGTTGAAGAATACAGAACTAAAGTATTTGATGTATTTTTAGAAGGTTTAAAAAAAGGTCTTACTCCTAATCCAGATATTTTGTGTAATCGTGAGATTAAATTTAATGTATTTTTAAAAGAAGCAAAAAAGATGGGTGCAGAGGTGATTGCAACTGGACATTATGCCAAAATAGAAATACATAAAGATCATTATGTATTAGGAACTCCTAAAGATAATACAAAAGATCAAACTTATTTTTTACATGCACTATCTAGTAAACAACTATCTCAAGCTTTATTTCCTTTAGCCAATATTACAAAAAAAGAAGTTAGAGAACTTGCTAAAGCACATAACTTACCTGTAAGTGATAAAAAAGATAGTACTGGTATATGTTTTATTGGTAAACAAAAATTTGATGAATTTATCACTCAACATTTAAAAGCCATTCCTGGAGATATTATAGATGAAGAAGAAAAAGTAATAGGTAAACATAAAGGTCTTATTTGTTACACCCTTGGTCAAAGGAAAGGTATTGGTATTGGTGGTATGAAAGATACAGAAGGAGCTAATCACATACATAATCCTTGGTATGTTGCTAAAAAAGACTTAAAAAACAATACATTAACAATTGTGCAAGATACTAATCATGCTTTACTTATGAATAGCAATGTTGAAGCTAGTCATATGCACTGGGTATTAGATGAACCAGCGAAGATTGGTGATAAATTAATGGCACAAGTACGTTATCGTCAACAAAAACAAGCTTGTACAGTGACAGAAGTTACGCAGGATAAAGTTATAGTGAAATTTGATCAGCCTCAAAGAGCTGTGACTTCTGGACAAAGTCTTGTTTTATATGATGGCCAGTATTGTCTCGGTGGTGGATTTATAAGTGATTATTCTTAAATTAAGCACCCAAATAATTCAAAAGAACTTATAGTACTACATAAGATTGGAAAACACATAGTCAGTAATTATTCATTTAAAAAGGCAGAGAATGAAGAAAAAAATAATGGTAGGAATGAGTGGTGGGATTGATTCATCAGTTACAGCTTATATGCTACAAAAGGAAGGATATGAAGTTGAGGGTGTTTATTTAAAACTTCATAATAGAGATGATGGTTATCATGAGAGAAATTTAGCTTATATTAAAGATGTTTCAAAATTTTTAGATATAAAATATCATATTTTAGATTTAACAGACAAATTTACTGCTGAGATTTATGAATATTTTGTTGAATCTTATTTAGAGGGAACTACGCCTAACCCTTGCGTAAAATGTAATAAAAACATTAAATTTGGTGCAATGTTACAATTTGCTAAAGAGCATGGAGCTAAATTTTTAGCAACTGGTCATTACGTAAAAACAGATGGTGAATTTATTTATGAGGCTGATGATAAATCAAAAGATCAAAGTTATTTTTTATCACAAGTAAATAAAGCTGCCCTTCCTTACATGATGTTTCCATTAAGTACTTATAAAAAAGAAGACATAATAAAACTTGGAGCTGGGCTTGATGTTACTTTTAAAAGAATAACACAAAAAAATGAATCACAAGAAATATGTTTTGTTGAAACTGTTTATACTGATGTTATAAAAAAGCATGCAGACATTGATAAACCAGGTAAAGTTGTAAACGAAAAAGGTGAAGAAGTTGGTCACCATAAAGGCCATGCACATTATACTATTGGTAAAAGAAGAGGTTTTTATGTTCATGGGGCACAGGAACCTCATTTTGTAAAAGAGTTAAATGCGAAAACAAATACTTTAGTAGTTGGACCTAAGAGTTCACTTGAAGTAAATGAAGTTAAAGCAAATAATTTAAACATGTATTTTGATAAAAAAGAATTTACATGTGGAGTAAAACTAAGATATAGATCATTAACAATACCATGTGAGGTGACAATTGAAGGTGATATAGCAACAATAAGCTTAGATGAACCAGCTTTTGGTGTTGCCTCTGGTCAAGTTGCAGTATTTTATGAAGATCAAAAAGTTCTAGGTTCTGGCTTTATACAAACTACAAAAAGATAAAATAATTTCAATATAATTAAGAATATATCTTCTTAATTATATTTAAGAAAAAACAAAGCACTTCTTAAATTAGTAAAACTCAAAAACTCTTAAGTACTATTTAGATAAAATCGCATAAGATAAAAATAATCAAATTAAACAAGGAAGAAGCTTTATGAGCACATATAGACTTTTTAGTGGAACTGCAAATTACGAATTTGCACAGAAAGTAGCTAAGTATTTAAACGTTAACATTGGTGAAGCAACAGTTAAAAAATTTAGCGATGGTGAAATTTCAGTACAAATAACAGAAAGTGTTAGAGGAATGGATGTTTTTATAATACAACCAACCTGTTCTCCAACAAATGATAATTTCATGGAACTACTAATTATGGTTGACGCGTTTAAAAGGTCAAGTGCAAACTCAATTACTGCTGTAATCCCGTATTATGGTTATGCAAGACAAGATAGAAAGGCAGCTCCTAGAGTTCCTATTACTGCAAAATTAACAGCTGATTTATTAGAAGCTGCTGGTATTCATAGAGTTATTACTATTGATTTACACGCCGCTCAAATTCAAGGTTTTTTTAATATTCCAGTTGATAATTTATTTGGATCAATAATGTTTATTGATTATATTAAAAACAAAAATTTAAAAAATCCTATTATTGCAAGTCCAGATATTGGTGGAGTTACTAGAGCTAGATCTTATGCAAGTAAGCTAGGTTATGATTTAGTAATTATTGATAAAAGAAGAGAAAAAGCTAATGAAGCTGAAGTTATGAATATTATTGGTGATGTAAAAGGAAAAGATGTAATTTTAGTTGATGATATGGTTGATACTGCTGGAACACTAGTTAAAGCAGCAGCTGCTTTAAAGAAAAATGGTGCAACTTCAGTTATGGCTTGTTGTACTCATGCTGTTTTATCTGGAAAAGCTTATGAAAAACTAGATGAAGCAATTTTAGATGAGTTAGTTATTTCAGATACTATTCCCTTAACAAAGAATCATAAAAAATTAACAGTTTTATCAGCTGCTAGTATAATTGGGGAAACAATTCACAGAGTTCATAATAATGAGTCAGTAAATTCTATTTTTATATAAAGTTATGCTATTATAATAAAATTAATTATTAAAAAGGATTAGAAAATGAAAAAAGTTATTCTTTCAACAGTTTTATGTGCCACTATGATGTTCGCAGCAAATAGTGAATATAAGTATGAAATCACACCTATGTTAGGTGGAACTTATACAGAAGGTAATTTAGACCTTGAACGAAATTATGCAAATGCAGGATTAAGTTTAGGTTTTAATTTAGATAACTCTATGTTTGATCAAATCGAACTGGGTTTTTTAAGAACTTTAGAAGATGTTGATTATAAAAGAGGAAATAAAGATACTGGAATTACAAGATTTTTTACAAATGTAATTAAAGATTATCCTCTAACAAATAAATCATCAATTTATGGACTAATTGGTGCAGGTGTTGAATGGTTTGATGATGAGCAATATAAAAATGAATCTGGATTATTTGCTAATTACGGTGTAGGTTATAAATATAAACTAGATAATGGAATAGCTTTTAAATTTGATTTAAGACATTTAATTGAAACAGATCATGGAGATAATAACTTATTATATACTGTAGGTTTCGCAATTCCTTTTGGAAAAAAAGCATCAACTCCTGCTCCTGTTATGAAAAAACCCGTACCAGTAAAAGAAAAAATGATTGTTAAAGATCATGATAAAGATGGTGTTATTGATAGTTTAGATGTTTGTCCTAACTCACCAGCTGGTTCTATTGTAAATGATAAAGGTTGTGCTATTTTAGTTGATTTAAGAATCAACTTTGATACAGATTCATCTGTAATAAAATCACAATATGATGAAAAAGTAACAAACTTTGCAAACTATTTAAAAGATAATAAAAATGTAAGTGCTACTATTGAAGCACATACTGATTCTATTGCTTCAAAAGCATATAATCAAAAATTATCACAAAGAAGAGCTGATTCAACTATTGAAGCATTAAAAGCTCAAGATATTAAAGCATCAAGATTAACTCCTGTTGGTTTTGGTGAAACTCATCCAATTTCTACTAATAAAACAGCAGAAGGAAGAGCAGATAATAGAAGAGTACATGCTATTATAAATAGATAGTTCTCTTTTAAAGATTAAAAAAGGTTTTGTAAGTTTTCTTACAAAACCTTTTTTTTAGCCAAAAAAATTACTTAACCAAATAATTACTAAACTTTAGATATAATCGCGATAATATAATAATATTTAGGAAAATACATTGCAAAAAAATATTAGAAACTTTAGTATCATTGCCCATATTGATCATGGAAAGTCAACCTTAGCAGATAGAATTATTCAAGAATGTGGTTCAGTAGCAAATAGAGATATGTCGGCACAATTAATGGATACTATGGATATAGAAAAAGAACGTGGTATTACAATTAAAGCACAAAGTGTAAGACTAAACTATACAAAAGATAATCAAGAATATGTACTTAACTTAATTGATACTCCAGGTCATGTTGATTTTTCATATGAGGTATCAAGATCCTTAGCATCTTCTGATGGTGCATTATTAATTATTGATGCCACACAAGGTGTTGAAGCTCAAACTATTGCAAATGTATATATTGCTATGGACAATAATTTAGAATTACTTCCAGTTGTTAATAAAATTGATTTACCCTCAGCTGATCCAGATAGAGTATTAGAAGAAGTTGAAGAAGCTATTGGACTTGATTGTACAGAAAATAATCTTATTTCTGCAAAAACTGGACTTGGAGTTAAAGATTTAATTGATTCAATAATTGATAGAGTTCCCTCACCAGTAGGAGATGCAAATGCACCTACAAGAGCTTTAATTTATGATTCTTGGTTTGATAACTATCTTGGAGCTTTAGCACTTGTTAGAGTTTATGATGGAAGTATCAAAAAAGGTCAAGTCGTAAGAATGATGAATACGGAACATGAACAACAAGTTCTATCTTTAATGTATCCACATCCTTTAAAAAGAGAGAGTACAAATGAGATCAAAACTGGTGAAATAGGTATTGTTGTTTTAGGAATTAAAACTGTTGATATTATTGCAGTTGGCGATACTATTACTGATGCTAAAAATAGAACAAGTGATATTATTCATGGTTTTGAACCAGCGAAACCCTTTGTATTTGCTGGACTTTATCCAATAGATACTGATAGATTTGAAGATTTAAGAGAAGCTTTAGATAAGTTAAAATTAAATGATAGTTCAATATCTTATGAACCAGAAAGTTCAGCAGCACTAGGAAGTGGTTTTAGAGCTGGTTTCTTAGGTATGTTACATATGGAAGTTATAAAAGAGAGATTAGAGAGAGAATTTAATCTTGATTTAATTGCTACTGCTCCTACTGTTGTATATGAAGTTTTAAAAAAAGATGGAACTACTATTAATATTCAAAATCCAAGTGAACTTCCAGAACCTAACTATATAGAAACAATTTTTGAACCTTATGTAAAAGCTACTATTTTAGTTCCTGATGAGTTTTTAGGAAATGTTATTAAACTTCTTAATGATAAAAGAGGAATCCAAATTAAAATGGATTATATTGGTGCTAGAGTTTTATTAGAATATGATATTCCTATGAATGAAATTGTAATGGATTTTTATGATAAATTAAAATCAACTACTAAAGGTTATGCTTCTTTTGATTATGAACCAATTGCTTTTAGAGAAGGTGTTTTACAAAAACTAGATATTAGAGTTGCTGGTGATGTAGTTGATGCTTTATCCATTATTGTTCCTGAAAATAAAGCAGTTTCTAAAGGTAGAGAATTTATTAAAGCTTTAAAAGAATTGATTCCACGACAACTATTTGAAGTTGCTATTCAAGCCTCAGTTGGATCTAATATTATTGCACGTGAGACTGTTAAGTCTACTGGTAAAAATGTAACTGCTAAGTGTTATGGTGGGGATATTACTAGAAAAAGAAAACTTTTAGATAAGCAAAAAGCTGGGAAGAAAAGAATGAAGGCCATAGGAAAGGTGAACGTACCCCAAGAAGCATTCATGGCAGTTTTAAAGATATAGCACTCATCTTTTAAGTGCATTTCTGCGTTGAATCTTAGATTTTGAATACTCACCTACTATAGTAGGCTCCTAGTCAAAATCTAATCTTCGCCTTGAACTTCACTCAAAATCTAATCACTACCTCTTCAAAACTATTTTTTAAATTTTGGTAATTGGTTATATCCTATACTTGGGTTATTTGATTCATACTTTTTAATTAATTCCATCTCAATTTTGTTTATTTCTGCTGTACTCTCTGACTCATAAATTATATTTTTTTGAATTGAAAAATTTCTTTTTTCTTCATCCGTAAAATCTTTTGCTACATATTCACTATTTACACTTCCAAAGTATGTCAATGTATTTGTTAAATCTTTTCCTATATATATTTTTCCATTAGGATAGGTTATTTTATATATTACTTTCTTCATAAGGATACTACTTCTCTAACATCATTAATAGATATCTTCCCATTATCAATAAGTCTTAATAAGATATCTAGGGGTTTGCTTTGAGTGTTAAGGCCTGTTTCGTATTTATGGAAGGCTCTAATTCCTCCTCCAAATAGTTCACTTGCTTCTTTTTGTGTTAGGTCTATTTTTTTTCTTATTTTTTTAACTTGTATAGTTGAGAGTAAATGGTCAACTTCTTTTTTGAATTCTTTTATTACTTCATCATTTTTATCTAAATCATTTGGATTCATAAATAATTCATTACATTCTTCACAA
Source organism: Arcobacteraceae bacterium (assembly GCA_965224485.1). Classification (GTDB taxonomy): domain Bacteria; phylum Campylobacterota; class Campylobacteria; order Campylobacterales; family Arcobacteraceae; genus NORP36. The sequence goes on along the minus strand of CBDCZH010000010.1, from coordinate 11,002 downwards.
TATAATCCAGAATCAAAGATATCTTTTTTATGTTTTTTATATATAAATTCTTTTTTAATGTGCTCTTTGTATGTTAACTTTGATTCACATAAAGGACATGTTTTCATTATTTTTCCTTAAATGATATTACAATAGCATTATCATTGATTTGTAGCTTTATATAAAAGAGTGTTCCATCATAAATTTTATGATAAACGTCTTGCCATAAATTACTTTTTTTATTGCTTTTCATACTTTTATACAAATTGTCATTTTCTAAACTCAATACTACATTTAGAATTTCTTCCTTATAAAGATTAAATTCTAGTGCATGATATTTAGCACTTTGTGTTATAAATACTTTATTTTGCCTTATTAAGGACTTAATTTCTTTTAAATCATATCTTGCACTTTGATTCATAAACTTCCTTATTTTAACCAATTTGGTTAATTATGTCAAATAAATTCTTTTAATTGTATACTATAATAACTTTTATAGTTATTTAAAGGATCATTATGTTCTGCATTTCTTGCGATGAGTTTTCTTTTTCTATTATCTGCGAAACTTGTCAAGATACTTTATTGCGTCCTAATTTATTTAGGAGGGAAATTGAAGAGGGATTTTTTGTTTACTCTTTTTATTCACTTGAAGAGCTTGAAGACTTGTTGAATTCTAAGTATTATTTTCATGGAGATAGGGTTTTTAATATTTTGGCAAAACTTTCATTTTCTAAATTTGCTAGAGAATTTTCTTATACACAAGAGGTTCTTGCTATTCCTATTGATGACCATACTAGACATGAGTTCTCTCATACTGCAATCTTAGCACATAATATGAAGTCTTCTTATATAAAACCTATTTATAATAAGTTAAAAGCTAATAATAAAATCAAATATGCGGGTAAGGACTTAGATTTTAGACTTAAAAATCCTAGGAAATTTACTTTAAAAAATATTCAAAATGAAACTATTATTTTACTTGATGATGTCATTACAACTGGAACTACATTAAAGGAAGCCAGAAAGGTTTGTCTTAAAAATAACAATGACATCTTATTTGCTTTAACCCTAGCTGATGCAAAAATTTAGTATAATTTTTTATATTAAAAAAAGGGTTTTATAGTGCTTGGAATTGTTGATTATAATATGGGAAACTTAGCTAGCGTATTAAATGCATGTAAGTTGTTAAAAATTGATGCTAAAATAGAAAAAGATCCAAAAAAATTGAATGAATATGATAGAATTATTTTACCAGGAGTTGGTGCTTTTGGTGATGCTATGATTCATTTAAAACAAAGTGGAATGCAAGATGCCATCTTAGATTTTGTAAAAAGTAAAAAACCAATTTTAGGTATTTGTTTAGGTATGCAGCTTTTATTTGAAAGTTCAACAGAATTTGGTGAACATAAAGGTCTTGGTCTAATTGATGGTCATATTATAAAATTTGATAAAAGCAAAATGAAAGAAGATACAAACATTCCTCATGTAGGTTGGAATACAATACAGACTATAAATGATCATACTTTATTTGAAGGCTTAGAAAATCCTTATCTTTATTTTGTTCACTCTTATCATGTACTAACAAGCGAAAAAAATGTTATTGGAAAAACTAAATATGGTTATGAATTTGTAAGTGCAGTTCATAAAGATAATATTTACGGGTTTCAGCCCCACCCTGAAAAATCACATGATAATGGTTTAAAAATTTTAAAGAACTTTGTAGCCTTATAGATTAAAAGAATGAAAACATGGGTAGATAAAATTTCTTTAAAAATTGAAAAACTTGCTTTAAAAAATAAAGGTGTTTCAAAAAAAGATGCTACTCATGATTCGTTTTTTTTTTGAAAATCAGTGTTTGTTTTATTTAAAAAAAGATAAAAATAAATTAACAATAGGCTGTCACAAAGGTTACTTACTTGAAGAGTTATTTGATTTTACTAAAAGTGGTAAATATATGAGACATCTTTATTTAAATAAAGAAGAAGATTTTAGGCAAGAGCTTATTACTTCATATATAAGTGAAGCAATAATTTGTTCCATAGAATTAAATGAGAAAAATAAATTACGACAAGAGTTAAAAAGGAAAAGAGAAGATGGATATACTACCAGCAATTGATTTAAAAGATGGAAAAGCAGTAAGACTAAGCAAAGGTCTTATGGACAGTGCAAAAATATACTCTGATGAACCTTGGATGGTTGCTAAAAGATTTGAAGAATTAGGTAGTAAATGGCTTCATATTGTTGATTTAAATGGTGCTTTTGCAGGTGAACCAGCTAACTTGGAACAAATAAAAAAGATTAGAGAAAACTGTAATCTTAAAATTGAACTTGGTGGTGGAATTAGAGATGAAGAAACTATTAAAATGTATTTAGAGCTTGGAGTTGATAGATTAATTTTAGGTTCAATTGCACTTAAAGATCCTCAATTTGTAAAAGATATGGCGGCTAAGTATCCAATAGCTGTAGGAATTGATGTAAGTAACGGAATGGTTGCTGTTGAGGGTTGGGCAGAAGTTTCTACTATGAAAGCTACTACTTTAGCTCATGAGTTTGCAAATGCTGGTGTTGAAGCTATTATTTGTACAGATATAAGCAAAGATGGAATGTTATGTGGGGTTAATGTTGAATTAACACAAGAAATAGCAGATGCTTCTGGAATTGATACAATTGCAAGCGGTGGAGTTAAGGATATTAATGATATTACAGCTTGTCAAGATAATGGTCACATTGCTGGTGTAATTGTAGGAAAAGCTTTTTATGAAGGAAGCTTAGATTTAGAAGAAGCTTTTAAAGTTTTAAAATAATACTTAATACTAAAAAGAGCTAAGTAAAATTTCTATTCTTGTAGAAGTTAAAACTTAGCTCATGAATATTTAAAAAGTACATCCAGCCATAAATAAAATCTTAGAATTCTTTTGTATTTCACTGCTTATTATTTCATCATCAATTGTAAAAGCTATTTGCGCTTTTGCAAAAAAATCTTTATAATTTAAATAATAAGAGAATCCTAGGTCTTGCAAAGTTCTACTTTTAAAACTTGAAAGAGGATCTGTCATATAAGCTTTTCCTCTATCATAAAATACTCCCAAAGTGTTTTTATAAGTATTTGTTCTATTTAAAACATATTTAGCTTCTAGTTTAAAAACATAACCATTTTCTGCACTTAATTCTCCAGAAGGATAAACTTTAACACCATAAGCCCCACCTATTGAAAAATCTTCACTTCCATCTAGGTTTTTTCCTTTTAGACTATGTTGATATTTTAGAGCTGTTTCTAAACTAAGAGTAGGAGTAAAATCCAAAGTAGAGTTTAATTCTATCTCAAGCTTTGAGTACTTTCCTTGGGTATTTACTCCTTCTTTATCCATAAGTTTTTGCTCCGCATCTTTGAACTTTAGATTTCCAAGAGAAAGTATAATATTTGAAGAGAAATTATGATTTAAATCAAAGAAAGAGTGTTTTTTATCATAATTAAGTTTAACTCTTATAACATCTGAAACCTTTTTACTCTCATAATCAGAAGCATTTATTTCATCTCTTAGATTATTATTCTCTAAAATTAAATCAAGAGTAAGATTTTGTAATTTTTGTTTCAAAATAGGATATTGCAAACTTATTTTTATACTATTAGATAATCCTCTTGCATTTAAATTTTCATACTCTTTACTTAAGTGATAAGTTGTTCTTCCTAAAGATAACTCTGCTCTTAAACCATTTTTATATAAGGGAAAAGAATAATTAAGTACAGCATTATTTAAATCATTATTATTACTAGTAAGTCCTATTATAGATATCTTATCTGCATAATTAAATGGAGTATAAAAATTTGCTCCAATACTTAGTTTATTTCTTCCTGTATATAAACCTCCATAATTATCCAGTAAAACATAGCCATCATAAATCTTACTTTGTTCAATATCTAAAATAAAGTCACTAGTTCCAACTTTTTTTCCTGCTTTTATATTCATACTAGAAACTCTGGTTCCTGGAATATCATTAATTAAAAGTATAGAATTTTCTAAAGATTTAGAACTTATTACCTTTCCTTCTTTTTTATGATTTAAGATACTTTTTATAAAAGAAGTATTAGTTTTAGACTTATTTTTAACTCTAAACTCTCCATACTCTCCTTCAATAACTATTATCTCTAAGCTAGAGTTATTTAAGTTTTGAGTAGGTAGATAAGCTCTTGCTACAAAATAACCTTGATTTTTATACTCTTTACTTATTAACAAAGCTAGATTATTTATCTCAAAAAAGCTTAAATGTTTATTTTTATAAGGAAGAAGTATTTTTAAAAGGTTTTTACTTGTAATTGAATGATTTCCAATAATTTTAAAATCTTTTATTAAAACTTTCTTAGCACTTTTATCATCTTTTAATATAGCTCGATATTTTTTTTCTACACCTAACTTTATTAAGGGTTTATTTTTCTTCTTACTTATTTCAAGAGGAACTTTAATCTCTTTTCTTACAGAACCTATATTAGGAAGGGCAGCAAGAAGTAAGCTTGAACCCAATAAAAAAAGTATTATTAAATGTTTCACATATATCCTTAATTGTTTTTATCATTATTTAAAACAGAAGGTAGATTAATACCTGAATCTGTCATATACAAAGGTATTCCAGCTATTTCCATAAAACTATTTTGTTTATTAGCTATAACTTTTGGAAGTGAAGGAAGAATAATTTTTGTAGCACTATGATTAAAAATAGATGAAATTATATTATCAAAATTAGCTTCAATAGTAAAAACTCCTTGATTAAAAACCAAGTTATAATTACTACTAAATGATAAATTATCATTTGAAATATTATATTCTCCTATATTCTCACCCAAGACTCTTTTTAAATTTCCACTTAAAGTATCTCGTATCTAAATGATATAATGAATCCAGAGAGTTTTATTGGTTAATATATTGAAAAGGGTGCCAAAGCGGTTGATATAACTTAAAAATATTAATTAGCTTGAGTGTCAGTCAAATAATTACACTTTAAACTTGAGTGGCGACAAGATCGGTATTAATTACTAGATCGTATTACACGAGGTTAGGTTATGTGTATTAAAGTTAATCAGCTAGGAGTTAACTCCTAGCCTAACGAACTCTCAAATATTACTATTGGAGGTTCACGATGTATAATTGTATCGGATTAGATGTTAGTAAAAAATTAATTGCTGTATATATTCCAATTAATAAACTTAGCTTTGAAATTGAGAATAATTCAAAAGCGTTTAAAGCCTTGTATTCTAAATTAAAAAAGCTTTATAAAAAAGAAATAGATTCTTTGGTTTTTATATTCGAACCAACAGGTTCATACTCATTTGCATTAACAAAATTCTGTAAAGATAAAAATATAAAATGTTTTATGATTAACCCAAAACAGTTTTCAAACCATGCTAAAGCTCTAGGGCAAAGAAATAAAACAGATGAAATAGATTCTGTTGTTTTATCAAAAAGTCTTCATTTGGCAAGAACTAATGAGATTAAAATACCTTATATAAATGAAGAAGCTGAAAGTATAAAAGAACTGATGAGTTATTATAAATTCATTTCTAAGCAAAAAACTAAAACAAAGAATCATTTAGAAGCTTTGAGTGCAAAAGATGGAAATTCATATGCAATTAAAGAACTTAAAAAATCTATTAAAACTTTAAATGAAAAAGAAGAAAATGTATTATCTGAAGTTAATGATATTATAGAATCTAATGAAGATTTACTTCTTAAATATAATAATATAAAAACTCTATCAGGTGTTGGCAAAATTACAGCTATTGTTTTACTTCATCTTTTTATTAAATATCCAAAAGCTAATCAAAGACAAATAACAGCTCTTGCTGGTTTAGATCCAATACTAAAACAATCAGGAACTTCTATTAAAAGTAAACCTAGAATATCAAAAGCTGGTTCTAAACTTTATAGAGGAACTATGTTTATGGGAGTGATGTCAGCAATTAAATCAGATACAAACTTTAACAAGTTTTTTACTAGATTAAAAGAAAATGGAAAACACACAACATTAGCTCAAATAGCAGTCATGAGAAAGATGATAATAATAGCTCATTCTTTATATAAAAATGATACACAATATGATGTAGAGGTTTATAAAAAAGCTTGCGGATATAACTAGAAAGTAAAATACTTTCTAATTAATGAAGGTGTATTATGTACAATAACTAATACAAAATTTTAAAATTTCAATTTATTTTAAGGTGGCGACTGTCCCTACTAAACCGTTAGTATTAAAAGTTAAAATTGGATCTTTTCCTCCTACTCTTTTCGAACTATTATTAGCTGTCACTATTAAATCTTTTACAGTAACATTTGCCTTTGTTTTTTGTCCTATAAGAATAGAATAATTAGAAGCATCATTTCCTTTTAAAGAAATAATTGTTACCATTTTATTTTCACCTGCATTTTTACTATCAAAGACAGAAGTAATTAAATTATTTACATCATCGCCTAAAACCACTCCTGTTAAACTAGCACTTACACTTGCTGTTTTATTTCCGTCATAGATTTTATTTGCAGCAGTAATATTACTTAGACTTAAAGCTTTTTTTGTGATATTTGCTTTTGTTGTTTGTTTTGAAGTAATAGAATAATTATTAGAATCAATTCCTAGTAAAGAAATATCATTTATAGTAATAATTTTATTCTCTCCTACATTTTTATCATTAAAAGTAGAACTTATAGATTTACTTACATCATCACCACCTATAAGGACCTTCTAAACTTGCACTTACACTTGCACTTTTATTTCCATCATAGATTTTATTTGTAGAAGTAATAGTACTTAGACTTAAAACTTTTTTTGTGATATTTGCTTTTGTTGTTTGTTTTGCCAAGCTATAGTTTTCAAAATCACTTCCACTTAAAGTTGAAATAATACTTATAGTTTTATTCTCTCCTACATTTTTGCTATTAAATGTTGAACTTAGAGTATTATTTACATCATCAGCACCTATAAGGCCTTCTAATCTTGCGCTTACACTCGCAGTTATATTTCCATCATAGATTTTATTTAAAGCAGTAATAGTACTTAGACTTAAAGCTTTTTTTTGTTATAATTTGCTTTTGTTGTTTGTTTTGAAGCAATAACATAATTATTAGCATCAGCTCCGTGTAAAGAGATATCATTTATAGTGATAATTTTATTTTCTCTCTACATTTTTAGCATTAAAAGTAGAACTTATAGATTTACTTACATCATCACCACTTATAAGGCCTTTCTAATCTTGCGTTTACACTTGCTATTTTATTTCCATCATAGATTTTATTTTTTGCAGTAATATCACCTAGACTTAAAGCTTTTTTTGTAATATTTGCTTTTGTTGTTTGTTTTGTAGTAATAGAATAGTTCTTTGCATCAGAACCTAGTAAAGAAATATCATTTATGGTAATAATCTTACTTTCTCCTACATTTTTATCATTAAAAGTAGAACTTATAGATTTACTTACATCATCACCACTTATAAGCCCTTCTAATCTTGCGCTTACTTTTGCTATTTTATTTCCATCATAGATTTTATTTGAAGCACTTATACTACTTAGACTTAAAGCTTTTTTTGTAATATTTGCTTGTGTTGTTTGTTCTGCCAAGCTATAATTCTTTGCGTCTGTTCCACTTAAAGTTGAAATAATACTTATAGTTTTATTCTCTCCTACATTTTTGCTATTAAATGTTGAACTTAGAGTATTATTTACATCATCAGCACCTATAAGGCCTTCTAATCTTGCGCTTACACTCGCAGTTATATTTCCATCATAGATTTTATTTAAAGCAGTAATAGTACTTAGACTTAAAGCTTTTTTTGTTATATTTGCTTTTGTTGTTTGTTTTGAAGCAATAACATAATTATTAGCATCAGCTCCGTGTAAAGAGATATCATTTATAGTGATAATTTTATTTTCCTCCTACATTTTTAGCATTAAAAGTAGAACTTATAGATTTACTTACATCATCACCACTTATAAGGCCTTCTAATCTTGCGTTTACACTTGCTATTTTATTTCCATCATAGATTTTATTTTTTGCAGTAATATCACCTAGACTTAAAGCTTTTTTTGTAAATATTTGCTTTTTGTTGTTTGTTTTGACAAACTATAATTTTTGGAATCTGCTCCACTTAAAGTTGAATATAAAGATACAGTTTTATTCTCTCCCTGCATTTTTATTATCAAATTCTGAACGTATAGTATTATTTACCTTATCTCCACTTATAATGCCTTCTAATTTTGCATTTATCTTTGCACTTATGTTTCCATCATAGACTTTATTTGTAGCAGTGATATTTTTTAGAATTAAAGCTTTTGGAGAAATTACATATTTTCCATTAGTATTTAGAATAATTTCTGTATTGTTACTATTATAAGCCCCCATATAAGGAAAAAGTATAATCTGCTAAAGAAGTAGATTCTAAATCATAAGAACCTACATCTTTTTTGTTTGTAAACCTAAAATTATTTATAATATTTGATTTTGAAAAAAACAGAAGAGATATCATCACTTTTGTTATAAGTTTTAGTGTAAGTATTCAAATTAACACTCATAACAGTATTATAAGAGAATTTAGAATTAAATAATTTAAGTTCCATATACCTGTAAGGGAGATACTCATTCTTAGTGTCTCTTCCCCAAATTCTATCAAAATCCCAACCAGCATTATAAAAAGCTGCACTATCTCTCATCTGAGTACTTAAAAGTCCTATTCCTCCTGCTGAAGATGAGTATTTAGAAACATCTTTATCCCAAAAACTATTTTCAACAGTCGAATATTCGCTAATTCCTACTAAACCTCCAGTATTAACTTTTCCTTCAACAGTAGCTTTTGAATAAGAGTTTTTGATAGTTGAATTCTTATTAAATCCTACTAATCCTCCAATGTTATAATGTCCTTTAGTTTTTACCTTTGCATAAGAATTTTCTATAATTGAATCTTCATTAAATCCAACTAATCCTCCAACATTGTCATTTCCAGTAAGACGTCCTTGTGCATAACAATTTTTGATAATTGTCTTAGATGCATGTCCTACTAAAGCTCCAACATTGTCAACTCCATCTATAAAAAACACAGTAAGAGCAAAATTTCTTATTGTTGCTTCATTTGTATATCCAAATAATCCAGATCCACCAGCATACATCTTCTTGAAACTAAGATATGAAATAAAATGACCTAAACCATCAAACTTTCCTTTAAATGGGTTTTCGTAACTTTTTCCTATAGGTCTAAAAGGCGAACCCCAAGGCCAAGAGTGAGTATAAATACCTTGCCCTAAGACATAATTTCCTTTTAAATTCCCTTGCAATCCTTGTACATCTGTTCCTGTTTCTGAAGCATAATCTCCATACTCTGTTAAAACTTTCCAATCCTCAACTTTACCGGTCACTTCCAAGTTTTGTTTTAAAATTATCTCCTGCTTTTAAATTAATAGGAGAAAGTAAAGAATACTCTGATTTATTGTTAAGAGCTATTTTCCCTTGTCCATAATATAGTGCTAAAACTCCTTTATCATTTGTTGCTGTAATACTTTTATTTACATAAATATTATTAATAGCATTTAAGGTTAAGGTTTGAACTGTATTCCAAGTAAGTTCATCATTTATATAAATATTACCTTCTTGCTCTCCACTATTTTAGTTTGTATTGTTACATTTGTTCCACCCATTAAGAGAGTTCTCATATGCAGTAGCATCAGAAATAGTAATATTACTAGGATCTATTAGCCAAGTTTTAGCTTGTATTTAGCATCACTTTTAATTTTAAAATCTTTTCCAGAAGTTTCAATAAAACCATCTTTTGCTAAGAGTGTTCCTGATACTTGTACTTCTCCTCCATGGAAAAAAGTCTATTTTTCCTGTTATTTCATCTAAACTATTAGCTTCAATAATTCCTTCATTATTTACAACACCTTTAAGAAGCTCAGATACAGCATTAGTTCTTAGGTATATTTCACCAGCTTGGGCATAAATAGCACCTTTATTTTCAACTAGGGCATCTAAAACACCTTTTTTTACATTTAGTTTTAATAAAGAGTTTCCATTTAGATTTACCTCAAATTCATCTGCCCCTATTAAGTGAACTTTTCCGCTTAGTACTTTTATAAGACACTATTTTCAACTTTATTTGCTAAAAAAGAAAGATAGCCTTTATTACTTATTTCTATACTTCCTAAATTTATAATACTATTTGTACTATTTCCACTAAAAGAATAAGTTCCTTCTTTAAAATCTTTGTTGCTTATATCTTTACTTGTTAATAATAATCCCGCTGTATTAACACTAGCATTTTTTCCAAAGAGTACTCCATTTGAATTAAGTATCCATACTTGACCATTGCATTTAAAGCTCCATTTATAATAGATTTTTCATTTCCTATAACTCTATTTAATATAATAGAGTTTTTATTTATTTGATTAAAGTTAACTATTTCATTTGAGGCTATATTAAACTTTTGCCAGTTTATACTGGCTTTTTGGGTACTTTGATTTATTGTAGTTATATTGATTTTTGTGAAATACTAACACTTCCACTTGTTACAACACCCCCACTTGGAGCTGCAGAAAGAATAGTTATACTTCCTAATAAAGTTGTTAGGATTAAAGTTATTTTCCCATTTTTAGAATCTTGAAACGTGAGCGGTAGTTTTGTTTCATTTTCATCTTATATATCCTTTATTAGTAACTAATCATTTATTTTTATTTGTTTTATTTTAAATATTATTTATATATAAATATATTATATTCTTATAAATAAGATTAAAGTTAATTTTCATGAAAACAAATTAAATAAAGTGTTTTAAATATTATATTTTCTTTTTAGTTATAAAGTTAGATAATAAAATTAGGTCTTCTATTCCTTAGGTAAGAGGATATTATTGCTAGTAATAATTATTAAGTTTATATAAGAAAAGTAATTAATTTAAATATCTTTTACTAATTATTATATAATAATATTATTAAAGAAATTATTATATAGAGAAAGAATATAATAAAAATGAGAAATTGTATTTAATAAAAAAATC
>CBDCZH010000009.1:0-9918 GCA_965224485.1 Arcobacteraceae bacterium | reverse complement strand
GTTTTCACTCTCGTTTTGACTTACTTCTATTTGAATACTTCCATCATTTAAAATCAGTTCATAACTTCCTAAACCAAATTTTTCGCCAATAAAAGAACCACTGGCTATTGTGGCATGTCCACAAAAAGCTATTTCTGTTTCAGGTGAGAAATATCGTATTCTAAAAGAGTTACCCATTTTTACTAAAAATGCTGTTTCTGAATAATTCACTTCTTTTGCAATTTGAAGCATTTTTTTCTCACTTAACATTTCCTCACTGAAATGAACACCTGCTGGATTGCCACCTTTATTTTTATAAGAAAATGCTGCTATTCTTTCTACTTTCATAATTTTTCCTTTATTTAATACATTATAATCTAATCTCTAGCATAGAAGAACGCTAAATTTAAATATTGGTTTTAATGTATTTCTTTTTTATTTGAACATTATAGAGGATTCAATTTTTTTATTCTTTATCTTTAATTTCATTTTAATAGACTTTAATTGCTATTATTATAGTTCTTTCTTGTTATACTATTTTATGAAAAAAGATACCAAACATTCAAGAGCACAAATAATTAATGAAGCCTTAGTATATATTTATAAATATATAAACACGAATATCACTTTAGATGAGCTAGCACGTTTATGCAGTGTTAGTAAATATCATTTTCATAGAATATTCAAAGAAGAAACAGGTGAAAAACTTTTTGAGCGAATAAGGGCCATACGCTTACAAAAAGCAGCCAACCTTCTTATTGCTAATAGGTATTCAACTATTAGTGAAGTTGCATTTATGTGCGGTTATAGTTCTCATTCTCCTTTTATAAAAGCCTTTAAAAAAAGATTTTGTAGATTCACATTAGAAGTGCAACGTTTAAGAAGTCAAGATAGTAAGGTTAGTTGATATACAATTAAAGCTTATTATCCGGCAAGATAAATGGAGCATTTAATGAAAAAGTATAAACAATTAACCTTAGGTTTAAGGTATCAAATCTTTGCTTACAAACAAGAGAATTATTCACTAAGCAAAATAGCAAGAGTATTAAACTTTAATAAGTCTACAATCTCAAGAGAACTAAAAAGAAACAGTAGTAACGGTTATTACAATCCTGAGTATGCTGAGATTCAAACAGCAGCAAGAGATATAAATAAGAGAACTAACAAGAAGTTAAGCAATAAAATAAAGTTAATTATTGGTAAAAAACTTAGAAAGAATTGGTCACCTGAACAAATAGCAGGAAGATTAAAAAAAGATAAGATAGTTAATATTTCTCATGAAACTATATACAGGTACATCTATAAAAACCAAAGGCATGGAGGTAAACTTTTCAAATGGCTTAGGCATCAAAACAAAAAATATAAAAACAGATCTGAGCTTTATAGAACACGAGGTCAAATTAAAGATAGAGTTAATATCTCCCAACGTTCAGTTCTAGTTAATAGAAAAAGTAGATTTGGAGACTTTGAAGTTGATACGGTTATTGGTAAAAATCACAAAGGTGTACTTGTGACTTTAGTTGATAGAAATAGTAAATTCACCCTTATTAAAAAAGTTGAATCTAAGCATGCTCATGGTGTAACCAAAGCCATTATAGATATGTTAAAACCAATTCAAAGCTTAGTACATACAATAACATCAGACAATGGAAAAGAGTTCTCATTTCATGAACAAGTAGCAAAAGAGTTAAATATAAAGTTCTATTTCTGTGATCCATATTCTTCTTGGCAAAGAGGATTAAACGAACATACAAATGGATTAATAAGAGAATATATTCCTAAGAAAAGTGAGTTTAATAAAATATCTAGAACAGAAATAATACATATACAAAATCGTTTAAATAATAGACCTAGAAAAATTCTTGAGTATAAAACTCCAAATGAGATATTTTTTAATATTTTACAAAGGAAATTATCAGCATAATTTTAGGATTGGTGTTGCACTTCTAAGTTGAATGGGCGTTTAACCTTACTCAACACAGTGGAAAAACGGGGAGTATCTAAATTACTCAAAAAATAATCTAAACATAGATTCACAAATCAATAAGGATTTTTATAAGCTTGACCCTCAAATAAAAGTAGGAAAAAAAAGAACTTGTGCCTATATTAGACATAAAGGTTACGATATCTCAGTTAAAAAAACATGGCAGCGTTTAATGGCATTTGCGGGAGTATTCAATAATCTGTGTCAGCATCTAGTAATTCCTAAAATTGTATCATAAATTTAATGTTTTATCTAGTCTTCCTTCAAAGTAAATTGCTAGTTGAGAAATTGTCAAACTCCAATTTCTCACAGGTAAAGTCCATTTTTTTGAGGCATTTTGAATACCCATAAAAAGTAGTTTTAGTAAGCTATTATCGTTAGGAAAACCACCTTTAGTTTTAGTTAAATTTCTAAATTGTCGATGAACTGATTCTATTATATTAGTTGTATAAATAACTCTTCTAATATCTTCTGGATATTCAAAATAAACTGATAAATTATCCCATTTATTTCTCCAAGAAGTAAAAACAATAGGATATTTTTTACCCCACTTTTCTTCTAGTTTATTTAGTTCATATTCTGCTTCTTCTTTAGTTAAAGCTTGATAAACTTTTTTTAATTCTTTTGCAAATTGTTTTTGATTTGCAGATCCTACAAATCTAAGGCTATTTCTAATTTGATGTACTATACAAAGTTGTACTTGTGTATTTGGGAATACTGAGTTTATTGCTTCAGGAAAGCCTTTTAAACCATCTACTGATGCTATTAGTATATCTTTTACACCACGATTATTTAGGTCTGTAAGGACTTGTAGCCAGAATTTAGCTCCTTCACTTTCATTTAAATAAAGTCCTAATATCTCTTTTTTACCATCAACTCTAACCCCAAGAACTGTATAGAAAGCTTTTGAAATATATCGGCCTTCCTCTTTTACTTTATAATGAATTGCATCAAGGAAGACAAAGGGATATACTTCTTCTAAGGGTCTTGACTTCCATTCATGAAGCATTGGTATGATTTTATCAGTAACAGCGCTTATAGCACCTTTAGAGAAGCCTACCCCATAAATATCTTCTATTAATTCAGCTATTTGTGAGTAGCTGTTCCCATGAGAATAAAGAGCAAGTATTTTATCTTCTATTTCACCACTCATTGTTCTTTGGTTTTTCTTTACAATCTCAGGCTCAAATGAACCATCTCTATCTCTTGGAACATCAAGTACAAACTCACCATGTTCACTTTTCATAGTCTTTGAAGCATATCCATTTTTACGGTTTCTATCTAAATCTTGTGCTAAATGAGAATCTATTTCCGCAGCAAGTGCAGCTTCTGTAAGTTGTTTAATTAATGAGCTTAAAGCACCATCTTTGCCACTGATACTTTTACCAGCTTTCATATCACGTGCAAATTGTTCAGCATCTATTTCTATCTTCATTTCTGTGTCCTTTGGTATTTTTTATTTTACCTGATTGACACAGATTTTTGAACAGTCCCGCATTTGCTTATGAAAAAAAACTTGAAAGTGCTGTTCAAGTAGGAGTTTTTCATGATAATCCTGTTATTACACCCTATAACGATTGTCAATATGTAGCTGCTTTTGAAGTAGATACTTCGTTTATTCCTACGAATTCTATAAGTAAATTTGAAATGCAAGAGTCTTTATGTGCGGTGTTTCATTATGAAGGTGTATACGGAGATGTGACCAAGTTAATGGTCTACATCTATAATTTTTGGCTTCCCTCTAGTGGTTATGAAGCAAAAACCCTACCTTCTTATGCAATTTACAAAAAGAACCATTTCTTAGATAATAACAAAGACTTTATCTTAGATTTTTATGTTCCTATTTCCGTTGTTTAATTTTATATAAAAGCAAGCATTCCTTCTTTATTATTATAAGCAATATCGATATGAAAGGCTAAATAGGGATAAGTCAAGTCTCACTAGGAAAAGGGAAACTCAATAGTAAACAAAGCGCCTTTAAAATTACTTCCTTTATACTCATAACTTATATTCTCTACACTTAACGTTCCATTCATATGACGTGCTATTATCTCTTGAGACATATATAATCCAATACCTGTCCCTTGGCTTTTGTGTTTTGTAGTAAAATAAGGCTCAAAAATTCTTTTGATAATTTCTTTATCTATTCCTTTTGCGTTGTCTTTAATTTTTATAATAACTTTATTTTCTTTTTTATAAATATCAATAAATATATATCGTTTGATATTCTGGTCATGACATAAAGCATCTTTCGCATTGTTTAATATATTTAATAAAACTTGTAAAAGTCCTCGCTCAGAATTAGTAATGGATATATCTTCTATATTTTCAATAATTTCAATTTCATAATCTTTAAATTGAAAAGAAAGAAGTCCATATATTTTTTTTATACTATTTTTTAGAACAAACTCACTTTTTTCATTATCTGGTTTAAAAAAATCACTAAAATCATCAATAGTTTGAGATAAATGACGAGAAGATGAAGTGATACTAGAAATAGCCTCTTCTAAAAATTTATCGCTTAACTGGTTCATCTCTTTATATACTTTAATACCGGTGCTAGCGGTAGTAATGACAGACAAAGGTTGTCTCCACTGATGGGCAATATTCTCCATCATCTCTCCCATAGATGCAAGCTTAGACTTTTGAGATAATAAATCATGTTGTTGTTTATTTTCTTCAATATGTTTTTTGATACTGTCATTATAATTTTTGAATTTTTGTTCAATTACTCTTGAAATATAAAAAGATAAAATCAGTAAAATGAAGGTAAAAAGAGATGTGACTTTAAGAAGGCTGCTCAAATTTTCATTGTAGTTCTTTGTTAAAATTTCTTTTTCTTTATCAACTAAAATATTCATATCATCTTCATAAAAACCTGTACTTATAGTCCATCCCCAGTTAGGAATTGTTTTAAAATATATTATTTTTAAAGATGCTTTTGTGCTATCTGGTTTAAAAAAATTCAAATCAAGATAACCCTCTTTTTGCACGATAAGATTTTTTATTTTTTCTAGTGAAGTGCTATCATTTATATCTCTTAATACTTTTAAGGCATTTTGTCCTATTAAATCTTTCTTTATATGACTTAAATAATTATTGTTTTTGTCTGTCACAATAAAATAGCTGTTATTACCAAATTTAAGTTTTTCAACTTGTAAGAGTACTTTTTTTTGGATATCAGAAGAAAAATCTTCTACATATTCACCTGTTCCTAAAAACCAATCCAGCTCATAAATATTTTTAACAAAACCAATCTTTTTGTATTCTGTTAAATCGCCTTTTGTTTTTCGCCAATACCATTGTTGATAAGATTCTTCTTTGTCTTTTAATAAAGAGATAGATTCTCTTAATACAAAGGTACCTTTTGTATCTTTGTAATTTATCAGATTTTCACCTTCTAGTTTTGGAATAAGTGGGTGTATTATATTCGTAGCTTCTTTATCATATACAAAAAAGTAGCCTCTGTTATTGTTAAATCGAATGTCTTTTAATGTAGTTCTGATCATTAAGGTTAATTCTTTTTTTGTATGAGTATTTTGATATTCTTTGTAGATATTCTGTATGATAGTATGTGCTTCGTGAACACGTCCTATCAGCGTTTTTTTTAGATTCTTTTCTGTATCTTTTTGTTCTTGAATAATATAGTCATAAAGATTCTCTATTTGTACTTTAATTAATATTTTTTTTTGTTTTATGAACTCTTTTTCAGTACTTATTTTAATATTCTCAAAATCAGTTTTATTTTTATTATAGAAAAATGTTGTAATAATAAGAGAAAATAATAAGACTAATGAGGGTAATGCATATTTAATTACATTTAATAATTGTTGTTCATTTTTATATTCCATTATTAATTATACATAAATATCAGATATTTACATTATTTTTGGAAATAAAAAATCTAAATATAGGAGAAAAACAAAGATGTTTTTTCTTTTCTTTTCTGAAGTATAAACTTAAAAAATAGGAATCACAATACTAAATTCAGCACCTTTTTGACATTCATTTTCATGCTCGTACTCAATATTTTTGGCCTTAAGTTCACCCTTATAACTTTCTGTGATAATCTTCCTACTCATATACAAGCCTATTCCACTTCCTGTATTTTTAGAGCTAACATTTTGATCAAAAATAAATGGCAAAATTTTGGGATCAATTCCTTGCGCATTATCTTTAAAACTAATATGAATTTTATCTTCACTTTTAGAAAATTCTATTATTATAATTCTTTTTTTCTTTTGATTTTTTTTTGAAAGTTCATCAATTGAATTGTTTAATATATTAATAAATACTTGTAATAATTCATTTTTAAAACCATTTATAAGTATGTCATCATTTTTAACGAATATTACGACTTTTTCCTTATCTATTCTCGTTTTAAGTAATCTTTCGCTACTTTTTAATATCTGTTTTAGACTAAAGTTATGTTTTAATTTATCTTTTTTTAAAAAATTTCTAAAATCATCAATTGTATTGGATAAATAATTGCAGGAAAAAACAATTGAGTTTAAATTACTTTCAAAAGCTTTGTCATTTAACTGCCCTAACTCTTTGCTTAGTTTTAAACCACTTGCACAAATAGAAATAGAGTTTAATGGCTGCCTCCACTGATGAGAAATAGAGTCTAACATCTCACCCATTGCTTCGAGTTTGTCTTTTTTTGAAAGAATAATATCTTGTTCTTTCACTTTTAAAATAGCTTCTTTGATCTCAGTATCAAGCTTCTTGTTTGACTCTAATAATATTTGATTTGATTTTTTAATTTCTTCTCCAAGAGCTTTTTCTAAATTCTTACTAATTACTTCTAATTCAATTTTTAAAATAGAAATTTCTTTGTATCTTCTATATGAATACCACAAAGCACAAAGTGAAATAACACCATACAGCATTATATATTCGTCTAAATCGTACTCTTCATATTCTCTTGTAATATCGACAACTATCTCAAAAAAATCAATTTTCATAAATAAAGCAAACATTAATGCACTAATAATCAAACATAAAAATAAATCTCCTCTACTTTTACTCTTAACTTTTAATCTGTTTTCAAAATCTCTTATATTTTCTATCATTCTCTCTCCAAAAAAATATATTATTATTTATATAATTATAATAATATATTTTTACTTAAGAATAAGGAAGGAGCTGATTCTTTATATCTAATTTAAAATAATTATTTACAGACATGAAGTAATATTACTACACTTATCAATTACACCTAGCTTTTTTAATTTTAGGCTAGACTTTATTATGAAAATTAAAGTATATACTTATTCTTTGCTTTCTTTACAATTTTCCCTGGTCCCAATACTCTTGCTTTAAAAGCAAGAAAAGAGGAAGACGTGTGGATTGATAAAAATCCAAAGTACAAAGAATATAGAAAAAAAACAAAAATGTTTATTCCCTTTGTTTTTTAAGTATTAGATAAAGAAAGTGGAATTATAATACTAAATTCTGCACCCTTTTGGTATTCATTTTCATGCTCGTATTCAACATTTTTGGCCTTTAGTTCTCCCTTATAACTTCCAGTAATAATTTTTTTACTCATATATAAGCCTATTCCACTTCCTTCCTTTTTAGAGCTAACATTTTGATCAAAAATAAATGGCAAGATTTGAGAATCAACTCCTCCCGCATTATCCCTGAATTTAATATGAATTTGATCTTCGTTTTTAGAAAATTTTACAATTATAATTCTTTTTTTTCTCTTATTTTTTTTTGTAAGTTCATCAATTGAATTATTTATAATATTCACAAATACTTGCAGTAACTCATTTTAAAAGCCATCTATACTCATGTCATCATTTTCAATAAATATAACAATTTCTTCTTTGTCTATTCTCGATTTAAGTAATGTTTGACTACTTATTAATAGATCTTTTAGATTAAATTTATATTTTATCTTATCTTTTTTTAGAAAATTTCTGAAATCATCAATTGTATCAGATAAATAATTGCATGAAAAAACTATTGAACTTAAATTACTCTCTAATACCTGATCACTTAACATCCCTAGCTCTTTTGATAGTTGTAATCCACTTGCACAAACAGAAATTGAGCTTAAGGGTTGCCTCCACTGATGAGAAATTGAGTCTAACATCTCACCCATTGCTTCGAGTTTATCTTTTTTTGAAAGAATAATATCTTGTTCTTTCACTTTTATAATTGCTTCTTTGATTTCAGTATCAAGCTTCTTGTTTGACTCTAATAATATTTGATTTGATTTTTTAATTTCTTCATCAAGTGCTTTTTCTAAATTCTTACTTATTTCTTCTAATTCAATTTTTAAAATAGAAATTTCTTTGTATCTTCTACATGAATACCACAAAGCACAAAATGAAATAACACCATACATCATTATATATTCGTCTAATTCATAGTCTTCATATTTTCTTGTAAAACCAACTACTATTTCAAAAAAATCAATTTTTATAAATAGCATAAACATTAATGCACTAATAACTAAGCATAACAATAAATCTGATCTACTTTTACTCTTGATTTTTAATCTGTTTTTAAAATATTTTAAATTTTCTATCATTCTCTCTCCAAAAAAAATTATTATTTATCTAATAATAGTATCTTTTATTTATGTAATATTAATATGTCACACTAATCAGTAAAATAAAATTCCAGGGACACGATACTAAATTATTGACTATTCCAAGAGCTCATACAAAGTGAGCTTTGCGCTTTTTTCTTTTTCTTAATTGCAAGAAAGTAAGAAGCGGATAGCTTTAGCTTTTCATCTGCTCTAAAATCCAGACATTAAAATAACTAGTAAAAAATATAATATGGAATAAATAAAAGAGATATTTGTTTAAAAAAGTATTTGTATGAATTTTGATTTGGAATTCCGGGGACACGATACTAAATTATTTGATATGTAAACACTAAATTATTGACTATTTTAAAAGCTCATACAAAGTAACCTTTGCGTTTTTTGGTCTGCAAGCAGAATTTAGTCATTTCATTCCGGCATCATTTTGTCTGCAAGCAGGATTTAGTCACTTCGTTTCGGCATCTTAATTGTCAGAAAAAGAAACATGTAATCCTACTTGTAGGTAAAAAGAAGCAAGAGACGAAACGAGAAAGCCCTCTGGGTTCCTAAATATTTTTATTTGTTTGACTCGCCTGAGGAAACTACTCTTGTGCTTGCACTCTCTGTGAGAAAATGTGCTAAAGAGCACATTTCTTTAGCTCCTCCTTGATTTTTTCACAAAGGCTAGCTGCTATGTCTATATTTTCACTTTGAGGAAGAAGACTGGTTAGACCATTTTTTTTATGATACACGTTAATTGTAAACCTCTTACCATTTTGATTCAAGTGATACGCTCTGGATGTAGTACCACTTGAGCTTTCAATAATTGCATATTTTTCTAGTGTTTCTTCAATCTTTTCACTGTCAATATTTATGTCTTTAAAGTTCATATTTTCCCTTATTTAAGGGGAGTATACTAAAAGCAATATAAAAAGCCATTTAAGTATACCTTCACTACTTTTTTTTAAAAATAAAGGAAAGAATTCCGGAGACACGATACTAAATTATTTGATATATACACACTGGAGTGGTAACCTAAATTCATACTCAGAATTTAACAATTCTGAGATAAAATAAATGAATAAGGGTTAGTATGAGAAAGATGAAATATAGTAAAGAATTTAAGGACTCAACAGTTCAATTAATTTTAAATGACAAAGAGAATGTTGTTCAAGTATCTGAAGATTTAGGTCTTAATTCCAAGACATTATATCACTGGGTTACAATGTATAAAAAAGAGCATAATATTCCAACAAGGAATGTTAATCAATCTTCAACTGAAAGTTCAGATGAAGAGCTTAAACGTCTAAGAAAAGAGAATAAGCTATTGAAGCAAGAGCGTGATATTTTATACCCCAAGGGCAGGCTTTGCGCAAAAAGGCAGCGGCATATTTTGCACAAGAAGTTCTAT
>CBDCZH010000008.1:0-33356 GCA_965224485.1 Arcobacteraceae bacterium | reverse complement strand
AAATAACTCACAAACAAATAAAGTTATATATGATAAATATAATAAACTTTTAAATGATTTTAAAGCTTATCCTGATTTTATTAATCCTTTTACTACTTATATCTCAGGTGTATATTTCTTTTTAAGTGGGGATGCTAAAAAGGCAAGAGGATTATTTAAAGAATCGCTTAGAATGGATCCTAAAAATAAGCAAATTAAAAGTGATTATGAATTAAGTAAAAAGTTTTCTAAAAATATTAAGAAATCAAATAAAGAAAAATATGCTTGGCTTATATATGAAAATGGTGAAGGTATGGTAAAAGACGAAATTAATATTCATATACCAGTATTTTTATTATCGCAAAAAGTATTATATACAGGAATTGCTTTACCAAAAATCATAGAAAGAAAAGAATCTTATTCTTACCTTGCTATTAATGGGAAAAAAACTCAAGAGATATCAAATATGGATAATGTAATCAAAACAGAATTCAAAAAAAGATTTCCTTTAATTGTAACTGAAGCTGTTTTAAATACAGTATTTAAGACATTTGCACAGTATCAATTACAAAAAAATGTTGGCTTAATTGGTGGCTTAATTGGTGCTGCTTATCAAGGACTTACTAATAAAGCAGATGTAAGATCATGGACAGCTTTACCTAAAAACTTTCAAAGTAAAAGAATTTTATTAACTGGTGAAAAAATTATAATAAAAGATGATAAAAATGTAATTATTAAAACTATTATTATTCCAAAAAATAAAAATGCTTTAATTTATGTTAAGTCTCAAGTTCAAGGTAATAATATTATCAAAACAGTTTTATTTTAAGGAGTAGGAAATGAAAAAATTATATGTTCTTTTTTTGATATTAGTTAGTGTTTTATTTACAGCTTGTAATCAAAATCAAGTGGTTTTAAATAATAAGATTAGTGATTCTCATATTATTGTAGAAAATGAGTCTTTATATAATTGGCTAAATTTAGATGTTGTTAATTATTTTATGAGAAAAGATTCTTTATTAGAGGTTGAAGCTAGGTTTAGAAACTTTACAAGTAATAATAAACTTTTAGCTTATAAAATTGATTGGATGGATGATAATGGCTTTATTCAAAAATCAATTTTATCAAAATGGATAATAGTAAAAGTTGAAGAAAGAAGGAACTTAGTTATTCACGGAATTGCACCAGGAATAAAAGTAAAAAGTTTTAGAATTAGACTTCAAGAACCAACAAAAGATGATAATTTAAGAAAAGATTCTTATCATCAAGAATATCAAGGAAATTAAGGAAATCAAATGAAAAAATCAAATTTATTATTAGCTTTAATAGCTACAGTTATGATGTTATTTACAGGGTGTTCAACAGCAACACAATATATTGGTGTTAATTCACCCAAGTCTTCAGTTGTTACAATGGGAATAGATAGACAAGATTTTGAAAAAGCTGCTTCTGATATGATTGAGAGTTTACTTTTAAGTGGAGCTTTAAGTAAAAGAGAGGGTGGTAGATATGTTGTTATGATTAGTGACATCGTTAATGATACTACTCAAAGAATTAATATTAAAATGCTAACTAAAAAGATTAGAATTGCAATGCTTAGATCTGGAAAAGCAATTATCACAACTGCTGTTGGAACACAAAGAGATGATACAGCTCAAAAGGTTAGAAAATTAAGAGGAAATAAAGAGTTTAGACAAAATACAATTGCTAAAAAAGCCTCTTTATATGCACCTGAGTTAGCGCTATCTGGTGATATCCTTCAAAGAACTGCTAAAACTAATTCTGGAGATCAATTAGTTGAATATTATTTTCAATTAACATTAACAGAAATAGAATCAGGTTTAGCATTTTGGGAAGATGAAGTAGTAGTTGGAAAAATGGGTTCTAACGATACTGTAACTTGGTAGTAGAAATTAATAAGGAAATATAATGATAAAGAATTTTTTAGTAATTATTTTAATAAGTATTTTAGCAACACTACAATTAAGTGCAGAAGCCTCTAATTCAAGAGCTACAGTAGAAGTTGAACAAGAAGATATTAATATACAAAATGAGATTTCTAAAGCAAGTATTGTAAAAAAAGAAACAATGAGACAATTTTTCTCTCGTGTATCAAGTGAGCTTGGATTTGGAAGTTATGGGGCAAAAAAACAAGGAACTATGTTTTTCTTTAAAGGTGAAGCTATAGTATCTTTAAAACCAAGTGATCCTGATTTTGGTAGAGCTGTCGTAATTGCATATGAAAAAGCACTTTTAGATTTACAAGCAAATTATATAGTTGATACTTTTGGAAGAGTTAGTTCAAAACGTTTAAGTTCTTTATATAATGATAGTTCAACTAATGCAAAAGATTTTGAAGACAAAATTGCTAATACAAATAAAGTAGATAGAATTGTTGATAAAGCTCTTGATTATATGGGCGCAAAATTAGATAAAGGTTTAAAAGATTTAGGCGTCGATCCTAAAAATTTAAATGAAAAAAGAAAAAAAGTTTTATTTAAAAATGAATTTATTAAATCAGTTTTAACTTCAGCTTATGGAAATATTTCAGGTCTTGTACCTATTAGAACTCATGTTACTTTTGATAAAAAAGGTAATTATTCAGTTGGACTTGTTGCTGTTTTATCTGCTAAAACAAAACAAATAGCTAGAGATATGTCTTTGAAAAGAAAATCTTTAATTAAAGGTAAAGGAAAAGATATTACTTCTTTTATTCCAAAAGATTCAAAAGATTTTTTAAATGAATTAGGAATTAGATTAGTTTATGATAAAGAAGGAAAACCAACTATTATTTCTTATGGACGATGGTCGTATAGTGAAAATTCAAGTGATGCTTATATAAATAAAATGGCTTCTCAAACAGCTCTAGCACAGGCAAAAACCTTAGGTGATGCTGCAATTATTGAATTTATGAAAACAAGATTGAGTTTTAAAAGTGAATCTAAAACTGGAGAAATAATAAGACGTGTTTTAACAAAAGAAATTGATAGTGAAACACAAACTGAGAATTTAAGTGATGAAGTAATAAAAGATATTGTTAGTAAAATTGGAAAAGAAGTTAAAGCAATTTCAAGTGGAAGATTAAAAGGAATTACAACATTAACTGATTGGGAAGAAGAAGACAAACATGGAATAATTCATGTAGGTGTTGTTAGAATCTGGAATTATGATAATGTAATTGCAACAAATAATATGCTTAAGTCAAAATATAAAAAGAAAAAGAAAAATTCTTCTAAAAAAACAGTATTTGAAAGCAAACCAGTTAATACGCTTAATGATTTTTAAGGATATAAATGATGAAAAAATTAATTATATGTCTTTTATTTCTTAGTCTTTTTGCCCAAGCTGGAATAGTTACTAAAAAAAGTATTATAACTGAGCAAGGAATTGGAATTGGTTTAACTAGAGCTTCTGCTGTTAATAATGCAATTCTTGAAGCTTTAGAGCAACTAAATGGTGTTAGTATTAAAAAAATTACTTTTATTAGTAATAAAACAATTAATTCTACAAATGGTAATGAGGCTAAGTATATATATAACTCAGCTATTAAAAAATTTACTTCGGGTAGAGTTGATTCTTATAAAATACTAGATGTGATAGATTATGGTGATGGTAGATTTGAAGCTAGTGTAGAAATAACTAAAACTAAAGTTAGTAAAAAATATAAAACTCCAGGTTATAGTGCTAAAAATAGAAGAGCAATTGTAATAGTTCCTTCTTATACTAATAAAAATAGATATTTTATTTTAAATCAAAGTAAAAGCGCTTATGACTTGTCTTTGAAATTAACACAAGAGTTAGTTAGTTCAGTTACACAAACTAGAAAGTTTTCTGTTTTAGATAGAGAAGATAATGAAGCTTATAGAAATGAAAAAGCACTTATTAGATCAAGAGATACATCAACTGATGAATTTCTTAAGTTAGGGCAGGTGTTAGGAACTGATTATTTACTTGTTACAAATATTACTGAATTTAGTATTTCTAAAGATAATAATCAAGATGCAATTGTAGCAAATATGAGCTCTTCATATAAAACTTCTGCAACAATTCAATTTAGAATAATTGCAATGGCAACAAGACAAATTAAGTGGTCAAATACTTCAAGTTATAATTTTGAGGTAAATGGAAAAACAAATGAGCAAATTTACTCAAACTCATTAAAAAAACTATCTTCACATATAACTACACAATTAATAGAAAATATATATCCTATAAATGTTGTTAATGTATCTTCTAAGGAAGTAATTATTAATCAAGGTAGCTTAAAAGTTGGAACAAAGTTTGAAGTTTATAAACTTGGTAAAAATATTATTGATACATATACTAAAGAGTCTTTAGGGCGAGTTGAATCTAAAGTAGCTGTTATTGAAATAATTAGATCTTTAGCAAAAATGTCAAGTGCTAAAATAATTCAAGGTAAAGTTTCAAAAGGTAATATTTGTAGAACTATTAATTCTTCTTTTGAAGGTGATGAATCTTATCTTGATATTACAGAAGAAGGTAAACCAAGTAATACACAAAGAATTCAAGGTGGTGGAGTTATTCTTCCTTTTGATTAAAGTATAAGTATTACATTAATACTAGTATTTTCAAGTAGCAATTTCTTTGCTACTTGCTACTTAATAGTACTCAATTTCTAATAAAATCCAAAAACTTAAAATTTTTAACTTCTTTTTTCTCTTCTTTAATGCAAAAAAATAAAACTAGAAAGTTTTATTTTTGAATAATACAAAATTTCTCCTAATATTTAATAATTTTTATAAAAGATAAAGAATTAAAGTTATATGATAATGATTATCAAAATAATGAGGTTAGATGAAAGATTATAATAAAATTAAAAAACCATTTTTTTGCACAGGTAAGATTACAATAGTATTATTATTAGCAAATATCTTATTTATGACATATACTTATGCAAATGATGACAATTATGTTAATGTTGTATCTGCACGACAGGAATATTTAATAAAACCGATTTTTGAAGAATTTACAAAAGATACCGGAATTGAAGTTAAATATGTAATTATGGATTCAACTCAAGCTATGCATATGATTAAAGAACAGTCCAATGAAACACAAGTTGATGCTTTATTAGCTGTTGATGCTAGTGATTTGTATGAAGCTCAACAAATTGGTATTTTCCAAACAATTAGATCTCGAATATTAAATAAAAATATTCCTTCTCACTTAAAAGATCCTTCAAGGCAGTGGTTTGGTTTATCTCTAAGAGTTAGAACTATTGTTTATAATACTAATACAGTTGATCCCACATCATTAAAAAATTATTCTTCAATTGGTGATAAAAGGTGGCATAATAAATTAATAGTTAGAACTTCTCAAAGAATATATAATAAATCAATGGTTGCTATGATGATAGCTCAATATGGTTATAACAAAACAAAAAAAATTGTTGCTTCTTGGGTAAATAACTTTGCCGTTAAACCTATAAGTACTGATGTAGATGTAATTAAATATATTATAGAAGGAAAGGGTGACATTGGACTTGTTAATTCATATTATCTAGCAAAAATGCTAAAAGATGACCCTAGTTTACCTGTAAAGATGCATTGGGTAGGGGATGAGCAAAATAGAGTTCATGTAAATATTTCTGGTTTAGGAATTACAAGATATGCAAAAAGAAAGAAAAATGCTATTAAATTAGTAGAATGGTTAAGTTCTAAAAAAGGGCAAAAACTTTTTGCTGATGTTGATATGGAATATCCAGTTAATAGAAGAGTTAAAGCCCATAAGATACTACGAGAATGGGGTAAATTTAAACAAATGACTATTAATGTAAAAAAAGCTGGAGAGTTAAGAGTTAAAGCTGTTAAACTTATGAAAGAAGTTGGATATGAGTAAATTAGACAAAATCTTTAAAACTGATACCTTAAAGGGTAGATTAAGAATGTTTATAATTAATCTAATTCTTTTTGTAGTTTTAATAATCTCTATATTTTTAATGTTTATGACAAAATCACAAATAAAAACTACTTATGTAAAAGAGTTAAATTCAATAGTAAAAATGCAAAATTTAGCAGTTGAGAAATGGTTAAATGAAAGAGAATTAGATATCAGAATTTTAGCTTCTGGTTTTGATGTAAAAGAGGGCAATTTAAAACGTGTTAAAAATAATTTTGAAACCTTTGTAAATAATCAAAGTGAATTTTATTTTGTTTCTTTAGTTAATTTAAAAGGAGAAACACTTTTAGATACTACTTTTGAGAAAAAACAATATTATGCAGATAAAGATTTTTTTAAAGAGGCTATTGAGGGTATTGATACTATAAGTAAAGCAGAAATAAATAAAAATGAAAACATTCCCGTAATTCATTTCACTTCTCCTGTTTTTGATGAATATAATGAAGTTACAGCTTTAGTTGTAGCTGCCGTTAGATTAAGTAGTATTCAAGCTATTGTTGAGAGTTTTAGATTTAGTAAAACTGGTGAAACATTTATTGTAAATAAAAATAATCAACTTTTAACAAAAAGAAAATTTGATAAAAATGTAAAATTATTATCTCATATTTCTAATACACAAATTAAAAATGGTTTTTATACTTCTTATTCCAAAAATGAAGTTTTAGGGGCCAATATAAAAACAAACTTTGATAGATGGTATATAATTGCTCAAATTTCTCAAAATGAAATGTATGAAATGTTTGAACAATTTATTACTTATATAATTATTTTTATAATCATTTTACTTATTTTAGTAACTCCTATGATTTTAGGTTTTTCAAATAAAATTGTTAAACCTTTACAGTTTTTATTAACAGGTTCTCAAAAAATCGAAGATGGTGATTATGGACATAAAATTAATTCTTCTCTTATTACTCATGCTACGTGTGAATTAAGAGACTTAACTCATTCTTTTAACTCTATGTCTGATGTACTAAAAAATGTAATTGATGAGCTTACTGTTCAATCAACAATAGATATATTATCAAAACTTTATAATAGGCGTGAATTAATGCGTTTATCTGAAGAAAAGTTTAATCATTCGCTTCAAACAAATAAACATATTGCAGCTTTAATGATAGATATTGATTTTTTTAAAAAAATCAATGATAATTATGGACATCAAACAGGAGATGTTGCTATTGAAATGGTTGCAAATACTATTAAAACTTCTATTATAAATACAGATGTAGCAGGGCGTTATGGAGGTGAAGAGTTTGTAGTTTTTATAGAAGATACAAATGAAGACTTTGCTTTTAATATAGCTCAAAGAATTAGAGCTAATGTAGAGAATTTAGATATTAAAACAAGTGAATATTCTTTAAAATGCACTTGTAGTATAGGTGTTTTTTATATGAAAAATATTGATTCTTCTTTAAATCTTGAAGATGCAATTGAAAAAGCAGATCAAGCTTTATATAAAGCAAAAGGTACGGGACGAAATAAAGTAGTTCTTTATACAAATTAGATCTTATAATCTATACTAAAGAGTGATTTTTTTGTTATTATTGCATTATGAATAAATATGATGTAATAATAATAGGTTCTGGTGCTGCTGGAATGATAGCAGGAATCATAGCCTCACGAAATAAAAAAAACGTTTTACTCTTAGAGCAACAAAACAAACTAGGTCCAAAACTTAAAGCAACAGGTGGTGGACGATGTAACTTATCAAATACTTTAAGCAATGAAGATTTTATGAACTCTTTTGGACGAAACGGAAGATTTATGTCTGATGCTTTAAATGTATTTAACTCAAAAGACTTGCAAATTTTTTTAAAAAATATTGGTGTTGAAACTCATATTCCTGATGGTTTTAGAATTTTTCCAGTAACTCATAACTCTGCAACTATTATAAAAGCATTAGAAGATGAATTAATAAACCAAAAAGTTAAAATAATTACAAATACAAAAGTTGAAAAATTACTCTTAGAAAAAGAAGAAATTGCTGGTGTTTTATGTACACAAGAAGAACAAAGTATTAAATACTTAGCATCTAAAATAATTGTAGCAACTGGTGGTTTAGGTTTTCCTACTTTAGGTGCTAATGGGGATGGATATACTTTTGCAAAAGATTTAGGACATAAGGTTACTGATTTATATCCAGCTATGTTACCTTTAATTACAAAAGAGACTTGGGTTGCTGCTTGCAAGGCTGATACAATTCCTAAAGCTGTTTTAAGAATTGATTTAAAAAAAGCAAAGAAATTAAAAGCTATAGGTGATTTGATTTTTACTTCAAAAGGAATAAGAGGTCCTGTTATTCTTGATTTTTCAAGAGAAATCACACCTTTCTTAGAACAATATAAAGAAGTGCCAATACTTGTACATATGTTAAAAGGTATGAATGAAGAAGATTTAAGACTTCATATTAAAAATGAAGTTTCAAAAGATAAAGATATAAATATAATAGATACTCTAAGCTCTTTATTACCAACTTCTATTATCAAAGAGTTAGCAAAAATAGTAAAAGCTGATGTTTCATCTAGCTTTAAAAGCTTAAACGGAGCTCTAAGAGATGAGTTCATAAAAATTCTTATAAATACTCCTTTAACTATAGTTGACCACGTAGGCTTCAAGCAAGCAATGATTACAAGAGGTGGAGTAAGGCTTAAAGAAATAGACCAAAAAACAATGCAAAGTAAAATAGTAGATGGTTTATATTTTTGTGGAGAAGTTGTAGATTTAGATGGCCCTTGTGGAGGTTATAATTTACAATGGTCTTTTTCTAGTGGGAATTTAGCGGGACAACTGTTATAATGAATAATGTTTAGGACAAAGAATAGTGAATAATGAATTTTTTTAATTATTCACTTTTCACTTTTAGTTCTTCACGTAAAAATCTACGATTTTTACGCCCAATCTAATAGTTTTTTGCTTCCTTCTAGTTTTCTAATATCTGTTACATCTTGAGACATTTCAATTACACCTTTGTAATTTTTTTCTTCATCTCTTATTGCAAAATATCTAATATGAATAAACTTATCTTTAAATGGAATCCAGAATTCTGCTGTATCTTGACGTCCAGCTTTAAACTCTTCTAATATTTTAAGAACTTGATCTACACTTTTGGGTGGGTGACAAAACTTAACTTCTCTTCCAATAATTCCAGCACTTCTTGGGAAAACTCTTTCATCTCCTCTATTATAAAAAATTACAATATCATTCTCATCAACATAAGTAATATCAATAGGTAAAAATTTAAAAATAAAGTTAACATGTTCTGGTGTTAAATAACCCTCATCATAATGAAATCTATCTTCCGTGCTAAAAGGAAGTTTTCTTCTTTTTTTATCTTCACTTGGGTGAACATACTCAGCTTCTTTTGGATATTTAGCTGGTGGAGTTGAAAACATCCAACCAATTTCAGCATCACCATCTCTCATATCTTTCCAGTCATCTTCGCTTAATAAATTTAAAGCATTTGGTAATAATCTTTGTTCTTCTACTTGTGCTAGGTGAGTTAGTGAATTAAACAATTGTATACAATCATTTAAAACATTATCAAAAACTTTTGCAGCGATTGTTTTTCTTATATGTTTAATCTCATCTCTTATTTGATCATGAAATGCCCACATATTTTGACTTGGACTTGTCCAGTTATATTTCTCTAAGTATGGAAAAAGTTGATTTTCTTTTCTTGCAAAATGTTTTTCAACCTCACATAAATTATTGAAAATATTAAAAAACTTTTGAAAATCTTCTTTTATATCAGTTTTAAAAAGTTCCTCAAATAGTTCTTTAACTAAAATATTTTCTTCTAAATATACTCTAACAGGATGACCTTCTTCAAAATTATTTAAATCACTTATATTATCAATCATAAAATTATATTCCTTATTTATTTTTTGTAAGTATAATGGAATGATTTTTTATTTAAATGATTTTTATCAAGTTTATTTTTTTACAATTGAAGAGAAGAAGTTTTAGCTAAACAAATATATGTTTAGCTAATAGTTTCATATTTTTTAGGAAACTCATAAGATAGCACTTTTGAATTCTGTTTTGAAACATCCATCCATGAATCGCAAGAGAATTCTATTTCTATAAATGCTGATGTAACAAAGGTTTCTTTTGATGAACTAAGCATATAAGCAAGTCCTGAAATACCAGGATTATGACCTACTAACAAAACAATATCATTTGTATCATGTATATATGAAACTATCTCTTCTAATGTATTTACATAAGCCTCATAAATATATTGATTTTCTTGTATTATTTTTTCATAATTTAGCTCTTTTGCAACAATACTTGCAGTATTTATTGCTCTTTTTGCTGGACTTGAAATTATTAAATCAATTTTATTTTCTTTTTTCTTTAAAAGTTTAGCCATAAAAGCTGCATTTTTTAAACCTCTTGTATTTAGATCTCTATCAAAATCATCTAATGTTTCATCATGTAATTGTGATTTTGCATGGCGCATAATATATAATTTTTTCATACTTTTCCTAAATAATTGTTTTTATGTAAATACTTCTATAATCTTAGAGATACTTAAAGTATCTTTTAATATAGGGTAAATACCTTTTGTAATTAATGAATTTTTTAAACCAACCCCTATTTTATTTGTTATAAAATAGTTAATATCATGTTCTACTAATAGATTTGGCAAAATAACACTTGGTTTAAAATTATCTGTATAAATAGGGTTATTTATTAGCATTTGTGATTTTAATTTATAATCTTTAATTTGAAAAATTAAAATATAAGCAGATGATATTGAAATATCTTCTAATTCATCTTTTTTATTAGAACAAATAGCAATATTAAAATCATTTTTATTTTCATGGATTTTAAGATTCATTCCAGAAACTAAAGCTAGGGCTATTTTTTTTCTTGCACTTTTAATAATTCTTGCAAAAGTAGGTCTTGAAATATGCATTTTTTTAGCAGCATCTTCTTGATACATATGTAATAAATCCATAAGCTGTATAGCTTCTATTTCTTCATGTAATAAAACTATATCTTCAAAAGACTCATTATCTTTTGGACCAAAATACTTACATCTAAATTTTAAATTAAGTTCTCTTTGAAGTTTTTCTCTAGGCATACACTCTTCCTTTTAAAAAGTTTAGCATATTTTTAAATAATTAACAAGTTATACTTGACATATGTTCATCACTTTGATACAATACGGTCATATGTTCATAAGCACTAGCTTAAATAGTTAGGCTATGAATTATAAATTTGCATTTGGACTTTATATTAAATGACGTTTAATATTGTTTCTCCTCTTTAGCCCAGATGTAAATATTTTTGCAAAAACAACTTCATTAATATATATTTTATAGTTTTTGCAAATTTTTTAAATTTAACTGCTATTTTTAAGGAAAATCGTGAGAATTGTATTCCCCACAAAAGAAAAAATGTCTTATATCTCCCACAGTGCCAAATCATTTAAACAAGCAGAGTATTTGACTGTCTTAAGTGTAAAAGGACAAAATATAATTTCTGTTGAAATAGTAAAAAATTATACATACAAAAATGATAAAGAATTTTTAAAAGAGTTAAAAAATAAACAATATTCAGTAATCATTGTGCCTTCTAGTGAAGGTTTAGTACTTAAAGAGTTAAAAAATATAGGGATTTCTGTATTTATAAATAAAGATTCACAAGTCGTTCTAAATTCATTTTCAGACTTTTTACAAGACAAATTACAAAGAGCATAAGTAGAAGAAAACTAGAGCAAAAAAAAAGCGAGAATAAATTCTCGCTTTTCACCTTTCAACTTGCCCAAAGTAAAGGAATTGTTATCTTACAAAAAGTTTCTTTAAATAAGATGAAATTTTTTTAATTAGTTGTAAATCTTTTTAATATTTTCAAGTTTGCTACTTAAATTTAATATTAACATATCAGCTAATATAAGAGCCATCATAGCTTCTGCTACAATTGAACCTCTAATAGCAACACAAGGATCATGTCTACCTTTAAGTTCACAGTTTACCTCTTCATTAGTAGTTGTAACAGTATCTTGTTGTATAAAGATTGATGGTGTTGCTTTAAAGTGAACTTTTACATTAATTTCATCACCATTAGAAATTCCACCTAATATTCCACCACTATGATTACTTAAAAAACCTTCTTTACTAATTTGGTCATTGTTTTCATCACCTTTTACTTTAGAAGATTCTATTCCATCTCCAATTTCAACGGCTTTAACTGCATTTATACCCATCATAGCTGCAGCAATTTGTGCATCTAGTTTATAATAAATTGGTTCACCTAAACCAATAGGAAGATTTTTAACATTTATTAAAGCAACTCCTCCTACACTATTATGAGCTTTTTTTGCTTTTAAAATAGCTTCTTTTTGTTTCTCTTCACAATTCTTATCAAGAGAAAAAATTTCAGATGTTTTAGCAAATTGAAAATCATGTGAAGAAGCTTGTATATTTTCAATTGAAGTAATACCACTTTGGATACTTATACCTAATTCTTTTAATAATAATTTTGCAATAGCACCAGCTGCTACTCTTGCAGCTGTTTCTCGTGCAGAGCTTCTTCCTCCACCTCTATAATCTCTAAGACCGTATTTATGAAAGTATGTAAAATCAGCATGTCCAGGTCTAAATAAATCTTTTACATTATCATAATCTCTACTTTTTTGATTTTCATTAAAAATAACCATAGAAATAGGAGTTCCAGTTGAAAGATTTTCAAAAACACCTGAGAGTATTTCTACTTTATCATCTTCTTTTCTAGAAGTAGCAAATTTATTTTTACCAGGTTTTCTTCTATTCATTTCTTCTTTTATAAAATTTTCGTCTATAAAAATACCAGCAGGTACTCCATCAACTACACAACCAAGTGCTTTTCCATGGCTTTCACCAAAAGTTGTAAATTTAAATTTTATTCCAAATGTGTTCATTACACTTTTGCCTTTAATTCATTAAGAGCAATTTTAGCAACTGCTTGTTGAGCTAGTTTTTTACTTTTTCCTCTTGCTTGTCCATAAGTTTTATCATTAATCCAAATAGATACTTCAAACTCTTTTTTATGATCAGGTCCATAAGAAGCTTCGATTTTGTATACTGGAATTGAACCAAATTCTGCTTGTGTTATCTCTTGTAAGGCCGTTTTATAATCAGAAAATAAAACATCTAAATTTATTATTTCATATGAACTTTCAAGTAGGGCTAATATAATTACTTTTAAAACCTCAAGACCTGATTCTAAATAAATAGCTCCCATAATTGCCTCAAAAGCATCTGATAAAATAGAAGCTTTGCTTCTACCTTTATTTCGCTCTTCTGCAATTGAGATATAAATATAATCACCTAATTTAATATCATTTGCTAGTTTTGTAAAACCACTTTCATTTACCAATGAAGCTCTGATTTTTGATAAATCACCTTCATTTGACTTAGGAAACTTTTTAAATAAATATTCTCCAACAATGAGATTTAAAACTGCATCTCCTAAAAACTCTAACCTTTCGTTATTGTAAGGTTTTTTATAACTTTTGTGAGTAAGTGCTTCGATTATCAGATTTGCATCTTTAAACTGATAATCCAGGCACTTCTCTAATTTACTATAACCACTCATAAATGTTTTCCTTATTTTAATTTTTCTATTTGCGCTCTTGCAAGTATATCACATCTTTCATTATGCTTATTACTTGTATGATTTTTTATATATTCTGCTTTTATTGTATGCTTTTTTGAAGCTTTAATATATTCTTTCCATAATTCTATATGTTGAATAGATTTTTTATCATTCGTCTTCCAAGAGTTTTTAATCCACTTAGTTAGGTATTCCTTTACAGCTTCTATTACATATTCTGAAGTAGAACTTATATGAACATTGCAAGGTTGCTTTAAAGCTTTTAAACCCTCAATTATTCCTGTTAAGTGCATTTGATTACTTGTTGTCATCGGATTTGCACCACTTAACTCTTTTAAAGATCCCTTGTAGTCTAAAATTGTACCCCAAGCACCTGGCCCTGGATTTTTTAATGAAAAAGCATCACTGTAAAGATTGATTTGTTTCACTTAAACCCTTAGTGATTGTATGTTTTATTTTAAATGTTAAAATATTATGGCAGTGAGGACATCTATTTTCATAAATAGGATGATTTCTTCTACAAGAGCTACAAATAAATTCAAAATCTAGGTCTGCATTTACCTTATGTTCATGTTTATTTAAAAGTATAAGAATATCAAAATCAAAATCATCACTATGTTCAATAGTATTTATATATGCTTTTGCATTATATACTTCACTTAAATATTTATCTTTAGCAACTGCATCAAAATCAATATCATCAAAGTTTAAGTACCATAACAAATCAGCTATTTGTTCCATTTTAAATTTTTTATAATTTTTCCAAAAGAACTCTTTATTGTAAAGTAATAAAAATTCTACAAATAATCTTTCAATAATTTTATTTTCATTAAAAATTTCAAATAAAATTGTTGTTTTTTTATCATATGATAATAAAGGGTCATTTAAAATATTCAAGGTATCTATATAAACCTTGTCTTTTGTTGTATCTACATCTATTTCGTTTAAAGCTATTAGTACTTCTTGTGCTTTTTTAAACTCTTGAAGTTTTTCATATATTAATAATAAGTATTTTAATGCAAAAGAATTTCTAGGTGAGAATTTTAGTATTTTTAAAAAAATATCACGTGATCTTAACATAAAACCACCTTTATAATAGGTCTTTCCTAAGAGTTCAAATAACTCTTCTTTTTTAACCCTATCTTTTACATGTTCTAATAATGATAGATATACTGATATGGCTTTATTATATTCACCTTTTTGTAAAAAACTAGAAGCTATTAGTAAAATAGAATCAAATGACAAATTGTATGTTTTATAAAGATGCACATAATCTTCATCTTTAAGATCACCTAATTCAAATCTTCTTAAAAGTTTTCTATACTCTTTTCTTGCAACTCTTTCTTTATACGAACTAAAAGTGTAAGTTAAAAAAGATATTATAAAAACTAATACAAAAAAAGCCATGAGTCCAAAAAGTGGATCTCTATACTCTAAAACTAAATTATCCAAATAGTTTGCCCTTAATTTCTTAAATTAAGAGATATATTAACATAAAAAAAGAAAAAATCTTATATCATAATATTTTTGGCTACAATTGCCCTTATGATTACAAAAGATTCAATAGAAAATCTCAAAAACCAATTAGATGTAGTAGATGTTATATCTCAATTCATAGAACTTAGAAAAGCAGGAGCTAATTTTAAAGCTTGTTGTCCTTTTCATGGAGAAGAAACACCTTCTTTTGTAGTAAGCCCTTCTAAGCAAATATATCATTGTTTTGGTTGTGGTGTTGGTGGTGATGCTATTAAGTTTGTAATGGAATACGAAAAACTAAGCTACCCTGAAACCTTAGAAAAACTAGCTTCGATGAGTAATGTTAATTTAGATTACGAAAATACAAATGAAAAAAGATTAGACTTAAAACCCCTAGAGCAAGTTAATAAATTTTACCAAAAACTTTTTGTTTCAAATAGTAAATCAAAAGAGTACATTAAAAGTAGGGGTATTTTTGAAAGCTCAGTTGAAAAGTTTGAAATTGGTTATTCTCCTGTTTCAGGTGATACTATAAACTTTTTAAACTCAAATTATATAAATTTAGCAAATGCAAAAGAATTAGGTATTGTTGATACTGGAACAAATGGTTTATACTCAAGATTTATAGAACGAATTACTTTTCCTATATATTCACTTAATGGTAAAATCGCAGGTTTTGGTGGAAGAACAATCACAGGACATAATGCAAAGTATGTTAACTCTCCTCAAACAAAAGTATTTAATAAATCAAGATTATTATATGGATATAACTTAGCAAAAGAATCAGTTTATAAAAAAAGTGAAATAATAGTAACTGAGGGTTACTTAGATGTAATTATGCTTCATCAAGCTGGTTTTACTAACTCAGTTGCTACATTAGGAACAGCCCTAACTAAAGAACATCTTCCTTTGTTAAAAAGAGGAGAACCAAAAGTAATAGTAGCTTATGATGGTGATAAAGCTGGACTAAAGGCTGGTTTTAAAGCTGCTACTATGTTATCTCATTCTGATTTTGAAGGTGGGGTTATTATTTTTGATGATGGAGTTGATCCAGCTGATATGGTAAAAGATGGAAAGATAGAAGAATTAAATAATATTTTTTCTAAACCCCAGCCTTTTATTCCTTTTGTTTTAGATTATATTATACAAAATTATGATTTGAATGATCCTTCTTCAAAGCAAAAAGCTTTAAATGAAGCAAATGAATATTTAAAAACTTTAACTCCTATTTTTCAAGATGAGTATAAAAGATATTTAGCTCAAAAACTAAATATTAGAGAAAATCTAATTAAAACAGTACATAGTCCAGTTATTAATAGAAGTGCTAATTTAACTAAAATAGATATAGCAGAGTTATGCATAATAAAAGCTATTTTAGAAGATCATAATAGATTACAAATAGTTTTAGACATAATTGATATTTCGATGTTTGAATTTCATAAATATGAGTTTGAACTTTTGACACAAGATATAAATAATCCAAGTTTAAATTCTATTTTATTAAATGAAAAACTTGAAGATTATGATGATGAAAGACTAAATAGTGAAATTCGTGTTTTATTAATGAAGTTTTATACACTTAAACTTAATACTGTTTTATACAATACCACTATGAATTTCAGAGAAAAAACTATTTTAATTAGAAAAATAAAAGATAGTATTTATCAATTAAAAAAAGGCAAGTTAATTAGATATGATTTAGACAATTTTTAAGAAATTATGTTAAACTAAGCGATAATTATTTAACTTTATATATGAAGGATAAAATATGGAAATGATAAATACGACAAATGCACCTGCCGCAATTGGACCATACTCACAAGCTATTAAAGCGAATGGATTAGTTTATACTTCAGGACAAATAGCATTAACTCCTGAGGGTGAGTTAGTAGAACGTGATATTAAAAAACAAACAATACAAGTTTTAGAAAACTTAAAAAATGTTCTTGAAGCAGCACAAAGTTCTTTTGATGAAGTAATAAAAGTTACAATATTTTTAGAGAACATGGATGATTTTGGAATTGTTAATGTTATATACGCTCAATACTTCGGTGATCATAAACCAGTTAGGTCAACAGTAGCAGTAAGAACATTGCCTAAAAACGTACTTGTTGAGATGGATGCAATAGCTACATCATATGATTATCACTAGAAATTTTAACAAAAATGAAATTTTATTAAATTTAGCTTTGACTTAAAGAAAGTTTAAAGTAAGGTTAGATACAATTCCGTCCCGTTAGAAGAAATATATTTATAAAGATTGATAAGTTAGAGGATTAAATATGTATGCAATTATTAAGTGTGGTGGTAAGCAGTATAAAGTAACTGAGGGTGATATCTTAGATATTGATTATACTGGAAAAGCTGCTAAAGAAACTTTAGAAATTACTGACGTTTTAGCAATAAACGATGGTGAACTAAAGATGGGTGATGCTATCTCTTCTGCTAAAGTAGAAGCTGAGGTGGTTTTAGACGGTACTGGTGTAAATAGAGACAGAAAAGTTATCATTTACAAAAAAAGAAGAAGAAAAGATTCTAAGTTAAAAAGAGGTTTCAGAAAAAGCTTCACTAAAATTAGAATTACTAAAATCGCTGCGTAAGGAATAAGATATGGCTCACAAAAAAGGTCAAGGAAGTACACAGAATAATAGAGATTCAGCAGGTAGAAGACTTGGTGTTAAGAAATATGGTGGAGAGCAAGTTAGAGCTGGAAACATTATTATTAGACAAAGAGGTACGAAAGTACACGTAGGTTCTAATGTTGGAATTGGTAAAGATCACACAATTTTTGCTTTAATTGACGGGTTTGTTAAATTTGAAGTTAAAGATAAAAATAGAAAGAAAGTTTCAGTTTACGCTTCGTAAGCTTTGGAATTGATTTTTAAAAAGGGTGTATGGCTTTGCCTACACCCTTTTTTTATTAAGAAAGTAAAAACTCAAGAGCGTTAAAATTAAAACTAGCGGTTTTAATTTTTTACTTTATAATTAAATAGAGGTTATTATGTTTATAGATAGTGTTAAGTTTAGTGTTACTTCAGGAAAAGGTGGACAAGGTTGTTCTTCTTTTAGACGAGAGAAGTTTGTTGTTAAAGGTGGTCCAGATGGTGGAGATGGAGGTAAAGGTGGAGATGTTTACTTTTTAGTAGATAACAATACTGATACTTTATCTTGGTATAAAGGACGAAGAGTTTTAAAAGCTGATAATGGTAAACAAGGTATGACTTCCCGTATGACTGGAAAATCTGCTATTGATTATGTTTTAATAGTTCCTTCAGGAACTCAAGTATTTGATGATGATACTGGTGAATTAATTCATGATTTATTAGTTGAAGGTCAAAGAGAATTGTTTATTGAAGGTGGAAAAGGTGGTTTAGGAAATACTCACTTTAAAAATTCAAGAAATCAAAGACCAACATATTTTCAACCAGGCCTTCCTGGAACTACAAGAAATATACGTTTAGAGCTTAAACTTATTGCAGATGTTGGTTTAGTTGGATATCCAAATGTAGGGAAATCTACGTTAATTTCAATAACATCAAATGCAGTTCCAGAAATTGCAAACTATGAGTTTACTACTTTAACGCCAAAATTAGGTGTGGTTGAAGTTGGAGATTATAACTCTTTTGTAATGGCTGATATTCCTGGAATTATTGATGGGGCAAGTGAAGGAAGAGGTTTAGGTCTAGA
Source organism: Arcobacteraceae bacterium (assembly GCA_965224485.1). GTDB lineage: Bacteria > Campylobacterota > Campylobacteria > Campylobacterales > Arcobacteraceae > NORP36. The sequence continues at coordinate 14,690 of CBDCZH010000008.1, read as the reverse complement.
GTTTTTAAGACATATTGAAAGAACTAAAACTTTACTTTTTATGATTGATATTGCTAATTATAGAACTACAAGTGAGCAGTATGCAGTTTTAAAAGAAGAGCTTAAAAAATTCTCAAATGATTTAGCTGGTAGAAAATATGCAATTGCTTTAAGTAAAACGGATGCTTATTATGGTGAAGACTTAGAAGCAGAGATAAATGCTTTTCTAAAAGATATTGATTTAGAAGCTTCAAGCTCAAATGAGTTTGGAATAGATGATAAACTACCATATTATGCTCAAGACTTAACGTTTAATAGATATGATGATAATAAACCATTTTTCGTAATTCCTCTTTCAGCAATTACAAGATTTAATGAAAAAGCAGTTACATATGCTTTATATGAATTAATTGGTTTAGACAAGTGAAAAGAATCGTAATAAAAGTAGGAAGTGCAGTATTACGAGAAGGTTCAAATTTAGCACTTCAAAGATTAAATAATTTAGTTGACCTAATATCAAAACTTAAAAATGAAAAAGATTATGAAATAATTTTAGTGAGTTCTGGTGCAGTAGCTGCTGGTAATACTACTTTAGATTTAGATAGAACAAATATCTTAAATAGACAGGCCCTAGCAGCTATTGGGCAACCCTTACTTATGAAACATTATAAAAAAAGATTTGCTGATCATAATATTAAATGTGCTCAAATACTTTTAGTTGCTGAAGATTTTGATTCAATAAAAAGAAGTAAAAATGCAATACAAATAATGGAAATTTTATTGAAAAATAAAATTATTCCTATTATAAATGAAAATGATGTTATTGCAAATGAAGAGTTGTTATTTGGTGATAATGACCAATTAGGTGCTCATTGTGCGTATTTTTTTAAGGCAGATCTTTTAGTTATTTTAAGTGATGTTGATGCTTATTATGATAGCAACCCTCATACAAATAAAAACTCAAAAGCTTATAAGAATGTTAATTTTATTAAAGAAGAATATTTAGAAATGAAACATTCAGCAAACTCAGAATTTGCAACAGGTGGAATTGTTACAAAATTAAAAGCTGCTAACTTTTTAATGAAAAGAAATATACCTATGTATTTAAGCTCAGGCTTTGATTTAAAAGCTTCTTATGAATATCTATTTGATGGAAATCATACTACTGGAACACTATTTAAAAAATAAGGTATAAAATGTCTAAAAAAATCCTTTTTATGGGTACACCCTCTTATGCAACGCAAATTTTTGAAGTTTTACTTAATAGCCCTTATGAACTTGTGGCTCTATTTACCCAAGGGGATAAAAAAGTAGGTAGAAAACAGATACTAAGTGCTCCTCATATTAAGCAGTTTTGCCTAGATAATAATATAAGTATTCCAATCTTTCAGCCTTTGAAATTAAGAAATAACCCCGAAATCTTAGAAGAAATAAAAAAGCTTGAATTTGATTTTATAATTGTAGCTGCTTATGGTCAGATTTTGCCAAAAGAGATTCTTGATCTTGCTCCTTGTATTAATCTGCATGCTTCATTATTGCCAAAATATAGAGGTGCTTCTCCTATCCAAGAAGCTATCTTAAATGATGATATATATACAGGTGTAACTTCAATGTTAATGGAAGAGGGTTTAGATACTGGTGATATCTTAGGTTTTAAATATTTAAAGCTACAAGCTTCTATGGAAGTAGAAGAAGTTTTTGATTCTTTAGCTAAAATAGCAGCAAGTTTAACTCTTGATACCTTAGATAATTTTTCAAATATAAAACCTAAAAAACAAAATAATTCTTTAAGTTCACTTTGTAAAAAAATTAAAAAAGATCATGGAGAAGTTAGTTTTAGTGATGCTAAAAAACTATACCAAACATATAAAGCTTACTCTTTTTGGCCAGGTGTATTTTTAAATTCAGGGCTAAAATTAAAAGAAATAAGTTTAATAGATGAAAACTCAGAAAACAAAGAAGGTGAAATCCTAGATATTGCAAAAGATTATGTAATTATAGGATGTAAAAAAGGAAGTCTAAAAATCAAAACTTTACAAGCACCATCTAAAAAAGCAGTAAATGCTGGTGATTATATAAGAGGGAAACGATTAAATCTGAAAGATTTAATAGAATGAATAATTAATAATGAATAGTGAATAATTTTAAAATTCACTTTCGTTAATTTTATTTAAGTTTTGTTTAAATAAAACTTGTCACACTTTCATTATTCATTATTCATTATTCATTATCTTTATCCCAGATAAAGATAAAACCCCGTTACAGATACTAAGGAGAATAAAACTCCAAGCACAAGGGCATTAATCGCTAGTTTCTCATCTAATCCACCTTGAATTGCTAAAATTACTGCTGTTGTCATAGGTGGCATTGCTACTTCTAAAATAGTTACCTTGCTCCAGGTATCATTTAGATTATAAAAGAATGAAAATAAAATCATTACTAGTATTGGAACTACAATCATTTTTGTACATAAAAGTAGAGTTGTTGTTGTAAATTTATAAAAAATATTTTTAAGTTCTAGTTTCATTCCTATTGCAATCATGGCAAGTGGCACTAAAGTATTTCCAATAACTTCAGCCGTATTATGTATAAAAATAGGAATTGTAAAAAACTTTAAAAACAGTGTTATAAAAAACATAATAATAGGTGGAAAGAAAATAACTTTTTTTCCTATGGCTTTTATATTAATATGTTCACCACTTCCCCAGTTAATTATAAAAGTTCCTAAAGAAACTACTAGTAAAAATGAACCAAATAAATCATATATTAAAGCGTAAACAACATAGTTCTCTCCATAAAAAGCGTCTATATATGAAAAACCTATAAAAGAAGTATTCCCAAAAGTTCCAACTACAATAAAAGTTGCCAAAGTTTTTTTATCAAATTTAAATAACTTTCCTAAGTAAAACATTAGAACAAGATTTAGTAAAATGATTGTATTAAACATAAAAATAAGATTTAAAATTTCTAAATCTAATTTAAGAGGATAAATTTTTATAAATATCATTGCTGGAAGTGCAAAATATATGACAAAATCTACTAATGCAGCAGAGTGGTCTTTTTTAAATACTTTGAAAAAATATCCAAAAGCTAAATATAGTGCTATTGGTAAAACTGGATCTAGCAAAGAATATCCTTTTATTTAATTAAGAGTTTTAATATTATAGATGAGCTTATATATAATTTATATTAATATCAATTTTAGTATAATAATTTATGAAAATAATTAATTTAAAAGAAGTAGATTCTACCCATACATATTTAAAAAACTATATTAAAACTAATTCTTATATTTCGCCTCTTTGTATTCTTACAAGAAATCAAAATAATGGACTTGGTAGTAGGGGTAATTCTTGGAGTGGAAGAGAGGGGAACTTGTTTTTTTCTTTTGTTTTAGAAAAAAAAGATTTACCACAAGATTTACCATTACAAAGTACTTCAATATATTTTTCATTTGTTTTAAAAAAACTTTTAGAAGACTTAGGCTCAAAACTTTGGTTAAAATGGCCTAATGATTTTTATATAGAAGATAAAAAAATAGGTGGAACTATTACTTCTTGTTCAAATGACCTAGTTTACTGTGGTATTGGTCTTAATTTACAAGAAGTCAGTCCTTCTTTTGGCTTTTTAGATATAAGCATAGATATAAGCGATTTATTAAATAAGTATTTTGCTAAATTGAAAAATACTTCTTCATGGCAGAAAACTTTAAATGAATATGTGATAGAATTCCAAAGAAGTAAAAAATTCCATGTAACATTAGATAATAAAAAAGTTTCACTTAAAAACGCAGTATTAAATAATGATGGATCAATACAAATTAATAATGAAAAGGTGTTTAGTCTAAGATGATAACAGAAGTTATAGCAATAGCAAATCAAAAAGGTGGAGTGGGTAAAACTACTACAGCGGTTAATTTAAGTGCAGCACTTGCGCTTCAAGGTAAGAGAGTACTTCTAATTGATGCTGATCCTCAAGCAAATGCGACAACTTCTTTAGGATTTCAAAGAGATACTTATGAGTATAATATTTATCACGTTATGTTAGGAACTAAAGAATTAAATGAAATTATTCTTGACTCTGAAATTGAGAACTTAAAGGTAGCTCCTTCAAATATTGGACTTGTTGGAATTGAAAAAGAGTTCTATAAAAATAATAATAGTGATAGAGAATTAGTTTTAAAAAGAAAAATTGACCCTATTAGAAAAGATTATGATTTTATTATAATTGATTCACCTCCAGCTTTAGGACCAATTACTATTAATACACTTTCCGCCGCAAACTCTGTTCTAATTCCTATTCAGTGTGAGTTTTTCGCACTTGAAGGTTTAGCACAACTATTAAATACTATTAAATTAGTTAAACAAACAATTAATAGACAGCTTGAAATAAAAGGTTTTTTACCTACTATGTATAGTAGTCAAAATAACTTATCAAAACAAGTATTTGCAGATCTTGCTCAACATTTTGAGAGTAAATTATTTAAAATTGATGATAACTCTTATGTAGTAATTCCAAGAAATGTTAAATTAGCAGAGAGTCCAAGTTTTGGTAAACCAATTATGCTTTACGATGGTGGCGCAGTTGGTACTAAAGCTTATAATAACTTAGCTCGCGCGATTGCAGGATAAAAAATGGCATTAGGTAGAGGATTAAGTGAATTATTAGGAGAAGTTGAGAGTGCTTATGAAAACTCAACAGACCACCCAAAAGATGTAACATCAGTTGATGTAAATTTAATAAAAGCAAATCCTAATCAACCAAGAAAAATTTTTGATGAAAAGAAACTTTTAGAACTAGCTTCATCAATAAAAGAATATGGACTTTTACAAGCTATTACTGTAATAAGAGATGATGAAAATGAAAACTCTTATATAGTTGTTGCTGGTGAAAGACGATTAAGAGCTCATAAATTAGCAAACATTGATAAAATTAAAGTTTCTATAATTAGTTTAGATTCTATGCAACTGCGAGAAGTTGCTCTAATAGAAAATATTCAAAGAGATGATTTAAATATTATTGAATTATCTTATTCTTATGCACAACTAATAAATGAACACTCTTTAACTCATGAAGAGTTATCTTTAAAAGTTTTTAAAAGTAGAACTTCTATTACAAATACTCTAAGGCTTTTACAATTAAGTGCTTATGTTCAGCAGTTTTTAGCAAATGATAAAATCACAGCTGGTCATGCAAAAGTAATGTTAGGACTTTCTGACATTGATCAAAAAAAAGTTGCAGATTCTGTTCTTGGTCAAAAACTATCAGTTCGTGAAACTGAAAAATTAGTAAAAATTTTAAAACAAAAAGATGAACCAAAAAAAGATAAAAAAGAGCCTAAAAATAAAAAATTTGATTTCAATCCACTGCAAAATGTAGTAAAAAATCTAGAAGGTTTGAACTTAAAAGTTAAAGCTGAAAAGAACTATTTTAAGATAGAAATTAACTCTCAAGAAGATATTGACAAAATATCAAATACCTTTAGTAACACTTTATAATAAATATTAAATTTCCTCCCTCATTTAAACTCTTATTTTAGATGATTTAGATAAAATTAATCAGTTTTAGTCAAACTAAACTGTAATAAACATGGAGGAATGAATGTTAGACATAAGTCCTGTATTGATGCTTAGTTCTGGTATTATCTTTTTACTAGTGCTTGCCAGACTAAACACTTGTCTATTTAAGCCTTTACTTAAGCATATGGATGATAGAACTGAGTCAATTAAAACTGATTTAGAGAATGCAAAATCAAACACTGCTGATGTAGATGGTATGTTGTCTGAAGCGAACGATGTAATTGCAAATGCAAAAAAAGAAGCTGCTGCAATTAGAGAAAAAGCACAAAATGAAGCTTTAGAGCTTGCGAATTCTAAATTAACTACTGCAAAATTAGATATTGAAAATAAATATTCTAATTTTACAAAAGAGTTAGATGAAGAAATTGTTGAGTTGAAAAAATCATTAAATGCTTCTATGCCTCAGTTTACTGAGAGCCTAAAAGCTAAGCTTAGCTCAATATAAGGAGAGATGGTGAAAAAATTATTATTACTTGGATTAACTTTATCTCCTTTAGCATTGTTTGCTAACAGCGATGGTGCGGAAACTGATATTATTCAAAGAACCGTAAACTTTATAATTTTTGCTGGTATTTTATGGTATTTACTTGCTGATAAAATTAAAGCATTCTTTGCTCAAAGAAGCTTAGATATTCAAGCTGAACTTGACAAAGTACAAGATACTTTAAAAGCTTCAAAAGATAAAGTTGATAATGCAGCTGCCTCTTTAGATGAAGCAAAAAAAATATCAATTGAAATTGTTCAAGATGCTAAGGCAGATATTTCTTCTGTTAAAGCTAAAATTGAAGAAACAGTTGATAATGATATTGTTAATTTAGGTAAAAACTTTGATGCTAAAATCGAAGTTGAAACTAGAAAAGCAAAAAAAGAAGTTGTTTCTGAAATACTCAACGAGTTACTGAAATCTGAAAATATAGCTCTTTCTCAAGAAGAATTAGCAAATATTGTTCTAAAGAAGGTGGCATAGATGAATGATTTAGTTGCAAAAAGATATGTTAAAGCGTTAATTGAGGGGAAAGATGCGAAAGCTACTTCTTTGATTTTTAATGAATTAAAAGAACTTTCAGCTGTATATGCAGATGAAAAGTTTCTAAATATTATCTCTTCAGTTGAAGTTAAAAACTCTAAAAAAGTTGAGCTTGTTATTTCTTTAATAGATAACTGTAGTGATACTTTAAAGAATTTAATTAAACTACTTGGTAGTAAAAAAAGATTAGATATTATTCCTTTTATTGTAAGTGAATTACAAAAACAAATGTCAGCTATACAAAATAGTTACATGGGTATTGTATATACAAACAATGAACTATCAAGTGATTATATCACTAGCATAGCGGAACAATTTAGTAAAAAATTTAATGTTAATTTAGAATTAACACAAAATGTATGTGATTATGATGGTATCAAAGTTGATATCGATGGATTAGGTGTTGAAATTAGTTTTTCTAAAGAAAGACTAAAATCACAAATGATTGACCATATTTTAAAAGCAGTTTAGAAACTATAAAGGAGAATTTGAATGGGTTCAAAAATTCAAGCAGATGAAATCAGTTCTATTATAAAAGAGCGAATTGATAATTTTGAATTAAATGTAGACGTAAATGAAACAGGTAAAATCATCTCTTATGCAGATGGTATTGCACAAGTATACGGTCTTAAGAATGTTATGGCTGGTGAAATCGTTGAGTTTGAAAATGGCGAAAAAGGTCTTGCTTCAAACTTAGAAGAGTCTTCAGTTGGTATTGTTGTACTTGGTAAGGGTACTGGTCTTAGAGAAGGTACTTCTTGTAAAAGACTTGGAAAAATCTTAGAAACACCAGTTGGTGAAGCTATGATTGGAAGAGTTGTAAATGCATTAGGTGAACCAATTGATGGTAAAGGTGTTATTGAAGCAGCTGAACACAGAGTAGTTGAAGAAAAAGCACCTGGAATCATGGCTAGAAAATCAGTTCATGAACCATTACAAACTGGTATTAAAGCAATTGATGCACTTGTTCCTATTGGACGAGGTCAAAGAGAGCTTATTATTGGTGATAGACAAACTGGTAAAACAACTATTGCTATTGATACAATTCTTAATCAAAAAGGTCAAGATGTTATTTGTATTTATGTTGCAATTGGTCAAAAATCTTCAACTGTTGCATCTGTTGTAAGAACATTAGAAGAAGCAGGAGCAATGGAATATACTATTATTGTAAATGCTAGTGCATCTGATTCAGCTGCATTACAATTCTTAAGTCCTTATACAGCTGTTACAATTGGTGAGTATTTTAGAGATAATGGTAAGCATGTTTTAATTGTTTATGATGATTTAACTAAACATGCGGTTGCTTATAGAGAAATGTCACTTATTATTAAGACCCTCCGGGTCGAGAAGCATTCCCAGGTGATGTATTTTATCTTCACTCAAGATTACTTGAAAGAGCTGCTAAGCTTAATGATTCTGGTGGTGGTTCTATGACTGCATTACCAATTATTGAAACTCAAGCTGGTGATGTTGCTGCTTATATTCCAACAAATGTTATTTCTATTACAGATGGTCAAATCTTCCTTAGAAACAAGTTTATTTAACTCAGGTATTAGACCAGCTATTAATGTTGGACTTTCTGTATCAAGAGTTGGTGGAGCTGCACAAATTAAAGCTACTAAACAAGTTGCTGGTACGTTAAAACTATCACTTGCTCAATTTAGAGAATTAGAAGCATTTGCACAATTCGCATCTGATCTTGATGAAAATACAAGAAAAGAATTAGAATTAGGTCAAAGAATGGTTGAAGTTCTTAAACAAGGTGTTAACGCTCCTTTAGTAATTGAGAAACAAATTTGTATCATTTATGCTGGTACAAAAGGTTACTTGGAAGATGTTGCTGTTGCTGATGTTGTAAGATACGAAGGTGAATTACATACATTTATTGAGCAAAAGTATTCAAATATCTTAGAAGATATTAAATCTAAGAAAAAATTAGATGATGATACTGAAACAGCATTAAAATCAGCATTAGAAGAGTTCAAAGACTGTATTTAGTGCTAAATAAGGATAGTCTATGGCTAACTTAAAAGAGATTAAAATAAAAATTGGAAGTGTTAAAAACACTCAAAAAACTACTAATGCAATGAAGTTGTATCTTCTGCAAAGCTTACACGAACAAGACAATTGTCTGAGCAAGCTAGATCTTATGCGAAAAAGATCAACCAGATACTTTCTGAAATTGCTTCAAGAGTTAACAAAGTTCAAGATGAAGGAAATACTTCTAAAGCATTTTCTTCAAAATGATAATCCTAAAACAGTAGATATTGTTTTCGTTACTGCTGATAAAGGTCTTTGTGGTGGTTTTAATATGGCAACAATTAAAGCTGTTATGAAAATGATGGAAGAGTTTGAAACTAAGGGTATTAATGTAAGACTTAGAGTTTCTGGAAGAAAAGGTGTTGATTACTTTAAGTTTCCAAAAACAAGATTTATTACAAAAAATATCTACACTTTCTGCTGCTCCTGATTATGAAAAAGCGGCTGATTTTATAAAAGATGTTGTTGAAGATTTTAGTACTGGTAAAACTGATAAAGTTATATTAATTTATAATGGATTTTTAAACATGCTAACGCAAGAAAATTATGAAATCAGAGAGTTATTACCAATTTCTTTGGAAAATGTAGAAGCTAGTGATAACGAAACTTCAATGTTAGATATTGAACCAGATGATGATGAAGAAGTGTTAAATGAATTAACAGGTAAATATATTGATTTCAATATGTATTACGCTTTAATAGACTCATTAGCTGCAGAACATAGTGCGCGTATGCAAGCTATGGAAGCAGCTACTAAACAATGCTAAAGAAAAAGTTGATTCTTTAACAATTGAATATAACAAAGCTAGACAAGCTGCAATTACAACAGAGTTAATAGAAATTATCTCTGGTGTAGAATCATTAAAATAATATAAAGGAGCTGCCCGTATGAAAGGTAAAATTATTCAGGTAATGGGTCCGGTTGTTGATGTAGAATTCGACGGATACCTACCAGAAATAAACGAAGCGATTGAAGTTACATTTACAATGCTAATCATGATAGATTAGTATTAGAAGTTGCTGCACACATTGGTGATAGTAGAGTTAGAACTATTGCTATGGATATGACTGAAGGATTAACTAGAGGTCAAGAATGTATAGCTACTGGAGGTCCTATTACGGTACCTGTTGGTGAAGCTGTATTAGGAAGAATATTTAACGTTATTGGTGAACCAGTTGATGAAGGTGAACCAGTTCCTGCAGATACTCCAAGATGGTCTATTCACAGAGAAGCACCTGCTTTTGAAGAACAATCTACTAAAACTGAAATGTTTGAAACAGGTATTAAAGTAGTTGATTTACTTGCTCCTTATTCTAAAGGTGGAAAAGTAGGACTATTTGGTGGTGCTGGTGTTGGTAAAACAGTAATTATTATGGAATTAATTCATAATGTTGCTTTTAAACATTCTGGTTATTCTGTATTTGCTGGTGTTGGTGAAAGAACAAGAGAAGGTAATGATCTTTATTACGAAATGAAAGATTCAAACGTACTTGACAAAGTTGCACTGTGCTACGGTCAAATGTCTGAGCCTCCAGGTGCTAGAAATAGAATTGCCTTAACAGGTCTTACTATGGCTGAGTATTTTAGAGATGAAAAAGGGACTTGATGTACTTATGTTTGTTGATAATATCTTTAGATTTGCACAATCAGGTTCTGAAATGTCTGCATTATTAGGTAGAATTCCTTCAGCTGTTGGTTACCAACCAACACTTGCTTCTGAAATGGGTAAGTTACAAGAAAGAATTACATCTACTAATAAAGGTTCTATTACATCTGTACAAGCTGTATATGTTCCTGCGGATGATTTAACTGATCCAGCTCCTGCTTCTGTTTTTGCTCACCTTAGATGCAACAACAGTACTTAAACAGAAAAATTGCTGAAAAAGGTATTTATCCTGCAGTTGATCCTTTGGATTCATCTTCAAGAATTTTATCTGCTGATATTTTAGGGCAAGAGCACTATGATATTGCTAGAGGTGTTCAATCAGTTCTTCAAAAGTATAAAGATTTACAAGATATTATTGCAATTCTTGGTATGGATGAATTATCAGAAGAAGATAAAATGACTGTTGCTCGTGCTAGAAAAATTGAGAGATTCTTATCTCAACCATTCTTTGTTGCAGAAGTATTTACAGGTTCTCCTGGTAAATATGTTGAATTATCTGATACTATTGCTGGATTCAAAGGAATCTTAGATGGTAAGTATGATGATATTCCAGAAGCAGCATTTTATATGGTTGGTGGAATGGACGAAGCTTTAGTTAAAGCTGAGAGTATGAAATAACCATTAAGGCATAAATTATGGATACAATTAAATTATCAATAGTTACACCAAATGGTTCAATTTTTAACGGTGACGTTAAAACTGTAACTCTTCCTGGAAAAGAGGGAGAGTTTGGAGTACTACCTGGGCATGCCTCATTAGTATCTTCACTTACAGTTGGTGTAATTATGATTGAACAAGAAAATTCAATGCAAGCAGTTGCTATTAACTGGGGTCATGTGAAAGTTTCAGAAACTTCAGTTGATGTTTTAGCTGATGGTGCTGTTTCTTTAACACAAGGCGGAGACTCAGATATTTCTAAAGCTATTGAAGCTGCTAAAACTTTAGTTGCTTCAGTATCTGATGCAAATGTTTCAATTGCTGCAGTTGAAGCTAAAATCAACTCATTTGCGTAAGTTTAATGATTGATTCTATATTAAATTATTTTAATAACAGTGGAGCTATTACAATTTTTGTATTAGCTTTACTGTCTATTTATCTAATCACAGTTTTTTGGATATTTATATATAAATATCTCTATTTAAGTTCTTTTATTGCTACTGAAGAAAACTCATTAAATGCTTTAACTGCTAGAGGAAGTGAATTAAGTCCTTTATCTGCTTTAAGTAAATGTAGTAACAATTTAAAGTCTAAATCTATTTTACACGCTTGTGAAATTACTATTATTAAAGATGCAAGTACTGGTATATCATGGTTATCAATTATTTCTTCAACTTCACCATTCGTTGGTTTATTTGGAACTGTTGTTGGTATCTTAGAATCTTTTGCCATGTTTTCATCTCAAGCAAAGGTAAGCTTTTCTGTAATAGCTCCTGCTATTAGTGAAGCATTAGTTGCAACTGCTGCTGGTATTTTTGTAGCAATATTTGCTTATACTTTTCATCAAATAATTGTGAGAAAAGTTTATGAGCTAAATGTTTATTTAAAGGCACAATCAGAAATTTTGATAGCTAAGGCTTAAAACGTGTATGATTATAACCAAAAACCAGATTTAAATATTACCCCTTTAGTTGATATTATGTTAGTTTTATTAGCAATATTAATGGTTACTGCTCCTGTAATTGAGTTTGAAGAGTCTGTTAATCTTCCAAAAGGAAGTAAGTCAAGACAATTACAAGATAGTAAAAAAATATCAATAATAATAACTGGAAATAGAGAAATAAGAATTGGCAAGAAAAAGTATGCAATTGAGACTTTCGCTGATAGTTTTATTCTTTTTTCACGTAATAAAAATAAAGAAACACCTATACATATAAGAGCAGATAAAACACTTATTTACAATGATATTATGTTTGTATTAAAATCAGTAAAAGAAGCTGGTTTTTATAAAGTCTCACTTATAACTGATGGTTAAATATGTACATAGGTACTAATACTTCAAAAAATAAGAATTTTTACTTATCAGGTCTAATAGCTTTAAGTGTATATCTATTTTTCTTCATACTTTTTTTATTATATGTTTCAGAAGAAAAAGCACAAAAATTTGATGCAATTTCAAAAAATACTGTTTTAGAATTAGAAATTATGATTGTAGATAATTCTAAAATAGATAAAAGAAATAAAAGAGATCAAAAAGATAGTAAAAAATCACAAGAAATAGTTCAAAAATCAAAAGCGATTACAGCTAAAACAACAACAAGTGTAAAATCTCTTTTTGCAAATGTAAAAGTAAAGCATGAAAAAGTTGTTAAAGAAGATGTTTTAAATGTTAAAAAAGCAATAGTTACAAGTAGATTTAAAGCAAAATTTGAAAAACAAAGAAAAACAAACAATATCACAGTTTCAAAACTTCTAGATACTGTAAAAACAAGAACAAGCAGTAGTGCAAGCGCTGATTCTAAGAATAAAAGCGATATATATTTCTCAAAAATTTATGAATTATTAACACAAAGATGGGTTCCCATGTTAATTGTTGATAAATTATCAGCAGAAGTTTTAATTATGATTAGCCAAGATGGTGCTTTTTCTTATAGATTTAGATCTCCTTCCTCAAATGATAATTTTAATAATAAATTAGAAGAATTTTTGAATGAACAAATGTCATTAACATATCCTAAACATAATAAGGGTAGAGTGATGCAATTAGAAGTAAAATTTACAGCAGAAGGTTTAGAATGAGAAAAATAATATTTATTTTGATGTTTTCATTTGTCTCTTTATTTGCAGTTGATGCAAAATTGGAAATAGTAAAAAAAGCAAGAAATTTACCAAGTATAGTTATTTCAAGTGCAAGTACAAATAATAATTCAATCATAGTTAATAAAATAGCTAAAATGATTAAAAAAGATTTAGAAGTAAGTGGACATTTTAATGTTTTAGACTTTAAATTAAAGACTAATTTTGAGAAACAACCAGATATGTTGGTTTTAGGAAATAATAGTGTTGATTTATATTTAAATTTAGATTTAGTTCAAAGTGCTTTTGGTGGTTTGAGTTTAAAACTAAAGTTATATGATGTAAATAAGCGACTTGTAGTAATAAATAAGACCCTGTCTTCAAATGACTTTAAACGCTACCCTTTTATTGCTCACAGGGTATCTATTTTGATTAACAAGTACCTAAATGCTCCAAGTATTTCTTGGATGGATAAGTTTGTTATTTTTTCAATTTATAAAAGTGCGAAACAAGCAGAAATTGTAATTGCTGATTATACTTTAACTTATCAAAAAACTATTGTAAAAGGTGGTTTAAATATTTTCCCTAAATGGGCTAATAAAAATCAAAAAGAATTTTATTATACTACTTATAGTGCAGCTAATCCTAGAGTTGTTAAGTTAAATATTTATACAGGGGCAAAAGAAACTATAATGGAGTCAGAAGGTATGGTTGTAGCTTCTGATGTTAGTAGTGATGGTAAAAAGATTCTTATAACAGCAGCTCCTCAAGGACAACCAGATATTTATTTATATGATTTAAGAACAAAGATAAAAACAAGACTTACTAAATACAAAGGTATTGATGTAGGAGCTCATTTTGTTGAAAATGACACAAAAATTGTTTTTGTTTCAGATAGATTAAAATATCCAAATATTTTCTCTAAAAAAATAGGAAGTAGGGGAGTTGAGAGACTGATTTTTCACGGACGAAATAATGCCTCTGCAAGTACATATAAAAATTATGTAGTTTATGTTAGTAAAGAAAGCAATAATGAGTTTGCACAAAAAACATTTAATCTATATTTAGTTTCTACAAAAAGTGATTTTTTGAAAAGACTTACAACAAATGGATTAAATCAATTTCCAAAATTTTCAAGTGATGGTGAGTCAATTTTATATACAAAAACATTTAATGGGAAAAGTTCTTTAGGAATAATTAGGGTAAATTATAACAAATCTTTTCTTTTTCCCTTAAAAAATGGTAAATTACAATCAATTGATTGGTAAAAGCATTTTTTAAATGGGTAATTAAGTTATTTTTTAGTAGAATTTTCTAAAATACGCATAAGGATAAGAACAATGAAAAACTTAAGTTTATACTCTTTTTTAATTGCAGCAGTATTATTTACTGGTTGTAGCCAAAAAAGCATGGAAGTTAATAACGATGTTGCAAATAATTCAGAGGCTTCATTAAACAATATGAAAGTTGAAGATAATACAATGGCTGCTGATATTGCTGATATTACTAGCGAAGGTAAGGGTAATTATTTTGTAGTAAATGGTAAAAACCAATATGTACAAACTATTTATTTTGGATTTGATAAATATAGTCTAAATGATGAGCAAAGAACTATTGCTAAAGCAAATGCTTTAAAATTTGATGGTTATACTGGTAAAATCAAAG
>CBDCZH010000007.1:0-109151 GCA_965224485.1 Arcobacteraceae bacterium | reverse complement strand
TATTCTCTTTTGTTTGTTTTTATTATTATAAGATTTGTATTTGAAAGTTTAAGAGGAAAGAGTATTATTTTAAAAAAAACTATTCATCTCTAAGAAGAGATGAATAGTAAGCTTAATTAAGCTCCAGGAATAGTTTGTCTGTGTTCAACAGAGTATGTAAACGTAGGAGTTGTTAAGTTATTAATATATTTAATAAATTTACCAGTTTTAGCTTCATAGATACCAATTCTACCAGTAGTCCATTCAGAAATCATTGTCCATTTACCATGATTAGCAGGCTCAGCATGTAATAATCTTGGTTGAACAGGATTTTTAACTTTAGCACCAACTTTTGAAGTATATTCAACAATCTTATCTCTACCAATTTGAGGTTTAGATTCTGGGAAAGTTACAGTTTTATACTGAGTTGCATCCCAAGTTTGTAATACTTTTTTAGTTTTAGCATCAATTAATTGACCAGTTTTTTTACCAACTTTAACTATTCTATCAACTGTTAAAGTTTCTTTATTAATTAAATGAACTTCATTATACGTTGCAGGTTTACCTAAAACAGTATCAGCCCATAAATATGGAGTATGATGAGCAGTACCAATAAATAATCCACCACCAGAAGTTTTAACTTTTTTAACTATTTTCCAATTAGAATCCCAAATTACTACAGAACCTTGATTCATAGTAACAGTTGCATGTAATTGTTTACCCATAGTTTTGTTATACCAAGAAGAACCTTGACCTGGATGTGGTTTAGATTTTTTACCAGTATAAACTTTAGCAGCTAAATTTTTGTTTTTGAAATCAACAATACCCATTAAATCACTTCCTTGAGAAGCAACCATAACGTATCTACCAAAATCTTTACCTTCATCTTCATTTAAGAAAGCATCATGAAGAATTTTACCAATATTAGGAACATCTCCTACAATTGGAAAATCAGGTTTTGAATAATCAATAATATATACACGACCTGCATCTTTAAGTGCCATTGCAAAATAAGGACCATAAGGTGTATCAGCTAAGAAAGCAACTCTAGAAGCTTCAATTTGACCATCTGTGTTAATAACTGCAGAAGTATCATATGCTTTTAATGGCTCTAAAGTCATTGCATCACAAAGTACTGCTCCACCTGGAGTGTAGTTACCAGCAATTACATATTTACCATCTGGAGATACAGCTAATCCACGTGATTCAAAACCAACTTGAACAGAAGCAAGTGCAGGTTGACCAGGAGCAGCGATATCAAACATAGTTAATCTACCAGATCTAGAGATAGAATAAGCATATCTTGGATTTTTCTTATTAGTTACAGTAACGTGAACTGCAAATCCAGCTTTATGACGAGATAATACTTTTCCATTAGTTGAATCAATAAAATCAACTAAAGAAGCATCTCTTTCTGTTGCAAATGTAATATCTAAAACAGATTTTGTATCATGTGATTTTGGATATTTTTTAGCTAATGCTTTTCTGTCAGCTAATTTAGTCCAACTTCCATGAATTTGTTTGAAATCTGTTTTAAAATTAGTATTATCTTCCCAACCCATTAACCAATCAACCATACCATCAGCATCATCTTTAGAAAAACTATGATCCCATTGAGGCATAGCAGTATTAGTAACACCATTTAAAATTGCATCTCTTAAATTATGTCTTTCCATTTTCTTTAAAGCTTTTGGTCTTAAATCAGAACCAACACCACCTTGATGGATTGGACCATGACACCCTTGACACTCTTTTTCATAAACAACTGGAAAGTCCATATTAGACGTTCCTGCAAACATTGATGTTACCATCATTGCACTACACGCAGATAAACCTAGAATTTTACTTAATTTCATATTATTTCTCCTTATATAAAATTTAAAACTATACTTTAAATATTAGGTGCTATTAAGAGCACTTAGCTAACATCTCATTTAAGTTTCGACAAACTTACCTTATGGGGAGGATACCCTCCCCATAAAGTTTCTAACTTGTTCTAATCTTGTTCTTCTTCTAATCTTTTCTTCTCTGATTTATAAATCCAAAACATTGGAAGTATAATAAAAGTATGAAGAAATAGTGTTAACGTTAATGGTCCTTGATTTAATATTCCAAAAAAACTAGGAATCACATCTGTCATTGGTTCAAACATATCTATCTCCTTATTTTTCGTTTAATGGACTTCGTCCAATAGTAAGTAAATCTTTGATAAGGTAAGCAAATCCAACAAGAGTAACAACACCCATTGCAAGTCTCCAACCTAAACCTTGTACAAACCATACGAAGTTTTGTGATACAAAGAAACCTTCCCATGTAGCACCAAATTGAGCACGTTCAACTAAAACTTGTCCATATCCAGAAATCGTTAATGCAACAGTCATTCCCATTACACCAAAGTTAATTAGATATAAAGCCATTTTAGAATCAAAAGTAGCTCTTAAAATCTTAACGTTATTTTTACCTTGAACTGCCATATAGAACATTCCAATTAAAATAGTCGCATAAGCACCAAAGAATGCCAAGTGACCATGTGCTGAAGTAAACTGAGTACCATGAGTATAAATATTTACTTGTGGTAGTGTATGGAAGAATCCCCAGATACCAGCACCTAAAAAGTTACCAAATGCATTCATTACAAACCAAGTAAATGCAGGTGAGTTAGTCATTTCGTGTTTACCACCTTGACCTTCTTTAATACCAGTTTCTTTACCCCAGTCATAAATTACATGAACAAACATAGCAATTAACGGAACAGGCTCAAGAGCAGAAAATAGCGCACCAATTTCCCACCAGTACTCAGGAGTACCGATCCAGAAATAATGATGACCCATACCTAAAATACCAGATCCAAATAACATTGAAACTTCAATCCATAGCCACATTTCAACTACTTCTCTTCGTGCACCTATTATTTTAATTAATCCATAAGATAATAAACAACCAACAAATACTTCCCAAGTAGCTTCAACCCATAAGTGAATTACCCACCACCACCAGTATTGATCCATAGAAATATTATCAGTAAAGAACATACCAGCTAAATAAAGTCCAGCAAGAGCTAAAACATCAGCCATAAGTACAGTTACAATACCTGTTTGTCTACCTTTCATTGCAGTTAAGAATAAGTTTGCAACAAAAACTAATACACAAACAACGATACCAATATCAGCCCATCTTGGAGCTTCAATATATTCTCTACCTTCATGAATAAACCAAATAGATGCTTCTGTTGCTGGTCCTACTTGAACAATGATATAAACTAAAACAACAACAGTAATAGCAGCAGTTAAAACAAAAAATGCTAATTTACCAAATTTAATACCAACTGTTTCAATTCCTGTTTCTTCTGGTAATAACCAATAAACAGAACCAATCATTGCAAATAACATCCATACAACTAGTGCATTAATATGTACCATTCTAGCAACTGAAAAATCAAAGATTTCAAAAAGAAAACTTGGATATAAAAATTGAGTTGCTGCAATAAGACCCATTAATAACTGAGCTCCAAATAAAATAGCTGCAACTGTAAAATACCAAGTTGCTAATTTTTGAGATTCAAATTTAAAACTATTTTCCATGTATCGCTCCTGTTACACCATCAGTTGACATTCTTCCAAAGTTTCTTGGAAAACCATTAGTATCAATTGAAGACATATGTTTTAAGAATGCTACAAGTCCAATAGCCTCTTTTTCAGTAATACCAAGGTTTGGCATCATTCTTTCATGAGTTGGGAATTGAGATGGATTTTGTAAAAATTTAGACATAGCTTCTTCTTTTGTTTTAGAATTAGTCATTCCTAAATATGGTCCATTTGGTCCCCATGCTGGATCAAGCCATGCTTTAGTTAAATCAGGAGCATAATATGCACCATTTCCTAATAAAGTATGACAGTTCATACAGTTTTTCGTTTGAGATCCTAATTTTCCTAAGTGAAGTAACGCTCTAGCTTCTTCCTCACTCCAATCATCTCTACCAAAAAACTTTTCTTTTTCACCAATAACTGGCACCTCATGACCTCTTTTTGTATCCATCTCGTAAGTAATTTTATAATTAATTACAGTTGGTCCTGGTACTCTTTTTGTAATACCAGCTTTAAGATCTGCATCTGTTCCCATAGTAATTTGACCAATAGAATCGAATGTAAGCCAAATTAGTAATATTGAAGCAAAACCAGTTACCCACGCAGCTGATTTTCTCCAAAAAGGAATACTTGTCCATACTGAAACAACTTTTTTTGACACTTGTTTCTCCTTCTTTTTTATTGTTCATATCTTTCTTCGCTTCTTTGATTCAAATGATAATATAAGTGAGGTAAAATTAAATAAGCTACCATCACTACCATCATTGCTTTCATAGTAAAATCACTACTTTGAATCTTGTCAACGAAGTAAAACATACAATATGTTTGTAAAGCCCAAAATATATATGCCAAAGGCATGTATATACTTTTTAGCTTACCCATCTTCACTAGCGTATAAATAGCTACATAAAATAGTCCAAATAGCAATACAAATGAAGAAGTTAAAAATATAGGCAAGAAATCATTTAAAGCGATTTCTGGTCTAACAATTAAAATAGGTTCCATACTTTTTCTCCTTTAGCGATATAAGAACTAAGTAAAATTTTAATATAAAAAAGGAAAAAAAAACTTGATAAGTGTCAATAAATTTAAATTAATGATATAAATTAATATTTTAAGTAATAATTAATATAGAGAGGAATTAGTTGTTTTAAATATAAGAAGTATATTAAAGAAGAATAAATCTTCTTTAATATTTTTAGATATCACCGTTTAATAGTTTTATTAAACCATAAGGAACTTTTGAAAATCTCATAATCCTTCTACCCTTATGAATCAAAGAAAAACTCTTAGCATCTTCTTCTTTCTCAAATGCAGGTAAATCATCACCAGCTGGAGATGTTTTATTAGAACCATAAACATAATAAGCACTTCTTGCATTGATGATTTTAGATGTTTTATAATCTGTTACTAAAATTTCTACAATATCATCACTTGATTCAATTTTATAATCTGGAAAATTAAATGGTACAAAATAAAATTCAAACATAGACTTAGGTGAAGAAAATAAAAGTTTTTGTTTATCTGTTGTTGTAATCTGTGCAACCCAAATAGGATTTTTATAAACTTTTAATTTTCTAATAGCACCTGTATCTTCTTTTGTAAAATTAATCTCTAAAGAGAAAGACAAAGAACTAATTAAAACTAATCCACATATAATTTTTTTAAACATTTTTACTCCTAAACCAAATCTTTTTTTCTAAAGGTAATAAAACCTAATAATGCAAACGCAAAACCTAAAATAACTGGATAAATAATTGATAAAGCAACAAAAGCTTTTTGATTAATTGTATCAAGTATTCTATATGCAACTGGACCCATAACAGTTAGTTCTGGATCAAATAATGAAATAGCAGCAACTCTAAATACTTCTAAAGGGTTAATTAAAGAAATTCCTATAATCAAACTCTCATCTAGTCTATTTTTAAGCATTAAAGAAATTAAAGCAATATCTATAAAAGCTAGTAAAAATATCCAGATAAAAAATGCAATTCCTAAAGAAACCTCAGATGATTTTACTATTGTTGAGATAAAAAAAGCAATTCCTAAAAATGATAAACATAAGGCAAATAATAGTCCTGAGTATAAAAATAATATATCCCAAGGAATAGCTGCACCTTTAAAGAAACCAACAATAACAGCAATTATCATTGCTAAAAATACAGGTGAAAATACTGTTATAAATCTTCCTATTACTTTTCCCCAATAATATTGTTTCAATGAAATTGGAAACGATAACATATATTCTAAAATATTAGAATCTCTGTCAGATGATATTGATCTAACTGTTGTAATTAAAATAAAAATAGGTAAAATAACAATAGTTACTTGTATATACATTAGTAAAAGTCTACTTAATCCTGAAAACCCCATCACTTGAGACTGAGTAACTCCTGCTATAAAAAATAGAGCTATTAGTCCTCCAAATACAAATGAGTATACTAAAAACCACTTAGCTCTTATTGACTCTTTTAAATCTAAAAACGCAACTAAAAATAGATTATTCACTTTTTTGCCCTTTTCTTTGTTTTAAAACTTCTTTTTTTCTTTTTTGATATAGTTCATCTTGTTTATAAATATTTTCAAGTGCCTTTTCAAAAGTTAATATTTCTTTATCTTTTGGTAGAGTCTCTTTTTTATAAGCATTTAAACCATAACCCATAGGTGTCAAATTTTCTTTTGTATAAAAAGCTTCTTTAGCATCTATAAACTTAGTATTACTAGCATCAGCAATCCAAACCTTTGCTTCTTTAAACCAGTTTTTTTCTTCTTCTTTAAACCACAAAACAGCACATCCCAAGTCATCAAACATATATGCTTTTCTAGTTTTAGTATTAATTATTTGTACTGCAAAATGTTTTTCACTAATAAGCATTTTACATCTTTCACACATATCTCTATCCCAATGAATTTTACTCATCTCTTCGGGATTCTTTTCAGTACAAGAACTTAAAAATATAGCTACTATAAAAATAGCAATAAATTTAAAAACTTTAAAATTTATCATCACTTACAACTTTCCCTAGATCAAAATATATTTGTCTATTTGTTATATCTTTTACTTCATCTAATCTATGAGTTACAAACAACATAATCTTATCATCTTCTGTTTGTTTAAGAAGTCTATAAAAGTTATCTCTTGCTTTTGGGTCTAAGTTTGCAGTTGGTTCATCATAAATCATAATTTTAGAATTTTTAGCAAGTGAAACAGCAATTAATAATTTTTGTTTCATTCCTCCTGAAAGTTTGAAAAATGATTTATGCAAGATTGGTTTTAAGTCTAATTCCATCTCTTTTGCAAAAGAAAAGATTAAATTTTTATCAATTTTTGAACTTACACTTATATAGTGAATTAGTTCGCTAAGACTTAGTTTAATTGGAGGTGGAAGTTGTGGTACAAAAGAAATAGAGTTTAATATATCAATTCTATTTTTAATAGGATTTAAACCATTTATTAAAACATCACCTGAGTTTGCATGGTAATACCCTAGAATTAATCTAATTAAAGTAGTTTTACCAGCACCATTTGGGCCCATTAAAGCCACATGATCACTTTTGTTAAACTCTAAGTTTATATTGTCTAAACTTATAGTAGAACCAAATTTCTTTGTCAAATTTTTAATTTTTATCATAATATACTTTTTAACCTAAATTCAATTTTTAGAGCATCAGCATGACATACATCTATACATCTTCCACAGAGTGTACAGTCACCATTTAAAACATACTCTTCTTTTATATTTTGTTCTTTTCTTCTTTTATCATGTTTTGCTTTTGTTAAATCAAGTACATGATTTTCAAAACAGGCATCATGGCAAACCATACAATGATCACAATTATCATTCCATTGTATTTTTGTAGCACTAGCCCAACCAATTGCCCCATATGTTGTTCCAACAGGACAGATATATTTACACCAAGCACGACGTGAATAAAAGATTTCTATACACAAAACTAACAGTACCCAAATAATACCAATAGACCAACCATATACAATAGCACGGCTTAATATACCAATTACGTTTATTGTTTCAAAAACAATATAACCACTAGTAAAACACATAATTAAAAACATTAACCAAAAAATATATTTTATATTTTTATTAAAAGTTCTTTGTTTTATAACTTTTTTTTTCACCAAGGTATTATTTAACTTTTCAGCAATTTCACTTATTATACCATATGGGCAGACCCAAGAACAATATGTTCTTCCACCTATTAATAGATATACTATAAGTATAGTTCCTGTTCCAATTATCATATTAATTGGTAAATGATATGTAGCTGCATATACTTCTAAAGTCGTAAATATATCTATCATATGAAAACCTAAGAACCTAGAACCACTTAAAGTTCCTTCTAATAATTGAATATCAAGAAAAAAAGATAAGAAGAAAAAAAGGTGAATAGAGATTACACTCATATATCTTTTTGCTCTTATACTTAAACTTTTTTTCCCTTTAGCATTTGTATCAATAAATGTTGATAAAAAAGATGTATTTGCAATTGTTGCTCTTATCTTAAACTTATCCATAAAAAACCTTTTATTTAGCCTTGTCTTTAAAAGCGCCTATTTCATCAGCTAATTCTTTAAGTTCATCTATTTCTATATTCATTAATAAACCTTTCATAACAGCATTTTCTTTTCTACCACTCTT
Source organism: Arcobacteraceae bacterium (assembly GCA_965224485.1). GTDB lineage: Bacteria > Campylobacterota > Campylobacteria > Campylobacterales > Arcobacteraceae > NORP36. Next base: position 100,930 of record CBDCZH010000007.1, on the reverse strand, counting down.
ATACTCAATTAATGCAGCATAAATATATTTAGCACTTTTATCAAATAATTTTGGTCCTAAAATTCCTTGTCCATTTACACCATGACAAGAAGCACACTTACTTCTATAATTTTTTGAAACTTTAAAAGATGAAATATTTCCAGCTTTTTCTTTTAAAGCTCTTAATTTATCATCTTCTTTATTTTCGCTCTTAGCTATTTTATTTTCTTTAAATGTTTTTATATCTTCAATTATATTACCAGCTTCTCCACCTTGAAATGCTCCACCTACGGTAGCAACGTATCCAGCTGAGATAAAAATTATTAGGGTTGAAAGTCCTACAATTATATTTTTCATTATTTAGCCTTTAATTCTTTTATTTTTTGATTAAAATTAGCAATTTCATTTGCTAGTTTATTTATTTCTTTAAGACTTAATTGTTTAACCAATTCAGTCATTAATATATTTTTCTTTGGATCTGTTTTAAAAGATAAGATAGAGTCTTTTATAAACTTAGCATCTTTTTTTAATAATGATGGACCAATAACCCCATTAGCATAATCATTATGACAAGCAGAACATTTAACAATAAAGTCTTTACTAAGTGATCCAACTAGCATAGAAATCTCAACTTTTTCATAAGGTGATCTAATATTCATATTAGCATCAACTACTGTTCTTTTTTTTGTTTCATCTTTTTGCTTATTATATGAATAATAATAAGATCTATCTTCTGTTTTTTCTACTTCTTCTACTTTTTTTTCATAAGCATCTTCATTTTTAACTATTTCAATTTTTCCAGCTTTCGCTACTGAAACTTCTTTTTTGTTCTCTTCTTTTTTATCTGAACAAGCAGAAAAAATCAAAAGTGAACTTAATACTAGAATCGTGTTTCTTAATTTCATTATCTTTGGCCCTTTATATAATAATCATTATGTGATAATCTTGGTTTAATAGTAATAGCATTTGTTGGACATAATTCCTCACAAACACCACATCCTACACACTTATCGTTGAACTGCGGTCGAAAGCCGCCTGCAAGTCTGTCGGGAATCATTTCTATTGCTTCAATAGCATTGGGATATGGACACATATCTGCACAAATTGTACACCCTTTTCCAACAAAGGTTTCAAGTTTGTCCAAAACTTCTTCTTCTTGGTAATTACTATGAGGATGTGAAAATATCCTCTTTATATGTTTTTTTTCTACTTTTTCTTTTGAAATGGCTATACATTGATTTGATCTCTCTAACACTGCAATCCCCATAGGTTCAATATCTTCAGGTTTCGATACATTATGATCTAATGCACCGCTTGGACAGGCTAAAACGCAAGGTAAAGCTGTACATAAATAACAAGCACGATTAAGAGTATCAATAAATGGAGTTCCAATTCCATGACCTGCAAAAATCGAGTCAAGCTCTATACTATGATAAGGACATACTTGTAAACATTGCCCACATTTTATACATAAAGCCAAAAAATCTTCTTCACTAACAGCTCCAGGAGGCCTAACTTTTAAGGTATTTGCTTTCATATATGGAACACCAGCTATTCCACCTGCTAAAGTAAGACCTAAAATTCCTAGAGTCGAAAATTGTAAAAAATTTCTTCTACTATTTTTCATTTTATTACTCTTTTAAACATAATTGGTGTTTTATCTTCTAGTAAAAATATAGGTTCTGTAAATGGTGCTAATTTTGCTAGAAAATTTAACATAGAGATAATAGGCGATCCATAAAAATACTTTAACTCAGGATACTGTAACCACAATTTATCTGCATATTGAAATATTTTATGAGGATTATCACCTATATTGTCTTTATTACTATCAAAACCTTGATAATTATCCCAATAATTATTATCCCAAGTATTAAGATATATCTTAGCACCTCTTGTATTACTAATAATATCTTCAATATTACCAGAAAAGTTATTATTTTTTATTTCGTTATTTTCACAAATTGAGTGAAAATGCAGAGCTTCTGTATTATATAAAATATTATTATTTGAAATATCATTAATAGTTCCTTCATCAAATGGAGATCTATCTATATACATACCTCTTGCATTATAAAGAAAGGTATTATTTTTTATAATAAAATTACTAACTTCTTTTAATCCAATTCCCATACCTGTATTACCAAGTGAGCTTTGAACAGAGTTATTTGTAGCAATAGTATCTTTTGAATACATAAAAAATATTCCAACAGAGTTAAATTTATAATGATTATTATTAACTAAGTTTTTCCCTGCATACATAAAATGAAGTGAATATCTTCCATGCTCACCTCTATTTCCTTCAATAGTATTTCCATGAGAATACCAAATAACCATATCACGAGATTTGTATAAGTGATTATTTTTTACAATATTATCATTGCTATACCATAACCTAATTCCATCACCTCGTAAACCTAAACTAATATCTTTAGATTCTATATAATTATTTGAAATTATTGAATTTGACACTTGTTGAAAATCTATTCCAAATAATGTATCTTTTATAATTAAATCTGAAAATTCACACTGTTTTGCTTTGCTTACTTTAACAGCTGCATTTAGAGTATCATGTCTATCTCCAGAATTATTAATACTTAAATTTTTCAAAGTAACGTAAGAGCTAGTTATTGTTATAACTGTGCCTTTACCTTCACCTTTAATAATTACATTATCTTCAATTCCTATAATGGAGAGAGGTTTATTAATTTCTAAATTTCCCTCATAAACTCCACTAGATAATTTTATAATAGCTCCAGGTTTTGCATTGTTTATAGCGTCTTGTAATACAGATGCTTGTAAAAATGATAAAAGTAAACTAGCTATTATTAAATAATTTTTCATCATACTTCTTATAAACCACTTTCTTTTATAGCTTTGTTTTTAGATATTATTGCAACTAAAGATAATAGTGCAACTGCAACTATTAGATAAAAACCAGTTCCTGGATATGAGTGAGTAATAAATTGTGCAACTTTTCCATCACCAAAGACTGTTGGCATAAATGGTTTTATATTAAATGCACCCCAATCATGTAAATTGTGTCCAAACCAATATAGCCAATAAGCATAATCAGCAATAAAAAGTAGTGGAAGGACTACAGGAACATACATAAGAAGAGTAATTAATCTGTGATTATAAGCTATAAATAAAATCATAATAAATGTTAAACCTAATAAGGCATAAGGAGCTAATTCTCTTTCGTACTGACCACCTCTCCACATAGGATCCATTCCTATATAGTGATTAATAGTATTCATTTCATGAACTTCACCTGTAAAACCATCAAAATGGAAATATACTGGAATTCCTTGAGGAAAAGCTTCTTTTGGATAATTTGGAGCTTCTAGGGATACAGACCAAAGAGGAACAGATGCTGCTCCAATTTCTGAGCCACTCTCAATCATCTTAAGAAGATCATGTTTTGCATCTTCAGGAGTATTTGTACTTGCGTATTTCATTCCAGAATAAAGATTCCAGATTTTAATTGCTAAGGGTGATATTTCTTCTATTTTGTCATCATGTATTTTATTTAATGTTCCGTGAAATAAAATAACAGGAACAGTAAAACTAACTGTAAAAATAATTAGGGCTAAAAAAGCAAATATTTTTGATTTTTTAAAACTTTTGTGCATAAGATTCCTTTTGTTAATAACTTAGAAAAGTATTGAATTAATACTTATATAAATAATTATGAGTATAACTAATATTTATATTCAAGTTCTTGATAATTATCAATAAAACAGAAGAATAAATCTCCTGTTTTATTTAATTAGATTTAGAATAAATTCGCGTTTGTATCTATCCATTTTAGATATTCGATGATATCTGTAGTTTCTTTTTTGCTCATTTCTTGATTAGGCATTTTTAAATTAAAATAATCAATCATAGCTTTAATATATGGTTCTTCAAATTTAGCTTCTGGATCTAAAATGAATGATTTAACCCATTTTTCACCATTTTCATGTCTTGATAAAACTCCAGTTAAATCTGGTCCTGAAGATACTTTACCAATAACGTGACAACCATTACAACCACCTTCAGCAAATGCTATTTGCCCACGAGCAGCAGAAGCACTTTTTTTAGTAGCAATTTTTTGAACTAAAGTATCTTTTGCTCTAATTCCAACATCAGCTGTTTTAACCATTAATTGCCAAATCATACCTTCATGTAAAATTGCTTTAACGATATCACCTTTAGCTAAGGCAGCATCAGCTTTTTTCTTTTCAGCAGGAATTTGACCATATTGGTCAAAAGCATCAGTTACTAAATCAGCTACAACTTTATATTTATCAAAACCATTGTCTTTTAAGAATTTAACAACGCTTTGAATAACAGCATCAGTAGCAGCATTTACAGCAACTGTTTTGTCATACTCAGCTTTAAGTTCAGTTGGAGTCATAGTTTTGATTTTCATTTTAGTTGCAGATACATATGTTTTCTTAGGATCTTTAACCATTAAATATCCCATCATCTCTAAGTGAAGAGCTGAACAGAATTCTGTACAATAATAAGGAAAAACACCCTCAATATCAGCAGTAAATTCTAAAGTTCCAGTTTCACCAGGTTCTAAAGAAGCATGTACATCAAAGTTATCAACAGTAAATCCATGTGTTTCATCTTGAGCACGCTCTAAGTTTGTCATATGAATAGTTACTAAATCACCTTTATTAACAGTAATTCTTTCAGGATTAATATGAGATCTAACTAATGTAGCATAAATTGTTACATGATTTCCATCTCTCTCAATTCTTTCTTGACCTGCTAATGTTTTACCAATATGTTGTTTACCAGTTTTAGTATTTGTACCCATTTTATATCTAACATGTGGATGAAGCTTAGAAGCTCTAATTCCAACAGCTTGATGAGGCTCACCTAAAGGTAAAGGCATATCAACTAATAAATCCATAGTTTTACCAGAAATATCAATTAATTGATGATTTTGTGGATGTAGTGGACCTACATTTTGAAATCTATCAATTGATAATTTGTTAAGTGCAATAATATAATCCCCTTGAGGATCAGCAGTTTTACCTTCCATACCAGCTAAGTGACCAATGTTATAATGAACATTTTCTTTGTCAAGTACTTTTAATGTTTTGTAATTCCATTTTACAACTTGTGAATCAACATATAAAGAAGTATAAACTTCACCATCAATATTTGAATATTGATTATGTAAAGGCCCAAGTCCTAATTCAGCTTGACCATGTAAAGATTTTTTCATATCTAAAATTGGTATACCGTAAGGATCTTTTCCTATAAATTCTTTTTTGTCAATTAGTTTTTTAATTTTTCTAAAATCATAAACAGAAGCATGAGTATCTAGTTTCCCACATACAATCATATATCTTCCATCAGGAGATACATCAATACCATGAGGTGATTTAGGTTCAGGAATTAAAAATAAAGCATTATTTTTAACAGCTACTTCCATTGGAATAACTCTATGATCATTAATGATTTTTACATTTTTAGGATCTTTAGCAAGTTTTTCTAATACTTTCCAGTTATATACATGTAAAAAGTCAGTATCATTTCTAGACATACCAGCTTCATTTGGTGGATTACCAACTTCTATCCCACCTGTATACATTTCTGTATTAAATGAGTTAGTAAATCCCCAACCATAACTTTCACCTTTTCCAGCATCAGATAAATCTTGATGATAAGGAGGAAATTCTAAAGTAAATGATTCTTTTGGTAAAATTCGACCAATTTTATTGTCAAATTTCCACATAGTAACTCCACCTCTATAAGATTCTTTATAATCTTCAATAGCATGGTAGTTATTATCAAAAGGAGCTGCATATTGTGCAGATTCAATTATATATTCTGAGTTTGGAGTAAAAAATGCTCCACCATGATTTGATTTAAATACAGGATTTGGAACAATTTGTTTAGTTTCAAAATCTGCTAAATCAATAATAGCAATTCTTGGATTAGCTTTATCATTAATTGCTAACCACTTACCATCATATTTACCATCAACTTCTGAAAGACCTGGATGATGAGTATCTCCCCAGTTTATTTCTCTTCCTCTAATATTACCTTGTCTAAGTACTTTTAAAGAATCAACATCATAACCATAACCTTGCCATGGTTCAGGAGTAAATACAGCAATATATTTTAAAATTCTCATTGATGGAACACCATAAACAATTATTTGTCCAGATTGACCACCAGATGAAAAAATTACGTATTTATCTTTTACACCAGTTGGATTGTATGTTTTTGCGGCTCTAACAACATCTTGTTCGTTAAGCCCTCTATCTTTCATTACTTTTTCTAAAGCACTTTGAGCATTTACAACACTTGTTGTTAATGCAGCACCTAAAAGTAACGACGTTGTAAGTTTACTAAAACTTTTCATTTCTTCTTCTCCTTTATTTTTGCCAAAAATTGGCTACATCATAGTTTAAGCACCACCCTAAACTAATCCTGCATAAAATCCAAAATTAAGTTAAAAACTTAAAAATGAATACTATTTAAAATTAGATCAAAAAATCATTTTAAAAAATTATATTTTCTTTATAAGGAAACATAAAATAAAAGATGATTTAATAAAATATAAAATAAAATGCGATAAAATAGCACTTAGACAAAATTAATAGTCATCAGGCATATTACGTTGAAAGCGTATATTCTTTTGTATTAATTGTTATTAACAGCATTTATGAGTAAATTATAGCACTTATTTCATTAAAAATAATAATATAAATCAAGTTTATTTTAGAAAATAGACTTATTTAGTAAATTTAATATTTAATTAAGAAAAAGAGTCACTTTATGTAATTATTAAACCTTTATTTTGCAGTGTTTGAGAAGTTTATCAAGCTCTTTTTTTAGATCTTGTAATTTTTTTGTAGAATTGATTAAATCTTCAGTTGATTCAATAACCATATCTTCTGTTTTATTTAAATGTTTTGATACATCAGTATTATTTTCTAACTCATTAATCACTTTATCAAACTCATCTGTAATTTCTTCAAGTTTTTCACTTGCATTTTTAGATTGTTCAATTGCAAGAGCAGAATAATCCATAGCTGTATTAATCTTATTTATAAAACAATTTATATTATTGCTAGCTTCAACTATTTCACCTTCTGCTTCAAATTCCATTGGTTTTAAGGGTTCATCACTTTGAATAAGTTGTTTTGAGAATTCAAAAAACTTTTTTGCATTTGATTCAATTGATTTTAATTGAAAAAAGCTATAGGCAATTAAACCTAACATTAATAATGCTGAAATAAATTGAAAATATTTAATATTTTCAGTTTTTTCTTCACTATAAGCTGTATACATAGATACTAAATTATCTACTTCTTCTAATAGTTTATTATTAGTTTTATAAATTGAGTTTACAAAAGAATCTAAAGACGAACTTTGTAAATACTGTTTTTCCAATAATAATGACTTTATTTTTTGTACATTTTTATAAAAATTATTCCATAATATTTCTACTTTAACAATTTGATTTGCTATATTATCTGTTGGAACTTTAGATATTCCTCTTAGAGTATTTCCATGTTTTAGCGAGTCTAGGTTATAAATAAATTCTTCAGTTGCATTATCTAATTCCGCGAAATCTCTTGAGCCATTATGATATAAATAAAAAATATTTTTAGATATTTTTTGAGTAAGCATTCGCTCTTTTCCAGCAATATTAATTATTAAGGCATCTTTTTTATTTTTGGCATTTAAATATATTGTTGTAGCTATTATTGATAACATTAAAAATACAAGTATTGCTCCAATTGTTTTTATTTTTTTGCTTATTGTATTATTCGTCATAGGCATACCCCTCTAAAGTTTGATATTAATTCTTCATTATTTAAGATTATAATCTCGCCATTTTCTATTTTAATTGTTTCACTTCTTTGAAGTTTTTTTAAAACACGAGAAAGTGTTTCTGGTTGAATATGTAACATAAAAGAGATATTTTGTCTTTTTAGTTTATTTACCATTAACAAATCCTGATTTAACATACATGAAACCTTTGCAGTTGCATCAAAAACTAATTCTCTATTAATAATACTTTGTAGTTTATGATTTTTATGTAATAGTATTTCCATAAATTGCATTGTTAAAATATTTGTTTCTAAAAAATATTTTGAAAAATATTCATAATTTATTGATAAAACTTCTGAATCTTCAAGGAATTCTGCATTTGCAAAAGACCTTATTTCTTTTTGATATATAGAAGAAAGTTCTGAAACCATTGAGTTTTCAGCTATATGATACAAGAAAATTTCATTATCATATTTATCAACCTTATATATCTTGATTAAACCAGATTTTAAAAATAAGATATTTTTATTAGTTTCATCTTCATAAAATAAAATAGAACCTTTTGGGTATTTAAAAACATTTGAGATACTAGTTAGTTTTTCAAGTTCTTTTTCATTTAAAATATTAAATAATTCAATATACTTAATTGTATCTTGTGTAGGCAAACTTTTTTCCCTTTTACTAATGATTTAAGTCAGTTTATAATATTCTAACGAAAAATTAAATTAAACTAAAAAAAATAATATTAGTTTATATTTTATAAGAGAGTTAATTATGCTAATAGATGGATATGGTAGAAATGTTGATTATTTAAGAGTTTCAGTAACAGAGAGATGTAACTTTAGATGCCAATACTGCATGCCTGAGAAACCTTTTTCATGGGTTCCAAAAGAGAATTTATTATCGTATGAAGATTTATTTAAATTTATTAAAGTATGTATTGATGAAGGTGTTAAAAAAGTAAGAATTACAGGTGGTGAGCCACTGTTGAGAGAAGGATTAGATAAGTTTATTAAAATGATTAGTGATTATAAATCTGATATAGATTTAGCCCTTACAACTAATGCTTATTTATTGCCAAGAACAGCACAAAAACTAAAAGATGCTGGTTTAAAAAGATTAAATATATCTTTAGATTCTTTAAAACCAGAAGTTGCTTCAAAAATAGCTCAAAAAGATGTTTTAAAAACTGTTTTAGCTGGAATTCAAGCAGCTGATGATGCTGGTTTTAAAATAAAAATAAATTGTGTTCCTATGCAAGGTGTAAATGATACAGAATTGTGTGATTTATTAGAATTTTGCAAAAAGAGAAACTATACAATTAGATTTATCGAATTTATGGAAAATGAACAAGCCTTAGATACAACTAAGGGTTATACCTCAATTCAAATTCAAAATATTTTAAAAGCAAGGTATAAGTTCGAAAAATGCGAAAGAACTGGTAGCTCACCTTCTCAAGATTATAAATGTGAGGATGGTTATGTTTTTGGAATAATTGAACCACATAAAGATGATTTTTGTGAAACTTGTAATAGAATAAGATTAACAGCAAGTGGAGTGTTAATTCCTTGTTTATACTTTGAAGATGCTCAAAGTATTAAAGAAGCGATGCTTGCTAATGATATAGATAAGGCAGCAGCTATTTTAAAAGATGTGATTAAAAATAAACCTGAGAAGAATAAGTGGAACGAAAATTCTGAAACTTCGGCGCGGGCTTTCTACGAAACAGGTGGCTAAAAAACTGTTTTGGATGGGCTATTTTGCGAATACTCTGCGTTAGAGTTGTAAATTAGTTCGTCACATACCTTTGTATGCTCCTCTCGAATTTACACCTCTGCCTTGATTATTCGCAAAATAGCCCATCCAAAACAGTTTTTAGTTTATTGACAAATACTTTTAATAGAGCATTTTTAACTTTAGTTTAAAATAACTCTTAAATTTTGCTATTTCTTTAATTACTTTCTTTTTTACTTTAATAAATTAATAAATTGTATTATTATTATTAAAACATATAAAATAAAGGGATTATTATGAAAATAGAATCTTCTGATGTAAAAATAAATGCCCAAACTACAAATGAACTTGATATAAAAGTTCAATCTTCTTTAGAATTTAAAAAAACTTTACTTAGTTTTATTAGTGACGAGAATGAAAATAATGCTAAATATGAAATATCTTTAAAAAATAAAGCTTTAGTAGAAGATAAAGAATTTAAAATCAAAAGTGCTTATGTTCAAATTGCAATATTGAATTTGGAATTTATATTAATTGAATTCTTGGGTATTAATAAAAAAGTAGCAAAAGTAAAAGCACATGAGTATTGTTCTTGTGAAAATATTAATGTAAATGAAAATAAAACAAAATTAGAACTACTTAAAACTGATGTTAAGTTTCAAAGAAGTATTGAGTATAAGAAAAAAGACAGTATTGAATTTACAGCAAAAGCTATTATAAAAACTAACAATAAAGATATAAATTTGGATTTAAAAATATCTTATTCTAAAGAGTTTTATGAGAAACATGAAGAACGTCTAGAATTTTCATCTCTTAATTTTATTGATCCTTTAATAATTCAATATAAACAAAGTTCAAGTTCCTTGGATTTTTTAGAAGAAGAGATGACTTTTAAATTTGACTTAGATTCCAATAATATAAAAGATGAATTAGCTTGTTTAAAAGAAGGAAATGGTTTTTTAGCCTTAGATAAAAATCATAATAAAAAAATTGATAATGGTTTAGAGCTATTTGGACCAAGTACAAACAATGCTTTTGCTGAGTTAAGAGCTTATGATATAGATGAAAATTCTTGGATAGATGAAAATGATGATATTTTTAAAGATCTTTTAATTTTCGCAAAAGATGAAAAAGGTGAAGATAAACTTATTTCTTTAAATGAAGCAAATATTGGTGCAATATATTTAAATAATACTAATACGAGAATGAGTATTAACAAAAGTATAAATGAACCCTTAGCACAGTTAAAATCAACTTCTTTTTTCCTAAGAGAAGATGGTTCAACTGGTCTTTTGTCTTCTTTGGATTTTATAACTTAAACAAAATAATTTAAGACAAATAAAATATTCTTGCTTAAAGACTTTTTAAAGATAATTTACCTATAATACGTGTCCACTAAAATTTAGTGAGATTATATACCTATTAGGAGGTCATTATGGCTTTAGATCAGGACTTAAAAACAAGCATAATTGCAAAACATCAAAGAGCAGAAAAAGATACAGGTTCATCAGAAGTACAAATCGCAGTACTAACTGAACAAATTAAAGTATTAACTGAACATTTAAAAATTAATAAAAAAGATCACTCTTCAAGATTAGGTCTATTAAAAATGGTTGGAAAAAGAAAAAGACTTCTTAAATATTTAAGAAAAACTGATTATACTAAATTTATGGCATTAGTTGCTGATTTAGGAATTAGAGCTAAATAGTTTTTTTTAACTTAAATTAATTAAAAAGGTTGCGAGTTTACTTGCAACCTTTTTTTTTAAATAAATATTAATTTCAAACTAAAAGTTTAAATATAAAGAAAATTAATAATAATTAAAGTAGAATAGATAAAATTTAATAATTAGGATATATATGTTACTTACAAAAAAAAGTGAGTATGCGCTTTTGTCGCTCATTTCAATTGCAAAAAGTGATAGATTAAAAAATGTTGATCTTTTGTCAACTGAGTTAAATATTCCTAAAACTTATTTAGCAAAAATTATGCAAAATTTAGCAAAGAGTAATATTGTTAAATCACAAAGAGGTGTAAATGGTGGTTTTGTATTAGCAAGACCTTATGATGAACTTACAATTTTACAAATTACAAGTGCTGCTGAAGAAAAGAATCCTTCTGTTTTTGAATGCTCACCTTCAATGGCTTCATGTCCTTCTGATATTGCTTCTTGTTGTACAATTTGGCCATTATTAAATAATTTACAAACAAAAATAGATCTTTTTTTAGAAGATTTAACACTTAAGGATATTTCTACATGAAACTATTTCATATCTCTCATACGGATTTAGATGGATATGGATGCCAACTTTTAAGCAAAACATATTTTAAAGATGCATTTTTTTTAAATGCTAATTATGGTTTAGAAGTAAAACTTAGTATAAAAAAAGTTATAGAAGAGATTAAAAAACTAACAAATGAAGATGAAATATTCTTTTTAATTACTGACGTAAATCTTACACCAAACGAAGCAAAAAACCTTGATAAAGAAATCAAACTTTTAAAAGATGATAATTATAATATTACTTTACAATTATTAGATCATCATGCAACAGGACAAGCTAGTGCTGATAAGTATGAGTGGTATTTTTTAGATACAAAACGCTGTGCTACAAAAATAGTATATGATTATATGTTAAAAGAATTTTCATCTTATGATGATAAAAGTCTTAAAAAATTTGAAGCTTTAGTAAATGCGATAAATGCAATTGATATTTGGTTAGAAGATGAAATATTTAATTTTGAATTTGGTAAAGTTTTATTATCTATGGTATCAAGAGCAAGAGAAATAAATGCTACTTTATTTTCAGATGAAAATAGAGATTATAGACTTTATTTAATGCAAGAAGCAGCTACATTTATAAATGAAAATAATGCAAATATAAAACTTGATGATAATATTCATTTTCTAAAAAAATCATATTTAGCTTTAAATAATGATGAAAATACTATTGATAATCTAAGTGCTTCTTATTTGGTGTCTCTATTAGTTAATAAAAAAGAAGAATTAACTGTATTTTATAATGGGCATAAGGGTTTATTAACTTATACTTTAGGTGGAATTTCAATTCCTGCAAATGCTTTTTTAAAGGCAAATAAAGATTATGATTTTTTTATTGATGTTGGCAAAAAAGGACATACTTCTTTACGAGCAGATGGAATAGTTGATGTCTCAGCATTAGCTTGTAAAATGGCAGATGGTGGAGGGCACGTTAACGCTGCTGGCTGTAGGTTTGATGATTTCAAAGAGAGTATTGATTACAATGTGGTTAAAACTTTTGTTCAAAATAAATTAATAAAGGCTCAATAATGGAATGTGAATTTGCTACAATTAATTCAAATAAAGATGAAATTAAAGAAATTTTTTTAAATACTAAAACAATTGCAATTATAGGTTGCTCACCTGATACATCAAAAGCTAGTAATAAAGTTGCCTCTTATTTAAAAAATGCTGGTTTTAAAATTGTTCCTGTTTATCCAAAAGGTGATGAAATCTTAGGCGAGAAAGTTTATAGAAGCTTAAGTGAAATACCTTTTAAAATTGATATGATTGATGTTTTTAGAAAAAGTGAAGTAATTGCTTTAGTTATTGAAGAAGCTATAAAAAGAGGTGATGTTGATACTGTATGGACTCAATTAGGTTTAGTTAATAATGAAGCAGCACAAAAAGCACTTGATGCAGGAATGAAAGTTGTACAAAATCATTGTACTAAGATAGACCACGCATCTTTATTTTAAGAAATCTAAGACTTTATATCTAACTTACATAAAGCAGTACGATGAAGTTCTAGTACTGCTTGACAACCTGTATTTCCATCTACTCTATTTTTTAGTGTTAAATTAGCTCCTAAAGTATCACAGGCACTTTTTGCTAAGAATAAACCTAATCCAGCTCCACTTTGATTTCCTATTCTCTTAAATGGTGCAAAAAGATCAATTGATTCATCAATTCCAATTCCATCATCTTTTACAATTATTTTTATACTATCTTTTTGCTTTTCTAAAGATATTGCAATAAATTTATCATTGGGTGTAAATTTAATTGCATTTTGGACTAGATTTTGAATAATTTGATTTAATAGGGTTGCTTGAATGAAAATTTTATAAGAGTTTACATCGGAATAATAGGTTATAGTTATTTTCTTTTCAGCTGATAACATTCTATAATCATTAGTTTTTCTTTGCATAAAAGAGACTAAGTCAAGTTCAACTGCTTTTTCGAACTGTGCTCCTTCTTGTCTTCCAATATCCAAAATAGAGCTAATCATTTTATTCATATCATTGATTTGATTTATTTGTAGTTTTAATGTCTCTTTATATTTTTCACTCTCTCGCTCTTTCATTAAAGTTACTTCTGATTTTAACTTCATAACTGCTAGGGGAGTTTTAAGCTCATGTGCCGCACCTATAAAAAGTTCTTTTTTAAATTTTACATAAGTTTGTATTTTATTTGTTAAAGAGTTAATAGAGTCAGATAATGCATGGAACTCTACAGGAAGAACTTTTTTATCAATTTGAGTCAAATAATTTTCGTTCATATTGGATAACTTGTCTGTTATTTCAATAATTGGACGAAGAAGAGTTTTTGAAACAGTAAACGCATATAAAATTACCATAATTAAACCACCAAGACTTAGTAAAAATAAATTATTAGATATTTTACTTAACATTGCTCTGGAGGAATTTATGTTTTTTGATATTTTTATATATTTTTCACTATGTAAATCAAAAGGATAGTATAAAACTAAGAAGTGATTCTTATTTTTTTTATATGTAGTGTAGGTTATTTGAGAGATATTCTTAATAGTAACTAAATCAATATCAATACCAGAACTGGTAATGATATTAAAATCTTTTATATTAACCTTCTCACTTTTAGAAAGTTCAAAAATTAACTTAGCATCTTGAAGAAGACTCTCTTTAATCTCTTCATAGATGGTAGCTTTTGTATAACCATAAAAAATAAAAGATATGGTTATCATAAATAATGATGTAGCCAGTATAAGTTTTTGGTAAAACTGCTTATAAATACTTTTTGGATACATCTTTATTTCTTATTTGTTTTTTTCAGCTTCTTGATCTGCAGTTGGATAACAGAATCTATAACCTCTTCTTCTAATTGTTTCAATAGTAGAAATATTTAAAGGTTTATCCATTTTTTGTCTAATCTGATTAATTGCAACTTCAATTACATTTGGAGTAACTAATTCAGGTTCTTCCCAAATTGCATCTAATAATTGTTCTTTTGAAACAATTTGATCTCTATGACGAGCTAGGTGAGTTAATACTTCAAAAGGTTTACCTTTTAATTCAATCTCTTCACCATCATAAATGATTTTTTCTTCATCAGGGTTAATAGTTAATTTATCAACTTCAATTACATTAGTTCCACCAAATCTTAATCTAGCTTCTATTCTAGCAAGTAAGATATCAAAATCAAATGGTTTTTTAATATAATCATCAGCACCTGATTTTAATGCTTCTATTTCACTCTCTTTATCATCTCTTGCAGAAACGATAACAACAGCAGTTCTAGAACTTCTGTTTTTTACAATCTTACATAGTTCAATTCCGTCACCATCTGGTAACATCCAATCAGTTAAAACTAAGTCATAGTTTCTAATGTCAATAAAGTACTCAGCATCTTTATAATTTTCTGCTGCATCTACTTGGTACCCAAAATCAGAAAGACCTTCTTGCAAAGTTCTGTTTAATGTGATTTCGTCTTCAATAATTAAAATTCTCATTATATTTGTTTCCTTAAAGTTAAGTTAAGTTTAAATTTTGGCGAATTATAACATAAATACTTTTAGATTAAAAGGTTTTTTTAAAGAAATCTTAAATTTGTATGTAAATAAGGTAAAATAGGGCTTTTAAATGAATTGTCAATATATTTTTTTGTAAATTTTATTGAATTAACTATTTGTTAATAAAAAAAAGGTAAAATAACGTTTATAAAAAAATCTAAGGAAAAGTATGAAAAAAGTAGTTTTAAGTCTTCTTGCAAGTTTAACTTTAACAGTTAGCTCATTAAGCGCAGCAAATGTTTTAGCAACAGTAAATGGTCAAGAAATAACTAATTCTGAAATAGCTCAAATATTAAGAAACCCAAAGATAAATTTTAATACACTGCCAAAAGAAACACAAAAGAAAGTTATCAATCAAGCAGTTGAAAAAAAGCTTTTAACAATTGAAGCTATGAAAAGTGGAGTTCAAGAACAAACTTCTTATAAAAATGCTTTAGAAAAATTAAAACAAGACTTAGCATTAGAAATATGGATGCAAGCTGAATTTAAAAAAATTATAGTTACAAAAGCTGATAAAGAAAGTTTTTACAAAAAAAATAAAGAGAAGTTTCAAACACAAGAAGCTTTAGAAGCTAGACATATTTTGGTTAAAACTAATAAAGAAGCACAAGCGGTAATTAAAAGATTAAATAAAGCAAAAAATAAAAAAGCTACTTTTGAAAAAATTGCTAAAGAGTTATCAATTGGACCAACTGGTGCAAAAGGTGGTTACTTAGGTAAATTTTCACCAAAACAAATGGTTCCAGAGTTTTCAAAAGCTGCATCTGCTTTAAAAAAAGGGAATTATTCAAAAACTCCTGTTAAAACACAATTTGGTTTTCATGTAATTTATTTAGAAAATAAAACACCTGCAAAAGCTTTAAGTTTTAATGAAGTTGAGAAAAAAATTACACAGATTCTTGTTCAAAAAAGATATTCAGATCAAATTAAATTGAATGTACAAAGATTAAGAAAAACTGCTAAAATTGTTATTAAATAAGGAATCCAATTTGGGAATATTAGATGTAGTAAATGCCGGAGTGTTAAGTGGTAGTGAGGCTAAAAAACTTTTTAAATATGCAAAAGAAAATAAGTTTGCAATACCTGCTGTAAATGTTGTAAGTACAGATTCAGTTAATGCTGTTTTAGAAGTTGCTAAAAAAGTTAATTCTCCAATAATTATACAATTCTCTCAAGGTGGAGCTTCTTATTTTGAAGGTAAAGGTCTAAATGCTAAAATGCCTGGACTTCTTGGTGGTATTTCAGGGGCTATGCATGTACACGCTTTAGCGCAAGCCTATGGAATACCTGTTATTTTACATACAGATCATGCAGCAAGAAAACTTCTTCCATGGATTGATGGTTTATTAGAAGCAAGTCTTTCTTTTTATGAGAAAAATGGAAGACCTTTGTATACTTCTCATATGTTAGATTTAAGTGAAGAACCTTTAGAAGAGAATATATCTACATGTGTAGAATATTTCAAACGAATGAGCAAACTTGATATGATGATTGAAATTGAGCTAGGAATTACTGGTGGAGAAGAAGATGGTGTTGATAATTCTGATATTGACAATACCTTATTATATACTCAACCAGAAGAAGTAGCTTACGCTTATGAAAAACTAAGTGAAGTATCTCCTAATTTTACAATAGCAGCATCATTTGGAAATGTACATGGGGTTTATAAACCAGGAAATGTACAATTAAGTCCAAAAATTTTAGCTAATTCTCAAAAATATATTCAAGAAAGATATAATACTAACGAACAAGCTGTTGATTTTGTTTTTCATGGTGGTTCAGGTTCCAAACTTGAAGAAATTAGAGAAGCTATTTCTTATGGTGTTATTAAAATGAATATTGATACAGATACTCAATGGGCATTTTGGGATGGTGTAAGAGAATACGAAGCCTCTAATAGAGATTTTTTACAAGGTCAAATTGGAAATCCAAATGATCCTGATAAACCTAATAAATCTTATTATGATCCTAGAAAATGGCTAAGAGCAGGTCAGCTAAGTTTAATAAAAAGATTAGAAGTAGCATATAGTGATTTATGCTCAATAAATAAAAACTAAGAACTGTAAATATATAAGCTTTTTTAAGGAAACTTTTAAAAGCTTATCACTACAATACAAGACTTAAAATAATTGCCGCTATGGAGAAATTGGTAGACTCGAGGGATTCAAAATCCCTTTCCAGCAATGGAGTGTCGGTTCGAATCCGACTAGCGGTACCATAAAATACAATTTATTTAACCAACTTTTAAAATATTCCGGCGTTAGCTTTATTATTTTAAATACTCACATACTAATGTATGCTCCTACTTAAAATAATAAAACTGCCTTGGAATCTGTCAAAATTTGATTAAATAAATTGATTTTACTTAATTATTTTATTTAAAAGAGATATTATTTATATTTAATTAATATACAATTCACTTCAGTTTCATTAATTTTGTCTAACATAACTGCATCTGCATTTTTATTAAAAGCTTTCATATAAATTTGAAATAACAATTCATCATTTTCTAATGATTTATATGATGTTTCAATTATTTCATTAAATTCATCTATTTTTTCATGTTTTTTATAATCAAAATCACTAATTGTATGAAATCTTTTTTTAAAATATTCATAGATTATTTGATTGTTTTTTTTCTTTTTCCAATAAAAAGGTGTTAATACGTATATAATATTAGCAAAATATATTCCTATTGATCCTAAAACTAAAGTAACTAAAATACCCTCCCAAAACTCTTTACTGAATATTGATATTATAATCATTAGCAACATTAGTATGGCTACTGTCCCATGTAAATATGGAGAGGTAGGTGACCAATCTTCATTTCCTTTTATTTCTATTTGACACACTAGTTTTTCTTTTTTCAGGGAATTACTATCTTCTTTTATTTCAGTAATATTATTTTCTTGCTTTACATCTAACGGAAAACCACAATTAATACACTTATCTGATTTATCACTTATCTCTTTATTACACTCTGGACAGTCAATTAATGCCAATTCTAATCCTTCTTATATTTATTATAAACTATTATATATAAAAATTATTTAAATATATATAATATTAAGTTTTAACGTTAATTATTACTTTTATTAAATTATTTATAAATATTCTAAGATAAATCTTTTTTCATTTGATTTACAATAGTAAGTAATTTTGGTATTTCATCTTTTGATACATCAAATATTATTTCTGCATCAATGTCAAAATAGTGGTGAGATAAAATATCTCTTATTCCTTTAACTTGTTTCCATGGAATTTGAGGATAGTTTTTTAAGATAGTATTATTTGATAATTTATCAATATTTTTAAAAGCTTCACCTATGGCAACTAGTCTCATTGAGATACTATCTAGTTTTTCTAAGCCATTTTCACTTTCTAAAAAATCATCTGCTGTTTGTATGTTTTTTACTCTTTTTAAAACTAGTTCTAAAGAGAAACTTATATCTTCTAAAGAAGAGAGAATAAGTTCTTTATTATGCATTTATTAAGTCTCTTTTAATTTCTTCAAGTAAAATAGGTTTAATATTTTTATGCTCTCTAATAATGTCAACTTTTTTATTTAAATCATTTTGAATTTGATCTTTTATTGCTATTAAATCAAACATTGAGGGTTTCATTTTTACGTAAATATCAATATCACTATTTAGTGATGCTTCATCTCTTGCATAGCTTCCAAATAGTCCTATTTGCTCAACTTGGTACTTGTCTTTAAACTCTAAATAATGTTCTTTTAAATAAGTTAAAATATTTGTTTTGTTAATTTCTTTTGACATCATAAATATTCTTCCTTTTTATTTTTTCTTAAATATTATAACATAAAGTAATTTTACTCTTTTACATATAAAGTGAACTCATATAACCATTCAAACAATTCTCTTGTATTATCATAAAACTTGAAATTTTTATTTATTATGTTTTTTGAAAAAAATGTTTTATTTGGTTTATATGTTGTGTAGGCAAATAAACCATTATATAAAGATAAATAGGCATATTTGTCATCACTTTTGAAACCTTGTGGGTATCTTTTATAATGAGGTTCTAATCCTTTTAGTTTTTGCTCTTTTAAATTTTGCAAAATTTCATCTAAGGCTTGGGCATTTTTTTCTATTTTTATGTATTCTCTATATGCTTTTAAAAGCTCAGATTTGAAAACTCTTATTCCTGTTGCTATTAAAACTTCATCACTTTTATACTGCATATAAAAACAAGCACTTTGCATTCTATGCGCACTTCCTTGCCAAAATATCACACCTATTTTAGTTTTTATTGGAGTTTTGTCTTTTGAAAATCTTACATCTCTATATATTTTAAATAAAGAACCTGCTACTTTAGGACGTGCATTTATTAAAGGAGCAAGAGCAATCAAATGCTCTCCCATTTCTTCTACATAAGCAATATTTGGCTCTAAAATTAATTCTTTCCATCTAGTTCTATTTGCTTCAAACCAGAGCTTATTGTTATTTTCTTTTATTTCATCTAAGAATTTTATTCCATCTTCTTTAAAACCGTTAAATTCCATTTTTCTTCTTTAATTTGTATTCGTAACTAGGGCTAAGTTATTTAAGTTATATTTTTGTAATAAGTCTAAAACTTTGATTACTTTTTCATAAGGTACTTTTTTATCAATTCTTACAATTACAGGTTTTTTATTGTTTTTTATCTCTTTTAAATTATCTTCTAAAGAGTTAAAAGAAACTTTTATTCCTTTTATTGCTAAAAAGTTAGTTGATACTTCTATAAATATTTCATCTTTTTTAACTACAAGTTCTTTTGCATCTGAGCTTGGTAGGTCTAAAATTAAAGCTAGCTCATCTTTTTTAAAAACAGAAGTAACTATAAAAAATATAAGCAAGATAAACACTATATCAATTACAGGTGTTAAATCAATTCCTAAACTTTCTCTTCTTTTCATCTTAACTCTTTGCTACTATTTCTTTTTTTGCTTTTAATTCAATTGAGTCAATTATTGAAATAAAATGATTATATGAAATATGGTGAGGAATGGCTACAATTAAACCTATTATGGTAGTTATTAAAGCAAGTGAAATTCCATGTGAAAAAATACTTGGATCCCCAAGACCTTGGCTTGTAATTGCCTCAAAAGCTTTAAATACTCCAAAAACTGTTCCTAATAAACCAAGTAAAGGCGCAACTGAAGCTATGTTTTTAATATATGTTAAACCAGATTCTAGTTTTTTTACCTCATACTCTATTTGTGCATTTAATGTTTTTTCTTCATTTATATTTATTTTACTTCTGATTTTTTTAAGCATGGTATTTTGTCTAGGTAGGGTTAAAAATTTCCAAATAATTATTGTGAAACCTGTAAAATTCAAAATAATTAAAATATAAGCTATTATTCCGCCTTTATCAATATATGATAATAATTCCATTCTTTCTCTCTTTTCTTTTCTATTTTTATAATTATGACTTTAAATTTAAGGTATTTTAGTATAATTTAA
Organism: Arcobacteraceae bacterium; assembly: GCA_965224485.1. Taxonomy (GTDB): domain Bacteria; phylum Campylobacterota; class Campylobacteria; order Campylobacterales; family Arcobacteraceae; genus NORP36. Next base: position 80,151 of record CBDCZH010000007.1, on the reverse strand, counting down.
CTAATGAAAAGTATAAACTCCCCAATGCAAACTATAAGTTATAATAATTTTAATTTTTACCTTAAAAGAGATGACTTGTTATCCCATGATTTCTCTGGTAATAAAGCTAGAAAATTTTACTATTTTTTACAGCAAGATTTCACAAAAGTAAAAAAAATTATCTCTTTTGGTTCTGCTCAAGCTAACTCTTTATATTCTCTGTCTTGTTTAGCAAAAATAAAAGATGTAAAACTTGATTTTTATGTTAAACATATTTCTTCTTTTTTAAAAACTAATCCAGATGGGAACTATGAAGCAGCCTTAAATAATAGTGCAAATATAATACAAAAAGACGTAAGTGATATGCAAGAGTATATAGAAGAAGATATTTTAAAAAGTGAAGAAGATTTTGTTTATATACAAGAAGGTGGTAGAGTAAAAGAAGCAGAAGTTGGAGTTAAAATATTAGCAAATGAAATAAAAGAATATATAAAAGAAAATAATTTGCAAAACTGTAAAATTATGCTTCCTAGTGGAACAGGAACTACTTCTTTGTTTTTGCAAAAGAATTTAAAAGATTATGAAGTTTTAACCTGTGCCTGTGTAGGAGGTGAAAGCTATTTGAAAAAAGAATTTTTCTCTCTTGAAGAAAATGAAAACTTTCATCCTACAATTCTGAAGAGTGAAAAAAAATATCACTTTGGAAAACTTTATAAAGAGTTTTATTCTATTTATGAAGATATATTAAAACAAACAAATATAGAGTTTGATTTGTTATATGATCCTTTAGGTTTTTTAAGTCTCTTTTCTTATTTAGAAAACTTAAAGCAAGAATCTAAACCTTCTATTATATATATTCACCAAGGTGGTATATTGGGAAATAAAAGCATGATAAAAAGATATAAAAGAAAGTTTTCATAATTCTTTTAAAAAATTTACAATGTTTTAGATATAATTATTGACTATGAAAAAGAATAATATAATTTTAATAGGTTTTATGGGTGTTGGTAAAGGTACAATTGCACGTGCTTTATTTAAAAAATCAGGTAAATTCTCAGTTGATACTGATGATTTAATTGAATCTATCTCTAAATTAAAAGTAAAAGATATTTTTAGTACACATGGAGAAGCTTATTTTCGTAAACTTGAAGAAAAGTGTGCTTTATGGTTGGAACTCTCTTTAGATAATTCTATTATCTCTACAGGTGGTGGCTTTTATAAACAAGAAAATCTTAAAAATATAGGAACAGTAATTTATTTGAAGTCTAGTTTTGATGGCATCTTAAATAGAATTAATAATGCTCCTAATGCACAAGCAAAACTAAAAAAACGTCCTTTATTACAAAATCTTGAAGAAGCAAAAGAATTATATAATCAAAGAATTACACAATATGAGGACATAAGTGATTTTGTTATTGATGTAGAATTAAGACCTATAAGTAAAATTGTAGATGAAATATTAGAAAAAACAAAAGGTTAAGTGTGAAGATAATTAATACTAAAGATATCAATTTTAAAGATGAATTTGAAGTTATTTTAAACAGAGCTAAGGGTGATATTAATGATGTAACTTCAATAGTAAAAACTATTATTGATGATATTGTTGTAAATGGAAATAAAGCTATTAAAGAACATATCTTAAAGTTCGATAAATGGGAAGTAAAAGAAGATAGTGATTTAGTAATTTCACAAGAATCTATGAAAAAAGCTTATTTAAATCTTGATGAAAAATTATCTAAATCTTTACATTTAGCTTATGATAGAATTAAAAATTATCATGAGAAACAGCTTCCAAAATCATGGATTGATTTTGAAAAAAATGGAAGTATTCTAGGTCAAAAAGTATCTCCTGTTGATATTGCTGGTTTATATATTCCAGGTGGAAAAGCAGTTTATCCAAGCTCACTTCTTATGAATGCAATTCCCGCAATAGTTGCAGGTGTTGAAGAGATAATAGTCTGTACTCCAACTCCAAATAATGAAATAAGTGAACTTCTTTTAGCTGCTATGCATATTTGTGGAATTAAAAAAGCTTTTAAAGTAGGTGGAGCTTCTGCAATAGCTGCTTTAGCTTATGGAACTTCTAGTATTCCAAAAGTTGATGTGATAACAGGCCCTGGAAATGTTTTTGTAGCAACTGCTAAAAAACTAGTATATGGTGAAGTAAATATTGATATGATTGCTGGACCTTCAGAAATAGGAATTTTAGCAGATAGTAGTGCTAAAGCTAAGTATTTAGCAATTGATTTATTATCACAAGCAGAACATGATGAAATGGCAAGTTCGATTTTAATTACAACAGATGAGCAAATAGCAAAACAAACTTCACTTGAAGTTGATGAATTTTTAAAAACTTTAAGTAGACGTGTTATTGCTAAAAAATCTATTGATGAGCGTGGTGTTATTATCATTGCTTCAAATATGGATGAAGCTATAAAACTAATGAATATAATTGCACCTGAACATTTAGAAGTTATGGTTGTAAATGCTTTTGAATTATTACCTAAAATTAAACATGCAGGGGCTATATTTTTAGGTGAGAATACTCCTGAACCAATTGGAGATTATATAGCAGGTCCAAATCATACACTTCCTACTGGAAGTACTGCTAAGTTTTACTCTCCATTAAATGTTGAAAATTTTATGAAAAAATCTTCAATTATCTCTTTTTCAAAAGAAGCAATTAACGAACTTGGTGAAGCTTGTGCGCTATTAGCTGATACTGAAGGTTTAAGTGCTCACGCACAATCTGTACGAATTAGATTAGATACTTAATTCTAATCAAGGTAATTTATTTAAAATAATAGTAAATTACTAATTATAAAGGAAAAAAATGAGTAATACAAAAAATTGGTTTAATGAAGATGAAGATGATATCTTTACAGGAAGTCCTAAATCAAAATTTTTTGATATATCAAATAATTCATCAAGTGAAGTAGTTCAAGATGAAATGGATAAGATTATTGAAAAATATGCAGTGATGGAAATGCTTTTAACACAAGATAAAGATGAAAACTTTGATTTAAATAAATTGTTAGCTCAATATACCTTCGAGAATACAGATAAAGTTAATGAGATGAAAAAAGGTTTATATATAGAATTTACAGGTGAAATTATCTGTAGATTAGATTCATAAGGGTTTATGTGAAAGAATTAGAAGAAGTAAAAGATAAAATACAAGAGTTTGTAAAAGCTTGTGGTGATGAAAAAAGTTTAAAACTTTTAAATCTTTTAGCCCAAGGTAAGATGTTACGATCAAAACTTATTTTAAAAATTGCAGGCAGTACTGCTTGTGCTATTAAGTTATGTGCAATAGTTGAAATGATTCATGCTGCCTCATTATTACATGATGATGTAATTGATGAAGCTGATACAAGAAGAGGAAAAGCTTCTATTAATTCTTTATTTGATAATAAAACTGCAATTATGTTTGGAGATATTTTATACTCAATTGCTTTTACTCAATTAACAAGTATGGACAGTAAAATTGCTTATACAATATCAAATGCAGTTACTTCTTTAAGTATAGGAGAGATGCAAGATGTTGAACTTACAAATAGTTTTAATTGCGATCTTGATAAATATTTAAATATGATTTATAAGAAAACAGCTTCTTTAATAGAGGCTTCTTCTGCAAGTGCAGCCCTATTAGTTAATAAAGATGAAAAAAAATATGCCTTATATGGAAAAAATCTTGGATTAGCTTTTCAAATGGTTGATGATATTTTAGATATTACTTCTGACTCACAAACCTTAGGAAAACCTGCTATGCTTGATTTTGTTGAGGGAAAAGTTACTATTCCTTATTTACTTTTACATCAAAGACTAGAAGATAAAAATAAATTAGAATCTTTATATAAAAAAGAGTTATCAAACGAAGATACAACTTGGATAAAAGATCAAATGATAAGTACAAAAGCTTTAGAAGATTCTATAAAAGAAGCTAAAAAACTTGGAAATGAAGCTATAAGTATTTTAGAAAATGAAAATTCACCTGAGCTTGTAATGATTATGAAAGCTATGATAGAAAGAGAGTTTTAACATGAGTTATTTAAGTATTAGTTTTACGCATAAAAATACAGATATACAAATGAGAGAAAAAATTGCTTTTTCAGATGAAAGTGCAGTTGAAACTTTTTTAAAAACCTTATATGAGCACTCACATATTAATGAAGTAGTAGTTCTTTCAACATGTAATAGGGTTGAAATTATGAGTACTGTTTCAAGTATTATTATTGCTCAAACATTTATAATAGAAGCTTTAGCTAAATATTCAGGAATTGATTTTGAAGTTTTACATGAAAGAGCTGATATTTATGATAATACAGGAGCTATTCATCATCTTTTTACCGTTTCGTCTGCTTTAGATTCTTTAGTTATTGGAGAAACTCAAATAGTAGGTCAACTTAAAGATGCTTATAGATTATCACTTTCAAAAGGTTATTGTAATCAAAAAATTACAAGATCTATGAATTATGCTTTTAAATGTGCCGCAAGAGTTAGAAATGCAACAAGTTTAGGAACAGGATCTGTTTCAGTTGCTTCAACAGCAGTGGCTAAAGCTAAAAGTTTAGTAAAATCCCAAAAGGGAATAAAAGCTCTTGTTGTAGGTGCAGGAGAAATGAGTGCACTTACTATTAAACATCTTTTATCTGCAAAATTTGAAGTGATTTTAGTAAGTAGAGATATTAAAAAAGCAAGATTATTAGTTGATACTTATTCCCAGCATATTGATGTTCAACCATATGAGAATATAAACCAACTATTAAATGAAATTCCTTTTATGTTTACAGCAACTTCTGCTCCTTATCCTATAATTACGCAAGATATGGTAAAAGAGTGTAGTTTTTCAAGATATTGGTTTGATATAGCAGTTCCAAGAGATATAGCTACAATTAAGATAAATAACTTACAAGTTTTTGCAGTTGATGATTTACAAGATATAGTTGATGATAATATGAGTTTACGAGCAAAACAAGCAAAACAAGCTTATTTAATAGTAAATAAAGAATCAGGCGAATTTTTTGATTGGTTAAAAACTTTAGAAGTAGAACCAGTAGTAAAACATTTATATTTAAAAGCTAATAGTGTAATAGATAAAAAAGTTACAAAAGCAATAAAAAAAGGTTTTATTAGAGCTGATGATAAAGATAATATCAAAAAACTTTGCGAAACTATTTTAAGTGAATTCTTACATCAACCAACAACACAGTTAAAATCTATCTCAAAACATATGGAGTGTGATATGGTTTTAGGAACAGTTCAAAATATATTTGGACTTGAAAGTGATGCAAACACAGTACATGATTGCGAACACGCAATAAAATTTAATAACTAGGATACAATTTAATGAAATTCTCAAGAATGTTTATACCAACTACAAAAGAAGCACCAAAAGATGCTACTTTAGCTTCTCATCAGTATTTAGTAAGAGGTGGTTTTATAAATCAAGTAGGTTCTGGTATTTATAACTATTTACCACTTGGAAAAATTGTACTTGATAAAATACGAGCTATTGTAAAAGAAGAGATGGATAATTCAGGAGCAAATGAAGTTCAATTTGGTTTTGTTACACCTTTAAGTTTATGGGAACAATCTGGTCGTGCTTCAACTATGGGAAGTGAACTTCTTAAGTTTAAAGATAGAAAAAATACAGGATATGTTTTAAGTCCTACTAATGAAGAAACAGTAGTTGATTTAGTAAAAAATAGAATCAAATCTTATAAAGACTTACCTATTAATCTTTATCAAATTTATACAAAATTCAGAGATGAAGCAAGACCTAGATTTGGACTTATGAGAGGTAGAGAGTTTCTAATGAAAGATGCTTATTCTTTTCATTCATCACAAGAAGATTTAGTTAGAGAATTTAAGGTAATGGAAGAAACATATAAAAAAATATATACTAGATTAGGTTTAGATTTTAGAGTTGTTCAAGCAGATAGTGGTGCTATTGGTGGAAGTGGTTCTAAAGAGTTTATGGTAATTGCAAATTCTGGTGAAGATACTATTGTTATTTGTCCTGATTGTGAATATGGTGCTAATATAGAAGCAGCAGTAAGAAAGAAAAGACATTTTAACGCTTGGTTTGAAAATACAAATAGTACAAGTATACAAGAAAAAGTTCTTACTAAAGATATGAAAACCATAGAAGATGTAGCTAACTTCTTAAGTATAAGCAAGGCACAAAGTATCAAAGCTGTTATAAAAAAAGCTTTATATGAAGATAGAAGTGAAATTATTGTTTTCTTTGTAAGAGGTGATGATACCTTAGAAGAAACAAAAGCACTTAATGCTGTTGCTGCTTTAGAATTAAGCGATGCGAATGAAGAAGAAATAAAAGAAGTAGGTTTATGTGCTGGATATTGTGGGCCATTTGATTTACCAAAAGATATTACTTATTTCTTAGACAGTGAATTAGAAAATGAGCTTGGTTTATCTTGTGGTGCTAATGAAATAGATTATCATTTTATTAATACAGATTTAGCTTCTTTAAAAGATGCTAAATATGTAGATTTGATTTCTGTTCATGAAGGTGACCTATGTTCTTGTTGTGCAGGTGTATTACAGCATAAAAAAGGAATAGAAGCTGGACATATTTTCCAATTAGGTGATAAATACTCATCTGCAATGGATGCAAAGTTTTTAGATGAAAATGGGAAACCACAGCCTTTTATTATGGGATGTTATGGAATTGGAGTATCTAGATTAGTTGCTGCTGTAATTGAGCAAAACCATGATGATAAGGGTTGTTTGTGGACAAGAGAAACAAGTCCTTTTTTAGTTGAGGTTATAGTATCAAGTGCTAAAAAAGAAGATGAGCTAAATGCTGGTCTTAAAATATATGAAGAGTTAAAGCAAAATGGAATTTCTACTATTATTGATGATAGAGTAAAAGAGAGATTTGGTTTTAAGATGGGAGATTTTGAACTTTTAGGTTTTCCTTATGCTGTTGTTGTTGGAAAAAAACTACAAGAAGGAATAGTTGAAATCATAAATAGAAAATCTGGTGAAAAAACTGATGTGAAAATAGATGAAGTTTCTATGAAGTTAAAAGACTTATTAAAATAGTTTAAATAATATATTTTATTATCTTAAAATAAGAGTAATAAGATATACTTCTGAAAAAATTTATATTAGGAAATAAAATGAATGTAGATAGTATCTCAGATTTAATTAGTTTACATACACTCAATATTGCAATAGCTATTGTTATATTTGTAGTTGGTAAATTCGTAGCAAGAAAAGTTGTTAATCTAATTATTAAAGTAGTGGCAAAAAATGAAAAAATAGATCAAACTTTAATTAACTTTTTTGATGATTTAATTTATTATGTTCTTTTAGTAATTGTTATTTTAGCTGCATTAGAGCAAGTTGGAGTAAATACAACTTCATTTTTAGCAATACTTGGAGCTGCTGGTTTAGCAATTGGTTTAGCTCTAAAAGATTCATTATCTAACTTTGCATCTGGTGTTTTATTAGTATTCTTTAAACCTTTTAAAATAGGAGATATTGTAAATGCAGCAGGAGTTACTGGTAAGATTACAGAAATTCATCTATTTAATACAGAGTTTACAACACCAGATAATCAAAAAGTATTAGTTCCGAATTCTGCTATTACAAGTGCAGCTATTACAAATATTAATGCTCATGATAAAAGAAGAGTAGATTTAATTATTGGTATTGGTTATGATGATGATATTAAAAAAGCTAAAAATGTATTAAATAAAATTGTTAATGCTCATGAAAAAGTACTAATAGAAGAAGGTATAACAGTAGCCGTTTCAGAATTAGCTGAGAGCTCAGTTAACTTTGTTGTTAAAGCTTGGGTTAATACACCTGATTATTGGGAAGTTAAATTTGATTTAACTGAGAGTATTAAAATTACTTTTGATGAAGAAGGTATCTCAATTCCTTATCCTCAAACAGATGTACATATATATAAAGAAGAAAAATAGTATTAATTTATCTACTGAATTAGTAAAAATATTAAATCATTTACAAGTTAGGGGTGCTAGACCTTTACTTGTAGGTGGTTGTGTTCGTGACCACTTCTTAAAAAATCAAATAAAAGATTATGATATTGAAGTATTTGATATCAAAGACTTCAATACCCTTACTTCATATTTAAAAGACTTCGGTGAGATTAAACTTGTTGGAAAATCTTTTGGAGTTTTAAAATTACTTACAAAAAATGATGAATATGATTTTGCCCTTCCTAGAATTGAAAAAAAAATATCTTCTGGACATAAGGGGTTTGAAATTATTAGTGATGCTTCTTTGGATTATAAACAAGCTGCTAGTAGAAGAGATTTTACTATAAACTCTATTGCTTATGATTTTAAAACAAAAGATTTTTTAGATCCCTTTAATGGTTTGCAAGATATAAAAGATAAGAAACTAAAATATATAAATATAGACTCTTTTAAAGAAGATCCTTTACGAGTATATAGGGCAATTGGATTTTTAGCTAGATTTGATTTTACGATAGATTTTAAAACAAAAGAACTTTGTATTGAAATGGTTAAAGGTGGTGAATTAAAAACTTTAGCAAAAGAGAGAATCTTTGAAGAGTTTAAAAAGTTTTTATTAAAAGCAAAAAAACCATCTATTGCTTTTAAATATTTAAGAGAGTTTGGACTTTTAGAGTATTTTACAGAATTAAAAGCACTGGTTTCTTGCAAGCAAGATAAGATTTATCACCCAGAAGGTGATGTTTGGATTCATACCCTTCTTAGCTTAGATGAAATGGCAAAACTAAGAACAAAAGATGAGAAAAAAAATCTACTTTTAATGTTAGCTATTCTTTGTCATGATTTAGGTAAACCTTATTGTACTAAAGAGATAAAAGGAAGAATAACTTCTTATAAACACGAATCTTTAGGTCTAGAACCTACAAAAAGTTTTTTAGATAAATTATGTGATGATAAAAAACTATGTGATGAAGTTTGCACTTTAGTTAAATATCATCTCATTCCATTTGCGTTCTTCCTTTCTAATCCAAGTTCTAAAGCTATTAAAAGATTAGCTACTAAGGTAAATATTGAGGATTTATGTAAGGTATGTTTGGCTGATTGTTTAGGAAGAGATATAAAAGATAAAGAAAAATGCCCACAAGCTATAAAATATCTCTTAGAAGAGGCTAAAAAATTAGAAGTTCATAATGTAGCAGAAAAAAATCTTGTACAAGGAAGAGACCTTTTGTTTTTAGGATTTAAAGCTGGAAAAGAGTTCAAAACTATTTTAGAATTTGCTTATAATTTACAAATTGATGAAAGTAAAGATAAAAATGAGATTTTAGAAGAAATAAAAAAACATTTTAATAGGGTGTAATTACCTCATTCTTACTTCCATTTGCTGTATGATAAATTATCAAATCATATTTTTTAGCATAATATTTCATAAGTAGTTTTTGAAAAACTGGTTCAATAGAAGGTGTAAACCAAGCATTATTTGAACTTGCTATTACATATTTTACTTCATTTAAATCTTCATATATTTTATCTGTTGTTGCTTCATAACAAATTGCATTTCTAAATGTTACATTATTTATCGTAAAATCACTTGCTTTTTTTGCTTTAACATAATCTTTTGCACCATTGTAAAAAGTATTGTTTATTAAATTTTTAAGAATTTCAGGAAGGGGAATTGCTTCACCAAAAGGAACTAAAACAACCTTATGGGCAACTTGTAGTTTACCTTTTGAAAAGATATAAGTAGAGTTTCTATATTCTTTATTTTCATAAAATAAAGCACCTGTAATTATAGTTATTTCTTTTGATTTCTTAAATAAAATATTCATGATTTTTTTATTTGTATTTAATAAAATAGGAAAAGTAGTTTCCGGTAAAACAACAACTTCATAAGAATTTTTAATAGCAAAATCAATTTGTTTTAGATTTGTAGCTATTATTTCATCTAAATTATTTTTATTCCATTTGAAATCTTGAGTAAAAGAGTATTCAGGAAGATAAATTTTTAAAGAACTTTGATTTACGGTATTTGGAACAGTAATAAAATATGTGAGTAATATAGGAAAAAAGAATAATATTTTTTTATTTTTAACTAATAACAGAATTGAGAGTAAAACTAAAGCAAAAGATATTTTAGTAATATCTAAATAAGAATTGACAAATAAAAGTTCAAACTTTAACCAGTTAAAAGAAAAAGGTTCTATAAAAGATAAAATAAATAAAGATATAATCTTTGCATAAATATTATTAAAAATAGAGATAGATAAAAAGAAAAAGCCATAAAATATAGCAAGACTTAGAATTACAAGTGGAATTAAATAGTTTAAGTCATAAAATATAAAAGAAAAACTAATCCAGTAAAATAAAAATATTCCAATGAAAAAACCAGAGTAGAATAGGGATATCCTAGGGATAGTAAGCAGTAAATAAAGTGAAAAAATAGCTAAAATTGTATTTACTAACTTAACTTCAATATCAAAATATGATAAATAAATAGAGGATGAAAATAATATTGCAGTTATCAAGCCTTTTATTATCAAGATTTTGTTAAAATATACGCGTTTTAATAAAAACATATAAACTCAAAAAGGAAATGATATGGGACAAAGTGGAGATTTATTAAGCTCATTACTACCTCTGGTTGCATTATTTGCAATATTTTACTTTTTAATTATTAGACCACAGCAAAAACAAGCTAAAACTCACAAAGAGATGGTTGCTAACTTAAAAAAAGGTGACAAAATTGTATCTAATGGTGGCTTAATCGTTGAAATAATTAAAGTAGAAGAAGATTGTTTTGCAGTAAAAAATTCTGATAACTCAGAAATGAAACTTGCAAAAGAATTTGTTGCGAAAAAACTAGACTAAGTTAAAGCATGTAAGTTTCTTACATGTTTTAATTTCCTATTACATACTAAAAAACTTTTTAGTATAAACTAAATTTTTTTAAGGAATAAGATTTGAAAATCTTTAATTATAGATTTATAATATTTACACTTAGTATAATTTTTGGCTTGGTTTTTGCTATGCCTTCTTTTTTACAAACTGATACAGGAAAAAAAATAAACTTAGGTCTTGACTTACAAGGTGGACTTCATATGCTTTTAGGTGTTAATACACATGAAGCAGTTAGTGCAAAACTAAAAACTTTAGCTACTTCAATAAAATATTTTACAGATGATGATGATATTTTAATAGAAGATTTAACTTTTGATGAGACAAGTGTGTCATTTATTGTTCTAGATCCAGATGAAGTTTCTAAAGTTGATGAAATGTTAGAAAAAATCAAAGGTCTTATTATAAGAAAAGATGCTGATTTAGCATATAAACTAAGTTTAACTGTAGAAGATATAGCAAAAACTAAAGATTTAGCAGTTTCACAAGCTGTTGAAACTATTAGAAATAGACTTGATCAATTTGGTCTATCAGAACCTACTGTTGTAAGACAAGGTGCTGAAGATATTGTTGTTGAATTACCTGGTATTAAAACAGGGGCAGATGAAAAAGCAGCAAGAGAGCTTATATCAAAACCAGCTCACCTAGAGTTAATGGCAATTGATGAAGATAGATCAGATCAAGTATATACTTTAAGTGCAAGTGAAGCATCTTCTTATGGAGATGTGATTTTAAATGATTCTAAAGATCCTTTAAAAAAATATTTAGTAAAAGAGATACCTATTTTAAATGGTTCTCAAATTATTGATGCGCAAGTTGCTTTTGATACAGCAAATCAACCTATAATTAACTTTAAACTGAATTCAAGTGGAGCTAGAATTTTTGGAGATTTTACTTCAAAAAGTATAGGAAAAAGATTAGCTGTCGTTTTAGATGGAAAAGTTTATTCAGCTCCAAATATTAGAGAGAGAATTGGTGGAGGAAGTGGTCAAATTTCTGGTGGTTTTACTTTAATTGAAGCAGGAAATGTTGCAATTGCCTTGCGTTCAGGTGCTCTTCCAGCTAGTGTAAAAATGTTAGAGAAAAGATCAGTAGGTCCGTCTTTAGGTGCTGATTCTATTAAAGCTTCTATGTTAGCTTTAATTTTAGGATTTATTTTAGTATTCATATTTATGATTGTTTATTACAGATATGCAGGAGTTATTGCAAATATAGCACTTGTTACAAATATTTTTATAATAATTGCAGTTATGGCTATGTTTGGGGCTACTTTAACCCTTCCAGGAATGGCAGGTATTGTTTTAACCGTTGGTATGGCCGTTGATGCGAATGTTATTATAAGTGAGCGAATTAGAGAGTTATTAAAAGGTGGTTCTTCCATTGCTAAAGCTATTGAAGATGGATATTCAAATGCAATGAGAGCAATCTTAGATGCAAATATAACAACACTTTTAGTTGCTGTTATTTTATATGCTTATGGAACTGGACCTATTAAAGGTTTTGCAGTTACTATTTCAATTGGTATTTTAGCTTCAATGTTAACTGCTATTTTAGGAACACATGGAATTTATGAGGCCTTATTAGGTAAAATTACAAAAGATAAAAATTTAAAAAAATGGTTTGGTATTTAATTATGGAAATTTTTAAAGCAGATAAAATATACAATTTTATGGGAAAAAGAGTTCCTTTTTTAGGATTCTCTGCAATTTTAGTTATAGCTTCAATAGTTTTACTTTTTACAAAAGGTTTAAATTTAGGCATTGATTTTGCAGGTGGAACAATTGTTCAAGTTAAATATGAACAAGCTGCACCTATAAAAAAGATAAGAAATATTTTAAATCAAACAGTAGAATTTAAAAACTCAACAATAACTGAGTTTGGAAGTCCAGAAGAAATAGTTATTAGAATTAAAGGTAGTTCAACTGATCTTAGTTCTGATTTAGGTGATGAAATTTCAAGAGTTTTAGATAAAACTGGAAGTTTTGAAGTAAGAAGAGTTGATATAGTTGGACCTAAAGTAGGTGGCGAGCTTAGAGAAAAAGGTTTTATGGCTTTAGGTTTATCTATGTTAGTAATTCTTATTTATGTAAGTTTTAGATTTGAGTGGAGATTTGCAGTTGCTTCGATTTTTGCACTTGTTCATGATATTACTATTGCACTTGGAGCAATTGCTTTATTTTCAGTAGAAGTAAACTTAGATATTTTAGCCGCAATTTTAACTATTTTGGGATACTCCTTAAATGATACGATTATTGTTTTTGATAGAATTAGAGAGGGTGTTCAAACCTCTAAAAAGACTGATTTAGAAGAAGTAGTAAATGAATCAGTTAGTAAAACTTTATCAAGAACAACTCTTACTTCATTAACAACATTCTTTGTTGTTATCACACTGTTTATATTCGGTGGTGAAATCATTCATGGATTCTCATTTACTATGCTAGTTGGAATTATTGTAGGAACTTATTCTTCAATCTTTATAGCAAGTTCATTTTTAGTTCAATTAAGATTCTCTATGAGTAACTTTAGAGCTAAAGAGGCTGGTAAGTTGAAAAGACAGAAAGAGAAAGATAAGATGAGAGCTATGTATGAACAAGGAACCGTTTAAGAACTTATAAACTTTGAGCTTTGGCGCAAACTCTGCGTTGGAGCTCAAATTTAAAATACTCATGTACTAAAGCGTACACTCCGTTTTGAAATTTAAACTCCGCCTTGATTTTGCACAAAATCTCAAACTTTCTAAGCACTTAAAATATCTAAATAATATAAATAACTTTTTTAAAGATAATTTCAATACAATAATACTAATAAATCTTTAGGAGAAATAATGCCCACTTGTTCTTGTGAAAATTGTAAGATAGAAGTTTATAAAAATTATAAATGTATTTTACATTGTGAAAAAGACGATTGGTATAACATTACACACGGGAAGAAAAATTGGTTTAAATCTGCAACGAATCAGACAAAATTTTGGGAAGAGATAGAGTTTTTAATTTCAAATGTTAATAATAATTCTAAATTACCAGTTGATGATAACTTGCTTAAAGTAAATAAAAATACTAATAGTTATAATTTTATAAATATAATATTTCCTTCTGAATATATTTCAAATGTTTTGTTTAACTTAAAACCATTTTCTAATATAAAGGAAGATAAAAGTATATATTTTATTAGTTGTATATTTTTAGATAATATTGACTTATCAGATGTCTCACTTGCTAATAAAGTTACATTTGATAAGTGTCTTATTGAAGGAGATATAAATTTTTCTAATGTAGTCTTTAAAAATATTTTTTTATTTCAATCAACTAAAGTTAAAGGTGATTTTATGCTTTATAATGTAAATTTTTATAATATTGTTTCCTTTATAGAATCTACGTTTTTTAAAAACATGCAATTTCTTCATACTTATTTTAATGGAACTATTCTATTAAGTGGAACTATAATTTATGAATTGAGATTTAATTCTACTTTTTTTAAAAAGGAAGTTAGTTTTTTAGATATTGATGTAGAAAAATTAGATAGAGAAACTGCTAGAATAATTAAAGATTCTTTTGAAAAACAAAATAATATTATTGAAGCAAATAAATTTTATGCTTTAGAAATGAGAGAAAGAGAAAAAGAGCTAAACGTTGATATAAAAAAAGGTAAGAATTTTTCTGAGTGGCTTGTGTTTAGAGTTCATGGTTTATGCTCTGACCATTCACAAGACTGGCTTTTAGCTTTATTTTGGATAATAAATTTAACTTTTTTATACAGTTTCTTAAATTCTGCCATTTCAAAAGATACTGAATCTATTAAGATTATTGATTTATTACTTACTTCAATTATTGGACTTTTTTCTTTTTCATATTTGATGTTCTTTTTTAAAAAATATATTAAGAAGTGGAGTATGCTTTTATTTACAATTTTAGGATATTTCTTTTTTTCTAAAATAGTAGTATTTGATGATCGTACAAATTTATTTGAAAATTTAAATCTAACAAATTGGAATAATCTTGATTTAGGCAAACTACTTTTTAAAATAATAATTGCATATTTGATTTATCAGTTGATTATATCTATTCGGCAAAATACTAGGCGAAAATAGCTATTGCAGTTTTTTTCTTTGAAGTTTATTCTTGTAGATATTTAAAATTAGGATATTCTTTCGTTTATTTTGTGTAATTTTACAAGTAAGTTATTATTTTATAAATTCATTAAATTATTTATAGGTATTTTTTGTTATTTATATTTCTTTTAAGGTTAAAGTTATAGAATTATAATTATATAAGTTTGATTGAAAATGGATGCATAATGGAAAAACTTAAAAAAATAAAATATAACTTTGATAGAATTACATCTGAAAATTCTAAAAACTGGAAACTTGTTTTGTTATGGATTGTAATTTTTGAATTATTTGCTTCTATTTTGGAGTATTTTGATGATGAAAAAAGCCTTTCTTTTATCTCTTCTTTTCCTTCTGGATTTTATTTAGAGATGTCTATTGCTTTGTTATTTACACTATTCTTATGGTTATGTGTTATAAACATCATATTTTTTAAACGATCAAACTTTCTTACTTTAATTTTATATACCTGTTTTGGGATTTATTGGATAATAACAAAAGATTTAACATTTAACTTTTTACTTCACAATCTTGAGCCTTTACACTTTTTAAATGCTAATTTTACTTTTCTTTTATTTATTGAATTATTTATAAAATTTGTAATTTTGTATTTACTTTATCAATTAATAATTTCTTATTCTTATAAAAAAATAGAAGAGTAGAAAAAATAATCTTAGTTTAAAAGAGCTTTTTTAGGTACTTTTGGATAATATATTTGCTTTTAAGAAACACATTTAAAGGATAATCATGGATTGGGGTAAGGTAACTTATATATTCTTTTCACTTATGTCACTAACAACAACTGCAGGGTTTTTATACGAACCAAATGCAATTGCTTTATTTTTAGCAGCAGGTGTAAACGTAATATCAACAATATTAAAAATTGGTGTTAAAAACTTATTATCAGCAGAGTTATTAGCAAGTTCTTTAGTAGCAGATTTACATCTTATTCCAGCGTTCATGGTTTTAACTTTTTCAGGTGATGAGAGACTTGCAATTGCTTTAGCAATTGGGGCAGTTGTAGCAAATTTATTTTCTATTGCTTTAGCTTTAATTGAGAGTGCAAAAAGTCAAGAAAAGGACGAGTTTTAATGGAATATAATCCTCAAGAAATCGAAAAAAATTGGCAGAAATACTGGGATGAACATAAAAGTTTTGAACCTAGTAATGATTTTACAAAAGAAAAAAAATATATTTTGAGTATGTTTCCATACCCAAGTGGTAGAATTCATATGGGTCATGTACGAAATTACTGTTTAGGTGATGCTTTTGCAAGGCATTTTAGAAAACAAGATTTTAACGTACTTCACCCTATTGGTTGGGATAGTTTTGGAATGCCAGCTGAAAATGCTGCTATCAAACACAAACTTCATCCTAAAAAATGGACTTACGAAAATATTGATTATATGAAAAAAGAACTAAAAAGTTTAGGTCTATCTTTTTCACAAGAGCGAGAATTTGCAACTTCTGATCCTTTATATACAAAATGGGAACAAGAATTTATAATTAAAATGTATGAAGAGAAATTATTATACAGAAAATCAACAACAGTGAACTGGTGTGAACCTTGTCATACTGTTTTAGCAAATGAACAAGTTGAAGATGGTTGCTGTTGGAGATGTGATACAGAAGTTATACAAAAAGAGATGCCTGGTTATTATATAGGTATTACTAAATATGCACAAGATTTATTAGATGATTTAGATACTTTAGAAGATACTTGGCCCTCACAAGTTTTAACTATGCAAAAAAACTGGATAGGAAGAAGTGAAGGTTTAGAATTTACTTTTGAACTTTCAAAAGAGTCTAGGTATAAACTTGATAGAAACTTTTCGTCTTTTGATGTTTTTACAACTAGACCTGATACTATTTATGGAGTAACGTATACAGCACTTTCTCCTGAGCATGAAATTGTAAAATATTTACTTGATAATAAACTTATTTCTAGTAAAAAAATTAACGCAATAAAAGATATGCAAAAAGTTAGTGAAAGAGATAGAGCTATTCAAGCTAAAGAGGGTGTTAGTTTAGAAATAGATGTAATTCATCCATTAACTGGTGAAAGCATTCCTGTTTGGGTTGCTAACTTTGTTTTAGTTTCTTATGGTTCAGGTGCGGTTATGGCAGTTCCAGCTCATGATCAAAGAGATTTTGAGTTTGCGAAAGCGTATAATCTAGATATCAAACAAGTAATTGTAGGAAAAGATGGAAAAGAACTTTCTTTAAAAGAAGCCTTTGTAGGTGAAGGTGTATTAATTGATTCTGAATCTTTTACTCATTTAAAATCAAAAGAAGCACAAAAAGCAATAATGTATCATTTTGAGAAAAACTCTTTTGGTAAAAAACAAATAAATTATAAACTAAGAGACTGGGGTATTTCAAGACAGAGATACTGGGGAGCTCCTATTCCTTTTATTCATTGTGAATCTTGTGGATTAGTAGCTGAAAAGAATGAAAACTTACCAATTTCTTTGCCTGATGATATAGAAATTACAGGGGAGGGTAATCCTTTAGATACTCATCCTACTTGGAAACATTGTTCTTGTCCTAAGTGTGGAAAACCTGCTTTAAGAGAAACAGATACTTTAGATACTTTTGTACAGTCTTCTTGGTATTTCTTGCGATATGCAACAAATCCAAAAGTATGGAACAAAGAAGGTATTAATCTTGATGATAGTGATTATTGGATGGATGTTGATCAATATATTGGTGGAATTGAGCATGCAATATTACACCTTTTATATGCAAGGTTTTTTACAAAAGCTTTAAATTCTTTAGGATATACAAATTCTAAAGAACCTTTTAAAAAACTTCTTACACAAGGTATGGTTTTAAAAGATGGGGCTAAAATGTCTAAATCAAAAGGAAACGTGGTAGATCCTGATAAGATAATTAAAAAATATGGGGCTGATACTGCACGATTATTTATGATGTTTGCAGCGCCTCCAACTAAAGAGTTAGAGTGGAATGATTCAGCTGTTGAAGGTGCTTTTAGATTTATCAAAAAATTCTCTAATAAATCTGAATTGGCACAAGGTGTTAGTATAAATGAAATTCTAAATATTGAACATAAAAATTTAGATAAAAATGAAAAAGAAGCTAGATTAAAAGTATACGAAGCTTTAGTTAAATCAAATGATGTATTTGATAAGACATATGCTTTTAATACTTTAATAGCCGCTTCAATGGAAGCTATGAATGCTTTAGGTAATCAAAACAATAAGTTAATATGGGCTGAGGCTTATTATATTTTAAGTAATATTTTAGAACCAGTTATTCCTCATTTATCTTGGGAAATTGCAAATAATTTATTTGAAATGAAAAATTTTAAAGAAAAAATAGAAGTTAAAGATGAAGTTTTTGCTAAAGACTCTATACTGTTAGCTATTACTATTAATGGTAAAAAAAGATGTGAAATTGAAGTTAATCCAAGTGCTTCAAAAGAAGAAATTTTAAGTATTGCTAAAGAAGCTTCTTTAAAATGGATTGAAGGAAAAGAGATTGTAAAAGAGATTCTTGTTCCTAATAAATTAGTTAATTTAGTTGTGAAATAAAGGTTAATAATGTTTAAAATAAAAAAACTTAATTTTCTGTTTTTAATGATTCTTACTTTGTCGTTTGTCTCTTGTGGTTATAAAACTTCAAGTTCTTATGCAAAAAAAGAGTTAGGTGAAAAAATATTTGTTGATTTGAATGTAAATATAAAAGATCCTAAAAACTCTGTTTTAATTAAAGACGTGTTTCATGAACTTTTAGTACAACGTTTAGATAAAACTTTAGTTTATAAAAAAGATCAAGCTGATACTATTGTTTATTTGGATTATAAAAATGTAAATTTTTCAGAACTAAGTTATGATGATTCTGGTTATGTAAAACTATATAAAGCAACAGTTACTTTAAATGTTAAGTATAAAAATAAGAATGAAGAGATAAAAAGTTTTGATGTAAGTGGAAGATATGATTTTTCAACTAATTCAAAAGGAACTATTTCTGATACGAAAAGATTTGATGCTATTAAAAAAGCTTTTGCTAAAGCTTTAGATGAAGTTATTTCAAAACTTGCAATTACTGCTTATAAATAAATGACAGATTTAGAAATATTTTTAGAAGATAAAGAACTATTTTATGAGAAAATAGATTTATCTATTATTGCTTTAGCTTGGAAAAGTTTGCAAAAGCATATTTCTTTACCATATGTTATACATCTTGTAGGAACAAATGGTAAAGGAAGTACTGGAAGGTTTTTAGCTCATTATTTATATAAAAGCAATAAAAAAACTCTTCATTATAGCTCTCCACATATTTTAAGTTTTAATGAAAGAATTTGGATAAATGGTTCTGATGTTTCATCAGAACTTTTAGATAAAACACATAAAG
Source organism: Arcobacteraceae bacterium (assembly GCA_965224485.1). Classification (GTDB taxonomy): domain Bacteria; phylum Campylobacterota; class Campylobacteria; order Campylobacterales; family Arcobacteraceae; genus NORP36. The sequence continues at coordinate 60,822 of CBDCZH010000007.1, read as the reverse complement.
AGTTATTAGAAATTTTACCCCAAGATATAAGTTTAAAACTTACATATTTTGAGTATACAACTCTTCTTGCTTTAAAACTTTCATCTTCTTTTGATTATTTAGTTTTAGAAGCTGGTTTAGGTGGTGAGTTTGATGCTACAAATATTGTAAAAAATGATTTATCACTTGTAACAACAATACATTACGATCATGAGACTTTTTTAGGAAATACTATAAAAGATATAGCTTTAACTAAGATGCGCTCTGTTGATACTCATATGATTCTCTCACATCAGGTTAAAAAAGAAGTGATAACTTATGCAAAAGAGTTTTGTGAAAGTAAAAATATTACTTATGATTTTTTTAGTAAAATTGATGAAAATGTAGAAAAATTAGATTTTCCAAAATATTTAAAACAAAATCTTAGTGTTTCTATAATGGCACTTAAGAAGTTAAATTTTACTATTGATATGGAACTTTTTTCTGATGTAAAGATAAAAGCAAGATGTGAGAGAATCAGAAAAAATATTACTATTGATGTTGGGCATAATGTATTAGCATCAAAGGTAATATTAGAAGAGTTTTTAAGAAGAGAAGAAAAAATAGTTTTAGTATATAATAGTTTAAAAGATAAAAATTATGAGGAAGTTTTAAGAATATTAAAACCAATTATAAAGAAAATATTAATTATAAAAATCAAAGATAAAAGAGTCGTAAAGAGTGAAGAATTGATAAACGTTTGTAAAAAATTAGACATAAAACAAGAAAATTTTATAAAAATAGAAAAAGATGAAAACTATTTAGTATTTGGGTCATTTTCAGTAGTTGAGAATTTTTTATTATATTTAAAAAGATATGGCTTATAATGAAAAATAGATTGATAATAACAGTATCTGATGTAAATAGTACTAAGTCTTATAATATTCATCAAGTAGTTAAAAAAAGTATTATAATAATAATATTTATCTCTATTTTGGTATTAGCTGGTTCTTTTTGGTTTATAAATTTTTTATCCCAAGAGATGGATGATTTACGAGCTGATAAAAAAATTGAAATGAATTTATTAATTGAAAAAGAAAAAAAGCTTCAAGCTCAAAATCTATTTTATTCTATGCAAATTAAGGGTAAAGTAAAAGATATTGAAGAGTTAAGTTCAAAACTTGATAATATTGAAGAAATTATAGGAATTAAGAAAAATGATGAGAAAGGTGCAATAAATAGAGCAATTTTAGCACAAATAACATCAGCTCAAAAAATGTATATGTTAAATACTATTCCAAATGGCTCACCTCTTGAAGAAACTTTAGTAAAATCTTCTTTTGGATATAGAGTTCATCCTGTTACAAAAAGAAAAAAGTTTCATAGAGGTTTGGATTTAAGAGCAAGATTAAAAACATCAGTTTATGCAACAGCTGATGGTGTTGTTCGTTTCGTTCAACCATATAATAAGGGTGATTTCGGTAGAGTTATAATTATATCTCATAATTTTGGTTTTGAAAGTGTGTATGCACATTTGTCTAAAACAAAAGTTAAGATTGGTGATGTTATTAAACGTAATCAATTAATAGGTTTGAGTGGAAATTCAGGTCGTAGTACTGGTCCTCATTTACATTATGAAGTAAGATACGCCTCAAAGGTTTTAAACCCTAGAGATTATATAAATTGGAATTTAAAAACATATGAAACAATATTTAATAAACAAAGGAGAGTTCAGTGGGAGTCTTTAGTAAAGCTAATCAAAGAACAACACAGGCTGGAGCAACAATTATAGCAAAAGGTACAACTATTATTGGTGGTATTTCTACAGAAGGAACTGTTATAATTGATGGTAAATTTGAAGGTGTTATTTTAGAAGCAGATGAGATTTCTATTGGAAAAACAGGTGAAGTTGTTGGTGATGTTAAAACAAATCATTTAGTTGTAAGTGGTATTTTTGATGGAAAAATTGACTGTAATGTAATTCAAATCTTATCAACAGGAAGAGTTATTGGTGATATTTCTTACAATGATTTAACTATTGAAGAAGATGGTAAGTTTGAAGGAAGAGGAGTACGAAAAGATTCTCAAATGAAAAGTAGATATGATGAAATTGAGAATAAAATCGGCAATATTGTTATGAATCAACAAATAATACATGAAAAACCAAGTAGAAATAAAGAAGAGACTCTCTAGTCTCTTCTTAGAAAAGAAACTAATAGATGATGAAATATTTTCATTACAAAATTTACTAGTTGAAAACAAGAGTTTCACAAAAGAGGAAAAAATAAACTTATTCAAAAGTTTATTTATTGCGCGTGATGATATCTTTTTAAAAAAATGGACAAGTTCAAATGGGCAAAAAGAAGGTTTTTCTTGTGTTTCTCATACTTTTAAACAAGCAGATTATATTCCTATTTCAAACTCATATATAGAAGAGCATTTAAGAGGTTTATCTCAATTAGCTACATTTTCAATCTCAAAAGAGAATAAATCAAAATTTTTAGTCTTACAAATATTAAAAAAAGATATAAATACCATTAAAAAAGTATTTTCTTCTTATTCTTTAGATGGATATTTTGAAAAAAATTCAAAAGATGATCTATTTTTATGGTTTTTTTATGAAGAAGAAATTTTAGCTAGAAATTCAAAAGCTTTAGGGCTTAAACTTATAAAAGAAGCTAATATATCAGCAAAAATATATCCTAATCAAGATTTTGTAAATGCTTCAAATTTAGGTGCTTATATTGAACTTCCTTTACATCTAAATTTTAGAAAAGAGAATAAAACAGTTTTTCTTACGGCTGAGTTAAAAGCTATCTCTAATCAATGGACATATTTAAGTAATATAGAAAAAATTCCTGTAAAGAGAATAAAAGAGATACTAAAAAATCAAAACGATGAGAAAAGTTTTAATGACAGTATTTTAAATGAAGAGATTTTTAATGAAAAGATTTTAAAACAAATTATTTTTCCAGATTTTAAAATATCTATTATTTTATATGATACTTTATACATAAGTACAAAAGATTTATCAAAATCTTTATTAAATGCTTTAAAAGATTTAGCAACTTTTGCTAATCCTCAAATAAAAACCCTTCAAGCTTTAAGAAAACCAATTTTTAATATACCTAAATATATTAAATCTTATGAAGAAGATGAAAACTATTTAAAACTTCCAAGAGGTTTGTTATATAAGTTAGAAGATTTATTTTTAAAAAATTATGTTTCATATTCAATAAAAAGTAAACAATATTTTAAAAAAGAGAAGTTTCCTTCTATTGTATATACTTTAAAAGATGAACAAAATGATGCTATTAAAGAAATAAGCAAAAGTAATTTCTCAATTTGTGTTGCTCCTCCTGGTTATGGAAAAACTCTAATAGCTTCAAAAATGATTGAATTAAGAGCTTGTTCATCTTTAGTTCTTGTAAATAAAAATATGCTCTTAGACCAATGGATTGATAGATTTAAGAACTATTTTGAACTAGATAAAAAAGATATTGGATTTTTAGGCAAGAGCAAAAATACCTTAAATGGTAAACTAGATATTGCTACTATGCAGAGTTTAAAAAATAATATGGACATTATAAAAAACTATTCTTTTGTAATAGTTGATGAGTGTCATCATATTCCAGCTCTAAGTTTTGAGCAAATTATTAAATCTTTTGGAGGGAAATATATCTTAGGTTTAAGTGCAACTCCTAAGAGAAAAGATGGTTTAGAAGAGATTTTATATCAGCAACTAGGGCATATATCATATGAATATAAGAAAAAAAGAACACTTACTCATAAATTAAAACTTCTTAATACAACTTTTACTTCACAAGAAAATACTTATGCTGCACTCGTAAATGAATTAAGTAAAGATGAAACGAGAAACAAATTAATAATAAAAGAGATAAAAGAGTATAAAAGTAGAAAAATATTAGTTTTAACAGATAGAATTGAGCATATTACTAACTTAGAATTTTTGTTAAATGAAGAAGAAATAGAATTTTTAAGTATACACGGAAGTTTAAGTAAAAAAGATCAAAAAATAAATATGGCTAAGGTAAAAGATAGCTCTTTAGTTTTAGCTACTAGCTCTTTTTTTGGCGAAGGTATAGATTTTCCTCATCTAAATACTATAATTTTTGCAAGCCCAATTTCTTATTATGGACGTTTAGTTCAGTACCTTGGTAGAATTGGTAGAAATGGTCAAAAATGTTTAGCTATAGATTTATTAGATTCAAAAAACCCTATGTTATACTCTAGTTACAAAAAAAGACTAGAAGGTTATAAAGAAATGCACTATAGTGCAAGATAAAAGAATTCATAAAATATAAAAAAGGCCAAGAATGTTAGGAATTATTGTTTCGACACTATTTATTGCAATTATTGTAAATTTGATTTTAAGAAAGTTTCACTTACCTACTATTATAGGGTATATCGTAACTGGAACTATTATTGCTTATACTTTTGATTTGCACTCTGCTGTTAATAACCATGATTTAAAAGAAATAGCAGAATTTGGAGTTGTTTTTTTGATGTTTACTATTGGTTTAGAGTTTTCAATAGAGCACTTAAAAAAGATGAAAAAAGAAGTATTTTTTACAGGTTCTTTGCAAATAATTGTAACAACAGTTTTTGTATTTCTAATTTGTAGATATGTTTTAAATTTTGATTTTCAATTATCATTGATTATAGGTGCTGCTTTATCTTTATCTTCAACAGCAATTGTTTTAAAAACATATAATGAGAATAATGAGATTAAAAAAAGACATGGTCAGCGAGTTTTAGGAATTCTTATTATGCAAGATATAGCAGTTATTCCTATTTTGTTAATGATTTCATTCTTTACTATGGGCGATGAAAATTCTGTTTTATTTATGATAGCTGAAACTACAGGGGCAGCTATTGTTTTATTGGTTTTATTATATTTTTCAGGGAAGTATCTTTTGGAGCCATTTTTTGAACATGTTACAAGATCAAAATCAGATGAACTTTTTGTAGCTTCTGTTTTACTAATAGCAATAGGCTCTTCTTTTTTAGCTCACTATTTTGGTTTTACATATTCTTTAGGTGCTTTTGTAGCAGGAATGATGATTTCTGAAACAAAATTTAAGCATCAAGTTGAGGCAGATTTAACACCTTTTAGAAATTTATTATTGGGGCTATTTTTTATAACTGTTGGAATGCAAATTGATTTTTATTTAATAAAAGATCATATATTTACAATTTTAGCACTTCTACCTATTTTACTAGCTATAAAATATATTATTATTTATTTTATAGTAAGAATTGATGATACAAAAAGAGTAGCTTTTAAAACTGCTGTTTCTTTAGTGCAAATTGGTGAATTTTCACTTGCAATTTTAGAACTTGCTAGAAGTAACTCTTTAATAAACTCTTCTTATTCTCAAATATTAATAGTTACAATTGTAATTTCTATGATACTAACACCTATTGCTTTAAAAAATCTATCTTCTCTTGCAGGAAAGTTAATACCAGAAGATATTATGGATGTAAGTGCTTCAAAACTTATACCAAAAGATACTAAAGGTCATATCGTACTCTTAGGATATGGTCACTTGGGTCAAGAAATTGCAAAGAATTTAAAGCAAAATGGTCAAGAATATTTTATAATTGAGCATAATTTAAAGTTTTATGAGCTTGGAATTAAAAAAGGTGAGCCTATAATTTTTGGAAATGCTAGTCATAAGCATATATTAGAATCTGTTAATATTAAAAACTCTTGTGCTGTTATTGTTGCAATTGATAATGCTGAAAAACTACATCTTATTTGTGAAGTTATTGATGATTTAACTCATAATACAAAAACAGTTGTAAAAGTTACAAGATTAAGTGAAAAACTAGACTTACAATCTTTACATTTAGAGCATATAATTGTAGAAGATGAAGTTATGGCAAAAGCTTTAGTACAAGAAACAAATTTTTGTAAATTAGATATATAAAGATTAATTCTTTATATATCTTTTTCTTTGCTCTTCTTTTATTTTTGCAACTTCAACAAATATAAAACCATCAATACAGTTTGAAAAACTCTCATCTATATTAAACCCATAAAAGTTAATTCCTTTATCTTGGCATAAGTTAGTATATTGTTTATATAAAGTAGGAATACTTAGTCCTAGGTTATTTAAAGTAGATTTTAATGTTCTGAAATCTTTTTTTCTATCATTTAATATATATAAATCTTTTAAAAATGAAATATTACTTGCATAAGTATAAGGAAGCTTAGGAGATACAAAGTTCATAGAATCAGTAAAATAATGAGAATAATAATATATTAGCATGTCTTTCGAAATATTAGAAAAACTATTAGATAAGGTAAGAGCTCCAAACATATATTTAATATTTGGTCTTGTTTTTAAATAAGCTCCAATTCCATACCATAAATAATCTAAAGCTCGTGTACCCCAATACTTTGGTTGAATAAAACTTCTACCTAGTTCAATTGAATCATTTAAATAAGGAACTATTTCATTATTAAAAGTAAACAAAGTATTTGAATAAAAACCACTTACTCCAAAATTTTCATTTATATATTTGCCATTTCCTATTCTATAAGAACCCACAATTTCTAAATCTTCCTTATCCCATAAAATTATATGCTCATAATATATATCATACTTATCTGTATCTCTTTTTTTATTAGAACCTTCTCCTACTTTTCTAAAAGATATTTCTCTTAATCTTCCTAATTCTTTTAAAATAACTGAATCTTTTTTATAAGAGTATAAATAGATTTTTTTTCCATCATTTGTTTCTCCTATTTCTTCTGCCTCTTTAAGCTCTTTTATTAGTTCTTCTTTTTTTTCAGGATGTGCAATTGAGTTTTGATTTATAAAATATGATTTAGTACCTTTTTTTAAAGAATATAAGTGCTTTTTGTATAAATTAACTAGATATTCTTTATCTAATCCTTTTGGAATAATATTTTCATTTGCTATTATTTTTCCTATTTTAATATTTATATTTTTAGATTGTTTTTTAAACATTTCATTTGAGAGCAATAAAGATGAAAACGTTTTATTTAGAATAGATAGAGTATAAAAAACTTTTGAGTTTTTAGCATCAATAAAAATAGGTAAAATAGGAGCATTATTATGCTTAGCAAAATTCAAAAAACCCTTACTCCAAGTAGAATCCTTAACTCCTTTTGCACTTATCCTACTAACTTCACCAGCTGGAAAGATAATAAGAGCTTCTTCTTTAGCTAAAGATTCATAAATTCTTTTTATGTTTGATTTATTTTGTTTTGCTTTAAAATTATTTATGGGTAAAAGAATAGAATCAAGAGCAGTAATATCATTTAAAAAATCATTTGCAATTATTTTAACATCAGCTCTAACTGTTTTAATTAGTTTTAACAAGCATAAAGCATCTAATCCTCCTAAAGGATGGTTAGCAATAATTACAACCTTCCCTGAACTTGGAATATTTTGTATATCATTTGAGGAAACTGTATAATCAAAGTTAAAATAATCTAAAACAGCATCAACGAATTCAAAACCATTTAAATGTGAATTTATTTCTAAAAAATCATTTATAGAATCTTCGTGAACTATTTTTTTTGCAAGTTTTATAATGTTTTTATTTAAAAAGTTATTCTTCTTTTTAATATTTGGGAATTTTTTTCTAATCTCTTTTTCTATGTTGATCATAAATAATCCTTATAAATTAATGTGTAAATACTAATAAAATATAATTACAGCTAAGTTACAAATGATTTATTGATTTTAAACAAATTAGATTTTTTGTTTTTTTTGGATAAAATCGCGTTTAATAAAGGATAGGAATGAATAAATCGCTTTTTACTAATATACTAACAGTTTTAATAATAGCTCTTGGGTATTTTTTACAAAACAATATAATTTTAAGTACAGGGTTATTTGCCTTAAGTGGAGCTATTACAAATACCCTAGCTATTCATATGTTATTTGAAAAAGTACCTTTTTTATATGGTTCAGGAGTAATAGAACATAGATTTAAAGAGTTTAAAACTGCTATTTATTCTTTGATTATGAATGAGTTTTTTACAAAAGATAATTTAAGAGCTTTTTTTCAAGATGAAATAGAAGATAAAAAATCTTCTTTTGATTTAGAAAAAGTTTTAGTAAATACAAACTTCGAACCTGCTTTTGACTCATTAAAACAAGTAGTAGTTGAATCATCTTTTGGTTCAATGCTAGGAATGTTTGGAGGGGAAGCTGCTTTAGATCCTTTAAAAGAACCTTTTATAATAAAACTTAAAAGTTCTATTATTGAGATTTCTAAAAATGAGTCTTTTGTAAATGCCTTACACGAATCTTTGGGTTCAAGTGATATAAGTGATGATATTTATGAAAAAGTATCAAATATAGTAAATAAAAGATTAGATGAATTAACACCTAAAATGGTAAAACAAATAATAGTTAAGATGATAAAAGAACATCTTGGATGGTTAGTTGTTTGGGGTGGGATTTTTGGTGGACTTATTGGTTTACTTTCTTCTTTAGCCTTAGGAGTATAAGTGGAAACCCAAGAATTGGAAGTTTTAGTTATTTTAGATATTACAAGTTTACAAAACCAAGAAATTTTTGAAAAACATATTAAAAAAGAAGGTTTTATAATAGAAGAAAATGAGAATTTTGTTTATACTGCAAAAAGTAGTACAAGTACCTTCTCAACAAAAGCATATATTTTGGAAGTTTTTAGAAAAGCTTTACAGAAAATTACTTTTGAAGAAGCCTCTATGGTGTTCTTATTAAATGAAACAGCTTATCCTGCTTATTATTATGATAAAGATACAAGAGATTTTGAATTTATAAAAGAAGAAAAATAGTGAATAATATTTACTCATTTTTTAAAAACTTAAAGAATGAAAAGAAGTTAAAAGAGTGTGAACTTTTAATTGTAAATGATGATAAACAAGCTCAAACTGCTTCTGATATTATTAAGTTTTTAGGTTTAGAAGCTTTTGTTTTGGCTGATTTTAGAGCTAATTATGGAGATGATTTATTATCTTTTTCTCAAGAGCTTCAAGATATTACAAAAGTTTTAAATGAGTATTATTCATATAAAAAACAAAATAAAATTTTAATAGCACCTATACGAACTATTTCTTATGCAATGCCTAAAGAAAAATGTTTTGATAGTTTTGATATAAATTTTGCAGATACTTTAAATATAAAAGAGCTTAAAGCAAAACTCTACAATTGGGGTTATTATTTTGTTGATATAGTAACCTCTGAGGGAGAAATATCTATAAGAGGAGATATTATTGATATTTGTCTTTTAGACACTCAAAAGGGCTTTAGAATCTCTTTATTTGATGAGGAGGTTGAATCTATTAGAGAGTTTGATATTGAAGACCAAAAATCTTTAAAAGAAGAGCTTGAAACTATAAAAATAACCCCAGCTTTTTTAGCCTTAGATGAAGAATCTCTAGAAGAGATAAATGAACAAATTCAAACAGTAAACAATGATGCTTTTATAAAAGATATCCACTCTTTAGGTTTTTGGTATTTAAATGATTTAGGAGAATATTTACCTAATAGACTTAAATCTTTTATAACACAAGAATCTCTTTTCGAGTTAGATGAAGCTTATGTTTTTGAAGAAAAAAGATTAAATAAAGATAAGTTTTTATTAACACCCCAGGTTTATACATCAAAAGAGTATAAAGAAATAAATGTTGCAAATATAAGTGAATACCTTAGTTTCCATAAAGATAAAAAAATTACTATTATTTCAAATAGTGAAGCTAAGATAAAAGCTCACGATTTAGATTTAAATAATAAAAATATTTCTTATGTTTTAGAGCCTTATATCCTAAATGTACTAAGCAATAATGAAGTAATAATCTCACTTAATAAAGAGATTAAAAAAAGAAGAAAAAAAAGAGTTAAACTTGTACTTGATGAATTATTACAAAATGATTTTGTAGTACATGAAAAACATGGAATAGGACAGTATAAAGGAATTGAACCTGTTGTTGTAATGGGTTCTAAAAGAGATTTTGTAATACTTACTTATGCAGGAGAAGATAGGCTTTTAATTCCTGTTGAGAATATTGATACTATTGATAGGTATGTAGCTGATGGTTCTTCTTATGCTTCGTTAGATAAATTAGGAAAAGGAAGTTTTGCAAAACTTAAAGAAAAAGTAAAAGAAAAACTTTTTGCAATTGCTAATGATATTATAAAACTAGCAGCTGCTAGGGAGTTAATAGCTGGAATTAAAATAAATACAGAAAAAAAAGAGTTATTTAATTTTGAAAGTAGTTCTGGTTTTGAATATACAAAAGATCAAAGTAGGTCGGTTAAAGAGATTTTTTGCGATATTAGTTCTGGAAAAGTAATGGATAGACTTTTAAGTGGAGATGTTGGTTTTGGTAAAACAGAAGTAGCCATGAATGCTATGTTAGCCGTTGCCTTAGATGGTTATCAAGCTGTTTTCATTTGTCCTACTTCTCTTTTAGCCTCACAGCATTATGCTGGAATTAAAGAAAGATTTGCTCCTTTTAATATAAGTGTTGCCAAACTAGATGGTAAAACATCAAGTAAAGATAAAGCTATTATCAAAAATGGTTTAGACACAGGTTCTATTGATATAGTTATAGGAACTCATTCACTCTTAGGAATTAGTACTAAAAACTTAGCTTTAGTTATTATAGATGAAGAGCATAAGTTTGGAGTAAAACAAAAAGAGAAGTTAAAGAACTTACGAGAAGATGTACATATTTTTTCTATGAGTGCAACTCCAATTCCAAGAACACTAAATTTAGCCTTATCAAAATTAAAAGGAATGAGTTCTCTTTTAACAGCTCCAAGTGAGCGATTAGGTGTGAGAACTTATGTTAAAGAATACAATGATAAGTTAATAAAAGAGATTGTTTTAAGAGAGAAAAGAAGAGGTGGACAGCTTTTTTATGTTCATAATAATATAGCTTCAATAGATGCAAAAAAACAAGACTTAAAAGAAATCATTCCAAATATTAAAATAGAAATAATACACTCAAAAGTTAAACCTATTGAAGCTGAGAGAATTTTAAATGATTTTGAAGAAAATAAGTTTGATATTTTACTAGCAACGTCTATAGTTGAATCAGGTCTTCACTTACCAAATTCAAACTCAATTATAATAGATGGTGCAGATAGATTTGGAATAGCAGATTTACATCAATTAAGAGGAAGAGTAGGAAGAAGTAATAAAGAAGGTTTTTGTTATTACATTGTTGAAGATAAAAAAACTATAACACCTGATGCGATTAAAAGGTTATTAGCCTTAGAAGCAAACTCATATTTAGGAAGTGGAACAGCCCTAGCCCATCAAGATTTAGAAATCAGAGGTGGGGGAAATATAATAGGTGAAGCCCAAAGTGGACATATCAAACAAATTGGATATGGTTTATATCTTAAAATGTTAGAAGATGCTTTAGCCTCATTAGCAGGAGAGCAAAAAGAAAAAAATAAAAGTGTAGATATAAAACTAGCAATTTCTGCTTTTATTTCAAGTGATTATATAGTAGAAGATAGGGTTCGATTAGAATTATACAGACGATTATCAAAAGCTAGTGATAAAGAAGCTGTGTATTTAATAGAAGAAGAGATGGAAGATAGATTTGGTAAACCAGACTTACCAACAAAACAGTTCTTAGAACTTATTTTAATAAAAATACTTGCTATGCAAAAACAAATTAAAACTATAAGCTCTTATGAAATGAATATAAGTTTTACAAAAAGTGATGATAGCAAAGAGAATATAAAAAGTCCAAGTAGAGATGATGATGATATTATTGCAACGACGCTAGCTTACTTACGCAAAAAAAAGTAGCTGTAAAACATCATCTTTTTCAATAACTCTGCGTTGAAGACTAAATTTTAAATGCTCACGTACTAAAGCCGTACGCTCCGCTTTAAAATTTGACTTCGCCTTGATTTCTTGTAAAACCTAATGCTTTACATCTACTTTTGGTTTTAGTGTACTGATTATATTTTTAAGCTCTTATTGCTTTTTTATTTAAACTTTCTAGTCTTTCTGCTAACCACATTTTGATTACTGCTTGTCTACTAACACCTATGTGTTTTGCTTCTTTATCTAGTGATTGTACCATCCACGTTGGGAAATCAATATTTACTCTTTTAGGTTCTTCATTTATCATTTTTATTTTTGAGGTATCAAAATAATCTAAGATATCATCTTGATTATCATCAAATTTTTTATCTAGTTGTGATGCTTTCATAAAGTTTAATCTCCTTTTCTCTTGATCTTCTTACTGAAATTATTCTAATGTTTTTATTTCTGTAAGTTATTATTGCTGTATAATTTTTAGAATTAATTTGACCTAATACTAAAAATCTATCTTCGTTTTCATTTTGAATTGCTGGTAATTCAAAAGAGTATGGATCTTGCCATAATTCTTTTGCTTCATCAAAACTAATATTATGTTTTACTTTATTACTTATACTTTTTTTTTCATCATATTCAAATATCATACCAAAATTATACCATAAATATATGAAATGGTCTTTGTTGACCGAAGGTGCTTTTGTAATTTTAACTTATTTTAGTAATCATATTTATACTTATTTCTTACTAACTAAAATACCTCCTAGTATAATAAGGGCAATTCCTGCAAAGGTATATATATCTGGAAACGCATCTCCTAACATTAAACCAAAACCTAGGGCAAAAGGGATACTTGAATATCCTACAACTCCTATGATACTTGCAGGACTTAGACTATAAGCGCGGGTGAGAAACCATTGTGAAGCTGTTGATAAAATAGCCATAAATGCTATAAGCAGCCAAACTACTGGGTCTGCATTTGCTTCGAAATTTACATAAGGTGTAAATAAATAAAGTACTAAGGGAAGTATAGCACCTATACTTGTAAATGAAAGCATTATGACTCTTGCATCATAAATATCTTTTATTTTCTTTATAGTAGCATAAGCAGCAGCTGCAAAAAAACCACCTAAAATTCCAAAAACATGATCAAGAGATATTTGAATATCAAAAGGTTTTATAATTAATGTAATTCCAATAAATCCAATAATTAAAGCAAAAATAGTACTTTTAGAAATAGATTCTTTCATTAAATAATAAGCAAGAATACTTACAAAAAATGGAGATGTTTTATTTAATATTACAGCTTCACCTAGAGGAATTGTTGCAATAGTATAAAAAAAGAATAACATAGCAACTGCTCCAAAAATACCTCTTAACAATAATAAGTGAAGTTTTGAAGTATTTATACTTACAGGAATTTTTTTTAGAGAATATAAAATTATTAGAACGCCTAAAAGATTTCTATAAAATACTATTTCAATAGGATCCATGCTTTGAGATAAAATTTTAGCAACAGCTCCACTAAGTGCAGAAATGACTGCACTTATAATCATAAATAAAATACCCTTATCTATAGATTTTATTTTATTTAGTGAATTATTTAACATTGAAATCCTTTATTATTCGTATTGTATACAAAGTTTATAAAAAAGATTTTAAATAAAAAAATATAATTATTAAACAAGTTTTCTTTTAAAAGTCGAATACTTTAGATAAATCATGAAAACCTTTTACTTCAATAGGATTTCCAAATGGGTCCTTAAAAAACATAGTATATTGCTCACCTGGTAAACCTTTAAATCTAAGTACAGGTTTTATTATAAATTTAATTTCTTTTTTTTCTAAATTTTTAGCTAAAATTTTCCAATCTTCATATTGTAAAATAATTCCTAGATGTGGCATTGGAACTATGTGTTCAGCTACTTTTCCTGTAGTTTTAGTAATAAAAGGTTCTCCTAAATGTAAAGATAATTGATGACCAAAAAAATCTAAATCTAACCAGGTATCTGTACTCCTTCCTTCTTTACAGTCCAAAGTATTAACATAAAAATCTCGTGCTACTTCTAAATTTGTTACATTATAAGCTAAATGAAATATTCCTTGCATGTATTATCCTTTTAATTTAGTATAGCTAATATTAGAATATATAAAAAATATTTATTTACATATTATAAAAACACTTAATAATTTGATAAATGAAACAATAAATAATAAAATATAGCTATTAATAATAATTATTACCTTGTTTATATTATTATTTAATAATATAAGTTAATAACTAGTATACTTGATTATATTATACAAAAAGGCTTTATTATTATTAAAAAACCTACTTATGAAGAACTTGAAAAACAAGTTCATTATTTAGAATCACAACTAGAGCTTCTTCCTTCTTTAGAAGAGAATATAAAGATTACAAATTCTTTCTTAACTATGCTGTTTGACACTATTCCAAATCCTATGTTTTATAAAGATGTAAATGGTGTTTATCAACATTGTAATGATGCTTTTTCTAAGAATATTTTAGGAATTAAGAAAGAAAAAATTATTGGTAAAACTCTTTATGATTTACCTACTCTAATACCAAAAGAACATGCTGATATTTATTATGAGAAAGATGAAGAACTTTTAAGTGAACCTTCTGTTCAAGTGTATGAAGCGAGTGTAAAATGCTCAGATGGAATAACAAGAGATTTTAACTTTTACAAATCATCTTTTGTTGTAAATAATGAAATTCTAGGACTTGTTGGCGTTATGTTAGATATAAGTGAGTATAAAAATACCTTAAAACTGTTAGATGAAAAAAATGAAATTTTAAACTCTTTGAGTATAACAGACTGGCTAACTGGTTTATACAATAGACGGTATTTTGATGAAATTTTTAATCAAAGAATATCTGCATTGAATAGAACAGAACATGAATTCTCATTTGCAATTATAGATATCGATTATTTTAAATATTATAATGATGCTTTTGGGCATGCAAAAGGTGATATTGTTTTACAAAAAATATCTAAAATACTTAAAGAAACTCTAAATAGACCAAATGACAGTGTATTTAGATTAGGAGGAGAAGAGTTTGGAATATTGTTTGATGTAAAAAACTCAAGTGATGCAATAACTTTAATGCAAGATTTAAGAGTAAAAATAGAAGACCTTCATATTGAGTGTTTAAATCCAAGCAATTCATCTTATGTTACTATTTCAATAGGATTAGGAAATATTAAAAAAGTTGAATTTACTATAAACACTTCTGCTTTATATAGTAAAGTTGATGAATTATTATATCTTTCAAAAGAAAATGGAAGAAATCAAATAACAGCAAAAGATATAATTATATAAGTTAAAGATTATATATGTTAATATCTTCATATGAAAATAATTACATATGAAGGAATATTATGAAAAAAACATATAAGGCTAAAAATATATCTTGTATTAAATGTGCAAATTTAATAAAAGTAACCCTTGAAGATGAATTTACGGGTATTGAAGTAAATTTAAATTCAGATCCAAAAGAAGTTACTTTAGAAATTGAAAATGAAGTTAAAGAAGAATTATTTAAAAAAGAAATGTCTGATATTGGTTTTGATATTATAGAAGACTAATATGCAAAATGAATCAACTTTACGGTCTTGCTGTGAGGATATTTCTTATTTAGATGACATTAATAAGTATTTACCTAAAAATGAAAATATTACTAAGTTTTCACAAGTTTTAAAAGCATTAAGTGATCCAATACGCTTAAAAATCTTATTTGCTTTATTAAAGTACGAAATTTGTGTAGGTGAGATGGTTAAAATATTAAATCTTCCTCAATCACATGTATCCCACCAGTTAAAAATCTTAAGAGAAAAGAAAATTGTTACCTTTAAAAAAGATAAAAAAATGTCTTTTTATTATATTTGTAATGAAGAAGTAAAAGTATTATTAAATTTACTTCTTAAAGATAATAAGGATTAAAATGCAAAAAGAGCTTATTAAATTAAATATTTCAGGCATGACTTGTGTAAATTGTTCTAATGGAATTGAAAAAGTTACAAAAAAACTAAAAGGTGTACAAGAATCTAAGGTTAGTTTTAGCTCTAATGCTGGTGAATTTATTATAAATAGTGAAGTTTTAGATAAAAGTAAATTAATAGCTAAGATAAAAAGTTTAGGTTATGAAGTTGTAGAAGATTTAAAAGCTCTCGAACTTGTAAAAGAAAAAGCCTTTAAAAAACTAAAAAATGTATTTATAATTTCTGCTTCTTTTACAACTCTAATGTTTTATTTTGTTCTTTTTCCTCTTGATACATATAATAACTACCTTATGTTTGCTCTTGCTTCAATTGTTCAATTTTATTGTGGCTCAAGGTTCTATTCCTTAGCTTATAAAGCCTTAAGGCATAAAAACTATGACATGAATGTTTTAGTAGCTCTTGGAACCTCTGCTGCTTATTTTTATTCTGCTTTTGTAGTTTTATTTCCAAGTATCTTTCCACTTCATTTAAGATTTATTTATTTTGATGGAGCAAGTGTAATTATAACTTTTATTCTTTTAGGAAGATTATTAGAAGAGCGTTCAAGAGCTAAGGCTAGTGATTATTTAAAAAAACTTATGAATCTAGCTCCAAGTTTAGCCACACTAGTTTTAAACGATGGTGATTTTAAAGAGGTTTTAGTAAAAAATCTAAATATAGGAGATATAGTTTTAGTAAAAGAGGGTGAAAAAATTTCATCTGATGGTTTTATAATTGAAGGAAATGCTGATATTGATGCATCTATGATTACAGGTGAATCATTACCTATTTTTAAAACAATAAATGATGAGGTAAGTGCAGGATGTATCAATACTAACTCTATAATAAAAATTAAAGTATCAAAAAATTCAAACGATACAACAATTTCTAAAATAATTGATCTTTTAAGCCATGCCCAAAGCAAAAAAATGCCAATAGCAAGGTTTGCTGATAAAGTAGCAAATGTTTTTGTTCCTATTGTTATAGGTATTTCTATTTTAACTTTTCTACTTTGGTATTTTTTAGCAAATGATCCTTTATTAGCCATCTTAGCTTCTATTTCAGTTTTAATTATTTCTTGTCCTTGTGCTTTAGGACTAGCTACTCCAATAGCAATTGTAAGTGCAGTTGCAAAAGGAGCAAAAGAGGGCATTTTAATAAAAAATCCAGAAGTTTTAGAGATTATAAAAGATATTAAATATGCAGTATTTGATAAAACAGGAACGCTAACTAAGGGTGAAATTTCTGTAAAAGAGATAAATATTGATGAAAAGTACCTATCTTTATTATCCTCTATTGAAAAACTAAATGAACATCCTATTTCAAAAGCAATTATTAGATATGTAGAAAATATGAATATTAAAAGTACCAAACAAATTGATGATTTCAAAATCATTCCAGGCTTAGGAATTAAGGCTTATTACAAAGAGCAAGAGGTTTTAATAGGAAATTTAAGATTAATGAATGAACATAAGGTAAAAATATCAAAAGAAAATGAAGACTTTTTCTTAAAAGTTTTAAATAATGGAGAGGGTGCTATATTAATTAGTTTAAATGCTTCTTGTATAGGAGTAATTTCACTAGAAGATAAACTTAAAAATGGTGCTAAAAAGTTAATCCATGATTTAAAAAATAAAAATATTACGCCTATTCTATTAACAGGTGATAATAAAATAACTGCTAAAAAAGTTGCTTTAACTTTAGGTATAAGTGAAGTTTACTCAGAAGTTTTACCTCAAGATAAATATGAGTTTATTAAAAACTTACAAAAAGGTTCTAAAGTTATGTTTGTAGGTGATGGATTAAATGATTCAATTTCTATTAAACAAGCTGATATAGGAATTACTTTAAATTCCGGTTCTGATATTACGAAAGATGCTGGGGATATTATTTTAATGAATAATGATATATCTTTAGTTTTAAAAAGTATTAATTTATCTTTTGAAACAATGAAGATAATAAAACAAAATCTTTTTTGGGCATTTTTTTATAATGCTTTAGGAATACCTTTAGCAGCTGGAGTTTTGTTTCCTTTTTATGCTTTAATGTTAACACCTATGTACGCAGGAATTGCTATGAGTTTTTCATCTGTTATTGTAGTAATAAATTCACTAAGATTAAAAGTACATAAATTATAAAGAAATAGTTGGAATTTAAGCTATTTCCATTTGTATCATTATCTTATCATTTAAATAACTCTTTTTTAGTTTAGTAATTTTATATGAAAAATCTTTTTCTATAAAAGAGTTGGTTTTTACCATATCATTAAAATATATTTCTAAATCCAAAACGGTTTTAATATTAAACTTTATGCATAAATTTATTATTTTATTAAAAAAGTTTTTTTTCTTTTGATGTTTAATAGTAAAAGTAATAGATTCTTCTTTATCTTGAATAAGTAATTTATCTATATTGTTTATAAGTTCTTTGTTTAATGTTTGTTCTATGAAATATTCACCTCTTATCTTAGGTGTAAAAATTATTAATTTTAAAATAATAGACCCCTTTTATAGTACCTATATATTATACTTATAAAAAGCCTCCAAAAAGTATCATTTTTGATTTAGAGTTTAAAGAGGCTTGATTTTAATTAATTTTTTAAATCTTTATAACATCTAACATAAAATTTATCACTCATTTTATTTCTATTAAAAGCACCAGATTTAAAATCAATTACAAAAGCTTCATTTGTTACAGAATGAGAAAAAACTTTAGAAGACCAATAGTTAGCAGAAGCAATATATTTGAACTCTTTAAATGCTGTTGGATTATATGATTTTGTATTAACTAAGGAAAAGAGTTCCATAAAACCAGGTAATTTCCAGTTTTTTTCTCCATCTAAGTCTAGATTATTACAGTAAGAAATAGCTTCTTGATGTGTAAAAGTTTTACTTTTTGCATCTTTTGAATCTTGCCATAATACATTTGTAGTATTATCTTTTAAAACATTTTCACTTTTTTGAATAAAATCTGCATTTGCAGAACTTAATAACAAGACAAGAAGAGAGAATTTTAATAATTTCATTAATTAACCTTATAATTATAATTTGATTTGATTATATCAGATAAATATTTAAAAATATTGACTGAAAACAATGTTGAATAAACAAAGAGTTTGATTCTTTATTTTAAGACAGAATGCTAGAAGTTAAACCTTTATACCAAGCTTTTGCAGCTTGTGCTGTTTCTTTATTTATAGGCGAAATACTAGCATGAACTTTTAATTTTTTATCATAAGTATATGAGTGCGTAATAGAAACCGCTTTTTTTGAATTAACCATAGAATAACAAATATTCCCAGGTAAATTTCTTTTATAAGAAAAATCTTTTTTTGCTATAGTACTTACTAAATCTTGGGCTAATATCAAACCACAAGAGTTCGCCATTTGCGCTGATTTTGGAAAAGGATATTCTCCTTGTGCATCACCAGTGATATAAATATATTCATCATTTAATGCTCTATACGTAGGTTTTAGTAGTTTTACAAAACCATTGTTATCTAAAGCTAAGCCTGTTTTTGCATAAAGTCTATTTGCAATATTTGTAGGTATTATATTCGCTTCTTGAAAAGCTACTTTTTTATTTTCATATTTTAAAGATTTTTTATTAAAACTTTCATAAGATATTTCTTTTGTTTTAAAATTAATATCTTTAAAAATTGAATTAGCTTTATATTCTATAATATCAGGATAATATTCTTTAAATACTTTCAAAAATTGTTTGGGTTTAGCTGCTGGTTTTTCTCTTGGGTCTAAAACAATAACTTTTGCTTTTATATTATTTTTCTTAAAATAATTAGCAATTAAAGAAATTCTTTCATAAGGACCAGGAGGACACTTAAATGGCCCAGAAGGAATAGTGATTACAAAGTTTCCTTCTTTATGGTCTTTAAAGCTCTCTATCATTTTCTTAAGTTTTAAATGCTCACTTCCTGGTTTTAATCCAGCAGGTGCTTGCATCATACACTGCTTGATTTTTTCTTCATCTTGCATTGTTTTTTTATAATCATAATCAATACCTAAGGTCATTACTAAATAATCATAAGCAATTGTTTTGTTTCCTGTTTTAACTTCTTTTGTTTTTTTATTTATAGAAATTATTTCTTCATTTATAAAATTATATGAATATTTGTTAATAGCTGTATTATAATCAAAATTAAGATCTTTAAATGTAATATTTTGAACTTCTCCTAAATAAGCATTAGAGAAAGGACAAGAAATAAAATTTTGTTTCTTTTCAATTAATGTGATGTTAATTAAAGGGTTTAATTCACTAATTCTTTTAGCAACGCTCATACCTGCATATCCAGCACCACAAATAACTACACTAACTCTATTCTTATTATTAGCTGCATAAATAGTATCTACTTGTACAAAAAGTGCCGCAATTGCACTATATTTTAAAAAGT
This sequence comes from Arcobacteraceae bacterium, assembly GCA_965224485.1. Taxonomy (GTDB): domain Bacteria; phylum Campylobacterota; class Campylobacteria; order Campylobacterales; family Arcobacteraceae; genus NORP36. Next base: position 40,617 of record CBDCZH010000007.1, on the reverse strand, counting down.
CTCTTCTTAACATTAAAATGCCTTTTATCTTTGATAAAAGTATATTAGCTCTATTTATATTAATTATAAGTTATATTTAATATAAGTTTGACTTATTTTACTAGTTTTTTTACTTAAGTTTTATTAATAAATGATTAAGAAAATGTTAAAGCTTATTAACATTTAGTTTATTAATCATTTATTTGCCTCTGACATAATTATCGTATTCAAATACAAGGAGTATATAATGAATAAGAAAATAATTGTTACATTAGTTTTAAGTGTAGGACTTGCAAGTGTTATTTATGCAATGCCAACAAAGGCTGAAATGCATATGAATAAACAAAACGGTGATAAATCATTTTGTTCAAGTAATAATAAAGATTTAATGTTTTCTACTAAACATAAAATGATGAAAAACCATTATGGAATGAAACACAAGTCTTCTATGAATATTTTAAGATATTTCAAAAAACTAGATTTAACAAGTAAACAAAAAGAAGAAATCAAAACTATAGTTCAGAACTCTTTTAAAAAACAAAAGAAAATAAATACTGTTTTTTCAAAAACTTCATTTAATAAAGATGAATTTATTAAGCAAGCTATGAATAAAAAAGAAAATATGATAAAATTAAGAGCTAATACAATAGAAAAAGCTTATGATGTTTTATCAAAAAAGCAAAAAGAACAGTTTAAGGTTTTGTTAGATTTAAATATATAAAAAATAGGAGTTTTCTTTGATAAATATTGCAATGGTTGAAGATGATATTGAATTAGCTGAAGTGCTAACCCAATATCTGGCAAAGTTTAATATAAATGTTACAAATTATGAAGAGCCTTTTTTGGCTCTTTCGGCTTTGAAAATTAAAAAATATGACTTAGTTATTTTAGATTTAACTTTACCTGGAATGGATGGCTTAGATGTATGTAAAGAAATTCTATCTGCTCATGATATTCCAATAATCATAAGTTCTGCTAGAAGTGATATAACAGATAAGGTAACAGCTTTACAATTAGGGGCTGATGATTATTTACCAAAACCTTATGATCCAAGAGAGTTAGAAATTAGAATTAAAACTATTTTACGAAGATTTAATAAATCTTCAAAAGACGAACCAGCAGAAGATAAACTCTTTTTGTTAAATGAAGATAAAAGAGAGATAACAAAAAATTATGAGTATATTAAACTTACTGCTGCTGAGTACGAGGTTTTATCTTTATTAATTAAAAGGGAAGGTTTTATTGTGAGTAGGGAAGATATTTTTGAAAATTCAAATTTACTAAACTCTGATTATGATAATGTAGGTTCACTTGCCGTGATTATAAATAGAATTAGACATAAAATTGAAGAAAATCCAAAAGATAGTAAGTTTTTACATACTATTAGAGGAATGGGGTATAAATTTATACAATGAAAAAAGAATCACTGTTTTTTACAATAACTTTTAGTTTTATAATTTCGCTGTTTTTAATAATTGCTAGTTTTGTAGTACTTGTTAGACATACTCAAGATGTACAAGAACAGCATTTAAAAAGAAAATATCTTCCTGTTGCTAAAATGGTTTTAGAGCAAAATAGAACAAGGGGTTTAACTAAAGAGTTTGTAGATTCCTTATCTATTATGAATATGCAATTTATTAATGATGTAAAAACAATGAATTCAATTTTGTATAACCCAAAAACAAAAGTAATTTTAGGAAGACATTTTAAATCTATTCTTGTTCGTGTGATTGTTTTAAATTCAGAGAGTTATTTACTTATAAAAAATGGTAGATTACAAATTATGTTTAAAGATACGCAATATAGACATGTAAGCCCTTTAATATACCTAATAGGAGTATTTGGAGTTTTACTTCTTGCTGTTGTTTTATCTTTTATTACAACGTGGAAAAAGCTATATCCTTTGAAAATACTAAAAGATAAGGTAAAAACCCTAGGTGATGAAAACTTTGATTTTGAAGTTTTAGAAACAAGTCAGAAAGATGAAGTATCACAATTATCTCAAGAGTTTCTAAATTCTGCAAGGAAACTTAAAAATATAAAAGAATCAAGAAATGTTTTTATACGAAATATAATGCATGAACTTAAAACACCAATAACAAAAGGTAAGTTCTTATTAGCTTTAGATCCATCCAAGCAAAATGAAGAAAAAATGAAAAATGTTTTTAATCGTTTAGAGTTACTAATAAATGAATTTTCTTCAATAGAAGAGCTTATCTCTTCAACTAAAAATATAGAAAGAAACTTTTACTTTTTAGGAGATATTTTAGACAATGCTATTGATACTTTGATGCTTGATGAAGATATTGTTAATTTTAAACATGAAAATAAGAAATTATATGTAAATTTTAAACTATTCTCTGTTGCTGTAAAGAACTTACTTGATAATGCTATTAAGTATTCTAGTGATAAGCAAGTAAGTATTAGAACAAATGAAAAGAATGAAATAATTTTTGAAAATAAAGGTCTAAAATTAGAACATGATTTAGAAAAATATTTTGAACCATTTTTTGCCCATGATAATAAAAGTAAAAATAGTTTTGGTTTAGGTTTATATATAGTTAACTCTATTTTAAGTGCAAATAAGTTTGCTTTGAGATATGAGTATAAAGAGGGTATTAACTCATTTATCATTACTTCATTAGAAAAAAATAATTAAGGACTATATATCTACGATATAACAATTATAGGAGCTGGTGCTAGTGGTTTAATGTTAGCATCATTACTAAAAAATAAAAACATATGTTTAATAGAATCAAATAAAGAAATAGGTGCTAAAATCAAAGTCTCTGGTGGTGCTAAGTGTAATATTACAAATAAATTTGTAAGTTCTGATAATTATTTAGGAAACAAAGACTTCATAGAGCCAATTTTAGACTCTTTTAGCTCACAAGATTTGTTGGATTTTTGTAAAAAGAACTCTTTATTTACTCGCTTTGAAGAAAAAATTGTAAAAGGAACTTATTTTTGTAAAAGCTCAAAAGATGTTATTGCAATGTTTAAAAATTTAACATCTTCTTCAAATATTTACTTAAATACAAGAGTAGAAGACCTTAGTTATATTAAAGAAGATAATACGTTTCTAATAAAAACTAATAAAAGTGAAATAAAATCTAAAAAAGTAGTAGTAGCTTCTGGAGGTCTTAGTTTTCCTTCTTTGGGTGCTAGTTCTTTGGCTTATGAGATAGGAAAAAAATTTAATCATACTATTAATGTATTAAATCCTGCTCTTGTTGGTTTTACTGTTCAAAAAGATCAATTTTGGTTTAAAAATTTATCTGGTATTTCTGTTTTTGTAAAAGCAAAAGTTGAGCATAAAACCTTTGAAGGAAATATTTTATTTGCTCATAAAGGAATTACAGGACCTGTTATTTTAAGCTCTTCTCTTTATTGGCAAAAAGGAAAAATGTTTTTGGATTTTTTACCAAATAAAAAAATAAAATCTTTTTTAAAAAGCAATAAAAAAGCTTCTTTAGGACTTCCTTTGGCAAAAAGATTTATAAGTGAATTTTTACTCTCTTTAAACTTAGAAGATAAGGCTCTTAGTTCTTATACTAAAGAAGAAATAAAAAAACTTGAATTATTAAATAATTATGAATTCTCACCTGCTGGAAATTTTGGATATTCTAAAGCTGAGGTTACTAAAGGTGGAATAAATACTAATGAAATAAATGCTTATACTCTTGAAAGTTTAAATCAAGTTGGCTTATATTTTTTAGGAGAATGCTTAGACGTAACAGGTGAACTAGGTGGTTATAATTTTCAATTTGCTTTTGCAAGTGCTTATACTTGTGCAAAAGAATTAAATACGATATAAAGACAGAAAAAAAGATAGAAAAGAAGATTTTAAAATAAGAATAAACTAACTAATAAATAGTTATAATCGCAATATTTAAAAAAAGGTGAAAAATTGAAAATTGCATTTATTGGTGATATAGTTGGTAGACCAGGCCGTAAAATAATTGAACAAAATTTAAAAAAACTAATACAGGCTCATGATATTGATTTTGTAATAGCAAATGGAGAGAACGCTTCTCATGGTTTTGGGTTAACTGTAAAAAATGCACATGAACTTTTTTCATATGGAATAAATGTAATCACAGGTGGAAATCACTCTTTTGATAAGAAAAAAGATATGATAGCTTTATTACAAACAGGAGATGTTTTAAGACCTGATAATTATCCCTTGGGTTTAGTAGGTGAGGGACTTAAAATTTATGAAATAAATGGTGAAAAACTAGCTATTTTAAATCTTATGGGTCAATTTGCCATGCCTACAGTAGAAAATCCTTTTAATTGGGCTACAAAAGTAATAACAAAACTTCAAGAAGAAAATATAAAAAATATTTTTATAGATTTTCATGCAGAAGCTACTAGTGAAAAAAGAGTAATGTTAAAAATGTTTGAAGGAAAAGTTTCAGGAATTTGTGGAACACATACTCATATAGGAACTGATGATTTAGAAATTACACAAGGAACAACTTACTTAAGTGATATTGGACTTACAGGCTGTAGAGACAATGTAATAGGAATGGATAAAAAAGTTCCAATACAAAAAGCTACAACAGGTCTTAGCTCTCATTTTGAAATTCCTAATTCTTGTAAAAGTATTTTACAAGTTTTAGTTATGACATATGAAGATGGTAAATCAATAGATGCTTATAAAATCAAAGTATTATCAAATAAAGTAGATCATATAATAACTAGGTCAATAATTGAATAGTATTTGTAACTCTTATGATTTATTAGTTTTTTTAAAACAAAAAGAATTATTGAAAAACTCAAGTGAATTTTGGTGGCCTAGTTTAAATGATTTTGAAGTTTTATTAGGTGCTATTTTAACACAAAATACAAAATGGCTAAATGTTGAAAAATCACTTAAAAATCTAAGAGACTTAAATCTTATTAACTTAGAAAAACTAGCAAACATAGATCTTGAACTTTTTATAGATTTAATAAAACCTAGTGGTTTTAAAAATCAAAAAGCTCCTAGAATTAAGAAACTTTGCCAAAATATAATTTTGGCATTTAAAACATATGATAACTTTTGTTTAAGAGTAAATCGAGTTTGGCTTTTAGAACAAAAAGGAATTGGGCCTGAAACAGCAGATGCAATTCTTTGTTATGCTTGCCATCAAGATGAGATGGTTGTTGATAAATATACCTTAAAACTATTAAAAAGATTTTCTTATTCTTTTGAGAGCTATGAAGATTTAAAACAGTGGTGTGAATATGGAATTAATGAAAACTTTGATAAAATAATTGAGCTTTACGAAGAAGATATAAGTTTAAATAAGATTTATTGCAGACTTCATGGCAAGATAGTTGAATATATGAAACAAAATCCAAAGGATTGAAATGATTATAATTCCACAAACTAAAGGTGGTGTTGGTAAATCAACAGTTGCAATGCAAATCATTGCTCCTTATTTATATAAAAAACATGGAAAGAAAGTTACTTATATTGAGATTGATGATGAAAATAATGATTCACAATCTTTTACAAGAACTGATTTAGTTAATAAAAGAATGCTTGGAACTAATAATATTTCTGAACTTGATGAAATGATTTTAATGGATGATAATCATGAAATTATTGTTGATGTTGGTGGAAATAAAACTTCATCTTTAGTTTTAGATGAAATTAAAAAAGTTGGTTCTTTTGGTAATATTAAGTGGATTATTCCCTTAGGTGATGGTGAGCTTGATGGTAAAAATGCAATAGCAACTATGAGAAAAATAAGAAAAATTGAATCAAATTCAGATGATAATATAATTTTTGCACTTAATCGTGCTGCTTCAATGGAAAGTGATTATGTGCAAGAACAGTTTATAAACTTTTTTGGACATAAATATCTAGATTCAAATTCTGTTATGCTTGATTTTATGAAAGAACCTAGATATTTTCCTGTAAAAAATGATAAAGTAATTACTATGAGTAGATACTTAGGTTCAACTGTTTGGGAAATGGCTTATAATAATACAGATTTTGCAGCAAAAGCGGTTGCTGCTAAAGAAGCACATGATATTGAAAGTGCTAGAAAATTTTTATTTTTTAGAAGAATACAAACTGAAGCAAAAGATTATGTACTTCAAGTTTTAAATAAAATCTTTTGTGATTTAGATAAATATATTGATATTAAAAAATGAGTGATATGAGTTTTAAACAAGCAAAAGAGCTTGTTGAACAATTAGAACTATCAGAAGTAACATTAAAAAAAGCCTCAGTTGATATTGATAAATCAACAATTAGATTTAATAGGGCTTTAAAAAAACAAGAGTACGTTTTAGCTCTTTTGCCAAAAGTAGACAAGAAATTAAATATATTAAAATCACTGGTTATACTAAATATAGGTTTTATAGTTGGACTTATAGTTGGTGTAGTAATGATTAAGTAGGAAAAGAATGGGTAAGCAAGAAAAAATTGTATCAATGTTTGATGATATTGCAAAAACATATGATTTAGCAAATAGAGTGTTAAGTATGGGAATTGATAAGTCATGGAGAAATAAAGCTTGTAATTTAGCTTATACTTTTTATAATAAAGATGAAATTCCTAAAATAGTTGATGTTGCTTGTGGAACTGGTGATATGATAAAATTTTGGCAAAGTACAGCTTCAAATAATTCAATTAATTTACAAAATATAATTGGTATTGATCCAAGTGTTGGTATGATGGATGTAGCTAAAAAAAAGTTACCTGAAGTTGAATTTATAGAATCAGGTGCTGCTAAAATGCCACTTGATAGCCAAAGTGCTGATATTATTTCTATTTCATATGGAATTAGAAATGTAGTTCAAAGACAAGAAGCTTTCAATGAATTTGCAAGAGTTTTAAAAAAAGATGGTTTAGTTGTTATTTTAGAGTTTACAAAAAATAAAAAAGAAACTATTTTAGATCATATTACAGACTTTTATATGAATAAAATTCTACCAAAACTAGGTGGATTGATTTCACAAAATAAAGAAGCTTATACATATTTACCAAATTCAATTGATGATTTTTTAACAAGTGAGAACTTATGTGCTGAATTAAAACTTGCAGGTTTAGAGCCTATTTATGTAAAAGGTTTTTCAATGAATATTTCAACCCTCTTCATCGCAAGAAAGGTATAATATTATAAGTATTTTCAGCGCACTTCTGCGTTGAAGAGCTTTTTTTGCTCACTCACATACTAAGATGTATGCTCCTTCACAAAAAAAACTCTTCGCCTTGAATTCCACTAAAACTACTTATAATCTTAAACCTTTCAAGAAGTTATATTTAAATAAACTATAAACGATTAACTATTAACAAAAAAAACCATAAACCAAAAAGGACTTTTCCATGAACAAAGCTCTAAGCGTAAGTTCTTTAAATAATCAAATAAAATCTTTATTAGAAACAACTTTTTCTTCTATTTATGTAGAAGGTGAAGTTTCTAATTTAACGTATCACAATTCTGGGCACATTTATTTTTCAATTAAAGATGCAAGTTCTACAATTTCTTGTGTTTTATTTAAAGGAAATGCAAAATATTTGAAGTTTAGGCTTGAAGTTGGTATGAAAATCACTATAAGTGGTTCTATTACTGTTTATGCTCCAAGAGGTAACTATCAACTTCTTTGTTCACGAATTGAGCCTTCTGGTCAAGGTGCCCTTGCCCTAGCTTATGAACAATTAAAAAATAAACTTCAAGAAAAAGGTTATTTTGAACAAAATAGAAAAAAAACTCTAAAAGCTTATCCTAAACATATAACAATTGTAACTTCACCAACAGGCGCTGCTATTGAAGATATGAAAAAAGTTGCACAAAATAGGTGGCCTTTATGTAGGTTTACATTACTTCCTACTTTGGTTCAAGGTGAGGGCAGTGCTAATAGTATTGTTAAAGCTATACAAAAAGCTGATACTTTAAAAGCTGATATTATTATTGTTTCAAGAGGAGGGGGAAGTATAGAAGACTTATGGGCTTTTAATGAAGAACTAGTTGCAGATGCTATTTATGAAGCAAAAACACCTGTAATTTCTGCTATTGGTCATGAGGTTGACTTTTTGATATCTGATTTTGTAGCTGATGTTAGAGCAGCAACTCCTTCAAATGCAATTGAAATTGCCTTACCTGATATAAATGAACATAGAATGTATTTAGATTCTTTAGAAAATGATTTTAAAACTAGATATAAAAATATTTTGTACCAAAAAGATAAAAACTTAGAATATATTAAAAAACTTTTTGAGCAACATAACTTCGTAAATAAATTTTCCTTATATGAAAAAGAATTAAAACAGGTTAAAAATGATTTTAATAATTATTTAAATTATAAATTTAAAGAAAAATCTACTGAAATTGAAAATCTTTTAAATGCCTATATTTTCAATCATCCTAAAAAAAGATTTAAAGATGGTTACGCCCAAATTACGATGGATGGTAAGCTAATCAAAAGTAAAAATGTTTCAAAAAATGATATAATTTTTTTAGAAACAATAGATAATATTATAAAATGTAAAGTTATTGATAACAAAAATAATAATTTTTAAGTAATTTCTTGTTAGAATATACTAAATTTAACGTTTTTGTTTAAATAAAGTAAATTCTAAAGGAGAAATATGTTTGGTTCGATTTCAAAAAAAGACTTAGATACTGTAAATAAGTATTTTAAGCAGTTTGTAAATTTCGCTCAGTATAAGCAAAATAAATTCACTTATATTGAAAAAACTGGTAATTCTAAAGTAGATGTAATGTTTAAAGAGTGGAATACTCTTATTTTAGAAACTGATAATGCAATGAAAGTTGATGTTGGTGTTATTGGGGAAATTGTTTTAACAACTGATAAAGTAGAACAAGGTATTTTCAAATGTAGAGTTAATGCAAATACTGCAAATCCTATGGTTCAAACATTGAAAAATACAGTAAATAAAATGCTTGATTCTTTAGAGTTAAATATGAAAAACTTAGAAAAAACACTAACGTCATATACAAATGATGACTTTACTGATTCTATTGATATACCTGCTCAAACTAAAGCTAGAATGAGAGCGGTTATGGTATCAGTTAATGTTTTAGGCGCTGCTTTAAGTTCAAGTGCTTCACAAAATCTTGAAAATGGAAATACTTTACAATCAAATTCTGATACGATGAAATCATCTATGAATAATCTTGCTGCAAAAGCAAATGAGCAAGCTGCTTCTTTAGAAGAAACAGCAGCGGCTGTTGAAGAAATTACTTCAATTACCAGAAATAATGCAAATAATGCTGTTAAAATGGCTGAGTTAGGTCAAACAGTAAAAAAATCTGTTAACTCAGGACAAGAATTAGCTAGTAAAACAGCTCAAGCGATGGAAGAAATTAATGAAAAAGTTACTGCAATTAATGACTCAATTAATGTAATTGATCAAATTGCTTTCCAAACAAATATTCTATCACTTAATGCAGCTGTTGAAGCAGCAACTGCTGGTGAAGCTGGAAAAGGATTTGCCGTAGTTGCTCAAGAAGTAAGAAACCTTGCAGCAAGATCAGCAGAAGCAGCTAAAGAGATCAAAGAGTTAGTAGAAGATGCTAATGCAAAAGCAAATTCTGGAAAATCTATCTCAACTGAAATGATTTCAGGTTATGAAGAGCTAAACAAACATATTGGTGAAACAATCCATATTATTGAAGATGTTAGTTCTGCTTCAAAAGAACAAATGACTGGAATTGAGCAAATTAATGATGCAGTTACAATGCTTGATAGGGTAACGCAAGAAAATGCTAGTGAATCAACGCAAGTTTCTTCTATTGCAAATGAAGTATCAGCTATGGCAGAAGATCTAGTTCAAAATGCACGTAGCAAAAAATTTAACTAAAAAAGGAATTAATTATGGCAAGAGATCAAGAAACACTTTTAGATGAAAATTCTTTTTTAGTTAGTGAGACTGACGAAAAAGGTATGATAAAATTTGCAAATGATGATTTTTGTAAAATAGCTGAATATACAGTTGATGATTTAATTGGGAAACCTCATAGTTTAGTAAGACATCCTGATATGCCAAAAGCGGCATTTAAGTCACTTTGGGATACTGTTAGGAAAGGCGAGATCTGGACAGGATATGTAAAAAATGCAACAAAGTCTGGTGGTTATTATTGGGTTTATGCAACAGTTTATCCTTTTGAGTCTTGTGATAGTTCTAAGGGTTATTTATCTTGTAGACGAAAAGCTACAACAGAAGAAATTGATGCACATATTGCATTATACAAAGAGTGGAAAGCACAAGAATAGGAGAAAAAATGGAAGAAGATTCATACACAAATACCTATGAATATATGACTTTTGAATTAGGTAGCATGCAATATGCTATTGAATTACCAAAAATTAGAGAAATTTTAACGTACCCAGAAATTATTACAGTTTTACCAAATGTAAATGGTTGGGTTAAGGGTTTAATTAATCTTAGAGGTGAAGTTGTACCTATTTTAGATATAAGAATTAAATTTAATACGGGTGAAATTGTTTATAATGAAAATACAGCTGTAATTGCTGTTATTACTGAAGATAAAAGAATGATTGGAATTGTTGTTGACAAAGTTGATGATGTTCAAAAAATAGATTTATCTATGTTAGCACCTGTTTCAGAAATGGGTTCAGCAATTCCTTCTAAGTATTTAAAAGGTTTTGTAAGACTTGATAATAATGAGATGTTAGTTATTATGGATATAGAATCTGTTGTAAATAAAGAAGAGTTAAAATAACTCTTCTTTATTCTTTTAACAAATAATTACTTCTTAATTATTTGATTGTTATTTTAATAATTTTTTGAGCAACTAAAGGTTTATTACCTTGATACTGTCCTGATGTTTTAGTATTTTCTATTTTTCTAACTACATTCATACCTTTTTTTACATATCCAAAAATAGTATGCTTACCATTTAACCAATATGCTGGTACTGTTGTAAGGAAAAACTGACTTCCGTTTGTATTTCGTCCTGAGTTTGCCATAGCTAAAATACCAGCTTTATCAAAAACTGCATTAGGAGCGAATTCATCTTTAAACGCTTTTTTCCAAATTGATTCTCCAGCACGTCCTGTTCCCGTTGGATCTCCACTTTGAATCATAAAACCTTTTATAACTCTGTGAAAAATTAAACCATCATAATAACCATTTTTACTATGTGTTATAAAATTCTCAACTGCTTTTGGAGCTAAATCTGCTCTTAGTTCAATTTCAATAGTTCCTGCATTTGTTTCCATAATTGCAATTGGATTGCTTGCAAATACTAATATTGAAAATGAAAGTAAAAGTAATACTTTTTTCATATAATTTCCTTACTCTTTGATATTTTAAAATAGCTGTAGTATAATATTTATGTTTTTAATAGTTCATTAAAAAACTTATTTTATAAAGTTTTAATTATTCTGTGTTAAAATTCGCTTAAGAAAAAATAAAAGGAATTTAATTTGGAAATGCCAGCAATCCCACAACCTACTTTTTATATCTTTAAGTGTGAGCAAAGTTCACCTCCAGGTATGCCAAAACCAAGTTGTGTAAATGAACATACTAAAGATTTATATAACTATTTAGCACAAAAAATGATGGAGAAAGGTTTATTAGGCCCTGTTCAAGTTATAAGAACTTCATGTTTAGGTAGATGTCAACTGGGACCAGTTTTATTAATAGAACCAGGTCATCATATGTATACACAAGTATCTAAGGAAAGAATTGATAGAATAATTGATGAGCATATAATTAAAGGAAACCCAATTGATGAGTATTTAATACCAAAGCAATTTTGGGGAGAACCTTTAAAGCTAGATAAATAGAAGAAGGACAAAGCATATGACATTTGAAATGCTATATAGTAAGATTCACAGAGCAACAGTTAGTGATGCTAATCTTAATTATGTTGGTTCAATTACAATTGATGAAGATTTAATGATAGCTTCTAAAATAAGAGTTGGGCAAAAAGTTGAAATTGTAAACGTGAATAATGGTGAACGCTTTGCAACTTATGTAATAAAAGGCAAGGCTGGGTCTAAGGATATTTGTTTAAATGGTGCAGCTGCACGTAAAGTTGAAATAGGTGATAAAATTATTATAATTGCTTATGCTTCGTATCACAGTGATGAACTAGAAAATTACAAACCAACTGTTGTTATAGTTGATGAAAATAATAATATTGAATTAATAACAAATGAACTAATAGGAAGTAATGATGTTTGATGGAATGGACTTAAGTAAATTAAACTTAAATGAAATGATGGGGCAGTTTCAAGAAATGGCTAATAAAGCTAAAGATGATAACTCAAATACAATTTTTACCGCAAAATCTGGTGGAGGAATGGTTAGTATCTCAATTAATGGAAACTCAGAAGTAATTGATTTACAGCTTGATGACTCTTTATTAGATGATAAAGACTCTCTTCAAATTTTATTAATTTCAGCTATGAATGATGTAATAAAACAAAGTGATGAAAATAAAAAAATGATGGCTATGAATATGATGGGTGGAATGGGCTCTTTTAATAAAAACTAATGATAAAAATACTTGAAGAATTTGAAAAATACTTAGAAAATAATCTTCCAAAATCAGAATCTTTTCATCCTCATTTTCAAGATGCATTAAAAGATATGTTAATTGCAGGTGGAAAAAGATTTAGACCAATGCTACTTTTGGCAATTATAAAAGCTAAAAATCCTCTTTTACTTCCTTCAGCTCTTCCTGTTGCTTTAGGCCTTGAGATGTTACATACCTATTCTTTAATTCATGATGACTTACCAGCGATGGATGATGCTTCTTTAAGAAGGGGTTTTAAAACACTTCATACTTCATATGATGAAGTTACTGCTATTTTAGTAGGTGATGCTTTAAATACCCACGCTTTTTATGAATTAGCTAATGCTCCTTTAAGCAGTGATGTTAAGATTGAGCTTATAAAATCTCTTTCAAGTAATGGTGGAATTGATGGAATGATTATAGGTCAAGCAATAGATTGTTTTTTTGAAAATATAAAATTAGACTTAAAAGACTTAGAATTTTTACATATTCATAAAACGGCTAAATTAATCGCAAGTTCTCTAAAAATGGGAGCAATTATTGCTTCTTATGATTTAAAAATGCAAAATAAATTATATGATTTTGGAATTGATATTGGTTTATTATTTCAAATCCAAGATGATATTATAGATGAAACCTTAAGTGAAGAAGAAGCAGGAAAAACTACACATAATGACAGTTCAAAAAACTCATTTGTAAACTTACTTGGTCTTAAAGGTGCGATAAATGCGGCTGATACTTTAAGTGCGAAATGTAAAAAGACACTTTGTACTTTTGATGAAAATTTACAAGCTAGTTTAAAAGAGATACTTTTAACATATTTAAATAGACATAAATAGAAATATTAAATTAGATAAAATATTTATGCTCGTTATATCGATTTCAAAGATTTCACATCCTTGAGTTAAAGAAGCTCATAGTACTTGACAAAAAAAGAAAAATTATATACAATTTAGCACTCTAAAAATTAGAGTGCCAAATAACAAATTATAAAAAATTAATAAATATAAACAGGAGATAGATTATGAATTTTAAACCTTTAGGAAAAAGAGTATTAGTTGAGAGAAAAGCAGTTGAAAGTAAAACAGCTAGTGGGATTATTTTAGTTGATTCTGCAAAAGAAAAACCAAATACTGCTGAAGTTAAAGCTATTGGTTCTGAAGTTACTGAATTAAAAGTTGGAGATACTATTGTTTTTGAACAATTTAGAGGAACTGAATTTACTCTTGATGGAGAAGATTATTTAGTATTAGAAGTTGAAAATATTATAGGCGTTATGTAATAAATTAGAAGTTATTAAAAACAAAAGAATAAATAAGGACAAAAGATGGCAAAAGAAATTTTATTTAGTGATAATGCAAGAAATAGATTATTTACAGGTGTTGAAAAATTAGCAGATGCAGTAAAAGTTACTATGGGCCCTCGTGGACGAAATGTTCTTTTACAAAAAGCTTATGGGGCTCCAACTATTACAAAAGATGGTGTTTCAGTAGCACGTGAAATTGAACTTGAAGATACTTTAGAAAATATGGGAGCACAGCTAGTTAAAGAAGTTGCTTCTAAAACTGCTGATGAAGCAGGAGATGGAACAACGACAGCTACTATCTTAGCTTATAGTGTATTTAAAGAAGGTCTAAGAAACGTAACAGCAGGAGCTAATCCTATTACTTTAAAAAGAGGTATGGATAAGGCTTGTGAAGCTATTTTAGCTGAAATTAAAAAAGCATCTAAAAAAGTTGCAAATAAAAAAGAGATTGAACAAGTTGCAACTATTTCTGCAAATTCTGATATTGCAATTGGTTCTATGATTGCTGAAGCTATGGAAAAAGTTGGAAAAGATGGTGTTATTACTGTTGAAGAAGCTAAGGGTATTTCTGATGAGTTAGATGTTGTTGAAGGTATGCAATTTGATAGAGGATACTTATCTCCTTATTTTGTAACAAATACTGAAAAAATGTTAGCTGAATTAGAAAATCCATTTATTTTATTATATGATAAGAAAATATCAAATTTAAAAGAAATGTTACCTATTTTAGAAGCTGTAAATAAAACAGGAAGACCTTTATTAATTATTGCAGAAGATGTTGATGGTGAAGCATTAGCAACTTTAGTTGTAAATAGATTAAGAGGTTCTTTAAATATAGCAGCTGTTAAAGCTCCTGGTTTTGGTGATAGAAGAAAATCTATGCTTGAAGATATTGCTACATTAACAGGTGCTACTGTAGTAGCTGAAGAGTTAGGAATGAATTTAGAAACTGCTGGAATTGATATACTTGGAACTGCTGCTAAAGTTGTAATTGATAAAGATAATACAACTATTGTTGATGGTGCTGGTGAAGCTTCTGCTGTTAAAGGCAGAGTTGAGCAAATTAAAGCAGAAATAGAAAATACTACTTCTGATTATGATAAAGAAAAATTACAAGAAAGACTTGCTAAATTAAGTGGAGGAGTTGCTGTTATTAAAGTAGGAGCTGCTACTGAAACTGAAATGAAAGAGAAAAAAGATAGAGTTGATGATGCTTTAAGTGCAACAAGAGCTGCTGTTGAAGAAGGTATTGTAATTGGTGGTGGTGCTGCATTAATAAGAGCTGCTGCTAAAGTTAATTTAAAGTTAAGTGATGATGAGCAAATTGGAGCTGAAATTGTTTTAAGAGCAATTAAAGCACCTTTAAAACAAATTGCAATAAATGCTGGTTTTGATGCTGGTGTTGTTGTTAATGAAGTTGAAAAAGCAAGTGATGAAAATATTGGTTTTGATGCAGCAACAGGTAAATATGTTGATATGTTCAAAGCTGGAATTGTTGATCCTGCAAAAGTTGAAAGAATAGCAATGCAAAATGCTGTATCAGTAGCATCTATGTTATTAACAACGGAAGCAACGGTAACTGATCTTAAAGAAGACAAACCAGCTATGCCTGCTATGCCAGATATGGGTGGTATGGGCGGAATGGGTGGAATGGGAATGTAAGTAAACGTTAAGAAAGAGTGAACTGCTTCACTCTTTTAGTTTACGCAAGTGTAGGTGTTATGCGATAGCATCACCGAAGCTCGCAAATACAAGAACTAAAGAAATATCCAATCTATATGGGTATTTCTTTCCCCCAATCAGTCAAATCTAAAAATACAAACAAACTCCCTTACCTCTCCTAATCCAAAAAATACAAAATAATTTAAAATATTAATAAACAATTTATAATCAAAATAATAAAATCAAAGTTCTTAATAATTAAAAGATAATATTTTTTTGAATAAAGGATAAGATATGTTAAAGATTTTATTAATAAGTTTTCTTTTATTTACAAGTGCTTTTTCGCAAAAATACTTAGGTGAAAAAAAAGTTAAATTTTTAGGTGAAAAAAAAGAAAATATAAGTAAACGTGTAAGTGTAAAAGATATAGAGAAAATAGGATATGTTGATTTTACTATTAGAGATCCTTATTTAAATAAAATGAGTAAGTATGGTGGAGTTCTTATTGGTGATTTTGTAAAATTTTATGCTAAAAGTTCTGTAACATCTGTTACTTTTACGGCAATTGATGATTATTCAATTGTAATAAAAAAAGATCAGTGGGAAAATGAACCTATATTATTAGCAACAAAAATTAATGATAAATATGCCGGTTTTAAACAAAGAGGACCTTTGCGAATAATTTTTCCAAATTACACTCCTTCTATAAAAAAATATAGTAAAAATCTTGTAAATTGGGTTTGGATGATAAAGAGTATAGAGTTTAACTAATGTTTAGAAATATTAAGAACATCAAAAAATTTATTTTTTTAGCCTTATTTTTAATTTTCTCATCTTCATACTTTTGGTATTCATTTAATGTTTTTATACCTAAAAAATCTGTTGATATAGCTAACTATTTTATTTCAAATGAAGCAAGTAGACATATTTTAAAAGTTTCTATTTTAAGTGAAAAAGGTTTTAGATTTTATAGGGAATCTTTAACTAATAAGAATGAAGATAGACTTTATGATGCAATTGATTTAACATCTTCTGCTGAAGGTTTTATAACATCTTTCTCTTTTGATAATGTAAAAAATGTACCAGAATTAAAACTTTTAATTAGAAAAAATGTAGAAATTATGGAGAAAAATCTTTTTAATATTAATAAAAAAGATTTAGATATTTTATTTTCTAATGTAAGTAAAATAAGTAAAATGGTTCAAGTTATTGAAATGTATAAATATAATACCCTTGTAGAAGGAATAATTTCAAGAGAAAAAGATACCTATACCATAATTATTTTTCTTGTATATTTATCAATTAGCATAGTTCTTTTAATTATTTTAACTTTAATTGTTCTATATAAAAACAAAGATCTTGAAGAAAAAAACTTAAAACAACAAAAAATTCTTTTAACTCAATCTAAAATAGCAGCATTGGGTGATATTTTGGTAAATATAGCACATCAATGGAGACAACCTTTATCTGCAATTACTACTTCTGTTAGTGCTTTAAAATTATATGTTGATTTAGGAAAAGAAGTAAGTGATGATAGTATTAGACAATGTTCAGATGATGTATTAGAACAAGCTGCTTTTTTATCAAAAACCATAGATGATTTTAGAGAGTTTATAAAAGAAGATTCAATTATATGTAAAAAATATATTTTACGTACAATTTTTTCAAAACTACAAAGTCTAGTAAAAGATATGTTTGCAGATAATTCAATTCAATTATTTATTCAAGTTGATGAACAACTGGAAATTAATGTAAATGATAATATTTTAATTCAAGCTTTTATTAATCTTTGTTATAACTCAAAAGATGCTTTTGTTGACAATAAAATATCTTATGAAAATAGATACTTTTTTATTAAAGCATATAAAGAAGATAATAATTTATTGATTTGTTTTACTGATAGTGCAGGGGGAATAGATGAAAAAATTATGGATAAAATTTTTGAACCTTATTTTACAACTAAACATCAAGCAAGAGGAACAGGAATTGGTTTATATCGAACTAATCAAATAATTACACAACATTTTAGTGGGTCAATTACTAGTTCAAATGTAGAATATGAGTTTGATGGAAAAAATATTAAAGGTGTGAAATTTACAATAAGTTTACCTTTTGATTAAGGTAAAAATAAAGCAATAAAAAAGGGACTCTAATCTTAAGAAAGATAAAAGTCCCTTTTTTGATTATGAAATTAAATTACCTAACTTAATTTCTCTACGCTCTATCGTAGTTTTTTTTGTTTTAAAGTTTAACAATACTAAAAGTAAATTGTTCTACCATTGTAGAAATCCCATCATTTAAACCTCCACGTATTCTATATCTAGTATAATTATATCATAAATTTCTTTAAGTGAAGAAATTTATCAAAAAAACTATATAAAAAAATTAAATTAAAGAAGAGAATATGACTAATAATGAACTAATGAAAGAAGATTTAAAATATATATTCCACCCTTGCTCTCAAATGAAAGACCATGAAAAACTGCCCTTAATCCCTATAAAAAAGGCAAAAGCTTCTTATATAGAAGACTTTGAAGAAAATAGATACTTAGATTGTATTAGTTCTTGGTGGGTAAATATTTTTGGACATAGCAATGATTATATAAATAAAAGAATAGCAGAGCAGTTAGAAGATTTAGAGCATGTAATTTTTGCAGGTTTTACTCATAAACCAGCAATTACCTTAGCAAAACGTTTAGTAAACTTAACTCCTAAACCCTTACAAAAAATATTTTTTGCTGATAATGGTTCTTCTGCAATAGAAATTTCATTAAAAATGTCTTTTCAATATTTTAAAAATAAAGGTGAGAGCAGACCTTTATTTGTTTCTTTGCAAAACTCTTATCATGGTGAGACTATGGGTGCTTTAGCTGTTAGTGATACAGGCTTGTATAAAGATATTTATGAAGATATTTTAATAAAAACAGTTCAGGCAAAATCTCCTGCTTTACATCCTGAAGATGAAGCTATCCAAGATATGAGAAGAGTTCTAAGAAAACATAAAAATAAAGTAAATTCAGTGATAATTGAACCACTTGTTCAGTGTTCTGGTTCTATGAAAATGTATGATGCTTCTTATATTACAAAATTAAGAGCCTTATGTGATGAGTTTGGTGTTTTTTTAATAGCAGATGAAGTAGCTGTTGGTTTTGGAAGAACTGGTACTATGTTTGCAATTGAACAAGCTAATATAAGTCCAGACTTTTTATGTTTATCAAAAGGCATTACAGGGGGGTATATGCCCTTATCTGTTGTTTTATTTACTCAAGATATTTATGATGCTTTTTACTGTGAATATAATGAAGGTAAATCTTTCTTAGATTCTCACTCTTATACTGGTAATACTCTTGCTTGTAGTGTAGCAAATGCAGTTTTAGATATTTTTGAAAAAGAAAATACTATAAAAAATAATTTAGTAAAAATAGAACAAATTAGAAGTTTAACTTCAAAATTCAAAGATTTGAAAAATGTTTTAGAAGTAAGACAAAGAGGAATGATTTGTGCGATTGAGATTAAAGGTTATGAACCTTCAAGAAGAATTGGTCTTGACATATTTCAAAAAGCTTTAAAAGAAGGTGTTTATATAAGACCTTTAGGAAATGTTATATATTTTATGCCTCCTTATTGTTTTACAAAAGAGGAAATTACAAAAATGATTGAAACTACTTATAATATTTTAAAGGAAATTTAATGCAAGAAAAACTTTTAGAAATTATAAAAGAAGCTGGTGAGCTTTTTAAAGATGGGTTTTACTCTTCAAAAGAGCTTACTTTTAAAGCAAAAAAAGACTTAGTAACTCAATATGATGTAGCAGTTGAAGAGTTTTTAAAACAAAAGTTTAAAAAAGAGTTTCCAACTTTTAATATTATTGCAGAAGAGAGTGATAATTCTTCTGTTGTATTTGGCGATTCAATTATAATTGATCCAATTGATGGAACAACAAATTTTGTTAATAAACTTCCTCATACAGCAATTTCTGTTGGAGTATATAAAAACAAAAAACCTTTTATTGGTATTGTTTATAATCCAATTTTAGATCAACTTTATAGTGCTCAAGTTAATAAAGGTGCCTTTTTAAATGGAAAAAAGATTAAGGTATCAAATGAAAAAGATTTCTCAAAAGCTTTAATTTCAACTGGTTTTCCTTATACTTGTTCTTCGAATAAAGAAGATTTAAATGATATTATAAATAAATTAAAAAAAGTTCTTCCACTCTGCCAAGATATTAGACGTCTTGGTGCTGCTTCTTTAGACATATGTTATGTGGCAAGTGGGATTTATGAAGGATATTATGAAATGAATTTAAAAGCATGGGATGTTAGTGCTGGCCTTATAATTTTAAGTGAAGCTGGTGGTTGGTTTTCATCTTTGCAAAACAAAGAGTATGATTTATTTAATTCAAAATATATAGTAGCAAGTAACAAAAAAATTCATAAAGAATTATTGTTTAATTTAAAGTAAAATTGGTTTAAAGTTTTTATTTAACAAGATTTAAGTATAATTACCGATTATTAAAAAAAGGGTCATTTATCACATGTGCGGTATAGTTGGATATATTGGAAAGAAAAAAACAGAGCGAATTTTACTAGATGCTTTAAAAGAATTAGAGTATAGAGGTTATGATTCTGCTGGAATTGCTTTAATGAATAATGATAAAATAGATATTTTTAAAGCCTTAGGAAAATTACATAATCTAGAAGCAAAAGTTCATACTACTTCTACATATACTGTAGGTATTGGACATACTAGATGGGCAACGCATGGTAAACCAACTGAGCTAAATGCTCATCCTCATTTAGGTGAATACTCATATGTGGTACATAATGGAATAATTGAAAATTACAAAGAACTAAAAGAAAAACTAATTTCTTTAGGACATAAATTTGTATCTCAAACAGATACTGAAGTTATAGTTCACCTTTTTGAAAATTATAATAATAAATTAAATAATGCTACGAAAGCTTTTAAAGAAACTATTAAAGATTTAAAGGGCGCTTTTTCTATTCTTTTGATTACAAAACAAGAACCTAATAAAATATATTTTTTTAAAAATGGTTCACCTTTAATTGTAGCTCATGGTTTAGAAAAAGGTGAAGTTTTATTTGCTTCTTCTGATGCTCCTCTAATTGGACTTGCAAATGATGTTGTATATTTAGAAGATGGAGTAGGTGGAGTTGTTAGTAAAGAAGCTATTGAGTTCTTTTCTAACGATGTAAAATGGGGAGTATTACCAAAATCTAAACAATTTGCCCAAAAAGATGGTTTTAGATTTTTTATGGAAAAAGAAATTTATGAGCAAAGTGATGTAGTAAGTGATGCTATGCTTTCAAGATTAAATGAAAATGAAATATCATTTGATGAATTTGACTCTTCTATTATTGAAAATATTGAAGAGATTAAAATTTGTGCTTGTGGTACATCTTATCATGCTGGATTAACAGCTTCTTATCTTTTTGAAAGGCTTTGTAAAATAAGAACTTCAGTTGAAATTGCTTCTGAGTTTAGATATAAAGAGCCTTTATTAAATTCTAAAACTCTTTTTATAGTAATTTCACAAAGTGGTGAAACTGCTGATACTCTTGAAGCTTTAAAAATGGCAAAAAAAGCAGGACTTAAATCACTTGTTGTTTGTAATGTTGATAACTCTTCTATGACAAGAGTAGCTGATATAACAGTTCTTACAAGAGCTGGAATTGAAAAAGGAGTGGCTTCAACAAAGGCTTTTTCTACTCAAACAGCAGTTTTATGGATGATGAGTTTATATTTTGCAAAATATAAAAATACAATTAGTGCAAAAAAATTAGCAAGTGAATTAGAAGCTTTAAGAGAAGTTCCTAAAGCTTTAATAATTGATGATAATATGCACGAAAAGACTAAAAGATTATCTAAAAGATATCTTCATGGTCATGGTTTTTTCTTTATAGGACGAGACGTCTTTTTTCCATTAGCACTTGAAGGTGCTTTAAAATTAAAAGAAATTTCATATTTACATGCTGAGGGTTACCCAGCAGGTGAAATGAAACATGGTCCAATTGCTTTAGCTGATCCTGAGTTGTTCACTATAGCTTTAATGCCAGAAAATTTATTATATGACAAAATTAAATCTAATGTAGAAGAGTTAAGTGCAAGAGATAGCACAATTTGCTCAATTTCTCCTATAGAATTTGATTTAAGTGATGATTTCATTAGAATTTCAAAAACTAATCATTATATGTTAGAATTTTTTGAAATGTTAGTTGCTTTACAGCTTCTATCAATGGAAATATCAATTAGGTTAGGAAATGATGTTGATATGCCAAGAAATTTGGCTAAATCTGTTACGGTAGAGTAATAGTAAAATATTAAGATTATTTTTTAAATAACTATTGAATATATGATTTTTTATTTTTTATAAAAATAAGACAAAGATATTTAATGGAAAACAAACATGGAAAACAAATAGGAAAACAAAAATGGAAAACAAAACGAATTATTTATTTACAAGTGAAGTAGTAAGCCCAGGACACCCTGATAAATGTGCAGATATAATAGCTGATAGTATAGTTGATGCTTTAATTATTAAAGATTCAACTTCAAGAGTTGCTTCAGAAGTTTTTGTAGCTGGAAAACACGTTATTATTGGTGGTGAAGTAAAATCAAATGCAAATTTAAGCAATCAAGATTATGTAGAAATTGTAAAAAATGCCCTTGCTAAAATTGGATATGATGGGAAAAGTGCTTTTACTAAAGAACAGTGTTTACATCCTGATGATATACAGGTTCAAGTATTATTAAATCAACAAAGCCCTGATATTAATCAAGGTGTTGATCAAGAAGATGGAGAAATTGGAGCAGGGGATCAAGGTATTATGTTTGGTTTTGCTTCTAGTGAAACAGCTGATTATATGCCTGCTGCTATCTCATATGCTAGAATGTTAGCTGATAAGGTTTATAATTATGCTTTAAATCATAATCATAAATTAGGAGTTGATATTAAAACTCAAGTTACTGTTGATTATGGAAATAAAGCTAACTTTGAAAATTGTAAACCTCAAAAAATACATACTATTGTAGTTTCTGCTCCTTGTGTTGAAACTATGGATATAAAAGAAGTGAGAGAGTTGATTCAAGGTTTAATTGATGATACTGGACTTCCAACTAAGTTATATAAAAAAGAAGATACAATTATACATATTAATCCTACTGGAAGATATGTATCTCATTCCTCACTTCATGACTCAGGACTTACTGGAAGAAAACTAATAGTTGATTCTTTTGGAGGTTATGCACCAATTGGTGGAGGAGCTCAAAGTTCTAAAGATTATACTAAAGTTGATAGATCAGGACTTTATGCAGCACGTTGGATTGCTAAGCATATAGTTGCATCTGGACTTGCATTAAAATGTAATGTTCAATTATCATATGCAATTGGAGTAGCACGTCCTACTTCTGTTTCTGTGGATACTTTTGGAACATATACAGCAGCTGATGATGATAAGTTATCTTCTTTTGTAATGGATACTTTTTCTTTAACTCCTAAGTGGATTACTGATAAGTTTAAGCTTGATAAACCGAGTGCAGATACTTTTCTATATGCAGATGTTGCAGCACGTGGGCAAGTTGGTCAAAGTGACTATCCTTGGGAAAAGTTAGATGAATTAGAAAAATTCGAAGTATTAAAATAGAAAAAAATAGAAGGATATATTATGGATTTAAAAAACTTATTTAATAAAATAACATTTGATAGTAAAAAAGAACAACCTAAAAAGGCTGATGCACCAAGTCACTGGATTAAATGTCCTGAGTGTAGTTCCCTAATGTTTTTCAAAGAAGTTGAAATTCAAAATAACATATGTCCTAAGTGTAATTTTCATATGAGAATTGGTGCTAAAAGAAGAATTGAAGTTATATGTGATGCTAATACTTTTGTTGAGTATGATAATAATTTAAAACCAACAGACCCTTTAAATTTTGTGGATAAAAAGTCTTATAAAAAAAGACTTGATGATGCTTTAGTTAAAACAGGAAGAACTTCTTCTGTTATAAGTGGAGAGGCAAAAATAAATGATATTCCTGTACAAATTGCAATTTTTGATTTTGCTTTTATGGGTGGATCTTTAGGTTCAGTTGAGGGTGAAAAAATTGTACGTTGCGTAAATAGAGCGATACAGAAAAAGCAAGGTCTTATTATTGTCTCAGCATCAGGAGGGGCACGAATGCAAGAGAGTACTTTTGCTTTAATGCAAATGGCTAAAACTTCTGCTGCTTTAAAGAAATTATCAAATGCAAAACTTCCATATATTTCTGTTTTAACAGATCCTACTATGGGAGGTGTTTCTGCATCTTTTGCTTTTTTAGGTGATATTATTATGGCAGAACCAGGTGCTTTAGTTGGTTTTGCAGGTTCAAGAGTAATTAAACAAACAATTGGTGCTGATTTACCAGAAGGATTCCAAAGAGCTGAGTTTTTATTAGAAAAAGGTTCTATTGATATGGTAGTTAATAGAGCAAAAATGAAAGAAACGCTTGCTGATTTATTAAATATGTTTAACTCTAGTTGTACTGCTTCTTAATTTGAACAATTTTGAAAAGCTTTTAGGTTTTAACTTAAAAGCTTTTGAGAAAAGAATTTATGCTCTTTGTGACTATGAAACTTTATTAAAAAAAAATATCAGCTTAGATGAATTTATAGATATTTGTAAAAAACTAAATGTAACACTTATTCAATACAGAGATAAAATATCTTCTTTAGAACAACAAAAAGAAAACTTAATATTTTTAAAAGATTCTATATCTGTACCTATTATTATAAATGATAAGTTAGAATTATTACAATTTGCACATGGAATTCATTTCGGACAAGAAGACCTTAAAATTTTGAAAAATGAAAAATTTAAAGTGAAAAGTGAAAAACTTGTTTTTAAATTTTTGCGTAAGAAATATCCTCATAAAGTTTTTGGACTATCAACTCATAATGAATTAGAAATTCTAAAAGCAAATGAGCTTGATATTGATATGATTGGACTTGGAGCTTATAGAGCCACATTAACAAAAGATGTTAAAAATATTTTAGGAGATAATATATCTTATTTGGCAAAAATATCTAAACATCCCGTTTGTGTTATTGGTGGTGTAAAAAAAGATGATAATATAAAAAATTGTGCATTTCATGTAATAGGAAGTGCTTTATATGAAAGTTAATATTTATCAAATTGCAAAAGTTACTAATGATGATTTTGAGCCGTTGATAAAAGATTTCATTAAAATGACTTCAAAGTATGCCAAATTAGAAATTCATAATTTGTTTAATAAACAAATAGGTAAAGCTCAAACAATTTCAGCAAAAGAGGCTAAAAAATCTTATTCAGATGTATTTGAACCTTTTTTAAGCTCTGGTTATAATATAGCTTTAGATGTTTTAGGTTCTAAACTCAATAGTCATAAGTTTTCTTCTATATTTCAAAACCATTCAACAATTAACTTTTTTATTGGTGGTGCTTATGGTTTTGAAAAAGATTTTTTAAATAAAGTTGATAAAAAAATATCCTTAAGTGATCTTACTCTAGCCCACAAGATTGCGAACCTAGTTTTAGTTGAGCAAATATTTAGAAGCTACTGTATTTTAAATAATCATCCATATCATAAGTAATTTAGTTATTTTTCAGTATAATTACCAAATTTTTTTAAATAAGGGTATAATGTGGCTAATGCAAAAAATATCGAAGAGTTAAAAATAATACTACAAGATAGAAAAGTTCTTATTCAAAATAGTATTCAAGGAAGTAGAGAGAGCATTGATTCTTTAAAGAATTCAGAATGTAAGGATGAGTTTGATTATGCAGAGGTTTCTAGTGATTCTTTTAAAGAAGGAATAATTGCAGAGCAACAAATTAAAGAACTTCATGAAATTGAAGATGCAATTACTAGAATAGAAAAAGGTACTTATGGTGTTTGTGAAATGTGTGATGAATCAATTGCACTTGGACGATTAAGAGCAAAACCATTTGCAAAATTTTGCACACCTTGTAGAGAGATTTACGAAGTAGAACAATAAAAAGGATACAAAATGGGACTTAAAAAATATATATTATTTTCACTTCTTCTTTTAATTGCTATATATTTATATGCAGTTAGTTTACAATTAGGTGAATACACCTTTACTCAATTTTCTTTGGAGCTTACTCTTCCAATAGCTTTATGGTTAATTTTACCAATAGCATTGTTATTAGTTTTTACAATTATACATATTCTTTTTTATGGTTTTAAGTCTTATTTAAATATTAGAGCTTTTCAAAAAGATGAAGAAAATTTACTTGAATGTGTAAAAGATAATTTTTTAGAAAACAATAATAATAAATCATTTAAAACAAAAGGTTTAAAAGATATTGCAAAAATCTTGTCCCAAATGAATCTTGTTTGTAAAACTGATAGTTTTGAGTCATCAGATGATGAAGTTAAAAAGATCATTTCAAGAATCAAAGAAATAGAAGATGGAAAATATATTCAAGATAAATCAATTAAATTTAATAAAAATGGAAATATAGCTAACTTAAATTTATTAAATAAAATAAATGATCAAATTGATTTTGCTATGGATGTATTAAAAAAACCAGCTAATTATTCAAAAGCTAATATAAAAGTTGCTTTTTTAAATGTTCTTAAAGAGAAATCTATGACAACAGTAAAAAAACTTCTTGAATCTCTTAGTTTAGATAAAGAAATGGTTCTTGAACTTATTAAAAAAGATTCACAAAATGAACAATTTTCTATTTCAATTGAAGATTTAGTAAAATATATTTCAAATGTAGAGTTTTCTAATGATGATTATATAAATGTTGCAAAAATGTATAAAAAATCTACTCATCCAGATGAACTTATTAAAATGTTTGAAACTCTTTGCTCAAGTGCAGAAGAAGCAACAAGTGCATATTTATATGTGTTATTTGAGTTTGAGATGTTAGATGAAATTAGAGAAATTTTAAATTCTAGTGCGGCAAATGAATATACAGCTTATAGAGCTTTAATAGATTTAAAGGACAATGGAAGAAACTATACAGTTGACTCTTTATGTTATAAATAATGAATAAAAAATTAGACTTTTCAAAACCTCTAGTGGTCTTAGCACCACTTGCTGGTTATACAGACCTTCCTTTTCGTGCAGTAGTAAAAAAATTTGGTGTTGATTTAACAATATCAGAAATGATTTCTTCAAATGCTTTAGTATATAACTCTGCAAAAACATTCAAAATGATAGAAAAATCACCTTTAGAAGATCCTTATTTTGTACAAATTGCTGGTAATAAGCCTGAATTGGTTCGTGATGCAGTTGAAATCTTAAATGATATTGAAGGAATTGATGGAATTGATTTAAACTGTGGTTGCCCAGCTCCTAAAGTATTTAATCACGGTTCTGGTTCAAATCTTTTAGGAGATTTAAAAAAACTAGAGAGCATTTTAAGTACAGTAAAAAAATATAATAAAAAAACATATACAAGTGCCAAAATAAGAATTGGTGTTGATACTAAAATACCAGTTGAGATAGCAAAAGTTGTTGAAGCCTGTGGTGTTGATTTTGTTTCAGTTCATGGAAGAACAAGAGCAGGAAAATATAAAGCTCCAGTTGATTATGATGCAATTAAAGCAATAGTTGATAATGTTAATATTCCAGTTATTGCAAATGGAGATATAAAAGATTATAAAAAAGCAAAAGAAGTATTAGCCTATACTGGTGCAGCAGGTATTATGATTGGACGAGGTGCTATTGGAAAACCTTGGATCTTTCATCAAATTAAAAATAATCAAGAAGACATAAGTGATGAGCTTAAAACTAAAATAATACTAGAACATTTTGATTCAGTTTTAGCTTATCATGGTGTTCATGGTGCAGTTATGTTCAGAAAACTTTTACACTCTTACTCAAAGGGTTATAAAGGTGCTTCTGAGTTTAGAGATATTATTAATACTATTTCTGATAAAAATATTATGAGAGATATAATAGAGTCATTTTTTACAAATAACAGTATTCAAGTTTAAGAAACAATAAAAAAATAGAAGGAAAAACTTGGAAGAGTTTTATTATGAATTAAAAATACAAGCAAGTGAAAAAATAGATCTTTTAACTGAGTTATTAGCTACTCTTACAAATGAAGCAATTGAAATTGATAAAGATTTTTTAATTGCAAGATCAATGGAAAGTTTAGAAAATGTTGAGTTTGGAATAATAGAATTTGCAAAAGCTTTAAATATTGAGTGTAGAACTAAACATTCTAGAAAAAAGAATGAAGATTGGATAAAAAAATATCAAGAATCAGTACAAGCTATTGAGGTTGGTAAATTTTTTATACGTCCTTCTTGGGTAGAAAAAAAATCGAATAAAATTGATATTATTATAAATCCAGCACTCTCATTTGGTTCAGGCCATCATGAAACAACAAATGCTTGTTTAGAAGCAATTTCAAAGTATGTACAAAAAGATGATGAAGTTCTTGATGTAGGCTGTGGTTCTGGTATCTTATCAATTAGTGCTTCTAAACTAGAAGCACAAGTAGATATTTGTGATACAGATGAAGTGTGTATTAATGATACGAAAAAGAACTTTTTATTAAATAATGCAAGTTACAATAACGCTTGGGTAGGAAGTATTAGTAAAGCGAATAAAAATTATGATATAGTAATTGCCAATATTGTAGCTGATGTTTTAGTTTTTATAGCCTCTGATTTGAAAAAATCTTTAAGACCTAATGGTATTTTAATTATATCAGGTATTTTAGATAAACATTTAAATAAAGTATCTAAAAAATTTAATAATTTGCAAACACTAGAAACTATTCATAAAAATGAATGGTGCACAATAATTTTAAAAAATATAGAAAAATAAGGAGTTTGTTTGAGTAATAATCAGCAAAATAATAATAACAATAACAATGATAATAAAAATGGGAATTTTTTTAATAACAATCCTCTATTAGTATTTGTTCTTTTCTCAATTGTAACAATAATGGCATTTAAAGCAATTTTTCCAGAAGGAAATATTGGAGGAAATTCGCAAGGTGTTAGCCCTTATGGAAAATCTACTACACAAAAAGTAGCATATTCTGAACTTAAAAAACTAATAAGCTCTGGAAAAATAGAGTACGTTGGAATTGGTAATACTCAAGTAAAAGCTATTTCAAAAACAGCTGGAGCTTTAAGAGTTACTTATGTGGCAAGACGTGTTATTCCTGATTCAACATTAATTCCACAATTAGAAAAAAATGGAATTTCTTATGGTGGAGTGAATGAAGAAAATGTTCTAGCTGATATATTATTTGGTTGGATTTTACCTATTTTTATCTTCTTTGGAATTTGGATGTTTTTAGCAAAAAGAATGTCAAAATCCATGGGTGGAGGAGGCGGAGGTCTTCTTGGAATTGGGTCTTCTAAAAAAATGATCAATTCTGAAAAACCAAATACAACTTTTGCTGATATGGCTGGAAATAAAGAAGCTAAAGAAGAAGTTCAAGAAGTTGTTGATTTTTTGAAAGACCCAGATAGATATGTTAAGCTTGGAGCTCAAATTCCAAAAGGTGTTTTACTTGTAGGTCCTCCAGGAACTGGTAAAACTCTTTTAGCAAAAGCAGTTGCTGGTGAAGCAGATGTTGAGTTTTTAAGTGTAACTGGTTCTTCTTTTATAGAAATGTTTGTAGGTGTTGGAGCCTCTAGAGTAAGAGATTTATTTGAACAAGCAAAAAAAGTAGCTCCTGCTATTATTTTTATTGATGAAATTGATGCAATTGGTAAAAGTAGAGCTAGTGGTGGACCAATGGGTGGAAATGATGAGAGAGAACAAACTCTAAATCAACTTTTAGCTGAAATGGATGGTTTTGCTACTGATGGAGCTCCTGTTATAGTTTTAGCTGCTACAAACAGACCTGAAGTTTTAGATCCAGCTCTTTTAAGACCAGGTAGATTTGATAGACAAGTATTAGTTGATAAACCAGATTTTGAAGGTAGAAAAGAGATTTTAAACGTTCATATTAAAGGTGTTGTTTTAGCAAAAGGGGTTGATTTAGTTGAAGTAGCACGTATGACAGCAGGATTAGCAGGTGCTGATTTAGCAAATATTATTAATGAAGCTGCTCTTTTAGCAGGTCGAGCTAAAAAAGATGTTGTTGAGGCTGAGGATTTTAAAGAAGCAGTTGAGAGACAAATTGCAGGTTTAGAGAAAAAATCAAGAAGAATATCTCCAAAAGAGAGAAAAATTGTTGCTTATCACGAATCAGGACATGCTTTAATTGCTGAAATCACAAAAGGTGCTAAAAAGGTAAATAAAGTTTCAATTGTTCCAAGAGGACTTGCTGCTTTAGGATATACACTTAATACTCCTGAAGAAAATAAATACTTAATGCAAAAACATGAGCTAATAGCTGAAGTTGATACACTTTTAGGTGGACGTGCTGCTGAAGAAGTTTTCATTGGTGAAATATCAACAGGTGCTGGTAATGATTTAGAGAGAGCTACTGATATTATAAAATCTATGGCTACAGTTTATGGAATGAGTGATATTGCTGGACTTATGGTTTTAGAGAAAAGAACTAATCAATTCTTAGGTGGACAAACACAAAAAGATTATTCTGATAGTATGGCTAAAGATTTAGATCAGCATATTAAAAATATTTTAAATGAGAGATATTCTGTTGTATTAGAATCCTTAAGAGAAAATAATGATGCAATTGAACATATGACAAGTGAACTTCTTGAGATTGAAGTTCTTTCAGGGCAAAGAGTACGAGAAATCATTAAAGAACATGGTGGAACTATTTTTGAAGCAGAAGATTTACACTCTGATGCACTTGAAAAGAATACTGATAAAAAAGATGAAAAGAAATCAGACGAAAAATCAGATGATAAAAAATCTGAATCTAATGATGAAATTAAAGAAGATGAAGTAAAAAAAGATGATACTTCAAGTAACGATTTAGATAAATAAAAAAAAAGAGGCAGATATGGAACGTTTTTTTATAAAAGAAGGTATTTCACAAATAATAATAGCTTTAAGTTGTACTTTATTTTTAATGTTTTTCATATCTGATTTTTTAGGATATATGTTCTTAGTTCTTACTTTTGTACTTGCTTATATCTATAGACTTCCAGAAATTAATCAAGTTTTCTCTTCCCACTTAGTATCTCCCTTAAGCGGAAAAATTCTTGCTATTGATAGGGTAAATAATCAAGATATTTTATATGTTGAAACATCTTTGTGTGATGTTTCTTTATTAATAGCGCCAGAAACTTCACAAATGGATGTTCTTGAATATAAAAAGGGAATAAATTTAGATTCAAACTCTTTTATTGCCAAAAAATTAAATACTTTTGTAAAAATTAAATTTGATTCTTTAATTTTAGAAATTTTAGTTGGAAAATGTAATACTTTAATTAGTATAGAAGAAAATAAAAATGTGGCTCAGTATGATAAAATAGGAACATTGTCCCAAGGAAGTGTTAAAATTATTTTAAATAAAGAGTTTAAAACTAGCCTAAAAGTTTCAGATAAACTAATTTTGGGAGAAACTTTTTTAGCATAAATGTCAAAATTATGTTATTTTTCTTGACAAAAGCAATAATATTAATTATAATCTTATCATTACAAAATAAAAGGAGAGTAAAATGAAGATTTTCGATTTTTCAAATAAGCATTTCATAAAAAGTGTTAATACTCTTCTACTCTTAAATACTTCTCTCTAATAAATTTTATTAGAAAAACAATCAATTTATTTCTTATCATTTTTTTACATAAAAAGAATCGATATAACAAAAGCAATTTATACAAGGGTTAATTATGGATAATAATAGAATTATAGTATTTGATACTACTTTAAGAGATGGTGAACAAAGTCCAGGCTGTTCAATGAATACACAAGAAAAACTAAAAGTAGCTGTTCAATTAGAAAAATTAGGTGTTGATGTAATTGAAGCAGGTTTTGCAGCAGCAAGTCCTGGTGATTTTGACGCAGTTTCTCAAATTGCACAAAGAATTAAGAACTCTTCAATTTGTTCTTTAAGCAGGGCAATTGATAATGATATTAAACAATCTGGTCTTGCCGTACAAAGTGCAGCAAAACATAGAATTCACACCTTTATAGCAACATCTCCTATTCATATGAAGTATAAGTTAAAAATGAGTGAAGATGAAGTTATTAAAAGAGCTGTACATGCAGTACAATATGCAAAAACATTTGTAAATGATGTTGAGTTTTCTCTAGAAGATGCTGGGCGTTCTGATATGTCTTTTATGAAAGAAGTTATGGATGCAGTTATAAGTGCAGGTGCTAGTACTATTAACTTGCCAGATACTGTAGGTTATAGATTGCCAAATGAATTAGCAGCAATGGTTGAAGAATTATCTTTATATGCAGGCTCACGTGCTATTATTTCTGTACATAATCATAATGATTTAGGATTAGCAACAGCTAATACTTTAGCTTCTGTTTTAAGCGGGGCTAGACAAATAGAAGTTACAATCAATGGTTTGGGTGAGAGAGCCGGTAATTCAGCCTTAGAAGAGGCAGTTATGGCTATTAAAACTAGAGGTGATGCTTTTGGTAAGTTATATACAAATATTAATACTCCTGAGTTATTTGCTACTTCAAGATTAGTTTCAAATATTACAGGAGTTGAACCACAGCAAAATAAAGCAATTGTTGGAAAAAATGCTTTTTCACATGAAAGTGGAATTCATCAAGACGGAATGCTAAAAAATAAAGAAACTTATGAGATAATGAAACCTGAAGATGTTGGTGTTTATAAAGAATCAACATTAATCTTGGGTAAACATTCAGGTCGTGCTGCATTTAAAGATAAAATTCTTCACTTAGGTTTTGATAGTGTTAGTGATGAAGAATTAAATTCAGCTTTTATAAGATTTAAAACATTAGCAGATAAGAAAAAAGATATAAGTGATGATGATATAAGAATGATAATTACAGATGAGTCTTTAAATCAAGATAAAACTTATGAATTAAGTTCTTTACAAATATCAGACTGTAGTGATGGTTTTGCAACAGCAGCTGTTTGTATTAAGTTTGAAGATAAATTATTAAAAGATGCTAATATAGGTGAGGGTACTATGGATGCAATTTTTAAAACAATTGACAGATTAACAGGAATACATGGGAATTTACAAGATTATAAAGTAACTTCAGTAACTAAAGGAAAAGATGCTTTAGCAAAAGTTACAACTAGAGTTATTTTTGATAAAGATATGCCTTCTTTTATTGGGCATGGTTTAAGTATTGATACTATGAGTGCAACTGCTAAAGCATATTTAGGATCAGTAAACTCTTATGTTTCACAAAAACAAAGGTTAAGTAAAAATGAAGAACATCAAGTATAAAAATTTTAGTGCTTTTTTCCTAATATAAAATGAATAAATTATTACTTGCAATAAGTTTCAATCTTGAAGTATCTCCTAGATATAAAAGTTCTAAAACATTTGTATATAATTTATTAGAAAATAATTCTTATAGATATAAAAAGTTTTTTGATTTTTTCATGATTTTTTTAGTACTTAGTACTATTGGAATTTTGATTTTTGAAGTAAACCATAAGCAGATTAAATATTTAGATTTATATGAAACTTTTGCGATAATAATTTTTATTTTAGAATATTTGGGCCGCTTATGGTTAAGCTCAGATATTCATAAAATTATAATTGAAGATTATGAAAATTCTCAAATTTTAGATAAAAAATATAATGTTTTACAGAGTTTAAAAAAAATATTAAAAATTAAATTGTCTTATATCTTTTCACCTATTGCTTTAATTGATCTTCTGGCAATACTCCCTTATTATCGTCCTTTAAGAATTTTAAGAATTTTTTTAGTTTTTAGATTACTTAAGATATTACGATATACAAACTCTTTAAAACAATTTTCTGGTGTTTTTATTGAAAGAAAATTTGAATTATTTACCCTGGCTATTTTATATATCATTGTAGTTTTCTTTGGTTCTACTATTATGTTTATATATGAAGGGCAAACTGGAATAAATGAAAATGTAAATGATTTTTTTGATGCAATTTATTGGTCTATTATTACTATTTCAACTGTTGGATATGGTGATGTTACTCCTGTTACACTTGAGGGAAAACTTGTAACTTTAGTTCTTATAATTTCAGGCTTTTTAGTTATTGCTTTTGGAACATCAATTATCACAACTGGTTTAAGTGATAGAATGAAATTAATTAAAGAAGAACGCCTAGAAGCTGAAGCTTCTAAAATGAAAAATTTTTCTATTATTTGTGGCTATGGAAAAATGGGAAAAAGCTTATGTGAAGAACTATCAAAAATAGGAAAAAAGTTCATTATTATTGATAAAAATGAAGAAAATATAGAATATGCAAAGAGTAAAAATTATCTTAGTATTAAAGCAGATGCTACAAATATTGATTTATTAGAAAATGTAGGTGTTAATAAAGGTGCTAAAGATGTTATTGCTTTAAGTAATGATGATGCTGTTAATATCTCTATTATTCTAAGTGCAAGAACACTAAACCCAAATATAAATATAATTGCAAGAGTAAATAAAGAAGATTCAAGTAATAAGTTTAAAATAGCAGGTGCAAATTCTATAATTTCATCAAATAATATTGCAGCTTATGTTTGTGCAAATCATTTAGGACAAGCAGTTGCTTTTGAGGCAATAGATGAAATTTTACTTAATAATGATAAAGGTGCTAGTTTAGATGAAATTGAAGTTCTTGAAACATCAGATATTATTAATAAGGATGTTCAAAATATTGATTTTTCTAAATATAATCTTACTTTATTAGGAATTATTAATGCAAATAATAAAGATGATTTTATATTTAATCCTTTATATTCTAAGTATATAGTAAAGCAAAAAGATATTTTGATAGTTATTGGATATAAGATTGCAATTTCTCAGTTAAAATCTGATTTGATAAACGATATTTTTGGAGATAAGAATGTCTAAAGTAATTATTTATGGTTATAGTGATTTAGGGTATAAAATAGCAAAAATATTGAAAGCTCAAAAATATGATGTTATTATAGTTGATGTAAATGAAGAAAACTACTCTAAATCTTTAGAAGATGGTTTTTCTACATATAAGTACTCTTTATTAAAAGATGAAGAACTTTTCGACATAGGTATTAATGATGAAAATACAAAAGCTTTTTTTTGTGT
Organism: Arcobacteraceae bacterium; assembly: GCA_965224485.1. Classification (GTDB taxonomy): domain Bacteria; phylum Campylobacterota; class Campylobacteria; order Campylobacterales; family Arcobacteraceae; genus NORP36. Next base: position 5,994 of record CBDCZH010000007.1, on the reverse strand, counting down.
TAGCAATAATGAAAATAATAATTTTTTTGTCACTCTTTCAGCAAGAAATTTGAATAATAATATTAAAATCATATCTAAAGCTAGTAATGAATCAGATAGTAGAAAAATGATGTTAGCTGGATCTTCAAAAGTTATAAACCCATATTTATTAGGATCATTAAGAGTTTTTTTACTCTTGCAAAAACCTCTAATATCAAAAGTTTTAGATAGATTATTTTTTGAAGATAGTAATTTAAATATTGAAGAGTTCGAAATAAAAAAAGAATCTTTATTAAACGGAAAATTTTTAAATGATTTTACTTTTTCTAAGGATTTTAACATAATAGTTATAGGTATTGCAGATAAAGAATTAAGCGATAAGTTTATTTTTAATGCAAGTGGTATAAATCATAAACTTGATGTGCAAGATACTATTGTTGCAGTTGGTTATAAAAATGATTTAGAAAAATTTAGAATATTCGTAGAAGGAGAAGAAAATATATGATGCAATTTAACTTTTTTTTAAAACTACTAAAAGAATCATTTAGAGATTTGATTCCAATAGTTTTAGTTATTTTGTTCTTTCAATTAGCAATAATTCAAAGTGTACCTAATGATTGGATTAGTACAGCTATTGGGCTTGTAATTGTAGGAATTGGTCTTGCTATATTTTTACAAGGTCTTGAAATTGGAATTTTTCCTGTAGGAGAAGGGCTTGCAAGAGATTTTGCAAAATCTGGTTGGACTACATGGATTTTAATTTTTGGTTTCTTAATTGGATTTGGTACAACTATTGCAGAACCAGCTCTTGCTGTAATTGCTGATAAAGCGGCTTCAATTTCTAGTGGTAGAATTGATGCAACAATGCTTAGAATGGTTGTAGCAGGTTCTGTTGGTTTCGCAATTTTACTTGGTGTTTATAGGATTATAAAAGGTCATCCAATACATTATTATATTATCTCAGGATATTTAATAGTTGTAAGTATTACTTTTTTTGCTCCTCAAGAAATTATTGGACTTGCTTACGATTTAGGTGGAGTTACAACATCCACCGTTACTGTTCCTTTAGTAGCAGCCCTTGGAATTGGACTAGCTTCAACAATTAAAGGAAGAAATCCTGTAATTGATGGTTTTGGTCTTATTGCTTTTGCTTCCTTAACTCCTATGATTTTTGTACAAATTTATGGAATTGCTGTTTATAACTTAGTTGATGCAAAAGAAGTTGCTCAAGTTATTGTAGAAGCTAAAGTTTCTTCTCCTATTGATATAAGTGTAACAGGGATTATTTCTGGGCTTATTGCTGTTATTAAAGATGTTGTTCCTATTTTAGCAATTATAATCTTTTTTCAGTATGGTGTACTTAAGAAAGCAATTACTAATTTAAAAACAGTACTTTTAGGTTTTGGTCTTGTTATTTTAGGACTTTATGCTTTTATTTTAGGACTTGAATTAGGTCTGTTCTCACTTGGTGAGACTATGGCATACGAGTTAACACAAAATGGTTCAGTTTTTATAATATATGCTTTTGCTTTCTCTATTGGTTTTTCAACTACTATGGCAGAACCTGCTTTAATGGCAATAGCTAAAAAAGCAAAAGAGATAAGTGATGGTAAAATTAATGACTTTGCTCTTCGGCTTTTTGTAGCTTCTGGTGTTGCTATAGGTATTGCTTTAGGTGCTTTTAGAATTGTTGAAGGTGGTCATATACATTATTATATAATTGTAGGATATTTACTTGTAATTATGTTAACTTTTGTAGCTCCTAAATATATTATTGCTATTGCTTATGATTCAGGTGGAGTAACTACATCAACCGTTACAGTTCCTTTAGTTGCAGCCTTAGGAATTGGTCTTGCTTCAAATATAGAGGGGAGAAGTCCTTTAATTGATGGTTTTGGTCTTATTGCTTTTGCTTCATTATTTCCTATGATTACTGTTATGTTATATGGTATATTAACCGAAAAACTAGGGGTCAAATCAGATACTGAAATTGAAGCTGCTAATATTTTAAGAGATAACTTAGTTGATGCTGAAAATATGGATTTAGCTACTGTTAATATTGATGGTTCAAATAGACGTCACTCTTTACCTATGGATTTCTCAGCAGTTGTAATAATAGTTCCAAAAGAGAAAAAAATAGATGCTATTCAAGCTGCACATAAAGCTGGAGCTTCTGGTGTTACAGTATTGCGAGCAGATGGAATGGGACTTGGTAAAATGGATAATTTCTATAGAACATCTTTTGATGCAAATGATGCTTTATTATTATTTTTATTACCACAATCTATGGTAAATCCTATTATTAAATCTATTATTCACTCATTACATATTACAACACTTGGAAAAGGTATTGCTTTTGCTTTTCCTTTATCTCACATGAAAGGTATTTCATTAAGCAGACATGATATTTTTGAAAATAGAAAAGATCATAAAAGTGATGATAATAAAGATTCAAGTAATGAAAATTCGAAAAATGATGATAAAGAAGATAAAAAAGTAGAACATACAAAAAATAAAGAAGTAAAAATTCCAACAAAGAAGAAAGAGTTAAAATAGATGAAAGAAGTTCAAACTCTTGAAGAAGTAAAAAGTATTATCAATACAGCTTTGCCTGTATTGATATATTTCTCTGGAGAAAATTGCTCTATTTGTAAGGTTTTAAAACCAAAAATAGAAGAAGCGATAAAAAAAAACTTTTCAAAAATGGATCTTTTAGAAGTTAAAACCGAAGATCATAAAGAAATAACTGCTTATTTTACAGTTTTTTCTCTTCCTACTATTTTAGTGTATTTTGATAAAAATGAGTTTTATAGAATTGGTAGAAATATAAGTATTTCTGCTTTTGTACAAAGTTTGCAAAGACCATATTCTTTGCTTTTAGGTGATAAATGAAGAGAGCTTTAATTATTGTTTTTATAGTTTTTGCCTCTATGCAGTTTATTACAATAGATAAAACAAATTTAAAAAGTGCTAAAAATTTAGAAATTGTAGCACCTATTCCTATACAAACTATGTTAAAAACATCTTGTTATGATTGTCACTCAAATGAAGTTATTTGGCCTTGGTACTCAAATATAGCTCCTGTTTCTTGGATTATTAAAAGTCATGTGAAAAATGGAATAAAAGCCTTGAATTTTTCAAGATGGAATGAGTATAATGATGAACTTAAGAAAAAGAAGTTAAAAAAGATTTATAGAGTGGTGTATAAAGCTATGCCATTAGCTTCATATCTCTCTTTACATGAAGATGCGCTATTAAGTAAAGAGCAAATAAAAGAAATTAGAGATTGGACAGGGGTTAGAAAATAGTGATTAAAGAAGAAGTAAGTGAACTATTAGCACAGAAAAAAACACTTTTAACTGTAACTTATTTTAAATTGCAAAGATTGTTTGAGAAAAAGTATGGAAAAAATACTTTAGTTTTAATGGAAATTGGAACATTCTTTGAAGTTTATGAAGTAAATAATGAAGAAGAAAAAGTTGGAAAAGCAAAAGAGATTGCAGAACTTTTAAATATTCAACTAACTAGAAAAAATAAAGCAATTTTGCAAAACTCACAAGAAAACCCAATAATGGCTGGTGTTCCAGCTATTGCTTTAGATAAACATTTAGCAAGAATAATAGCAGAGCAAAAATATACAGTTATTTTGATTAGACAAAAAGGAGTACCTCCTAATGTTACTAGGTACTTAGATACAGTAGTAAGTCCAGGAACAAACTTTGATTTTGTCCTTGACCAAGATGAAAATAATATCACTTCTTTAATAATTGATCAAAATAAAGGCATATATTCTGTTGGTTATACAGCTATTGATGTAACAACTGGAAAGTGTTATTATAATGAAGTTCATGGAACAAGTGAAGATAAATCTTTTGCTTTAGATGAAGCTTTTAATTATATGAATATGCATAAAACAAATGAAATTATTTTAAGTTTTGCAGATAAAGAAATCAATAAAAAGAAGTTATTGATTATTTGGAGTTAGCAAATAAAACATTTCATATAAGTTCTTTAAGACCTAAAATTCTTTATCAAAATGAATTATTTAAAACTGTTTTTAATATACAATCGCTTCTAACCTCAATTGAACATCTTGATATGGAACGCTCACCTCTGTCAAGTGAATCTTTAGCAATCTTAATTGATTTTGTAATTTCACACGATTCTAAAATAGTTCAAAAACTATCACATCCTATAAAATTAGATGTATCAAAATATATATATTTAGGAAATAATGCTTTAGAGCAGTTAAATATAATAGATAGTTCACATAATCCCTCCCTAATGAAACTTATTAATAATACTTCAACTGCTATGGGTAAAAGACTTTTAAAAGAGAGACTTACCCATCCTGTAAAAGATGAAAAAGAGCTTTTAAGAAGATATGCCTTATCAAAAGATTTATATGATTATCATGCTCCTATTGAAGGGGAGTTAGCAAATATTTATGATATTGAAAGACTAACAAGAAGAATTAAACTTTTAAGACTACATCCTTTTGAGGTTAATTATTTATATGATTCACTAATATCTATAAAAGAAGTTGTTTTATTTATGGAAAATTACAATTTCGTTCAATCTCCTTGTAGCTCAGCAGAACTACAAGTTTTTATAGAGTCTATTTCTAATACTTTTGATTTAAGTATAAGTGCTAAATATATGTTAAAAGATGTAGATGCAAATATGATTTGGCAGGGGATTAATGCCCAAATTGATCAACTAAATGAAGATAATGAAAAGCTTTATACAAAACTAGAATTAGTTCAAAATCATATTTTTTCTTTTATGAAAAGTAATGATAAAAATTTTGTAGGTATTAATAGGCTTGATAAAGAAGGCTTTTTCTTCTCTTTAACGAAAAGTAGATTTAATCTTATAAAAGATGACTTATTAAACTCACATCTCATAGTTGATGATAACTTACTCTTATTAAAAGATTTTAAAATAAAAACACAAACAAATTCTGTAAAAATATCTTGTGCTTTAAGTGATGATATTTCAGATAAATATGTTCATAATTTAAGAAAAATAATTGAACTTAATAAAATAGTATTTAAGGAAAAAATAGCAGAGTTTGAGAAAAAATTTGCACAATTATTAGAAGATTTAGTTCTGTTTATTGCTGAAATTGATTTAACTATTTCTAATATAAAAACAGCAAAAAATATAACTATGTTTGTCCAAAAATTGTAAAAACAAAAGATAGTGAAAACTTTTGTGAGTTAATTGAGCTACGGCATCCTATTATTGAAGCAAATGAAGAACAAGGAATATATATTCCTAATGATATTATTTTAGGGGAACTTAGCCTTGCTGACGAGCAGTATAAAAATACTAATGTAATAATAAAAAACTCAAATCCTATTAATATCTTTGATAATAAAATGCACGGAGTTTTATTATATGGTATAAACTCTTCTGGAAAAAGCTCTCTTATGAAATCTCTAGGATTTGCAATAGTATTAGCCCAAGCAGGTTTTTATGTTCCTTGTAAGTCTATGAGGTTTACTCTTTTTTGCACTCAATCTTTACAAGAATAAGCGGGGCTGATAATATAGCAAAAGGTTTAAGTTCTTTTGCAGTAGAAATGTTAGAGCTTAAAAATATTTTTAACAGAGCAACTAAACAATCTCTTATCTTAGGAGATGAAATCTCTCATAGTACAGAAACAATGAGTGGAGTAAGTATTGTTGCTAGCTCAATTTTAAAACTAGCAAAATTAGAAGCTTTGTTTTTGTTTGCAACACATTTACATCAACTCCCTGATATAGAAGAACTTAAAAAACTTAAAAATATAATATGTTTACACTTATCTGTTTTATATGAAGACTCACAAGATAAACTTATTTTCAACAGAAAACTTCAAGCAGGTTCTGGCTCTTCCATGTATGGTTTAGAATATGCTAAATCCTTCATATGGATAAAGAGTTTTTAAAAGTAGCAAATGATATAAGAAAAAAAATAACTGATGATTATGATCCTTTGGAGCGATTAACTCAAAGAAAAGGTACAAAG
>CBDCZH010000006.1:0-8398 GCA_965224485.1 Arcobacteraceae bacterium | reverse complement strand
GACGTAGAAAAAAGACAAAAAAGATTATTCTCTTGATTGGTTAGGACGAAGTTTAAGTGCAAATCCTTTTCCTCCAAGAGATGTTAAACCTTTTTTAATATCAACAAAAGAAGAACCTATTAGAATTATTGCAGAAGTAAAAAAAGCAAGTCCTTCTAAGGGACTTATAAAAGAAGATTTTGATCCTTTAAAAATAGCACAAGCTTATAGTAAAAGTGGAGCAAATGCAATTTCTGTACTAACAGAACCTCATTATTTTCAAGGTAACTTAGAATACCTAACACAAATTAGACGTTATGTACCAACACCACTTCTAAGAAAAGATTTTATCTTAACTAAGTATCAAATTGTAGAAGCTGTAGTTTATGGAGCTGATTTTATACTGTTAATTGCAAAAAGTCTAAGTACTAAAGCTTTAAAAGAGTTATATGAATATGCCTTACATTTAGGATTGGAAATATTAGTAGAAATACATGATAAAGAAGACCTTACAAAAGCCCTGCGTTGTGGAGCTAATATAATTGGAATAAACCATAGAAACCTAGAAACAATGGAAATGGATATGACTATGTGTAATCAGTTAATTCCCCTTATTCCAAATGGTAAGATAATTGTGGCAGAATCAGGAATTAATGATGTAGAAACTATTAAAAGACTAAGTGGTATAGGAGCAGATGCTTTTTTAATAGGGGAGCATTTTATGAGACAAGAGAGTATCGAAGACGAGTTGTCTCGATTCAAAAATTCGCTTGTATAATTGCATCTTTTTGCAAATTTCTGCGTTGAGAAGATAAATTCATTCGTCACATACTTCGTGTATGCTCCTTATGAATTTACCTTCTCGCCTTGAACTTCACTAAAAAGCCACAATTCTACAAGCGAATTTGGCTATTCTAAAATTACGTCTTTTTGCAAATTTCTGCGTCAGGTAATTAAACTATCTACTCATTGACTTATCGTCAAATCCTACGATAGTTTAATCACCTTCCTTGAACTTCACTAAAAAGCTACAATTCTACAAGCGAATTTGGCTTATGGTAAAATAGCTTTTGACTTATTTTAAAAGCTAAATTATATTTTAGATGATACTTTGATGTTATATTTTTTTCTAATAACTTTAGTCTCTTTTAAAACTTGTATTGAAGCTTCACTATATCCTTCAATTCTTTGAGTGTTTTTTATGACTTTTTTTAAAACATTTTGATTTAATCTTTTTTTAGTCATTTTATTAACCTTACTTTCTTTATTTTTTAAACAAAGAAGAGTGAGAGCCAACTCTTGTAAGTGCAAGTTCCAAAATGTTATTATTAATTCTATAAATTAAAAGTAAATCAGGTTTGATATGACACTCTCTACAGTTGTTAAAGTTTCCTATTAGTTGGTGATCTTTGTATTTTTTATTTAGGTCTTCATTATTGGCAAGTATTGTAATTATTTCTTTTAAAAGTTGTTTATCTTTGTTAGTTAATTTTTTATAATCTTTTTTAAAACTATTTGTTTTAAATATATTTAACACTTATGAATCCAAGTCTTTAAATAAATCCTCGACACTATTATGAGTTGTTCCTTTTCTCTGTTTGAGTTCATTTAAAGCTTTTTGTGTCTCTTTAGTAGGAACTTTAACATCAAAGGGTAAACCATTATTTAAAACAATCATATTATTAAACACAGAAATAGCTTGTGAATAAGTAAGTCCAAGTTTTTTTAAAATATCCTTAGCTTCAAAATAGTTTTCTTCATCAACTCTAATTGTTGTTTGAGTTTTCATATTTATTCCTTTAATATTTCTATTATATCCCAAAATGAATACAAAATCAAATGAAAACACTATTTATTATTTTAAACTATTCTTGATTTTTTATCAATAGTAGTTTAATTATATTCAGCTTTTTCTTCTGCTACTAATATATTCTTATCTTTTTTAAGTTCATAATTATTAGAAATAAAATCTTTATCATCAATTTTTTCAATAAGTTTAATTACACTTATAACTTCATCTCGTTCATTTTCATTAAGTGAATAATAGATACTAGAAATAGAGTGATTATCATCATGTAAATATGCATTTACGCTTTTTACAGACTCTTTGATATTTAAATATTGTTTTCCAAAAACTATATTTTTAACTCTGTTCATTACTTCTATTTGTTTAGTACTATAAGTATTAAGTGCTGTGAAATTGTCTAAAATTTTATTTGCTAGTTCTTTTGAAGAACTGTTTATAATCTCTTTTATTAAGTTATCAAAATCATAATTTTCATTTATTTTATTATCAATATTTTCTTGAAGATTAAAAATAAAAGTTTTTAAGTTATCTATATCCCCTTGTGTAATTAAAGGAGTTTTTTCTAACTCTTTTAGCTTATGTAAATTATTTAAATATTCTTGTATTATTTTTTGCGCTTCTGTTTGTATAGAAGCATTTTTTATGTGAATACTTGAATCTATATCTCTCATATCTAATATTTTATCATCAAAGATTGTTTTAACTATCTTTCCTTTTTTCTTTAAAGCTAGATTTGCCAAATGTGATATATTTGTTCTTATCTTTTCAATTTCATTTATATTTTTAAAATCAAAGTTTTCTTTTAAAATTAAATCAATAAAGTCTTTTTTATCCTTAACATCTTTAATATCTCTTGTTTTTAAAATACAAGCTTTTTCTTTTAAGTCTTTTATATTTTGTTCATTATCTTTTTCATTTAAAATATTTTCTTGTATATTTAAAATAAGCATTTCAAATCTTTGTACTTGAAAATCATTTGGGTCTTCAATATATTGTGAAATAGTACTTATATCTCCTAATAAATCTTCACTTATATATTCGAAACTATTTTCTTGTAACTCTTTTAATAAAGGTTTGTGTTTTTTTACATAATATTCTTCTATATTAATACATAAAACTTGCTGTTTAACTATCTCTTGAATAGTATTTTTTAATTCACCTTCTTCTAAATTCATAAGAAGTTTAACTCTTTTTAAAAATAGTCTTTCTTTTAGTGATTTTGTATTACTTGTTTTTACTCCTTCACTATTTACTCCAAAATATGTAAAGTTTTGGCAAAAGTCAAATATTTTAAAAGAGTTTTTATCTTTTCCATTGTCAAATACATTAGGACACAATCTTGTTCCTCTTCCTATCATTTGCCAAAATTTGGTTTTTGATTTTATTGTTTTGAAAAAAACTAAGTTTAGTATTTCTGGTACATCAATTCCCGTATCCAACATATCTACACTAATAGCAATTTGAGGATTTTTATTAGGGTTTTTAAAATTATTTATAAGTGAGTCAACATGTGATATTTCACTATGAATTATTTGAGCTAAATCACTATCACCAGGATATTTAGAATCAAATACTTCTTTTATAAACTCTGCATGTATTTGATTTTTTGCAAAGATTATTGTTTTTCCTATTTTATTTCCATCTTGTATAAATAATCCATATTTAAATAGATGTTCTAATACTTGTTCATTTGTATCTTTGTTCAATATTCTTTTATTTATCTCTTTTGCTTCTATATTTTTATCATCATCTTTAGTATCTTCTTCAAATTCATTCTCAAACTTATTTTCAAATTCATCTTTTTCATCATTGCTTAAATCAGCATATTTTATACCTCTTGATATAATTCCTAAATCAATCTCAAAAGCTTCAAAATTAACTAAATACTTATCTTGTATTGCTTGAGTAAGTGTATAAGAATCAGTTGGTTCTTCAAAATCACTTTGAAAAAAGTCATAAGTATTTCTATGAATCTCATCCGTTGGAGTTGCCGTTAGTCCTAGTACTAGGGAATCAAAATATTCAAATATTGCAGTATATTTTTTATATATACTTCTATGTGCTTCATCTACTATTATTAAATCAAAAAATCCACTATTGTATTCATTCTTTCTTATTAAATTATGAACAGTTTCATATGTTCCAAAATGCATACGATGTTGTAAGTCTTTTTTTTCTACTAAATTAACAGATGTTTCGCTTAAAAAATTATCAAAGTTTTTTTTAGCTTGTTTTACTAACTCTTTTCTATCTGCTAAAAATAGTATTGTTCTTATCCATGAGGCTTTTAATAAAATATCACAAATACTAGCAGCAACTCTTGTTTTACCACTTCCTGTTGCCATTACAAGTAAAGCTCTTGTTCTTTTTGCTTCATAGTTTTTTAATACAGATTTTATTGCTCTTTTTTGATAATATCTATCTGTAATATTATCATTTATTTTAAAAGTAGAAGGTATATTTTTTTTCATAGCTTCTAATTTATTTAAAGCTCTTAGCATTTCATCTTTTGGAAAAAAACTATGAATTTCTCTAAAAGGATAAAGCTCATTTTTATACTCAAGAACATGTCCGTTTGTAACAAATATTAGAACTTCAACTGCAAACTTCTTTTTTAAAGCAGCAGCATAAACTTGAGCTTGGTGTTTTCCTTTAGTAACATCAACAGATGTTCTTTTAGCTTCAATTACAGCTATTGGAATATCATCATTCCAAAGCACATAATCAGCATATCCAAATGAACCATCTTCAAGTATAAGCTTATATTCTAACTCTTTTTTATTTTTAAAATTATCAACATCAAAACCAACATTTTTTAACTCTAAATCAATTAAGTGTTTTCTTGTAGTTTTTTCATCAATGTCTTTTATTTTAATAACTGTTTGTTTTTTCTTTTGTTTTTCTTCTGGAGTTTTTAAATCTAGTGCAGCTTGTAGTTTTTTAAGTTCTTTTACTAAGTACTCATTTTTTTCTAATAGTTTTAAATCTTCTTGTGTTTGTTTTATAACTTCTTGCTTATTTAGATTGGCTTCTTTTGGAACTGACGCAGTTTTTAGAACTTCATAATCACCTTCTATCTTATAGTCACTATAAACCTCTACAATCCATCTTTGGAACTTGTATAAGCATTTATTTGCATATAAGCTCTCTTTGTTACTTATGCTTTGTGAACTATCATGAGTAGCTGTATTTCCTACTTTTCTAATATAATGAAGTTCATCTAATAAAGAAGGTGGAAGAATATCTTTAAAATCACTATTTCTTAAATATGAGTTTAGGTTTTCACTAGGGTCAAAGATTATTTTTTCATCTAAATCTTCATCTATTCTATAAACAAATTTTATAGAGTTTTCCAAAGCTTTTCGTGAATAAATAGCTGAAATCTCAGGATCATCTAATACATTTCCTTCAGCTTTTATACTTTGTGCTTGTAAAACTGCGAACTCATTTTCTAAAAAACTAAAGTTACTCATATTTAAACCTTTTTAGTTAAAACTTTTTTGTAATAGTGCTTTGAAATTCTCTTCTAGTTTATTTAATTCTTCTTCGTATAAACTTTTTTGTTCTTCTATTTTTTCTATTATTTTTGCGAATTTGTTTTGTTCACTATATTTAGGATTAATGATAAAAAAATTTTTTATTTTAGTTAAAGATAAATTTTGTTGTCTTACTCCTCTTCTTTCATTTAAATAAGTTTCTTTTTTTAATAAAAAAGCATAATAAATCCAAAGTACATTATATTTACTATCATCATAATCTAAATTTGCAATGGCTTGATTAGTAGATGATTCAGTTTTAAGAATACTCATTTTAAATGCTGCTGTGTCATACATGCCAACTAATAAAGTATTTATTTTAAATAATTTTGCTGAACTTTCTTTAATTGCAACTTTAGTTATTCTTTCTTTAGATTTACTTACGTAAAGAGTATTTAATTCTCCTGCTGTAAACCAATTTAGGTTACCTTTAAAGTAATTCTGATTAGCTCTATGTGGTGTTCCTCCACTAGTCCATTTTCCAAGTAATGATAATTTTATTTGTTTATATTTCTTTGTATTAGAAATAGGGTCGCCAAACATATTAATAAAAATAGATTTTGAAAGTTCATCTAGTTTTTTTATTGTCTCTGTTCTCAAAGATATCAACTCTTGTGCTTTATCCAAAACAGAAGCAATCTCTTTTTGTTTTGTAAGTGTGGGTAAATTTATTTCTATATTTTCAAATGTAGTTTTGTTAATTATTGGAACTACTGGAGCATTTGCAATATGATTTAAATATTCTTTTTTTTCTAGCATCTGAAACATTAAATATTTATAATTTATCTTTTCATTTGGAACAATAGAATTGATTTGTTGGTTAGTAGCAACATCAATATCATTTGTAGCAATTTTACCAATTGTTCCAATACAAGTAACCAATACACTGTTCTTTGGAACTCTATTAGTTTTCTGATAACCATCATTTGATATATATGTCTTATATTTATTTAATACAGTGATTTTATTTATAAAGTCAGTTGGTTTTACAAAAGGAATATCATTTGAATTCCAATATTCTTTTATATTAGTTTTTGGAGTTTTTCCAGTTATTACTTTTCCAATATCTTTTAATTTAACCATATTACTCATTGCCAATCCTCATCAACTCTTCATTATTAGCCAAAATATTCTTATGAAATGTCTCAGGAATTCTATTCCAATCTAATACTTGTACAAAAATAGGAATATTTGAGTCTTTTAAAGCTTCTATAAAATTAGTCAGCTCATTTATATTTATTTTTTCTTCATTTTTAGAAATTAATACTAAATCTAAATCACTAGTATCGTGAGCCTCTCCGTTTACACGACTTCCATACACAAGTATTTTAAGCTCTTGTTTTAAGTTTTCTTTTGCAAGTCTTATGATTAAATCTTTGTCTTTTTGTCTAATTATCATCTATTGTCTTTATTAGTGAATTTGTATCTATTATAAACTGTTCAATGATTACAAGTGTTTCATTTGCTAATGAAACACCATAATCATGAGCTGTTGAATTTCTATTATCTCTATATTCTAACCATCGCTCAACTTCTTCTATTGTTAAAAGCCCATGTAAACCAGCTTGTCTAAAAATATCTTTAAATCTTAGTTTATCAACAGCTTTATTTGTATGTAAATATGGTTTTAAAGATTTTTTCAATAACTTTCCAGCTTGTTCAAGTATGATTTCAAACTCTTTAATAACAGCAGAACGATACATTTCATACTCAATTTCTTCTTCATCAAATTTAGCTAAATACTCATGTGCTCTAGTTAGGGATAAATTACATCTTTTTATATATGTTGTATCTAATTGATTCATATCATTTGTCCTAATTCATCTAAACCTTTAGTGATTTTTGAATTTATATCTTTAATATCTTGTAGTATTTTTTCAGGTTTATCATATTTAACTTCTTGATATACTAACTCTTTATATCTATTAATACTCAAATCAAAATCATTTTCTTCTATCTCTTTTATTGGTACTAAAAAGCTTTTATCAGTTCTTTTATTGTTTTTTTCATTTTTTAAATTATGATATCTATTTAAAATATCAGGTATATCAGAACCATCACAAGGAGCTCTATTATCATTTAAAGTATAACCATCATTTGTCATATCATAAAACCAAACATTGTCATTTTTATGACCATTTGTTTTTGTAAAAATAATAATTGCAGTACTTACTCCTGCATAAGGTTTAAACACACCAGAAGGCATAGAAATAATTGCATCTAGTTGTTGATTTGAAACTATTTGTTCTCTTATTTCTTTATGTGCTTTAGTTGAGCCAAAAAGTACACCATCTGGAATAATAACTGCACATTTTCCACCAATTTTAAGAGATTTTATAATTAGTGATAAAAATAGAAGTTCAGTTTTTTTAGTTTTAGCTACATCTAAAATATCTTTTGCTACTTCATCAAAATCTAATGAACCCTTAAAAGGAGGGTTTGCTAAGATTAAATCATATTTTTCTTCTTCGTTAACATCAAACTTTGAAAGTGCATCATTATTTAAAATATGAGCAGATTGGATATTATGAAGCATCATATTCATAGATGCAATTCTTGCCATTGAAATATCAAAATCATTTCCATAAAAAAGATTTTCAAACTCTTTTGTATTTAATTCATCTAAAATTTCAGTTCTACTTTCTTTAATATATTCAATAGAGCTAATTAAAAACCCAGCAGTACCACAAGCAGGATCATATATTTTATAATTATGTGTAATATTTGCATTTTTAAGCATTAACGTAGTCATCATTTTAATAATATGTCTAGGCGTTCTAAACTGTCCATTAGTTCCAGCACTTGCTAGTTTTGAAAGTAAGTACTCATATAAATCACCCTTGATGTCTTTATCATCAAGATTTAACGTTGAAATCATGTCTACTACTTTTTGAAGTAGTTTGGGTGTTGGAATTAAAAAACTAGCATCTTTCATATAATGAGAAAATGAACTTTGATTATCTGATAAGGTTTTTATAAACTCAAATACTTCATCTTTGAATATTTTATACATATCAGGAGCTGTATTGTTTATTAGAACATCCCATCTTAGGTGCTTTTTATCTTCTTCAAATAT
>CBDCZH010000005.1:0-71226 GCA_965224485.1 Arcobacteraceae bacterium | reverse complement strand
ATTTGTTTCAGGCACCTTTTCCTAAAAAGTAGTGGGTCGTGTCCTGACCCTTAAATTTATATTGTTAGCATATTTAAGTAACATTATATTTACATTATGTTAATATAATTTTACATATTAAGTGGAGTATATCTAAATGGAACTAAATAAAATTTATTCAATGGACTGTATTGAAGGGATGAAAAAGCTAGAAGACAATTCAATTGACTTTGTAATTGCTGATCCTCCTTATAACCTTTCAAAAGGATCAAACTTAAATTGGTCTGGCAGTGTTAAAAATATTGGCTTTGGTGGTGAATGGATAAAAACGATGGAAAAATGGGATAGTATGCCATTAATGAAATATGCTGAGTTTACTTCATTATGGTTAACTGAAGTAAAAAGAGTATTAAAACCTACCGGAAGTTTTTGGATTTTTGGTACATATCATAATATCGGAATTGTAAATTTCACTTTACAAATTTTAGAAATGGAAATGATAAATGAAATTATATGGTTTAAACGAAACTCTTTTCCAAATTTAAGTGGAAGACGCTTTACTGCAAGTCATGAAACCATAATATGGGGGCATACAGGTACTGCAAAAAAGAGAGAGTATTGTTTTAATTACGAATACACAAAAGATACATTGTTTCCTGAAGATTTGATTAAAAAAGAAGCAAAACAGATGAGAACAATTTGGGATATTTCCTAATAATAAGAAAAAAGAAGAATTAAAGTATGGTAAGCACCCAACTCAAAAGCCAATTCGTGTTAATAGACAGAATGATTAAGAGCTCAACTGAAGAAAATTGGGTTGGATTAATTCCTTTTGCTGGTGCCGGTACAGAATGTGTTGCTTGTCTACAAAATAATAGAAAATTTATAGGATTTGAAATTGAAAATGAATATATAGATATAGCAAATAAACGACTTCAAAATATAGGACTTTTCTAATGTCTGTTAAAACTAATGTCAAGCTTTTAAGAAAAGCCATGGTCGATAAAAATATAAATACTATTTCAGATTTAGCCAAACAATCAGGGGTTTCAAGGCCTAAAATACATGAGTACCTAAGGGAAGACTCTCCTATAGCTACCACTTTTAAAAGATTATGTGACTTTTTGGAAGTAGATTTAGATCAAGCAGTAATCATTGATGGAGAAAATATTGAAAAATAATAAATCTTTTCAGCCAATTATAAAATGGTCAGGAAGTAAACGTAAAGTTGCTTATGAAATTGCAGCTTTAGCTCCAAAAAATATTAATACTTATTTTGAACCATTTATTGGTGGTGGATCTATGCTCTATGCAATAGAAGCAAAGAATAAAATTGCTTCAGATATAAATAAACCACTTATTGATTTATGGAACTTAATCAAAAATGAATCCGATTTTTTATTAAAACATTATTCTGATAATTGGAACTTACTAAATGATGAAACAAATTCTGAAAGTTATAAAACATTTTATGAGGTAAGAGAACGATTTAATCAAAAATTTAATCCTGAAGATTTATTCTTTTTATCAAGGACTTGTGTTAATGGACTTATTAGATTTAATAAAAAAGGAGAATTTAATAATTCTCTTCATTACACGAGAAAGGGTATTAACCCAAATACACTTAAAAAAATCATAAACTAAATGGATAGAAAAAGTTAAAGACACTAAATTTTTACATAGAGACTATAACCATATTCTTGATCTAGCAAAAAAAGATGATTTTGTATATTTAGATCCACCTTATTTTAATACAAAAGGGATGTACTATGGAACTATCAATATCGATGACTTTATATCTTTTTTAGAAAAGCTAAATAGTAAAGGAATAAAGTATTTATTATCATTTGATGGTAAGACAAGTTCAAAGGATTATACTTTTGATTTACCTAAAGAACTATATAAAACGCATAAGTATATACATACAGGAAGTTCAACTTTCAAAAAAGTTATTGATAAAGAGTCTAATACTGTACATGAATCGATATACCTTAATTATTAATGTTTTATAGATAATATTTTTAGTGCTATTTTACCAAGTTCCGAATTAGCATAAAAATATTGTTGAGTATTATCAGTATTAATACCAATAATAAAATCTACATTTAATGCTTTTTTAGCTTTTTCTATTTCTTCATCTTTAGAAAAGAAAAATGCTGCGGCTGTAATATAGTTAGTTATTTTTAATATAAACTCTGTATCAATATTCTTCTTCCATATTCCATTGTCAAGTATTGAACTACTTTTATATTCTATTAAATCTGTTACATAGTCTATTAACGTCTGTCCTAATTCCTTCTTTATCAGCTAATAATCCAGAAAGCTTTTCCTTTAGATTCTATAATTAATATATAGTGTGTTATTTCATGATCAATTTGAAAAATATGATCTGGTCTTTTTGCTTTATCAGATACTCTTGGTAAAGACATCCATCTATGTTCTTTTTTATTACAATCTAAAAATGATATTCCACTCCAATCTCCACCCGGAGGGTTACATAATGATTCAAAAATAATTTTATTAGCTGTAAATGTCAAATGAATAGATGTGTCAATATCATTTTCTTTTAGTTTTTTAGGTGATTTTTCTGGAGAAGGAAATGTAATTTTACCTGACTTTAGTTCTTTTGACTTAGTTACATGCAATTGAAATTGACTTAGTTTTGAATCTGTTAATGTCCAGTTTGCACTGTCAGCTATAGTAAAAGAACTATAATATAATACAGACTTCCATAGTCCATTTCTTTTTGCTAATTGTATAGGATTTTCAGAAAACATATCTTGCATATCAAAAGTAGCTTGGCCAAATACAATTGCCATAATATCTATTTCATTTCCAAATAACATTCTTGCTAAAGGTAGTAATCCTCTGTCGGGTCGAGCATCGTCACCTCTTGGTTTAAATCCATTAATAAAACATATTATGAGTGGTTTTTTTTCAGAAATCCATCTAAAAGCTTTTGTATCTAAGTTTTTATAGCATTTTGTTTTTATATTTTTTGCTAAGTTTTTTCTTTGAGTTGATGGAATAAAACATATAGGTAAATTATTGTAAATAGATAATGCATAATCTGGAACTATATCCTTAATCAATTTTTTCATTTGAGGTTTAATTGGTGTTTTTGATGCAATGATTTTTATATATTTTCGTAATGAAAATAATTTAATAAATGCTTCTATATTCTTATCTTCACTTTTTATCCATTGAGAAAAAATCGATTGAATCTGGAACATTCTTATAATGATTTAAATAGTTGGCAATCTTTTCATTTAAACTTTTCTCACTATCAGAAATGTCCTCATTTAATATTAATCCATTAATTATTTTAGAAACTTCATCTTTTACAATATATTTTTTAATTTCTTCTGACTCTTTTAATAAATAAGATGGATTCAACACCATGTACGTGAATGATTTATTTCTTTGAGAATGTTTGATATAGGAGAGAGGTACTAATGGGTTTGAAGTTCTCACCGCTTTAGTTTCCCGATCAGAATCTAGTTCTTCCAATCCAATATCTGTTATATATAAATAAGGGATTGCAACTTCACTAAATGACAAAGCTCTTCCTGAGCGTTGCCATGCTTGATTGCCAGCTGGAATGGCAGATGAAAATTCAATTGCTAGTAAAATAGTTTCTATGCCATTCACACTTTCTGTAAGAATTACATCTGGAGCTTCAGTTAATTTTGCTCCATATTCTTCGAGAATATTTAATATACTTTTTGGGTCCCCACCTATCATTTGATTTATAATCTGGAAAAAGTTGAATTGATATTTCATTTGATTTTGATAAAGTATTTTTTTAGGTGCAAATTTATTAGAATAATCATTTCTTGTATTATTGAATTCCGGAAATGCTTCTTGAATTAAGATTACCATACGTTCACATTCTAGAATATTGTCCCCAAAGACAGATAAATTAAGGTTTTTCATTTATTTTCTTCCTCATAGTAATTAAAGTTTTTTTGTAGACTAACTATTTATTCATGGAACACTCTATATCTATTAGCACAAATATCCAGTATTAATAGACATCATTTATGTACCTATAATAATGAGAAATAGTGATATTTTTAATATTTTGGTCTTTTTTCAATAATTTTCTTTAAAATTGATGTCCATTTAAAGCTAAAATACTTGTTATTTGGACAAAAATGTCTACTAATTGTTAATTTTTGTGCTAAAAGGACATAATGTCCTTTTTAAAACTAAACTAAAGTTTAAATTTACAATTTAATAATAGTATACAAGAAACATGTCACAGTTTGTGTCACAAAAAAGAAAAAAGGGATTAAATACTGAACTTCTATTTTTTATAGATATTCAGTAATATTCTTTACTTGGTATTTTAATTTTTGGATACTAAACAACTTTCTCTTCTTCTGCTTTTTAGGAAGATAGAGTTTACTAGAGAATCATCTTTAAATAAATATGTATCCAAACTATATCTGCGTTAGCAGACAAAATATTATTCCGTTGATTGCTACATTTGCAGGAGCTAAAGTTTTTTTATTTTATTGCGTAACCAAGCCATAACTGTTTGCACGTTAAGAAATATGCTGGGAGCATATTTTAGTAAGTTTTAGGGCTAAGCAAGAAAATAAAAAAACTTTAGGTAGCCGGAGGCCTCCGAAACGTAGTTGTTTTTGCTTACTTTTTGTCAATACAAAAGTAAGAAAGCGGGAACTGAAAGTTTACAAGAGCAAAAGCCAGTTATTTCAAAGTACTTTAAGGAATAAACTAACTAATAAATATTTTATAATTTTAGAGAATATCTTTTATATGGCACATTTAAGCATTGCATTTAATATTAATTTTTATAGTTTTAACTTTAAAAACTCTTACAAAGGTGAACCTTCGCGCTTTTTTCATTTCTTTATCGAAAGAAACGAAACAAAAGAAGCGACTGCCGGTTGATGAAGGCTTTCAGCTTCCCTCACTAACATTTTTACTTTTCTGCCCTGAAAAACTCACTAAAATGTGCTCCCAGCACATTTTTTGACGTTCAAACAGTTTAGGGCGGTTTCCGAAAAGAAAAAATATCGTTCGGCTTCCTCAAAGGCAGGAAAAGAGCAAGTTGTTTTAGTATCCAAAAATTCAAATACCAAGTAAAGAATATTACTAAATATCTATCAAAACTATATCTACGAAGTAGACAAAAGATCTTTCAATTGAAATGCTACATTTGCAGGAGCTAAAGTTTTTTTATTTTATTGCGTAACCCAGCCATAACTGTTTGCACGTTAAGAAATATGCTGGGAGCATATTTTAGTAAGTTTTAGGGCTAAGCAAGAAAATAAAAAAACTTTAGGTAGCTTTAGCCTCCGAAACGTAGTTGTTTTTGCTTACTTTTTGTCAATACAAAAGTAAGAAAGCGGGAACTGGAAGTTTACAAGAGCAAAAGCCAGTTATTTCAAACTATTTTAATATATAAATTAATAATTATAAAACCTAATATAGTCTTGGCTTTAAGAACTCTTACAAAGGTGAACCTTCGCGCTTTTTTTCTTTTTTTGTCGATCAAAAAGAAACAAAAAAGTCGACTGCCGGTTGATGAAGGCTTTCAGCTTCCCTCACTAACATTTTTACTTTTCTGCCCTGAAAAACTCACTAAAATGTGCTCCCAGCACATTTTTTGACGTTCAAACAGTTTAGGGCGGTTTTCCGAAAAGAAAAAATATCGTTCGGCTTCCTCAAAGGCAGGAAAAGAGCAAGTTGTTTTAGTATCCAAAAATTCAAATATCAAGTAAAGAGTATTACTAAATAT
This sequence comes from Arcobacteraceae bacterium, assembly GCA_965224485.1. Classification (GTDB taxonomy): domain Bacteria; phylum Campylobacterota; class Campylobacteria; order Campylobacterales; family Arcobacteraceae; genus NORP36. The sequence continues at coordinate 65,477 of CBDCZH010000005.1, read as the reverse complement.
ATATCAAACTATATCTACTAAAGTAGACAAAAGATTATTCCTTTGATTTCTGTATTTTTAGGAGCTAAAGTTTATAAGAGTAATAAACTAATAAGAAATAGGTGGATATTCTCCCCCAGGGGTAATAAAGCCACTTTTATAATGCTTTTTTATACTTCTTTAGTTTTGTTATAGCCCAAGCATAATGACTAGAACTAGCTGATATTAGATATGAAGCAAGAGACGTACTTCCTGTCCATTTATATCTTTTTTTCTCAAATAATTCATCATTTGAATGTTTATTTATAATGTTTTGCACTTCTAAAAAAGAGCCATTTATGAGTTCTTTTATCTCTTCATATGTAAACGTTTGATACTTTTGCCAGATAGTTTGATTTAAGGAAGGAACAGTTTTCCATGTGTAGTTAAGAGCTGGCATAATTGGTTTTTCTCCACTCATACCTACTGTATACCAAGATAACATCATTAATGCCAGTGATGAAGATGAGCTAAAATATCTCTTATGTTTTTTCCCTATCTTCAAAAGGAATTTTTCCATTTTTTATTTCTTTTTCATCAAAAGAATTAATTAATGTAAACATTAAATTAAAGTTGTTCTTACTTAGTTCTAAAAGTTCACTTTTATTTTTTAGGTCTTGGCATAAAAATCCTATAAATTTATTTGAATATGATTCTTTTGTATTTCATTATGTAATAACTCATCTTTAGTATTAAAATTAACAAGGTCTATCTTATAATCAAAATCAATTCTAAGTAATTGTGCTAACAATAGTGATTTTTTTCTTCTAAAATCTTGTTTTGATAGTCTTATATCAAGGGCTAAATCTATATCTCCACCTCTTTTAGTATTATCTGTTCTACTACCAAATAAATAAATATTTACATTCCCAAAACTTTTTTTGATATTTTCATTTAATATATCTATTACTCTTTTTGATATTCTCATTTATTATACTTATTAAAAAATGCTAGTGAATTTAAGTAATAACTTTCAATTTTTTCAAAACTATTTACGCAGAATTTTAAATCATTTAAAGCTTCTTGTAATTCTTCTGGATAATCATGTTCTAATTCATTTCTAACTTCTCTTAATTCAATCCAGTTTTCTAAACTGTCTATTATATTTTCTTTTTCAATATTTGATAAAACTTCACTCATTTTTGTATTATTTATTCCTGCTATATCTAAAAGTAGAGAAAAAATCTTTCCACTAAAAAGTCCTGAATTGATGCAAATCTCTTTAGATAAGCGTCTAATATTGCTCTTTTTTCAGGTTTTAAAGTATTAAAAATAAATTGATCATAAAAATTAGACTCTTCTAACATTTCATCTATTAAAAATTTATATTCTTTTATAGCAATATAATGTTTTTCAATTTTTTCAAATCTTTTTCCAAGAATTTCTTTTTTATTCATAATTTATTTCTCCTTTATATAGACTTCAAAATGTGTATGTTTTTTTTAAGTAATTATATTATATCAGTAAATTTCTTATTGCTTTCATACACTTAAAAAATACTTTTTTGTTATAATCATTTAAATATAAGGAAAAAGATGCAAAACATTAGAATTTGGCATAATGAAAACTGTTCTAAGTCACGATTAGCTTTGGACTTTTTGAAAAACAATGATTGTAGTATTGAAGTTATTGATTATTTACAAAAAGATTTAACTATAAATGATTTAAAAGAAGTTCTTGAACTCTTAAACATTAAAGCCCATGATTTATTTAGAGTAAGTGAAGAGTTATATAAACAATTAGCGTTAAAAAGCTCTGATGATGAAGAATTTTTAATACAAAACTCTTATTAAACATCCAAGTTTAATACAACGACCAATTATCATTAAAAATAAAAAAGCTGTAATTTCTAGACCTTTTTCTAAACTTGAAGAGTTAATCTTAAATGATTAATGAAGAACAACATGTTAAACAACTTAGAATTCGATATATTCGAGTTTTAGAGAAATTTTTAACTAGAACAAACTCTTTATTAAGACTTGAAAACTTTGATCCTTCCTTATTTAAAGATAGGGTTAGAAAAAACTTTAAAGATATTGCTAAGGTAAAAGAGATGGAACTTCACTCACCTTATTTAAGTAATTTAAAAAAATATATAGATTTAGTAATGTATTCAATTGAAATTGATGAAGAAGAAGACTTCAAACCAATACAAGAAAACTACTAAAAGAGGCTAATTTATTACATAAGGAAAAATCTTCTTCTTCTTATAGAAAAGATAAGCATAAAAAAATCAAAATTTGATGATGAGTACTAAATGCAAGGTGAAGAGCAAAAAAGTTTTAAATTATCAGGGGTAATCAAAAGAGTTTTATTTAAACAAGAAGATTCTGGTTTTTGTATTGCTGTTTTAGAGAATGACCAAAAAATATGTGGCTCTTATTTTGATACCGATATTGATAAAATTATTGGTGAAGAGATTATGCTAACTGGAAACTGGGTAACTCATAAAAAGTATGGAATACAGTTTGCTTTTGATACCTTAGTTATAAAAGAGCAAGAACTTTATTTCTTTTTAACAAAAATTGTTAAAGGAATTGGAAAAAAAGTTGCCCATGATTTACTTGATAAATACAAAGAAGAAGAGTTAATTACTATTTTTAATGAAGACCACATGAATTATTAAAAATCAATGGTATTAAAGAGAAAAAACTTAAACTTATAATCTCTTCTTGGCAAAAGTTTAAACACCTACGAGAACTAGGCTCTTTTTTAGCTCCTTTTGGAGTTACTTCTAATTTAATCACAAAAATATTTTCCCACTTTAGTGAAGTTGATGATTTAATAAACTTAATTAAAAAAATCCTTATATTTTAATCTCAATAAAAGGAATAGCTTTTAAAAGGGCTGATGAAATAGCTTCTAGTTTAGGAATTGAAAAAACTCATCTTTTAGAATAATGGCTTGTTTGAACTATACTTTAAAAAACTATTGTGATAATAATGGAAACTCTTCAATAGCAAAAGAAACACTTTATAATCTTCTTGATGACGCTTTAGGTTTTAAGAATGAAACACATTTATATGAAAATGCTGTAATTCAAATGCTTGCAAGTGAAGAAATATATGAAACAACACATGATCGATATTCTCCTTCAATGCTTTATTATCTGAGAAAAAAATTATGAGTTTTTTAAAGTTAGAGAAGATAAATTAAGAGATAAAAAAATAGTATCAAATTTTAATGATTACATAACAAGAAAAGAAAAAACTCTAGGTTTTATCTTAAGTAGTGAGCAAAAAAAAAGCAGTTGAACTTATAAACAAAGGTTTACAACTTTGTTTTTAATAGGTTATGCAGGAACTGGTAAATCTACTTCCTCAAGGGCTTTATTGGAACTTCTTGAAGAAATAGTATCTTATAATGATATTATGACTATTGCCCTAAGTGGTATAGCTTCACAGCGTATTTCTGATACAACTGGATATGCAAGTAGTACTATTCAATCTTATTTGTAAAACATAAAGATAGTGATTTTTTTCCTTATAAAGTAATACTTTTAGATGAAGCTTCAATGGTAAACTCAGTTATGTTTTATCAAATCATTTCAAAAATATCAGATGATACTGTTTTTATAATAGTTGGAGATGACGGGCAGTTACCAGCTATTGGGGCTGGAAATGTTTTAGCTGATTCTATTAAATATGAACTAGCTTCCCATTTGTAAGTTAACAAAAATCTATAGACAAAATGAGAATCAAGCTATTGCTGTTATTGCAAATGAGATTAGACAAGGAAAAGTTCCTTTATATAATGAAACATATGAAGATTTTAAGTTTATTGATGTATCTATGAATAACTATTATTCTTCAAAAAACTCTTTAAATCAAGGTGATTTCTCTAACTTACGAGAGCAAAATAGTGAAAATATCCTACACAATGTCTTAAATATTTCTTCTTATTATATAAAAGATTTTTTTTACTTTCATTAAAAATAAAAATATTTCAAAAGCTTTAGTATTATTTCAAATAATAACACCAATGAAAGGTGGAATCTTAGGGGTTGAGAACTTAAATATTCAGATGCAAAAGCTTTTTAATAGTTCAAGAGAAAAAGCAGTTCAAAAAAGAGTTTATGAATATAAACTAACAGATAAAGTAATACATATAAAGAATGAAAATATGAAAGCTCAAACTATGAGTATGTATAAAAATAATTCAGAAGATTTTTTAGAAAAAAGAGTTTTTAATGGTCAGTTAGGGCTTATTATTAAACTTGATTTTGAAAACGCAAAATGTATAGTTTTGTATCCCAATGGATGATATGATAGTTTTTTATGACTTTGATGATTTAGATAATTTACTAAGCCTTGCTTATTGTTTAACTATTCATAAAACACAAGGAATGGAATATGATAATTCTCTGATTCCTATGACTTTTTCTCACTATATCATGCATAATACTAAACTTTTATATACAGCAATAACAAGAGCTAAAAATATGTGTTATATAGTTGGGGAAGAAGAAGCTTTTAAAAGTGCTTGTAAACGAATTGAGACTACGAAAAGAGAATCTGTGATAAATGATATTTTATCTTCTGAAATTCTTTAGTTTTTATGAAAAAATAATATTAACTTTAACTAAATTAAAAGTATTTTTTTTGTATCATAAGAAAAAAATTATTTAGGGATATATTTATATGATTACATGGATGCAAAAGCATAAAAAATGGTTAGTTATTACAATTTGGATCAGTACAATAGCATTTGTTGGTGCTGGTTTTGTTGGTTGGGGCTCATATGATTATAATCAAAAAGGCGGAGTTGTCGCAGTTGTAGGTGATAGAGAAATTGCTGTTGATGAATATCAAAGAGAGTATTCAGAACTTTATTCTCAGTATTCGCAAATGTTTGGAGAGCAGTTTAACCAAGAAATGGCAAAACAGCTTAAACTTTCTGACTTAGCTTATAATCTTGTAATTCAAAAGAATTTAATCTTATCTTATGCAGATGATCTTAATTTAGATGTTACAGATGAAGAAGTAGTATCTCAATTAGTTAAAATGAATGCATTTTTAAAAGACGGTAAGTTCAACAAAGAGATTTATTTAAAAGTTTTAGCTCAAAATAGAACAAGTGCTTTAGAATATGAATCATCATTAAAAAGAAATTTATTGTTACAAAAAGTTCAAAATTTATTTCAAATAGAGCCAGAAGAGGCAGAAGTTAAATTATTAAATAGACTAATGTTTTTAGAAGATAATGTAAGTATTAAGATTATTGATTTAAAAAACATTAATGTTTCTATAGATGAAATAAAACTTAAAGAGTTTTGGGAAAAGAATAAAGACTCTTATAAGTCTGAAAATTCTTATGACCTAGCTATTGAAACATTAGCTTTTAGCAAAAATGTACATTCTACTGAAGATATGAACTCATATTTTAATAAATTTAAATTAGATTTCAAAAAAGAAGATGGTAAATTAAAATCATTTACAGAAGCAAAAGAAGAGATACAAAAAGCTTTAGATGAAAAAACTTCTAAAAAAATAGCTTTAAAAAAGTATTTAAAACTTAAAAAAGACCAAGAAAAATTCTCTGTGATGGCTGTTGTTTATGAAGATAAGTTAACTTATTCAAATGAAAATATTTTAAAAATTAAACAAGCTAAAAAGGGCGATGTTTTAAAACCTTTTAAAAACAATAATGAATTTGTTACTATTAAAGTTCTTAATTCATTCTTACCAAAAACATTAAGTTATGAAAAAGCTAAAACATTACTTAGAAATGATTTTATTGCTAAACAAAGACTTGTTTTATTACAAGAACAAGTTAAAACTACAATAAAAACATTAAGTTCAAAGGATTCAATTACTTTAACTAGAGCGTCAATCACAAGTGTTAAAGGTTTAAATCCACAAGAAGGTTCTACTTTCTTAAATCAACTTTTTTCTAGTGTAAAAAAAGAAGGGTCTATTTTAATTGGAGATAAAACTGTTATTTATAAAATTAATAGTAGTAAATTAGCTCCTTATGATGAATCAAAAGATTTAGCTGTTAGAACAACATTAGGAAGATTGCAAAACTCTGAGTTAATGACTAATCTTGTAAAACGATTAGAAAATACTTATGACGTACAATCAACATCAAGTTTAAAGGAATAATAATTGAGCAAAACTCTTTTAGCAATAGACATTGGTTCATCTAATGTTGTAGCAGTAATTGCTAAGAATGATTTAGATTTTAAGATAAATATTTTAGGTACAGGTTCCCAAAGTAGTGATGGAATTAACAAGGGACTTATAACTAATTTAGAAATCGCTTCTAAATCAATAAAGAATGCTGTAACAAATGCAAAAAAAAGTACATCAGAGATTGTAAACTCATGTGTAGTATCAATATCTGGTGCTTATACTAAAGGAGTGCGAAGTTCTGGAAGTGTTAATATACCAAATGGTTTAATAACTGAGCATGAAATAAATCAAGTAATGCAAATGGCTTTATATAATGCGACAATTATTCCTGAATATGAGATTATTCATGTAATACCAATATATTTTAAAGTTGATGATTCAGCTTCTGTTGAAAATCCTTTAAGTATGAATGGTGCTAGACTTGAAGTCTCTGTTTATATAATAACTGCTAAAAAAACCTCTCTTACAAATATAAAATCTGCTTTAAAAGAGAGTAATTTAGAAGTTGATAACTTTGTTTTAAACTCATATGCTTCTGCTATTGCTGTATTAGATGAGCAGCAAAAAAAGTTTGGAGCAACTGTTGTTAATATGGGTAGTACTACAACAGATTTTATAACATTTAAAAATAACTCTATTGTATATAATGAGTTTATTCCTGTTGGTTCAAATCATATTACAAATGATTTATCCGTTATGTTACATACTCCTCCAAATGCGGCAGAAGCTTTGAAACTTAAATATGGAAGTTTGTTATTTAAAGAAAATGATAATATAGAAATAAAAAAAGTAAAACTGCCTAGAATTGGTGATGAAAATGAGACTAGCGAAGTTGGTCTTGATTATGTTAGAACCATTATTCATGCAAGAGTTGAAGAAGATTTAGTACTAATAAAAAATAAACTAAGATCTATTGGTTTAAATGAAAATATTGGTTCTGGTCTTGTTTTGACAGGTGGTATGAGTAAATTAAAAGGAATAAAAGAATTAGCTTCAAAAGTATTTGATGATATTCCTGTAAAAATTTCAAATCCTTATAATATAAAAAATGGATATATCAATTTTGATGACTCTTCAATGTCTACAATTGTAGGTTTATTGATTTATTCACTTAATCAAAATAAAACTTTTGAACTAGATTCAAATAAAAAACTTAGAAAAAAAATAACTTTAAAAAGAAGAGTTGAACCTTTAAAAGAAAATATAGTTAATAACTCTTCAAATGTTAAAAGAAGAACAGATTCAAATCTAAAAAAGAGTGAATATGAAGATAATTCTTCTATGGACTCAACATTATTGCCTAAAATATCTAAAAGTGATAAAAATAAGGGTCTCTCAAAGTTTTGGAATAAAATTTCGGAGTGGTTTTAATGAATGAAAATCTATTTAAATTGGATGATATAAAAGTGGAAATGCCAAATCAAACCTTATCTGAAAATATAGCAAAAATATCTGTAATTGGTGTTGGTGGTGGTGGTTGTAATATGATTAACCACATGATTAGTGAAGGAAGTCCTAAGATTGATCTAATTGCTGCAAATACTGATTTACAAGTTCTTCATATTTCAAAAGCTCCAAAAAAAATCCAATTAGGACTTAAACTTACTAAAGGTTTAGGTGCTGGAATGAAACCAGAAGTTGGAAGAGATTCTGCTTTGGAATCATATGAAGATATTAAAACTGCACTTCTTGGTGCGGATATTGTTTTTATTGCTGCTGGTTTGGGTGGTGGAACTGGAACTGGTGCTGCTGCTATAATAGCAAAAGCTGCAAAAGAAATAGGGGCTTTAACTGTTTCTGTTGTAACAAAACCTTTTACTTGGGAAGGTAAAAAAAGAGCAGGGCTTGCAAACTTAGGTCTTGAAGAGCTTAAAAAAGTTAGTGATTCTATTATTATAGTTCCAAATGATAAGTTGTTAGAAATAATTGATGAAAATGTTGGAATGAAAGATGCTTTTAAAATAATTGATAATATTTTATATCAAGCTGTAATTGGTATGAGTGAAGTTATTTTAAATCCTGGTAATTCTGATATAAATACAGATTTTGCTGATGTTAAAACAATTATGCAACATCGTGGTATGGCTTTAATGGGTATAGGAAAAGCTAAAGGAGATGATGCAGCGCTTAAAGCTTTAAATAATGCAATAGAATCACCACTTTTAGATAAAATGTCTTTAGCCGGGGCTAAGGGTATTTTAATACACTTTAATATTCATCCTCAAGTTTCACTTTTTGCAATTAATAATGTAATGGGAACTATTCATAATACTATTGATTCAAATGCTGAAATAATATTTGGTACAACTTCTGATTCTTCTTTAGAAAAAGATGAAGTTAAAATTACAATAGTTGCAACAGGTTTTGAATCTTCTGATATAAGTACAAATAGTACTCTTGACAAAGACAAGGAAGTAACAGTTACTTTGAGCCCTAATGATGAAAACTATTTAGATATTCCACCTCTTATGAGAGATTACGTAGTTTTATACCAAATGTAAGTTATTCTTTCAATCTTCTTTAATAATTACTATATCAAAAGTATTTTGTTTTATAACTAAAGCCTTTGATGTAGGAACTACTGAAAACTTATCATATTCTCTAAATTTGTTTTTATAACTTTCAACTTCATTTTCAAGTGTTTTTATTTTTTTGTTTAATTGAAGAATAAAATCAACACCTGAAAGATTTATCCCTAAATCTCTTGTTAAGCTCAATACATATCGTATATGGTCAATATCACTTTGTGAGTATAATCGTATTTTTCCATTGCTTCTAGAAGGGTTTATTAAACCCTCTCTTTCATATTGTCTTAGTGTTTGAGGATGTATACTTAAAATCTCAGAAACTGCTGATATTAAATATACAGGTTCTTTATATGCATTGCTTTCCATTTTTTGTCCTTATAAAGTACTAGGAAGTTGCTCTTCTAATGCTTTTACAAAGTCCTCATCTAAATCATCAACTTTTGGTAAAACTATATTTACTTTTAAATATAAGTTTCCCGTTTCTTTTGTTTTTCTATTATAAACACCTAAGTCTTTTACTCTAAATTTTTGATTTGTTTTTGTATTTTTAGGAATTTTTAATGTTATAGTTTTTTTAATTGTTTCTATTTCAATCTTACCACCAAATAAGGCAGTTTTTAAAGGAATATCAAATGTTTTAGTTAAAGTATCTTCATCTCTTTCATATAATGCTGAAGGAGATACATTTACTTTAATAATTAAATCACCTTTTTGTGAACCTTGAGTCTTACCCTTACCCTTAGCTCTAATTTTTTGACCATCTTTAATACCTTCTGGTATTTTTATATCAAAAGAATCATGATTTAAAGAAATATGCTGTTTCCCGCCTAAAACTGATGTTTCAAAAGAGATAGTAATTTGTGCATTCATATCTAAATCAGGTTCAAACCCACCAAATCCAGAACCACCAAATCCACTTTGAGAGAAACCACCTTGTGAAAAACCACCACCAGCAGCTCCTCCTCCAAACATTTGTCTTAGAATATCATCTAAATCAACACCTTGACCTTGACCTCTTGCAAAATCATGGAAATTTTGTCCACCAAACATAGAATCACCATATTGATCATACTGTTGTTTTTTTTCTTTGTCTGATAATACCTCATAAGCAGCATTTAATTCTTTAAACTTCTCTTCAGCACCCTTATCTTTATTTACATCAGGATGGTACTTTCTTGCTAGTTTTCTATATGCTTTCTTGATTTCACTAGCATCTGCACCTTCATTTACTTCAAGTGTTTCGTATAAACTTTTTGCCATTATTTATTTTCCTATAAAATTTAATATTTTAAATATTATATCCAAAACTTGAGTCATAGTCAATCAAGGTTTAAAATAAATATTTTTCTTAATAATTAAGAAAGTACAAATTAAATACAATACTTTATGAAAAATGAAATATTAAAAAAAGACGAATGGAATCAGCAAGAGTTATATAAGAACACTAAGTTATTACAAAAAGAAGGAATACAAGTTGTTTTAGTAGATACAATTTTAAAACCTTTAGAAAACATAGATACAATTACTTACAATCCTTATGAGATGAATATGTATCCAAAAGGAACTGTTTTTGTTTTTTATTGTTATTCAGGAGCTACTACAAGAGCTAGATTAAATTTTTATAGGGAGAAACTACCTTCTTATACTTGTATTAGTTTACATGGCGGATCTTCTTATTGGAGAGCTACCTATGAATTATTGGATGAAATTCATAAAAATATATGATTAAATATGATTATGTAATAGTTGGTGCTGGAATTGCGGGATGTAGTGTAGCACATTTTTTAAAAGGTGAAAACGTATTATTACTTGATAGAAATGAAGATGTTGCTTTTGGAGCTAGTGGTGCCGCTGGTGCTTTTTTATCTCCTTTGCTAGGAAAAAAGAATAAGTTAAAAGATTTAGTATCTTCTTCTTTGTCTTTTTCTGTAAAATTTTATGAAAAACTTTTAAATAATAAAAATATCTCAAAAGGAATACTAAGAATTCCTAAAAATAATGAAGATATCAAAAAGTTTAAAGAGTATGAAAAGTACATAGATTTTGACTTTAAACAAAAAGAGCAGGGGCTTTTTTTTGATATAGGAACTCATGTTATACCTAGTGAAATTTGTAAGCTTCTTAGCAAAAATACTAAAAAAAAGTTTTCTTATGAAATAAAACATATTAAATATATTGATTCAAACTGGCATTTAAATGATGAAATACAAGCAAAAAATCTAATTTTATGCACAGGTGCTGATACAAAATTAATAAAAGAAAAGTACTTCAATATTAGAGCAGTTTGGGGTCAAAAAATAGATATACTTAGTACAACTTGTATAAATATTAACTACCATAAAGAGTGTTCGATTTCTGCTTCTATTAAACAAGAAGAAACATATAAAGAACAAACTCTTTATAAAAACTCAATAGGTGCTACACATCATAGGTTTACTTGTGATAAAGATATCTGTAATTATTGTATAGAAACATCAAATATAAACAAAAAATACTCTAATACTTATACAAACATCATAAATAAGAGTGATACAAAAGAACTACTTTTAAAAGCTTCAGATATTATTGAGCTTAAAGATATAAAAGTTCTTGATATAAAAGTAGGTGCGAGAGCTTCTAGTAGTGATTATTTTCCAATGTTAGGAAAACTAGTTGATAGTTTAAAAACAATAAGTATGTTTCCTCATTTAAAGAATGGAACTCATGTAAAAGAAGATAGATTTATTAACTTTCCTAATCTTTTTGTTCTAAATGGTTTAGGAGGAAGAGGTTTTGTTCTCTCCCCTTACTTAGCTAAAAATTTAGTTTCTTTAATAAAAGATAATATTCCTTTGCAAGAAGAAGTTATAGTAAATAGGTTATTTAAAAGATGGGTTAGAAAACAAAGATAATATTATTGTTAATCTTTTATTTATTTTAAAGTGTTAGAATCATCAAAAATATAAAAGGATATAATTTTGATTAAAAATATTTTAAAAATAGTACTAATAGGTGTAGCTGGTTTTGCTTTGCTAATTTATCTAACAGCCGAAAAACCAGAAATTCTTGCAAATGACAATGTTTCTTCTTTAACTAGAGCTTCTTTACCAGCACAATATGAATTAGTTTCACAAGATAAAAAAGTGAATAAAGATGTATTATTTAAAAAAGGTTCAAAAACATTAATAATTGTTGGAAATCATGACTCTTTAGCTATTGTTAAAGATTTAAAGAAATATTTTACTTTAGATATGCCATATGTTATGGTTGCAAATATTTCAGCAGCTCCTTGGTTTGTTAAAAAAATGTTTATTCCTTCAAAACTAGAAGAATTAAATGAAGGTAGTAATATACCAATGATTTATGATTTTGATGGTTTTACAGTACAAGCTTTAAATGTAAATGATTCAACAAAAACTAAATTTTTTGTATATATGCTTAATGAAAATGGAAATATTGCTTTACTAACTGAAGGTGAAGTAAAAGAGGGTGCTTTAGATGGCTCTATGAGTGAAGATGAGATTAAAACATCTTTACAAGTAATTATCGACGCTATTAAGTAGTTTTTTCTTTAAAGGGCCTTCTAGGCTCTTTATTATATACTTTTTCTTTATTTAATTAAAAATTTTATAAAGGCTCTTCTATGATAGAGACATCACAACTCTTACTTTTTATTCTTACTTCTTTTTTATTATGTCTTTCTCCTGGTCCTGATAATATATATGTTTTAACTCAAGGTCTAACTAAAAGTAAAAAAGCAGCAATAATTACAACGCTAGGTTTATGCTCAGGCTTAATAATTCATACAAGTGCAGCAGCTTTAGGAATATCAGTTATTTTTAAAACATCTCAAGTGGCTTTTGATATTGTAAAATATTTAGGAGCCCTATATTTAATTTATTTAGCATATAAGGCGTATAAACATAGAAATGATAGTTTAGACTTAGCTAATAGTTCTTCTAAGATACAGATGAAAAATTTATTTTTTAAAGGTTTTATTATGAATATTTTAAATCCTAAAGTTTCTATTTTCTTTTTAGCATTTTTGCCTCAATTTGTAAATCCTACACTAGGCTCTGTTCCTATTCAAATGCTTTTTCTTGGTTTTGTTTTTATGTTAATGACAGTTATTGTTTTTTCTTCTATTGGAATAGCAGGAAATTTATTAAGCAAAAAACTTTTAAAAAATCCAAAAATTGTAAAAAATATGAATGTTTTAACTTCTTTTGTTCTTTTTTCTCTTGGAATGAAACTAGCTTTATCTCAAAGATAAAGCTAATTTTAAAATATTAATTCATATCTGGTTTTGGTGTAGTCTTCGTACTAACAGGAAGTTGTGGATATGAAATATCTGGTTTTTTACCAGTTAAAGATTTTAAAAAATCTACTATTTGTTTTGCTTCATTATCAGAAATCTTAATTCCTAATTGAATAGAACCCATTTCTTGAACAGCCTCTTTTAAACTCCAAATAGCACCATTATGAAAATAAGGAGCCGTTTCTTCTATATTTCTAAGAGTTGGTGTTTTTACCATACCATTTTTATCTCCTTTGAAACCACCTATACTTACAAATTTATATTTTTTTGCAATTTGAAAAGGTTGCATAGTTCCACCAAGTCCAATGTTATTATGACAAGTTGTACATCCTTTATTAATAAATACCTTAAGTCCAGTTTTTTCTTTTTTATTTAAGGCCTTTTCATTTCCATTTAAAAATTTATCAAATCTTGATGGTGTTATTAATGTTCTTTCAAATACAGCAATGGTATCTGTAATTAATTCAAAAGTAATTTTACTTTTTGGACCATAAGCATTTTTAAATTCTTTTACATAAGCTGGCATAGAAGTTAGTCTTTTAAGAACTAGGTCTTTAGGAGCTGCCATTTCTGGACCTGCTTGAATAGGACCTTGGGCTTGAGCTTCTAAGTGAGGATCTCTTCCATCCCAAAATTGAACTTTATTTAAAACTGAATTATATACAGTAGGCGAATTTAGATGTCCTGGATTTGCTCTCCATTTATGACCTATTGCAGCTTCTAGTCCATCAACTCCACCCATACCTAGGTTATGACAGGTATTACATGAAATTAATCCACTCTTTGATAATCTTGGTTCAAAAAATAGCTTTTTACCAAGTTCTACTTTTGCTTTAGTAATTGGGTTCTTTGGATTATCTACTAATTTGAGTATTTCTAAATTACTAGAGGGTATTGCACTAAGTCCAGATTCTTTAGCTTTTATAATCAAACTATTACTTGCAAATGCATTAATGCTAAGTAATAAGAAACAGCCTACAAATAGTTTACTTCTTTTCATTATTTATCCTTAATTTTAGATTAATATTATCCTATAATATTAATTCTTAAATAATAATAAAAATCATACGATAAATAATACTTATTGATAAATTTTATCTTCTGATAAATTAATTTAAGAAAAACTGTGATTATTTAATATAACAAAGAAAAATTTAGTAAAGAATGTGAAAATAGTGTATACAATAAGGATAGAAGAAGTTAAGTAACTTCTTCTAAGTTAATTAAGTTTTATAAACCTAAATCAGGTTTGATTTGTTCTGCCCAGTCTAATAATCTAGTTTCTGTTAAATCATCCTGATTATCTTCATCTATTACTAAACCCATGAATTTACCATCAATAATTGCAGTTGAATCCTCATATGAGTATCCTTGTGTTGATGTAAAACCAATAACATTTGCATCTTTTACTTTATCATATAATAATGCCATTGCATCACAAAAAGTATCTTCATAAGTATCTTGATCTCCTAGACCTAATAGTGCTACTGTTTTGTTTGAGAAATCTATTTCCTCTAATTTATCTTCAAAATCTTCCCAATCAGCTTGTAAATCTCCACTTCCCCAAGTTGATGTTGCTAAAATTAACTTATCATATGATGAAATTTGCTCAACTGAGCTTTGTGTTACTTCTATTAAATCTATATTATCTTCGCCTAACATTTCTGTTAGTCTTTTTGCTACATCTTCAGTATTACCAGTATCGCTACCAAAAATAAGTGCTACCTTACTCATGTTAATCCTTTAAAAAATATTCTGAATATTTAATTCATAAAAGAAGTTTAGCAAAATAAAATGAAGTAAAACTTTATAAATAGAATTAATTAGGACAAAAGATGTCCTATTTAAGAAAATGCCCTTGATTAGGAGCTAAAAGTAGTTAGTTTTTTATAAAAAAAAAGCTAGGTTTAAAACCTAGCTTTCTTATATCGTTTAAATTAAGAAAAATATTAATCAATTATAGAATTCAATGTAAGAGATGGTCTCATAATTGCTTCTATTAATGCTTGATCACCTAAGTAGTAACCATTTGTATTTTGTGCTTTTCCTTGAACTTTATTTAATTCATTTAAAATTTTATTTTCATTTGAAGATAAAGATTCTGCAATAGTTTTAAATTCATCTTGTAACTCTTTGCTATCATTTTGTTTTGCTAATTCTTGTGCCCAATACATAGCAAGATAAAAATGACTTCCTCTATTATCTATTTCACCACATTTTCTTGAAGGAGATTTATTTTCTTGTAAAAATGTAGAAGTTGCAGCATCTAATGTTTTAGCAAGAATTAAAGCTTTTTTATTATCTTGAGTATTACCTAAGTGCTCTAAAGAAGCAGCTAATGCCATAAATTCACCTAAAGAGTCCCATCTTAAATGGTTTTCATTGATTAATTGTTCAACATGTTTAGGAGCAGATCCTCCAGCACCAGTTTCAAATAAACCACCACCTTGCATTAAAGGAACAATTGATAACATTTTAGCAGATGTTCCAAGTTCTAAAATTGGAAATAAATCAGTATTATAATCTCTTAAAACATTTCCAGTTACAGAAATAGTGTCTAATCCTTTTCTCATTCTCTCTAGTGTTTTAATTGTAGCATCAACAGGAGACATAATTGTAATATCTAAACCATTTGTATCATGATCTTTTAAGTAAAGATTTACTTTTTTAATCATTTGTTCATCATGTGCTCTATTTGCATCTAACCAAAAAATAGCAGGAGTATTTGATAATCTAGCTCGTGAAACTGCAAGTTTTACCCAGTCTTTAATTGGTTCATCTTTAGCTTGACACATTCTGAAGATATCTCCTTTTTGTGTATCAAAAGAGAATACAATTTCTTCTTCTTTATTTGTAACAATAATTTTTCCTTGCTCTTGTGCTTGGAATGTTTTATCATGAGATCCATACTCTTCAGCTTTTTGAGCCATTAAACCAACATTTGGTACAGTTCCAATACTTGTAACATCTAAAGCTCCATTTTTCTTACAATCTTCAATTACTACTTTAAATGTTTGTGCATAACAACGATCTGGAATCATAGCAAGAGTATCTTGTGTTTCATCGTTTGCATCCCACATTTTACCACCATCTCTAATCATAGCAGGCATAGAAGCGTCAATAATAACATCAGAGGGTACGTGTAAGTTAGTAATTCCTTTACTTGAATTAACCATTGCTAGTTTTGGTTGTTTCTCATAAATAGAGTTAATATCAGCTAGAATTTCTTCTTTTTTAGCAAGTCCAAGTGAATCAAGTTTAGAGTATAAGTCACCTAAACCATTATTAAAATTAACTCCAATATCATCAAATAACGCATGATGTTTTTGGATTAAATCTTTAAAATATACTTTAACAGCAAAACCAAACATTAATGGATCTGATACTTTCATCATAGTTGCTTTTAAATGTAGTGATAATAAAACATTTTCTTCTTTTGCTTTGTTTATTGAGTCTTGATAAAATTCTTGTAAAGCTTTTGCACTCATACAAGTAGCATCAATAATTTCACCTGCTAAAACAGGAGTTGATTCTTTTAAAATAATATTTTGTGTATTATTTACAAAAGAGATCTTTAAATCATCTGCTTTTTCAAAAGTTTTAGAAAGTTCAGCTCCATAAAAATCGTCTGAATTCATATGTAAAACATCAGTTTTAGAATCTTTTTTCCATTCACCCATTTTGTGAGGATTATTTTTAGCAAAGTTCTTAACAGCTTGTGGAGCTCGTCGGTCTGAGTTTCCTTCTCTTAATACAGGATTTACAGCAGAACCAGTGATTTTTGAATATCTTGCTTGTATAGACTTCTCTTCGTCATTTGAAGGAGCGTCTGGATATGAAGGAATATCATAAGCTTTGTTTTGTAATTCAGCAATAGCAACTTTTAACTGTGGAATTGATGCTGAAACATTTGGTAACTTAATTATATTAACTTTAGGATCTTGGGTTAATTCACCTAACTCTTTTAGATAATCATTGATTTTTTGATCTTCTTTTAAATTATCAGGGAAGTTAGCAATAATTCTACCTGCTAATGAAATATCTTTAGAAATCATTTCAATACCAGAAGATTTTGTAAATTTTTTGATAATTGGTAAAAAAGAGTATGTAGCTAAAGCTGGTGCTTCATCAACTTTTGTGTAAATTATTTGTGACATATGTTTTCCTTAAATTTAATATTATTATTACTTTTATTAGAAGTAATATTCCTTGAAAAGTGCGTTTATAATAGCATTTTTTGTTATAAAATGTAATAATAAGTATCAAAAAGGATAGTTGTTTAAAGTTCTTGTTTCATTTATGCCCAGCTATTTAATATTTTTCCAAAGATCTTTTATTTTGTTATTTTTGTTATTTCTTTTAGACTTTCTTTTTACTACTCTATTTTCATTTATTCTATTTACATGTGATTTATAAGAAGATGAAAAGTTATGAAGTTTTGTTTTCTCATCTTTAACAAAATATAAATAAGAAGTTTTAGCAGGAAAAATTGCTGCTTTAATTGCTGCTAAACTAACTGCGCATACAGGGTTTTTTGGAATTCCTTTAAATTTATAAGTATTATAAGAGCTTTTATCCTCTCTTATCATCTTCGCTGTAACTTTTATATGTGAATATTTCCCATAATTTAAAGTTCCATCCATTTGTAAAGCCATACCTTTTTTTAGTCTATTATAAATAACAGAAGAAACTATTGGCATCTCTTTTACATTTGCAGCTTCTTTTTGAATAACAGAAGCCATAGAAAGGTATTTATACCATTTCTCCTTATTATACTCTCCAAATATTTTATGTGAGAACTCTTTATATTTTTTAGAAGAGTAAGAAAATAGATAAAACAATATATGCTCTTCACTCATACCAATAGGTAAATTATAAGTCTCAGCTAAGATATTACCATCAATTTTATATGCATATTTTGAGTAAACATCAACAAGTTTTTCATGTGATAAATTATACTTTTTTGCTAGGTTTTGTAAGAAAAAGTATGCAGTTTCACCTGGTATTAAAGTAATAGTTCTAATAGCAGCTTTTGAACTTGTTAATTTGTTTAAAAATTCTGCCTTATTCATATACTCAGATTCAAGGTCAATCCAGCCACTTTGGGGGTATCCTAAGAATCTTATAATAGTTTTATCTATTACATTTAATTCATAACCTTTTTTGTTTAAATAAGTTACAATGCTGTTAGTACTGCCTTTTGGTATGAATAAAACTTTAGTAGAGGTAAGTGGAATACTTACATAAAAAAGTATAATAATAGAGCTTATAAGGAAGAAAATAAAAATGTTAAAAAAAATCAGTATATTCCTAATTGTTTTTTTATCATTAATTTCAATGTTTGTTGTTTTTTTATTTAATGGCATAAGTATTGATTCATTCTCTTTTTTAAATTTAAATATTTCAAAATTGTATATAAAATTAGATAAAAAGCTTATTGTAAAAATACAAAACATAACTTTAAACAGTAAATCAGAAGTTAAAACTACCCATGAAGATATAAAAAATATTATCCAAACAGTACCAACAGTACTTAAATATTTTGAAAAAATAGATATAGAATCTTTAATCGTTGATGGTAATACTTTTAATATTTTATTTGATAATGATTATATTTACTTAGATAATAATTATATAAATATTGCATCTAAGTATAAAGTAGCTGGTTCTAGTATTGAACTTGATTTATACTCGATTTACTTAAAAAAAGAAAATGCAATGTTACGAGGAAAGTTAAAACTTAACTATTTTAAAGAAGTATTGAACTTTTTTGGTACTTATAATTATAAAGAAGCCCAAGGAGATCTAAACTTACAAATCACAAAAGAGTATATTGATTTTTTTGTAACAAGTGGAAAACTTAAGAACTTAAAGTTTTTAAAATCACTTTTTAGACTTCCAATAGTCGGTGAGCAGTGGATGTATGAGAATGTTACAGGAGAGATGAAACTTAATTATTTGTATGGAAAACTAAAAACAGATACTTTTGAGCCAATTTTAGGTGAAATTAAAGGTGATGCCCTTATAACAAATGCAAGTATTACTTTTAATAAAAAAGTTGCTCCTGTTAAAACAAAAAAACTTCATATCGTTTTTGAAAAAGGAATACTAAACTTCCATATGTTAAAACCAAAATATAAAAATATTGATATTGATGGAAGTTTTGTAAAAATCCCTAATTTATCAAATAGAAAAGGTAGAGTTCTAATAGATATTAAAGCTAATCATCTTTTAGATGATGACGTTTTAGAGATATTAAGAGCTTATGAGATTAATATACCTGTTAAACAAGTTGATGGAAGTATTAATGCAAGTTTACAGTTAGATGTACCTTATAATGGTGATATTAAGGTAAAAGGTGTTTTTGATATTAAAGATGCAAATTTACTTTTAAATAGTTTTCCTTTATATACAAAAAGTGCTAAAGTTATTTTAAATAATTACAATGTTTTAATAAAATCAAATAGTGTTAAACATAAAAAAATGATAGATACAAGATTAAACCTTAATATAGATGTAAAAACACAAAGGGCTAAAGGAGAAGTTTTTGTAAACTCTTTTATAGTAAAAAAATCAAATAATGAAATAATTAATATTAAAGATTTTAACTCTTCTTTATTAGTTGATTTTAAGAAAAATACAATTATTGATTTAAAAGAACTAGATACAAAAATTTTCTTAGAAAAAGATTTTACAAAGATAAAAATTTCTAACTTTGACTCTCTTTATAAGTATTCAAAACTTTTACAAAGCATGAATATTAAAAAAGGAAATATAACTTTAAAAATAAAAGACGAAAATGAGATTTATATTGATACAAAAGTGCAAAACTTAAATATTCCTATAAAAAAAGATAATAAAAACATCACAAGTTTACACTTAAAAGGTTTTTTAAAAAATGACAAAATTGAATTATCTTCTTTAAATAATGATTTTCAAATTAAATCTTTTAATAATAAACTTAGCTTAAAATTAAAAAATTTAGATATTAATTACAAAAAAGATAAAAAAGAGGAAAAATCAGAAAAAGAAAAGAACAATTTATTTAATAATATACGTTTAGAGTTAATAAACTCAAATATTAATATAGAAAAGAATAGTTTTTATTCAAAATATGCAGAAATTTTATTAAATAAAAAACAAATAAATATAGATGGAATATTTTATAAAAAAGATTTACCTTTTTATAAAAATAAAAAAAGAATTCTTGAATATGATATAAAAGCAGTATATAAAGATGAAATTTTTAAACTTGAAACAAAAGATAAGAGTATTAAATTTACTCTAGATGAAGATAATGCTAACTTATATATGCAAAATATAGATTTAGCTTATGATACTAACGCAAAAAATGAAAATACTTTATCTTTAAAACTTAATGCTAAGAATTCAAATATAATAATTAATGATAAATATAAATTATTAGCAAGTTCTTATAGTTTAAATAGTAATAAGAATACTACTTCTTTTAATTTAGTTCATAAAAACTCAAAAATTAAATTCTTTAAAGATAAAGAAAATAAAATTACTATAAATGCTTCAAAAATAAATGATGAGATGATAAATACATTTTTTGATAAAAATATTGTTTCAGGTGGAAACATCAGTATAAATGCAAATAGTGTAAATAATATACTAAGAGGAAAAATAGTTTTTAGTAAAAATAGAATTAATAACCTTGCAATTTTGAATAACCTTATTACACTAGTTAATACAAGTCCTGCTTTGATTAATCCTCTTTTAGCTCTACCTGCTGTTTATGGTATGGTTAAAAATGGTGGGTTTAATTTAAATGGATATGCTATAAATGAGGGTTATATTGACTTTATATATAATATTAAAAAACAATTTTTAAATATGCATAAAATTGTAACAATTGGAAATTCTGTTGATTTTACAGGAAATACAACAATTGATTTTACAAATGATTTAATTGATTCTAGTATGAACTTAATTTTCATGAAAGATTACAGCAAAATTGTATCTTATATTCCTTTAGTTAATTATGTTTTTTTAGGAAAAGATAAAGTAGTCTCAACAAAGATAAAAATTACAGGCAAACTAGGCGATCCTATTATTAAGTCAGATATAGTTAAAGATTCAGCAGTAGCACCTCTAAATGTTATCAAAAGAATTTTTACAGCTCCTATTGAACTTTTTACTAATGAGAAAAAATAAAGCTTATAAGATAAAGTAGATAAAGTTAGAAAAACAAAGAGTAAAATAAAAAGTATTGAAATATTAGTTTTGAGTTAAAAAGAATTATTTAATAAAAATAAGTAGCTTTAAAAAGCTACTCATTTCTTAATACATCAATAACATCAATCTTTGTCGCTTTTTTAGCTGGATAATAAGAAGATAGAATTACTATTAAAATAGAACCTATAATTATTGATACAAAATCAACAAGGCTTAGTTCTAGTGGAAGCTTAGAAGTTCCGTATACATCAGCTGGTAGTGAGATTATATCAAAGGTATCTAATATATATAATCCAAAAAATCCAAGTATTATACCCATAACAATACCCGTAAATCCAATATATAATCCAAGTTTAAGAAAGATAGATTTTATTTCTTGTTGAGAAGCACCCATAGATAAAAGTAGGGCTATTTCTTTACGTCTACTCATTACAGTCATTAATAAAGAAGAAATAATATTAAGTGCTGCTACTAAAATAATTAACATTAAAACAATAAATAGGGCTCTTTTTTCTAATTGCATGGCTTGGAAAAAGTTTCCATTTTGCTGCCACCAACCAATTATTCCTAAACCACCAAGTTCATCTAGGTATTTTTTTATATGTTTAATATCAGCAAAAGCATCATTAGAATAAATATGAATACCATCATAATAATCTTTTTTCTTTTTCATTAAGGTTTGTAAAGCTTCAAGAGAAGTATACATATAAGCATTATCATAAGCATTTAGACCAGATTTAAAGTTGCTTTTATAAGTAAAACGTTTCATTCTTGGCATCATAGTAAAACCACTAGGATTTAAGGAGGTGAAATATAGAGTTATTTTATCTTCAGGAAAAATATATAGTTTATTTTTTATTCCATTTCCTAAAATAATATCATACTTATTTAAAGATAGGTCATTAAGAGCTTTTTTATAAATAGAGTTAATCTTAGACTCTTTTTTATAATCAACACCAAATATAACTCCTCCTGTCATGTTATCACCATTTTGAACTATGGCTTGAGAACTTATGTATGGCGAAAAAATAAGTTTTGGAAATTTTGCTTCAAGTTTTTGAACAATATTTTTATTAATAGAATCAGGAAACTTTTCAAAAATAGATAAGGGGTAGTTCATAGTAAAGAGTTTTTTCTCAAACTCTTTAGAAGTTCCATTCATAATTGCCATTGAAATGATTAAAACCATCACCCCAATAGCAACACCTACAAATGCGAGTAGGGCACTTATAGATATAAAAGGATTTTTATTGTCATATTTTAGATATTTTTTTACAATAAAGTTAACTAATTTTTTATTCAAATTAGTTTCCTGCTACTAAACCTTTTTTAGGCCCACTTTTACCACAACACTGTTTGTATTTTTTACCTGAACCACAAGGACAAGGTTCATTTCTGGCTACTTTTTTCTCAATTAAAGAATTAGAGTTTATATTAGAAGTAATATTTTCATTTTGTTCTTTCATTTCGGCTTTCATTTTAGCCAATGCAGCTTTCTCTTCTTCTTCGTCTTCATTTCCTCTTAATTGAATAGCAAATAAAACTTTTATAATTTCATGTTTAATTGAAGCAATAAGATCAATAAACATATTATAAGACTCTTTTTTATACTCAACTAAAGGATCTTTTTGATTATAACTTCTAAGGCCAATTCCTGTTTTTAATGTATCCATTGCATATAAGTGATCTTTCCAGAAATTATCAATTATTTGTAAATAAACTGATCTTTCAATTTCTGTTTTTTGCTCAGGTGCGGCTATTGACATTTTACTTTCGTAAATTTCTTTTATAGTTTTTACTAGTTTTTTCTCTAAATCATCAAATGATTCAGATTTTAAATCTTCTAAGGTTGCAACTAGTTTTAAATCTTCTTTTAATTTATTAATAATAAATTCATAATCATAATCTTCAACAGGCATACCATTAACAATATCAGCTTGTGATAATAAACTTGCTACAAATTCTTCTCTATTTTGATCAAGTTTAGTATTTATATCAAATTTTTCATCTAATAAATCATTTCTAAAAGCATAAATAACTTGTCTTTGTTTATTTGCAACATCATCATATTCTAAAATATGTTTTCTGCTTTCAAAGTGCATGTTCTCAACTTTTTTCTGAGCATTTTCGACAGCACGTGTTACCATACCAGATTCAATATGCTCACCATCTTCAATTCCAAGTCTTTCCATAATACCTTTAATTTTATCGCTTCCAAAAATTCTTAGTAAATTATCTTCTAAACTTAGATAAAATTGAGACTCACCTAAATCTCCTTGACGTCCAGAACGACCACGAAGCTGATTATCAATTCTTCTACTCTCATGTCTTTCTGTTCCAATAATAGCTAATCCACCAGCATCTAAAGTGTCTTGTTTAAGTTTAATATCAACTCCACGTCCTGCCATATTTGTCGCAATAGTAACAGCACCTTTAATTCCAGCGTCTTCTATTATTTTCCCCTCTTTTTCATGTTGTTTTGCATTTAAAACAGTATGAGGAATCTTTTCTTCTACTAATAATCTATGTAAATGTTCTGATTTTTCAATAGAAGCAGTACCAACTAGAACAGGTTGACCTTTTTTGTGATACTCTTTAACTCTATTACAAACAGCTTCAAATTTTTCTTTTTCACTTTTAAAAATTAAATCATTTCTATCTATTCTTTTAATATCTACATTTGTAGGAATCGAAACAACATCAAGGTTATAAATTTCAGCAAACTCAGTTGCTTCTGTTTGTGCTGTTCCTGTCATACCAGCTAGTTTATCATACATTCTAAAGTAATTTTGGAAAGTAATATCAGCTAAGGTTTGTGATTCAGATTGAATACTTACATTTTCTTTAGCTTCTAGGGCTTGATGAAGACCTTCACTAAATCTTCTTCCTTCACTTAATCTTCCTGTAAACTCATCAACTATAATTACTTCATTGTCTTTTACAACATAATCGACATCTATTTCAAAAGTATAGTTTGCTTTTAAAGATTGCTCTAAACAGTGAGCTAAATTTGCATTTTCTGCATAATATAAGTTTTCTACATCATATTCTTTTTCAGCTTTTTCAATTCCTTCTTCTGTTAGGGAAACACCTTTTGTTTTTTCATCAACTATAAAATCACCTGTAGTTATAGCTGCTTCATCAGCTCTTTTTGCTTCAGTTCTAACACCTTTTTCTAAACTAAGAGCAATAGCATTAGCTTTTTTATAATCTTGATTCTTTTGATTAGTTGGACCACTTATAATCAAAGGAGTTCTTGCTTCATCTATTAAAATAGAATCTACTTCATCTACAATTACAAAATTATGTTCTCTTTGAACTTTCTCTTCAATATCAAGTTGCATATTATCTCGTAAATAATCAAAAGCAAATTCATTATTTGTCCCATATATAATGTCACAAGCATATTGTTCTTTTCTAGTCTCACCTGAACTCTGGGCTGTAATAGCTGCAACACTAAAACCTAAAAAGTTATATAATTTTTCTAAATCAGCTGCATCTCTTGAAGCTAGGTAATCATTTACAGTAACAACATGAACACCTTTTTGGCTCATTGCATTTAAAACAACAGGCAAGGTAGCAACTAAAGTTTTACCTTCTCCTGTTTTCATTTCAGCAATTCGTGATTCATGTAAAACCATTCCACCAATAAGCTGTACATCAAAATGTCTCATATTTAAGGTTCTTTTAGAAACTTCTCTTGTAATAGCAAATGAGTCATATAAAACATCATCTAAAGTTTTTTCATTATTTTGAACTTCTTTTTTAAGTTTAGAAAAAGCATCTTTTAGTTTTTCATCACTCATTGGCTCATAAATAGATTCTAAAGAGTTAATCTCATTTAATCTTTTTAAATATTTTTTTATTTCTTTACTGTTCTTTGTTCCAAAAATTTTTGAAAATATATTTAACATAAAATTTATTCCTTTAGTGTATGTAACACTTAATTTAATATTGGTTATAATCGCAAGATTATATACAAATAAAGGTTAAAATATGTTTTATAGAGTAGTTATTATTTCTTTGTTTTTTTTAAGCCTTAGTGCAAGTGCTAATATTTTTGATTCTTTGAAGAGTTTTGAGGCTAATTTTGTACAAACTATTAAGAATTCTAGTAATAAAAGTATTGAATATAAAGGAAAACTTTTTATAAAAGAACCTTCTAAAATATTATGGCAATACAAAACTCCAATTATTAAAAATGTATATGTTATTAATGCTTTTGCAATAGTTGATGAACCAGAATTAGAACAAGCTATTTTTACAAAACTGCAAAATGATCTAAATTTATTAAAAATCATAAAAACATCTAAAAAAATAGATGTAAATATATATGAAGCTACAATTAATAAAAGAAAATATAAAATTTTCTTAGAAAATCAAAAAATAACACAAATTAGATATGAAGATGAATTAGAAAATAAGGTTTTGATAAAATTTACAAAAATTAAACAAAATAAATACATAAGTGATGAAATATTTAACTTTTCACCTCCTTCTTATTACGACATAATAAGAAAATAAAGACTTTTATAACTGCTTATCCCTAGCATAGTAATACTTGTAAACTTCATAACCTAGCTTTTCATTTACAAAGTTATTGGCTAATTAAGAGTTGTAAGATAAAGTAAACTCTTAATTTTTTATAAAATAGAAAAATATTTAAAGAAAAACTAGTTTGCATTATTTTAATTTCAACTAGTAGTTATCAAAATAACTTAGTTTATTATGTATTTTTTTAAATTATACTACTTAAAGTTTAAAAAAACATTTATATCTACTTCTAAAACATCAGCAATTTTTACCAAATGCTCTATATTAAAATGTTTTTTGTTAATACATAATTCTGCCATAGATATGGTTCCAACTGCTTTATGTCCAATAGCAACTGATAATGCTAATTGAGATACTCCTTTTTCTTTTCTTATTTTTTTTACTCTTTTTCCAATGTTTTTATAAATATTTTGCATTTTTATATTTGTAATACTACACTCTTTCATACTTTTTACCTTTAGTTAAACTAACTATAAGTATATAAACCATAGAATACTTACTCAACTAACTATAGTAAGTTTTTATCTTGTGGCTCCTGGCTACAAGGGCTCTTTATCTAGATTATAACAAATACATATAAAAAGGATTAATATTTATGAATGATTTTTCAATTAAGAACAGATTAATAATATTAATTATTATTCCTTTAACTTGTGTGGTTTTTTTTGGGCTATTATTAACTAATAATAAATATAATAATTTTAAAAAGCTAGATTATAGTGAAAATATAATTGAACTTTCGCTTAAAATTAATTCAATAATTAACAGTATTGAATTAGAAAAAATGCTATTAATTGAGTATCTAGACAAAAAAAAGTTATCCAATAAAATAAGAATATCAAGAGAAATAAATATTAGTGATAATAAAATATTATTATTGAATAAAAGTTTTAAAAAAATTATTTTAAATAAAAAACTTGAAGAAAAAGTCGTGAAAATTAATAAATCTTTTTTATTATTAAAAGAATTCAGAAAGAATTTTGAGTATAAAGCTTTTTCTAAACTAGAAATTATTACTTTTTATACAAATGTAAACACTAATCTATCCAAATTTGTTCTACTTCTTTCTCAAAATATTAAAAATGAAGATTTGAAAAATGAATTTATTTCTTTTCAAAAATTATTAAAAATAAAAGAATTATTTGTAAATAAAACTCTTTTATTTTCGTATTTAAACAAAGAAGAAAAATCAAACTTTCAAATCAAAAGAATTATTTTATAAATTAATTTATAGTAAAAGTGTTTACTTTAATAGTTTTTATTATTATTCAAGTTCTGAATTTATGAATAAATTAAAAAATATTGAAAAAAATAATATTTTTCAAAGTTTACATAAAACGAATACTTCTTTTTTACTTTTAGATAAACATTTAACAAAGAAATTTTTAAAAAATAAAAATTTATTTTTAGAAATAGAAAAAAAAATGAATAAAATTTATATTTTAAGTAATCTTCTTTTACATAAATTAAAAAAAAACTTTAAAGATTTAAGAAATGAGGCAAGAAATGAGATGTATTACTGCTTATTCTTTGTTATCTTTTGCCTAATGTTTTTATTTCTTTTAGAGCGTAAAATTTCTAAAGATATTTATAAAACTTTTGAATATTTATTGTTTAATATGGATGTGATTTTTAAATATATTAATAAAGGCACTAGTGAAATTAAACTAATGAATAATAAAGTAAATTTTAACAAAAAAATTAATTCAAAAATTAAAAATTTACATAATCAGTTTACTTTCTCAAAAAAACTATTAGTAGAAGATTCTAAGATATTAAATATGGCACTAAGCAGTTCTGAGTTGTATAAAGATGCTTTAGAAAAAAGTAATATAATTCTTAGATTAAATCTATCTAAACAAATTATTTATGCAAATCCATTGTTTTATAAACTAAGTGGATATACAAAAAAAGAACTTATAGGTAAAGAATATTCATTTTTACAATCATCTGCTCAAGATATAAAAGAGATATTTAATACTATTGCTGAGAAAGGTGTATGGAAAGGAAGCTTATCTAATATTTCAAAAAATAAAGAAATATTTTATACTATCGCTACTATTATTCCAATCAAAGATAAAAATGAAAAAATTTATGAGTATATGGAAATCAGACAGAATATAACAAAGATTATACGTCTTCATAAAGAAATAGAAGATAGACAAAGAACAATTATCTATAAAATGGGGGAAATTGCTGAAACTAGAAGTAAAGAGACAGGAGGTCATGTAAGAAGGGTTGCCCAATACTCTAAAGATTTAGCACTTTTATCTGGAATGAGCAAAAAAGAAGCAGAAATATTATTTACAGCTTCCCCTATGCACGATATTGGAAAAGTTGGTATTCCTGATGAAATATTAAAGAAACCAGGGAAATTAACAAAAGAAGAGTTTGAAGTTATGAAAACTCACTCAGAATTAGGATTTGATATTTTGAGAGGTTCAAATGAACCGATTTTACAAGCAGCTGCTATTGTATCTATGCAGCATCATGAGAAGTATGATGGTAGTGGATACCCAAAAGGCCTAAAAGGTGAGAAAATACATATATATGGAAGAATAACTGCTGTTGCTGATGTTTTTGATGCTTTAGGAAGTCAAAGAGTTTATAAAAAAGCATGGAAAGATGAAGATATATTTGCCTTATTTATAGAACAAAAAGCCAAACATTTTGATCCTATACTTATTGACTTATTTATGAATAATCTTGATATCTTTATTAATACAAGGAATAAATATGCTGATTAAAAAATAAATGTAAAAAAATAAAGAAACAAAGAATTAAAATTCAAAGGAAAAAAAATGTTTAAGAATTTATCAACTAAAATGAAATTAATGCTTCTTCCATTAATTTTTACAATAATAGTACTTATAGTGGGAATTGTTTATATTACATATAATACTTCTCTTAATCAGGCAATACAAGCAGCACAAAAAACTGAAGTTTTCAATCAAATTATTTTAAAAGGACGGATTTCTGTTTATCAGTTTTTAAGATCTCCTAGTGCAGAAAAAGCCCAAAAGGTAAGAACTGATTTTTCTAATCTTGAAAAAAATGTTTCTTCTTTTATTTCTACATTAACTGTTAAAAAAAATATAATAAGAAGTGAAAGAATAATTAACTTTTCAAAGAATTATATAAAGTATTTTGATGAGTTTTCAAGCGTAAGAATAAAAGATGTGAATAATGGCGTAAAAGATGAAAGCTATGAATTAATAAGTATTATTAAAAAAATGGTAAATATTGGTAATTCATTGGAAAAAGAGTTAAAGGATATAAATAAAAGTGCAATTTCATTAGAACATAAAGCTAATTCTACTTTAACCAATATTTTAACTATTATTGCAATTGTTTCTATTCTTATATTTATACTGTTCTCAATATTTTTATCAAATATAATTATAAAATCATTAAATAACTTTAAAGAAGGACTCTTAGTATTTTTCAAATACTTAAATAGAGAAGAAGATACTGTTAAACTTTTAGATGAAAGCTCAAGTGATGAGTTTGGAATGATGGCAAAAGTAGTAAATGTAAATATTAACTCAACAAAAGAATCTATTGAAAAAGAAAGAAAACTAATAGATGAAGGTGTTTTAGTTATGAGTGAGTTTGAATCAGGAGATATGTGTCAAAGAATATCTGGAGATTCAAATAATCCAGCTTTAAATGAACTAAAAAATGTAATCAATAAAATGGGTAATACTATGGAGCATAATATTGATAATATTTTAAATGTCTTAGAGCAGTATTCTTCATATAACTATATGAATAGAGTTGATGAAAATGGATTAAAACAACATTTATTAAAACTTGCAAATGGCGTTAATGTAGTTGGTGATTCTATTACTAAAATGTTAGTTGATAATAAAAGAAATGGAATGATTTTAGATCAAAGTGCCGTTGTATTAGTGAAAAATATGGATACTTTAAGTACTAATTCAAATGAAACAGCTTCTTCTCTTGAAGAAACAGCCGCCGCCCTAGAAGAAATAACAGCTACAATTATAAGTAATACTCAAAGTGTATCTCAAATTTCTGATTATGCAAAAGAGCTTACAAAATCTGCAAATGAAGGTGAAAACCTAGCAAAAGAAACAACTTCTTCAATGGATGAAATAAATGAGCAAGTTAATGCAATTAATGAAGCTATTTCAGTAATTGATCAAATTGCTTTCCAAACAAATATATTATCTTTAAATGCAGCAGTAGAAGCAGCAACAGCAGGTGAAGCTGGAAAAGGTTTTGCAGTAGTTGCCCAAGAAGTAAGAAATCTTGCAAGTAGATCTGCTGAAGCTGCTAAAGAGATAAAAGACTTAGTAGAAAATGCAACAAAGAAAGCAAATGATGGGAAATTAATTTCAAATAAAATGATTGAAGGTTATTTAACCTTAAATGAGAATATTTTAAAAACAACACAGCTAATAGCTGACGTTGAGTCTTCAAGTAAAGAACAACAGTCTGGTGTTGAACAAATTAATGATGCAGTAACCAAATTAGATCAGCAAACACAGCAAAATGCTTCAATAGCAAGCCAAACACAAAAGGTTGCACAAAAAACAGATGAAATTGCTAAATTAGTAGTAGCTGATGCTAATGAAAAAGAGTTTGAAGGAAAAAAAAATATTCAATTAGAAGGAGTAAAAGTTGATAAAGAAAACTTTTTAAGGGACTCTAATAAGAATATAAAAAAGGAAAAAGAAAGTAAAACAAATGAAATTGTTGTTTCATCTGATGAAGATTCTTGGGAGAGTTTTTAAATAAATTATTAATAATAATGCTACAAATAGAATTAAACCAACTTTACAATAGCGAGAAAAAATAGAAGCTTCATTAGTTTTTATAGGAATAACACTTAAATAATATTTTTAAAATCTAAAGAAGAAAATATAGTTTATTTTACTTAAGATATATGTATGCTTGAGCTATTAAAAGTAAACTTTTAGAATTTTATGAAAATTAAGAATGTAAGTTGTTACCATATAATAAGAAAGTAAAGACTTTTTAGATACAATGCCGATTATAGGTATAGCAGATGATAGCTTGAAGTAATTCAAGAGGAAAGTCCGGGCTGCAGTGAAACATGGTTCCATTTAAAGAATGGCTAGGGTAACCTAAGGGATAGTGCAACAGAAAGTAAACCGCCAATTTATTGGTAAGGGTGAAACAGTGGGGTAAGAGCCTACTTCGATTTTGAGTAATCTTAATTTTATGTAAACCCAACCAGCAGCAAGAAGAACTGGTATTTCGTTTCACAGTTTTTGTTCTTCGCAAGATTGTTTAAGTAATTTAACAACTAGACAAATTATCATCCACGACAAAACTCGGCTTACGCTGTGCCTATTTTCATAAAAATAATTTTTCAAATCTTTAATTTCTATGTATAATTAAAATTGTATATTAATATATGATTTATACTACAAATTAAGTTTTTTATTCAATTCTCAAGTAAGCAAAAATATTATATAATATAAAAAAAATTTATAAAAAGGGTATAAATGTTTAAAAACTTGACTATAAAGTCAAAACTTAGGTTATCAACAGGTTTATCGATTTTAGGAATGGCAGTATTATTAGTTTTACTAATAACTTCAATATCTAGTATTAAAGAATTTTCTACTATTCAAAATGAGGTAGAAAAAGTTTCAACAAATATTTTAACTTTAAGAAAACATGAAAAAGATTTCATAATGATTAAAGAGTTGAAATATAGAGCTAAATTTACTAAAGATGTAAAAGTTTTACAAAAAAACTTAAATCACTTATCTTTATTTGTTAAAGATCATGATTTAGATGAAAAATATGTAAATGATTTAAATAAAATTATAAATGAATATCATAGTATATTTTTAGAAATTATTAAAAAACAAGAACATATAGGACTTACTCCCTCAACTGGTTTATATGGAGAATTAAGAGTAACAGCTTCAAAATTACAGAATTTTGCACGAAGTATAAATAATTCAAATTTTCTTTCACAAGTATATGAACTAAGAAAACATGAAAAAGATTTTATGTTAAGACGAGATTTAAAATATGTAGATAAATTTAATAAAAAAATAAATGCTATGCTTATATATAGTGAAGATGAAACCTTAGATTTATTAAAAAATTATAAAAAATATTTTTTACAACTTGTAAAAGAAGAAGAAAATATAGGACTTAATAAAACATTAGCTTTAAATGGAAAAATGAGAAAAATCATTAAACAAGCAGATATTTCATTAAAAAGTTTATCTAAGGAATTAAGTGAAGAGATAAATAGTAAAACTGATAGTATGGAACTTACAAGTTATATTATATCCTGTATAGGAATTTTGTTTATTATTCTTTTCTCATCTTTAATTGCTAGCAATATTGGTAAATCAATTATATCTTTTCAAAATGGACTTAGTTCTTTCTTTAAGTACTTAAATAGAGAAGAAGATACTGTTAAACTTTTAGATGAAAGCTCAAATGATGAGTTTGGAATGATGGCAAAAGTAGTAAATGTAAATATTAACTCAACAAAAGAATCAATTGAAAAAGAGAGAGAATTAATTGATGAAGGTATAAGAGTTATGAGTGAATTTGAATCAGGAGATATGTGTCAAAGAATATCTGGAGATTCAAATAATCCAGCTTTAAATGAACTAAAAGATGTTATTAATAAAATGGGTAATACTATGGAGAGTAATATTGATAATATTTTAAATATATTAGAACAGTACTCTTCTTACAACTATATGAATAAAGTTAATGAAAATGGATTAAAAGAACACTTACTCAAACTATCAAGTGGTGTTAATACTTTAGGAACTTCTATTACTCAAATGTTAGTTGATAATAAAAAAAATGGAATGATTTTAGATAATAGTGCCGCTACATTAGTTAATAATATGGATACTCTAAGTACTAATTCAAATAAAACAGCAGCTTCATTAGAAGAAACAGCAGCCGCATTAGAAGAGATTACTTCAACTATTATAAATAATACTCAAACAGTATCTCAAATTTCTGATTATGCAAAAGAGCTTACAAAATCTGCAAATGAAGGTGAAAACCTAGCAAAAGAAACAACTTCTTCAATGGATGAAATAAATGAGCAAGTTAATGCAATTAATGAAGCTATTTCAGTAATTGATCAAATTGCTTTCCAAACTAATATATTATCTTTAAATGCAGCAGTAGAAGCAGCAACAGCAGGTGAAGCTGGAAAAGGTTTTGCAGTAGTTGCCCAAGAAGTAAGAAATCTTGCAAGTAGATCTGCTGAAGCTGCTAAAGAGATAAAAGACTTAGTAGAAAATGCAACAAAGAAAGCAAATGATGGAAAAATAATTTCAAATAAAATGATTGAAGGTTATTTAACCTTAAATGAGAATATTTTAAAAACAACACAGCTAATAGCTGACGTTGAGTCTTCAAGTAAAGAACAACAGTCTGGTGTTGAGCAAATTAATGATGCAGTAACACAATTAGATCAGCAAACACAGCAAAATGCTTCAATAGCGAGTGAAACACAAAAGGTTGCAATGAAAACAGATGAAATTGCAAAACTAGTTGTATCTCATGCTAATGAAAAAGAGTTTGAAGGTAAAAATAGTATACGAATTGATAACTATTCACAAGAAGAACCTGCAAAGATAAAAAGTGAAAATAAAGTAAACAAAGCAGAATCAAATAAAATTATAAGTTCTAATAATAATGATGATTCATGGGATAGTTTTTAGTATTTACACTACATTTTGAAATATACTTAAGAGAAATTTATCTTTCTCTTAAGTAATAATACCCATATTAGCTTATCTTTTTTAAGTTAATACTTGTATCTCTATTATAAAAGTTAAGAAAACAAAAAAATTATTATTTCATTTTTGTACAAATATCATTTTTCATACCTTCATGAAAAATACAGCCTAAACCACATTTATAAAAACCTAATTCATTTGCTTTTATATCTAATAGTTTTTCTTGGGAAGCTTTTTTACACTCTTTATAACTTTTATAAACTCCTACTTTTATACTTCTTTTTTGATTTTGTTTATCTGGGTATACAAAAGAAGTCCATTCTTCTTCGTTTGTGGTATTAGAACAAGATGTAAATATCAAAGATATGATACTTGTTAGTAAAATAGTTTTAAAAATATTTTTTTTTCTCATAATTCTCTCTTTTTTATAGTTTGGTTTTAATAATTTTAGTCTTACTTTCTTAGGTTAAAATATTTTTAAGTATTTGTTTTAAATTTACAAAATCACTTAACTCTTCTTTTAATCTTAAGTTTTCTAAGTACATCTCAACTGCTTTTTGTAATTGCTCACTTATTTTAGCACTTGAAGCTGCTTTATTTATAGTATCTGGTTTATATCCTATTTCTAATGCTAGATTTTTATAGGTTAAGCTTAAATCCTTACATACTTTTTTTATAATATTTGGGTTTAAATCTTTATACAATTTATCATATTTTATATCAAAATTTTTAGCTATGTCTTTTAGAATATTTTTCTTGCTTATTAATATTCTTCTATAAGAATAAAGTTTTGAACTTGGATTATAAATATTAAACTTATCTTGGGCTAATGATATAAATAATCTTTGTCCATCACATCCAATAATAGCTTCAAATATCTCAACTAATTCTAGTTCTTTATTTTGTTTAAACTTTTCTATAAACATTAAAGAAGTTATATTTTTACTTTTCGTTTTTAGCTCTTTATACTCTTCAAAACTTATATCAAAACTATCATGTTTATAATCAATGGATATAGAATCTTTTGGCATTAAACCATTAATTACTATATGTAGATTTGTAATTGTATCTCGGTTATTTGAAGATACACTCATCAAATCATCAATAGTCATCATATAATTATTTAAAAAGTCGTTAATTACTTCTTCTACGTGATATATAGGAGTATAAGCACACTCATTATCTCGTACTTCATAAGGAACTTTATTAAATAGTCTACCAACTTCTGTCATCATATTATTCCTATATATTATATTATTTTTAAGATTTTACAATAATTTATATAAAATAAGTTTAAGAAGGATTTTTTTACAATTCTTACACAATACTTATGTTATGATTGCTTATTAATTAAAATGAAAGTTATATATGAAAAAAATACTATTAATATTATTTATACTCGTCTCCTTTTTAAGAGCTGAGAATTATTCAAATATGAGTACACAAGAACTTATTGCTATTATTGGTTATGTAAAAGCACAAGATTTAAATAAGTTTAAACGTGAGCTTAACAGAAGAGTTTCAACCATGAGTGAAAAAGAAAAAAGAATGTATAAAAAGAATATGAAAAAGAGCAAATAATGAAAAAGAAGATCTTACTTTTGGAAGATGATATTACACTAAATGATACTATCTCAGATTATTTAAGTGAATTTGATTTTGAAATAAGTTCTTCTTATGATGGTGAAGATGCTTATGAACAAGTTTATGAAAAAAGTTTTGATTTACTTTTATTAGATGTTAATGTACCTTTATTAAATGGTTTTGATCTTTTAAAAAATATAAGAGAGCAAAATATTAAAACTCCTGCTATTTTTATAACTTCTTTAAATTCTATTGATTCTTTTGAAGAAGGATTTGAATCAGGTTGTGATGATTATATAAGAAAACCTTTTGAGCTAAAAGAGTTATTATTAAGAGTTACAACAATACTAAAACGTGGTTATTTCCATGAAGTCGAAAATAAAGTACTTTTAAGTCTTGGTAAATATTATGATATTAATAATAATACTTTATTTGTTAATGAGAAAGAAATAAGTTTAAATAATAAAGAATCAAAACTATTAAAATACTTTTTACAAAATAAAAATATTATACTTTCTCATGAAATGATTTGTCAGAATGTCTGGGAATATGATGAACAAAGCAGTGATTTCTCTTTACGAACATATATTAAGAACCTAAGAAAAATACTAGGAAAGGAGAGTATTACTAGTGTTAAAAAACTTGGATATAGATTTAATTCATAGTGAGAAAAAAACACTTTTTCGTTTTTTAATACTCTATACTTTTTTATGTATTTTAATATTTTCTTTTCTTTCAGTTATTTACTTTAATTTTCAAAAAGATTTAATGTTACAGCAAAAAAGAGTTGAATTTCAACCCCTAGCAAAAGAGTTATTACAACGATTAAAAGATTTACATATAAATTTTGACAGATATAAATTTTACCCAAGGGATGAGAGATTTAATTCTGCAATTTATGATAGTGATAAAACTTTAATATTCTCAACTTTAAAATCAAAAAAAATAAACTTTGAAGAAGTTTCTTATACAAGCTCTAAATATATTCATTTTATTACAGAACCAGAAGCTTTTTACCTTGGAGCAAGATATGTGATTATTGAGCTTGAAGATAAGTCTTTGTGGTTAGATACCTTGTTAGAAGATATAATTATTTTTTTAATTTGTGCTCTTTTTATTAGTATTGTTTTAGGATATTTTTTACTAGACATATTTTTGTCTCCCATGAGAGATGCTATGCATTTATTAGATAGATTTATTAAAGATACTACTCATGAATTAAATACACCAATATCAGCAATCTTAGCAAATATAGAAATGATTGATAAAACTAAATTAGAAGATGAAAAATTAAAAAAGAAAATCAATAGAATAGAGTTAGGAGCTAAAACTGTTTCTAATATATATGAAGATTTAACTTTTTTAACCTTACATAATAAGATAATTTCACAAAATGAGAAGCTAAATTTATCTAACATTTTAGAGCAAAGAGTTGAATATTTTAGAACACTAGCTGATGTTAAAAAAATTACATTTAAAAATGAAATTGAAAATGAAGTGTATTTTATTTGTGATAATAAGAAAATAACAAAATTAATTGATAATTTAATTTCAAATGCCATAAAATATAATAAAATCAATGGTGAAATTAAAATACTCTTAAAAAATAACTTCTTAAGTATAGAAGATTCTGGTAGAGGTATTAAAAAAGAGCATATAAGTACTATGTTCAATAGATATTCTCGTTTTGATAGAAGTGTTGGTGGTTTTGGAATAGGGCTTAATATAGTCTCTTTAATCTGTAAAGAGTATAATATTGAAATTGCAATAAATTCAGTTTTAAATAAAAAAACGAAAGTAGCTTTAAAATGGTAGTTTGTAATTGTTTTAAGAGGGTATCTTTAAAATGCTAAAATTAATAAAAATATTACTAACTGTTACACTTTTAATTACTTCTATTTTTGCAAATACACTTGTATATAAGAATAACTGTATTTCTTGTCATAAAAAACTTCCTGTTTCACTTGATAAGTATTTTTATCGTTATTTACTTAAATATTCTTCACAAAATAGTGTAAAACAAGCACTTTTCTCTTATTTAAAAAAACCTTCTAAAAAAACAACTATTATGCCTAATGCTTTTATAAAAAGATTTGGTATTAAAAAAGCTACAAGTTTAAATAATAAAGAGCTTCAAAATGCTATTGATACTTATTGGGAAGAGTATAAAATTTTTGGAAAATTAAAATAAGTATCTAAAAGTTTTTCTTTTCTAATATCTCATATCTCTAAATTATTCTTCTATTCTTACATTCTTCACAATTGTTTCACTTTTACATCTTATACTTTCATATATTTAAATCAAGGAGAATAAAATGAATAAAACTACAACAATACAAAGAAATACTAGAAAGTTTTTATTAATTATTAGTATCTTAGGGTCTTCTTTACTTTTTGCAAGTGAGGGTGAAACTTTATATAAAGCCTGTGCCGGTTGTCATGGTATAAATGCTGAGAAAAAAGCCTTAGGTAAAAGTGAAGTTATTAAAGGTTGGGATAGTAAAAAAACACAAGCTGCGTTAAAAGGTTATAAAGATGGTTCATATGGAAAAGCTATGAAAGGTGTTATGAAAGGTCAAGTAACGAGGTTAGATGAGGCAAAAATTAAACAATTAGCAGATTATATTTCAAAAATAAAGTAAAAAAAGCCAGAAGATTCTGGCTTAAGAGGAGTAAATTATGAGAAAAATATTTTTAGCAACAGTTTTATTATTATCTTCACTATTAGCAAATGAAGATTATTTCTATGATTATGCACGAGTAAATAATTCAAAAGCAGTTTATGAAAACGTACAACTTCATAGGGCTCATACTCACAATGAATCTTGTTATAAACAGCATAGAGTTTATAAAAAAAGAAGAAGATATAACAATTCATATAGAGATGAAAATATTATAGGACTTGATACTATAATTGGTCTTGCAAGTGGTATTGCGATTGGTAATCAAATTGGAAAAGGTAAGGGAAGAGTTGCTGCTAAAGTTATTGGTGGTTTGCTTGGGGCAAATATTGCAAATTCTATGAGAAACTATAAACATGTTGATTCTTATGATGATGGTTATTATGAAACTAAACGAAAACGAATTTGTAATAATAGATCAAATAGAGTTTATACACAAAGAGTTTTAAGTGGTTATGATAATTATTTTACATATAAGGGTAAAGAGTATGTGAAATTTACAAAAAGAGAAAGAAATAGAATCAAAATTAGAACAACAATAAGTTTTTAAACTATATATTTTATTTAAATATATAAAAAAAAAGGCCTATGCTTTCGCATAGGCCTTTTTTTATTTTTAAGTAAAATTATTTACTTGACTTACCAGATACGGCTTCTTTTAAAGACTTACCTACTTTGAATTTTGCAACAGTTGTAGCTGGAACATCTACAGTTCTATCTGTTCCTGGAACTTTTGCAGTTCTTGCAGCTCTATCAGCAGTTGAAAAAGTACCAAAACCTATAAAACTAACGTTTTCTCTTTTTACTAATGTTTCAGTAATTGTTTCTAATACTGCGTCAACAGCACCTTTTGCATCTTTTTTAGATAATCCTGCTTTTGTAGCAACTGCATCGATAAATTCAGCTTTGTTCATAGAAGAACTCCTTGTTTTGTATTTAATAATGGATAACTTTATACTATTTAAACTTCAAAATAGCTAAAAGAAGGGCTTTTTTAGGTTTTTTTATAAAAAAATCTTAAATTTTTAAATAAATATTTTAATATAAGGGTAAAAATGACCAATTTGCCTTTTTCTTGACCTTATTTAAATGATGTTTTTATATTTAAAAGTCTACAAGAATTTTCAATAATCGCAATTTTTCTTACTAATTCATTTATATCTCTATCGTAAACATACATTCCAACACCTTTTATTATCATAATATTAGTATTAGTTTCTTTTAAATACTTTGTAATTTCTAAAGCATTTCTTTTATACCAAGTAGAAAAGTCTCCTGGATCATAAATTTTTATTGTACCAAATGTTGTTTTCCCAAAATAATCATCAAATTCTAAAACATCATGCTCAAATGTATAAGCAGTTGTATAAATTGGAACACCAAAAGCAATATATTTTGCCTCATGTATATTATTATAAATTGTTGCATGAATATATGCTTCTATTGAGGCTATGTTCCATCTATAATCTTGTTTTACTGTACTTAATTGACAAAAAGACTTTTCGCACATTTCGTCAAAAATAGCATCTGAGGAATTTATTACAAAAGAGTTGTGGTCAATCTTGGCTGAAATTGCTCCATGATAAATACCAAAGAAGTTCTTTCTAAACATAGTTAAGGATAAATCACTTAGTAATTTTACCGTTCCTGAATCAATCATTTTAAAATGCCTTAAATTAAAGTTTGGGTATTATATATTAATTTTAATAAGGATAAATTTAATGACCCCTCCACATATTCCAGTTTTATACAAAGAAACACTAAACTCTTTTAAAGATATACAAGAAGGGTATATAATAGATTGTACAACTGGTTATGCAGGACATTCACAAGGTTTATTAGATGATAATGAAAATATTAGTTTAATTTGTAATGATCAAGATGATGAGGCTTTGGTTTTTTCTAAAAATAGATTAAAAGAGTATGAAAAAAGAGTTGTTTTTAATAAAGGTAATTTTGAACATGTTTTAGAAAAGTTCAAAGATTATGAAATTCGTGGTATTTTAGCTGATATAGGAGTTTCATCTTTACAATTTGATAAAAAAGAGAGAGGTTTTTCTTTTGAAAGTCTTAATCTAGATATGAGAATGGATCAAAATCAAAGTTTAGATGCTTCTTTTATAGTAAATAATTACTCACAAAATGAATTAGAGAGAATTTTTAAAGAGTATGGAGAAGTAAGAGAGTATAAAAAGGTAGCTTCTTTAATAGTTTCTAATCGTCCTTTTTCTCAAGCAAAAGAATTATCTGATTTTTTATTGAAAAAAATGCATAAGGGAAAAATACACCCAGCTACGCTTCCTTTTCAAGCTTTAAGAATTGAAGTAAATGATGAATTAGGAGTTTTAACAAGACTTTTTGATTCACTTCAAAGTTTAAAACCAAAAAACTGTGTTGTTTCTATTATATCATTTCACTCACTAGAAGATAGAATTGTAAAGAATTATTTTAAAAAATGGCAAAAATCTTGTATTTGTCCTAAAGAAGCTTTTAGATGTACTTGTGGTAATAATCATGCCTTAGGTAAAATCTTAAATAAAAAACCAATTATAGCAAGTAAAGAAGAGTTAAAACAGAATATAAGAAGTAGAAGTGCCAAATTAAGAGTCTTTAAATTTGAATAAATATTTAAATAAAAAAAACTCAATATATATTGTTTTGTTTCTTTTTATAAGTGCACTTGTTTTAAATGTGCCTAAAATATATCTTTCTAATAATATATATTATGTTTCAAAAGATATAAATAAATTAAATAGACATTATACTTCATTAAAAGAAGAGAATAGGTTCTTAGTTCAGCAATTAGAGGATATGAAGTTTAAAAATCAAATTGTTGATTCATTGATTATTAATAATATGGAAATAAAATGATATCTTCTATTTTAGATTTTGCTTTAAAAAAACCTATATTAAATCACTTATTACTTTTTTTTCTTTTTGTTTTAGCTGTTTTCTCATATATAAAAATACCTAAAGAAATTTTCCCTCCTTCTTCTATGAATTCTGTTAGTATCATAGGCTTTTATGAAGGTGCGAGTTCTGATTTATTAGATAAAATTATTGTAAAAGACCTAGAAGATGAACTAAGTAGTATTGAAAAAGCTGCTGATATTACTTCTGTTATAAAAAATGGTTTTTTTAAAATTTTTGTAAAACTAAAAAATGGATATGATGCTTCTTCAATCTTAGAAGATGTAAAACAAAAAGTATCACAAAGTAAAAGTAACCTTCCTTCTGATATGGAAGAACCAATAGTTAAAGAAGTGATAAATAGCATACCTTTACTTACTGTTGTTTTATATGCAGATATTTCGCAAGAAGAACTCTTAGATATTGCAAAAGATGTAAAGTCTTCTATTGTTCAATTAAAAGATCTCTCAAATGTATCTATTTGGGGTGATAGTAAAAAACAACTACTGATTAAATTTGATGAAAGTAAAATAAAAGCTTATGATTTAGATTTAAACTCTGTTATATCAGCAGTTTCAAGTATAAGTTCTATTTTTCCAGCAGGAGTAGTAAAAGATCTAAGTAAACATTATTATTTAAGTACTTTTAATGGTGAAAAAAAAATAGCTGATATTAATAATATTATTTTAAAAATCTCTAATAAAAAGGTATATTTAAAGGATATTGCTAGTATAGAGTACAAACTAGAAGATTTAGTTACCCTTTCACGATTTAATGGTAATAGAGATATTTCTATTGGTATAAATAAAGGAGAGAAGGGTGATTCTGTTTTATTAGTAAAACGCATAAAAGATATTTTAAAAGTTTATGAAATAAAATATCCTAATATTACTTTTGCTACTCATACAGATACTTCTGTATGGATTAAAAATAGACTAAATACTGTTGTTTCAAATATTTTATTTGGTTTGCTTTTGCTGTTTATTGCTTTACTATTTTTTATTAATCTTCGCATTGCTATTGTTATAGCTATTGGTATTCCCACGTCTTTTATGATAGCTTTAGTTTTTACACAATACTTAGGCTATAGTTTAAATATGCTCTCTTTATTAGGTGCTTTAATTGCTTTAGGAATGTTGGTTGATGAAGCTATTGTTGTAGGGGAGAATATTTATAGGCATCTTGAAATGGGAAAAAATAAGTTTGATGCTTGTAAAGATGGAGCAATAGAAATGTTTCCTGCAGTTTTAACAGCTACAGCTACTACTATTTTTGCTTTTTTACCAATTTTGATGATGACAGGAGAGGTTGGTAAATTTATGAAAATTTTACCTATTATGATTACTATTTTACTCTTATCTTCTCTTTTAGAAGCATTTTTTTTCCTTCCTTTACATGCAAAGGAGATTTTTAAAGTTCATTCTCATCCTAAAAAATCAGATAAAATTTGGAGTTTAAGTAAAAACTTTTATAAAAAACTTTTAAATTATATGCTTAAAAAAAGATTTCTTTCTTTAGGTCTTATGATTTTTTGTATTGTAAGTATTACTTCTATTTTAGCCCTTAATGCAAAGTTTACTTTTATGGAAGAATTTGATACTACGCAGGTATATATAAGTGGTTCTGTTGGTGTTGGTAAAAGTATGGAACAAACAGAAAAAATTGTGCAAAAAATCGAAGACATAGTTTTGAAAAAATATAAAAATGATAAAGACTTTGACTCTATTTCTTCTTTAATAGGTCTTAAATTAGATGGTCAAAATCATGCTATTTTTGAAGAATTTTATTTTCATATTTTTATTAATTTAAAAGAAAGAGCGCCCCAAAATATCTTTGATAAATTTATAAACCCAATTTTATCTCCTAAATATGACGCTAGTAATATGATAAGAGAAAAATCAGCTCAAGAATTTGAGTCTTTATTAAAAAAAGATTTAAAAGTTTTATTAAATTCTTCTTTTTTTGATGATATTAAAGTATTTGTTCCTAAAGCTGGAATTGTTAAAAATGATATAGAACTAGCAATCCAAGGAGAGCAAAAAGAAGTAAAAGAAGCTATAAAAATTATAAAAGCTAAACTTTTTACTATAAAAGGAGTTTCCAATATAGCAGATGATATTAGTGCTGGAAACTTAGAGTTAAAATTTAAAATAAATGCTTATGGACAAAGTTTAGGTTTAAGTGAAAAAGATATTATAACTGCACTTAGACCTATGTATTCAAAAGCTGCTTATGCAAAAATGTTTGATGAAACAGGAATTGTTGAAATAGTATTTCAAAGTAAAAATAAAAATATCTTAAAGAGTTTAGACTATTTTGAAATAAATATACCAGGTTCTGCTAAAACTGTATTATTAAAAGATTTAGTAAGTATAATTAGTCAAAATGCTTATTCTGTTATTTTTAAAGAAAACTCAAAACGTATAGTTTCTATTACTGCTTCAATTTCTAAAACTACTTCTTCTGAGGTGTTTGAGAGTTTAAATCCTATTTTAAAAACATTAAGTAAAAATGTATTTGTTAAAATAAAAGGAGAGCAAGAAGAGAATGAGAAGTTTATAAAAGAGATGCTTGAAGCTGCTCTTATTGCTGTTATTTTAATATTTATGGCTTTAGTCTGGATGTTTAATTCACTGATTAAACCTTTAATTATAGTATCAACCGTTCCTTTATCAGTTTTAGGGGTATTAGCAGGTCATTTTATTTTAGGAATGAACTTATCTATGTCTAGTTTAATTGGAATGGTAGGACTTACAGGTGTTATTGTGAATGATGGAATTATAATGATGGATTTTATAAAAAAGTCTAAAACTCTTGAAGAACTAGAAGAGTTTGCTTTGATGAGATTAAGACCTATTTTATTAACATCTTTAACTACAATCTTAGGACTTTCAACCTTAATATTTTTTGCCTCGGGTCAAGCTTTGATTTTGCAACCTATGGCTGTATCTTTAGGTTTTGGAATACTTTGGGCAACTGTTTTAAACTTATATTATGTTCCTATGTTGTATAGACTTATTTATTTGATAAAGCTGTGATTTTTTTAAGGTTAGTAGGTTGGTAAGTTATTGGGTTTTTAGGTTAGTAGGTTTTTAGGTTAGTAGGTTTTTAAGTTTTTAAGTTTTTAAGTTTTTAAGTTTTTAAGTTTTTAAGGGTTTTTAAGTTTTTGGGTTTTTAAGGGTTTTTGGGTTTTTGGGTTTTCCTTTTTTTAATTTAAGTTAATTAGTTTTGAAACTCTTTTTAAAATACTTTTGTTTTTTACATATCCTAAGAGTTCTTTTCCTGGTTCTAGTGAAGTAATAACTGCTTTTCCTACTATTACTTTTTCAATTTGTGCAAGGATATTATATTTTGCTATGCCCCACATATTATGAAAAACTAATGGTTCTCCTTCTTCTTTACCAATATATAACATGATATGACCTCTTAAATATAATAAAGACAAGAAAGGTTTTGCATTTTTAATAATAAATTCTTTTTTATCTTTATTATTTAAGTTTTTTATATTATAACTTTTACCAGCTTTTGCTTGTGCTCTTGAGTTTCTAGGTAAATAGATTCCAAAAATAGAAGCATAATCTCTTGTTAAAGCAGAACAATCTCTATGTTTTAATAATTCACCCCAACCATAAGGTTCTTCTATTAACTCATTTATTACTTTAATAATATTCTTTTTATTAAAACTAAGTGGTTTCTTTTCTAAATTAGTGTT
Organism: Arcobacteraceae bacterium; assembly: GCA_965224485.1. Lineage (GTDB taxonomy): Bacteria > Campylobacterota > Campylobacteria > Campylobacterales > Arcobacteraceae > NORP36. The sequence goes on along the minus strand of CBDCZH010000005.1, from coordinate 21,133 downwards.
TTTAATATCAATTCCTAATAATATTGCCATATTATTTTTATCTTTTTTTGCTAAATAATATAAATTATTGTTTTTTGAAAAAACTGTAGATAATTTTATATATTCTATAAAATCATTTTTATAATAAATCGGAAAATTATCTTTTACTGCTATATATAAAGGAAGATTTATTAAAATATTTATATTTTTATTTGATATAAAAGCCATATCTTGAACCCTTAACCAGCCTGTTGCAAAAGAAGACTCTACAAAGACCCAAGCTTTATCTTTTGAGTAGTGTGATACTATAATTGGAGTATTTATCTTAATACCAGAGTTTTGATTATAATCAAAAGGAAAACCTTCAGCTGTTTTCTTAGGATTATAAAATATTTTAGAAGAACTTGGAAAAACTCTTAGATCAGCATTTTTTAAAACAATTGCTTTTTTTGATATCGAATTGAACTTTTTAAAATTTGAATTATTTATATGTTTTCTAAACCATGATTTTTTAATTCTTTTATAATTATCTCCATAAACTATTTTTTTAGCATAAACAAAACCCCACATAGAAGATTTTTTACTAGCTCTTAGTTTTTCTTGTTTCCAAGGTGAAAAATAAATCTTATTAAAATTTTTATTTACTTGCTTTTGTAAGTTTTTATCAAAAATAGTAGTTTTTTTTACATATGTAGAAATATCTTGTTTATATGTTTTTAAATCTTTAATTATATATTCTTTTTCTTTTATACTACAAGAGGTAAATAAAGATAAAACCAGTAAAAATGAGATTGTTTTGTAAAAATAGTGCATAAAAACTCTTTTCTTTAAATTTATTTTAAATTTTAACAAAAGCATGTTCATACAAGCTTAAGGAAAAAAAATATTTAAAGAAATTTCTTAGTTCTTTTATATAAAAATATAATTAGCTATATTTTATTTTCATTAGTTTCATTAAAGTAAAATATAATAAATAATATGTTATGTTTTAGGATAAAAGAATAAAGGTTATCATTAATGTTGCATATTTCTGTAGCAAAAACTAAGTTTGCGGACATTTTAACTACAAAAGATAAAACTCTTACAAAAGAGATAACTAACTATTGGAAAAAAGAACTGCTTGATATCTCTTTACTTAATGATAAAATTAAATATAAAATAAAAAAAATAGATAAATTAAAAATATCAAATGGTTTTGGAGAAGATAAACCTGTTGTTATTATTGAATGCCTTGGTTTAGAATATAATGCTTTAAAAAATCATTTTGAATTTAAACTAGGTTATATAATGGAGAGACGAAATACTGATGTTTCAGAAGATTATAAAGATAGTTTAATACAACAACTTTTAAGAGAAAAAGAAATTTTAGAAGACAAAATGCATAAAGATCATCTAACAAATGTATACAACAGAAGAAAAATGCAAGAAGACTTAGACTCTTTTGTTAATCAAAATAATGCTAGTTTATTAAGCGCTGTTTTTATTGATGCAGATAGATTTAAAGGAATTAATGACTTTTTTGGACATGCAGCTGGTGATGATGTTTTAGTTTATATATCTTCAACACTAAAAAAATATGCAGATATGTTAAATGGAGAAGTATATAGATATGGTGGAGAAGAGTTTGTAATTTTGTGTTTCTTAGAAAAAAACCAACTCATGAGTATTTTAGATAAATTAAGAGTTGAAATAAAATCAAACAAAATCGAACATGTACTTAGACCTATTTCTGTAAGTGTTTCTATGGGTGTTTCTTTTTGGTTAGAAGTTAAGTCAAAAGATGATTTAATAAAAATAGCGGATGCTGGTGTTTTAAAAGCGAAATTAAATGGTAGAGATAGAATAGAATTTGGATAAAACACCCAGAACTTATGTTCTAGGTATTTTAAATATAAAATAAATTATTTAGCAATTTGATCTGCGATTGCTTGCATAGCTGCTTCATCTAAAGATGCAACTTGACCTTTCATAAGACCTTTCATAGCTCCACCATAAGAACCATCTTTGTAACCTTTTAATGCAGTTACAAAATCAGCTTTACTCATATCTTTAATAACTTTTGATTTACCTAATGCTTTCTTTTCTCCGTTTGCTCCATGGCACCCTGCACATTTAGTATAAGGGTTAGCAAACAGACTACATGCTAGTATTGTTGTAAAAAGTAGAATTTTTTTCATTTTTATTTCCTTTGTTAATTTAGTCTTATGATTTTATACTAAGTTAACTTTCAAATAAATGATTTATATCAAAAAAACTAATTTTTTTCTAAATTTTAAGAAATATCGTCTAAACTACTCTTTAATTCCTCTATATTAATCTTATTTTTATCACTAGGTATCAAAGGCATGGACTTTCTATAGATTATTTTACTTGGAATCATATATGAGGCTAAGTGTTTCTTAAGTTCAAAAGTAATTTCTGTTGAACAAAGTTCACTTTTAGAAGAATATACTAATATAATTTCTTCTTCAATCTCTTCATTATGTATAGAAAAAACTGCACATTTCTCGATACTTGGAATGTTTTTCTCAACAACTGATTGGATTTCATAAGGACTTACTCTAAAACCTCTTGTTTTAATCATATTATCTTTTCTGCAAACAAAGTAAAAATATCCTTCTTCATCTTTATAAACATAATCACCAGTTGCTATTACAATTTCATCAGATAACTCTCCTTCTAAGTTGATAACTTTTTTTAAAATATCAATAGATTTAAATCTCTGATTAGTTTCTTCCTTAGCATTCCAAAAACCCTTGTAAATATATCCACCTCTATGAATAAGTTCACCTACTTCTCTAACCTTACACTCATTTCCGTCTTCATTTATAACATATAAATCAACATCCAAAATAGCTTTTCCAATAGAATCAGGTCTTATATTTAGCTGTTTTGGATCTAAATAGGTTGATCTAAAAGCTTCTGTTAAACCATGCATAGAGTAAAAAGATGAGTTTGAGAAGTATTTTTGAATATCTTTTAACATCTTAGTTGTAACATTACCCCCTGAAGATGTAATAATTCTAAGATTTTTTAAGAGTTCGCAACTTGGAAGTTTTTGTAATTCTTCATCAAACATTGCTGTTATATGTATAGGCATTAAAGCTAATACTGTTACTTTGTCATTTATAATATGATTGAAAAAGTCACCTGCTAAAATAAATCTATGAAGGGCTAAAGTAGCTTTACAAAATAGTGTGCAAAAAATCTGATTTAAACCATAATCTAAATTAAAAATTAAAATACCTGATAAAACATCATCTTCTTTTAAATGTAAGTATGAGCTTACTACTCTTGCTGAATCAATTAAGTTTCTATGCGAGATTACTATTCCTTTAGGACGTCCAGAACTTCCAAAAGAGTAAGTGATAATAGCATTTTCATGACCTTTGATTTCACAATCATAAGGTTTATTATAATACTTATAAATCTCTTCAAAAGATGCAATTTCTTTATGTGTTGTTTCATAAGCTATTACATGACCTTTAAAATTAATCTCTTCAATATTTTGAAGTTTAAGTTTATCAGTAATAATACATTTAATATCACAATCATTTATAATATACTCAATTTGCTCTGATTTAAGTAGTCTTGTTAAAGGAACAAGTACATAATTACTTGATAAAATTGCTAATATTGCGACTACTTGCTCAATTCCTTTTTTAGAATAAACTCCAATTCTTGAACCTTTTTCTAAATTTAACTCTTTTAAGTAAAAAGCAACTTGATTTACTTTTTTAAAAAGTTCTTCATATGTTATGCTTTTATCATCTAATATTAAAGCAGTTTTCTTTGAGTGTGTTTTATTCGCATCTTCTAACAGTGTTCTTATACAATTTATTGACATAATATATTCCTTAGGTATTCTAAAATTTTTATTTATTTAAACCCATAGTCCAGATATCATAGTTTTCATCCATTATTATTGCTGGTTTATGTTCTGAGTTTAGTATTTTTTTATAAAAAAAGCTAATAATATCTTCGCACTCATCTTTTTGTAAAACTTTTGTAATTCCACCTGTTAAAACAAAAGCATTTAAACTATGTAATTTTAAAGTAACATAGGATTTTTTATATTTTGATACCTTACAAAGTACCAAGAATATAGCAAGCTGCATTAAAATTTTTGTAGCTTTAGCACTTTGTTCTTCAAAAATATTTTCAGTAACTTTTAGATGAGCTAAAAGTTCATATACAAATTCATTGTTTTTAGCAGAAAAGATTAGAGATTCCCTAGATTTATAAACCCCTAATTTTTTAAAAACTAATCTATCGTACTCATTAGTTGTAACAATATTATCTTTTACTAAATCTTTAGAATAGTGAATGTCTGTTGTAGCTCCTCCTATATCTATTAATAAAAAAGGATCAAGAACTTTAAATTTTTTATGTAAAAAAGGAAGTGTTTTATTTACTATATAAGGAGTTGAATAAATTTGATTTGAACTTATTTCATACAAACTTTTTATGTCTTCTTTTCCCATAATATCAGCTTGATATAAATTTGTTAAATATTCTTTTAAATGCTCTTCTACTATTTGTAGTCTATTATCAATAATATTAGCTAATACTGTTAACTTCTTAATATTTTTCTTTAAGTTAGAAGCTTCTAAAATACTTCCAGTATAAACAATATTTGAATATGATATTTTTTCTAAATATGAAAATAAATCTTGGGAGAAAATATTTGACACTGAATCAATGGCTCCCACAATTATAACAACATCAATAAGCTCAGAAGGAATAGAATATTCTTCTATATTTCTATACAAAATAGTATCAATAATATTAATTCCAGAATTAAAAGCAATATTTGTAGCATATTTAAGAGAAAAAGAGTCACTAAGACCTATAATTAAGGTACTTAACCCTCCATTTGCAGAAGAGCAGATAAAAACATCATCTTTAGAATACCTAGTTAAAATATCACCACACTTGTCTTTTAAGTCTTCATATATATCTTTATTAAAATCACGAAAGTATTGCTGTACTTTTTCCTTTGTACTTATTTTGAAATAAGTACTTCCTATATCTATTAAAAGTTTTTCATTTACTGTACTCATTGCATAATTCCTATATCATGAATAATATCATTTACTATTGAGCTTGTGTCTTTTTTTAAATCACATTTTGATTTTTCGTAGTCAAAACATTTATCACTTATAGGAACATTTCCTCTTTTTATAATTCTTATATTCTTATTTGCATCTCTAACAGTTATTAACTCATTTTTATTAATTATATGAGGTGAAAAAGGAACATCAATTATTCCATTTTTTATACAGTTAAAAACTTTTCGCCATAAAGTATCTGCTTGGTCATTAAAAACAGCCTCCATTATTGACATAACTTCTAAACTTAGAATTTCTTCTTCTTCTTTATCAACAACACAAGGCAGACCATTTAAAATTCCTAAGGTATATTGTGTATTCGCAACAGTTTTTGCATTTGCTTCTTTTGTAGGAATTCCTGAGGCTTCTTCTCTTGTTTTAGTAATAATCTTATCAGCCCCAACCATAGCAGCAATTATAGTGCTCATATTTATAAGTTGTTCAGCATAATCTTTATTTGTTGGAAAAGCCCCCATCCACTGGTGGTAAACTAAGTGAATACTAGCATCTTCACAGGAAATTTGTTTTGCATAATAAGCAGATAGTTTTCTTATAACTGCTCCTGTTACTATATCTTGATTCATAGAACCAGTTTGAGAAAAAGATACTGAAAAAGATTTTACACCTTCTTCTAAAGAAAGTAACATCTCTAGGAGTTGTATTACTATTGTTATACAAGGAGGTACTAAAGTTGCTGTTAAAGGGCCAAAAGATTCTCTATTTATTGGTTCATTTAGTTGGGAATAGTTAGCACAAACTCTTTCAACATATTTCCAATATAAAAAAGCCTTATCTAAAGGAAAGTTTTTTGAATAAGGTAATAAATAAGTAATAGGTCCACCTTCTATTTCAAAAATACCAGAAGCTAAAGCAGTTTCAATTAAAAGTCTGGCATCTGGTGTTCCATGTCGTAAACTTACTGGTTTATTAAAATGTGTTATCATTTTTCTTGTGGTTCTATATCCATGATTTACTAAAGGATAACCATTCAACATATCTACATCATTTTCTTCACTAAGTCTTAGCATTTTTTTAGCTGTTGCATAATCATTTAATCTAGTATTTGAATCTATTGTTAAAGGAAGTACATCAACATTTGCTTTTACAAAAAATTCATTTAAAGCAAACTGTTTATCATAAGTAGGAAAACCACCACGGGGTTGAACTAACATTTTGTTTTTTGTTTTAAAGTTATATGAAATAAAAAGATCTTTAGATGCATTTTTAATAAAATGTTCAACTTCTTGAAAGTCAAAATTTTCTACAAACTCATTGTTTAATATTATTTCTCTCTCTTCTTGTAATAAACTCATCTTATGAACTCTTTTTATTTTTAATATATTTTTCTAATTCATCAAGACCTGTGTTTAAATCAACTTGATGAAAAACTAAATCAAAACCATAGTTTTTAAACTTAGGAACAATAGTTTTAGGATCAGAAGTTCCTACAACTAAATTTCCACCTATCATAAATACTACATTTGAGAGTAAATCTTTATATTTTGATTTTAAAATACCAACTTCTCTACACCAACCCTCAGCTTCACCATTTAAAGATGAAATTAGAAGAATATCAGCATTTGTTTCAACAAGAGCATCAAAAAACTCTTCTAAATAAGTATTAACCCCTAGGTTAAATACCTCAAACCCTCTTGCTTGTAAGGATAAATCAATTAATCTATTTGCTACAACATGAATATCGTTGCCTACAACTCCTGTTACTACTTTCATTATTATTACCTATTATTTGTTATCTTAACTACTTTTACAATAGCTAAAACTAAGTAATATTTACATAAAATCTACATAATTAAAACAATAAATAACTTATAAAAATTTTATTAGTAATAAAAGGAAATAAAATGGATTTTTTTACAGCAGATATCTGTGATGAATATAGTGATAAGGTGTATGTACTAGATAATGATTTTACAAATTATGGAGCTAAGATTAGATTTAAAGCTAAGGTTATAACGATAAAGTTAGATAAAAATAACTCTGATTTACTAAAATTATTACAAGAAGAAGATGGAAGTGGAAAAGTAGTAGTTGTTGATGTGAATAAAGAATATTTTGCCGTTGTTGGTGAAAACTTAATGAATTTTGCTAAAAACAATTCTTATGAAGCTATTATAGTAAATGGATATATTAGAGATTCTTTACAAATAAAAGATATAGATGTTGCTTTATATGCATTAGGTGTTTGCCCAAGAAAATATATACCCATTTGTAAAGGTATAAGAGATGTAGACGTTTCTTTTGGTGGAGTTAGTTTTTCTACTGGAGATTATGTTTATGCAGATAAAGACGGAATAATTTTAAGTAAAGAAAAAATTATATAAATAATAAAAGTATTTAAATACTAAGGTTAAAAATGAATGATTTTATGAATAAAGTTAAATTAAATATTAATTTACAGCAAGGAAGTGTTGAAGAAAAAAGAGAAGAAATAAAAGAATACTTTTTACATACTTTTTCTTTAGATGAAAAACTTTTTGATGTGTTAAAAGAAAAAGAGAATATTTTACAACAAGCAAATAAGCTAAGACATCCAATTATTTTTTATTATGGACATACTGCTACTTTTTTTGTAAATAAACTAAATGTTGCAAATATAATACAAAATAGAGTAGATGAGAAAATTGAAGCAAATTTTGCTATTGGTGTTGATGAAATGTCTTGGGATGATTTAAATTCAAAAAACTATTCTTGGCCATCTTTTAAAGAAACCTATGATTATAGACAAAAAGTAAAAACTTTAGTTTTAGATCTGATTGATAATATGGTTTTTACAATGCCAATAAATTGGAATAGTCCTATGTGGATTATTTTAATGGGAATTGAGCATATAAATATTCATATAGAAACTTCTTCTGTTTTATTAAGACAATTAGATCTTAAGTATTTAAATTCTAATGAGATATTTCCCTACAACAATGAAAGAAGTGATACTTATCCAAAAAATGAGCTACTTTCTGTTACGGGGAAAGAAGTATTAATTGAGAAAAATAGAGATAAGCCCAAATATTATGGCTGGGACAATGAGTTTTCTTATCATAAAAATAAAATAAATGATTTTAAAGCTTCTAAATATTTAGTATCAAATGGAGAATTTTTAGAATTTGTTAAAGCTGATTGTTATAATAAAACTCACTATTTCTCAAAAGAAGCTAAAAAATGGCTAGAGTTTACAGGGGCAAAAATGCCTAGTTTTTGGATTCAAAAAGATGATAAATATTTTTTAAGAGAGATAAATAGAGAAGTTCTTCTACCTTTAAATTACCCAGTTGATATAAACTTTTATGAAGCCCAGGCTTTTTGTAAGTATAAAAGTGAGATTTTAGGTTTTGAAGTTAGATTACCTAGTGAAGATGAATATTACTGTTTATACTCTTTTACAAAAGCCTGTAAATATGAGGCTAATATTGCTTTAAAACATTTTAATCAAACTCCTGTAGATAAGTATAAAATGGGTGATTTTTATGATGTTAGAGGAAATGTTTGGCAATGGAGTATAACTCCTATTTACCCTTATGATGGTTTTGAAGCACATAAGATTTATGATGACTTTACAACTCCAACGTATGATGATAAACATGCTTTAATTAAAGGTGGTTCTTTTATGTCTTTAGGAAATGAAACACTAAAAGATTCTAGGTATGCTTTTAGAAAACATTTTTTTCAGCATGCTGGGTTTAGATATGTTTGTTCTTCAAATGAATATAGAGAAGAATTAAATGCAAATGTTTATGAAACACATGAACAGGTTTCACAATATTGTGAGTTTCATTATGGAAGTGAATATTTTGATGTTAAAAACTTTCCTAAAAACTCAGTTGATTTATTAAGACCATATTTAAAAGATATTAAAAAAGATAAAGCTTTAGATTTAGGCTGTTCAGTAGGGCGTTCTAGTTTTGAACTAGCAACAATTTTTAAAAATGTTTTAGGAGTTGATTTCTCAAGCAATTTCATAAATGTTGGAATAAAATTAAAAAAATTCAATACTTTAACGTATAAAATAACAAGTCAAGGTGAGCTATTTACACAAAACAGTATTTCACTAAAAGACTTTAATCTAGAAGAGTATAAAAATAGAGTTACTTTTATGCAAGGTGATGCTTGTAATTTAAAAGATATTTACACCTCATATGATTTAATCTTTTGTTCAAATTTAATAGATAGATTATATTATCCTCAAAAGTTCTTAGATGATATTCCTTCTAGAGTTAATAAAGATGGTTTATTAGTTCTTTTAAGCCCTTATACTTGGTTAGAAGAATATACCTTAAAAGAAAATTGGTTAGGTGGATATTTGAAAAATAATAAAGAAGTACATACCTTAGATACTTTAGTTGATAACTTAAAAGATTTTGAACTTATTTCTACTATTGATGTTCCTTTTGTAATTAAAGAAACAAGTAGAAAGTATCAACATTCAGTTTCCGAAATGAGTATTTGGAAAAAAATTAAATAAAAGGCTCTTTTAAATAATAAATAAAATTATTTGGATATACTTTTTTATGTATATCCAGATAAATAAAAACTTCATAATACTTTTTTGCATCTTTGTTTTAATCTTTATAATAAATATATCTTATGAATATCATAATTATAAAGATTTTAAGCAGAACAACTTTTTAAAACTTCAAAGTAGAATTGTAAATATTTATGAGAAAAAAGATTATGATATTTTAAAAATCAAAACAAATACTTTTACTTTTTTTACTAAAATTCAAAAAAATCTTAAAGAACTTAAAAATCTTAAAAAAAACTCAAGAATAAGTATAATAATACTAACAAATAAGATTTCATTTTATTCTTATTTAAAAGGTTTTTATACAAATAATATTTCTTTGCATCTTTTAAAAAATAATGAAAACAAACTAATAAATCATATAAATTCTCAGCATCAAAACAAACAAATACAAGAAATATTTCAAGCTTTATTTTTAGCTATTCCTTTAGGTAAAAACTTAAGAGATAAGTTTGCCGCTTTTGGTATATCTCATATTATTGCAATTTCAGGCTTTCACTTAAGTATCTTGTCTTTTGTACTTTATTGGATTTTTTATGCTTTCTACTCGCCTGTACATCAAAAATACTTGCCATATAGAAATAAAAAGTTTGATATTTTACTTATTGTTCTAGTTTTTTTATTTTTATATCTCTTGCTTACTTCTGTAGTTCCTTCACTCTTAAGGGCTTTTATAATGTTAAGTCTAGGAATCTATTTTTTACGATCAAGAATAAAAATATTATCTTTTAAAACACTATTATTAACTTTTATAATCATAATAGTTTTATTTCCAAAATATATATTTTCACTATCACTTTGGTTTTCAATGTTTGGAGTTTTTTATATATTTTTATATTTACAATATTTTAAAAATCTAAATAAATATCTTCAAGTACTATTTTTTAATTATTGGATTTTCTTAAGTATGAATCCTTTGACCCACTATTTTTTTCAAATTACAGCATACGAGCAATTATACTCGCCTATAATAACCTTCTTATTCATTCTTTTTTATCCCTTAGAGCTATTTTTACATCTAATAAATCAAGCTTTTATTTTGGATTTTATTTTAGAGTATTTCTTAAACTATAAAATACAAACCTTTAATGTAAGTTCGCCTTTATGGCTATTTGTATCATATTTACTAATATCACTAGCTTCTATATTTTCATATAGAGCTTTTATACTATTAAATATATTCTTAATTGTTTTTTCTATTTATTTGTTTAATTAGTTTATCTCTATTGCTTTTTTTACACAAGAATCTAAAGAAGTAGTATCTGCAATAATAGGAATAATATTATGGGGAAAATATTTAGCACTTGTATTTCCTATAGCTATTGCTGTATAAGTCTCATTCCATATAACATTTTTTAAAAAATGTTCAATAGTGGAGGGTGAAGAAAATATAATTTTAGAGTTTTTAGGTAAGTTTATTTTTTTATCATATTTTATACCTCTTGTTTTATAAACTATTAATTCATCACAAACAATACCATTCGTATTTAAAATATTTATAAGGTCTGATACGATTTTTGAACCTCTTACATACATAAGTTTTTGATTTTTAAACTTTTTTATAAGCTCTTGTGCAAATGCATTTCCATACTTTTCTTTTCCAACAAATTTAAGATTTCCACCTAAGTGTTTAAGCACTTTTGCTGTTTGTGGAGCTACAACGTAGGCAGGTTTTTTCTTCCAGGTTTCATCCATTTCATCAAGAGAATAAATTGCATTTTTAGAAGTAAAAATTAAAGCATCATAAGAAGAAAAATCAACATCTTGTTTTATTGTTTCTATTTTAATCATAGGCAAGTTTTTAGCCCACTTTACTTTTTTATCACTTAAAATATAAATATTCATTCTTTTATTTCTTATATTTATAATTATTGAGGTAAAAAACCTATTAATTCTTTTAATTATTGAGTCTTTATGGGATATAACTATTGATTTATTTTCATCTATAAAAAAGATTATCTTTTTACTACTAAGAGCATAAGTTATTTTTACAAGTTCTTTGAACATATCTTTTTTTGTCCAATTTTTATCCAAAATTAAAATATTGTTTTTCGCATCATATTCATAATATATTAAGTTTAATGGTTCTATTAAGTTTTGTATTTTATTCATTATTTTAATTCCTTTAAATAATTAATAATATCACTTGAAGTACCTTTAAATATTATTCTATCTTTGTTTTTTTGAAGCTGATACGAATACATAGGATCATAATACTCTTTTAAAAGATAGGCTATCCATTCTTTGTGTTTTTCTAAACTTTTGTTTTCTTTTTGTTTAGTAAAAGCATTATTAAATAATTGGCATAAAACTTTATATCTCATACTTCCTAATCTTTTTTGTATCCTTTGCATTGAAGTTTTTATTTCATTAGCCCAAAGTTCAAGATAATCATCTTCAAAAGTATTTTCATAATCTACTTGCGCTTTTAAAATATATTCATCAAAAGTAATACTTACTCTTTTAAGAAAAGAAGTTTCAAGAACTATCAGGGGAGCTTTAGATAAATATTCTGCAAAATTCTTTGGAATATAAACTTTTCCTATATATTTACCTTCATCTTCGAATAAAAGTTGAGAAAAACCTTTATTAACTTTTTGAATCAAGTCATAGGCTAAAGAATTTTCAAAATCTATTTGTGCTGGTTGTTTTGTTATCTTTTTACCAAAACTAGAACCTCTATGATTAGCTATTCCTTCAAGGTCAATAGAATTTTCTATTGTATTTAGTAAAATAGTTTTTCCACTACCCGTATAACCTCCTAAAATAATAGCTTTAAAATATTGTGGTGACTTATCTATTTCATTCATCAAATAATTTCTAAAAGCTTTATAACCACCCTCTAAGCGAACAATATTAGGATAATACTCACTTATCCACTCTTGTGCTATTTTTGAGCGTTGACCACCCCTAAAGCAGTATAAAAGAGCATCTTTTTTATCTTTTTTAAAATCAAGCCAAGCTTTAATTCTAGTTTTTTTTACTTCACCTGTAACAATTTTATGTCCAAGAGCAATAGCCTCTTTATTTCCAGCTTCTTTATACTTTATACCAATTAAATGTCTCTCTTCATCTGTAAGAATAGGTAAATTAATTGCATTAGGAAATGCGCCTTTATTAAATTCAATGGGTGCTCTTACATCTATGAGTGGTATTTTAGATAAAACAAGAGATTTGAAATCACTACTTAAAGTAGAAGTTGACATATAATAGACCTAGTTTTGATATTTTTTACAGTATACATCATAAATAAACTATTAGGCTTATATAAGGGGATTTCAGATCAACATTATTCAAAATATTTGCAATACTTAAGTTCACTTTTAAGAGAAGAAACTTTAGCAGATGAAGCACTTGACCATCCATTAAAAGAAGATTTAAAAAGCTTTAGAGAATTTCACATAAGTGGAGATTTTTTAATCATTTATATTATTCAAGATGATACACAAAAACTAGTAAGAATTGGAACTAATTCCCAACGATTAGAATAAAAATAAAAAAACACATATTAAAGAAAATGAATACCTTCTTCACTTTTGATACTCTATGCACATAACGTTTGACTTCAGCAACTCTTTGCGTTAGATAAGCGATCTTATTATAGTTTTAAACTAAAGACTTAAGTTTTAACTAAAAAAAGTTACTAATTAGTGCCTCGTATCTAGTGATATACTGAATCCCAAAGAGTTTCAATGGTTATGTTGATGGTTTATTTCTATTGAATATCTTTAGAGTTTCAATAGTATTTCTTTCTAAACTTACTTGATAAATAATAGTATATTTTTTATATGTCATATCTCGTACATCTTTATCATTAAAATAATTAGATGGTGGATACATATATGGATTAGTTGGAATTTGCGTAATATTTCTTTTTAGTTCAATTTTAAATTTAACACTAGCAGAGGGTTTATCATTTGATATATACTTAAGAATATTTTTTAGATCTTTAAAAAAGTAGGGTTATTTACAATTCTTATTTTTGTAGAGTTTCAACGTAACTATCAACCTCATTCCAAAAATCATCATTCTCAATCATTTTAATATTACCTGAATCTACATCTTTTTTTATTTTATGTAATTCTTTTTTTCTTTCATAAAAAAATGGATCAATTTTTAAATTTTCATCTTTAGAGATAGTTATATTCTCGCTATGGTTATTAACATAACTCATAAAACTTTTAATATAATTGTCTTGAATATTTACTGTTAATGTTTGCACAATGTAGATTCACATTAGAAGTGCAACGTTTAAGAAGTCAAGATAGTAAGGTTAGTTGATATACAATTAAAGCTTATTATCCTGACCGATAAATGGAGCATTTAATGACGGGGTACCCCTTGAGGGTGAAAAGTATAAACAATTAACCTTAGGTTTAAGGTATCAAATCTTTGCTTACAAACAAGAAAATTATTCAATAAGCAAAATAGCTAGAGTATTAAACTTTAACAAGTCTACAATTTCAAGAGAACTAAAAAGAAATAGTAGTAACGGTTATTACAACCCTGAGTATGCTGAGATTCAATCAGCATCAAGAGATATAAATAAGAGAACTAATAAAAAATTAAACAATAAAATAAAATTACTCATTGGTAAAAGATTAAGAGATAATTGGTCACCAGAGCAAATAGCAGGAAGACTTAAAAAAGATAAAATAGTTATTATTTCCCATGAAACTATATACAGGTACATCTATAAGAATCAAAGGCATGGAGGTAAACTCTTTAAATGGCTAAGGCATCAAAACAAAAAATATAAAAATAGGTCTGAACTTTATAGAACACGAGGACAAATTAAAAATAGAGTTAATATCAATAAACGTTCAGTTCTTGTTGATAGAAAAAGTAGATTTGGTGACTTTGAAGTTGATACTGTTATTGGTAAAAATCACAAAGGTGCACTTGTAACTTTAGTTGATAGAAATAGTAAATTCACTCTTATTAAAAAAGTAGAATCTAAACATGCTTCGGGTGTAACACAAGCTATTATAGACATGTTAAAACCAATTAAAAGCCTAGTTCATACAATAACTTCAGATAATGGTAAAGAGTTTTCATATCATGAGGAAGTAGCAAAAGAGTTAAATATAAAGTTCTATTTCTGTGATCCTTATTCTTCTTGGCAAAGAGGATTAAATGAACATATGCCCTGAAAGAAATGCCCTTGGGGTACAAATGGGTTAATAAGAGAATATACCCCTAAGAAAAGTGAGTTTGATAAAATATCAAAAACTGAAATAATACATATTCAAAATCGTTTGAATAATAGACCTAGAAAAATTCTTGAGTATAAAACTCCAAATGAGATATTTTTTAATAATTTACAAAGGAAATTATCAGCATAATTTAAGAGTAGTGTTGCACTTCTAAGTTGAATGGGCGTTGCACTTCTAAGTTGAATGGGCGTTTTATTTTGTAGATTAACCTTAGGATTAAGGTATCAAGTTTTTACTTATGTAAGTAAAATATAATCATAAAAAAAGGGATGATATAATCATCCCTTTTTTTTATACCGTCTACCCAAAGCATCCGTTACATCACATGCTAGACAACATATGTGCTAAATTTATAAATTAATTATAATATATGTATTATTAAAAGTGCCTTAATATATAATTATTCAGCCTTAATTACTTTTATAAGCTTTTCAATTAAAATATTTCTATCTTTGTGCCATAATAACTTGAAATTATTACCTTCTCTTAGAGTTTCTTTTAGATTGATTCTTTCAATACCAATTGTTCTAACTTCTCCTACTCTTAATATTGAATCATTATCTAAAAATGGATTTGCTAAAGAATTATTGTACTCTTTTGCAATCTCAAAGTCATGAAATGATGATTTATGCTTTTTACTATTATGTGTTGAAGATACCATTGGTACAACCATAATATTATTAGGGGGAAGTTTACCTCTGGGAATATTTGTTAATAATATCGCTGGATGTAAAAAGCTCAATTCAAATTTACCATAATTAATGCCTTTTAATGAATTTAAATCTTGACAAGTAAAGTTATTATTATATTTTGGTATTTTTTTGTCATCTAATAGCCTCTTTTCACACTTAAAGTGCAACATAGAGTAATGTAAGATGTAAGGCTGATTGATATACAATTTAAGCTCAATATCTTGCAGGATAAATGGAGCATTAAATGGAAAAGTATAAACAATTAACCTTAGGTTTAAGGTATCAAATATTTGCTTATAAAAACGAAAATTATACACAATCTAAAATTGCAGAGTTACTAGGTGTTAATAAATCAACCATATCAAGAGAGCTTAAAAGAAATAGTAACAATGATTACTACAGTCCTGAGGATGCTCATATAAGTGCTGTCTCTAGAGACAAGTTTAAAGATAGGTATCACAAGATAACAAAGAAGTTAAAACTAAAGATTGGCAAGTTATTAAAAGAAGGATTATCTCCTGAGCAATTAACAGGAAGACTAAAACTACATAAAATAGCTAATATATCTTATGAAACAGTATATAGGTATATTTATGCAAATCAAATAAGTGGTGGAAGATTATATAAATATTTAAGACATAAGAACAAAAAGTATGGAAATAGAAGTAGTCAATATAAAACAAGAGGTCAAATAAAGAATAGAGTTAATATAAGTCAACGAGCTAAAATAATTGAGACTAAAACTAGATTTGGAGACTTTGAAGTAGATACTATTATTGGGAAAGACCATAAAGGTGCAATTGTTACATTAGTAGATAGAAAGAGTAAGTTTACACTAATGAGGATAGTTGAATCAAAACAAGCTGGTGCAGTTACGCAAGCTATTATAGAGTTGTTATATCCAATAAGGAATTTAGTTCATACCATTACATCAGATAATGGCAAAGAGTTTTCTTATCATGAAGAAATAGCAAAAGAATTAAATATAAAGTTTTATTTTTGTGATCCTTATTCATCTTGGCAAAGAGGATTAAATGAACATACAAATGGATTGGTGAGAGAATATATTCCTAAAAAATCAAGCTTTGAGAATGTAAATAATACTCAAATACTTATAATACAAAACAGGTTAAATAATAGACCAAGAAAGATACTAAAATATTATACTCCGAATGAGATATTTTTGAAGGAAGTTTCAAGAAAGATGGTGGCATAATTTTGCCTATATTTGTTGCACTTTAGAGTTGAATTGGCGTAGTTTTCTACATTCTGTATCTTCTTCGTTATTTAATAAATGATAAGGAGTACCCAATTCTACTTTTATGTAGGCAAATCTTTTTAGCCCTTTTTTTATTAGCTCTTGTTTAAATGTATTTAAATCCACGGTTCAACTTTCTGCTTATTTAGATTGTTTATAGTACCAAATATATTGTTAATAATTAGATAGTTATTTTTTACGTTAAATTTGATTCAATAAATAATACTAATTGTCGCCTTTATTATCAAGTATGTATTAAGTTACTACTATTTTTGTAAATATTCGAAAGCATAGGAACCAATTATCGAACCAGCTATGCCTAAAGTAACTGCAAAAATACTTGAAATAACTAATGCAAAAATTGGATGTCTTTTTACATTTGATAAAATACTATGGTAAAGATCTTTTTTAATATTTTTTATATCTTTTTCAGCTGATTTAATCTCATTCTCTGACACTCTATCACGAAGCAATCTCTCTTTACATTCACCACATATGATTGGTTTGTGACAGGAAGCTATTAAATCTGTTTTTATTCCATTCATATCAAACAAACACCCCCTTGTTTCATCATGAGTAAAGCTACTCATTTCGCTAAAGTCAGGGATTTTATTACCTGAACGTTTGTATGCAAATGTATACGCATTTAGCAATCGATAAATAACATTTTCTAGTGGAATATTAGCATTTTGCAAAATTTCCTTAATTTCATGAAATGTGAATACGATTTGGTTATTCCCAAGTCGTCGAGAATACCAGTTGTCTTCCAAAGGCACATTTACAATTGCAATCATGTAGTCTGCACCATTTAACTCAGGCATTTGTTTCTTAACTAAATCATCTGAAAATGCCCAGTCATAACTATCTGAGTTACAACGTAAGGCTAGGTTATCTATATTTTCTTCTACTTCAAATAAAGAAGATGAAAAGTTTAATATTTTTTTACTATTGTATTCGAAGGGCAGATGTCCAATCGAAATTAATTTAATCTTAACTTTACTCAAATATTCCCTTTATATATAACGTTTGACTTCAGCGACGCTATGCGTTCGCTGCAAGGTCTTGTTGTGTAATTTTCATTAAATTCAATAATTAAAAAAAGATTTACAATTATATATATCTATTTTTTATAAATTAGATAATTCTTTTATCTTTTCAAACCAATTTTTAATCTCATCGAAACCATCAATGTCTTCTAATAACTCGCGAGTGATTCTTTTTGATAACTTACCATTTAAAATACCTTTTATTTTATTTTCATCTTGAACCTTAGATTTATTTTTTATATAAGTTGGAATATCTTCAATATCCCATTTATCGATAAAAGACATATCAATGTCAAACTCATTTTCTATTAATGACTTATGTATGTAGTTTTCCATCTCTCTTTTGTTTGTTAAAAAACCTACAGACTTATCATCTCTATCATTAACTTTTTTACAGTCTTTTTCATATTTAAAAGTATTTCTACCAGAATTCAAATCACTATCAAAAATATGTATTTCTATTATATTTGAACCTTCTAAGTGATGTTGTTCTATCCATTGTGTTAAATTATTTCCTCTTAATGGGATAATACTAATACTTTCTTTTTTTATATCTATTATTTGTTTAAATTCTTCAACATATTGATTAATATTCATTAGAAATTTAATATCATAAGTACCCTCTACACAAATAACAATTTTATTTTTAATTATAATTGTTGAATTGAAAAAACTTATCTCTTTTGGTAATTCTTCTTTTATATGGGGTACATAATTTTTTGGTATTTCATTATCCAGTTCGAGCAATTTAATTGTATTTTTTGTTTGAGTATAACCATATATTAAAATTTGATAATCAAATAAACTTTTAATTGGGTTATTTAATTTTTTATAATAATTTTCATACTCTTTTAATGCAAACTTATATTTTTCTATTTTATTTTCATCATCCTTATAAGTTCTAAAATAAGCAGATGTCATATTGATAAGATATAAACTATTTACTTCTTTATCACATAGTTTTCTTAATATTTGATATGTTTTAAAAGCATCTTCCTCAAACCAAACAATAGCGTGAATAAAAGATTGATAATTTTCACACTTTACCTGTATTGATTCTGTTCCATAATTCTTATCGTTAATTTCTTTTATTTTTTTTGTATAATTATTTAACTCAATATGTTTTTTATCTCTACTTAATGTCTCATCATAATATATATCAAGTAACTCTCTTTTGCATATAGTTTCTGCATACTCTTTTTTTCTAGAAGGATGACCTCTTTTTGTAGTGTTATTGATGTATATTTTAAGTAAGTCATTATTTAATTTTTTAAATTCTAGATGGGTAGAAGCATACATCATTGTATCCTCTAAGTCTTTTATGTAAAGAAAACTTTCATCATTTAAATCTTCTGTTATCTTATCAAGTTCTTTTTTAATTTTGACTCTTCTTGTTTCAATAAAAGTGTAAGTATATAATTGTAGTAAATGTTTAATATTTTTCTTTTTATAAAGAGCATATGTAAAATCCCTAAATAAGGTATCGTTAAAACTATTTAGAACCTCTATAAATTCATTTAAAAGTCCATTGTTTTGTAAATTAGAGAATATTCCATGTTTTTCTTCTATACCTATTTTGATAGCTAGTTTATTTAGATACTTAGCAACTATTGAATCTTCTGTATCTTTGTATATTTTCAATAAAATTTTTACATAAAATTCGGATATATATAGTGGCATATAAATATCAGTACTATTTAATTGTTCTTTTATTTTTAAAATATCTAAAAGGTTAAGCCACTCATCTTTTACTTTTGAGTGAGTAAAAAATAGTCCAAAATTTACTTTTTCTAATATCACGTTATCTAAATAAAACTTATCTTTATTTGTCGCTATATCTATGTTTTTTTTTATATTATGCGAAATAGCAACTGTTATATTACATATTAAATTACTATAATTATTATCAGTCACTCTTTGTTTTATATCAATTTGTTCTAAATACCAAGATAATAAAAAATAATCTATTCCATTACATTCGTTTTGCAATGTAATGTTATCTAACTGTTTAGTTACAACATCATTTGCTATCAAATCAAATAGATATTTTTTTTCATGCTCTGATGTTAATATTTCCGTAGTAGATATTTTTGTTAACACTTTTTTTAGTGTACTAATTTCTTTGTATTTATGTTGATTACTGTGACGTCCAAGGTGTTCACTTGCCAAATAGTTCAATAAATTATAAAGAGGCTCGCTAAAATCATCTTTATTCTGAGCATATTTAAAATGTTCAAAAAAAACATTTACTAGCTGACTTGATAACATCTCATTCCACTGATTAACATAATCTTCATTATCATCTGTAATATCGTAAGATGGTGCAGAATCTAAATCATAAAGATTTAAAAATCCATAAATTGCGAACTCTTTTTTTGTTAAAAAGTATGTATCTAATTTTAAATTTTTTGATGTAAGAATGTTACCAACTATAGTGTAATCATTACGACACTCTTTTAATATTTTGTTTATTCTCACATAATTCTTATTTTCATTAAAAATAAAATATTGATTGCTTTCTTCTATTCTAATAACATTTAATAGTAAACTATCAATTAAACTAGAACCAATAAAATGAAGATATTCTTGGTTTCCATTTTTCTTAAACCAATAAAATATTTCATTAAGATTTTTAAAGCTTTTTGGTATATCTGAAATCTTAAAATCATTTAACCAACTATATTTTTTATAGTCTATATTTTTAAAATTTTCTATCCATTGATTTGGAGAAATTTGATTTTTTATAATGTACTCTGTTGCCTTATCTAAAAAGTGATTTTTAATCTCATCATCTTCAAAAGAAAGACTAAACCAATCATAATAGCAATTTCCTGGCAATTTATTTTTTATAATATCTAAGAACTTAACAAATACTTTATCTTTAGATTGAGTAAATAAAGTAGAATATAATTCACTACTTAAATCACTAATATCGTCCCACGGATATTGTAAGGAATTATTATTTAATTCTAATTCTACTTTATACTTTTTATTAAAAGCTTTTATTTCGCAAGTTAAATCTGAATTAGAAATCCCAATTATTATAAAGACAAGCTCTTTAAGACATTCATCCTTAAAACTATACTCTTGTTTTTTATTATAAGAATCTTCATATAATGACAGTTTTTGTTCAAAATCAGCTGCAATTTTATTCATTTTATATGTATTTTGAAAAAGCATTAATTTAATTTCTGTTTAGTTATCAGAACAAATTCTGAAAATGTTTTTAATTTGATATTTGTCATTACGGATGTCCTTCTTATTTATTACTGTATATATTCTTGATGTCTTATT
>CBDCZH010000004.1:0-34022 GCA_965224485.1 Arcobacteraceae bacterium | reverse complement strand
TTTTTGAAATTAAAGGACGTGCAATAGATGTACCTAATAAGTATTCACCTTCATAAATTGCATTAGCTCTAAACATAGGGAAAACGTAATCTTTTACAAACTCTTCTTTAATATCTAAAACAAAAATATTTTCTTCTTTAATTCCCATTGCAAGTGCTTTTAATCTTGCAGGTTCAACTTCTTCACCTTGACCTAAATCAGCTGTAAATGTTATAACCTCAGCATGATATTCATCTTGAAGCCATTTTAATATAATAGAAGTATCTAAACCACCACTATAAGCTAAAACAACTTTTTTAACTTCTTTTTTGCTCATTATTTTTCCCTATTAACGTTTATTTATTATAATCATATGATTTTTAAGACAAATATTTTATCAAAACTTAGCTATAATCTTAATTATGAGAATAGATAAATTTTTAAATGCAGTTAATATAACAAAAAGAAGAGCAGTAGCTGAAGACATGCTAGCACATAAGGTTGTTTTTATAAATGACATAAGTGTAAAAAAAGCAAAAGAAGTCAAAGTAGGCGATGTTATTGAAATTAAATATTTAGATAAAAGTGATAGGTTTAAAGTATTACAAATACCTAGTACTAAATCAACACCTAGATCAAAAATGGACGAGTATGTGCAATCTTTACAAGAAGCGCAGTAAAAGGATAAAATATGTTTAATAAAGCAAAACTAAAATTTGATGATATTTTTGAAAATAGATTAAGTGCGAATGAAGTAAGAGAATACTTAATTGAACTATATCAAAGAGGCGAGACTTCTGCTGAAATAGCTGGTGCTGCTTCTGCTATGAGAGAACATGCTATTGCTTTACCTGTTCATTATGACTTAAAAGAAAAATTAATTGATAATTGTGGAACAGGGGGAGATAAGTCAAACTCTTTTAATATCTCAACTACAGTTTCACTAGTATTAAGTGCTTGTGGTTCTTATGTAGCAAAACATGGAAATAGATCAATTACTAGTAAATCAGGCTCAGCTGATATGTTAGAAGCCTTAGGTTTAAATTTAAATATAAGTATAGACAGTCTTGCAAAAATGTTAGAAGATACTGGTTTTTGTTTTATGTTTGCACAAAACCATCATCCAGCTATGAAATATATTATGCCTATTAGAAAAAGCATAAATCATAGAACAATTTTTAATATCCTAGGACCCTTATCAAATCCTGCTTCTTGTTCTAAGCAGTTAATTGGAGTATTTAATAAAGAGTATATAAACAAAATCACTTCTGCTTTAGATTTATTAGATTCAAAAAGAGCAATAGTTGTTTCTTCAAAAGATGATATGGATGAAGTATCAATTTGTGATATTACTTATGCTAGCTCTTTATATAATGGAAAAATAAATGATTTTATAATAGACCCACAAGATTTAGGTCTAAGTTTAGCTAATAAGAGTGAGATATTAGGTTCTGATGCTAATTTTAATGCAGGTATAACAGAAGATATTTTAAACAATAAGGTTACTGGGGCTAAACTTGATGTTGTATTATTAAATACTGCTGTTGCTTTAGTTGTTGATGAAAAAGCAAGAGATTTTAAAGAAGGTATAGAAATAGCTAGAGATGCTATACAATCAGGAAGAACAAAAGCTAAGTTAAAAGAGATAATAACAGCATCTCAAAATTTAAGTTAAGATTGTTTTTTGATTGAATGTACTTTAGCGCTAGAAGATTTAAATACTTTCACTAAAAAACTTTTTTCACTAATTAATAAAAAAGATATAATTGTTTTATTAAGAGGTGATTTAGCAAGTGGTAAAACTACCTTAGTAAAAGATTATGTTAAACATCAAGGAATACAAGAAGAAGTTACTTCTCCTACTTTTTTAATACAAACTTCTTATAATGATGAAATTTATCATTATGACTTATATAATAAAACACTAGGTGAATTTGTATCTCTTGGTTTATTAGAAGAGTTTGAAAAACAAGGAGTTCATTTTGTAGAGTGGGGTGAGAAAAACTTAGAAGATGTATTAAACTCTTATGGTTTTGAACTTCTTGTGGTTGAAATTACAAAATTAGATAATAAAAGGCGATATAAGATATATGCATAAATTAAGAATAGAAAATATTAAAAAAAGTATTAAAAAAACAGAAATTTTACATGATATCTCACTAGAAGTTAAATCAGGGGAAATAGTAGGTTTATTGGGACCTAATGGTGCTGGTAAAACTACTACTTTTTATATTGTTTGTGGATTAATTAAACCAAGTAGTGGAGAAGTGTTTTTTGATGAGGTAAATATAACTTCTTTACCCTTACACAAAAGAGCTTTAAAAGGAATAGGTTACTTACCTCAAGAATCTTCAATTTTTAAAGAATTAAGTGTTGAGGATAATCTTCTTTTAGCTGCACAAGTTGCAATAAAAGATAAAAAAGAACAGCATATCGTAGTAGAAGAATTATTGGAAATATTTAATATTGAGCCAATAAGACAAAGAAAAGGTATTTCTTTATCAGGAGGAGAGAGAAGAAGAACTGAAATAGCAAGAGCTTTAGTTTCTAAACCAAAATTTTTACTTCTTGATGAGCCTTTTGCAGGGGTTGACCCTATTGCTGTAAAAGATATACAAGATATTATAAACCAATTAATTCATAGAGGAATAGGGGTTTTAATTACTGATCATAATGTAAGAGAAACTTTAGAAATTTGTCATAGAGCTTATGTAATGAAAAGTGGTAGTTTATTAGCTTCTGGAACTGCTAGTGAAATAAAAGAGAATAAAAGTGTTAAGAAACATTATTTAGGAGAAAATTTTAACTTTTAGTTTTTTCTAAAAGTTAAAATCTAAGTTTTTTTATAACTATTTTATGTATTTACTTGTTTTTATGAAAATATTTTAATAGCATTATTTAAATCTTCTTGCGTATCTATTCCAAAAGATTGTGAGTTAACCTCAACCATTGCAATCTTTTTTTCATGGTATATTGCTCTTAATTGTTCTAGTTTTTCAATATGTTCTGTAGCAGCTTCACTTAAAGAACAAAATTCTTTTAAACTTTTAACGCTAAAACCATAAATACCTAAGTGTCCGTTATATGATGAATTTTCATAATGATCTCTATGATAAGGTATTTTGCTTCTTGAAAAATATGTAGCATTATTATTTGCATTTAATAGTACTTTTACATGATTAGAATCATCTGCAAGTTCTGAGCTTATTTTCTTATAACAAGATACCATCATAATATCTTCTTTTTTTTCTTGAACTTCTTTTGTTCTATTTATAACAGCTTGTACAACATTTTGCTCAATAAAAGGTTCATCTCCTTGCACGTTTATTACAATGTCCTCATCACTTAAGTTCAAAATTTTTGCAGCTTCATTTATTCTATCTGTTCCACTTTGATGTGAACTTGAGGTTAAAACAGCATTTATACCGTGTTTTTTAGCTAAAAGTATAACTTCTTTGCTATCTGTTGCAATAGTAACGTCATCTAAAGATGAAACTTGTTTTGCAGTTCGTATAACCATTGGTAAACCTAGAATATCAACTAAAATTTTATTTGCAAATCTACTTGAGTTTAATCTTGCTGGTATTATTATCATTAAAATCCTTTTATATAATAACCTTATATTTATCTCTTTATATTATAATACAAGTAAATTAATTACAATATAAATTTAGGAAATATTTTATGAATTATGAAAATAAAACAATAACAATTATAGATACCTTTGGCTTTTTGTTTAGAAGTTATTACGCTCTTCCACCTTTAAAATCAAAAGATGGCTTTCCTACTGGTTTATTAACAGGATTTATGAACTTTGTAGCAAATATAGGAAAAGATTTTCAAACTGATTATTTAGTGTTTGCTCTTGATTCAAAGGGAAAAACATTTAGAAATGATATTTATTCTGAATATAAAGCAAATAGATCAGAAGTTCCAGAAGATTTATTGGCTCAGCTTCCAATAGCAATTGCTTGGATTGAAGAAATGGGTTTTAAAACAGCTATAAGAAGTGGTTTTGAAGCAGATGATATTATTGCTTCTTTAGCCCATGATGCAAAGAAAAAAGGTTTAAGAGTTCGAGTAGTATCTCATGATAAAGATTTATACCAACTAATAGAAGATGACAAAGTTTTTTTATTCGACCCTATTAAAAAGCAAGTTCTAAATGAAGCTCATTGTATGGAAAAATATGGAGTTTTACCTTCTCAGTTTACAAATTACCAATCTTTACTTGGAGATTCTGCTGATAATGTTCCAGGAGTTAAAGGAGTAGGAGCTAAAACAGCTCAGGCCTTAATTGAAAAATTTGATAACTTAGATAATATTTATGAAAACTTACAAAATATAGAAAAACCAAGATGGATTAAACTTTTAAGTGAAAATAAAGAGTTAGCTTATATTTCAAAAGATTTAGTAACTCTTAGAACTAATTGTCATGTTATTGATAATATTGAAGAATTTAATCTACCGGAAGAAAATCCAATTTTAAAAATTGAAGATACCTTGATTTCTTATGGTTTGGAAAAAATCATTAAAAGAGTTCATCAATATGGTTTAAATTATAAAACACATATACCAAAAGATTCAACTTCTGATATTAATATAATTCCTGAGCTTAAAGTAGAAGTATCAAAACTTTCTTATGAAACAATTTTATTAAGTAATAAAGAAGAGTTATTTGAAATAATAAAAACAATTCCAAAAGATGCTTTGCTTGCTTTTGATACAGAAACTACAAATATAGACGTGAAAAAAGCAAAAATAGTAGGTTTTTCTTTCTGTTTTGATAAACAAAAAGCTTATTATGTTCCAATAAATCACTCTTATCTTGGTGTTCCTTCTCAAATACATAAAACTGATGCCCTTGAAGCTATAAAACTTCTTGATAAACATAAATTAATTTTCCAGAACTTTAAATATGATTATGATGTTATTCGATTTAATTTTTCTTATAAATTAACAGTATATGCGGATACTATGATTTTATCTTGGTTATTAAATCCAGGAAGTAAAATCGCACTTGATTATGTAAGTATGCTTTATTTTAAACATAAAATGATAGCGTTTAAAGATGTAGTAAAAAAAGGTGAAGACTTTTCATCAATTGATCTAGAAAAAGCTTGTGAGTATGCTGCTGAAGATGCTTATATTACAAGAGAGCTATATTTTAAACTAGAAGAAGAGTTTAAAGAGCAAAATTGTGAAAATTTACTTAGCTTAGCTTTTAAATATGAGTTTGATTTTATTTATATTATTTCAGCCATGCAAGAGTATGGAATAAAAGTAGACGTAAATTTATTACAAGAGTTAAAAGAGAAAAATGCTAAGTATTTAAAAGAATTAACAAGCAAAATACATGAACTTAGTTCTAGTGTATTTAATATTAACTCACCAAAACAGTTAGGTGAGATTTTATTTGATAAACTAGGTATTAAACCTCCTAAGAAAACAAAAACAGGTTATAGTACAAATGAAGCTGTTTTACAAAAAATATATAAAGAACATGAAGTTGTTCCTAAGATTTTAGATTATAGGGAAGCTTTTAAATTACAATCTACTTATATAGAACCTTTATTAACACTTGCCCTAGAAAATAGTGAAAATAAAATTCATACTTCTTTTTTACAAACAGGAACAGCAACAGGAAGATTAAGTTCAAAAAATCCTAACTTACAAAATATACCTGTAAAATCAGAGGCAGGAAAAGAGATAAGAAGAGCATTTATCGCAAAAGAAGGTTATTCTTTAGTTGGAGTTGATTATTCACAAATTGAGCTTCGCTTGCTAGCTCATTTCTCAAAAGATGAAGCTTTAGTAAAAGCTTTTAATGAAGGTCTTGATATTCATACTCAAACAGCTGTTAAAATTTTTGGGCAAGATTTAGCCCTTGAGAAAAGAAATGTAGCAAAATCAATTAATTTTGGTTTATTATATGGAATGGGAAGTAGAAAATTAGGTGAAACTTTAGGAATTCCTTCAAAAGAAGCAAAAGTTTATATAGAATCATATTTTGAAGCATTTTCTACTGTTAAATCTTATTTAAAATCAATAGAAGATGATGTTTTACAAGATGGTTATGTTACAACTCTAATAGGTAGAAGAAGAATATTTGATTTTGATTTAGCACCTGCAATGTTAAGAGCATCTTATTTAAGGGAGGCTGTAAATACAAGATTTCAAGGTAGTGCTGCTGATTTAATAAAATTATCTATGATAGAAATTCATGATAAATATAAAGATGATATAAACATAACTATGCCTTTACAAATCCATGATGAACTTATTTTTGAAATTAAAAATGAATTCTTAGAAAAAATAACAAAAGATATAAAAAATATAATGGAGAAGATATACCCTTTAAACGTCCCTTTATTGGTCTCTGTGAACGTTGGTAACAATTGGGCAGAGCTTAAGTAAATAAACTAGTTCTTTATTTTTAAATAATTTTTCTTTGACAAATGTAATTTTTTATGTTAGTATTCGTAATAACAAAAAATTATAAAAGAGTGTACCATGTTAAAAACAGCAAAAAACATAAGAAAACTATATAACGCTAAATTACTTTTCGTTAGTGGAGATTCAAGTGTCAAAGAAACGTTAGAAAAAGATTTCGATGAATATTTTAGAGAATTGAAGTTTGTTTCTAATGCTAACGAAGCAGTAAGTTTAGCTGCCAGTAATAATTACGATTTAGTTGTAGTAGATACAGTAACAGAAGGTTTATCTTTCTCTGAGTTATGCTCAGAATTATCTATTATAGCTCCAAATCTACCAAAAATTGTAATTTCAGGTGAGGATAATAGTGATAATGTAGTAACTGCTATAAATAATAGCGCTTATACATTTATCTCAAAACCTTTAAGATTAATAGACATAAGACTTTCAGTTATTATGTGTCTTAATCAAACAAAAAGAGGCGATAAAGTTGAATTTCAAAATGGTATATATTTTGATGAATACAGAGATCAATTTTTTAAAGAAGGTGGAGTTTTAATTGACTTTACTAGATTAGAAAAAGGATTTTTAAAACTTCTTATTATGAAAAAAGATGAAGTTGTTGATTATGATGCAATTAAAGATGTTGTATGGAAAGGCAAGAATATGTCTATTTATACAATGAGAAATATTGTAAATAAAATCAGACAAAAATCTTATTATGAAATTATACGTAACCACTCAAATAGAGGTTATGTATTAGATAATGCTAAAATTAAATAAATTAAGCATTGGTGGTTAAATTTTGATGCAAGAAATTATTATCACAAAAGAAGAATTAGTTAATATGTTTGAAGATGAACAGATTATAGATTCTGGGAACGCTTGGATTATGGATGATAAAGAAATAGATATTATTGCTTTACATGAAGTAGATCCTAAGTTCCTTCAAGATATAACTAATGCTAAATATTATAAAATTATTCCTAAAGGTAGTAGATAATGTCACATTGCCCATTCTGTAAGAAAAAGATAGCAATGAGTAAAGCTTTTTGCTCAAGAACCTGTAAAGAAAACTATTTTCAATTAATAGCTATTCAAGTTCCAAAACCATTTTTAAAAAGAATTTTTGTTTTTTGTACTCCTGAACAAAGAGAAATAGAAATCGAGAATTTTGCAAATAGACATGGTTGGAGATTAGACTTATTGAAAAATAAGATTGATGAACTAGCACTTGACTATGGATATAGAGAAGAAGAATAAATATTTATTTATTCTTCTCTTTCTTTCTAGTCTTTTAAAAAAACCTTCTTAACTTCCATACTTTTTTTAATATAAACAAAAATCGCTAAAACTATAAAAATACTTGATATTAATATTCCCATTGTAAGCCATGAGGTTCCATATAAGAATCCTAATTGAACATCTGGTTGTCTAAATGTTTCTGCAGCAATTCTAGCACTTGAGTATAGAATTCCATACATTAAGGCTAATTGTCCTGTAAAAGTTGTTCTTTTTCTATATAAAAACAGAATTATAAAAATCAATAAACCTTCTAAAATAGCTTCATATAAAGCAGAAGGATGTCTTAATTCATTATTTATATATATAGCCCAAGGAACATCAGTAACTCTTCCTATTAACTCTTGATTTAAAAAGTTTCCAATTCTTCCAAAAATATATCCAAAAGATATACCAATAACAGAAATGTCAGCTAAAAACCAAAAAGAAACTTTATGCTTTTTACAATATAACAAAGAAGATATTACAAAACCAATAACAGCCCCATGATAAGACATTCCTGATATTCCTGTATAAACACCATCTAAAAAAGGATTAAAAATCTGCCAAGGGTGACTTAGATAATACATAGTATTAGAATCATAAAATAAAACAAATCCTATTCTTGCTCCTAATATAACTCCAATTTCAGCCCACCAAATATATGAATCAAAAGCATCAGAAGAAATATTGATTTTATCTTTTTTTATAAGCCATTTTGCAACAAGAATAGCACTTAAAAGTGCAGTTGCGTACATGATTCCATACCAGTGAACAGCTATATCACCAAGTTGGAAAGCGACTGGATCGAAATTTGAATAAATATTTTGCCAAAACTGCATGTTAATCCTTTAGTGCATCTGCAATTAGTTCAATAGGGTTTTTAAAAACCACATTTACATCAGCTCTTTCTAACGAGTTTGTTATTTGCATTCTACAGGCTGAACATTCAGCACTTACAATATCTGCTTTTGTTTCTTTTATCATATGAGCTTTTGGCATTCCAGCTGCTAGGGCAAAGTCATATTTTTCACTCTGCATGGTAACACCACCAAAACCACAGCATCTATTTGAATCACTCATTTCTTTTATTTCATAATTTTGTGAAAGTAAAATTCTTGGTTCTTTATATATACCTTGCATTTTTTTTGCATGACAGGGATCATGGTATGTTACTATTTGAGAGAATTTTTTATTAGTTTTTTCTAAAATACTTTCTAATTGTGTATTATTTTCTAAATACTTTGTAGCCATATGTACTTTAGGAGCTAATTTAAGAGCTCTTTTTTTCCAATCTTCTTGGTCATGTAAATAATGTGCCCAATCAATATTTATCATAGCAGAACAAGTTGCTTCTGGAATAATAATAGCATCAACTTCATTTACAAAAGTCTCAAAATATGCAATGTTTTTCTTAATTAAATAATCTACTGTATCAAAATCACCTGTAAAATATGCAGGAGCCCCACAGCATAACTGTTTTTTAGGAATCATAACATCAATTTCTAGTTTTTCTAATATCTTAAGTAAAGCATCTCCTGTATTTGTATAAGCATAGTTTCCCATACAACCTATAAAAATAGCTACTTTATTTGCATTTAAAGATGTAGAAAATTTTATATTTTCAGGATAATTATTTAAAAAAGATATAGCATCAGCATAAGGTAAAGCCCTATCTTTTTTTATAATAGGAAGAGAAAATCTAGGACTTGCACTTTGCTTTTTTTCATTTATTTTTAATCCACATGTTTGAAAAACATAACCAAGTCTTGCAAGTAAGTCCATTATCTTTCTATGTCTTAATAAAAAGAAAAAAGCTCTTTTATACCAAGCAAGACCATACTTTTTTGCTATTTCTGCTCTTACTTGTTCTATTATCATATCAGTTGGCAAATCATTAGGACAGGCTTCAACACAGTTTGTACATAAAAAACATGATTCAAAAATATCTTTTGCACTTAAGTCTAATTCTAACTCACCTCTATCATAAGCTCCTAATAAATCAATAAACCCTCTAGGAGACGTTGTTTCATCCTGGTTTATATTAAATATAGTACAAACTGGTTTACATTTACCACATTTAACACAGTCCTCATAAATTGCAGAATAATCAAATGCTGTTTTTTTAAGTCTTTTACTCATTATATAGTTTTACTAAACCTTCTTTTATTTTCAGGAACTTTCTTTAAATAAGCATCAAAAGCCATACAAATATTTCTAATAAGCATATTACCTGTATTAGAAACTTTAATTGTTTCCCTTGTAATACTTAAAATTTCTTCTTCTTGGAACTCTTTTAATTCTTCTAGATCATCTTTAAAATATTCAAAAAAGTTAAGTGAGAATTTTTCTTCAACTCTTTTTATGTTTAATGAAAAATTACTCATAAGCTCCATTATTACAAATTGTCTTATTTGATCATCTTTTGAGAGTTTATAACCTTTAAATGTAGGAAGTTTACCTTCATCTAAAGCTTCTTCATAAAGTCTTAAATCTTTGTGATTCTGAGCATAATAGTCAAGTCCATCACCAATAGAAGTAACACCAATTCCAATTAAATCAGCTCCACCTTTTGTTGTATAACCTTGGAAGTTTCTATGTAGTTCACCTTTTTTAATAGCTTTAAACAATTCATCTTCAGGTTTAGCAAAATGATCCATTCCTACCATGTTATAACCATGAGTAGTAAAATAATCAATACTATCTCTTAAAATAGCTAATTTAACAGCAGGTGAGGCAAAAGTTGTTTCATCAAATTTTCTCATAGTTTTCATAAGCCAAGGAACATGAGCATAATTAAATACAGCTAGTCTATCTGGATCAAGAGTTAAAACTTTTTCTATTGTTTCATGAAAAGTTTCTTTGTTTTGATGAGGAAGACCATAAATCAAATCAATATTTATTGATTTAATTCCAGCATCTCTTGCTATTTTCATTACATTTTGTGTTGTTTCATAAGGTTGTATTCTATGAATTGTTTTTTGAACTTCTGGATTTAAATCTTGAACTCCAAAACTAAGTCTTGTACAACCACCTTTTATTAATACATCCATATGTTCTTGTGTAAAAAACCTTGGATCTACTTCACATGAAACTTCAGCATCACTTGCAAAGTTAGGAAAAACTTTTTTAATCATATTTATTACTTCATCTAATTGAGAGGCTGAAAAATATGTAGGAGTTCCTCCTCCAAAGTGCATTTGAGTTACAACTCTTGAAGTATCTACGTGTTTTTTTAATAAATCAAGTTCTTTTTGTAAATATGTTAAATATTTAACTTTTTTATCTTCTTTTGATGTAAAAATTACATTACAGCCACAAAAGTAACAAGCAGATCTACAAAAAGGAAGGTGAATATATAAAGAAAGAGCTCTTTTACTACTTTGTGATTTAAAACATTGTATTAAATCATTTTCACCAAACTTTTCGCTAAATTCAGGTGCTGTTGGATAAGACGTGTATCTTGGCCCTGGTTTAGAATATTTTTCAAATTTTTTAAAATCTATCATTTTATCTCTTTTTTGTATTTTTTTTGTATTTTAATCTCTATTATTATTTAAATAAACCATTACTGCTTTTTGGGCATGAAGTCTATTCTCTGCTTCTTGGAATACTTTACTTTGTGAACCCTCAAAAACTTCTTCGCTTACTTCATACTCTCTATAAGCTGGAAGACAGTGCAAGAAAATAGAATTAGTTTTTGCTAATTTCATCATAGATGAATCAACAATATATCCTTTGAAATCTTTTACTCTTTTTTCTTTTTGCTCTTCTTGTCCCATAGAAACCCAAGTATCTGTCGTAACTACACTAGCATCTTTTACAGCTTGTTTTGGGTCATTTGAAATAATGATTTTAGCTCCTGATATTTTAGCAAAATCTAAGGCTTTTTGTAGAATTTCTTCTTTTACTTCATAGTTTTTAGGTGTTGCAATTCTAAGTTCAAATCCAAGTTTAGCAGCAAGCATAAGCCATGAATGTGCTAAGTTATTTCCATCTCCTATATAAGCAACGCTTAAATTTTCATCTAATCCTAACTCCATAATCGTTAAATAATCAGCCAATAATTGAACAGGGTGGTAATCTTCAGTTAATCCGTTTATTACAGGAACGTTAGAATACTTTGCAAACTCTTCTAGTTTTGAGTGCTCAAATGTTCTAATCATTACCATATCAACCATTCTTGAAATTACTCTTGCAGTATCTTTCATAGGCTCACCACGACCTAGCTGTATATCATTAGAAGATAAAAATAAACCAACTCCACCTAATTGATAAATACCAACTTCAAAAGAGACTCTAGTTCTAGTACTACTTTTTTCAAAAATCATTCCTAAAGTTTGCTTAGGCATATATTCTTTATAAATTTTATTTTTTGTCTCAAGTTTGATTTTTTCAGCTAAGTGCAAAATCGCAAGAATTTCTTCCTTTGAATAATCAGCCAATGTTAAAAAGTGTTTCATTCTATAATCCTTATTCTCATTAAAAAGTATTTATTATATAAAAAATGGCTTTGTTTCTCTCTTAATGAGTAAATATTTCTTTTTTACTATTTTAATAATATTAAGAATAATATTTGTAAATTTATAAATTTATTATTTATTTAACTAAGTCCTAAAAAACTCTGCAGAGCCCGTATAATGACACTTTAGTGACATATTTTATTATGATGTTTTAAGATGAAAGGCATATAATTCATAAAAAATAACTGGAGTTTGTATTGATTACTAAGATATTAAAAAGAGATGGTTATAATAAAAAATTTGAAGCTTTTAAAATTGAAGATGCAATTAGAAAATGTTTTAAGTCTGTTCATATTACTTATGACGCTTCAATATTTTTTAATGTATTAGCACTTATAAAAACAAAAAGAGTTGTTGCGGTTGAAGATATTCAAGATATTATTGAAAAAGAGCTGTATAAAGCAAGATATTTTGAAGTAATGAAATCTTTTATGACATATAGACATCTTCATAAAATGCAAAGAGAACATGTTTTAGGACTTGATACGGATACTACTTATATTGATTCAAGTGCTACTATTCAAGAGTATATAAATGGAGAAGATTGGAGAATTAAAGCTAATTCTAATACCGGTTATTCTCATGCTGGACTTATTAATAACTCAGCTGGAAAAGTAATCGCTAATTATTGGTTAGATAGAGTTTATTCAAAAGAAGAAGGTTATGCACATAGAAACGCTGATTACCATATTCATGACTTAGATTGTCTTAGTGGTTATTGTGCTGGTTGGTCTTTAAGAGTTTTATTAGATGAGGGATTTAATGGGGTAAGAGGAAGAGTTGAGAGTTTTGCTCCAAATCATTTACGAGAAGCCTTAGGTCAAATGGCTAACTTTTTAGGAATATTACAAAGTGAATGGGCTGGAGCTCAGGCTTTTTCCTCTTTTGATACGTATTTAGCACCTTATGTATATAAAGATCAATTAGAATATAAAGAAATTAAAAAAGCAATTAGATCTTTTATTTATAATTTAAATGTTCCTGCTAGGTGGGGTCAGAGTCCTTTTACAAATGTTACTATTGATTGGGTAGTTCCAGGTGATTTAAAAGATCAAATTCCTACAAAAAATCAAAAACATTTATTAAAAGATTTTAAGAATAAAAAACTTCTTGATGCTCTTAAAGAAAAAGGTTATAAAAGTTTTGAGGATTTAACATATAAAGATTTCCAAAAAGAGATGAATTTAATTAATAAAGCTTTTTATGAAGTAATGACAGAGGGTGATACAACAGGGCAGCCTTTTACCTTTCCAATTCCTACTGTTAATATTACAGAAGATTTTGATTGGCATGGAGAAAATACTGATTTATTATTTGAAAACACTGCAAAAATAGGTTCTTCTTATTTTCAAAACTTCATTGGTAGCCAATATATAAAAGATGAAAACGGTAATTTAATAGAAAATGAAAAAGCATATAAACCTGGACATGTAAGATCTATGTGTTGCAGACTGCAACTTGATTTAAGAGAACTTCTAAAAAGAGGTGGTGGTCTTTTTGGTTCTGCTGAGATGACTGGAAGTATTGGTGTTGTTACACTTAATATGGCAAGACTTGGATATGTATATAAAAATGATAAAAAAGGCTTATTTGCTAGAATTAATGAGTTAATGACTTTAGCAAAATCTACTTTAGAGAAAAAAAGAATTTTTGTTCAAGATATGTTTGATAGAGGATTATATCCATATACAAAAAGATATTTAAATGGTTTTAATAATCACTTTTCAACTATTGGAGTTAATGGTTTAAATGAAATGGTAAGAAATTTTAGCGATGATAAATATGATATATCTCATGAATACGGAATGAAATTAAGTATTGAGATTTTAGATTATATGAGAGAAACTATGATTTCATATCAAGAAGAAACAGGAAATTTATATAATCTTGAAGCAACACCTGCTGAGGGAACTACTTATAGATTTGCAAAAGAAGACAAAAAAAGATACGAAAATATCTTACAAGCTGGTTTTGATAAGAATATTTATTATACCAACTCATCTCAATTGCCAGTTGATTATACTGATGATGTATTTGAATCTTTAGATCTTCAAGATGATTTACAGTGTAAATATACAGGAGGAACAGTTTTACATCTTTATATGAGAGAAAAACTAAGTTCTATTGAGGCTTGTAGAAAATTAGTAAAAAATGTTATTAGTAATTATAGATTACCTTATATAACTATTACACCACTATTTTCAATTTGTCAAAAACATGGTTATTTAGCAGGAGAGTATGAGTATTGTCCTAAATGTGATGAAGAAATCTTAGAAAAGGAAAGAAAAAATGCAAATAAATAAAGTACCAAAAAATTTAGAGAAGTTACGATCTAAGTGTATTGTATATACAAGAGTTATGGGTTATCATAGACCTGTTGAGAGTTTTAATATAGGAAAAAAAGGTGAGCATGTACAAAGAATTCAGTTCAAAGAATAATGTATATGATTTAACAAAGTTTACAACAACAGATTACATAGGTCATTTATCTTGTGTAGTCTGGTTTGTTAAATGCAATATGAGATGTTTATATTGTTATAACAATGATATTGTGTTAAGCAATAAAGGAAAATTTACTCAAGCTTATGTTTTGGATTTTTTAAAAACAAGAGTTGATTTATTAGATGCTGTTGTTCTAAGTGGTGGTGAAGCTACTGTTCATGAACTTAAAGCTTTATGTTTTGAGATAAAAAAACTAGGTTTTAAAATCAAATTAGATACAAATGGTTTACAAACTAATAGAATCAAAGAATTAGTCAATTTAAAATTAATTGATTACCTAGCTTTAGACTTTAAATCCTTAGAAAATAAATTTGCCAAAATAACATACTCTAATAATTTTGAAAACTTTGAAAAAACTTTAGATTTTTTAATAAAAAGTAAGCTAGATTTTGAAGTTAGAACTACTGTTAATAGTGACTTATTAAATGAAAATGATATAAATGAAATGATAGATTTTTTATATGCTAAAAACTATACTAAAAACTATTATATACAATCTTTTTTGCAAACTACAAATAATTTAGGAAATATAAGCCAAGAGAGTTTTTTTAATAAGGATAAAATTTCCAAAGATAAATTAAATATTATCTTTAGAAATTAAGTAACCTTGCCCTGAGGCATTTTCTATTAAGTCTCTTGATGTTTTTAACCTAATTCTTTTAATAAATGTTCTTAATCTTTCATCAGTAACAAGCTCACTCCATAAAAGCATTTTAATTTCATCTATTTTAACAACAGAGTTTTGATTTTTTATTAATATGTATAAAAACTCTTTTTCTCTTTTAGTCAAAGGTATTAATTTTTTGTTCTTATATAATGAATTTCTTATATTATTAAAAACAAAACCATCTTTTAAAACAATAGATTTCTTTTTATTTAGTTTATTAGCTAAAGTGCTTAAATATTCTATTAATTCATCTGGATCAAAGGGTTTAATAAAATATTTACTAATTCCTATGTCAATAGCTGTAAGAAGTTTAGGAGTATCAGAAAAAGCACTAAGTACTATAATAGGAACTTCTTCATCTAATTCTTTTATAGCCATTGTCATCTCTAAACCATCCATTTTTGGCATCATAATATCAGTTATTACAATATCTGGTTTATTGATTTTAAACTTCATTATTCCTTCTTTACCGTCATTTGCAATTATAATAGTTTTAAAATAATCACTCATCACATCTTTTAAAAGTTTTGATAGTTTAATTTCATCTTCTACAATAAGAACAACTAGATCTTTTAAGTCTTTTAAATCATTTTCTAAATTTTCACTCATTTTTAACCTTGTGGAATAGTTATAGTAAATATAGTACTATTATTTATACTTTGTGCATTCATAGTACCATTTAAGGATTTCTCAATTATCATCTTAGACATAAATAAACCTAAACCAGTTCCAACACTAGAATGTTTTGTTGAAAAGTATGGCTCATAAATTTTATCCAATATTTCTTGATTAATACCACCTGCATTATCTTTAAATGTAATAATTGCAAAGTTTTTATGTATATCTTCTTTTATTATAATCTCAATTCTTTTGTCACTTATTTTTTTATGTGTAAAAGCATCATTAGAGTTTTGAAGTAAATTTATTATTACTTGAGATAATTCATTTGAAACACCAATAGTATTAAGATCTAAAAAAAATGTACTTATTTTTAGTTCATTCTTTGAAATAAGTTTTGATACTATTGAAAGTGCTTCTTCTATTGAATTTTGTATTAAAAACTTCTTTTTAGGTTTATCTGGATTAAAAAAGTTTGTAAAGTCTTCAATAGTTTTAGACATATTTAAAATAGTTTCTTTACAATCTTTATAATAAAAATCTAAATCTTTTTCATTTCTATTTTTTGAAGCTTTTTTTAAATTATATAAACTTAAATTTAACTCTGTTAATGGTTGTCTCCACTGATGTGCAACATTTGCTAACATTTGCCCTAAAGATGCCATACGAGACTGCCAAAAAAGTATTTTTTGTTTTTGTTTATTTTTCTCAATTTCTTTAAACACTCTTTGTTCTAGGGTTTTATTTAACTCTTTTAGCTGCTTGGTTTGTTTAAAAACTCTAGATTCTAAGGTTTGGTTTAACTCTTCAAGCTCTTTATCTTTTTTTTCTAAAGCTTTTTTAAGCTCAACTTCTTTAGTAACATCATATCTAATAGCAATAAACTCTTTTATCTCATCGTTGTTATCTAAAATAGGACTTATTGTAGTATTTAAGTAAACAGTTGAACCATCTTTACAAAGATTCATAACTGTTGTTTTAAATGATTTCTTGTTTAAAATTATTTTCCATAAATTTTTAAAATTGTTGATAGGAACATCTGGATGTCTTACAATATTATGGTTTTTTCCAAGCAGTTCTTTTTTGGTAAAACCAGAAATCTTGCAAAACTCATCATTTACAAAGGTGATTATTCCATTAATATCTGTTTTTGATACAATATTTGAATTTTCAATTGCTTCTTGATAAGTTTGGCTCATTTTTACTCTTTTATTACTTGTTTTTATTCAATAATATTACAGCTTCTTTAGCATGATAAGAAATAATTATATTTGCTCCAGCTCGCTTAAAAGCTAATAGCGTTTCCATCATAACTCTTTCATAATCAATTACACCAGCTTTTTGTGCACATTTAAGCATTGCATATTCACCACTAACATTATAAGCAGCAAGTGGAAGTTGTGAATTATTTCTAATATCTCTTATAATATCTAAAAATGCAAGAGCTGGTTTAACCATTAAAATATCAGCACCTTCTTCTTCATCTGCTAAAGATTCTCTTATTGCTTCAAGTCTATTAGCTGGGTTCATTTGATATGTTTTTCTATCTCCATAAGAGGGTGCACTTTGCGCAACATCACCAAAAGGACCATAATATCCAGAGGCAAATTTAGAAGAATAAGCCATAATTGGAAGGTTTTCAAAACCATTTTCATCTAAAGTGGTTCTTAGTGTTTTTATAATTCCATCCATCATTCCAGAAGGTGCAATCATATCAGCACCTGCGTTTGCATGCACTAGTGCTTGTGTGGCTGAAATTTCTAAAGTTTTATCATTATGTACACTTTTTGTTTTTGGATCTATTATTCCACAATGACCATGGTCTGTATATTCACAAAAACATAAATCAGTTACTATAAACATTGAAGGAAAATCTTTTTTAATAGCTTTTATAGTTCTTGCAATTAAACTTTCATCACATAAACATTCACTTCCAATTGAATCCTTAACATCAGGAATTGCAAAAAGTATAATAGACTTGAGTCCAATTTGCTGTAATTCTTTACATTCTTGTAAAATAACATCTAAACTCATTTGAAAAACACCAGGCATTGAGCTCACTTCGTTTTTAATATTCTTACCTTCTTGTACAAACAAAGGATATAAGAAATCACTTGCATGTAAACTAGTCTCTTCTACCATATCTCTTAAAGTTTCATTAATTCTTAATCTTCTAAATCTTTTAAACATTCTATTTACCTCTTTTAGATATAATCTTTGACCAAATGAAAATATAATTTTTTTATTTGTTAATTTGGCTTGATTTTTTAAGTCATCATTGTAACAACATAAGGTTTAAAATCGAATGAATATACAAAGCTCAAACATAGCAAACTTACCAACTAAATACGGAAAGTTCAAAATAAAAGCATATAAACAAAATAATCAAGAACATTTATTATTAATGAGTGAAAACTTTAATGAACTAGAAATACCTTTTGTACGTGTTCACTCTGAGTGTTTAACAGGAGATACTTTTGGCTCGCTTAAGTGTGATTGCCAAGATCAACTAGATTTAGCTTTAAAATTTATAGCTAAAGAAGGTGGAATAATTATTTACCACAGACAAGAGGGTAGAAATATAGGTTTATTAAATAAAGTAAATGCTTATTGCTTACAAGATAATGGAAGAAATACAATAGAAGCTAACTTAGAATTAGGTTTTGGTGAAGATGACAGAGATTATTCTGTTTTAAAAGTAATTTTTGCAGATCTAAACTTAAAAAGTATAAAATTAATAACAAATAATCCTAGAAAAATACAATATATTGAATCTTTAGGAATAAAAATAGAAGAGCGAATTCCTGCAATTACAGCAGTTAATAAACACAATAAAGAGTATTTAAGTACAAAAAAAGAAAAAATGGGTCATTTATTATAAGCTAAACTATAAGATTAAGGTAAAAAGTGAATTTAAAAAACAGTATAGAAGAGATTAATTTTACATTTGATAAAAATTTTATAAAAAACTGTAATAGTTTTATTTCAATGCTTCAACAATGGGGCAAGGTTCATAACTTAAGTGCAGAGTTAGAAGCTGAAAAAATAGAAAAAAATATTTATGATTCTGTTTTTCCTCTAGGCTTTTTAGAAGAATTTAATTCTTTGGCTGACATAGGAACAGGAGCAGGGTATCCTGGTCTTTTCTTAGCAATGGCTAGACCTGAACTTAAAACATATTTAATAGAACCAAGAGCTAAAAGAGTAGCATTTTTAAACTTTGTAAAAAACTCTTTAAAACTTGAAAATGTTGAAATTATATGTAATAGAGTTGAGAACGTAAAAGACTTACAAGTAGATTTAGTTAGTTCACGTGCAGTTACTAATACAGCTTTATTACTTGATTTAACAAAAAATATCACAAATAATGATACAGCTTACCTTTTTTATAAAGGAAGTATGTTGGAAACAGAATTAGAAGATGCAAAAATAAATAAATACAAAATAGTTAGTCTAAATGAGAGAAACTATTTGTATATCAAAGGATAAAAGTTGGTTTTTAAAATATTAGCAATTGGGGCAGTACTATTTTTAGTATATATAGTTTTTTTCAAAAAAAATAGAGAAAATATAGTTAACTCTAATATAAAAAAAGAAAAAGAAAAAATCGAAGATGTTATGGAAGAGTGTCCAAAGTGTCAAACTTTTATCTCTAAAGATGAAGCTATTTTAAGTAATGGTAAGTATTTTTGTTCACAAGAGTGCCTTAAATGATAATTTTAGGTGATGAATTCGTATCTTGTGAAGAATTTTATTTAATACATTCTAAAGAAGATATAAAAAATACAAAAGCAAACTCTGTTTTGCTTTTTTCTCACAATTTGAGCCTAGAGAGTTATTGTAAAGAAAATAATTTATTTTTTGCTGTATATGTAAGCTCTGTAAAAGAAGCACTTTATGCAAATGCACTAAGTGCTACTTATATTATCTCAAAAAAAGATTTAAGTATTAAAATACAAAAAATAGCAGATAACTATATGTTTGATGCTAAAAATATTACAATTATTTCTTCAAGTGATGAGTTTGAAGAAATAGCAAATTTAGAAATTGATGGTCTTATTTATACAAATGAAGATCTTAAAAATATAGAAAAAGATAAGTAGGATTTATGAAAGATATATTAGATATTGTTATTATAATTATGTTTGTAATTATTGTTTTTGGTTTTATTCGAGGGTTTAATAAACAACAAGTAAATAAACATGTAAAAAAGCTAGAAGATATAGAAGAAAAAGAGAAGGAAAAGAATGACTAAACCATTATTAATAGAAATAGGTGTTGAAGAATTACCTGCTATTGCATTTTTAAAAGAACTTAAAAACATAGAAAAAAAATGGATGAAAATTTTAGAAGAGTATAAAATCTTATGTGGTTTTGAATTTTATTATACTCCTAGAAGATTAGTTCTTTGGCATAATGAATTTCCACTTTCTCAAGAAGATTCTATAATTGAGCTAACAGGAGCACCTGTTAGTATTGCATATAAAGATGGAAAACCAACAGGTGCTGCCTTAGGTTTTGCCAAAAAATGTGGTATTGATGTAGAAAATATTCAAACAAAAGATACACCTAAAGGTGAGGTGCTATACTTTAAAAGTGAGAAAAAAGGTGCTTCATCTAAAAGTTTATTAAATGATATGATTAATGAATTTATCAAAAGTTTAAATTTTGGAAAATCAATGAGATGGGCTAGTAGAAAAGATAGTTTTATTAGACCAGTTAGAAGTTTATGTGTTCTTTTAGGCGAAGAAAGTATTGAGGCATCTTTATTTGGCGTTAAATCTTCAAATGCAGCTTATCCTCATAGAATGGTTTCTTATGATGCTTTTTCTTTTAAAAATCCAGAAGATTATTTCTTGAAACTTAAAGAGTCTGGAGTTATTTTATACCAAAAAAGAAGACGAGAACTTATTTTAGAACAAATGAAAGAAATACAAAATAAGAACTCTATTAAAATTGATATAGATGAAAACTTATTAGATGAAATTGTAGCAATTACTGAGTATCCAACAGCACTTTTAGGTACCTTTGATAAAGAGTTTTTAGAATTACCTGAGGAAGTTATAGTAACTTCTATGAAAGAACATCAAAGATATTTTGCTGTTTATAAAGACGGAGTTTTATCTAATAACTTTATAGTTGTATCTAATTCAAAAACTAATGATTTTTCACATATAATTGCTGGAAATGAAAAAGTTTTACGACCAAGATTAGCAGATGGAATGTTTTTTTATAAAAATGACTTAAAAACTGGTTTGAGTAATGAAGGTTTAAAAAAGTTAGTTTTTGTTGAAGGTTTAGGTTCTATGTATGAAAAACTTCAAAGAGAAGCAAAAATAGCAACTTATCTAGCAAAACTTTATAATATAGAAGATATTTCATTAATTACAAAAGCAGTTAATTTATCAAAAGCTGATTTAATGTCAGAAGTTGTTTATGAATTTACAGAATTACAAGGTCTGATGGGTTATTATTACGCAAAAGCTGCAAATGAAGAAAAAGAAGTATATATGGCAATAAAAGAGCAGTATTTACCTCTAGGAGAAGATTC
The DNA here is from genome assembly GCA_965224485.1 of Arcobacteraceae bacterium. Taxonomy (GTDB): domain Bacteria; phylum Campylobacterota; class Campylobacteria; order Campylobacterales; family Arcobacteraceae; genus NORP36. The sequence goes on along the minus strand of CBDCZH010000004.1, from coordinate 12,466 downwards.
AGAGCTTCCTTCTTCTGTTTTTTCGAGTATTATTGCACTTTCTTATAAACTTGATAACTTAATGGGCTTATTTTCTGTTAATAAAATACCAACAGGTTCTAAAGATCCTTTTGCTTTAAGAAGAGCAGCTGCTGGAATTGTTAAGATTTCTATGGAGCATAAATTAGAATTAAACTTATCAAATATTATAGATGAACTTAGTTCAAGTTACAAAGGTTTAGATAAAAAACTTTTATTAGATTTTTTCAATGAAAGATTATTTAAAATTTTTGAAGTAAATCCTTCTGTTTTAAAAGCAGTTTTAGGAAGTGGTGAAAAAGATGTTTATAAAATATCAAAGAAACTATGTGCTCTTAATCCAATTGTTTTAAGTAGTGATTTTAAAAACTACTCAAGTACTTTTAAGAGAGTATCAAATATCATAAAAGATGTAAATATTGAAGAAAATCTAAGTTTAGATGAAACTTTATTTGAAGAAAATGATGAAAAAGCTTTATATAAAGAGTATAAAAAAGTAATAAATAGTTCCTATAACTCATATGATGAAGAACTAGAAGCTCTTTTTTCTCTAAAACCAGCCCTGGATTCATTCTTTGAAAATGTTTTTGTAAATCATGAAAACATACAAATTAAAACAAATAGAAAAAACTTAATAGCTTTAGTATACAAAGCTTTTAAAAATATTGCAGATATTAAGGAAATATCTATCTAATATATAAGTTTTAAATATCAGTATATCAACCCAATTTAAGCCTAGAAATAGAGCCTAAATTGGGTTTTTTTATGCTTGGTAATAATATAAATTTTAAGATATAATAGAACAAAATAAAGATTTAAAGTAAAAGAGAGTTTTAAATGAAAGATTATGTTCCCCCATATACTATTACATCTAATATTCTAAAGCTTTCTACAAAAATTAGTGAAGACTTAATAAAACTAGAACTTAATTCATCTAAAAAAACTACTTTAATGCTTAGAAAAAAGAATCGTATTAAAACTTTAGCAGGTACTTTAGAAATAGAAGGTAATTATCTAGGTGTTGAGAAAATTACAGCAATTTTAGAAGGAAAAAGAGTATTAGCTACAAATACAGAACTTTTAGAAGTTAAAGGCGCTATCAAAGCTTATGAGAGCTTAGATTCATACTCTTTTTTTAACATCAATGATTTATTAGATGCTCATAAAATATTAATGGCTGAAATACTAAAAAATTCAGGTAAGTTTAGAAGTGTTAATGTCAGAGTAGGTGAGCATATAGCTCCAAAAGCTAATCTTGTACCAATTTTAATGCAAGATTTATTCTTATGGCTTAAAAAAAGTGAAGAACATATGCTTTTAAAATCATGTATTTTTCATTACGAATTTGAATTTATTCATCCTTTTTCAGATGGTAATGGAAGAATAGGGAGACTTTGGCAAAGTGTAATCTTAAATAGATATAATCCAATTTTCTCTCTTTTACCAACAGAAAGTATAATAAGAGATCACCAAGAACAATATTATAAAGCAATTGAAGATTCAACTGAAATGGGTGAGAGTACGCCATTTATTGAGTTCATGTTAGCAATGATTTTAGAATCAATACAAGAATCTTTAAAAAGTAACTATAAAAGTAACCAAAAAAGTGACCAAAGGATATTATCACTTATTAGTGAGAATAATAAGATAACAATAAAAGAATTATGCGAATTTTTATCAATGAGTGAATCTGGAATTAAGAAAATCATAAAAAAATTAAAAGATGAAAATAAGTTAAAAAGAGCAGGTAGTTTACGTGCTGGGTATTGGGAAGTAATAATATAAATACTTATATTAAGGATTCTTCAAAAGTTATAGTTTCTTCATTTTTTGTTGCTTTTATTAGTTTTAAGTCTTCAATATTTTCATTTGATGTTATTTCAAGACCATCATCTTTAAAATGCTCTAACATCCATAAGACTTTTTTTGTTAATGATTCATTTTGAATATTTATTGTTAATGTTTGCATATTTTTCTCCAATAGCTAAATATAACATATCTTATCAAAACTTAAGTGAATTTCTCTTAAGTTCTTATATTTAAGTTTTGTCCTTTATTTCACCATGAGAAGTGGTATGTTCCAAAATGGAACTAACTGAACTTTCTTTAATTCTCTACTTTCATATCACTATTAGCAGTTGTATATAGCAAGAACTCTGTTAATTCGTCTTTTATAGTTATACTTTAAAAATGAAATTTATTTAATACTAACTTTCTGTGTACAAGGTTTGACTTGAGCGATTCTCTGCGCTTGCTTCAAGATTTTGTTATGTTGTCAAGTAATTTTAAATAATTAGGTATCACGTCCTTGGAATTTTAATAAACTAAAAACTATTTGTAATTGTAACTGAAATATGGTATCATAATACATGAGTAAAAAAGACAAATTAATATTAAAGTTTTTAGAAAATCCAACAAGAAAGGATTTGACTTTTAAGGAACTAAGTTCGTTGCTTATGTCTTTAGGGTTTATTAAAATAGAAGGTAGTGGTTCTGCCGTAAAGTTTTACAATAAAGAAAAAGATTTATTAATAAATCTTCACAAACCACACCCAAGTGATATACTAAAAGTATATCTTGTAAAACAAATACAAATTAAATTAAAGGAGATAATATAATGTCAAATACTATTGAATATAATGGTTATATTGGTACAGTTGAATATTCACAAGAAGATAAATGTTTTTTTGGTAAATTAAGTATGATTAATGATTTAGTTACTTTTGAAGCATATACAGCTGATGACTTAGAAATTAATTTTAAAGATGCTGTTGATGAATATCTAGATACTTGTAAAGAATTAAATAAAGTTCCGCAAAAAGCATTTAAAGGTGTTTTTAATATTAGAGCAGGAAGTGAACTTCACTTAGCAGCTGTTAGAAATGCATTAAGAATTGGTGTTTCATTAAACTCTTATGTAAAAGGTTTAATAGAAAAAGATACAAAATTATCTTTAACTTAAACAAATTGGCATAATTTTAAATAAATATGCCAGTCTTCTTTTATTAGACTAAATAAAGATTTGATTCAACGATTAATATTAGATATAACGTTTGACTTCAGCGACGCTCTGCGTTCGTATGCTAGTTATTGTTATGTTTTTCATACCTATTACTAGCTTCCTTATAGACTTTCATATTATCTCGTTTACCAATAGCGATTATATGTATAATAATTTCATTCTCTATGATTTCATAAACTATTCTATATCTTTTATTATCAAAATAAACTTTTTTTAGACCTGTTAAATTCAAGTTGTTTTTATTACCTAGATTTTTTCCTATTTCTGGATTACTAATTATTTGACTTAGTTTTTTTACAAAAAGTTGTTTAACAGAATTATTTAATTTAGAAAGGTCTTTTTCTGCTTCTTCGTAGAATTTAAAATTATACATCCAACATCAAACCGTGTTTTTTTAATACATCATTTCCATCAAGAAGTTTTTTATCAGATTTAAAACGCCCTTGTACTTCTTGAAATATTTTCATATCTTCAAGTAAGTCCATTGCTTCAGACATACGTTCATACTCTTCTACTGATAAGATAACTGCATTTAATTTATTATTTTTAAGAACTCCAATTTTATCAACTATTCCATTTTTAACCTTAGAGATATATTCTCCAAATTGCTTTGATATTTCAGTTGCTGAAACTAATTCATTTTGAGTATAAGCTACCATATTATTATCCTTTTAATTATACGGATAATTATAACATTTTTTTAGTATTTTGTAAATAGTGTATATATTACTTTTAAAAAATTTATAAGATGAGGAACGGTGTTGCTATTACTTATAAACTTTATATATGTACAGTCTACACTCGTTTCTTATATTAAATTGATAATTAAAAATTTGAAGGAATATACACCCCACTTGTCTTTCTTCAAAGTTTTGTTAGTGTTTTAAACTTTAAATGACCAGACTAAAGAGCTGCTGTACTTAGTATTAAAATAGTTTTTTTAAATAAGTTAATTCTGCATAGTATTTTGTATTTAAAGCTTCGTTTATATAAAGTTTATTATTTTCTATCTTTGGTAACATTTCTATCAATAAGTCTTTTAATATAGGTAAATAATCTTTTATAATTTCCCATACCATTGATTCATCTATACCTCTATAATTATGTGAAATTTTATCTCTCATTGCAGATATATTTTTCCAATTAATTTTATTAGATAGTTTCAAGTCAGAGCGAATCTTTTTATTTTCTTCACCTATTGCTATTAATAAATTTACTGTTGCATTAAAATTTAATTGCTTATTTTCACTATAAAATTCTTCTTCATCTGCAAAATCAGCTGAATAGATAAAAATCTTTTCTATTGCCTCAAGCATTGTTAAAATATATAATATGTTTTTACTATCAAACATAAATAAATTCTTTCTCTGAATGAAGTTTAACAAGTGGGTTGAATTTTTTATAATTAATTAAATCAATTTTAGTCTTAAATATATTCTCAAGTTCATTTTCAAGTTTTAAATAATTAGCAAAATTCAATCTTCTTTTTCCATCTTCAATGTAAGCTATATCAATGTCACTATCAACTTTATTTGTTCCAGTAGCAACAGAACCAAACAATATGAAATTTTTCAAGTGATACAAAGATTTTTTACTTTTAAGTACTTTAATTATATCTTCTTTATTCATATTCTTAAGTCCTTTGTTTTATTAAATTATATCACAATTATTTTAATAATATTAGAAAGAAATGGGGATAGGCACTTTTAATCTAAGAGATTAAAGTACCTTATATCAATGAAGAAGCAGAAAGTATAAAAGAGCTTATGGGTTATTATAAATTCACTTCAAAACAAAAAACGAAAACATCCAATCATTTAGAAGCATTAAGTGCAAAAGATGGAAGTTCTTTTGTAATAAAAGAACTAAACAAATCAATGAAAAATTTAAAGAATACGCAAGAAGATATTCTAAATCAGGTTATGAATATAATAGAAAAAAATGAAGATTTATTATTAAATTACAATAATATAAAAACATTATCTGGTATTGGTAAAGTTGGTGCAATAGTCTTGTTACACTTATTCATTAAATATCCAAAAGCCAATCAAAGACAAATAGTAGCTCTATCTGGATTAGATCCAATTGTAAAAGAATCAGGAACTTCTGTACATAAGAAACCCAAAATATCAAAAGCTGGCTCAAAATTATATAGAGGTACGCTCTTTATGGGAGTAATGACGGCTATTAGATTTGATGAAAACTTTAAAAGATTTTTTGAAAGACTCAAAGAAAATGGAAAACACACAACAGTTGCACAAATAGCAGTTATGAGAAAGATGATAATTATTGCTCATAGTTTATACAGAAATAATAAGCAGTATGATAAAAAATTTTATTCAAAAGCATGTGGGGTTCAAGAGTAGAAATCTACTCTTGATTTAAATAAAAGGATTACTATGAATTCTTGAATTTCAAGTTTTTTTAAGGTGGCAACTGTCCCAATTTTTCCAATTTCTCAATTTTTTACTTTTGCTCTTAATCTTATTTTCTCAAAATAAAAATATTTAGGAACAAGGATTTATCATAATATTAATTTACAGTATTGAGTTCAAATTCCTTTTTATTTTTTAATTTATTTTCTATTTTCTTATTTTTTGAATCATTTTTAATTTCTTTATATTTATTGTGCTTAATATTGTTTATTTCTTGTAAAATTAGTTTATCAATTATTTTTTGAGTGTATAACTTTTTATCAAAGTTATACTTATCCATAATAATCATAAACTCTCCAGTTGATTTATGAAATTCTAATTTGATACTTGCAGAACCCTTCGCTTTATAAGTATCAAATTTATATTCAGCAATTATTCCCCAACATTTTAAATACTTATGATATTCAACTTTCTTAATTATCTCAATCTCTTCTATTTTAGCACCATCTAGTTTTAATTTTTTTATATAACTTTCCATCCATTTAATATTACTATTATCCGGTATATCTTTTTTTGTATCAAATTCTATATCAATACTTGTTATATTATTAAATTCTATGTCCCGAAATAAATTATTATTTGTAAAAGATAATAAAAATTGAAAAATTTGTGTATAAGTAAGATCATTCATTAAAATTTTATTTTCTTTTAAACTTTTAATAATATTAGCTTTTTTTAATTCAATTTTTGCATAATTAATTATTCTTCTATTTATTTCTAGTGTTTCATTAGAACTATAAATATTTTCTGAAATTATTTCTAAAGATGTACTGCTATAATCAAAAATAACAGTACCTTTAAAATTATTTATTTGTTCATCCCATGACCTATTACGATAATAACTTTCTATTTCATATGTTAGTATTAGTTGTTTATTCTTATAATCTAATTTAAAGTCAGCTTTTGGAATTGTAAATTGATAGTTTGGAAATTTACTCTTTGCAATTTGATTTAAATCAATACTCTTTAACACTTTGATTAAGTCATCTCCTGTTACTTTAGAAGCGGTATCTAAACTTGAAGAAAATCTTTTATCTTTATGCTCTGATATTTCATGATGACTCTTTAATATCTCAAATTCTTTTGGACTAAGAAGCATAGAAGATACTATAGGAATAGTAAATTCTTTTTTTGTATGTTTACATATATAAATACCTTTTCTTTTTAGAAATATATTTAATTCACTTTCTGAAATTGAAGAATTATTAATAAAGTTTCGTAAATGATCTCCATATGGTAGTATTTTACCATTATCATCTTTTAGTTGAGTTATTTCTTCATTGGTAATTTCATCCGATATTTCAATTGTTTCTATAACATCTTTAAATCCAATATCATAACCATATATATTTGTAGTATCTATAAAATCTTTATCTTTAAATAGCCCTTTAATCTCATTCACTATATTAATATTTCTTTGTACTTGATGTTCAAATAATGGAAAGAATATTGATACATTGTTAGTTAAATTATTGGAAATTGTATGAGCTAATCCAAAAATTCTTTTTAACTCATCTGGATGAAACTCATCTTTAATTACTATAGCTAGAATTATTTCTTCATTTTTTTGTAATCTAAAAATTTGGATATCACAATTAAACATTTCGACAGGTAATTGTTTCCCTGCATATAGTCTATCTCCAGTGTTATTTGGTGTATCAATATAATAAAATTCTAATTTGTATTTATCAAATCTTTTTTTCACGACATTTATACTATTTGTAATAAACTCTATTCTATCATTATCCATAATTTGGATTCTATCATAGTTTAATTCAATTGGTAAGCGGTAGTTTAATTCAGCAAGAATAGATTTAGTTCTATCACTTTCACTACTTATCCAAAATAAAATACCTACAATTTGATCAGGCTTAAATGTATCTGTACCTTCTCTATTTTCTTTAAATAATAATGAATTTTCATAACAATCAATTGTGTTGGCTAAGTCGGAAAAATGTTTCTTAAAGTCACTATTTTTATATGTATTAGTAGTATGTTTAACTGATACTATATTGTGAATTAGCCTACCTTTTTCCAAAGAAGAGTTATATGTATATATATTGTCAACACCATGTGTTTCGTTAGGCTTATGATGCTTTTCACTTTCTAAACAAGCTATATCTCTACCAGATATAGGATTTTTCCAACCAATTAATTTTAAAAAATTAGATACATAAACTTCACCTAATTGTCCGCTATTCTTTTTGTCTTCACCACCACTTTTTAGATTATCCATTATTATTTTCCTATTTTATTTCTTCATTAAAATATATCTTATAAAAAGACATTCCTTTTTCTTCATCAAACCCTTTTTCAATATTCTTTGTTCCATTTTCTTTATCTAATAAGACTTTTAATTCTACTTTTGTATCTAATTTAATAATATTTTTAATTTTCTTTTTTTCTTTTTTAATATCATTTTGTGATAATAAAAACATTTCATTAATATTAAAATCAAATGATTCATTATTAGATTTTTGGTATTCAAAGAAATCTTTTTTAATATTATCATTTTTAAATATACACTCTGTAAAGTTATTAATATCATATGATTCATTATCTTCAAAATAATTAATATAATCATTGTTAAAAGTGAATTTTTCATCAGTATCATATTTTACTGCTAAAATTTCTTCAGAAAAGTTTTTACATATTTTAATAATTTCTTTTGTCTTATGTCGATTGTTATCTAATGGTTTAATGTTTAAAAATTTATAAGTCCAATATTCAGTTTCTTGATTTTTGTTATCAATGTTTAAAACTGTGTATCCTTTATTCTCATTGTTGTTTAGTATTAAACAAGCTTTCTCTAATTTTGATATATTTATACCTCTATCATTCTTAATATTAATTGTACTATCAGTTTTTAGAATTTTTAAAAATGAATCTTTTTTTTCTGATTTAAAAATTCCTATTAAGTTAATATTATTAGTCTCATATATAATATTTTCTATTTCTACAATTATTAATTCACCCTTTGCAATTTTTGGATGTAGAGAATATTCGTATAAGTGCTTAGCAATATTATGCGAATTTTCTATAAATGAAGTTTCATTATTATTTTGAAATATATTCTTAGAATAAGAATATATTTCATTTAAATTTAAATCTGAATTATGATTTAGTGAAAATAATTCTTGTTCTATTTTAAATGATTTAAGAAAATAATTCAAAAGTATATCTTCTAATCTTTCATCAACTTTTTGCAATATTTCTGATAAAAATATTTTTTCATTTCTAAGTTTATTACCTATTTCATGAACTATTAAATGTTTAATTTTACTTTGAGAAAAATCCATAATTTCTTTAATTTCCTTAATTTACCGCTAAATTAAATAATTTAACTATTGTATTTTTGATATTATATAATAAAATCACTAGCTATTAAAGAAATATAAACAATATAATATATTTCAGTCTATATCATATCCTAACATCTTAATTTGAGTGACAATATAATCTAACTATTTATTCATTCCCATTCTAGTCTATTTACCTCATAATTCAATTATTAACGTAAATTCTGGGGACACAATATCAAATTATTAGCAGTAATTTAGCAAAATATATTTCACTAGTTACTTGAAGTTACAAAGAAACTTTATTACTTTTTTCTTTAGTAAATAATTTGGTATTGTGCCTCCATTATTCATTTGTAGGACATTATAGACCAATAACACTTATAATAACTTATTAATATACTTTTTTAATGTTTTCCTAATTATTTAATTCATTCCTGTCTCCATTTCTTTAAATTTCAAGTTTTTTTAAGGTGGCAATTGTCACCGAAATTTACTAAAAAAGTTTTACAATTATTAGTTTATATATTAAAGTAGTTTTATATAACTGGTGTTTGCTCTTGTAAACTTCCAGTTCCCGCTTTCTTACTTTTGTATTGACAAAAAGTAAGCAAAAACAACTACGTTTCGGAGGTCTTCGACTACCTAAAGTTTTTTTATTGATTTACTTAAAAATATAACTCGTTAAAACGTGCCCTTACGGCACCTTTTTAAACACTCAGACAGAAATTTTTGGGTTACGTAAAGAAATAAAAAAACTTTAGCTCCTGCAAATGTAGCAATCAACGGAATAATCTTTTGTCTGCTAAAGCAGATATAGTTTTGAAATATATTTATTCAAGAACTGATTCTTTAGATTTAATAAAAAAGTGACATGATATATGAGTGTTTACTTATTCCAATGTTCTAAAAGATAATTCTATTCTTCCCTAACTCTAGCTTCCTCAGAGCTAGAGCGATTAAGTAAAATGCCCAATATAAAAATGAATTTATAAGTATGTATTCAAACCATATCTGCTTTAGCAGACAAATAATCTTTCCTTTAAATCTACATCTGCAAGAGCTAAAGTTTTTTTATTTCTTTACGTAACCCAAAAATTTCTGTTTGACCGTTAATAAAGATGCCCTCAGGCATGTTTTAGGAAGTTATATTTTTAAGTAAATCAATAAAAAATATTTTGGAAGCCTTTAGGCCGATGAAGCGTAGCCAATTTCTTGTTTCTTCTTTTTGGGAAAAGAAGAAAAGAGCGGGAACTGAAAGTTTACAAGAGCAAACACCAGTTAGCTAAAACAATTCTATTCTATAAACTAATAAAGTAGTTTTATAGAATAGGGCTTTATTCTAAGGTGGCTAGTGCCACAATTTTAATTCTCAATTCTATATAAATCTTCATTCTCTTTTTTAAATTCCCAAATATCACTTACAAGTGAATCTAAAAAAGCCTTATCATGACTTATTATAATCATAGTTCCATCATATTCTTTAAAAGCTAACTCAAGTGATAGGATAGAATCCAAATCCATATGATTTGTTGGTTCATCAAGAATAATCAATGCTGGATTTTGTAAAAGTCCTTTTGCAATCATTAGTTTTCTTATCTCTCCTGGACTTGGAATAAAACTATCTTGTAGTTTTATGGGATCTGATGCTAGTCTTCTTATGATTGTATATATTTCGCCTTTTATATCATTTGGTAAACTATTTATTTCATCAAAAAGTTTTTTACTTTCTTCTTGTGTAATTTCTTGTGCAATATATAAATATTCATCTTTTAAATCTATTGTTAGTAATAGATTATTTAAAAAAGTACTTTTTCCTGAACCATTTTCTCCAATAATTCCAATTTTATCATATTCATTTATAACAAGTGTTTCATAGGATAATTCTTTAGTTTCTGATAACTTTAATATATTATTTTCTATAACAATTGGAAAAATATTTTTTGATTTACTTGAATTAAATTCTATTCCTAATTTATATGTCTTATTGGTTTTTACTGTATTATCTAACAATTGTTTTTGCTTTGATTGTAGCTTTACAATCATTTGCCCATCATTTTTGTCTTTACCCGTTAATCTAGCTAAATTAATTTTAGTTTTACCATCACTATCATTTTTATCTAAACTTTTTTTTGAAAATCTTTTTTTAGATTGACTAACTTTCTCTTGTTGTGCTTGTATTGATTTTTTTAGTTTTTTTGATTCAATAGTTTGTTTTATTTGAGTTTTTTCTAAAAACTCAATATTGTTTTTATATGAATCCATTGCATTAGAAAATGGAGTTTTAAAGATATGGATATTTTCATTTTTTAATATAACTGTTGACGTAGATAAACTATTTAACAGCTCTCTATCATGACTTACTAGTATTCCTATCCCTTTAAAGCTTTTAAGTGAATTTAAAACAATCTTTTTACTTTTAGTATCTAAATGATTTGTAGGTTCATCAACAAGTAAAATATCAGGTTCATAAAAGAGTGCAAGTGCAATTTGAACTCTTTTTCTCTCTCCATGTGATAGTTTATTCCAGCAATAAAGCCATGAGTCTGGTATGTTTAACATATCTCGTATTTTAAAAGATTTACTATTAAATGTTAACATAAAATCTTCAAGATTTTTTGGTGGATATTGTGTACTTTGAGTACAGTAATGTGTTAAGTCATTTCCTTTTATATGTCCACTTTCACTTTTAATATCTTTTGAGATTAATTGTAAAAGTGTACTTTTACCAGAACCATTTGAACCAACAATGCAAGTCCATCCTTTTTCAAAGTCTAAATTTAGATTTTCAAAAATAGGAAAGCTTGAACTTTTATATTTAAAATATAAGTTTTTTATTGTTAATTGTTGCATAAATATTTTCCTTGCCTACTTTTGTAAAATAAAAAGACAAAGTGCAAATTATATAAATTTACTGCTCTTTTAGCTAATTATTTATTATGATGCACTATATCAACATTAGTATAAATATTCAGTATTACTAGACCTTAATCTTTAGATATAAAAATCGAAGTATTCTTAATTCAAAAGTTTGTAAAAGAATCCACATAATCCTTACTCTTAGTTAAAAATGAGTATAATCCACTTAAATAAATACGATATATTTTTTAAATTATTTTAAAAACTAAATAAGTAAGGATAAACAATGACAAGACCCCAACAAAACGAATTGATCCAAGAATTTGAAGGCATTGTAGGCTCAAAAAAAGTTCTTACGTCTGAGAGCAAAACTTCTTATTATAGAAGTGGTTTTCGCTCAGGTATTGGAACAGCTTTAGCTGTTGTATTTCCTTCTACACTGTTTGAACAATGGAAGTTAATTGAAGCTTGTGTTAAAGCTAATTGCATCATTATTATGCAAGCCGCAAAAACAGGTCTTACAGAGGGTTCTGCTCCTAGTGGCAGTGATTATGATAGAGATCTTGTTATTATTAGTACACTTGCTATTAAAAATATTCATTTAATAAATGATGGAAAACAAGCCATTAGTTTATCAGGTACTACTTTACACTCATTAGAAGAAGAATTAAGCAAAATTAATCGTACTCCTCACTCTGTTATTGGCTCATCTCAATTAGGTGCTACTGTTATTGGTGGTATTGCAAACAACTCAGGAGGAGCTCTTGTAAAAAGAGGTCCTGCTTATACCCAACTTGCTATTTATGCCCAAGTAGATGAAAACGGTGACTTAC
>CBDCZH010000003.1:0-96704 GCA_965224485.1 Arcobacteraceae bacterium | reverse complement strand
TATTTAGCTTACTCTTTTGTTTTTGATTTAGAAGAAATAAGATTTTTTGATATAGATGAAAAAGCTATGAGTAAGTTTACTAAAAATATGTCTGGTTACAATATTAAGTTAAGTCCATGTAAAAGTGCCAAAGATGCAATTTTAGGGGCTGATTTGATTACTACTTGTACCGCTGATAAAACGAATCAAACAATATTAAAAAAAGATATGATTTTAAAAGATGTTTTTATAAATGCATTAGGTGGAGATTGTCCAGGTAAAACTGAGCTTCATAAAGATTTACTTGAAAATGCTAATATTGTTGTTGAATATTTACCTCAAAGCAAAATAGAAGGTGAAATTCAACAATTAAGTAAAGATTTTACTTGCTTAGAATTGCATGATATTTTTAATAAAAGATCAACGTTACATGTAAGTACTCATGGTACTATAATTTATGATTCTGTAGGTTTTGCCCTAGAAGACTATTGTATATTACGACTTGTTTATTCTTTAGTAAAAGAATATGAAATTGGAAAAGAGATGTATATGATTCCAAAAATTTCAGATGTAAAGGATTTATTCTCTTTATTAGATAATAAAGAAACAAAATGAATAAAAAAATAAATACAAATCAAAATAATGATATAAATAAAAGAATTAATTTAGTTGAAGTTTACTCAGATATTGCAGGAAGTAAAATTGGTGCATCTTTTGGTATTGATGCACTTAAACAGTCCTGTGAAGATATTAACTCCAAATACTTTAGTGAATTCTTATCTCTTGTTATAAAAGATGAAAATGAAGCTTATTTGGAAAAAAGTGAATTTGTACATGCTAAATATATTGATAAAATTTACTTAGTTATTAAAAGATTAGCTTATAGAATAAAAGATTTAAGAGAAAAAGGTATATTTCCAATTGTATTATCAGGAGATCATGCTTCTTGTGCAGGAACAATGCATGGTTTAGCTCTTGCTCATAAAGATGATGAAATTGGAGTTGTGTATATTGATGCTCATGCAGATATTCATTCTCCTTATACAAGTCCTAGTGGAAATATGCATGGTATGCCTTTAGCTGCTGTTTGTTCTTTAGATAATAAAGAAAATAGAATACATGATATAAGTGAAGAAGAAAAAAAATATTGGGATAAATTAAAATTTTTTATTAATAATAGAGCCTCTATTGATACAAAGAATATTGTTTTTTGTGCTTTAAGAAATTTTGAAGAGCCTGAAAAAAAATTAATAAAAAAACATAATATCTCTGTTCATAGTGTAAATGACATAACATTAAATGGAATTAAAAATACAGTTAAGAGTATTTTTAAAAAGTTAGAACATTGTCGCTATATTTATATTTCTTTTGATGTAGATAGTATTGATCCTTTATATGTACCAGGTACAGGAACACCAGCTTCTCAAGGTTTGTCATTTGAACAAGCATTATTGTTAAATTTAGAACTAATAAAGAATAAAAAAGTTTGTTGTTGGGAAATTGCAGAAATAAATCCAATGTTTAATAAAAGTGAAGAAGATAGTATAAAACTTTTTAAGCTTTTGCAAGAAGTTACTAAAGCATTAATTAAAAACTATTAGTTTTAATATTAACACTTTTTAACTGATTCCTACCTTTTCTTTTTGCAAAATATAGAGCATCATCTGTTACTTTATATAAATACTTAGTATCTAAATGAATTGAACTTTGAACATAAGATAAACCAATGGAAATAGTAAGTACATCTAAAATCTTACTATCTTTATGTTCTATTTTTAAGTTTTCTATATTTTTTAATAATTCTTGTGCTAATAAAATAGAATCATTTTTTTCTTCAACAATAAATAATATAGCAAATTCTTCTCCTCCTACTCTAAAAGCATAATCATCAGGTCTTCTAAATGTATTTTGTAAGCACTTTGCTACTTTTTTTAAAACATTATCTCCTTCTTGATGTCCATAAGCATCATTATATTGTTTAAAAAAATCAATATCAAGTAAGATAAAAGCTAAATTAAATTGATGCCTTTTTGCATTTTTAAGTTCTCTTTTAAAAACTGTATCAAAATGCCGTCTATTATAAAGTTTAGTTAAACTATCTGTTATTGCTAAGTATTCTATGTGCTTTTTCTCGGTTATATCTTGCCTTATTGCTGAATATCCAACTATATTATTGAATTCATCAAATTCAGGAGAAATAGTTGCATATACCCAGTAAAAACCACCATCTTTTTTTTTATTTTTAATCTCACCCTTCCAAATCTTACCGCAACTTATACTTTTCCATAAATTTTTAAAGGTATTATTATCTTGATCTTTATGCCTTATTAGTGAGTGTTTATTTCCTAATAATTCATTATTACTAAAGCCTGAAATAATAGAAAAAGCTTTTGTAGCATATTTTATAATTCCCTTTTTATCAGTAATTGATGCAATTATATGCTCATCATAAATTTCTAAAATTTTTTTGAACTCACTTACTTTGTTCTCTAAAGAGTTAATCTTGGATTGTTTTTGAATATATTTAACTGCTGTTGCTATTACATTGATAACTGCATTAATATTTGATTTATCAAAAGAGTTTATTTCATAATCTTGTTTAAGTTTATCATATAAGCGCAAATCAGAATTTGAAGTTAGTGATAATAAAATTACAAATTTTTTACTTAAGTCTTCAAGTTTTTTCTTTATTTTATTACTGTAATTATTTTCACTAATATCAAAAATCAATAAACTACAGGAAAGTTCTTTAATATTTAATATTTCACTAGTATTATAAACTTTTACTTTTTTAAAGTCTATTTCTAATAGTGTTCTTATTTTTAATGACTGTTCTGAGTTATTATTAAAGTATGAAACTTCTATTTTTTTGCAAATATCGTGTAATATATTTAACGTACTCATTGTTTTTCCTAGTTATTTTATGAGTAAGTTTATTATTATTTTAATTAATAATCTATTATATTATTATCTTACCTTCTTTATTTTATTTTTTTGTAATTCTTGGATATTTAATCTATGACATAATTTAACTCCATATAAAAATATTATCCAAGAAATATAAATCCATAGAAAGGTAAATAAAAGTGTTGCCATAGAACCATAAATAGTATTATATGTTTGATTATATAAAACATAATAAATAAATAAGTTTTTTGTAATTGAGAGAGAAACTAAAGTTACTAAAGAAGAGATAAGTGCTGATTTTACTGTTATATGTCTATTTACAGTAAGTTTAAATAGAATAAAAAATATAATCCAAGCAAAAATTGATGTTACAAGTATATCAAAAATAGTATTTGTATAAAAAGAAGTTAATATTATATAACTTGCAAAAATAATTGGTAAAAATATTATAAATGATAAATAAAATAAAAAAGATATATGAAGAGATTTTCTTTTTGTTTTATGTATTTTATTTACAATATATTCATAATCTTTAAAAAACATTGTAAATACAAAGAGCATATAAATAATTCCAATACTTCCTAATTTATTTGAATTTGAAATAAAACTTTTGAATAAGAGTATAAAATTTTCCGAATGAGAAGGATTTAAAAAATCAAGCATATATATTGTGAATAGATCTAAATATTGATTAAATTGTTCTAAATTTGAAATAATCGCTAAAAGTAAAGTAATTATAGGAAGAATAGAAAAAATAGTAAAAAAGCTAAGGCTTGCTGCAAAATAAGTTGTATCATCATTAAAAAATGAATCTAATAATTCAATAAATTTCTTTAAAGGTTTTTCTATTATTTTATCTTGCATTATATGCCTTTTTTTCCTTTTATAATCCCATTTTAAAAGGATTTAAAATATTATTTGGATCAAATGCTTTTTTTATACTTCTAAATAAATTCATTTCTGCATCAGAAAAAGCTATACTCATAAATGGTGCTTTTGATAATCCAATTCCATGTTCACCTGAAAGTGTACCACCTAGATCAATAACTAATTGAAAAATTTCTTCAATAGCTTTGTGTCCTTTTTTCATTTCTTCTTCATTGTTTTTATTTTTTACCATTACATTAACATGAATATTTCCATCACCAGAATGACCAAAGCAAGGTGCTTTAACTCCATATTTATCTGCTATTTTATATATTGCTTCTAGGGCTTCTGGTAGTTTTGATCTAGGAACTGAAATATCTTCATTTAATTTTTTTGTACCATAAACCATTGTAGCCGGACTTGCATTTTTTCTAGCAAACCAAAGTTTTTCTGATTCTTCTTTAGTCTCTGCAATTATAAAATCACTTGAGCCATTTTGCTTAAACGAAGCTCTAAGGGTTTCTAATTGTGAAGTAACTTCTTCTTGTGAGCTTCCATCAACATCACCTACTAAAATTCCACCTGCATTTGAAGGTAGTTTAATATCAGGAAATTTTTGTTTTAAAGCTGCAATAACAAGAGCATCTAAAAATTCCATAGCAACAGGATTCGCACCAGAGGCAAGGGATTTAAATACTGCATTCATTGCTTTTGTAACATCAGGAAAAACTCCCATATATGTTTGTTTAAATTTAGGTTTTGGAATTAATTTCAAAGTAATTTGAGTGATTACAGCTAAAGTTCCTTCACTAGCAATTAAAATACCAGCTATATTATAACCAGCAACATCTTTAATTGTTTTTTTACCAGCAATTATAATTTCACCATTAGGTAAAACAGCACGTAGAGCAACTACATAATCTTTTGTAATGCCATACTTAGCTGCTCTCATTCCTCCTGCATTTTCTGCTACATTACCACCTAAAGTACAATATAGCTCACTTGCTGGATCAGGAGGATAAAAAAGTCCTACTTCTTGGGCTGCTATTTGAAAATCCATATTTATAACACCAGGTTGTACAATTCCTAACATATTTTCCATATCAATTTCTAAAATTTGATTCATATGTCTTTCAAGTGATAAGATTATGCCTCCACTTGAAGGTAAAGCTCCTCCTGTAAAACAAGAACCAGCTCCTCTTGGAACTATAACAATTTTATGTTCATTACAATATTTAAGAACATTTGATACATCTTCTTCATTTTTAGGAAAAATAACTGCATCAGGCTCAAATCTTTCTCTTGTTGCATCATAAGAATATGCAATTAGGTGAGCTTTATCACTTTTAACATTTTGCTTTCCAACAATATTTATAAAAGAAGTTAAGTGCTCTTGTTCAATCAACTTATAATCCTAATATCTTTTTATAGTAAGCATTGTAAGAAGTTTTAAGTAATTTATTTTTTGCTTCTTCATTGAAAATAATTTCATCATCTGTTTTATTAGAATCATCAGCTATAAAATCTTTAAACCATTTAAAGTTAAACCAACTTGTCCATGAAGATGAAAATAGGCCTGCTTCAATTTTTTCAACTCTTGTGTAAAAAGGCATTTGCTCTTTTTTTGATAAATATGAAATATTTTTTGTTTCTAAAATCACAAATGTTCTTGTATCTACAATATAAACTTTTGTATTAATAACTATAAAAATAGTTCCTAAATCTTCTTGAATAGCAAAATCTTGAATTAAACTTTTTGAAGGTAAGGGTTGTTGCTGTATTTTTAAATAAGAACCAAATATATCAGAGTGTTGAAAATTTTGATCTCTAAATTTTAATCTTGTTGCTCTAAATGATGTTGCATCTGGTGTTATTAATAAAGATGAATTATATAAATAATTTAATGTAAAAAGATCTTTATTTTGAGCTTTTCTATTTGATGTAGGAATAGCATTTTGTTTTAATCCTAAAAATGGAATAAATTTAATTGTAGAAGAATTTTCATTTGAAGATAAAACATAAGCATCTGAAACTATAATTGATTTATTGTCTTTGTATAAATGTCTAACAATTCCACTTTGTCCAAGTCTTAAATTACCAATATTTATCTTTGCTGTTTCTTCACTTACATTTGTGATCTCTACAGTTTTAGAGTTTTGCAATAAAACAGATTTTTTTAAAGCTTTTATTTGCTCATTTTCTTTTTTTATTGTTATTGGATTAACATCACTTAAAATATAAGTATAATCAAGACCTTGTTTATTTGCATTTATAATAATATCTTTTATAAACCAACCTCTTTGTTTCATATCTCGTAGGGAATATTTACCCTTACATTCTCCTCCATTAAGCTCAATTGTTTCAACACTAGAAGGCACAGTCCAGTTTTTTATATAACAATTTGTATCTTTAGCACTTAAACTTTGTGTTAATAGTGTTAATGTAGCAAGAAATAATAGTTTAGTTCTCATTTTTATCCTTCGTTCATTTGTAGTTTTTTAAGTTCTTCTTTTACATTGTTTACATGTAAAGTTTCTTCTTTAGTTTTTCTATTCTTTACTCTTACAGATACTTTTTCCCAAATAGCTGCAATATTACCTTTTGGATTTATAATAAAAGTACTTCTAATCACACCCATATACTCTTTACCCATAAATTTCTTTAATTGCCAAACATTATATGCTTCACAAGCTTTTTTATCAATATCTGCTAATAAAGTAATTTCTAAATCTTTTTTTTCTATAAATTTTCTGTGTTTTTGGCTTGAATCCGGAGAAATTCCTAAAATAATTGCATCTAAATCATCAAAATCATTTACAGCATCAGTAAAATCGCAGGCTTGTATTGTACAACCAGGAGTATCATCTTTAGGATAAAAGTATAAAACTATCCATTTCCCAAGTATATCTCTTAAACATATTTCTACATCATCTTGATTAACTATACAAAATGAAGGTGCTTTGTCACCTATTTTTAACATCTGTTTCCTTTATTTTATTGCAATAAAAGTTGAAAAATTTAACCATTTGAAAAGTATTTCACAATGAGTAAATCCTGCATCTAATATCATTTTATTATTTTCTTCTTGCGTATATGGAATTAAAACATTCTCTAACGCTTCTCTTTTTTGAGCTATTTCAAATTCAGAATAACCTTGAGTCTTTTTAAATTCATAATATTCATCTATAAAATACTTATCTAATACTTTATTTGTAGAGATAATTTTCTCAGAAAAAATAAAAACACCTTTTTCATTTAAACTATTGTAAATTTTTTTAATTAATTTTTCTCTTTGTAATGGTCGTATAAACTGCAAGGTATAGTTTGAAATAACTAGTTTTGCATTTTCTAGGTCTACATCAAAAATATCTGATTGCTTAAAATCAATATTAACGCCAAAAGCATTTGCTTTCTCTTTTGCTTTTTTTAACATAGCTTTAGAATTATCAATACCTATTAAGTGTAAGTTGTTTTTTGAGCGTTTTGATAATTCAATTAAGGTTGTTGCTGTTGAACATCCTAAGTCATAAACTCTATCATCTTTTTGTAAAAACTTTAAAGCAAAATCAATACTTAGTTTTTGCATTTGTTTATAATAAGGAACAGAGCGTGAGAGCATATCATCAAAAACAGCAGCCACTTCTTCATCAAATTCAAATTGTTTTTTATTACTTTTATTAAACACTTTATCAATCATATTGATATTTTAGCTAAATGATTATTAATAACTATTTATCATTATTAGCTATTTTAAAATACTCACTTGCTTGGCTAATATCTTTATTGATTTCTTTTTTTAATTCTTCAAAAGAATCAAACTTTTTGTTAGTTCTAATTTTAGAATAAAATTTAATAATAATTTCATCTTGTGCATTTGTAATATTTTTATTTAAAATATGAGTCTCTATTGCATAAGAACCATCTGTTGTTACTCTATTCCCTAAAAAAGTAACAGACTCATGTTCAAGGTTGTTTATAAGAGTTTTTGTTATATAAACGCCTTCATTTGGAAGAGTAAAATTATTTACGCTTAGATTAATAGTAGGAACAAAACTTTTACTTCCTAAACCTTGTCCTTTAATTTGAGCACCATTAATAGAATACTTTCTTCCTAAAAGCTCATTTGCAAGTTCTATCTTGCCATTTGTTATATATTCTCTTATGACTCGGGAGTGAACGGCTATATTATTTATAGAAATTTCACCTATAACATCTACTTGATTTTTAAATATTTCTTTTAAGTTAGTAATATTGTATTTTCTATTTTTTCCAAAACAAAAATCAAAACCAACTACAATCTTATTTAAAGAAGAAAACTCTTTTTGCAATAATTTTATAAATTCATCACCCTTAAGATGTTTTATATTTTCAAGTTTATAATAAAAAATAGGGTATTTACTATGTTCTTGTCTATATAGGTTTGGAGTTAAACTAGCATATCCTGTATCAATTACAATAATAGCTCCATTCTCTCCTAAAGCAGAAAAAAGTTTTTGATGGGCTAGGTGCATTCCATCAAAACCACCAATAGTAAGAGAAGTTATATTTTTTTTATCAACTAACATATATTTTCTTTTTTATTAATTTTTTTAAAGTGAAATAATTCTTCTATATTTCCATCTTTTCCTTCAAGTTTAGAAGGTTTTGTATCTATTAGTTTCCATTTTAAGTTTAAAATAGTTTCAAGAAATTTTTCTCTACTACTTTTAATAGCTTTTAAATCTAAAACTACACCTTTTTTATCTCTTTTTACATTTATTCCAACTTCAAATTGAGGTTTGAATAAAATTATAATATCTTCTTGTGCTAAAGTATCAAGAGCATCAATGATATTTAAAACAGATATAAAAGATACATCACAAGTAAGTAAATCAAATGTTTTTTTACTTTTAAAGCTTCTAATATCTTGTTTCTCATAAAAAGTGATTTTACTATTTGTTTTTAAACTTGAATGTAATTGATTTGTTCCTACATCCACACAAGTTACATTTTTTACATTTTTTTCTAGTAAAACTTGAGTAAAACCACCCGTACTTGAACCTATATCTAAAGCTTCTTTATTTTTAATATCTAAATTAATTTCATCTAAGAAATATTTTAATTTATAAGCTGCTCTTGAAACATAGAATTCATCTTCTAAAATTTCAAGTTCATCATTTTCTTGTACTAAATAAGAAGGTTTAGAAATGATTTTACCATTTATCTTAATCTTGTTTTTTTTAATTAATTCTTGGGCTTTGTTTCTGCTTTGAATATTATGTTTTATGTTTAAATATTGATCTAATCTCATAAAAGTATTATATTTAAACTTATATGAATTTCTGTTTTATTTGGTTTATTTTAGTTAAACTTTTGAATGAAATATGTAAATGATGAATATATCTACACCTATGAAGAGAAAAAATCAAAATTTATTGCTTATATTTTTTCTTATAAAATTTTTAAAGAAAAAATGCAAGAACTTAAAAATAAGCATACAAAAGCTAGGCATTTTGTATATGCATATAGATATTTAAATGAATTTAATCAAATTGTTGAAAACTCTAGTGATGATGGAGAGCCAAGAGGAACATCTGGACGACCAACACTTAGTGTTGTTTCTGGAAATGAGCTTATTAATACAGCTATTATAATAGTTAGGTATTTTGGTGGAATTAAACTAGGAACTGGTGGTTTAGTAAGAGCTTATAGCCAAGCAGCTAATTTAGTAATAAAAGAAGCAAAGCTTTTAGTTTATACTAATCTTGAAATAAAATCACTTAGTATTACATACACTGAATTAAGTAAACTAGAGTATTTATGTAAAACCTTAGATATCAATATTGTAAATAAAGAGTTTTTACAAGACGTGATACTTTCTTTAGAAGCAAGTTCTAAAAATTTCCTTAGTTTAGAGAGATGTTTAAAAGAAGAATTAAAAAGAGAATTTTCGTTAAGTTAATAATCTATTTAATTATTAATTGGCTATACTTCTAAATCTTTTTACCAAGGTTTATTTTATGTCTTATTTAAGAATATCTTCTCTAAAATTTATTTTTCATTTCTTTTTATTTTCAAATTTTTTATTTGCAGAAGAGCTAAATATTAATTTTAAAGATCTAAAAATTTCTGAGCTTATAAATATATCAGCTAAAATACTTAATAAAAATATCTTAGTTACCCATGAAATAGAAGGTAGGGTTAATTTTATTTCTAATAAAAGTATTAGTAAAAAAGAATTAAGAACAATTCTTTTTATGACTTTAAAAGAAAAAGGTTATACTTTAATCCAAAAAGACAATATTCTTAAAATTGTTAAAATTAAAAAAAATAGTTCAAATATAAAAACTAATCGTAAAAAAGAACTAGATAAAAAAAGAATAAGTTTAAAAAAAGATATTTTATTTGTAAAAAAATTAAAACATATTGAAGCCTCTGTTATTTTAAATATTATAAAAGATATTATAAAATCCACTAAGTCTAAGTATACAAATACTTTTGTTTCACTTGATGAAGCTAATAATTCTATTATTTTAATAGCTAGTAAAAAAGAAATTAAATTTTTTGATAAGTTAATTATTGAACTTGATAAAGAAAGAATTCAAGTTTATGTAAAAGCAAAAATAATAGAAGTAAATGATGATTTATTAAATAATATTGGTATAAAATATGGAATTTTAGCTGCTAGTTCAAAGAATTCTAATTTAATAACATTTTCATCTTCTTTAAATGCAGGAAATGCTTTCTCTTTTGATCCTTCACAAATTGGCTTAAGTATTCCAAATATAAATTCAGGTTTAGCCCTTGGTGCATCTTTAAACTTACTAAGGCAAGACTATGCTTTAGATATAGTCTCTCAACCTTCACTATTATGTTTAAATAATAGTGAATCAAGTATTTATGTTGGAGAAACTATTTCTATTTTAACAGGTAAAACAACAAACTCTAGTGGTACTAGTAATTCATATATAAGAGAAGATATAGGTCTTAATCTAAGTGTAAAACCTAGAGTTATGGGAACAAAGGTTGTTTTACAAATAAAAGCTAGTATTGAAGGAGTAAAAACAACAATAACAGCTTCAGGAAATGCTGACACTTCTAAAAAACAAATTCAAACTACTGCTATTGTAAATAATGGGGAGAGTGTAATTTTAGGTGGTTTAATACAAGAGAAGAATGAAAAGAGTAAAGATTCTATTCCTTTTTTAAGTGAAATTCCCATTCTTGGAAACGTTTTTCAAAATACTATAAATAAAAAATCTTTAAAAAATTTAATAATAATCATAACTCCATATATAATACCTCAAAATAAGGATTTAACTTATATCACAGAACAATTAGCTAAATTAAATATTTTAGAAAATAAGTTTTTAGAAGCATCTTTAAAAAAATTAAAAAACAGAGATAAACTAAAGAGTAAAGATAAAGATTATGCTTTAATACATAAAAAACACTTAGAACTTATTTATGGTAAAAATGCTTTAAAATAAAGCTTTTTTCATTAAAATATTTTCTAAATGTAAATCTTTTACGCAAGAGCTTGAATTTTTAATTCTATAACAATCATTACATAAAATTGTTAAATTTTCAAAATGGTAACTTCCTCCATCTTGTATTTCTTTAGCAAAAGTAAGATGAGCTTCAAGAAGTTTTACTTTTTGACCACATCTATCACAAGCTTCTTTATCTCTTTTCCAGGCTAATTCTTTTCTTCTTATTAAATCTTTTGGAGCTTTTTGATTAAAAGGTTTGGACTCACTTTCATAAGATGCCCATAAAAGATCATGATTAAGTGGATCTTGTGTATACGTTGAGTATTCAAAAGAATTAAATTGAGAAATTATATCTTCTATAATTAGTGTTTGTTTAATTCTAGAATCTTTAACATCTTTTGTTTTTTCTAAAATCTTATAGTTAAAAGTTATATTAAAAAATGTTTCATTTAGGTATATTTTTATATCTTTTAGAAAAGAAGAAATATCTTTTTTTTGATAATAAACTTTAAATGCTTTTTTACTATAAATATATAAAGGAATTAATGAAACGATGATTATAGTCGAAGTAATAATAAAACTAGAATCTAAGTTCATCTTTTCTCCTATATTAGTTCTGGATCAACTATATGTTTTACCAGCGTTTTTTTAACTTTTACATGCTGTCCTGTTGCTAGTTTTTGTAATTCGTTTTTATGAATTACTGGAATTAAAATATCTCTTCCACAAGCTTTTTTTAATTCAGACCTATGATAATCCATCAAATAAAAAGTCTCTTCATCATCAACTACTAATAAATCAGCGCTTTTATCATAGGCTTCAAGCATTATTCTTGAAGCTAAACAGTATGATAACTCAGGATTAAGATGAAAAGTATTTAAGGCTAAGTCATCTTCTTTTGAGTCTAATTGTATACTTTTTGCCTTAAGCAAATCCAAAAGATCTTGTGTTTGCTTATTTGTATTTGAAGTTTTGTAATAAGCTATATTAAAGTTCTCAAATGTATGAGAAATATTACTTTTATCTTCAAATATATCAAAATCTATTGTTTTACTTGATTTAACTTTTAAGATTTTTAAAGTAATTTTTTTTGTGATATGTAATTTTTCTTTAATTTGATTAATTCTTTTTTCAATAGCGCTTGAAATATTATAAACTTTATTTTCTAAACTTGTATGATACATAGCTGTATAATCTAAATCTTCTAATATTTTTAATAAGGTATGTTCTTCTTTTGGATTTTCTTCAATTAAATGTGAAACTAAAAGTAAAATTGCATCACCAATATAGTTTTTAAAGAAATCAAAAGTATTTGAAGCATAAAAATATATTTTAAAACTTTCATAAAGACTTATAAAATCTTCATTTAGAAATTCTTTAAAAGGTTCTAAATTCTTTTTAAAATCTTCTTCATTTATTAATAAATCACTATAAACTCTTTTTTTTGAAATAGGCTCAATTGTAAGCTCTTTTGAAAAATCTTTTTTTATTTCATCTAAAGATAAATCAAGAGTAGTATATAAACCATTTAAACAAACACAAAAGTTTTTATCTTTTTTATAAAAGAACTTTTCTTCTTCATTAATCGTATTTAAAATATCTAAAAGATTCTTTTCATTTTTTATTTTTATGAAATGTTTTTTATAATATGGCAAATAATCACTCTTACTATCAAATTTAAATAGTGATATTTCTAATTTCATAGCTTGTTATATCCTTTTTAATATAAGTATAAATAGTTTTTAAATTTTAATACTCTTTATTAAAGTATTACTCTTTATCTCTACTTACTTTAACACCAATTTTAGCAAGTTTCTCATCTAATCTTTCATATCCTCTATCTAGATGGTAAATTCTATGAATATTAGTCTCTCCTTTTGCTACAAGTGCTGCTAGTACTAAAGCAGATGAAGCTCTTAAATCTGTTGCCATTACATCACTTGCATTTAATGTTCCAGCTTTTCCGTTAATTGTAGCAGTATTTCCATTTAAATGAATATCAGCCCCTAATCTTAGAAGTTCAGAAACATGCATAAATCTATTTTCAAATAACTTTTCATCTATAATACTAACACCATTTGCTTGAGTAGCTAAAGCCATAAATTGTGCTTGCATATCTGTTGGAAAACCTGGATATTCACTAGTAACTAAATTTACTGGTTTAATCTCTTTAGTTGGTAAAATAGTAATACTATCTTCTTTTATTTCTAAAGTAAAATTCATTTCTTCAAATTTAGCACTTACTGCTTCAAGGTGTTTTGGAATAATGTTTTCAATTGTAATTTTAGAATTAGAAATTGCTCCAGCACACAGATATGTTCCTGCTTCAATTCTATCTGGAATAATATCAAAGTCTTTAAAGCTAAGAAGTTTTTGATTTGTTCCTTCAATAATAAGCTCAGACGTTCCAATTCCTTTTATATCTAAACCAGCATCTCTTAGAACTTCACAAAGTTGAACTATTTCAGGCTCTTTTGCTGCATTTATAATATGAGTTTGTCCCTTAGCTAAAGCAGCTGCCATAACAATATTCTCAGTTCCACCAACAGTTATCTTGTCAAAAATAATTTTGGCACCTTTTAAACCATTTTTAGCACTTGCTTGTATATAACCATGTTTTATTTCAATACTAGCACCCATTGCTTCAAGTGCTTTTAGATGTAAATCAACAGGTCTTTGACCTATTGCACAGCCTCCTGGAAGTGAAACTTGACACTCACCAAATCTAGCTAATAAGGGACCAAGTACCAAAATAGAAGCTCTCATTGTTTTAACTATATCGTAGTTAGCTTTTGTATGATGAATATCTTTTGTGCATATGCTTAAGTCATTTTTCTTTTTTGAATAAACAGAACCTAATTTTTCTAAAAGTTTTAATAAAGTATTAGTATCAACTACGTCAGGTAAGTTTCCTATCTTGATCGTGTTTTTTGCTAAAATAGTTGAAGCTAAAAGAGGTAAAGCTGCATTTTTTGCCCCTGAGATTATAACACTACCTTGAATTTTTTGTTTTCCAGTTATTTTTAAGTATTCCATTTTATTCCTATATTTCTAGTTTAATTCTTCGTTTTGTTTTTCTAAATAAATTGAGGTAGAAGGAAAAGCAAAACTTGTTTTATTTCTCTCAATTATTTGTATCATTTTAAAGTTGATTTTTTCTTTAACTCTCATATATTCAGCCCAAACAGTTGATTTGGTAAAAAAGTAACAAAAGATACCAAGAGAACTTGCTTCAAAATCCGTAAAATATATATAAATCGTATCTTGATGAATATCTTCATCTTCTTTTAACATTTCTTTGATTTCTTTAACAATATTTTGCATTTGTTCATTTGATGTTGAGTATGTAAGTCCAAGTGTTGTTTTAATTCTTCGCTTACCCATTCTTGACCAGTTTAAAATAGAAGAATTAGCTAAAGTAGCATTTGGAACTGAAACTATTGCTTGTGCAAATGTTCTTACCTTTGTTGATCTAATTCCAACTTGTTCTACTACTCCTTCTACATCAGGAGTTTTAATCCAATCACCAATTCTAAAAGGTTTATCTGAAAAAATTACAAGAGAACCAAAAAGGTTAGCAACTGTATCTTTAGCAGCAAGTGCAATTGCCATTCCCATTAAACCCAAAGATGCTAAAAAACCTGTAATATTATAACCCCACTCTTGCAAAATACTTATAAATCCAATAGCTACAATAACAACTTGTAAAGCTTTTGTAATTAGGTTTGCTAAATCCTTACCTAATTCTTTACCTCTTAGTTTTGTATGTGATTTAACCATTATATTTGATAAAGGAGATAAAATTCTAAAAATAGTCCAAAAGAGGGTGAATGTAAATAAAGATTTAATTCCTATACTAATATAAGAGCTTAAAACAGGAGATAGATCTAAAAAATCACTTGAAATTTTAAATCCAACAACTATAAATATCAAATCAATTGGTTTTTTTAAAACCCTAACTATTTCATCATCAATATCAGTTACAGTTTTTTTGCTTAACTTTTCAAGTATTTTAATAATAATCTTTCTAAAAAAAGTCTTTAGAAGTAAAAAAAATAAAAAAATACCTATGGCATATAAATATTTGTCTGCTTCTTCATTAATTAGAATCATATACTACCTTTTTTTAATAATAAGATTTTAACAAAAAACTCATTAAAATCTGTTTTTACATAAACTCTATATTTCACTTATAGGATAACAATGAATAGCTCTACAAAACTTGGTATAAAATATATGTTATTTGCCTCCTTACTTTTTGCTATTATGGGTGCTTTTGCAAAAGAATTAAGCTCTTCTATGAGTTCTCTTGAAGTTGTTTTTTTCAGAAATGTTTTTGGAGTTATTTTAATTTCTATCTCTATTTATAAAAAACCTCTAGACCAAATAGGGGGAAAACCATTTCTGCTTTTTTTTAGAGGAATGATTGGTTTTATTGCCGTATTATTTTTCTTTTACATGATTGCAAATATTTCCTTAGCTCAAGCTATGACTTTTTCTAAAACATCTACAATTTTTACTGCAATTTTTGCTTATTTCTTTGTTCAAGAAAAACTTGGAATAAAAGGTTGGATTGGGATTTTTATTGGTTTTATAGGAATTTTATTTATTACAAACTTTGATGGTTCAAGCTTAAGTAAAACTGATTATTTAGGTATTTTAAGTGGGATTGGAGCTGGTCTTGCTTATACTTCAATAAGAGAGTTAAGAAAATACTATGATAGTAGAGCTATAGTTTTATCTTTTATGGGAATTGGAACGATTGGTCCTGTTATTTTAATGATTATTGCATCTTTTTATGAAAATAAAGACTTAGATTTTATTTTAGCCCCATTTATTATGCCTTCATCTAGTAGTTTGTTACTAATTTGCTCACTTGGAATAGTAGCAACTTTTGCCCAAATTTATATGACAAAAGCCTATTCTAACGCAAAAGCTGGGATTATTGGAACTATTTCATATTCAAATATTGTATTTTCGATTATTTTAGGTATGTTTTTAGGTGATTCTTTTCCAAATATTTGGATATTATTAGGAATAAGTTTAATTATTATTAGTGGTATTTTAGTATCACAAAAAAAGGATTAAAATGCAGTTGAGTTTTACAGATGTATCGATTATACTATTTGTGGTGATTATGGTAGCTTGGTATATACATGATAAGTATGTTCAAAGAGATCATCAGTTATTGGTAAACTACCCAATTATTGGACGTTTAAGGTATGTTTTTGAAGAAGCTAGAGAACCTTTTAGACAATATTTTGGTGATGAAAAATTTTATGAATCAAAAGATAAATTAGATTGGGTTTATAAAGCAGCAAGAAATCTTCCCAATTATGCTTCTTTTTCACCAGCACAACCCTTACCAAAGCCAAAATGGATGTTAAGACATGCGACTATTGTGCTTAATGACAATGAGGTATTAGATACATTTAAAGTAACATTTGGAGAAAGACAAAAAAAACCATTTACAGCTAACTCAATTATTGCAAGATCAGCTATGAGTGATGGTTCTATTTCCCCTGAAGGTACAAGATCTTTTGTTTGGGGCTCTCAAATGGCTGACTTTCCTATTAATTCAGGTGAGGGTGGTTTAACGTCTAACTTTTTTGTAACACATAGAAATTATCATGAAAAATATTTAACTGTTGTAAAAGGTACTTCTTTTCAACAATTTATCAAAAAAATGACTTTGCTATTTTTTAACTCAGCTTTAGCTGCTGAGGTTTATAGAAAGATGGTATTTGGAAATGATCCAGAAGCCGAAACTTATGTATTAGATGTGAAGAATAGGGCTTTTTATAGACCTGATTGGGATAAACCTTTAGATGCTTTTCCAAAAGAAGTTCCAGAAGATATGCCAGATATTATTTTACAAGTATCTTCAGGGCTTTATTCTGTTAGAGATAAAGATGGAAAATTTGATCCTTTAAGATACCAAAAAGTTATGAAGTTCTGTAAAATGACAGAAATTAAAATAGCTCAAGGAGCTAAACAAACTGGTGGTAAGTTAGTAGCTGATAAAGTATCTGCTGCTATTGCTTATTATAGAGGGGTAGAAGCCCATAAAGATCTTTTCTCACCAAATAGATTTCCTTATGCAAATTCTGTTGAAGAATTATTTGATTTTATGGGGACTATGCAAGAATTATCTGAAAAACCAGTTGGAATGAAAATTGTAATTTCAGATTTAGAAAATATTGAACCCTTTGCTAAAGAAATTGCAAGAAGAATAAAAAGTGGTGAACCTTATCCTGATTTTATCTCAATTGATGGTGGTTCTGGTGGTAGTGCAACTGCTCCTATTGAAATGATGGAGAGAATTGGTTTAAATGCTAGAGATTCTATTTATTTAGTAGATAAAGTATTAAGACAATATAAAATTAGAGATAAGATTAAATTAATTGCTAGTGGAAAATTATTAACTCCTGATGATTTAGTTATTATTCTTTCTTTAGGTGCTGATTTTGTTCAAATAGCTCGTGGTTTTATGATGAGTGCTGGATGTATTAGAGCAAGATACTGTTCTGGAACAACTGGTCATCACTGTCCTGTTGGTTTAGCAACACAAGATAAGAAAAAAAGAAAAAACTTTTTTGTTCATAAACACTCAAGATATGTAAGAGATTATCACAATAACTTAATAAAAGGTGTAAAAGGTTTATTAGCTGTGATGGGTGTAAAAGATGTTAATGACTTAGATAAACATAAACTTTTATTTTTAGATAGAAACTCAAAAGTACATGATAATATTGATAAAGTGTTCGATCGAATGTTAGATATTGGAAAAGATACTAAGGATAAAGTTCATGAATCTTGATAAAGTAATATCAGGTTTTTTTATTATTTTAGCAATGACTATTAATTTTGGTTTCGTTTATGGTGATTTAGACTCTTTAATTCATCATAGTAAGTATGAGTTATTTGCAGCAATAGTAATTAATATTATTGCTACAATCTTAAAACTTGGGGATAAAACTCAAGTTGGTTCTGTTTTATTAGCAACATCTTTAGTTGCAGTGATTCAATTAATAGCAGCAGCAACCGTTTGGACTATAACAGCTTATGCTTTTGTTATTGATAAAGAAATAGCAAGTGTTATTATTTCACTTTCAGCAGGAGCTTTATTGGCAAATATTGTGTCTGTTTTATTGTATGTTGGAGATACGCTTAAATCTAAGCGTTAAGTCGTAAAGTTTAAAATTTTAATAACTAAAAACTAAAAGGTTTAATTTGAAGTCTTCTTCTTTATGGCTAATTCTTTATAGAATGAGAATCCCTTTTATTGTAATAGTTGTAACCTATACTATTGCAATGATAGGTCTTTTACTAATACAAGGTCAAGATAATGAAGGAAATCCATATAATATGGGTATCTTTGATGCGTTTTATTTTGTAACATATACAGCAACTACTATAGGTTTTGGTGAAACTCCTTATGAATTTACTTACTCACAAAGACTTTGGGTTACTTTTTCTATTTATTTAACAGTATTAGGCTGGTTTTATGGAATAGGAACAGTTGTTTCTTTATTACAAGATAAATTATTAATAAAAGAGTTAAAAAGAAACTCTTTTAAAAGAAGTGTAAAACATTTAAGAGAAAAATTTATAATTATTTTGGGATATAACTCTATAACATCAGCAATTATTAAAAAAGCTTTAGAATATGATATTAGAACAGTTGTAATTGAAGAAAAAGAGAATAATGTAAATGATTTAATGTTAGAAAATTATACTCCTCATGTTCCTATTTTATTAGCTGATGCTTCATCTGCTTCATCTCTCGAAGCAGCTGGAATTAAAAAATTTCATTGTAAAGCTGTTGTTTCTTTATTCTCTGATGATAAGAAAAATCTTAAAATAGCAGTTCTTTCTAAATTATTAAATAAAAATATAAGTTTAGCAATAAAAGCAAGTACTGTTCACCAAGCTGAAATTTTAGAAGACTTAGGTGTTGATATTATTACAAATCCTTTTGCTATTATCTCAAAAGAGATTGATATTGCTTTTAAAGCTCCAAATATTTTAAAAATTGAAAAATGGATATATAAACTTGATGATTTAAATGCAATTTCACCTAAGTTTCCAAGTGGTAAATATATTATTTGTGGTTTTGGAAGAATGGGAAAGTATTTATATAATAGACTTATAGATAATGGTTTAGAACTTGTTTTTATTGAAGTTGATAAAAATAAAATTGAAGTTTTAAATGAACAAGAGTATTCAACACTTATTATTGGTGATGCTGATGATAAAGAAGTTTTATTAAAAGCAGATATAAAAAATGCAGTTGCTATAATTGCAGCAACTAATGATGATACAACAAATCTTTCTATTTTGAATATTGCAAAGAAGTTAAATCCAAAGATTATGAGTATAGCAAGAGAGAATAATTTTGATGATTTCTCAATTTTTGATAGTGCAAAAATAAACCATATCTTTATACCCGCTAATATTTTAATTCATAAAACAACAAATGCTTTAATTAATCCCTTGTCAGATATCTTTATATATGAACTTATAAAACAAGATGAGGTTTGGGCTTCAAAGTTAGTTAAAAAACTAATTCAAACTATAAATGAAGATCCTCTTTTATATGAGATAGAAGTTACAAAAGCTGATGCTACCGAGCTTTTTTATCATTTGAAATATAAAAAAGACTTACATCTAAATATTTTAAAAGTATCTTTGCATAATAGAGAGTTAAATAATAATGTAGTACCCTTATTGCTGATTAGAGGGAAGGAAAAAATACTTTTACCTTCTTGGAGCGAAGAAATTAAATTAAATGATAAGATATTATTTGCCTGTGATGAACATGCTAAAAATGATATAGAATATATTTGTCAAAATAGATATGAGTTCCATTATGCTCTAAATGGATTTGAAAAAAGTACAATTATTAAAAGGATATTTAAGTGATAATATTAACAGGACCCTGTGTTTTAGAAGATAGAGATACAGTTTTTAGAATTGCAGAGAAACTACTTCCTTTAAGTGAAGATAAAAGAGTTGAATTCTATTTTAAAGCTTCATTTGATAAAGCAAATAGAACAAGTTTAAACTCATATAGAGGACCTGGTTTAGAAGAAGGTTTAAAACTATTTCAAGAAATTAAAAAAGAGTTTGGATATAAGTTAGTTACAGATATTCATGAATCCCATCAGGCAAAAAGTGCAGCAGAAGTTATAGATGTTTTACAAATACCTGCTTTTTTATGTAGACAGACTGATTTATTAGTAGCTGCTGCTAAAACTAATGCAATTATTAATATAAAAAAAGGTCAGTTTTTAGCTGCTGATTCTATGAAACATCCAGTTGAAAAAGTATTACAAACAAGAGGAATAAGTGAAATATCTTATGAAACTTCTAAAAACAATAAGGTTTGGCTTTGTGAAAGAGGGAATACTTTTGGATATGGAGCTTTAGTTGTTGATATGCGAAATTTACTTTTGATGAATGAGTATGCTCCTGTTATTTTTGATGCAACCCATAGTGTTCAAATTCCTAGTACAGGAGGAACAACGGGAGGAAATTCTGCTTTTGTACCTTATATGGCAAAAGCAGCAGCTGCTGTTGGAGTTGATGGTTTCTTTTTTGAAACACATACAAATCCTAGTCTTGCTAAAAGTGATGGGCCTAATATGCTTAAAATTGAAGATTTATATAAAACAATAGAAGATATATTTGCTATACAAAACGCACTTAAAAACTAAAAATTAAAAGTGAAAAGTGAATAATTAAGGAGTGCTTCACACGAATTAATTAGATTTTAGATATAATCGCAAATAAATAAACAAGAAAGTTAAAATCAAAGAATAGAAAAGTGGTATTTTTTACTTTTCATTTTTAGTTTTTCACTTTAAATACTCGGAGTAATAAATGAAAATAATTGAAGGTAAATTAAGTTTAAATGGTAGTGAAAAAATCGCTGTTATTAATGGAAGATTTAACCATATTATAACTGACAGATTAGTTGAAGGCGCGCATGACTCTTTTTTAAGACATGGTGGAGGTAAAGATAATATTGAATTAATTTTAGTTCCAGGTGCTTTTGAAATTCCTTTTGCACTAGAAAAAGCACTTAGTAGTGGTAAATATGATGCTGTTTGTTGTTTAGGTGCAGTTATTCGTGGTTCGACTCCACATTTTGACTATATTTCAGCAGAAGCTACAAAAGGTATTGCAACTGTTGGTTTAAAATATGGTAAACCAGTTGCAAATGGTGTTTTAACAACGGATACAATCGAGCAAGCAATCGAGCGAGCTGGTAGTAAAGCTGGAAATAAAGGTGCAGAGGCTATGACTACAATCATAGAAATGTTAGACTTATATTCAAAGATGGGAAAATAATTTGGCAACTAGAACACAAGCAAGAGAGTCTGTAATTGGTTTATTATATGCGTATAGTTTAGGAAATGAAGGTATTGTTAAATTTGTTGATGATATTCTAGAAGATAAAAAAATTAGAAATAAACAAAAAGAGTTTGCTTTAAATCTTTTTAATGGTGTAATTGATAATTTAAAACAAATTGATGAAGAATTGATTTCTCATTTAAAACAAGGAACAATATCTGATATTGGAAGTGTTGAAAAATCTATTTTAAGACTTGCAATTTATGAATTAATGTTTGTTAAACTTGATAAAGGTATTGTTATAAATGAAGCAATTGAATTATCAAAAAGATTAGCAAGTGATGGGGCACCTAAGTTTGTAAATGGGCTTTTAGATAAAGTCAATAAAGAAGCATAAGTGAAACTTTGTGTTTCTTTAGATTTACCAAGTAGTGAAGAAAATCTTGCTTTAGTAGAAGAAATTAAGCAATATGATGTTTGGTTAAAAGTTGGTTTTAGAACATATATACGAGACGGAAAAGATTTTTTATCAAAACTAAAAAAGATAAATCCTAATTTTAAAATATTTTTAGACTTAAAACTTTATGATATTCCAAATACTATGGCAGATGCTGCACAAGAAATAGCAAACTTTGGTTTTGTTGATATGTTTAATATTCATGCAAGCGCTGGATGTGAAGCTATGAGTGCTGTAATGAATAGAATTAAAGATATTCCAAATAAACCATTAGTTATTGCAGTTACTGCTCTTACTTCTTTTAGCAATGAAGCTTTTAAAGAAGTATATAATGAAGATATAAAAACAAAAGCTACAAAGTTTGCAGTTAATGCTTTTTCTTCAAAAGTAGATGGTGTAGTTTGTTCTGCTTATGAGAGCTTAGACATTAAAAATGTAAGTTCAAAAAGTTTTATAACTTTATGTCCAGGCATTAGACCTTTTGGCGAAGATGCAGAAGATCAAAAAAGAGTTGCTGATATAGAATTCTCTAAAAATAATTCAGTTGATTTTA
This sequence comes from Arcobacteraceae bacterium, assembly GCA_965224485.1. Lineage (GTDB taxonomy): Bacteria > Campylobacterota > Campylobacteria > Campylobacterales > Arcobacteraceae > NORP36. The sequence goes on along the minus strand of CBDCZH010000003.1, from coordinate 74,110 downwards.
TTGTTGTTGGACGGCCTATTTATAAAGCTAATAATCCTAAACTTGTAGTAGAAAGAATCTTAGAAAATATTTAAATCTATTAAAGATTTAAATATTTTTTATAAAAAGTTTAAAAAGATGCAAGTAATATTTTAAATGTTTAAAACTATTAGAAATTAGTAAAATTTTAAGTGTTTCTTAAGTACCTTGTTAGTAAAATCACACTCCTAATTCACAAAGGACAGTTGGGTGAGTTGGCTTAAACCACATCCCTGCTAAGGATGCGTACTGGCAACGGTACCGAGAGTTCGAATCTCTCACTGTCCGCCATTAGATTTTATAATCTAGTGAATTAGTTTTAACCAGGGTCTGTAGCTCAGCTGGTTAGAGCACTCGGCTCATAACCGAGTGGTCGAAGGTTCGAGTCCTTCTAGACCCACCATTTAAATGTTGATGCGGGAATAGCTCAGTTGGCTAGAGCCTCTGCCTTCCAAGCAGATTGTCGCGAGTTCGAGTCTCGTTTCCCGCTCCATTTATCTTATTATTTTAATATTCACTTAGATTTTTCTAGGTTTGTGCGGGAATAGCTCAGTTGGCTAGAGCCTCTGCCTTCCAAGCAGATTGTCGCGAGTTCGAGTCTCGTTTCCCGCTCCATTTTAAATAGAACTTGTAAAACTATTTAATCTTATCTTTTTTACTATTATAAGTAGTGCGGGAATAGCTCAGTTGGCTAGAGCCTCTGCCTTCCAAGCAGATTGTCGCGAGTTCGAGTCTCGTTTCCCGCTCCACTTTTTAATTAAAATTGTTGCAAGTGAATCATAATTAATTCCAACATATTTTTTGAAACTTATAATCTTTCTTAGTTTGTTAGTTAATCTCTTGCTTATCTACTTGATTCTAGTTTTTTAATAAGTATGAATTTGCTATTTCTATTTAATAAAGTAATTAATGCTACTTTTTGCTTTTTGTTAATTACAGTATCTCCTTAAAAGTCTCCAAATCTATTATTTCTATAATCTAGAATTGAAGATCTATTTAATTTAACTCTATTTTTTTATCTTTTCCTCTTCTTCTATATCCTTTTGATCTATTTTATCTTTTGATACTTCGCCCATTCAACTTTAAACCTTTGATAAGTAATAATTTTTTCATAGAATTAAAATATGTTAAAAAGTTTTTAAATTATTTTTATAAGCCTCATTTTTAGGGCTTTTATATCAAATAAATGTACAATCTTATTGACTATTAAGTCAAATCTGTATACAATATAAATAAATAATTTAAATTATCAAAGGATATAAATTATCAAAGGATATAAATGTTTAAAAAATTGACGATAAAAGCTAAACTTAGGTTATCAACAGGTTTATCGATTTTAGGAATGGTGTTATTGGTGTTATTATTAATTACTTCAACAAAGAGTATAATTGAATTTGCAACTATTAAAAATGTAGTAGAAAAAGTTTCAACAAATATTTTAAGTCTTAGAAAACATGAAAAAGATTTCATAATGATTAAAGAGTTGAAATATAGAGCTAAATTTACTAAAGATGTAAAAGTTTTACAAAAAAACTTAAATCACTTATCTTTATTTGTTAAAGATCATGATTTAGATGAAAAATATGTAAATGATTTAAATAAAATTATAAATGAATATCATAGTATATTTTTAGAAATTATTAAAAAACAAGAACATATAGGACTTACTCCCTCAACTGGTTTATATGGAGAATTAAGAGTAACAGCTTCAAAATTACAGAATTTTGCACGAAGTATAAATAATTCAAATTTTCTTTCACAAGTATATGAACTAAGAAAACATGAAAAAGATTTTATGTTAAGACGAGATTTAAAATATGTAGATAAATTTAATAAAAAAATAAATGCTATGCTTATATATAGTGAAGATGAAACCTTAGATTTATTAAAAAATTATAAAAAATATTTTTTACAACTTGTAAAAGAAGAAGAAAATATAGGACTTAATAAAACATTAGCTTTAAATGGAAAAATGAGAAAAATCATTAAACAAGCAGATATTTCATTAAAAAGTTTATCTAAGGAATTAAGTGAAGAGATAAATAGTAAAACTGATAGTATGGAACTTACAAGTTATATTATATCCTGTATAGGAATTTTGTTTATTATTCTTTTCTCATCTTTAATTGCTAGCAATATTGGTAAATCAATTATATCTTTTCAAAATGGACTTAGTTCTTTCTTTAAGTACTTAAATAGAGAAGAAGATACGGTTAAACTTTTAGATGAAAGCTCAAATGATGAGTTTGGAATGATGGCAAAAGTAGTAAATGTAAATATTAACTCAACAAAAGAATCTATTGAAAAAGAAAGAAAACTAATAGATGAAGGTGTTTTAGTTATGAGTGAGTTTGAATCAGGAGATATGTGTCAAAGAATATCTGGAGATTCAAATAATCCAGCTTTAAATGAACTAAAAAATGTAATCAATAAAATGGGTAATACTATGGAGCATAATATTGATAATATTTTAAATATATTAGAGCAATACTCTTCATATAACTATATGAATAGAGTTGATGAAAATGGTTTAAAACAACATTTATTAAAACTTGCAAATGGCGTTAATGTAGTTGGTGATTCTATTACTAAAATGTTAGTTGATAATAAAAAAAATGGAATGATTTTAGATCAAAGTGCCGTTGTATTAGTGAAAAATATGGATACTTTAAGTACTAATTCAAATGAAACAGCAGCTTCATTAGAAGAAACAGCAGCCGCATTAGAAGAGATTACTTCAACTATTATAAGTAATACTCAAAATGTATCAAAAATATCAGGATATGCGCAAGAACTTACTAGCTCAGCTAATGAAGGTGAAGATTTAGCAAAAGAGACTACTAGATCAATGGATGAAATAAATGAGCAAGTTAATGCAATTAATGAAGCTATTTCAGTAATTGATCAAATTGCTTTCCAAACAAATATATTATCTTTAAATGCAGCAGTAGAAGCAGCAACAGCAGGTGAAGCTGGAAAAGGTTTTGCAGTAGTTGCCCAAGAAGTAAGAAATCTTGCAAGTAGATCTGCTGAAGCTGCTAAAGAGATAAAAGACTTAGTAGAAAATGCAACACAAAAAGCAAATGATGGAAAATTAATTTCAAATAAAATGATTGAAGGTTATTTAACCTTAAATGAAAACATTTTAAAAACAACACAGCTAATAGCTGACGTTGAGTCTTCAAGTAAAGAACAACAGTCTGGTGTTGAACAAATTAATGATGCAGTAACTCAATTAGATCAGCAAACACAGCAAAATGCTTCAATAGCGAGTGAAACACAAAAGGTTGCACAAAAAACAGATGAAATTGCTAAATTAGTAGTAGCTGATGCTAATGAAAAAGAGTTTGAGGGTAAAAGTAGTATCAAAATTGATGATATAGTACAATAATCTTCAAATATTGAAATTAAGAAATAAAATGACAACAGAAGTTTTTCCTTCTGTTGATGATAATTTATGGAAACTTTTTAATAATAAGAGAGAAAAAAGTTGACTTTCTTAGCCTAAAAGATAAAAACCTGAAAAAATCTGTAAGTATAAAATATATTAAAATTAAGGATATTCTATAAGTGTATAAATTGTCAATTAAAAACAAGTTACTAATCTTAGTAATACTTCCAACTTTCTGTTTTTTAGTTTCGGGACTTTTCAATACTAAATTGAAATATGATAGTTTTAATGATTTAAATTATTCTTATAGTATAGTATTATTTGCAGAAGAATTAAATTCAATTATCCACGAACTTCAATTAGAAATAGGATTATCAACTATTTCTTTAGTTTCTAAAAATAATAATTTACTTCTACAAAGAAAAATAGTAAATAAAAAAATTAAAGACTTTTTAACCTATGATACAAAACATATGGATACAATGGAAATTAGAAATAAATTATCTATTATAAATAAAATAATTAAACAATTAAAAAAAGTAAGACTTCAAATAGATAATAAAACTATTGATAAATTTAAAATTATTTCATTTTATAGCTCACTTAATAATTCTTTTTTGAATTTAATAACAATTCTTAGTTCAAAGTTTAATAATACTTTTATTAGAAGAAATTATGTCTCTTTTGAACAATTAATAAGAGCAAAAGAGGCTATAAGTCTTGAACGTGCGATTATTTCGTATATTAGCAAAACAGAATATATAGATAATAAATCACACAAAGTAATTAATCACTTAATTTATTCCCAAAAAATATATATAGAGAATTTTTATAACTATGCAAGTAAAGATATAAGTATTGTTCTAAAAAATTATAGTTTAGATAAAAATTTTATTAAAATAGAAAAAATTCACAATAATCTATTAACTTCAAGTAAAAGAAGGTTCTTTCTTAAGCAAATTGTTAAACTAACTGGTTATGGCGGTTTAATACATGATTTTAAGAATTTTTTATTAAGAAAAGATTCAAAATATGAAATATCTTTTATGTCTAATTATAATAAGTTCAAAGTTTATATTAACTCTTATAAAGAATTAGATATTTCTAGCACTGAACTTCTTTTAATAAATAAAATAGAATTTGTATTTGATAAGTATTTTAATAATTTAAAAATTATAAAGTTAAATAATAAGTATAAAAATAATCCAAATAATATAGACAAAATAGTAGAAATCAATGATAAAGATGCTATTGAATCAATAAATAAACTATCTCATTATATATTATTAGATAGTAGAGATGATTTATTCTCATTAATGAGCTATAAAATAAATAAAATTAATAATCTAAATACATATATTATTGATAAAATAAAAGATGAAATTTATTTTTCTAAAATTAATTTAAGAAATAATATCTATTATTTCTTAAGTTTTGTATTTATAATACTTTTAATTATTTTACTCATTGAAAGAATCATATCTAAAGATATATATAAATCATTTGAAGAAATATTTTTTAATATAAATAATTTATTCAAGTATATAAATAAAGAAGTTACTGATGTTAAAGTACTTAAAAATAAAATAAATTATAATAGTGAAATTAATTCTAAACTGGCAATTTTAAATAAAAAATTTTCTAAATCAAAACATTTATTAGAAAAAGAAAATAATACTTTACTTAAAGCAATAAGTATTTCTACTCTTTATAGAGATGCATTAGAAAATAGTAGCATAATAATTCGAATTAATTTAGATAGGAATATAACTTTTGTTAATTCTTTATTTTGTGAGCTAAGTGGATATTCGAAAGAAGAATTAATAGGAATTCCATATTCTATTTTACAAAAATCTAGTTTTAAAAAAGAAGACTTTGATAAAATTATTTCTATCGTTGAGAAAGAAGGAATATGGAAAGGTTCTTTTTCAAATGTTAGTAAGACAAATAAATTATTTTATACAATAACGACAATTGTACCATTAAAAAATATAACTGGTAATACCTATGAATATATTGGTATAAGACAAGATATAACAAAACTAATTAACCTTCATGATGAGATAGAAAATAGACAAAGAACAATAATATATAAAATGGGAGAAATTGCAGAAACAAGAAGTAAAGAGACAGGAAATCATGTAAAAAGAGTTGCTTACTACTCAAAAGAATTGGCGTCACTATATGGTATGAGTAAAAAAGAATCAGATCTATTATTTACTGCTTCCCCTATGCATGATATAGGTAAAGTTGGAATTCCAGATTCAATTTTGAATAAACCTGGAAAATTGACTAAAGAAGAATTTGAGATTATTAAATCACATTCCAAAAAGGGATTTGATATTTTAAAAGGTTCCAATGAAGCTATTCTTGAAGCAGCGGCGATTGTTTCTTTTGAGCATCATGAGAAATGGGATGGTTCTGGATACCCTAGAGGACTTAAAGGAAAAGAGATTCATATTTATGGGAGAATAACAGCAATTGCAGATGTTTTTGATGCTTTAGGAAGTAAAAGGGTTTATAAAGAAGCTTGGAAGGATGAAGATATTTTTACTTTATTTACACATCAAAAAGGTAAACAATTTGATCCTATACTTATTAACTTGTTTTTGAGTAATAAAGATATCTTTATTAACATAAGAAATAGATATATTGATATAATATAAATTTTTTAGAGATAATTAATTTATTCTTTTTTCAACCATATTTTAAATAAAAAAGAGATACTATTGCAAGATAATAAATATTAATTATATAGAAGGATAAACTATGATAAACGAAACTGAAAACACTGAGAATACTCAAAATAGTGAAGAAGAAACTAGAAAATATAAAAAAAAGAAACCTAAAACACAAGAAGAAAAAGATAGAAAACCTAGTAAGAAAAAGAAAGCAAAAATAGCTTCTAAAAAAGCCTTCGAAAAAAGAAAAGTAGCTAAAAAGAAAAAAGCTAAGAAAAAAGATAAAAGATCTAACAAGTAAAAGTAAATATTATGATGATATTAGATTTTGAAACAAATACCTCAAATGAACATGATGTTATAGAAGTAGCAGCAGTAAAGATTAAAATAATTAATGGTAGTTTTGAGGTAGTTGATAAGTTCCATAGGTATTACCTCTCACGTTATGAGGTTAATCCTTACTCTTATGCTGTTCATAAATTAACTCCTGCTAAAATTTTAAAACATAGAGAAAACTCAAACTATAGCGCTTATTATAAGCAAGATGAAGATTTTGCTAATTTCTGTAAGGGTGTTGATACATTAATTGCTCACAACATCTCTTTTGAACTAAGACACTTATATAAAATAGCTACATTTAAAAATCACTTTTGCACTATGAAAGAAAATAAACATATTGTAAAAGCTTTAAATAAAAATCAAAAAATCAAAAATCCAAAATTAGATGAAACTTGTCTTTTTTATAAAATACCTTTTGACCCTGATTCTTATCATAGTGCAACTTATGATGTTAGTAAAACTTATGAAATAATAAAACATATGAAAAGGTTTGATTTAAATACATGAATGATTTAATACAGCAAATAAAAACAAAAGTTAGCTTAGAAGAAAAATATATTGTAAACATTATAAATATGTTAGAAGATGGTTGTACTATTGCTTTTATTGCAAGATATAGAAAAGATTTGACTTCTAATGCTAGTGATGAAGATTTACTTATATTTCAAGAAATATATGAATATAGTCTAAGGCTTTTAAAAAGAAAAGAAGAAATAATAAATATTTTAAAAGAGAAAGATGAATTAAGTGATAAATTATCAGCACAGATAAAAAATGCAGATAAATTAAGAGTATTAGAAGATATCTACGAGCCTTTTAAAGGAATAAAGAGTACTAGAGCTTCAAATGCTTTAAAAAATGGTTTAGAAAGCCTTGCTAATATTATTTCTTGTATGCGTTACTCAATAAATGAAATTGAAAAAAAAGCAAAAACTTATATAAACAAAGAAATTAAAGATATCTCTGAAGCTATAAGTGGAGCACAAGATATTATAGCTTTAAGATATTCTCAAGAATTAAGAGTAAAAGAGGTTTTACGAGCTAATATTTTAAACCACTGTTTATTACTTACGTGCAAAACTAAAACATTTGAAGAAGATGGTTTATATAAAGACTTAGGCTCTATTAATATAAAAGCTAAGTTTTTAAAATCACATAGAGTTTTAGCAATTCTAAGAGCTGTAAATGAAAAACAAATAACAGTAAAAATACAAGTTGATGAGGCTTATTTATTAAATAACATAAAACAATATAGAACCTCAAGAGGTGAGGACTCTTCAAGGGAACTTGTATATGAGGCTTTAAAAGATGGATTGAAACGACTTTTATTACCAAGTTTAAAAAGAGAATTTTTAACAAACTTAAAAGTAAAAGCAAGTAATGATGCTATTGATGTATTTGGTAAAAATCTTCATGATTTACTTATAACTGCTCCTTTGGTTAATCAAATAATTTTAGGTTTTGATCCTGGATATAGAACTGGTTGTAAACTAGCTGTAATTGATGAAAATGGTAAATATTTAGACTCAAGTGTGATTTTTTTATTAAATCAAAACCAAGAAGAAGCGTCTGTTCTTATTTTATTAGCTTTAATTAAGAAGTATAAAATAACTGCGATTGCTATTGGAAATGGAACAGCTAGTAAGGAAAGTCTTGCTTTTATTTCAAAACTTATAAAAGATAATAACTTAGATGTAAAATATGCAGTCGTAAGTGAAATTGGTGCATCTATTTATTCAGCATCTAAAATAGCACAAGAAGAGTATGGTTTTTTTAGATGTAACAATTAGAGGAGCTATTTCAATTGCTCAAAGACTAAGAGATCCTATGTCTGCCTTAGTAAAAATAGATGCTAAATCTTTAGGAATAGGGCAGTATCAACATGATGTAAATCAAAAAGATTTAGAAAAGAAACTAAGTGATGTTACCTTTGCTTTAGTAAATAAAGTAGGTGTTGATTTAAATTCAGCTTCTTATAAATTATTATCTTTTGTTTCTGGAATTTCTTTAAAATTAGCAAAAAATATAATTGATTATAAAGATGAAATAAAAGGTTTTTCTAATAAAAAACAATTATTAAAAGTAAAAGGAATAGGGGCTAAAGCTTATGAACAAAGTGTTGGTTTTTTAAGAATAAAAGATGGAGATAGTTATTTAGATAATTGTGGAATTCATCCAGAGAGTTATAAAATAGCAAAACATTTAAATAATTTTAACTTAGAGCTATTAAAAGAAGAAGAACTTATAAATATTTCACAAGAATATGAGTGTGGAATACAAAGTTTAAAAGATATTATTACAGAGCTTTTAAAACCAGGTTTTGATATACGTGATGATTTAGAACAAGTTAGTTTTAATGAAGAATTAAAAGATTTTGATAGTTTAAAAGAAGATGATATAGTTTCAGGAGTAGTTAGAAACATCACTGATTTTGGTGCTTTTATAGATATTGGTTTGAAAAATGATGCACTTTTACATATATCACAAATAAGTCAAAAGAGAATATCCCATCCTATGGATATTTTAAGTGTAAATCAAAGTTTAAAAAAAATTAGAATATTACAAATAGATAGAGATAAGCAAAAAATTTCTTTAAGTTTAAAATAAAGTAATATTCTTTCTTATTTAATAACATAATAAAATATATTATGTTATTATCTTTTCTTAAAATCTCTTTTAGGAAAAGAAATGTCTGTACTAAATAATTTACTCAAAGATTTATCTCCCATAATAAAGCAAGATATCAATGGACGTATAAAGCTCTTAGAATATACTCCCAATATGGCTTTAGGAATTACTGATGGTTCATATAGTGTTTATGAGTTTGAAGGCTTTTCTGGTGTTTCAAAACCTTATGAGTTTCATGTTACTTTTGTTAGTGATTTTTTAATAAACATAGAAGATATAGCTGATACTAGTGTTGAGTTTATTTTAAGAGATAAATATAACTCTTTAAATTCTAAGTCTATTTTTGGAAAAATATTTAAAGTAGAAGAAAACTCAGTTGTGGCATCTAAATACATGTATAAAATACATATAGTCTCACCTATGTATTATATGGGTTTAAATAAAGCCTATGAAATATTTTTAGATAAAAGAGTTCCTGATATTATCACTGAAATAGTTAATAGGTATGCACCTTTATTAAATGTAAAAGTTGATATGAAAATAGATTTAAATACAGCTCCTATAAAAGAATATACTACTAGATATAATCAATCTTGTTTAGAGTTTATAACAATGCTTTGTGAAGAAGAAGGTTATTCTATGATTATAGATTATTCTTCAAATGATATTTATAATATAACTTTATGTGAACTAAATGAACATGTAACAGTTTTTTCTAAGTCAATAGTATCAAGTTTTAATAGATCAAAGCAATTTAGTTCTTCACACTTTTTAGAAGACTTTTATAATAAAGATAAACCTAGCGTTGAGATGGAAACTATTAAAGGTATATCAATTTCAAGTGAAAGCTTAAGTGATAATAGTTTTACCTCACAACTAAGACATGATATAAAGAATTATAAACTTCATGATAATATAAATGAATTAAATGAGTCTTTGTTTAAAGACTTAAATAGATACAGCAAAAATGATGCTCTTGAAGGATATAAAAACTCTTTTAATGTTTATGGAAAATGCAGTGATCTTAATATGAGTTCTTGTATCTTAGTAAAATTGCATGATGAAAAAGCTAATAAACAAAAAGAAGTTATAATAACGCAAGTAAAATATTATGCAAAATTTGATAGTGCTTTAGATGAATTTGTTTCAAATGAAGAAAGCTCGTCTTTAAAGTTTTATACCACGTTTAAAGCAATTCCTTCAGATGTAATATATAAACCAAAAAAATTAACAAAAAAAACAAAAATATCAGGAAGTATAAGTGCAATAGTATCAAATGCAAATGATAAACCAAGTGAATATACAAATGAAATAGATGTTGATAATGAGGGAAGAGTAAGAGTAATCTTTCATTTTGAAGAAAATAAAGCTACTTCAAGCTACCTCAGACTTTCAAATATTTTCTCAGGAAATAACTATGGAGCTCAATTCCTTCCTCGAGTTAATAGCGAAGTAATAGTAAGTTTCATAAATGGAAACCCAAATAAACCAATTGTAATTGCAAGTATTCATAATGGTGAAAATAAACATAGCAACTCTTTACCCCAAAATAAATCAAAATCTTTTATAAGAACAGCTTCTTATCCAGCATATGCTGATAAATTAGGATTCAATGAAATAGGCTTTGAAGATAAAAGAGATTCAGAAGTACTAAATCTAAAAGCTCAAAATGATTATAAACTTCATACTCAAAATAACTCTTATAGAAATATAGATAATAACTCAAAAACTCATATAACAAATGATGAAGAAATAACAATAAAAAATGACCATAATAAAACAATAGGAAATAACTCCTCAAGAATAATAAAAGCAAATGACGATTAAAACAGTAGAAAATGAAGAAGTACATACTATACAAGAAGATAAAACTCTAAAAGTAAATAAAGACTTCAATACTATAGTAAAAAGAGATAAAAAGACATATATAGAAAAAGACTTAATTGATTCAATTAAAAATGTACTTCATACTTATATCGAAGGTGATGTAAGTGATAAGTACTTAGAAAACTTCTTTGTCCAAGTTGGATTAGAAATGGGAGTTGATATCTCTGGTTCTTTTCATTTAGAGACAACAAGTGTAAAAGAACAAGCTTCTGATATATCCGAGATTATTGCTTCACAAGGAATATCTTTAAAATGTGGAGGAAATGTTCTAACAATAAATAGTGCAGGTATTCATTTTAAAACTCCTAATTATAATGATAATAGTGCTAATGGTGGTTTGGATGCAAGTGAAGTATTATATGAGGGTGATATAATAAATGCAAGAATAACGAATGATTATGGAACAGCTATAAGTAAACAGCTTGATAATTCTTTACTTATTCAAGCTGATACAGGTTTAAAAGATGGAAGAAATATAGAAGTTAAACTATATGCATTAAATAAAGATAATGAAATAATTGCTCAAGAAATAAAAAATACAAGTGTAAAAAATTCTAAAATCTCACAAAGTTTTAATATTGATGATTTTATAAAAAATAATAATTTAGAAGAAGATGAAATAATTAAATATAGTGGAGAAGTTAATGTCAAATAAATTAAGTATTTCTGTAATGAATGATGTTACAAAAACGAAATCAAGACATATTTATATTTTAGTTCCAGGTACATCTGATCCTATAAATAGTATAAAAAACAAGCAAAATACATCTTACGATAAAACAGAAGGACGAGCCAATAGTTATCAGTCTCTTTCAATGTATTGGGATGATGATTTTTATAAAAGAATGAAAGAACTAGAAAATGAAATCAATGATTTTATAATATTTGATAAATTTGGATGGTCAGGAGATAATTGTATATCTAATCGAGAAGTAGCGGGAAAATATTTAGTACGAAGACTCTGCATGAAAGATGAACATAATGATAAAGGCTACTATGAAGGTTTAAAAAATAAAAGTATTTGTTTTCATTTAATAGGTCACTCTCATGGTGGAAATGTTATGAATGAAATGACGAAAGAGATATCAGCACTTGGAAATAAATGGCCTGAAAAGTGGAAAATAAAATCTCTTACATACCTCTCTACTCCATTTTTTAAAGAACTTCATCAAGTAAAAGTTAGTGAAAGCTTTTTTCATAAAGATGCAGAAGTTTTACATGTTTATAATGAATATGATTTAACACAAAACTTTGTTGCAGATTTTTCAATGTTTAGTTTAGATACGCTTGAAAAAGTTTTAGAAGATAAAAATATTGTAACAATAAGAGAAAAGAGTCCTAAAAACAAGCCTGATGAAAAAGGAAAAGTTATAAAAGAAGGACTAATAGATAAATGTAAAACTGCATATGGAGCAATACCAACAAATAAATTAACAGATCTTTATCTTACAGAAAAAGAGGGAAGAAATTTTTATGATAAAAGTATAGAGTTTTTTACAGCTTTAGAAAATTTGATTTATTTTAAGAAAGAGAAGGTTGGTTTACTAGAAGTAATAAAAGAATTAAATAAAGAAATAGAGTATAAAAGTTTCAAATTTTTTAAAAGAAACAATCCCAAAAGGTGAGCTAAAAACAAAACACCAGATTTTAGATAATTCTTCTTATTTAACTTTTATAAAGATTTTAGAAAAGATATTAAAAGACATAGGTACTTTAAAAGAAGCCTTTGAAGAAAAGAATAAATTAGTACTATCAAATGAAACAAGTTATAGTAGAAGAGGAATATTTTCAGATTTAAGTGCTTCAAAAAATCTAATAGATACATTAACTTCACTTTTAGATATAAATGAAAGTACATTAATTTCAAATAATCAAATCTCAATTTGGAATTTACTTTTTAAGATTTTAGACAATAGTATTGAAAAATTTGATGATACCTATGTATTTCCTGAGGAACAATTTAAAGATACTTTTCTAAAAAATAAAATAGCCTATATGGAAAATGAATCAACAAGTGGCTTAAATGTAACAAAAAGAGATGACTATGACAAAAAAACAGCTCAAACTAAATCAGCTAGTAATTTTACTAGGGCAGTGATTAGTTCAAATACAACACCTCTTTTTGGTATTCAACAAAAAATTGATGATTCTTTAAATCCTAAAGTATTCTCTCAAAGATATTATAAATTACTTTCAAATTTAGAAAAGAAAGAACTTCAATATCAAAGTAGTTCAAATCAAACAAATTTAATGGATATACTTTTTACATTGTTATCTCACTCACCAGTACATAGTGGTATTGATTCTTGGGGAAATACAGGAATATTTGGATTGTCTGTAGTCTTAGATAACAAAGCAGAGAAAAGTTTAGATGAATTTAAGATTGTATTAAATAAATTAAAATCAATTTTTAATAAACGTTATGTAGGTAATTTAGAAGCTTTTAATATGGGTGTTTTAATGTATTTTATGCAAGAATCACACTCAACAAGTAGAAGATATTTACATAAAGAAGTAGAAGAATTTTTAAGAAGAATAGGACCAGAGAATTGAAAAAGATATTAATATTATTAAGTTTAACAATAAGTTTATGTTTTTGCGAAGATAATTTTATTTCTATGTGTAAAAATCCAACTATAGCTCAAGAAATTTTTTTAAAAGCAATGATTAATGAAAGAAATTCTTCTTATCCCTTAAAAAAGTATCAAATTAATTATACAGATAAAAATATTTGCAAAAGACTAAGTCAATTTAAACATGCCCCCGATTCAAGAAGAGGTAATATTACAGACATTAGTATTTTAAAGTATTTCCCCGAAACAACTACCTTAGATTTTTATAGGAATCAAATAACAGATATAACACCCATTAAGTATCTTACTAAACTAGAAAAATTAGAATTAATGGGAAATACAATTACTAAAGGTTTAGATAGTTTAAAAGATTTACCTTTAAAATACTTAGCAATAGATTTAGGTAAAAATGTTGATATTTCACCTATTAGAAATATTAAAACATTAGAAAGAATTTTTTTATTTGGAGGGAAAAATTATGAAGTACTTAATAATCTAACTAATTTAAAAACTAGTGCAAGAATAAATAGCATAAAAATAAATAGTTTATGTAAACTTAATAATTTAAAATCTTTAAAACGCTTATATTTAAGTTCAAATAACTTAAAAAGCTTAAAATGTATAGAAAACTTTGAAAGCTTAGAATATTTAGAAATAAAAAATAATCAAATTACAGATTTAACTCCATTAATTAAGCTTGATAGTTTAATGGAATTAGTGATTAGAAATAATCCTATTGAAGATATATCTCCTTTGGCAAAAATGAAAAAGTTAAATTCTTTTCAATTTTCGGATACAAAAATAAAGTATTTAAGCCCTTTAGGAAAATCTAAAACTATAAAATATTCTGAAGATGCTAGTGAAAGATTTATAGAAGAATACTTCAATCGTTCACTATCTTGGTGTTCACCAAAAAATATGAAGGAAGTAAGGGCAGGAATAACTTGTTTTGAGAAAGATGGAACGTTGAAGGTATTCTGGAAACGTTGGTTAGGAATCTAATATAGACTAAAACTCATATTTTATTCAATATTAAGGCAGAGAAGGAAATTTAAATGAGAAGTTTACAATTAGTAAATGAACTTTTAAATTTTCTAATCGAACGCAGATATTGGATAAAAGATGAGTTTTAAAAATACTTTTTCAATTATCTGATTTAGTTAAAAATTATGAACTAATATTTAAAGCTAGAGATTTTGGTAGTTTGATTGATAAAACAGATACTAAAGGTGAGATAGGTAGTATTCCATACTTACTAATAAAATCACACTCTATTAGTAGAAAAGAACTTTATAAAAAAGTTCATAGTTTTTTAAGAAGGTTAGGACCACAAAGATGATTAAACAAATATTTATAATAACAATACTACTTTCTACTTTAAGTTTTGCAAAAAGTTATTTTATAAAAATGTGTGAAAATCCTACCAGAACGCAAGAACACACTCTAGATGCAATTATTAAACAATATGATGGAAAAGAGCACTCATTTTCTAAAAGTAAGTGTCAAGACTTAAGTATATTTTTAAAGAAAAGAAAAAGTCTTAGAATAATAGAAAAGAAGATATCAGATTTAAGTCCACTTCAATATTTTCCAAACCTTGTAGATTTATCTTTATATAGAAATAATATCTCTAATTTAAACCCTTTATCCAAATTAACTAATCTACGTGATTTAAACTTATCTTATAATCCTATAATTGATATTCAACCTTTAAAAAAACTATATAATTTAACTTATTTATCTTTAAATTTAAAAAACTTACATGATATATCTTCACTTAGTAGTTTGATAAAACTTAAGCATCTCCTTTTAGGTACAAATAAAATAATTAAATTAGAATATTTAAAGACTTTAAAAAATTTAGAAATACTTTCTCTTTCTCATAGTAATATGACTAAGGTATGTTCTCTTAATGGGCTAATAAAACTAAAAATACTAAATATAAATAGTAATAAAATATCTGATATTTCTTGTTTAACTAATTTGAAAAATTTAGAAGAGTTAAATTTATCCTCAAACAAAATTACAAATATTGATGTTGTTTCAAACTATATTTCTTTACTCAGTATTAATTTGTCACTTAATCCAATTAAAGATATATCAGTACTTAAAAAACTTAGTAATCTTCAATATATAACATTAAGGGATAGTAATGTTGATGATATAAGTATTCTTTATTCCCAGCCAAATTTAATTTCTGTAAATATATTTGAAGATGATTTAAAACGATGTTCTCCTAAAAATATTTATGAGTTAAGAGCTGGTAAATCTTGTCTTGAAAAAGATGGAACGTTGAAGGTGTTTTGGAAACGTTGGTTAGGAATCTAAGTTAAATAAGAAGTTTTAACTTCTTATTTAACTTCTTCTATTAATTTTAGTAAAATATCTTGTGCTTCCTTTGCTAGATATACTAAATCAGGGTTTATATCATCTACTAATTGAGTAATTGAATTCATAGCTATATATGTTTGATTTTTATCTTCATAAACTGAAATCTTACATGGAATCATTGAAGCAATTGACATATCAATATCTAGGAACTTTTTTGCAATACTTGCATTACAAACGTCTAAAATATAACACTCATTTTTAAAGTCCATTCCTTTAGATGTTAGAATTTCTTTAGGATTATGAATATGTAATATTCCAAATTTATAATTTTCAATTACATCTTGAATTGTTTGTACAATTTCTTTTGCACTTTTATTACTCTCTTCAATATATAACATTTTTATTCCTTATTTTCCAAATTTTCTATTATCATCACGTTTTGTAGTTTTCTTAGATTTTTTTGCACCCTTGCTTGGAAGTTGGTTTTTATCTAATTTCTTTTTTCTAAAAGTTTTATTTAAACCTTTTTTTTCACTTAAAGATGATTTCTTAAATCTTGCTAATCTTGGAGCTTTTTCTGTTGGTTCATAATCTTCATGTGTTAATCTATCAATATTTAAAATTAATTCTTTTTCAATTTCTAACATTTGTTTATACTCTTTAACACATAAAAGTGTAATAGCGTGACCAGCATGACCAGCTCGTCCCGTTCTTCCAACTCTATGAGTAAAATCATCACATGTTTCTGGAAGTTCAAAGTTTACTACATGAGCTAATTGTTCAATATCTATTCCACGTGCTGCTATATCAGTTGCTACTAAAACTCTAAGTTCATTTTTCTTAAACTTTTTTAAAGCCCTTGCTCGTGCTGGTTGTTTAATATCTCCATGAATTGCTTCTGAAGGAAGTCCATCTAGGCTAAGTTGTTGGGCTAAATGATCTGCTCTTTTTTTAGTATTTACAAAAATCAATACTTGTGAATAGTTTTTAGAACCAATTAAAAAAGATAACATTTGAGTTTTCTTTAAAGCATCTACATTATAAATTTCATGTTTAATTAAACCAACATTTGATCGTTTATCATGAATTTCAATAGATAAAGGGTTTGATAAAAACTCTTTTGCTAGTTTTCTTACATTTTGAGATAGAGTTGCTGAGAACATCATTACTTGTCTATTAGGACTAGCTTGTTCAAATATAGCTTCTATATCTTTTAAAAATCCCATATCAAGCATAGTATCTGCTTCATCTACAACTAATGTTTGAACACTTGATAAATCAATTTTTTTATTTTCAATATGATCTATTAAACGTCCAGGAGTTGCTATTAGAATCTCAACACCATTACTTATCTTTCTTAGTTGTTCTTTATGTGAAACTCCTCCATAAACCTCTGTATGTTTAATATCAAGATGTCTTGCATAATTTGAAATTGCACGAGAAATTTGATTTGCTAATTCTCTTGTTGGAACTAAAATTAAAACTCTTATAACTCTTGCATCTTTGTTTATATGAGCTTTTAAATTTTGAATAATAGGTAAAACAAAAGCTGCTGTTTTACCTGTTCCACTTTGAGCACTTCCTAGAATATCTTGTTTCTTAAGTGCTGCTGGAATAGCTTTCTTTTGTATTGATGTTGGGTGTTTATACCCTTCTTCTTCTAAGGCTTGTAAAATCTCTTTACAAAGATTTCCTGTAGTAAATTTTTCTATAATTTATCCTTCTTAAAATGCAGGGTTGATTTCTGCATTTAAATATTTATCTATAATTAGAGCTAAGTCATCATATGAGCTTGCACCATCTTTATTAAAAATTACAACTTCTTCTCCAAAATCATTTTGAATGAAGTGATTTTTATCTTGTTTAACTTTTCTATAAAGGTCTTTCATTTCAGCAGGACTATCTTCATCATTATATAAAAACCAGTTTGCGCTTGTTTCTTCTCTTCTTACTAGACCATAAGTATTATTTTCATCTACATAATCTTGAATGGTTCCGTTTTCAAAAGAAGCACCTACAACAATATCATTTTCATTTAAAATCATTTCCATATATAAACCTTTATTTCTTGTGGAATAATAGCTAAGTTAAGCAAAGTTTATGCTAATAAAAAAAATAGCTGGTTGTTTTTTAAATAAATTTTGCTAAACTTCCAAAAAAGGAATTTCTTATAGCTAAATTTAGAAAAGTAAACATAGAAATCACAAATATATGTAAATTAAAATGTACATTTTGTCCTCCTAAAACTTTGGCTAACTTTACTATGCCTTTAATCTTGTTTGATAAAATAAATGCTGAGCTTAAAAGCCATACAAAAGAGTTAGCTTATCATGTAGTAGGAGATCCTTTAGTTGTAAATAATTTAAATGAATATTTAGATATTTCAGCCTCTCATAATTTAAAAGTAAATATCACAACAACAGCAAATAATTTAAATGAAAGTATGTTTGATACTTTAATGCATAAAACTATTAAGCAAATAAACTTTTCACTTAATTCTTATAATGCAAATTCACATAAAAAAACACTAAAAGAGTATCTTGATCCTATTTTTGCTTTTACTAAACATGCAATTTTACATAAACAAGATTTTTTTATAAATTTTAGAATTTGGAACTTAGATGATGATAATAGTGCAAAAGAGTTTAATGAAGAAGTATTCTCTTATGCAAATGAATTTTTTAACTCAAGTTTAAATTTTGAAGATATATATATACAAAAACCTAAAAATATAAGACTAGAAAGAAAGATATTTTTTAACTTTGATGAATATTTCACTTGGCCAGCTTTAGATGCACCTTATATTTCAAAAAAAGGTTTTTGTTATGGTTTAGATTCGCATTTTGGTATATTAAGCTCAGGTACTGTTGTTCCTTGCTGTTTAGATAAAGATGGAATTATAAATCTAGGTAACCTAGAAGCACAAAGTTTAAAAGATGTATTAAGCTCACAAAAAGTACTTGATATAAAAAACTCTTTTAAACAAAAAAATGACTTAGAAGACTTATGTCAAAGATGTGAATATAGAACTAGGTTTGATAAGTAAAAGAAGCAAAAATAGATATAATATAAAAAATTATATAAATAATATGATTTATATAATTATAAGGGAACACATTGAATGAATTTGAAATTATTTTTAGAAGTATAAAAGACTTTTTTACAAAACCTATGTTAAAAATAGCTCTTCTGCCTTTAATTATTACTATGCTTTTACTGTATATAATATTTTTTACTGCTGCTGATTTTGGTTTTGATGCTTTAAAAGTAGTTATTGATCAATCTTCAAATAATCAAGAAGTAATTATAAATGAAACTGCTCCTTTTTATTTTATTTGGCTTACTTATTTAATAGTATTTTTATTTAAGTATTCAATTACTGCTTGGTTGGTTGGTTTTTTATTTTATACTATTGGTGCAATTTTTGTAATGATGTTTTCAATGTTCTTAACACTTATAATAATAGGTTTCTTAAGTCCTATGATTTTAAAAATTTTACATAAAAGACATTATTCTTCTTTAGTTCTAAACGGAAATGCTTCTCTTCTCTCTCCTTTATTTGTTTTAATTAAATCAACTTTTGTAATGTTATTACTCTTTATTCTTTTATTTCCTTTATATTTTATTCCGTTGATTAATATACTTGCTTTTAATTTGCCTTTTTATTACTTTTTTCACAAACTATTAAACTTTGATGTTTCCTCAACACTGTTAAATGAAGATGAATATAAAATAATATATGAAAAAAATTCTTTAGGTTTTAGAACTAGAACCTTATTACTTTATTTAGTATCAATGATTCCCTTTATTACAATGTTTTCTGCTGTATTTTATATAATATATTTAGGGAATGCGTATTTTGTAAAACTGGAAAGTTTAAGACTTAGTTCTATTGATAATTTGAATACTTCTTTAGATGAAGATAGCGAAAATATGCAGAGTAAAAAAAGTTATAAAGAGTTAAATTAACTCTTTATAATACTAGTCTATATCCAATACCTTGTACATTTTTCAAGCAAGAACTTGGAAGTTTTTTTCTTAGGTTTTTAATAAATAATCTTAAGGCATTTTGAGTCATCACTGAGTCTTTATCCCATAAAATTGCATCAATTTCATCATATGTTATGATTCTATTTTTTTGCAATAATAGTTTGAAAAATATATTTTCTTTTTTTGTAAGCATAAACTCATCATTTTCATTTGTAATTATTGATTTACTTTCATCATACATCCAATTTGCTAAAAATGGAAAAAGTTTACTTCCTTCATAAGAAGAAATAAAACTTTGTAAAGCCTGTGTTAATTTTTGCTCAGTAATAGGTTTTACTATATATTTAACTAAATGAAGCTCAGAAGCATCTAACATATATTCTAAATCTGTATGAGCTGAGGTTATAATAACTCTTGTTTTGCTATCTCTTAGTCTAATCTTTTTTATAAGTTCAATACCATTTAATTTAGGCATTTTTATATCTGTAATAATTAAATCAGGTTTTTTCTCTTCATATATTGCATAAGCACTCTCCCCATCACGGCAAAGATAAATATCTTTAAACATACATTCTAGTACTTCATGTATATTTTTTTGTATTCCTTCTTCGTCTTCTGCATATAAAAGAGTAAAATTTGAGAGTTGATTTATTAATTCTTGGGTCATTCTTTACCTTAAAGACATTTTTTATTTTAAATGGTATTATAACATATTAAGGAAATAAAATTTGAAATTAATTACTGAAAAAAACATATCCAAAATAATAATTTATGTTTTTATTATCATTATGAGTTCCATGATATTTTTTATATCATATTTTTATATTAAGAATACAAATAATGAGTTTGAAAAAGATTTAGATAAGTTTGTAAGTGATTATTATTTGCAACAAAAATCTTTACTTAAAAAAGAGCTAGATGTTATTATTGATATTATAAAGTATAAAGCAACAAACTCGCAAGATGAAGAAATAGCCTTAAAAACTGATATTATAAAAATGTTAAATAATATTACATTTGAACAAAAAAGAAGTAATTATGTTTTTGTATATGAAATTAAAAATATTCATGGTGGTGAAGATTTTGCTAAACTTTTAGTAAATCCAAATAGACCAGACCTTGTAGGAACTTACTTATCAACAAATTTTAAAGATAATAATGGAAAGAAATTCAGAGAAGCCTTTTTAAAAGATATAAAACAACATGGTGAGTCTTATACTTCTTATGCTTATAAAAAAATATCAAATGATAAAATATATCAAAAACTATCTTATTTTAAATATTATCCTTCTTGGAACTGGGTTATAGCTGTTGGTGTTTATATTGATGATATTGAAGAAGATATTGCTTTGAAAAAAATTGATTTAGAAAAAAGAGTAAATAATCAAATAGTGCAAACTATACTTTTATTTTTACTGTTTTTATCAATTGGGATTGTAATTACAATTTTAGTTAGTCAAAGAATTGATGAGTTTTTTAGAAAATATAAAGAAAAAGTAAGATTAAAATCACTAGCTCTTGTAGAACTAAATGAAACTTTGGAGAAGAAAGTATTAGAAGAGATTGATAAAAATAGGGAAAAAGAACAGCTCTTAGTGCATAAATCAAGATTAATTGCCCTAGGTGAAATGATGTCTAATATTTCACATCAATGGAGACAACCTTTATCTGAGTTAGCATCTATTTTAATGAATATAAAATTTAAGTATAAAATGAAATTATTAAATGATGAAGAAATGGATAAAAAATCAAAAGAAGCTGAAGTTATTTTAGAATACATGTCTCATACTATTGATGGCTTTAGAAACTTTTATATGCCAAAGAAAGATAAACAAGAGTTTGAGCTTTATAGATGTATAGAAGCTGTTATGACTATTATTTCTTCTACTTTATCAAATAATAATATAAAAGTTGAAATAGATATTTCACGTGATATTAAATTAAATACCTATTTAAATGAATTAGAACAAGTTGTTTTAAATATTGTTTCAAATGCTAAAGATGTATTAATTAGTAAAAATATAAAAAATCCTTTGATTAAAATATCTGCTATAAAAGATGAAAAACATATAATCTTATATATAGAAGATAATGCAGGAGGAATTACTGTTAAACCTAAAGGAAAAATCTTTGAGCCATATTTTACAACAAAAGCAAATAGTGATGGAACGGGTATTGGTCTTTATATGTCTAAGATTATTGTTGATAAAAATATGAAAGGTATTTTAAGAGTTAGAAATACTAAAGATGGGGCAAAGTTTGGAATACTTATTCCTAATTAGTTTAGATGTAGTAGTTAGGTTAACTTAGATGTTTTACTTATAAAAGATATAAGTTAAAAAGAAAAAGCTAAGAGTAAAAACTCTTAGTTTTTTTAATAAAATACTTTATTTTTAAATACCAAAAACTAAATTTGGAAACTAAGATTTGCACAACTTTATTTATTAAGTATTGACTATCAATAAATAGCTGTGCAGTTAGGTTTTTCTATCGTTTCTGGTTAGGTATAACTTTAGCGTACCATTGCATTTTTAAGTACATATCTAAGTATTAAATAATGTATGAAAAAGAAAATCATTACTACTAGACTCTTAAATACCAAATAAAAAAAGAAATCGAAGTTAAAAATATAGTTTTTCATATTGATATAGTCTAGTATTATAGAAATAGACCAAAATTCACTTCCTAAAAATAATATAAATAGCAATCCAGAATTCATCCAATTAGCATCAACGGTATTTCCATTTACTAAATATTCCTTTTCCCCTTTTTCTCCTTGTACCTTACTAACCATTAAATAAATTAATATGAAGGTAACTATCAAAACTAGTCCTAATAAAAATATAACTTTATCTTGTTGAATAGAGATAATTCTTATTTCTGGAGCATTTAATACTACTGCTAAGTGAGAAAAGAGAAAGACTCCATAAAGCATAATCAATTTCATGATATTCCTTATTATTTTTATAATAGTATCAAAAAAATAATTAATTAAGTATATAAATAATAAAATTAAAACTTTAAGTTATAGCTAGAGATAAAAAGTTTCTTCTTTTTTATTTTTAACATTTTGATATGAATCGCACACCTCGACTAATTTAGTCTAATAAAATGACTTAAAACTAATTAATATAAATCTGTTGAATACAGTATAGTTTTTTTTGACTTTTTTAAGTTTGCATTAATAGTATTATTTTATATAAAAGTATAGATAGTAATATTGTTTTATTTTTAATTTAATTAAAAGCACAATAGAATAGGGCAAACCCCAATCTATTGGCTTTTTATTTCTTATACTTTGTTAGTAAGCTCCAAATACTAAATTTGGTAACCATAAAGCAATAGAAGGAATATATGTTACAAGTAACAATCCTACTAAAATAGTAAGTGTCCAAGGAAAGGCTGCAACTATAACATCTTTGATACTCATTCCAGTAAGTCCTGAAGTAACAAAGAGGTTTAGCCCAACTGGTGGGGATACCATTCCTAATTCCATATTTATTGTAATTACAATACCAAAATGAATTGGATCAATTCCAAGAGCAATAGCTACTGGAAGTAATAAAGGAACCATAATCATAATAATTGCACTTGGTTCCATAAATGAACCTGCAATTATAAGAAGTACATTTACTAGAAGTAAGAACATATACTTATCAACATTTGCTTCAATTAACGCTTCTGTTATTCCTTGAGGAATATTTTCAATTGTTAAAAAGTGAGCAAAAAGCATAGCATTTGCAATAATAAACATAATCATTGCTGTTGTTTTTGCAGATTCTAATGCTGTATAATAAAACTCTTTAATTTTTATATCTTTATATATAAAAACAGAAATTAGAAATGCCCAAACTGCTGCAACTGCTGCTGCTTCAGTTGGTGTAAAAATACCACCATAAATACCACCTATAACAATAACAATTGTCATAAGACCCCATGAAGCTTCTTTCATTTTTTGAAGTCTTACTTTAAAAGGTTGTGGAGTAGTTCTTTTAAATCCAAGTCTAACTGCACCTATATAAGTTACAACCATCATCATAATTCCTAAACCAATTCCAGGAACAACACCTGCCATAAATAATCGGCCAATTGAAACTTCTGCTGTAACACCATATACGATTAATACAATAGAAGGTGGAATTAAAATACCTAAAGAACCAGCTGTTGCAATAGTACCAACTGCATATTTTTTAGGATACCCTGCTTGAATAATAGCTCCAAACATAATAGAACCAATTGCAACAACAGTTGCAGGTGAGCTTCCTGATACAGCTGCAAAAATAATTGATGCAAAAATCGCTGAAATTGGTAATCCACCAGGAAGGTGACCTACAATAGATTTAGCAAATTCAATAATTCTTTGTGCAGCACTACCTTTTGAGAGTAAATTCCCTGCTAAAATAAACATAGGAATTGCCATAAGAGAATAATGCTCAATTTTTTCAAACATCATAGCTGAAATTTCAATTGGTGAAATTGGAGTAAATGCCATAAGTGTAACAAAAGTAGCAGCTCCTAAACAAATAGCAATAGGTGCTCCTATTATTATAAGAAAGAAAAATATACTAAATAGTACCATTACACTCATAATAATCCTCCTGTTTTCTTTTCAACTTCTTTTACCATATCATTTAACTCTTTTACATTTTTATTTGTATTATCTTTAGCTGCACTTCCTAGTTCTGCTAAAATCATTTCAGCTTCACTCTCTTTAAGGATCTTATCGTGAGAAGTAGATAAAATTGCATGAATTCTCTCAGCAACTCTATATGCTCCAAAACTAAATGAAATTGGAATAACTAAGTATATTACCCACATAGGCATATTCCATAAATCAATTGAACGCTCATCTAATAACATAACTACATCTGTAATATATAAAACTCCAAAATACGCAACTGCTATTAAAAAAGTAAATGTTATTAAATGTGAAACTAATAACATAACTTTTGCAATTCTAGAAGAAACATTATCTAATACAATTGTTACTGCAATATGTGCATCTTGCTTAAAACAGTAGGCTGCTCCAAAAAATACAGACCACAAGAATAGAAAAATACTAAGTTCAGTTGCCCATACTAATGACGCATCAAAAGCATATCTGGCAATTACATTAGTAAACGCAACTGCAACTCCGGCTGTGATACCGAAAGCTGCAATTTTTTGGTTTATATGACCAATTATCTTACTTATTAATTTAAACATAATTATTTTGTATTTAAAGATTCTTTAATTAGCTCTTCACCAATTACATTAGCATCATAAAATTCTGGATAAATTTTACTAACTACTTCTTTCCAAGCATTTCTTTGCTCTTCAGTAATAGTAATAACTTCTAGTTTTCCAGTTTTTGCTGCATAATCTTTAATTAGTTGTAACTGTTTAGTATTTAAATCTTCTGCATATTCTCGCTCTTTTTCTGTAGCATCATTCATAGCTTGTTTAACATTAGCTTGTAAATCAGCAGGTAAAGAATTCCAGAATTTTTTAGACATAACAACTAAATAACCTAAGTAACCATGGTTTGTAATAGTCATATACTTTTGAACTTCATGGAATTTTTTTGTATAAATATTAGAGTTAGTATTTTCTTGACCATCAATTACACCTTGTTGTAATCCTGAATATACTTCAGAAAAAGGCATCATTTGTGGGCTTGCACCTAAAGCATGAAATTGTGCTTCAAGTACTTTAGAAGACATAATTCTAAATTTTTGACCCTTAGCATCTTCTGGAGTGATTAATGGTTTTTTAGATGATGATAATTGTTTAAAATGATTATCCCAAAAGTTTAAAGCAACATAACCTTTTGCGTTTACCATATCTTTAAGTTTAATTCCAACTATACCATCTTGTACTCTATGTAATTGATCCATACTTGTAAATAAGAATGGTAAATCAAATAAAGCTAACTGAGGTACAATTTTACCAAATTTTGAGAAACTAGGTGCTGCCATTTGAACTGAATCTAAAGTTAAAGCTTTTAATACTGCTTTATCTTTATATAATTGAGAAGAAGGATAAACTTGAACATCAATTCTACCACCAGATAATTCTTCTAATCTTTTTTCAAAATAATCAGCTGCCTTACCTTTTGGTGTATTTGGACTTACAACATGTGAGAATTTCAAAACAAATGTAGAAGCTGGTGCTTCACTCATTGCTTTTGTCTCATCACTCTTCTTATCACCACAACCTGTAAGTAATAGAACTGAAGCAACTGCTGCACTTGATACTAGACCTTTAATAATTTTAGTCATTTTAACTCCTTTTTTTGTATGTAAAAAAAGTATAATGTAAACTTATGTAAGTATTATGTATCTTGAAGAAAATTTTATAATTTTTTCGTGTAAGTAATTTTAGTGTTTTATCATTAAAAGTAAGAAAAAGTTTCTTAAATATTAATTATATATTAGTAATTAAATTGTTGTATAAAAGTTACAAGTTAAGTTCTTTTTGTAATTAAGAGTGGTTAATTTTTAACCATATTTTAAAGATATTTTTTATAATATAATATACTTCCAAGGAAATACTAAATAATAAATACAAATAAATACTGATAAAAAATTTAATAAAAATTAGTATAAAAATTTAAAAAGGATAATAATGGCTTCTAATTTAGATTTACTCACATCTTTTAAAGATAATTGTGGTTTTGGTTTAATGGCAGATTTACAAAATAGACCAAGTCATGGTAATTTAGAAGATGCAATACACTCTTTAGAGCGTATGATGCACAGAGGTGCAGTAGCAGCAGATGGAATAACTGGAGATGGTTCTGGTTTATTATTATCAATGCCAGATTTTTTTATGAGAAAAATAGCAACAGAAGAAGGTATAGATTTACCAGAAACATACGGTGTTGCAATGATTTTTACAAAAGATATGAAAGATATTGAAGTTTTTAAAAACTTTTGTGAAGATAATGACTTAAAAGTTCTAATGACAAGAGAAGTTCCTCTTAATGAGGATGCTTTAGGCGCTCAAGCCTTAGCCTCTTTACCTAATATAATCCAAGTTTTTGTAAGTGCAAATGCTTTAATGACATCAAAAAGATTTGATGCAATGTTATATTTAACAAGAAAAGAGTGTGAACATGAGTTACAGTACCAAGAAGATTTTTATATTCCAACTTTTTCTTCAAAAGTTATAGCATATAAAGGGCTTTTTATGCCTACGCATATAAAAAGTTTTTATATTGATTTACGAGATGATGATTTTAAAATATCTTTTGCACTATTTCATCAACGATTCTCAACTAATACTCTTCCTCAATGGAGATTAGCTCAACCTTTTAGAACAATTGCACATAATGGTGAGATTAATTCAGTTGAAGCAAATAGATTTAATGTTGCAATAAAATCAGAAAAAATAAAATCAGAAGTATTTTCGCAAGAAGAGCTAAAAAGACTTTTTCCAATTTTACAAAAGAACTCTTCTGATTCTGCGTCTTTAGATAATATGTTTGAATTTTTAATTATAAATGGAGCAGACTTTTTTAAGGCAGCTCGTTCCTTAGTTCCTGCTCCTTGGCAAAATGCTCCTCATATGGATGCAGACTTAAGAGCTTTTTATGAATATACATCAACTGCAATGGAAGCTTGGGATGGACCAGCAGCTGTTTCTTTAACTGATGGTAGACACATAGGCTGTTTAATAGATAGAAATGGTTTAAGACCTTCTAAGTATGTAATTACTAAAAATGATAAAATTTATATAACTTCTGAGTATGGAACCCTTGAGATTGAAGATGATAATATCTTAGAGAGAGGTAGACTTCAATCTGGAGAAATGATTGGACTTGACTTAAAACACGGAATTGTATTAAAAGAAGATGATATAAATGATTATTTAAAATCTTCTCAAAATTATTCTAAGTGGTTAAATAATGATATGGAATATTTACAAGAGTATATTGATGAATCTTTTGTTGATACAGATGATTATGTTATTGAAGACTTATCAGTAAGACAGAAATATTTTAATATTACTTATGAAGTATTAGATCAAATGATTGAACCTATGGGAAAAGATGGTAAAGAACCAGTAGGTTCTATGGGAGATGATACACCTTTAGCCTGTTTCTCACAAGTTAATAGAAACTTTACAGATTTTTTTAGACAAAAGTTTGCACAAGTTACAAATCCTCCAATAGATCCATATAGAGAAAAAGTAGTTATGTCACTTGAAACTGGATTTGGACAAATTCATAATATTTTAGATGAACAACCTGCTTATGCAAAAAGATTAAAAGTAGCAAGTCCTATTTTAATGCAAGAAAAATTTGAAGTAATGAAATCTTTTGGAGATGAAAGATCTCCTAGATATGATTCTTATTATAAGAATAAAGTTTTTTCAACTACTTTTAAAAATAATTTAAAAGAATCTTTATCTGTTTTAGCAAAAGAAATAATTCAAGCAGTACAACATGAAAATATTTGTTTAATTATTTTAGATGATAGAGCTGTAAATAAAGAGAATAAACTTATTCCTATTGCAATGGCTGTTGGTTATGTAAATCAAGCCTTACTAAAAGCTGGGATTAGACATAAAGCTTCTATGATTGCAGTATCAGGGGAAGTATATGATCCTCATATGGCGGCTGTATTATTAGGATATGGAGTTACTGCTATTTATCCTTATATGATGTATGCTTCTGCTTTAGATTTATTTCAAAGAAAAGCAAATACAAAATATCAAATGCAAAGAATTTTGAAAAATACACAAAAAGCTCTAAATGGTGGACTTTTAAAAATTATGTCAAAAATGGGTATTTGTACAATAGCTTCATATAGAAACTCAGCTTTATTTGATGTTGTTGGTTTAAGTGATGAAATTATAGAGAATTGTTTTGAAGGTTCTTTATCTGATTTGTGTGGATTAGGATATGAAGATATTGAAAAAAGAATAGAAAAATCACATATAAATGCTTATTATGATGAACACCATATGTTTCCTTTAGATATTGGTGGTTTTTATAAATATACCCATGGTGGCGAGTATCATGATTATGGTCCTGAGACTACAAGAGCAATGCATAATAAAAATGCAAGTAAAATAGAAGATGTAAAAGATTTTAAAAAACTAAAAGAATTAGTTGAAAACAGAGATAAAAAGTTTATTCGAGATTTTTTTGAGTTTAATTCTGATAAAGAAGCTATAAGTTTAGATGAGGTTGAAAACACGGATGAAATTTTTAAAAGATTTGCAACCGCAGCTATGAGTTGTGGTTCAATTTCTCCAGAAGCTCACGAAGCAATGGCAATTACTATGAATACTCTAGGTGGAATGTCAAACTCAGGTGAAGGTGGGGAAGATCCAAAAAGATTTGCAACATTAAAAAACTCTAAAATTAAACAAGTTGCATCTGGAAGATTTGGAGTTACTCCTGGATATTTAAGAAGCGCAAAAGAGATTCAGATTAAAGTAGCACAAGGTGCTAAACCTGGTGAAGGTGGACAGTTACCAGGGCATAAGGTTACGGCTTATATAGCTGGTTTACGACATACGGTAGAAGGAGTTACATTAATTTCTCCTCCTCCACATCATGATATCTATTCAATTGAGGATTTAGCCCAACTTATTTTTGATTTAAAACAAATTAATCCAGAAGCTAAGATTACAGTTAAATTAGTTTCTACTATTGGTGTTGGAACAATAGCAACAGGGGTAGCTAAAGCTTATGCTGATAGAATTGTAATCTCAGGGGCTGATGGTGGAACGGGAGCTGCTCCTTTAACATCACTTAAACATACAGGAAATGCTTGGGAAATGGGTTTAAGTGAAGCACATAATGCTTTAAAAGCTAACCATTTAAGAAGTTCTGTTCATCTTCAAACAGATGGAGGATTAAAAACTGGAATTGATGTTATAAAAGCAGCTATGTTAGGAGCTGAGTCTTATGCTTTTGGAACAGCAGCTTTAACACTTTTAGGTTGTAAGATTTTAAGAATTTGTCATACAAATAAATGTTCAGTTGGTGTTGCTACTCAAGATGAAGAGTTAAGAGAATACTTTACAGGAACGGTTGAGCGTTTAATTTCATATTTTACTTTTATAGCAAATGATGTAAGAGAAATTCTTGCTAGTTTAGGTTATAGCAGTATTGAAGAAATTGTTGGACGTAGTGATTTATTAAAAGTAATTGATGATGAATTAGCGCAAAAATTTGATTTTCAAAATATTTTACGAAGAATTGATGGAGTTGATACTTGTCAAAAAGAGTTTAATGAACCATTTGATAAAAATAAGTTTGAAAAAGCTTTATTGAAAAAAGTTCATAGAACAATTGAAAAACCAAGCACTCCTATAAAAATCAAAGAAACAATATCTAACTTAAATAGATCTTTTGGAACACTTATTTCTGGTGAAATTGCTAAGTATTATGGTGATACTGGTTTACCTGATAATTCAATTACAATGGAGCTTAAAGGAATAGCAGGACAGAGTTTTGGTGCGTTTTTATCAAAAGGAGTTAATCTTTATTTAGATGGTGCTGCTAATGATTATATTGGAAAAGGTATGAATGGTGGTAAAATCATTATAAACCCTAAACATCAAGGTGAAGAGTTCTCAGGTGGTGGTAATACTTGTTTATATGGGGCAACTGGTGGAAAACTTTATATTCGTGCTAATGTAGGTGAGAGATTTGCTGTAAGAAACTCTGGTTGTACTTCTGTTGTAGAAGGAACAGGAGATAATGCTTGTGAATACATGACTGGTGGAATTGTTGTTATTTTAGGAAATACTGGATTTAATTTTGGGGCAGGAATGACTGGTGGTTTAGCTTTTGTTTATGATCCTGAAAAAGCCTTTGTAGATAAAATGAATCAAGAACTAATAGAAGCTGTTAGAATTGATACAGATGATACAGAACGTGAAAGATTGTATTTAAAAAGATTATTGCATGATTATATTAATGAAACAGAGAGTTTAAAAGCTCAAAGTGTATTAGAAAATTATAGATCAGAAATTAGAAACTTTTGGATGGTTAAACCTAAAAATATGTCGGTTCTTCCATTAGATCCAGATGAGGGAGATTAGAATGATAAACTTTACTAAATTTGAGAGAATAAATCCTGAGAAAAGAGATGTATTACAAAGATTAAAAGATTTTGATGAGGTTTACCAAGTTTTTAAAAAAACAAGAGCAAAAGAACAATCTGATCGTTGTATGCAGTGTGGGGATCCATATTGTCATACAGGTTGTCCTTTACATAATTTTATTCCAGCATGGTTAAAACAAACTGCAAATAAAAATCCTGATTTAGCTTTTGCTCTGTCAAATGAAACATCTCCTTTTCCAGAAATCTTAGGAAGAATTTGTCCTCAAGATGTACTTTGCGAGGGTGCATGTTCTTTAAATACAGGACATGGTGCTATTTCTATTGGTGCTGTTGAAACACATATTTCTGAAAGTGCATTTGCGCGAGGTTTAAAACCTAAGTATCCAGGAATTACTTCTTCTAAAAAAGTTGCAATTATTGGTTCTGGACCTACAGGTATTTCTGCTGCTACATTTTTATTAAGACGTGGAATTGGTGTTGAAATGTTTGAGAGAGATGATAGAGCAGGTGGACTTTTAACCTATGGAATTCCAGGTTTTAAACTTGATAAAAGTGCAATTGATAGGAGAATTGACTGGTTGTTAGAAGCTGGTATGAGATTACATGTTAATTGTGAAATTGGAAAAGATAAAAATATTTCTGATTTGCAAGATGAATTTGATGCAATTTATTTAGGACTTGGAGCTACACAAGGAAAGTACTCAGGAACTAAAGGTGAGGATGCATCTAATGTTCACTTAGCAATTGATTTTTTAAAAACAATTCAAAAAAGAAACTTTGGAAATGTTGCAGATGATTTTATTGATGTTAAAAATAAAAAAGTTGTAGTAATTGGTGGTGGTGATACGGCAATGGATTGTGTTAGAACTTCTGTTAGAGAAGGAGCTTCAAGTGTTAAATGTTTATATCGACGAAATGAAGCTAATATGCCTGGAAGTAAAAAAGAAGTAGTTAACTCTAAAGAAGAGGGTGTTGAATTTGTATTTAATGTAAGCCCTAATCAAATCATTACTTTAGATAATGTTGCAAGTGGAATTGAATTATTAAAAACAACTTTAAGTGCTGCTGATGAATCTGGACGACAAAAAGTTGAACTAATAGAAAATAGCCAATATTTTGAAGAAGCTGATGTTATTATTTTAGCTCTTGGTTTTTCACCTGAAGTTCCTGCTTTTTTAAAGGACTTAAAGGTTGAAACTAACTCTTGGGGTGGAATTATAACCTCAAGATATCAAACTACAAATTTAAAAGTATATGCAGGTGGAGATTGCCAAAGAGGAGCTCATTTAGCTGTAACTGCTGCTGTTGATGGTAGAGAAGCTGCAAAAAGAATTATAGAAAACTTTTAAATGGAAAAGTTTGATTATTTTTTATCTTCTTGCATTAAAGCAAATGAAGAGATATATGAGTATTTACATACTCATATATCTAAAAAAGATTATCTTTATTCAAATACAATAGGGGCAGGTGGTGATAAGTCTTTAAACATGGATTTAAGAGCAGAAAAGATATTTATAAGGCATTTGTCATCTTTTGGTGATATCTATACAGAAGAGGCTGGTTTTGTTAAAGGAAAGG
This sequence comes from Arcobacteraceae bacterium, assembly GCA_965224485.1. Lineage (GTDB taxonomy): Bacteria > Campylobacterota > Campylobacteria > Campylobacterales > Arcobacteraceae > NORP36. Next base: position 41,628 of record CBDCZH010000003.1, on the reverse strand, counting down.
GTACTTATAAAATTATTATAGATCCTTTAGATGGAAGTTCTAATTTTAAAGCTGGATTAGAGTATTTTGGAACTTCTGTTGCTTTGGAATTAAATAATAAAGTTCTTTGCTCTGTTATTTGTAATTTATGTACTCATACACTTCTTTATAAAGTAAAAAATAGTGAAATTATAACAATTGATTTATTATCAAAAAAAATCAAAAAAAATTTAATAAAAACTTCAAGTGAAATGGGTATTTTTGAAAAAGCCTATTATCATCCAAATTTAAGTAAAAAACTATATGAAAAGTCAATGAAATTTCGCTCTCCTGGAGCTGTAGCACTCTCTTTAGCTAGAAGTAGAAATTATGCTTTTTTTCTTTTTGTAGGCGAGATTAGAGATTTTGATATTAAAGCTGCTTTACATATGTGTGAAGATTTATACGTGTATAATGATAACAGTTTCTTAATTGTAAGCAAAGATTTTGACACCTTTAGTTTAATTAAAGAACTTATTAAAGAATAATTGGTTATAACTCCTTAATTTAATTTAAAAACAGGGAAATAAATGTCATTAATAATAACTGATGAATGTATTGCATGTGATGCATGTAGAGAAGAGTGTCCAAATATTGCTATTGAAGAGGGCGATCCAGTATATATCATTGATTCTGATAGATGTACTGAGTGTGTTGGTCATTATGAAGAGCCAGCTTGTATAGAAGTGTGCCCTGTTGACTGTATTATCCTTGACTCTGATAACCAAGAAAGTATGGAAGAGTTAAGGTTTAAGTTTAAAAAATTAGAAGCAGAAGAACTTTAATGTCTAAAATTACAACTATTATAGATATTGGGTCTAACTCAATGAGAATGGTTGTTTTGCAAAAAAGCTCTCGTTTTGCTTTTTCATTATTAAATGAAACAAAATCAAGAGTTAAAATCTCAGAAGGTTCTTATGAAAATAATGGAAACCTTCAAGAGATACCAATGCAAAGAGCATTTAATAGTTTAAAATCATTTTTAAGCATTTCTTCTGCTTTAAAATCAAGAAAAATTATATGTGTTGCAACTTCTGCCCTAAGAGATGCTCCTAATTCTAAAGTTTTTTTAAATAAAGTTGCAAAAGAGTTGAAACTTAATATAAAAATAATAGATGGAATTAAAGAAGCATATTATGGTGGAGTTGCTGCTTTAAACCTAATACATCATAAAAATTTTATGACTGTTGATATAGGTGGTGGTTCAACTGAGTTTGCAATAATAAAAAATTCAAAAATTGTAGAAACTATTTCTTTAGATATAGGAACAGTAAGATTACATGAACTTTTTTTAGTAAAAGGTGATATAGATTCTGCAAAAGATTATATTTTACAAAAACTTCAAACACTTAAAAACTCTTCTTTTGATATTCCTAGTACTATTGTAGGTATTGGTGGAACAATAAGAGCTTTAAGTAAAATAATTATGAAAGATAATTCATATGCCTTAGATATCTTACATGGATATAAATTTTTTGTAAAAGATAATAAAGAAATTCTTTCTAATGTTATAGAAGCTAGTGATAAGTGTGCTTTGAAAAAATTAGGAATTAAAAAAGATAGATTTGATACTATTAAAGAAGGTACTTTGATTCTAAGTACTATTTTTAGTGAGTTTGATATTGTTGAGCTAATTACTTCAGGTGTAGGAGTAAGAGAAGGTGTATATTTAAGTGACTTATTAAGAAGCCAAAATGGAGTTTTTCCAGCTAATTATAATATAAGTGTTAGATCTTTACTTGATAAGTTTGATGTTGATGCTAAAACAAGCTCATACTTAGGCGCTAATGCTTCTAAAATCTTTGATGTTCTAAAAGAAGTACATAAACTTGATGATAAGTATAGAACTCTTCTCGTGCTTGCTTCAAAGCTTCACTCAGTTGGAGCTAAATTAAATTTTTATAAAGCAAATGATAACTCTTTTGATTTTATATTAAATGGTCTAAATTACGACTTTTTACACTCTTCAAGAGTAAGCATAGCTCATATTATAAAGTTTTCTAAAAAATCTATGCCAAAACAAAAAGATTTAGAAGAGTTTAGAGAACTATTACCATCTTTAGATACTATGCAATGGCTTTCGTTTATGATATCTTTAAACCTTGTAATAAACCAAGATTTGTCTAAACCTAAAATAGAATATAAACTAAAAGATGATAAACTAATACTTAAGTTTGAAAATGATATTTATTTAGTTCAAAGTGAACTTGAAAAACTAGAAATGCCAGATGATATAAAGTTAAAAATAAAATAAACTCTTTGTATTATATAGAAGCAAGGAGAGCTTGTTGAAAATAGCGATTGTTAAATTATCAGCCATGGGTGATATTATTCACGCCATGATTGCTTTACAATATATTAAAAAACATAACAAAAATATGCAAATAGACTGGTTCGTAGAAGAAGCTTTTTGTGAAGTTCTTAGAAACAATAAAGATATAGATAATATTTTTGTAATTAATTTAAAAGAAATAAAACAAAACAAAAAAAAGATTTTCAAACAAATTAAATTAATAAAAGAGTATGCAAAAAATTCCTATGATTTAGTTATTGATGCTCAAGGTTTAATCAAATCTGCTCTTGTAGCTAGGTTATTAGGTAAAAACATTGCAGGTTTTGATAAGAACTCAATAAGAGAGTCTTTTGCCTCATTTTTTTATAAAAATAAAATAAATATAGTCTATGATGCAAATGCAATAGAAAGAAATGCCAAAGTTTTAAGTAATGCTTTACATTTTAACATATCAAAAGAAGATATTTTAAATAAAGAAGCATTTTTGTTTTATAAAAATGAAGATAGAATCATTTATGATTATTTAAAAAAAGATAAGAAAAATATTCTTCTAGTAATAGGTGCTTCTTGGAAATCCAAAATGTATTCTAAAGAAAAATTTGTTAAAATAGCAAATGATTTAGAAGAGAATTTATTAATTCTTTGGAATAGTGATGTGGAGAAAGAAATAGCAGAGTTTATCGCTTTAAATTCAAAAGCAAAAATGTTACCAGCTTTGAATTTAAATTCTCTAAAAGCTCTTATTTCAAAAGTGGACTTACTTATTGGAAATGATACAGGACCTAGTCATATGGCTTGGGCTTTAAATACTCCTTCTATTACACTTTTTGGAAATACACCTGGGTATAGAAATACTTATATAACAAATAAGAATAAAATATTAGAATCAAACTCTTTAGTTAATGCTTTAAAACTAGATAAAAATGATTTTTCAATACAAAATATTGATGAAAAAAAAATAATAACTCTTGCAAAGGAACTTTTATATGAAAAGAAAAATTAAAGATTATTTCAGATTTTTTTTATATAAACTATCTAAGATATTTTTTCTTTTAACTCCAAATTTTATATTAAAATCAATTCTTATAATAATTGCAAAACTTGCAAGTAAATTTAATAAAAAGCATATAAGTATAGCTTTAACAAATCTTGATTTAGTATATGGAAATAAATTAAGTAAAGAAGAAAAAAATAAAATAATCTATGAATCTTACAAATCTTTACTTTTTAACTTATATGAATTTATAGAAAATCAAGATATTTCAAAAGAAGAATTATTTAAAAAAGCAACAATCCAAAATGAAAACGTTATTTTAAAAGCAATTGAAAGTAAAAGAAAAATTATTTTTATAACTGCGCATTATGGGGGTTGGGAACTAGCTATTCCTTATATTGCTTTAAAATATGGAACCTTAGCTGTAGTAAATAGAAAAATGGATAATCCTCATATAAATAAAATATATATAGAAGCAAGAGATAGAAATAATATTATAATGTTAGAAAAAAAAGTTGCAGCAAAAGGAATGATAAGAGCTTTTAAAAATAATCATCATATTGCTGTTGCAATTGATCAAAACTCAAAACATGGAGTAGAAATTGAATTTTTCAATAAAAAAGTAATGGCTACAGATGCAACAGCAAGACTTGCTTTAAAATTTGATGCCTTAATTATTCCAGTATTTGCACAAATGAATGATTTTCGAAATTATACTATTAATGTATATGCGGCAATTGATGTAAAAAAGTTTGATTTTAAAAGTGAAGATAAGGTTAAAGAATTAACCCAAGAACAAGCTAATATAATAGAAAAACAAATTTTACAAAAACCACAACTTTGGTTTTGGCAACATAAGAGATGGAAAAGATTTTATAAAGATTTATATGAAGGAGCTAGTGGTGAATAATAAACCAAAATATCATTTATTTAAAAATACTCAATATGCACTTTCTGGTTTAAAACATGCTTTTAAAACTGAGAATTCTTTTCGCCTTGAATTATTAGCTTCTATTTTTATAATGCTTGCGATTATATTCGTTGATGTTTCTTTAAGCTATAAGCTAATTTTACTAGTTACAGGAATATTAGTACTAATAGTTGAACTTCTAAATTCAGCAATTGAAAATGTTGTTGATTTAGTAACAAAAGAGATTCATCCTTTAGCTAAAACTGCAAAAGATATTGGAGCTACTGCTGTTATGTTTACTATTATTTTACATATTTCTTGTTGGGTTATTATACTTATATGCAAATAACTTCAAGCTTTAAAAACAAAGAGTATGAAAAGACACTAAAAGAAACTTTCAAAAATACTAATAGTGAAATTTTTTCATCTGCATATGAAAATAAAAAAGTTTGGGTAAAAAAAGCTAGAGCTACATATTCTTCAAAACTGCACTATTTTTATTATAAGATTTTTCCTTTTGAAATATTATTACCAGTTCAAAATAAAAGTTCAGAAGAAACAGTGTTTTTTGAAACTAATAAATTAATAAAATTTAAAAAGTTAGGTATTAAAACTCCAGAAGTAATTGGAAGAAATGAAGACTTTTTTGTTTTAGAAGATTGTGGAAAAAATGTTAATTCTTATATAAGAAAAAGAGACATTAAAAAAGATAAAATGTATTATTTTATTGATAAACTTATAATTCAATTAGCAAATATACATAATAATAATGAGTTTCATGGTGGAGCACAAGCTAGAAATTTTACTTATAAAGATGGAGAAATTTTTGTAATTGATTTAGAAGATAGTTTTAAAAAAGATACAGATCTAAAACTTTTGCAGTTTAGAGATTTAGTACTGTTTTTATTATCTTTAACTAAAACAAGAGCTAGTTATGAGCTTGATTTTAAGTATATAATTAATAAATATATAAAACTATCTAAAAATGATGATTTTATACAAAAATTAAATACAATGGCAAAAAAAATATCTTATTTAATTTATATTAGTGAACTAAAATTTATTAATAAAATATTAGGAAGAGATTTAAAAATATTTTTTAAATTTTTTAAAATATTAAACGAATTAAAAGGAAAATAGTGAATAAAACAATTTTAAGCAAAGTTCTAAATATATTTAAAAACTTAATTATACTTCACCTTATATTCTTAGTGTTTATGTCAATATTTAGAATAGTATTTTTTAATTATTATAGCCCCTTAGATGAACATGAAATAAATAAATACTTTTTAGATATAGTAGAAGCCTTTTTGTTAGGTTTAAGGCTTGATTTAACGGTTATGGGGTACATTCAAGTTATTCCTACTTTACTTTTAATTTTTTTATATTATATAAAAAAAGAAATTTTATTAGAACTTACAAGCAAATTCTTAATATATTATATCTTTTTTGCTTACTTGCTTGTAACACTTCTTTTATTTGCTGATTTTGGTTTCTACTCATATTTTAAAGACCATATAAATATTTTATTTTTTGGTCTTTTTGATGATGATACAAAAGCTTTAATTATTACAATGTGGCAAAATTATAATGTATTGTTAATTCTATTTATTCTATTTATTTATTTATTTTTATTATTTAAACTTATTAAGTTTATTTTATTGCAAAAAGAAAAAGATATAAAATCATTTATATTTATTAAAATATCTTTTATAATTTTTACTATATTTATAATCTTGAATTTTTTAGCTATTAGAGGTACATTAGGAATGTATCCATTAGGTAAAATGATTCCAAATATATCTAAAAATTCTTTTGTAAATAAAATTTCACAAAATGGCTTTCGTTCTTTTACTTCTGCCTATGGAATTAGAAAAAAATATTTAAAAAGAGAATATGACTTAATTAAAGTAACTGGTTATAAAAATAGAATACAAGAGGCTTTTAAATTATTAAAAGGTACAAATGATATTGATGAAGAAAATTTATTAAATAATATTAAACACAAAACTAAAAAAATAGATGATAAAGATTATAATGTCATTGTAATTATGGTAGAAAGTTTCGGAAGTCCAATTCTAAAATATAATAGTAATACTTTTAATATCTTAGGTTCATTAAAAAAACATTTCGAAGAAGATACTCTCTTAACAAACTTTATTTCAGCTGGTGATGGAACAATTTCAAGCTTACAAGCTTTATTATTAAATATTCCACATAGACCAAAATCTTTTGCTTTTTCTCAATCTATTTATAAACAAACTTCATTTACATATTCTCCTGCTTTTTTATATAATAAAAAAGATTATGAGACAACATTTATTTATGGAGGTGACCTTACTTGGAGAAATTTAGGTGAGTTTGTTAAGTATCAAGCATATGATAATGTTGAAGGAAAGATTGATATTTATCACAATTTAAAAAACAAAGATAAAGATGAAAAAGAATATTTTCACCCTTGGGGAATTTTTGATGAATATTTATATTCACATATATTAAATAAGCTAGAAAAATCTTCTAAAAAACAGTTTATAGTTGCACTTAGTACTAATAATCATCCTCCTTATACGATTCCCAATGATTATAAAAGTAATTCCTTAATATTTACAAATAACTTAGAACAACATATAACAGGTAGTTTATCTTTAGCCAAGCAAAGATTTGCTTCCTATGCCTATGCAATTGATCAAGTAGGCATCTTTTTAGATAAATTTAAAAAAACTAAGTTTGCTGAAAATACAATTGTTGTTGTAACAGCTGATAATAATACAATTGATGGAATTATGAAATATGATGATAAAAAACTTTTTAATTCAAAAAATATTCCTTTATATTTTTATCTTCCAAAAGAGCTAAAAGAAAAATTAAGCATAAATACAAAGGTTGCAGGTTCACATAAGGATATTTTTCCCACACTTTACAATTTAACCTTAAGCAATACCTCTTATTTATCTATAGGAAATAATTTATTTGATAAAATAAGTCCACATTATGGGTTTAATGGTTCAATGATAGTAAATAATAAGAATAAATCTTTTAAATTACTTTCTTTAAAAGAGAAAACAGATAAAAAAGAATTAAATTATTATAAAGCATCATTAGCTGTAACACAATATTTAATTAATGAAGAATATAAAAATAATAATAGTTCAAAATAGTATCATAACTAGGTTAAAGTTATAGTTGAACTAGTAGATTAAATTCTTTTTTAATATTTAAAGATGAAATATTTAGTATTTTAAGTTTTAAAATATTAGAAAATATACAATAAGGATTAAAATGATGATAAACTTGGTGAGAAACGAAAAATATTTAATGCTTCTTTATATATTTGTATTTACAACTCCTTTTTATATATTTAATGCACAATATGGTGCCTTTTCAGTTCTTCTTCTTCTTTCTTTTCTCCTAAAAAATAAAATAAGTGAATTTAAAAAATTACGGACAATGCTGTTTTTTAAACCCATGCTAATATTAATATTATTTATTGCATACACTTATCTTTCATTATTATGGACTAATAATATGGAACATGGAATATGGGCCCAAAAGGTTTTTAGAGAATCATTAATATATATTCCATTACTTTATTTATCGTTAAACTTAAGCACTTCTAAAAATTCACTTAGGCTATTTACCTTTGCTTTTGGAATATATGCAATGTATTCCATTGGAATATACCTTGGCTTTTATTCAATTGATGGCGCCAGCACAATTAATCCAAAAGGACATTTGGCTTTTGCTATTTCTACTCCGATGATGGCGATGGGTTTTTTATTTTCATCTATTTTTGTATACTACGAAAAAGACAAAAAAACTAAAATATCTTTTCTCTTTTTGTCATTGGTGTGCCTCTTTGCTTTTTTTATTAATAATGGTCGCTCAGCTGAATTATCATTACTTCTTAGTTTAATTACATTATTTGTATTTTATGCTAAAAAGTATTTAAATTATAAATTTATTATATTTGCGTTTATGTTATGTATTCTAGTACTATTTCTTGTATTTAACTCTTCTCCTAAGTTTAAAGAAGGATACAAAGAATTAAATAATGTAATTAGCCAAGAAAATTATAGTGGCAGCTGGGGAATTAGAGCATACTTATATAAAACATCATTTACTATTTTAAAAGATAATTTTATTTTTGGTGTGGGAGCAGGTGATGTTAGAGATGAATACAGAAAAATAGCTATAAAGGAAAGAACTAATGAATCCTTCGGAAGCTTACATAATTCTCATTTTGAGTTTTTATTAAGGTATGGGATTATCGGATATGGCTTATTAGTAATCGGAATTTTTCTTTTGATACGGAGATTAAGGACAACACCAAAATATTTTTATTTAGCGATTTCATTCTATAGTACTATATTTTATAATTCACTTTTTAATAGTATTTTAGATAAAAAACCCATATATATTATTTTTTTTATGTCTTTTGTTTTTTTTAGTATCATTGTTTTAAAATCAAAAAAATCAGGATAAAATATTAATGTATTTTTTTATGACATTGTCTCTATTGTATTGGGCTAAAGACTCTTTCCTTAGATTAAAGGGCAGCTGAAGTACTCTTTGAATTGCTTTTGCTAATGCTCTGTCATTATTAATTTGAACTAATGATTCTGGTAGGATATTTTCAAGAATTTCTCTTGGTCCTATAGGTGCATCTGTACTAATGACTGGAGTAGCTAGAATTAATGATTCTACAAGTACATTTCCAAACCCTTCATTTTCTGAGGATAATATTAAAGCTTTTGCATTTTTAATTAGAGGATATGGATTTTTTTGGAAGCCAGAAAAGATAACCCTTTCCTCTATCTTTAGTTTTTTCACTAACTCTTTAATATTTACTTCTTCTTCTCCTTCACCTACTAAAAGTAGTTTTATATTTTTATTTTTTAATAAAAAAAAAGCTTTTACCAATATATCATGTCTTTTGACTTTTGCAAATCTTCCCACGTGAATTATATAATCTCCTTTTATATTGAGATTTTGTTTTTCTTTTGCTTTTAGACAAATATCGTGGAAGTCAAATGGATTATAAATTGTTTGTATTGATTTTGGCTTAATCTTAAGTGTTAAGATATCATTTTTTATACCATTTGATACACATATTATATTTTTATTATGATATGTTTTTTCAAGTTCAATTTTCTTTATATATTTTCTTATAATACTTTTATTTTTTAATTTGGCTATAGTTGTTGTTCCGTGAAGTGTATAGTAAAAGTTAAATTCTTTATCAATTATATTCATTAGTTTATGGCTTAATCCTAAGCTTCCAATAATTAAATTTAATTTTTTATTTTCTTTCTCTAAAATTAATAGAATATCTTTTAATTTATTAGCATAGTATCTATTATTAAGAATAGATTTCTTCTTTTTATAATTAAGAGTTATTAGGTTAATTCTTTCATCAATTTCTATTTTTATAATATTTTTTATGTAAATTAAATGTACTTTATATCTCTTATCTATAAAGTACTTTCCTAGTTTTGCATTTATTGTCTCCGCACCACCACCTACAAGTGAATCAATAATAATAACTATATTTTTCAATTAAATCCTTAAACTAATAACTCTAAATACTCATTTTTCTCTCTCTGTAAAGAAAAAACTTCTAATGCTTTTTTATGATTTAAATTTGATTTATTTTTTTCTTCTTTTAAGTTTGTTGAAATATTAATTAAAATTTCTTTTAAATCTTTTACTTTATTTTCTTTTGTTAAGTGTATGTGAAATCCCAAGTCTCTGAATTCACTTGATGAAGTATCATCATAAATTATTGTAATTAATCCATATCCAAGAGCTTCAATTATAGCATTACTCATACCTTCTCCTAAGCTTGGGAAAATAAATATATCACTTTTTTCTAAATACTTTTTCACTTTAGAAGTATAACCAACAAATTCAATACTATTTTTATAATTTAAATTTTCTAAATAATTTTCAATAGTTTTAAAATATTCTTTATTCTGAATATCTCCTAAAAAACTCATTTTAAATTCTATATTATTTTTATATAAAACTTCACATGCTTTAATAGCTTCTAATTGTCCTTTTCCAGGATGAACTCTTCCTACATGAACTAAATTAATTATATTATTAGGTATTTTAAATTTGATATTATCTTCAAATCTTAAAGAAGAGTATATTCTTTTTACTTTACAATTTTTTGCAATAGGTAAAATATCAATAATATTTTGTTTTATATATTCACAATTTCCTACAAGATATTTAACATCAGAGTAAAAAAGTTTATGAAATATATCTTTTTTTGAACTTGTTTTTTTTGAACCTTGCCTTATAATAAAATTTATATCTAATCCAAGTGTTGAAAAATACAATGATTTCATCTCTGAAGCACCTAAAAAGATAATATTTTTTATTTCATTTCTAATTAAAATTTCTCTAATACTTTTTATAAGTTTTAAACTTAGGTTTGATGAAAAATCAACTATATGTAAATTAATATTGTAATTATTAAAATGCTCATCTTTCTTATTTTCAATAAAACTATCTTTTTTTGCAATAAATTCAATATCTACATCAGAACTTAAAAGTCTTGCTAATTTTATTGAAGCTAATTCCATTCCTCCATTTACTTTTGATAAACAGATAATAGCAGTTTTCTTTTTCATACTAATCCTAGTTCTTATATAATGGAATTATATCCTATTTAAATTAAACTTATTATATAATATCTTTTAATTTAAAAAAGAAAAAGGTTTTTTTGTTTATGAAAATAACAGCAAATATAATAACTTTAAATGAAGAGAATAATATAGCAGAAGTCATAAAATCAGTTCAAGAAGTTTGTGATGAAGTTTTAGTAATAGATTCTTTAAGTTCTGATAAAACATGTGAAATAGCACAAAGTTTAGGTGCAATAGTAATAAAACAAAAATATCTAGGCGATGGTCCACAAAAAGCATTTGGAGCACCTTATGCTTCTAATGATTGGATTTTAAGTATAGATGCAGATGAACGCTTAGATGTAAATGCAATAGCAGCTATAAAAAACTTAGATTTACAAAATTCTAAATTTGAAGCTTACTCTTTTTGCAGAAAAACATATGTAGGAAAGAGTTTTATTAAACTTTGGTACCCAGATAGAGTAACAAGACTATATAATAAAAAAGCATGTGCCTATACTACTTCTGCTGGTCATGCAAGAGTAGAAACATCAAATGTATGTGATTTAAAAGCTGATATGTTACATTATTCATATACTAATTATACTCATATGATAAAAACTACACAAAAGTTTATAACAAGAGGGGCAAAAATTTCTTATGAAAGTGGAAAAAGAGCCTCAAGTTTTGATCCTATTATTCATGGATTTGGAGCTTTATTTAAAGCTTTGATTTTAAAAGGTGGAGCTTTTCATGGAATTAATGGTTGGAATGTTGCTGTTATTTCTGCATATAGCTCTTATATGAAATATGCTCTTATCTTAGAAATGCAAAATAATGAATAAGAAGAATCTTCTAGAACTTTGTTTATCTCCTGATTTAGGTGGTTTAGAATTGTATGTTAAATCTTGCATGGAAGTTTTAAAAAATGATTTTAATGTTATAGGTGTTTTAAATACAAATTCTAAATTAGAAAAATATTTTAAAGAAGGTAATTTAAAATATTTAAAAATAAAAAGAAAAAGTAGTTTTTCTCTAATTTCAGCCTTTAAATTAGCCAAAATAATTGATAGAAATGAAATTGATATTATTCATTTACATTGGACAAAAGATATTCCAATAGCAGTAATGGCAAAGATTTTTTCAAAAAAGAAACCTAAAATTATTCAAACTAGACATATGACCATGACAAGATTTAAAAATGATTTTTATCATAGATTTTTGTATAAAAATATAGATACTATTATTTGTATTACAAAAGAAGTATCAAATCAGATTAATAAATATATATCAAAAGATATAAGACCAAAAATTGAAATTTTATACTTAGGTGCAAAAAATTATGATAAAAAATCACTAGAAGAGATCGAAGAATATAGATGTGAATTAAAAGTCAATAGGTCAATGATGATTGGATTAGTGGGTCGAATAAATGAGTTTAAAGGTCAATACTTACTTATAGAAGCTATGAAAATAATAAAAGAAAAAGGTTTAGGTGTAAAGGCTTTTATTGTGGGTTCTGCTATGAATGAAGATTATTTAAAGAGCTTAAAAGAGAAAGTTCATAAATACAATTTAAATGAAAATTTAATATTTTTAGGTTTTATAAGGGAACCTAATAAGTTTATGCAAGCTTGTGATGTAGTATTAATGACCTCAAAGAATGAAACGTTTGGTTTAGTAAGTATTGAAGCTATGAAAAATAGTACTTGTGTACTTGCTTCTAATTCAGGAGGGGTATTAGAAATAATTGAGGATAAGGTAAATGGTTTGTTTTTTACTAGTGAAGATATTTTATCTTTAGCTTCAAAAATTGAGCTTTTATATAAAAATACAGAATTAAGAGAACAACTAGCTCTTAATGGAAAGAAAAAAGTAGATGAGTGTTTTGATAATAAGAAACAATTTGATAAATTAATTAATATATTTAATAATCTATAGGAGTTATATACGTGATAACATTAAAAGATGAAGACTTTATTGCAAAAGGAAATGAAAGAGCTTGTTATGCCCATCCTGATGATGAGAATAAAACAATAAAAATTACTTTTATTAATAACAATAGAAAAGAGAGTAAACAATCAGCTAAAGAGATAAAATACTATAAACAATTACTAAAGAAACAACTAACAAATTGGAAGCATCTTCCACAATATTTTGGAGAAGTAAAAACAAATATGGGTGATGGTTTTGTACTTGAACTTATTAAAGATTATGATGGCGAGATATCAAAAAGTTTTGCATATTATTTAAAAAAAGACGGTGTTGAAATATATGAAAAACACTTAGAAGTTTATAAACAATATTTTTTAAAATATTGTTTAATTTTTAATTATGGAATGATGCCTAAGAATATATTATTAAGAAAAACATCTTCAAAAAACTCGGAACTTGTGTTGATTGATGGTTTAGGAGATGTTTCTCACTTTACAATTTTAAATAATATTCCTTATTTTGCAAGAAGAAGAATAACAAGAAGATGGGATAAATTTGTAAAAAAATACTTATAGAAATTTATTCTATAAGTTTTTTTATTTGTTTATTATTTTCATCAAAAGTTAATTCTAAAATTCCGGATAAGCCGGAAATATCAGAGTCACAAACAAAATATGGCTCTTTTTTATTAAACTTAAAATCTTCTTTTTTATAACCCATTAATGAACTTAAAACTTTTGATATTTGATAGTGTGAAATATACTCAAAAGAAGAAAACTCTTTATTTATATTTCTTGCATTATTTATTGAATATACAAAAAATGGTACTTGGTAAATTGAATCATAATCTAATCTTCCATGTCCATTTCTATTCTTATCTCCTACATTTGTAGCATGATCTGAAGTAAAAATAAAATACGTTGGTTTTGAACTTTTTTGTGATATTTTTTTAATTATTTGAGATAATACATAATCTGTATAATAAACAGAATTTTGATATTCTAAGGTATTTTGTGAAATACTTTTATCTTTTGAATTTTCTTTAGTGAACTTTTCAAACTCTTTTGGATAATCAGCTTTAAAAGGAGTGTGGGAACCTCTTTGATGTAAAACTATAAAATTTGATTGCTTAAAATCTATTTTATCAATTGTACTAAGCAAAAATTCGTCTAAAGCAGGTGTATCAATATCTTTTGTTACTGATGTTCCATCTACATAAGAATCAATCCATTTAGGACATAAATAACTTTTTAGTTGAGATAATTGGTCTTGGGCTTGGGCGCTATAAAAATGTGTTTTGAAACCATTTCCTTTAGCCATTTTAAATAAGCAAGTATTTGTTGTAATAATCTGTGGAACGCCATCTGGTCTCTTTATCATATTAAAGAAACTTGGAATTGCTACATCTGTAACAACTCCTGATGCAATTGCTTTTTTATATAAAAAGTTTTTATTATTTTTAAGTGAGTCTAAAAAAGGAGTAGTTTGAACTTTATAATCATATAAAGACATGAAGTTTCTATTTAAAGATTCTCCCATAATCATAACAATATTAACATTTGGATTGTTAAAAGATATTGAAGGTGTTTTTACAAGTTTTTGCTCTAACCCTGTATGTCCTGATATTTTTTTAGGCATAATATTTCCTAATAAATACGAAATATTTGTAAATGTGTTTTTTATAGGATAATACTCTACATTTGGTCTATGACCTTTTCTTGAGTCCTTTACATAAACTCTTAATGGTAAGAAAATAATAAAAAGTATTAAAAATATTGATAAAAATGGTACTTTTAATCTTTTCTTATCAAATTTCATGATTAGTGAATATATGATAATAATCATTATTAAAACTAAAAGAGTTGGAACAATAGTTATATCAACAACTGTAATAAAAGTATCATATGTTTCTTGAAATTTTGTAAAAAATAAGTAATATTCTAATGGAAAAATCCATGTTCCAAAATATGAGAAATGCAATAACTGGAACCATAATAAAATTGATAAGAGTACATATGTAAGGGCTATAGCTCTTTTACTAAGAATTGAAATAATTAAAAAATTTAAAATAATTTGTTCTAAAAAACTTTTAATATTTAAATTAAAAACTAAAATATCATTATAAATTCTGTATGTTTGTTCAACTGTAATAAATAAAATAGTTATTAAAATTGATAGAAATATAGAGTAAGTAACTTTTAAAAATATGTTTTTCATTTTTATCCAATGTTTAAATTTATAATTCGTAGCTTATTTATTTATAGCTTAAAAAATAATTAATGTAGATATAAAAGGTTTCACTAAACTAAATTTTTTCTTTTAATTAAATCATATATTTATTTTTGCTATCATATCTATATTAATAAGAAAGATTTTAATGAATTATATAAATTTAGATAGAAAATACTTTTTAGGAAAAGGTGGAGAGCGAGACTCTTATATTCATCCCAATGATGATAAAAAAATTATAAAAGTTCTTCATTCTAAGAAGAAACATAACAGACAAAATGAGTTAGAATTTGAATATTATAAATATTTAGAGCGTAATCTTAATAATTTTTCTCATATAACAAAGTGTTTTGGTTGGATAGAAACGAATAAAGGACGAGGTTTAATTTATCAAAGAGTTCAAAATTATGATAATTCAACAATAAGAACACTTAGTCATTATTCAAAATATAATTTATTAGATGAAGAAATAGGATTAACTTTAATAAATGATTTAAAAGAATATTTATTTGAAAATTCTATTTTATTTGTTGATGCTAGTTTATCTAATGTTTTTTGTCAAAAAGTTTCTAAAAATAAATTCAAATTAATTGTTTTTGATGGTTTAGGAGCTAGAAGGTATGGTCTAAAATTTTGGCTTTACCTAAGATTTAAAAAATTTGCAGAATATAAGATTAAAAAACAATGGAATATATTTTTATCTAATTATAAGTATGAACGAAACCTAAAATTAGAATATAAAAAGGAAGAATTTGAATAATAAATATGAGATAAATAAAAATAGTGAGAAATTTAAAGATTTATTATTAGATATAAAAAACTATTTTAAAAATAATTCAAATACTATTCATAAAGCGAGAAACGAGTTAAAAGTTATAGAGTATGAAAATACACAAACAATTGTAAAAGCTTTTAAAGTTCCAAATATTTTAAATCAAATTGTATATGCTTATTTTAGAAGTTCAAAAGCTAAAAAATCTTATTTAAATGCTAAAAAATTAGAAAGTCTTGGGATTAATACTCCTTTACCTATAGGATATATTGAGTTTTATGAAGGTTTTTTATTTAAAGAAAGTTTTTTTATATCAAAAAAATATGATTATGATTATACAATTAGAGAACCTTTACGAAATTTAGATTTTGAAAATAGAGAACTTATTTTAAAACTCTTTGTTGAATTTACTTATAATCTTCATCAAAACAATGTATATCATAAAGATTATTCTGCTGGAAATATTTTAGTTTATAAAAAAGATGAAAAAACTTATGAGTTTTCTATAGTTGATATAAATAGAATGGAGTTTAAAGAAGTTAGTTTAGAATTAGGTTTAGATAATTTTGCTAAATTATGGTTAGATGATAACTCTTTAGAAATAATAGCAAAGCATTATGCAAAATTGGCAAATGTAAAAGAAAAATTAAGTTTAGATATTTTAAAAAAAGCTGATAAAAAACTAAAAGATTTTGTTTTATTCAAAAGAAAGATTAGAGGCAAAAATTAGTGAGAATACTAATTTCAAGGCATGATAAAATTGGTGATTTCGTTTTATGTCTGCCAATGATAAAAATTGCCAAAGAGAATTTTAAAGATTCTAAAATTATTGTTTTAGTATCAAAAGTAAATTATGACTTTGCTTGCAGTATTGATTTTATTGATGAAGTTATTTTATATAAAAATGATTTAATTTATTTATATAAAGAATTTAAAAAGAAAAACATTGATATAAGTTTTTGTGCTTTTACTGATACAAAATTATCTTTTGCTCTTTTTTTAGCAGGTATTAAAAAAAGATACGCACCAGCTACTAAACTTGCTCAAATTTTCACTAATTATAAAGTTATACAAAGAAGAAGTAGGGTTGAAAAAACAGAAGCCCAATATAACATTGATCTTTTACTCTCTTATGATAATAAAATAAGTTCTTCTTTTAAAAAACCAGTTTTAAATTTTTTAAAGAAAGAGAAGATTGAGCAATTAGAAGCTTTTAAAAAAGAGAGTAAAATTGAAAATGATTATAAATATATTGCTTTTCACTGCGGTTTTGGTGGAAGTAGTGATGGTAATTTAAAACTTGATGATTATATTTCTCTTGCAAAAGTTGTTTCATTAAAAAAAGCTTATAAAGTAATATTCACTTTTGGACCAGATGATAATAAAAGTAAAACTTATATAGAAAGAAATCTTGATTTTGATGCTATTATATATGAGTCTAAGCTAAGTTTAGTTAATTTCTGTAAGTTATTATGTAATTTTGAATTATTCATAAGTACATCAACAGGACCTATGCATTTAGCAGGTGCTGTGAATATAAAAACTATTTCTTTTTTTGGAAATAGCTTATTCGCCTCTTCTAAAAGATGGGCTACCATAAGTGAAAAAAAGCAGCAAAATAATTTTATGATTCCAAATAATTATAATAAAAAACTCTACTTAGAAATAGAAAATTTATTAGATAACTTGTGTTAAGGGGGGGGCGGAATATGTCAAATAATGTATTTGAGTTAGTTGAAAATATTTTATTGATTCTAAAAGAAAAAAAAGTATCTTTTGATATATTAAAGAATGATGTCTTTTTAATATCAAGTGATGATTTAAATAGAATTCTTAATATAATTTTTATAGAAGTTTCTTCTTTAGAATATAGTTTTATAGTACAAAGAGATAAAATCAACTCATATAAACTTGAGTTTTTTGATTACCAAAGTAATAAAATTAAAAGAATTATTTTAAAAACATCAAGAGATAATGAAGATACTTTTGTTTCTGAATTTTTTGCCTATAAACAAAGATATTTTGAAAAAAGTGTAATTGTATCAATTTTGGGTCCAGATGGCGTTGGAAAAACAACTTTATTAAATTCTGTTCTAAAAAAATCAGATGATAAGGTTTTGTATAAAAGATTTAAAAAAATCGTAAGACGTTCAAGTTTATATAATATAATATATCCTATAAGCAGGTACTTTTTAAAGAAAAAACTTGGTTTTAAACCGCAAAAAGATCAACATGATGACAGACATTCAAAGTTAATTGTATTATGTGGACTATTTTATTATCCTTATTTAATATATAAGGCTTTAATAAGAAAAAATTTTATATTTGTAGATAGATTTTTTCAAGATTATTTATTAAAAAATATATCATTTATGAATAAAGAAACAAGTTTAAGAGAGAATTGGAAATCTTATTTATACTTTATTCCTAGAACTACTTGTGTAATTCATTTAGATGCAAAAGAAGAAATTATTTTAAGTAGAAAAGAAGAATTGAGTAAGGCTGATATTAGGAAATATAGAGAACTTAACTTTGTTATGTACTTAGAAAAGCCAGCTATGTTATATGTTTATATAAATACAGGAAAAGATATAAAATATTGTAAAAATGTTTTAATTTATTCTTTAAAAAAACTAGGTATGTTTAAAAATAAGAGTATTAATGAGTAAAATAATATTAAAAAATGAACATTTACTTGCAAAAGGTGGTGAGAGAGACTGTTTTTGCCATCCTACTGATAGTTCTAAAGTAATTAAAGTATTACATACTTTAGAAAAAAAGCATAATAATCAAAATAAATTAGAATACTCATATATGAAATACTTAGAAAAAAATAATACTGACTTCTCTTGTATTACTTCTTGTTATGGATTTGTTCAAACAAATAAAGGTGAAGGTTTAGTTTTTGATAGAGTTTTAGACTATGACAAAACTCCAAGTAAATCTTTTAGATATATGTTAGCAAATAAATTAATTTCACAAGATTACCAAAAAGTGCTAATAAATGATCTAAAATTATATCTTGAAAATAATTTAGTTCTTTTTGTTGATACAAGTTTAACAAATATATTTTGCTGCTTAATTGCAAAAGATAAATATAAGTTAATAATTATTGATGGTTTAGGTGCTAAAAGAACTGGATTCAAATTTATTTTTTACAAGTTTTCTAAGCTTTATACTAAGTATAAAATAAAAAAGCAGTGGGAAAAATTTATTAAAATGTATGAAAAAGATATAAAAAGAGTTAACTTAGGTAAAAGACCTTTTACAAGGTTATAAATATGAAAAATAGTCCATTTATCTGGGATAAGAACTCAGACCAACCTTTTATTATAAAAGATAAAGAGTATAAGAGAAGTATGAGAAAAAAGAATCTTTTTGATTATCTTCCTTTATTATTATTATCTTTGTTATATTTTCCTATATCTATTGTTTTGCTTACTTTTTTTAAAAGAAACAAATAGATTCAAAATCTTTTTTTGGAATGAGTGTTAATTTAGATAAAGGAGATGAACAGCAAAACTTAATAAAAGAGCTTGGCTGTAAGAATATTTTAATTCGAGTTCCCTTGCATGATATAGAAAATCTTGATAAGTATGTATTATTTGCTAAATCTTTTAACTCTTGTAATATAATTATAAATATTTTGCAAAATAGAGAACATATTGAAAATAAAACTTTACTAAAAAAAAGTTTAACTTTAATTTTTTTGGCATTTAAAGGAATCTCAAATGAGTTCCAAATTGCTAATGCCATTAATAGAAGTAAATGGGGCTTTTTCTCAGTAAAAGAGTATTTAGAGTTTTATTTAAGTGCGTATAATATAAAAAAAGTATCTTTTCCTTCTTATGTATTAATAGGACCAAGTGTTATAGATTTTGAATACCATTATATAATAAGAGCACTATTTAATAATATGGGAGTTCATTTTGATAAAATTTCTTCTTTATTATATGTAGATAGAAGAGGTGCTCCTGAAAATACTCAAATGTTTATTTTTGATACAAGTAAAAAAATAGATTTATTATATTCTTTATGCTCTTTAGCTAAAAAAAGTACAAATGATATTATTATTACAGAAGTAAACTGGCCTATATCAAATACAAAACCTTATGCTCCTACAAGTGAACATGAGTGTGTTAGTGAAGAGGACTATTCTCGATATATGTTAAGGTATTACCTCTTAGCTTATGGAAGTGGAAAAATACAAAGTGTTTACTGGCATCAGTTAATAGCAGCTGGTTATGGACTAATTGATAATAGAGAAGGTTTACGAAAAAGAAGTGCATTTGAAGTATATAAAACTATGCTTAGTTTTTTACAAGACTCCAAGGTTCTTAAATATGTCAAATCAAATGACTTACATACTTTAAGCTGTTTACTTAAAAACAATCAAAAAATAGATATTATTTGGTTAAGTTCAAAAAAAGAAGTACTTTTAAGTGGTTTTGATCTGGTATATGATATGTTTGGAAAAGAGATAAAAAAAGATATAAAAATAAGTGAGAACCCAATTTATGCCTACCATAAATAAAATATTTATAGAAATTCCTACTTGGTTAGGTGATGCTATTATGAGTACACCTGCTATTGAAAATATTAAACTTTTATATCCAAAAGCACAGATTATTATTTTAGGTTCGTATGTTTCTACAAAAGCTTTTAAATTATCACCTCAAATTACTAGAATTATTATAGATGATAGTAAAAAACAAGGCAATAGATATATAAATCTTTTTAATATTGCTAAAGAAGTTGGAAAAGTTGACTTAGCTTTTTCTTTTAGGAAATCTTTTTCTTCTAAATTTATGATGTTTTTTATCAATGCAAAAAAGAAATATTCATATAAAAGATATACAAAAAAAGAGATACATCAGGTTCTTAGATACAATGATTTTGTAAATATATCTTTAAATAGTTCACTTGAAGCAAAAGATCTGTTTTTAGATTTTAAAGCTTTTAAATATACTAATAAAACATTAGGTATTAATCCAGGAGCCACATATGGTTCTGCTAAAAGATGGTATCCAAAAGAGTTTGCCAAAGTTGCTATAAAACTTTCATCTACTCATGATATTGTTATTTTTGGTGGGCCTGGTGAGTTAGATATTGCAAAAGATATAGAAAATGAGCTAAAAAAAGCTGGTATTACAAACTATAAAAACCTAGCATCCCAAACAACAATAGAAGAGCTTATTTCTAAAATTGCTGGTTTAGATGTTTTTCTTACAAATGATTCTGGACCCATGCATGTTTGCTGCTGCTTTTAAAATAAATACTTATGCTATTTTTGGACCTACTAAATATAGTGAAACAAATCAATGGAATAATGATAATGAACATATAATTACAAAAAACTTAGAGTGTGCACCTTGCATGAAAAGAGTCTGTCCTATTAAAACCCATGCGTGTATGAAAGATATAAAAGCAAGTGATGTGTTAAAGGTTATAAATGAATAAAATTAAAATATCTTATAATAAGTTAAATCCTTTAATAAGTGAATTTTTAAAAGAAAAAGAAGTAGAACTTTTAGAAGAAAGAAAACTTATTCATAAAATGTCTTTTGTTAAAAAAAAATATGCTGATATTTATTTTCATACTGGTTTAGTAAGCAAAGATGATTTACAAAATATTAAAAATGCAAAAAAAGTTATAGTAAACTCTTTCATGTCAAAAAAAGAAGTTCTAAAAGAAGCAAAAATAAAAGATGATTCTTTAATAGAAGTTATTTATCCTGTTGTAAGTTATGTGCAATTAAAAGCAAAAGAGTCAAAAAAAGCTTTTTGTGAAGAGTTTGAGATTAAAAAAGATAAGAAGATTATCCTTTTTACTGCAAAAAATCTAAAATATAATGGGGTATTAGAATTTTGTAATATTCTAAACTCTTTAAATTATAAAAACTATCAAGCTGTAATAGCAGGTGATTCTAAACAAATATACTCTTTAAAGTTTGCAATATCTAAGTATAATTTTGAAGATAAACTTCTCTTTATTGAAGATCCAAAAGACCTTAATCTACTTTTTAGTGCTGCTGATATTTTTATTTTACCAACACAAGTTAAACCTTTTGCTTCTAATATAATAAAAGCAATGTTTTACAAAACCGCTGTTTTTGTTACATATAATAACGCAGCAAGAGAAATAACAGATGTTTATGCTACAATGAATGAAGGTAGCGATTCTACTACACCTTTTAAAGTTGATGCTTTATTAGGACGAGTAAATGATTTAAAACTTATAAAAAAACAAAATAAGAAATTATCACGTGAATTTTCATTATCTTTGCAAATTAAAAAATTAAAGCAGATTGCTTTTAATATTTAAATATTGCTTAAGTAAACTTAGATATACTACGCGAATAATTTTAAATGAGGAATACGATATGTCAAGAAGATGTGCAATTTCAGGAAAAGGCCCTATGGCTGGAAACAACGTGAGTCACGCGAAGAATAGAACAAAAAGAAGATTTTTACCAAACTTAAGAACTGTTAGAGTTACTTTAGAAGATGGTACTTCAAGAAAGATTAGAATTTCTGCTAAAGAGTTAAGAACTCTTAAAAAGAATTCTTAAAAGTTTTTAAACTAAATGGGCTTCTTTAGAAGACTTAAAAAAGCTCTTGGTTGGGAGATTCGTTCTTCCAAGCCAGAATATGACCTTAACCCACTAATATATACCCAATTAAAACCTTTTCGATTACCTTTAGTACTTGTACAACTTATCATGATGATAGGAACAGTAGGTTATATAGTAATTGATGACTTCCCCATATTAGACGCAATTTATCAAACTGGTATTACTTTTACAACAGTTGGTTTTGGTGAGATTTCACCTATTTCTCCTGCTGGAAGATTTTTTACTATTACTCTTATCATTTTTGGTTTTGCAATATTTACACTTTCTACTGCTATTTTAATAGATGCAGTTGTAAAAGGAAGACTTTTTGATTTATATAAGGAGCGTAATATGCTTTATAAAATAGCAAGACTTAGAAATCATTTTGTAATATTTTATCATAATGAATACACAGCACAAGTAGCAAAACAGTTTAGAAACAGTCATATACCTTTTGTTGTAGTTGATCCAAGTGAAAATATTGAACAAATTGCTAAAGAAAATAATTATCCGTATTTTGTAAAAGAAGAGCCATATAAAGAACTGGCTTTTTTAAAATCTCATTTAAGTTCAGCAAAAGGTGCTATTTCTTTATCTAAAAATATTGCAGAAAATATTACTTTAATAGCCTCTGTGAGGTTATATGAAAATGAATTAGGAAGATCTCCTTTTTTGATTATTGCAAATGCTGAAACACAAAATGAAAAAATACGTTTACAAAAACTAGGAGCTGATAAAGTTGTAGCAACTCCTTCTTTAATGGCAAAAAGAGTTTCAGCTATGGCAATACGACCAGATATGGAAAATGTTTTAGATGAGTTTTTATATAAACCAAATACTCCTATTGATATGGAAGAAGTTTATGTAAGTGAAGATTCTTGGTTAGTAAATCATCAATTAAAAGATGTTCATTTAAGAGATAAGATGAAAGTTTCTGTTATTGGTATTACTGAAAAAAGAGGAAACTTTATTCAAATGCCAAAAGGAACAACTGTTGTAAAAGCAAGATGTAAACTTCTTTTAGTTGGAAACCAAAAAGGTATTTCAAAAGCTAAAAGAATTATTACACAAACAAGCAGACCAGAGGATTTATAAATGTTTTCAATTTTTCCATTAAAAGGGTACTTAGATCAAATAGATGGTTTTTTCTGTGATGGAATTCATGCAAATTTAAAAGCAAATAATGCTAAAGATTTAGGATTTATTTACAGTGATTCCTTGTGCGAAGTAGAGGCTATTTTTACTAATAATAAATTCAAAGCAGCTCCTTTAAAACATTATTCTTTATATCCTAAAAACTTCAAAACGAATTTTGTTTTAATTAATGCTAAAAATGCAAATGCAATGACTGGAAAAAAAGGAATTGAAGATATTAATACAATCTTTTCTTCAATAAATCAAAGTTTACAAACCAATTATGAGCTCAACTGGTGTAATTGGAAATCCTTTACCACTTGATAAGATTATAAGTGCGGCAAACACTTTTGATTTAAAAGCTAAAAGTGCAAAAGCATTAAGTGAAGCAATTATGACAACTGATGCTTATGCTAAAACTTCTATGTATGAAGTAAAACTAGAAGATGGAACATCTTTTAAAATAGGAGCTCTTGCTAAAGGGGCTGGAATGATTAATCCAAATCTTGCCACAATGTTATGTTTTATTTGTACAGACGCAGCAATTCCTAAAAGTGATATGAATGAGCTTTTAAAAAAAGCTAGTATTACTACTTTTAATGCAATTTCTGTTGATGGAGATACTTCTACAAATGATACCGTAATGTTATTAAGCAATCAAAAATCAAATTCTTATGACAAAGAAGCTTTTGAAGAAGTTTTACGCTTACTTATGCATGATATTGCTATGCTTATGGTTAGTGATGGAGAAGGGGCTAAAAAAGCTGTTGCTTTTGAAGTTAAAAATGCTTTAACACAAGAAGATGCCCAAAATGCTGCAAAAGCTTTATCAAACTCTCTTTTAGTCAAAACTGCTTTATTTGGTGAAGATCCAAATTTTGGAAGAATTGCCTCAACTATTGGAGCATCTAGAATAAACTGTAGTGAAGAGACTTTAATTATTTCCTATAATGATGTAGTAGTTTTTAAAGAAGGTGAGATTGTTTTTTTCACAAGAAATTGAAGATAAAGCTTGTGAAGTATTAAAAAATGATAGCTTTAAAATTATTTGTGATATTGGTTTAGGAAATGAAAGTTTTACTGCATATGGCTGTGATTTAGGACATAAATATATTGAAATAAATGCTGATTATAGAACCTAGAAATTTGATATTTTAAGTTAAAAATCTCTTTATAATTAAAATATCTAAGAAAGTAAGTGATATACTTTAAGAAGTTATAAAATTTAATAAAAGGATATACAATGTTCCATGAATACAGGGACACGTAATGAGTACTATGAAAAATGAGGATAAACATTTTCATAACCTTTTTGACAGACATAATGATTTAGATGAAAAAAATTCAAGAAGATATTAAAAATAATACTGATATGTTTGAAATTGAAAAAAACAAAAAAGAAAAACTAAAATTAAAAGATGAAATTTATAATTCAATTATGGCTTATAAGAAAAAAAATAACGTTTAGTTAAATTATTAGTAAATAAAAGGGAAGATATTAACTTATCTTCCCTTTTTTTATGCCTTATTTTTGCAATATATATTTTTAAAACTATGAAGCTAGCTTAAAAGTATGAGTCTATAAGTATTCCTAAGCGCTTTTTAGATAATATAAGGCAATTTTTACAATAAGGTATTATTACATGGAAAATCTTTTTGACAATCAAGATATTATAGACATAAATATAGAAGACTCAGTAAAAGGCTCTTATTTAGACTACTCAATGAGTGTTATTATTGGGCGAGCATTACCTGATGCAAGAGATGGTTTAAAACCAGTTCATAGAAGAATTTTATATGCAATGCATGATTTAAATATGACTGCACGAGCTCCTTACAAAAAATCTGCAAGAATTGTTGGAGATGTTATTGGTAAGTATCATCCACATGGTGATTCTTCTGTTTATGATGCTTTAGTACGTATGGCACAAGACTTCTCTATGAGAGAACCTTTAATTGATGGACAAGGAAACTTTGGTTCTGTTGATGGGGATAACGCTGCTGCTATGAGATATACAGAATCAAGATTTACAAAGATTTCTGAAGATATATTAAAAGATTTAGATAAAGATACAGTTAACTTTACTGCAAATTATGATGATACATTAAAAGAACCAGCTGTTTTACCGACAAGAGTTCCTACTTTATTAATGAATGGTAGTGAAGGTATTGCTGTTGGAATGGCTACTAAAATCCCACCACATAATTTAAATGAATTATTAGAAGCAATTTTACATACAATCGATAATCCAGAAGCAACTGCTGATGAGTTAATGGAATTTATTCAAGGACCAGATTTTCCAACTGGTGGAACTATTTTCGGACGTCGTGGAATAATTGATGCTTATAATACAGGAAGAGGACGAGTTAAAATTAGAGCTAAGCATCATATTGAAACAAAAGGAAGAAAAGAAGTTATTGTAATTGATGAACTTCCTTATCAAGTAAATAAGTCTCGTTTAATTGAGCAAATTGCTAATTTGGCAAAAGAAAAAGTTATTGATGGTATCTCAGAAGTAAGAGATGAATCAGATAGAGAAGGAATTAGAGTAGTAATTGAGCTTAAAAAAGATGCAATGGCTGAAATTTTAATGAATAACTTGTATAAATCAACTCCTTTAGAAACTACATTTGGAATTATTCTTTTAGCTGTTTATAACAAAGAACCAAAGGTATTTACTTTACCTGAGATTTTAACTGTTTTCTTATCTCATAGAAAAACAGTAATCATTAGAAGAACAATTTTGAATTAGAAAAAGCAAAAGCAAGAGCTCATATCTTAGAAGGGCTAAAAATTGCTTTAGATAATATAGATGAAGTAGTTCAATTAATTAAAACATCTTCAAATGATGCTGATGCTAGAGAAAAACTACAAGATAGATTTTCTTTATCAAGTATCCAAGCTCAAGCTATTTTGGATATGAGACTAGGAAGATTAACAGGTCTTCAAAGAGATAAACTAGAAGCTGAATATCAAGAATTATTAGTTTTAATTGCTGAACTTGAATCTATTTTAAAATCAGAAGAAAGATTAAATGAGATTATTAAAGAAGAATTATTAGAAATTAAAGAAAAATACTCTTCTCCAAGAAGAACTGATATTGAAGACTCATATGAAGAAATTGATATTGAAGATTTAATTCCAAATGAACCAATGGTAGTTACTATTACTCACAATGGTTATGTAAAAAGAGTGCCAATTAAGTTATATGAGAAACAAAAAAGAGGTGGTAAGGGTAAAGTTGCTGTTACTACTCATGATGATGATTTTATTGAAAGATTCTTTGTTTCAAATACTCATGATACTTTAATGTTTGTTACTAATCTTGGTCAATTGTACTGGTTAAAAGTATATAGAATTCCAGAAGGTAGCAGAATTGCAAAAGGTAAAGCTGTTGTTAATTTAATTAACTTAAAAGCTGGTGAGAGAATCATGGAAATCATTCCAACTAGTGATTTTGATGAAACTAAATCTTTAGCATTCTTTACTAAAAATGGTATTGTAAAAAGAACTTCATTAAGTGAATTTAGCAATATTAGAAGTAATGGTGTAAGAGCAATTGTTTTAGATGATGATGATGAAATTGTAACAGCTAAAATCACAAATGTTGATTCAAGATTTTTAATGATTTTTACATCACTTGGGCAATGTATTAGATTTGATATTTGGAAGCAGTTATTAGATGAAGAGTCTAATCCAATAGTAGATGATAATGGAAAAATAAAATGTAAAGGTGTTAAATTACAAGGGCGAAGTACTAGAGGTGTTAGAGGTATTAAGTTTAAACATGAAAATGATTTCGTAATTGATGCTGATGTTATTGATTCAACAGAACAAGAGTTATTAACTGTATCTGAAAAAGGTATTGGGAAAAGAACACTTGTTGAAGAGTATAGACAAACAAATAGAGCTGGTTCTGGTGTTATTTCTATGAAGTTATCTAATAAAACTGGAAATATTATTGGTGAAGTTTTAGTTGATGAAACTCAAGACCTAATGATTTTAACTTCAATAGGAAAGATGATTAGAGTTGATATGCAAAGTATAAGAAAAGCGGGAAGAAATACTTCTGGGGTTATTATTGTGAATGTTGATAAAAAAGATAAAGTTGTATCAATTGCAAAATGTCCTAAAGAAAATGAAGAAGAAGTAGAGCTTGAAAATGGTGAAGAAAGTGAAAATGATACAAATGATTCGACTACTTCTATAAGTAGTGATGAAAATGTAACTTCAAATACTTCAGTAGAAGAAAATACTAATGATAATAATGGAGAAAATAAAGAATGAGAAAATTTAATGTAGCAGTTGTGGGAGCAACTGGTGCCGTTGGAGAAGAGCTTTTTAGAGTAATGGCAGATTATGACTTTCCTGTAAATAATATAATTCCACTTGCAAGTGCTAGAAGTATTGGAACTACAATTGAATATAAGAGTAAAGATTATGCAGTTTTAGAGTTAACTGATACTTGTTTTGAAGAAAATGAAGTTGATATTGCTTTTTTTAGCGCTGGTGGAAGTGTTTCTGCTAAATTTGCACAAGCTGCTGTTGATGCAGGTGCTGTTGTAATTGATAATACAAGTCATTTTAGAATGCAAGAAAATATTCCTTTAGTAGTTCCTGAGGTTAATCCTGAAGATATTTCTTTATGGAAAGAAACAGGAATTATTGCAAATCCAAATTGTTCAACTATTCAAATGGTTCTAAGTTTAAAACCACTTGATGAATTATATGGAATTAAAAGAGTTGATGTATCAACATATCAAGCTGTTTCCGGAGCTGGGAAAGCAGGTATGGAAGAGTTAGTAACACAAATGCAAGATTTCTTTAAATTCGAGTTAGGTGATAGTAAAAAAGAACAATTTGCTCATCAAATTGCTCTTAATGTTATTCCAGCTGTTGATGTAGCAGAAGATAACTCTTTTACTAAAGAAGAGATGAAAATGATTAATGAAACACAAAAGATTTTACATAAAGATATAGCAGTAGCTGCAACTTGTGTAAGAGTTCCTGTTTTAAGAAGCCATAGTGAAGCAATTACAGTAACTTTTGAAAATGATGTTGATATTGATATGGCAGAAGTAAGAGAAGCCTTAGAGCGATTTGAAAATGTTGAAGTTATTGATGATTTAAAAAACGATGCTTATCCTATGCCTATTATTGCAACTGATACAGATATTACATATGTAGGAAGATTAAGAAAAGATTTATACTCTAATAATATGCTTCACTATTTTAATGTTGCAGATCAAGTAAGAGTAGGGGCAGCTACTAATTCTGTTAGAATTGCTTTAAAGTGGATTGAGATGGAAGATTAAGAAAAATGTTAGAAAGATTATTTGAAAAAGCTATGTGGAGAACAAGATTATTTGTTCTTTTAGCTGTTGTTTTTGGACTGTTAGGCTCAATGATTTTATTTGTTGTTGCTTCAATAGATATATATGAAGTATTTACTTATACAATTAATGTATACTTAAATGGTCTTCATCCAGATAAATTTCATGAAATAATTGTGAGTAAAATAATAGGAGCAGTTGATTTATATCTAATTGCTGTTGTTATGTTGATTTTTGCATTTGGTTTATACGAACTTTTTATTTCAAAAATAGATGAAGCACAAAGTGATCAAGAAAGTGGTATTTTATCAATAAAAACTCTAGATCAGTTAAAAGATAAAATAGCAAAAGTAATTGTTATGGTTCTAATTGTAAGCTTTTTTCAAAAAGTTTTACATACAAATTATGATGGAGCGTTAGATATGCTTTATTTTGCTATTTCAATAGCTTTATTATCAGTGGGACTTTTCTTTTTAGGAAAAGTCGGAAAATATTAAAAATTAAATACTAAAAGGTTATATTATTATGTCAAAAATTTTTGTAGATGCTTGTTTTGGAAAAGAAACACCTTATACTCCTGTATGGATGATGAGACAAGCAGGAAGATACCTTCCTGAATATATGGCAGTTCGAGCTGAGGCTGGAAACTTTCTAAACTTATGTCATGATCCTAAAAAAGCTTGTGAAGTAACACTTCAACCTATTGATATTGTAGGTGTTGATGCAGCTATTTTATTTTCAGATATTTTAGTTATTCCAAATGAAATGGGAATGCACCTAGAGTTTATAAAAGGTGAAGGTCCAATTTTTAAAGATCCAATTGTAAATCAAGCTGATATTGATGCTTTAATAGGTGGAGAAGAAGCTGCTAGCAAACTTACTTATGTTTATGATGCAATTAAACTTATAAGAGAAGAACTAGCTGATGATAAGGCTCTTATTGGGTTTACTGGTGCTCCTTGGACACTTGCTACTTATATGATTGAAGGACAGGGTACTAAAACATATAATTTATGTAAAAAACTTATATATTCAGATCCTGCTCTAATGCATGATATTTTAAGAAAAGTAACTGATGTTGTAAAAATTTATATGGAAAAACAAATTGAAGCTGGTATTGATGTAGTTCAAATCTTTGATTCTTGGGCATCAGCTATTGAGCCTTCAATGTATGATGAATTTTCATGGTCTTATATGGTTGAAATAGCAGAACATTTAAAAGAGAAATATCCTCATATTCCAGTAATTATGTTTCCAAAAGGAATTCCTGCATTTTTAGATAAAATTTATGGTAACTTTGATGTATTTGGTGTTGATTGGGGAACTCCTATGAGTTTGGCCAAAGAAAAATTAGGTGATAAATATGTTTTACAAGGAAATATGGAACCTTGTAGATTATATTCTAAAGAAGAAACTACTAAATGTGTTGAAAAAATACAAGAAACCATGCAAGGTAAAAGACATATTTTTAATTTAGGTCATGGTATTTTACCAGATGTTCCAGTTGAAAATGCTATTCACTTTGTAAGTGAGTGTCAAAGGGTAAGTAAGAAGTAGTTTTTAGTTGCTATTTTGATAAGTTAGTAGGTTTGTAAGTACTAAGTTAGTAGGTTTGTATTTACTAGCTCATTACTTCACTTCCTTTCTTATTATAAGAACTTAGCAACTTACAAACATACTAACTTACTAAGTACTTATATGGCATATACTAACTCTATAATATTTGGACCAATTCCTTCAAGAAGATTTGGAATTTCTCTGGGAGTTGATCTCTCACCATCTTCAAAACAGTGTAACTTTGACTGTTTATACTGCGAACTTGACGCAGCAAAAACAACTGATAAAATGACAACTTACCCTTCTGTTCTTGAAGTTATGTCTGCTATTAATGACTCATTAAAAACTCATAAAAAAATTGATGTGATAACACTTACTGCGAATGGTGAACCAACTTTATATCCAAAGTTAGATGAGTTAATTACAGAAATCAATAAAATTAAAAATAATACTAAAACCTTAATTCTTTCAAATGGAAGTAAGATTTATGATGAAAATATTTTTTCTACTTTGTTAAAACTTGATACTGTTAAACTCTCTTTAGATTGTGCGAGTGATAAATGTTTTAAAAAACTAGATAGAATTCATACAGGAATTGATTTAAATAAAATTATTGAAGCTATGGTAAAGTTCTCAAAGACTACTACAAAAGATTTTGTTTTAGAAATTTTAATAGTAAAAAACATGAATGATAAAAAAGAAGAAATAGAGTGCTTATATGAAGCTGTTAAAAGAATAAATCCTAAAAGAGTAGATATTGGTACAATTGATAGACCACCTGCTTATAAAGTGCAAGGGGTTGATTTTAAAACCCTACAAAATATAGCAAATGTATTTGAAGGAATTAATGTAAATATTGCTTATAAAAATAGACCAAAACAAATTAATTCATATAACAAAGAAGAAATTTTAAGAACACTAAGTAGAAGACCTTTAACTAAAGAAGATATAGAAAATATGTTTGATGTAAATAGTAAAATTATTTTAGAAAAATTGTTAAAAAATGATGAAATTTTACTAGTAAATTCAGGTGGAGTTGAATTTTATAAAAATTGTTAAATTTCTTTGGAAAAAGCTTGACAAAGAGTAGTATTTTAACTATACTTCCACTCCATTAAAAGACAAATAGAATCCGGATTAGCTCAGTGGTAGAGTAGGTGACTGTTAATCACTTGGTCGCTGGTTCGAATCCAGCATCCGGAGCCATTTCTTTGTTTTTTAATGTAACATATTATAATTTCCGGATTAGCTCAGTGGTAGAGTAGGTGACTGTTAATCACTTGGTCGCTGGTTCGAATCCAGCATCCGGAGCCATAAAGCTTTTAGATATTTGAACCAAGGTTCTACTGTCTAAAAGCTTTTTTTTTACCTACAAAAAAAAATCATTTTACTGAATAATCTTTTTTGAAATTACAGCGTTAAAGATTTATTTTATTCTCTCACATACTTGATGTATGCTCCTTCTTAAAATAGAATCTTTGCCTCGTACTTCCTAAAAAAAATTATTCATTAAAATGATTTTTACAGATTATAGGATTTTCTTCTTTTTGAAATTACTGAGTAAATATTTTATCTGCACTTTTAATCAAGTTTAAATTTGATTTCAAATTTTAAACCTTTGTACTTTATATTATTGTAATGATATTCATCATTTGAAGCTCTTATATGAGCTTTCATATCATTTTCTATAATATTATATGACATATATAAACCTAATCCAGTACCTACTGATTTATGCTTTGTTGTAAAGTATATTTCAAATAACTTTTCTAATACATCTAGTGTAACACCACCTGCATTGTCTTTAATCTCAAAATATATATACTCTTTATCTTTATAAGTTTTTATAAAAATATATCTATCATTTTGATTTTTATTACTAAGAAATGCATCTTTTGAATTATTAATAATATTAATTAACGCTTGTATAAATATATTTTCATAATTATTAATTGTTATACTATTATCTAAATTTTTTACTATAGTTATATTATACTTTACAATATTAGCTTTTAGAAGTATTAAACAATTATCTACACTATTGCTTAATTTAAAATATTTTTTGCTTATATTACCTTTCATAAACTCTCTAAAACTATCAATTGTTTCTGAAAGATATTGAGCATTTGTATTTATTAAATCGCAGTTTAATTGTATTTCGTCACTATTTAAAGTCTGAAACTCTTCTTGAAGTTTCATAGAAGTTGAAATAGTTGAAATAATTGAAAGTGGTTGTCTCCACTGATGAGCAATGTTTTCTAACATCTCACCCATTTGAATCATTTTTTGTTTTAAAACTAAATCTTTTTCTGCTTTTTTTCTTAAAGTTACATCTCTTATTACTTCCATTTTTAATGTTTTATTATCTTCATTTACAAAAGGGGCCGCTACAATCTCATAACTTTGGTTTTTATTAGTTAGTACTTCATACTCTACTATTTCATTCTCATTAATTACACTTTTTATTTTACAGTAAGAGCATGGTTCATCAAGATTTGCTAACTCTTTGTAACAAATTTTTCCTATTTTGCTTCCAAACCATTTTATCATGGTATTATTCATATAATTTATTTTAAACTCTTCATCAACTAGAAACAGACCTTCTCCCACTTTATCTAAACTCTCCGTAATACTTTTAAAAAAATTATGATTATTTTTTTTCTCTATTTTTTCAAGATTTTTCTTTTTCTTTTTAAACTTTTTTGTATCTGAAATAATACTCACAATTGCTTTTAAAGCTATATTCCCTTTGTACATAATTTTCTCAAGATTAATATTTGCTAAAAACTCATTATCTTCTACATCTTTATATAACCAGTCAAAATTATGCTTTTCATTTTTTAAAGTTTTATTAATAATTTCTATAGCTTTAATAAGTGATTCAATTCCATCTTCTTGAAATAATGAATGTCTATTTTTTGATAAAGAAGTTATAAAATCATTTTTTGTAATAGAAGGACTAAATAGTTTCAAAAATGAATTATTTAAATCTAAGCAAATATTTTCAGTTGATATTATAATGATTGGTGTTTTGTTATCTTCAAAGAATATATTTTTATAAAGTGCTAACTCATCTTGAAGTCTAAGTATTTCATTGGGCATATTAAATCTCTTAAAAGTTTATTTATACTTTATTTTACAGCAAAATAGATTAAAAGTATAATTACTGACCATATGAAACTATTAAAATATATATAAGTAATAAAAGAATAAATGTTACGATCTGAAATAATTGCATAAGTATTTATTAACTTTCTTTTATTTTAACTTATTGACTTAAAGTATCTTTTGGGATACAATATGACTATGTATTTAATAAAGCAAACAAATATCTTTTCAAAATGCTTGTCTAAATTAAAAGATGTAAAAGGAAAAGTTTCTATATTAAGAAGAGTTGATAGAATGAAAAGTGGAAATTTTGGTGATTATAAAACACTTGGAAATAGTATTTATGAACTTAGAATAACAACTGGTCTAGGATATAGATAATGAGTAAATTAGAGATAATAGATTTTGATATAGCACAATATTTAGATGATAAAGAAATAATAGCAGAATATTTGTCACAAATATTAGAAGAAGGCAATATGGAAGAGTTCTTAGTAGCATTAGGAAATATTGCAAAAGCTAAAGGTATGACTCAAATAGCAAAAGATACAGGATTAGGAAGAGCGAGTCTCTATAAAACCTTTAATCCAAAAGGAAAACCAAAATTTGACACTATTATGAAAGTGTTGAATTCATTTGGTTTGAAAATGAAAGTATCTGTGTAAAAGATTAGTAGTTACGATTTGAAATGATTGTATAAAAATATTTTGGAGAAAAAAAATGAAAAAATATTTATTAGATGATGAAGAAAATGAATTACTTCAATCATTAGAATTAGGAGTTTGGGAATCTGTTGATAATTTAAAAAAATGAAATTACTTTACATCAAGAAGTGGCAAAAAATACTTTGAGAAAAGATAAAAGAATCAATATTAGATTATCTTCAAATGATTTAGAATCACTTAAAACTAATGCTGTTGAACTTGGATTACCCTATCAAACATTAGTATCTAGTGTATTACATCAATATGTAACTGGGTAGATTAATTCAAAGAGTTAGATAACAAATACTAAGAGGGGAATAAGTGAAAACTGCCAAAATAATAAATTTTTAAGTGTCGCATTAAGATATTTTAAAGAGAAAATTATTAAGCCGTTATCTCAATATAAGGAATAAAAGTGGCAATGCCATCGTTACAAAAACAATTAGCTGAAAAACAAATTGAATATTATTGTAAAACAAAAGTTCCCAAAGAGATACAAAATGAAATTCAATTAAAATATTCCGTAAGAGGTAATAGTTTTATACTTATTGAATCTCGTCCAAAATGTAATGATGATTCTGTGTGGATTGATATGAAAATTGCGAAAATGACATTTGATATTACTTCAATGAAATGGAAACTTTATTGGTCAAACCAACATCAAAAGTTTTTTTGTTACGATCGACTTAGTCCAAAAAATGAAATAAAAGATTTGTTAAAAGAAATAGATGAAGACCCAACTTCAATATTTTGGGGTTGAATCTTACATTGCAGTTGACACAAAAGAGCCTAGTTTCTTTTACTTCTTTATTCCCGATGCTGGAACGCAGTGACAAAATCCTGCTTGCAGGCAAAATAAACTCTCAAACTCTAGCTTCCTCAAAGGCAGGGGTAGAGCAAGTAATCAAAATGCCCAATATAAAAATGAATTTATAAATATGTATCAAAACTATTTCTGCTTTAGCAGACAAAAAATCATTCCGTTGATTGCTACATTTGCAGGAGCTAAAGTTTTTTTCTTTCTTTACGTAACCCAAAAATTTCTGTTTGAGCGTTTAAAAAGGTGCCGTAAGGGCACGTTTTAGCGAGTTGTATTTTTAAGTAAAGAAAGAAAAAAACTTTAGGTAGTTGAAGACCTCCGAAACCGTAGACACTTTCTTGTTTCTTCTTTTTGGCAAAAGAAGAAAGGAGCGGGAACTGGAAGTTTACAAGAGCAAAAGCCAGCTATTTCAATGTACTTTAATATAAAAACTAATCAATAAATCTTTATATCGTTTTATTTTTTAGAACTCTTACAAAGGTGAACCTTCGCGCTTTTTTCTTTTCTTTATCGAAAGAAACGAAACAAAAGAAGCGACTGCCGGTTGATGAATCCCTTCGGGTGCCTAGAGTTTAAGTGTTTGTTTTCTGCGCTGCAGAACTCGCTAAAACGTGACATCTAGTCACCTTTTTAAACGCTCAGACAGGCTTCGCTTGTTACCGAAAACAAATACTCAAACTCTAGCTTCCTCAAAGGCAGAGAAAGAGACTATAGTTTAAATATCTATAAACCTAATGAGCTAATTTTGAATAAATAGGTCTTCAAACCATATCTTCTTTAGAAGACAAAGAATTATTTCGTCTCCTTGAATATCTATAATATAAGAATGATGAATTAATCTATCTAACATTTTGTTAGATAAGGTCTGAAATCAAATATTATTAGTACATAATGTATGTTTTACCTAGTAAATAAGTCTTTAAACTAACATCCAAATAATCGTATAAATTATTAATTATCTACAATAAAATTATGTTTTGTAACATTTTATTACCAAGTACCTAAGTTATAGGGTTTGTTTTATGTAGAATCTAACATTTAAAGTGTATGATAATATCAATTATTAAGTTATTTTAATATAAAATGTACTATTATTAAATAGTTAGTCTAAGAAAAATCTAAATTTCTTAGGTAATCTTTTTTGTGACACAGTTACGACACAATTTATAATCGTTATAACAATAACATAAATATTTAAGGAGAATACAATGGCAAAATGGGCAGATTATTTAATATCAGAAGTGAGATATAATGTAGAGCATACTCACATCTCAGATCTTTTCGTACATGAAGATGAAGTAGAATCAGTAGGAAAAGGTGAAATAAATTCACGACAAGAAGTTGTTAATAATATTAATAATGGAGTATCCGTAATAACTATAATTAAAAATTCAGAAGGAACATGGAATAAAGGACAAAAAGTTTCAGTAATTAATGTCAATGGTATTCAATACTTAAAAACTATCGATAATGGACGAGAAGAAGATAATTTAGAAAATTTACAGGAGTTCTAATATCAAGACTAACAAATCGGAGGAGAGAATCAAGTGGAAACTATAGGTAATTACAAGTTTTTAAGTATCGCATTAAGATGCTTGAAAATTTAAATTATCAAGCCGTGATACCCACATAGTTCTTCACCTTATGCGTTGGTAAATGGACATTATGTATTCATAAAAACCAAGCTGATTTGAATTTTGTATAAAGGTGCCTGTTCACTTTTAGCTTATTATTATAGTTTTATAAAATTAGATTAGGAATCAAATGAGTTTAAAAATTAAATTAGAAGGTGGGTATGCAGATAATCATCAAATTCTAGTTGATGATATGGCAGTAATCGCAAAATCAATTCAAAATTTATCAAAAAAATTTTGAGATTAAAAATAGTAAAAGTGAATATACTTCACTTTATATTGATACCACAAATGAAGGAAGTTATGAAATTATTTTAAACCTTATTAATGATCCATATTTCCAAGGTTTAGCGACTTCTTATTTTTATGATTTATCAAAAGATATAAAAACTTTTCTTCAAAGTGATAAGAAGAAAGAACAAATTGAAAAATTAATTGATGAGATATATATACTAGCACTTGAGCTTGCAGAGTCAGATTATTATGATTATGAGCATGAAAAAAAACAACAGATATTAGAAGAAAAAGAAAAAATATTAGGTGCGGAATTTTCATCCTTTAATTCAATAAAAGATATTAATAATTTAATAAAAGAAAAGGTAGATGAAAAATCTTTAAGACCTACTGGCATCTCTTTTAAATTAGATGGAAAAGTAGATGATGAACTTTTACTTACTTCTAAAACTAGAAAAAAATTATATGAGATTTCTAATGATGTTTTAGAACTAGACAATATCATTGTAAGTGGACTACCAAAAAATATATCTAGAGGTTCACCATCTTTTTTTAAAATGGATGTTGATTTTTTTGGAAAATTAAAGATTTATATTGATGAAAAAAGTTTAAAATTAATTACTGAATATTTTGGAAAAAATGAATCGATTAAAGTTGAAATAAAACCTATATTAAAAATAGGTGATTTTATTAAAACTAGAGAAGCAAAATTAATTAATATAATATAAGGATAAACAATGTATATATCGCAAAAAAGAGTAATGAAGGTGGATAACTTTTTAAATGAGTTTAAAGAAGGTGAAGAAATTTGCTTAATTCTAAATAATGCTTTAAAATATACTAACAAATTAGAAGAAATTGGATTTGACCACTCTTTAACTGTTGGAGATTCAATTTTACCTAAAGTTAAAGGAAGTGTTTCAAGGTTTAATGCTAATGGTAAATTTGAATTATTAAGAAATGAACCTAAAGAAGCTTATAGTATAGATAGAGAAATGGAATGGTTAGCTTATGGTAAACATCCACAGAGTAAATTGATTACTTTTACATATAATCGATTTCAACGAAAATTAATAGATGCTCCAGCACAAGAACTAATAGTTATGATTGATAAGGATAATAATAAAATAATTAGTTCTAAATTAATAAAATTTACGCAAGAAAATAAATCATTGATTAAGCATAAGGTTAATTTATTTTTAGAGTTATTTGGAGAATGTCAACTTGTAGATAAAAACTTAATCTCAAGAATTAAAACACCAATTAATAAGCTAAATTGGAACCTTCTTCCAAAAGGAAAAATGCCTTGGAAAGAATTGGAAAAACATCTAAAAGATAAAATGAATTTTGAATCAAATAGAAATTATAAAGAAATATATGCAAGAATAAATTATATTAATAGTTTTGAACCAGATTTTTTAGCTACTGGAAATGGTGGTTTTAATGATTATGTAGTACTGGGTTTCGAAAGTAGAAATATATTTATCCTAGAAAATAGAAAACCACAAAATGCAACTTATATTTTTAAAAATAATTGGAAAGATATTACAAAATTGAGTAAAGGTGAGATTTTACGAGAAAGCTTACAAGATAAACGATTTATTCATAATTCTAATTGGAAAGAAAATATAAAACAAATTTTGAAATAAAGTTAGTTTTGGGGTGGCGAAAAGGTGCCTCGTATCTAAATGATATAATGAATCCAGAGAGTTTTATTGGTTAATATATTGAAAAGGGTGCCAAAGCGGTTGATATAACTTAAAAATATTAATTAGCTTGAGTGTCAGTCAAATAATTACACTTTAAACTTGAGTGGCGACAAGATCGGTATTAATTACTAGATCGTATTACACGAGGTTAGGTTATGTGTATTAAAGTTAATCAGCTAGGAGTTAACTCCTAGCCTAACGAACTCTCAAATATTACTATTGGAGGTTCACGATGTATAATTGTATCGGATTTTGCAAGTGTGGATTCCCTTTGGTCATGATGTTAGTAAAAAATTAATTGCTGTATATATACCAATTGAAAAGGTGCCTGGCACAAATTAGTAATTTTTCTTAACTTAATCTTAAAATAATATACTTTTAGAACTCTTACAAAGATGAATCTTCGCGCTTTTTTTCTTTTTTTATCGATTAAAAAGAAACAAAAAAGTCGACTGCCGGTTGCTGAAGCCCTCCGGGTTCCTAGAGTTCAAGAATTCATTTTCTGCGCTGTAGAACTTCCTAAAACATGCCTTTACGGCATCTTTCTTAACGGTCAGACAGGCTTCGCTTGTTACCGAAAATTAACTCTCAAACTCTAGCTTCCTCAAAGGCAGGAAAAGAGCAAGTTGTTTTAGTATCCAAAAATTCAAATATCTATAGAAAAGAGTATTTATAAATATGTATCAAAACTATATCTGCTTTAGCAGACAAAAGATTATTCCGTTGATTGCTACATCTGCAAGAGCTAAATATTTTTTATTGATTTACGTAACCCAAAAATTTCTGTTTGAGTGTGAAGAAATATGCTGGGAGCATATTTTAACGAGTTATATTTTTAAGTAAATCAATAAAAAATATTTAGGTAGCCTTTAGGCCGATGAATCGTAGTTGTTTTTGCTTACTTTTTGTCAATACAAAAGTAAGAAAGCGGGAACTGAAAGTTTACAAGAGCAAACACCAGCTATTTCAAAGTACTTTAAAATATAAACTAATAATTGTAAAACTTTTACAATAACTTTTACACCACTTAGAATGAATCTCCACCAAAGCCCAAAAATGAAAAAACATTACTCTTCACAATGAGCAAAAATATTTTATATTAATTACCAAGACACAATACTAAATTATTGTATCTCTAAAATCTTAGTACATTAATTGACATAATAACGATATTCATATATAATGTAATTATATTAAGGATATATTATGACACAGTTACAAATTAGTAAATATTTAGATATACCATTCACAACACTTAATGATTGGAAAAAAGAAAATAGTAATAGACATAAACTATACCAACTTCTTATCAATCTTGATGAAAAAGAAATGCTAAATAAACTAGGGAAAAAAACTACTCATAGATTCTTTCATATCCTAAATAGAAATATAGATGTAAGTTTAAAATTTACATTAGAAGATATTATAAATGCTTTTAATAAAACAGATTATCATGATTCTACTCTTAAAGAACAAAGTATATACGCTAAATTTTTTAAAGAACTTGAACCTGAGGAACTAGATGAGTTTATAAAAACTTTTAATGTGTCAAAAAGAGATATAAAAAGAATATATATATCAAGCCCCTTTAGAAGTTTAAAAGGCATTGCTAAAACTTGGGATAGAAGATTTAGACTTAAACATCTTGATTTTAAACTAGATAATAAAAAAACTATTCCTCAAGCTTTACAAAATATCCTAAGAAGAAAAAAACTAAGTAATGTATGATTTTTCAAAACAAAAAGATATGCTAAATGCAGCTCTTTTACTTTTAAAAGATAATCGAAAAGGTGCCTCGTATCTAAATGATATAATGAATCCAGAGAGTTTTATTGGTTAATATATTGAAAAGGGTGCCAAAGCGGTTGATATAACTTAAAAATACCTCTTTTCACACTTAAAGTGCAACATAGAGTAATGTAAGATGTAAGGCTGATTGATATACAATTTAAGCTCAATATCTTGCAGGATAAATGGAGCATTAAATGGAAAAGTATAAACAATTAACCTTAGGTTTAAGGTATCAAATATTTGCTTATAAAAACGAAAATTATACACAATCTAAAATTGCAGAGTTACTAGGTGTTAATAAATCAACCATATCAAGAGAGCTTAAAAGAAATAGTAACAATGATTACTACAGTCCTGAGGATGCTCATATAAGTGCTGTCTCTAGAGACAAGTTTAAAGATAGGTATCACAAGATAACAAAGAAGTTAAAACTAAAGATTGGCAAGTTATTAAAAGAAGGATTATCTCCTGAGCAATTAACAGGAAGACTAAAACTACATAAAATAGCTAATATATCTTATGAAACAGTATATAGGTATATTTATGCAAATCAAATAAGTGGTGGAAGATTATATAAATATTTAAGACATAAGAACAAAAAGTATGGAAATAGAAGTAGTCAATATAAAACAAGAGGTCAAATAAAGAATAGAGTTAATATAAGTCAACGAGCTAAAATAATTGAGACTAAAACTAGATTTGGAGACTTTGAAGTAGATACTATTATTGGGAAAGACCATAAAGGTGCAATTGTTACATTAGTAGATAGAAAGAGTAAGTTTACACTAATGAGGATAGTTGAATCAAAACAAGCTGGTGCAGTTACGCAAGCTATTATAGAGTTGTTATATCCAATAAGGAATTTAGTTCATACCATTACATCAGATAATGGCAAAGAGTTTTCTTATCATGAAGAAATAGCAAAAGAATTAAATATAAAGTTTTATTTTTGTGATCCTTATTCATCTTGGCAAAGAGGATTAAATGAACATACAAATGGATTGGTGAGAGAATATATTCCTAAAAAATCAAGCTTTGAGAATGTAAATAATACTCAAATACTTATAATACAAAACAGGTTAAATAATAGACCAAGAAAGATACTAAAATATTATACTCCGAATGAGATATTTTTGAAGGAAGTTTCAAGAAAGATGGTGGCATAATTTTGCCTATATTTGTTGCACTTTAGAGTTGAATTGGCGA
>CBDCZH010000002.1:0-17396 GCA_965224485.1 Arcobacteraceae bacterium | reverse complement strand
AATCTTTTTTCTTCATTAATAGAATTTATCGTTTGTAATAGGTTACTAGTGAACTTTTTTTAAGGGTGTGAGCATTAATCATATAACCAACTAAAGCAGGATTCGCTTTATTATCTAACCCTAAGCTAACTACATCAAGTGCATGAATAGTAGTAAGGTACATATGCGTTTTATCTCCTTTTGGAGGACAAGAACCACCAAAATTTGTAGTGCTGTAATCATTTTTGCTTTCTATACTGTTTAAAGGAAGAGCATTTCTTGCACTCGCATTTGCAGGTATACTGCTAGTATTTTTTTCAATGTCAAAAACCAACCAATGCCACCAACCACTTCCAGTAGGTGCGTCAGGATCATACATAGTAATAGCAAAACTTTTAGTTCCTTTGGGTGCATTTTCCCAAGACAAGTGAGGAGAGATATTATCTCCCTTGCATCCAAAACCATTAAATACTTGTAATTTTGAGGTTTGACCACTTAGGTCTTTACTTTTTAATGTAAAACCTTCTGCAAAGATACTTGAGCTAGATATTGTAAGCAATAGCCCCAAAATTAATTTTTTAAACTTTATATTCATAGTGTTCCTTTTGTTTATATACGAACATAATACAAAAAATAAAAATTGCAAAGTACAAGAAAACTTACGTTTTATATCGGAATTCTTTAGGAGTAAGATTGTAGTGTTTTTTAAATTGAGAAATAAACCAAGATACGGTTGAATAACCAATATCGCTAGATATTTCACTTATTGTTTTATCAGTATTTTTTAACATCATAGATGCTTGTTCTAGTCTCTTTTTATCTAACCAGACTTTTGGACTTAAGTTATATTCGCGTTTAATATAGTTTCTTAGTTGATTGGGACTCATTCTTATTAGTTTACACATATCATCAAGATTTTGAATTACATCAATATTAGATTCAAGAATAAACCTATTTCTACTTCCACTACTAAGTTTTATTGTATTTAAATACGCCAAAAAATCCTTTTTATTTATTCTAAGACTGTGTAAAATAATTTCTTCTATTTTAAGTTTTAAAATATTTTCATCTAAATCTTGACGAACATACTCTTGCAAGATTTCAATACTATTTTTTAAGAATTTATCATCTAAGGTCTGCACTTTTACAATATCTTTTTCTTTACTAGCATTAACTTCAATCTTATATTTTTTTAGAAATTCAAAAATAAATTTGTCATCAAAATATATTACTAGAGATTTATACTTTGAATTAAGAGCCAGTCTTTCGCTCATAAAATAGTTATTTTGTGTTAAAAAACATACTTCATTTTCTTCAAGCCAAAAATCTTGATCTTTAAAATGTATTATTTTTGAACCCTCTATTAGAACAATCAAACAATGCATAGTCGTTCTAAAAGAAATAAAATCATTCTTTTTTTGTGTACTGTAATCCAGATAGTATAAACAATCAATTTTTTTTAGCTTAGCATCTTTATTTTCAATAAAAGTATTAGGAACGATATAGGTCAATTCATTTGTCCTTTTTGATATTATTCTAACATTTTTTTAATTTTAATGGCTTTTTCAAAATGATCCAGTTTATTCTCCTTTATCCACCATTTTGCAACTTCCATTAATAATTCAGGATTATCATTTTTATTGGCAAAAAAAGCATAAAAAGACAAACCTACATTCGAACCTTTTTTCTCAATTTTACTATTACAAACTTCTATCATTTTGTTTTTAAAAGATACATTCATTTCATTCCCTCTCGCATTATAATCTTCACATATTATCATCATTAAACTTTTTATTTGTGCTTATAAATATTATTTTTAAACTATTTATTCTTACTAGTAAATATTATTATTAGCTAGTATAAAGTTTTTTATGTTATTTTGTATATACTAAACTACATAATAAATGGAGAAAAAATGAATGATAAAAATATAAAATACAGTTGAACTGCAGGCCAGGATAATTTACAAAAATTTGGTCAAATCAATTGATTTTCACAACCCAGTGTTTATTATAAGTGCTATGCTAATTTTAGTATTTGTAATAGGTACTATTGCTGCTCCTAAAGAAGCAAAAGAAATATTAGACGGAGCTCCTCAAATGGTGGTCAATCAATAATTTTGATTGGTTATTTATGTTATCTGGAAACATTTTTGTAGTGTTTTGTTTAGCATTAATAGTTTTGCCTGTTGGTAAAATACGTCTTGGAGGAGAGGATGCAAAACCTGAATTTTCAAGATTTTCATGGTTTTCTATGCTTTTTGCTGCTGGTATGGGAATTGGGCTTAGTGTTTTGTTTAGCATTAATAGTTTTGCCTGTTGGTAAAATACGTCTTGGAGGAGAGGATGCAAAACCTGAATTTTCAAGATTTCATGGTTTTCTATGCTTTTTGCTGCTGGTATGGGAATTGGGCTTATGTATTGGTCCGTAGCTGAACCAGTAGCTTATTATACTTCATGGTGGCATACGCCTTTAAATGTACTTCCTAATACACCTGAAGCTAAAGAATTAGCAATGGCTGCTACTATGTTTCACTGGGGATTACATCCTTGGGCTATTTATGCGGTAGTTGGATTAGCTTTGGCATTCTTTTCTTATAATAAAAAACTTCCATTGACGATGAGATCAGTATTTTATCCCTTACTAAAAGAGCGAATTTGGGGTTGGCCAGGACATATAATAGATATACTTGCTGTATTTGCAACTATTTTTGGGCTTGCTACTTCTTTAGGATTAGGAGCGCAACAAGTTTCTTCTGGTCTTAACTTTTTATTTGGTATTGAAAAAGGAGTCAACACTGAAATCTATATAATTTTAGCAATTACTGCTTTAGCCGTAGTTTCAGTGGTACGTGGTTTAGAAGGTGGGGTTAAAGTATTAAGTAAGTTTAATATTATTCTTGCTTTAATATTACTTGTATTTATTATTCTTGTAGGGCCTACTTTATTAATAATAACAGGAGTGGGTTCAACACTTAGTGGTTATGCTTCAAATATTTTTGCTTTAAGTAATTTTGTTGGACGAGAAGATAGCGAATGGTATCATGGTTGGACAGTATTTTACTGGGCATGGTGGATTGCTTGGTCTCCTTTTGTAGGAATGTTTATTGCAAGAGTTTCAAAAGGAAGAACAGTAAGAGAATTTTTAATTGCCGTT
Source organism: Arcobacteraceae bacterium (assembly GCA_965224485.1). GTDB lineage: Bacteria > Campylobacterota > Campylobacteria > Campylobacterales > Arcobacteraceae > NORP36. The sequence goes on along the minus strand of CBDCZH010000002.1, from coordinate 14,261 downwards.
TTATTAATTCCTACTTTTGTAACTGCTATTTGGATGAGTACTTTTGGACTAACAGCACTTGACCAAGTAATTGGAAAAGTAGGTGCATTAAGCAATGGAATTACTGATAAATCCTTAGCAATGTTTCAAATGTTAGAAAACCTTCCTTTTGCAAGTATTACGTCTTTTATTGCAATCTTTTTAGTAATTGTATTTTTTGTAACTTCCTCTGATTCTGGATCTTTAGTAATTGATAGTATTACTGCAGGTGGAAAACAAGATGCTCCCGTAACCCAAAGAGTATTTTGGGCAGTAACAGAAGGTTTTGTTGCTATTGCACTCTTATATGTAGGTGGAGCAGATGCGCTAAGTGCCCTACAAGCAGGTTCAATTGCTACAGCCTTACCTTTTACTGTTATTTTATTAATTATGACCTATAGCCTTTACAGAGGCTTACAGTCTGAATTAAAAACAAAATAATTACTCTCTTTAGTTTCATGATACTTTTTTATCATGAAGCTAAACTATTCTCTTCAAAAACCAAGATCAAACGTAAGCTTTTAACACATACTTAACAATAAAAAAATATAATTGCAGTTATACAAATTAATAAGGTAAGAAGTGAAAAATAAATTAAAAAAATATTTCAAAGAAAGTATTATCTTTATTCTTGTCCTTACCATTGTGTTAAATGGCTTAAGTTATTATCGTTCCTTAGATTTAAATAAAAATAATCTTGAAGAAAAAAGCTTTATTCTTCTTGATAACAGCAAATATATTGTTAAAAAAGACAAAGCTATTCTTGTTCATTTTTGGGCTACTTGGTGCCCTACTTGCAAATTCGAAGCTTCCAATATACAAGCACTTTCAAAAGATTATGAAGTAATAACTATAGCAGTGCAATCAGGCAGTAAAAAAGAAATAAAAAAATACTTAAGTGATAATAACTTAACATTCAAAGTAGTAAATGATGAAGATGCTTATTATTCACGTAAATTTAATATTCAAGCTTTTCCCACTTCTTTTATTTATGACAAAAATAAAGAACTCAAATTCACTGAAGTTGGATATACCACTAAAGCCGGTTTATATTCAAGAATGGCTTTAAGTAAATAATCTTTATTTTTCTTAGTATATTTACTCACACATGTTTTAATTTATTATAAGCGTATAAAACAATGAAATCTTCTTTTTTATTGATTTAATTAAAGAGTGATTCGTTATAATAATTCAAATTCTTATACTAAGGTTTGTTATGAAATTATCGTTTAAATTTTTTCTTATTGTTTTTATATTATCTTTCTCATCGCTCTTAAATGCAGCAGAAAAAAACGCACAAGGATTAGAAGAATTGTTGCAAAGACCTTTAATGGAACGTTATGTTTTAGATGAACTAAAAGATTTACGTATTGAAAATATGAAACTTCGAATACACGTTGAAAAAAGATTAACAAAAAATGAAGTAGGACAAACTGATCGTGCTGCTAGATACATGACAGATACTATTGGGAATATTTTTTATTTAATTGCAGCTGCTACTTCTGTGCTAATATTTGCAGGATGGAATTCTTTTCGAGATATTAGAATTAAAACAGAAAGCATAGTAGAAGAACGACTCAATATCATTACAAAAAAATACAATATAAAAATGGAAAAACTGCAAGAAGAAATGACCCTACAATCAGAAAAAATTCTTGATAATCAAAATAAAATCTATAATACCCAATACATTCACTCACTGTGGATGCGTTCAAACCTAGAAACAAATCCCCAATCAAAGATTGATATTTATGATGAGATTATAACTATTAATCCAGATGATGCAGAAGTGTATGCCTATAAAGCAGATGCTGTTTTAGATATGGATGAATATGAATGGGCATTAAATCTTAGTAATAAAGCCATAGAAATTGACCCAGAATATGGATATGCTTATTGGCAACGTTCGTGTGCAAATGCGGTACTGCATAATAACAATGAAGCCATAGCTGATTTATTAATAGCAATACAGCAATCTCCAAATTTAAAAGATGAGATAGAAGGAGAAGAACTCTTTGAGAATCTAAAAGAGATTGAAGAATTCAAAGACTTATTGAGCTAAAAAAATTTAGCTCCAAAACTGTAATTAATTTACTTGTTTATACCTAAAACAAGAAATTACGTGATCGTTCACCATTCCAATAGCTTGCATATATGCATAACAAGTTGTTGGACCTACAAATTTAAAGCCTCTTTTTTTTAAATCCTTGCTCATCTTAGTAGATTCATCACTAGAAGAGGGAACTTCTGATTCAGTTTTCCATTTATTTATAAGTGTTTTTCCTTCTAAAAACGACCAAATATATGTATCAAAACTACCATATTCTTTTTGAATAGTTAAGAATACTTTAGCATTTGTAATTGTTGCATTAATTTTTAGTTTATTTCTAACAATTCCAGTATCATTTATTAGTTCTTCAATTTTCAACGAAGAGTACTTTGATATTTTTTTTGTATCAAAATTATCAAAAGCTTTTATATAACCCTCTCTTTTTTGCAAAATAGTATTCCAACTAAGACCAGATTGCGCACTTTCTAAAATTAGCATTTCGAAAAGTAATCTATCATCATGAATAGGCACACCCCATTCTTCATCATGATATTTCATTTCTAAGGGATTTTTACAAGCCCAAGCACATCTATACATTGAATCTCCTAAGTATTTTAATTTTTACTAAAAACATCTTTTAAAATTTGTGTCGTTCGTTCAACTGGGTTTTCTCTTATAAGTTTTTCTTCTTTTTCAATCATTAAAAACAGACCATCTAAAGCTTTATTAACAATAAATTCATCCAAAGACTCATCACTAGAACTAGGAATATAAGAATCAACTCCTAGCGTTTTAGCATAAGAAGTAATTGAGCTTGAATCCACATAGGATTTTACATTTTCTTTGTAAAAAGAGTTAAAAGAAGAATAATAAGAAGCCACATCATTAGAAGCCATTGTTTCTTTTATAATAGGAGTGATTAGTGTTTTTAATGAGTCCAGGGTATTTGTTTTAAAATAAGTTGTTGCAGAATTATCTGCACCATTTAAAATATTAGAAGCATCACTAATTGACATCTTAGAAATACTATTGGCTAGTATCTTAGCTGTTTTAGGTGCTGCTTGTGTAGCTGCATCGTTCATAGCTTTTTCTAAATCTTTAATATAAGACTCACCACCTATTTTACTAAGCAACATTTTTGCTTTTTCCAAATTAGCAGGAAGAGGGATTTTTACCTCAGAGTTATTTAAATACCCATTATTAGCACCCAATGAACTAACAGCAGTTGTTACTCCTTTGTTTAAAGCCTCTTTTAAACCTTTGATAATCGTTTCATTGCTCAATGATGAAGCAGGTGAACCCGTTTGTGTTTTTACCACTTCTTTTGCTTCTTTTACAATAGAGTCTGTTAAATCAGAGAAAGAAAAAGAAAATGCATAATTGCATAATAAAATCAGTATAAGTAGTGTTTTTTTCATTGTTAAATATTCCTTAAATAATGTATTTGTTTATTATATAGAAATTTTTCATAAAGGAGATTAGCTAGTTTAATTTTAGAAAAGATAAAAACTATAATTTTCAGAATAATTAAGTTGATTCTCTTTTTAAATCAAAGCATTTTTACGTAAAATGTGAATTATCAATGGAAGTTTAAATCAAGGGTATAATTTTTGATTGCTTGTTAGGTTTAGTATTAACATAGAATGTCAGCATTGTTATTTAATGCTGACATATTCTAGTTAGTACCTTAAGGTATTAATTTCCCGTGATATCTAAAAATAGGAAACTCATCTCCTTTTGATATAGGAATAATGTTGAAAGTAGCAAAAGAATCACTTGAATCAGGTTCTAACGCAAGCATCATTAAGTTTGCATTTTTCTGTGCCATGGAAACAATTGCGCTTCCTGCTGGAAATCTAATTTCTCTTTTTACTAGTTTTGAAGTTATTATATTTCGAAATTCCCCTTCATATAGTTTTGTTTTTACTTTATTTTTTATGATTTCAAAAGCCTCTACCTTCATTGTTCTTGCTTCTTTTAATATTTCAACTTTGAGGCCTAGGTTCTTTATTTTTTGCGTTATATGAGAAAATGCAGAGGGAATAATATATGCTTTTGGTCTGATTCGCGTAAGCGTAGCTACTTCTTTTGAGGAAAAAGCATATTTAGCATCAACGGTAATCATTTCTCCTGAATCTATTTCAATAAAGTTGTACTTTTTTGTTCCAGTACTTCTTTTACTTTTAATGATAATATCATTTGTACCGTTTCTACCATCTTCTATTGTTTTGTTAATAGCTTTTTGAACAGTACTTAAAATCTCTTTTTTATTCTTCACTGCTGTATTTAAAATAGCTTCATTCATTACAAGTTGTGTTTTAACTCTTCTATTAAAATGCTGATTACCAAGACCAACCCCTCTTGATTCGGTAAGAATTGAAATTGCATTGGAAAGCCCCGCTGCATTTCTACCTATTCTTCCTACTGTACCTGCTTCTTTAATAGTTAAGGTATCACCTTTTTTACTATAAGTTACATAGGTTTCATTTGATAAATTGTGATTATTTAATTCTTTTTTCATATTATTTATTACTAATGAATTGGTGATAGTTCTAAGAGATTTGTTAATATTTAAATTTTTAGCACCGGCAAGTAAAGCATCATAAGGTACGTTATAACCATCTTTACCGTATTTTTTTAGTTCTTTTCTATAACTTGTGAATTCGTGATTGTCTACCACAATATGAGGAGAAAATTTATTGAAAACATTTTTAACTTTTATCATTTCGGGTAATGTTATTTTAATATGATCTCTATTAAAATCAATGTTTCGAGCACTTCTTCTTTGAAAATAATCTGTACCATCTACATTAAATCTTGGTACAATAATAATATCCATGTCTTCTAACCATTTTTTAATTTGTCCTTGATTGTTTTCCATATATCCCATTAATGCAAGCATTCCTTCTGTACCTGCAGGTTCATTTCCGTGAATTCCACCTTGTAACCATACCTTTACTTTATCTTTATAATAAGTATTATTACTTAAAAATAAATAGGGAATTTTCTTTCCCTCTTGAGATTCTCCAAAATATCTTAATTCTGCCCAAGAATTATTTTTTGCGATGTTTCTAGTAAATGCATGCATTTCATCATAAGTGGTAAAACTTGTATTCTCATTTCCTTTTTTATTAAAGTAAGGAGAATGTAAAAGATAGTCATTCTTTGAATAATTCATTTTTACTATTTTTTCTGTATCATGAACAACTGTTGTATAGGTATCTTGGTATTTAGTTGCATAAAGACCTGTAACTAATAACATTCCTAGGGCTAGTGTAATTTTTTTCATGGATAATCCTTCAATTTTATTTGCACTAAGTATAAAACAAAAATATGTAAAATAAATCAAATAACAGTATAAAAAATAGTAATAAATATCTATTTTTATTTTTTGCTACTTTTGTACTTTAATATAGTATTTATTTTGTCTGATAGCGCATATCAAAACTGCACAATTATTCATAGTTTACCCAATTAAAAGAAAGAAATAAAGCTCAAATCTCTTGTTATTTTCTTTTTTATTTGAAACAAAACTTAGTCATTAATTTAATATTAGTTCTCAGTATTTTTTGTAATTTTATTATTAAATAGGTAATATGTTTTTTTAAATATATAAATATAAACAAACTCAAGGATTTTAAGATGTTAAACGTAAGTATAGAATTTATATCATTATTATTAATTGGTATGGTTGCAGGTGCAATGATGTATGCATCTCATGTTGAAATTGGAGCAAGGGAGAAAATGAGCGCAAAAGAACAATTGGCAAACTGGAACTATGCTTTTCCAATTGCAGGTACCATGTTTAAACCCCTAGGAATATTCACAATGATTCTAGCTCTTGTTTCTGGCTACATTTTAAATGATTCTTTATGGTACGCGTCTGCATTTTTTCTTTTTTTATTAACACCAATAACACTTATTTTCATTGCCCCTATTAATACAAAATTAATGGCAGCTGATGAAAATACATCTGAGCACGAAATAAAGAATTTAATTGCTGCTTGGGCAAAAAAACATCATATTAGATCTGCTTGTTCTACTCTTGCATTTATAATTGCTTTGTATGCAAGTGTTGTAAACTAAAATACCAAAATATAATTACAGCCAATACATTTTTGGCTGTATTATCTAGTTTTTTGTTCCTTCTTAATTCATAAAAACGAAAAGTCTATCTTCTCTACAATAATATAATATTTTATAAACTTAACTAAGTAATCTTTCATCGTAGAAGAAAGTGGATTTACTGCCCCAGGGGTAGAAAATCCACTTTTAAAAATTAAGATGCTATTTATTTTTTGAGTTAAAGCTCGTGAAAAAGTATTACAAGAAATCAACAAACAAGACAAAATGATGTGTCTTTGGTTTTAAAAAAGAAATATCAAAATAATGTAGTAAGAATGGTATCTATAAGATTAATAAAAAACAAAATATTATCATTTAAAACATTTTTTAGGGAATAATATTGTAACAGACCAAAAACTGTTACGAGGACATGGTTATTGAAAGTTTACATCCCATAAACGATACAAGTCGTTCAATCCACTGGTTTTCTTGACTTACTAAAAAAAGTAAGCTCAATAAAATTAACGAAAATTAACTTTGTTAAACTAACTTTTTATGTTATTTGATTCATAATCATAACAATAAAGAAATATAAAGTCAAGAAATATAAATATTAATTCTTGTTAGTAAATAAACTAAACTGAGAAATCTTTCATCGTAAAATAAAGTGGATTTCCTACCCCAGGGGTAGGAAGTCCACTTTCAAAAATATGGCTGTATTTATTTTTGTTCTAGAGCTCATGAAAGCTGGCGCATTCGTTTTTTTTCTTCTTTTCTTGAAAAGAAGAAAAAAGAAAGCAACTGCCGTATTGTTGAAAGCAAAGCTACCTTCGCTTATTGTTTTCTTCTTTCTACCCTGCATAACTCTCTAAAATGTGCTAAAGAGCACATTTTTTAACGTTCAAACAGATTCGGTCTGTTCCGAAAGAAGAAAACAAACACTCTGTTTCAACAAAGGCAGGACTTACGCTCCACGTTTTTCTTAACTAGTGGAGATTCATTCTTAGAAGTGTAAATCAGATAAGTGGATTTCCTACCCCTTGTATAATGGAATATAGCAATAAGCTATAATAAAAAGAAGAGTCAATTTTAGTATATTGATGTACCCCTGAGACCATTTAATAATTATTGAATGAGTCTGTACCCCAGTTTAATAGCTAAATTAAAAACTTGAGTGGCAACTAAGTCGGATATATTTCCAGATTGCATTTTGCGAGGTGAAGTTATATTTAGTTTCTAAAATCAGACAGAGCATAAGCTCTGTCCTAACAAGCTCTTCTAAAATTAATTAGGAGGCCTTCATGTATAAGTTTATCGGAATTGATGTATCTAAGTCAACATTACAAGTTTATATTCAGCAATTCTAACTCTGAAATATAAAAATAAATTTCATAAAAAGAAATCCTAAAAACACCTTAAAAAGTCCTATTTTTAACCATTCTAAAACCATAAATTAGCTATAATAACCCTATAAACAAGGGGTTGATATGAGTTATAGACAAACAAATATTTTTAATTTTTTAATAGATAGTTTTACTTCAAATATAGATAATATTAATGATACTAGAAGACAAAGAGAAGATATTAAATATTCTTTTAAAGATATTATCTTATCAACATTTAGTATTTTTTATTTTCAGAATAAATCTTGGTTAAGTTTTCAGAGAAAAATGGATACTAATAAAGGAAGCAGTAATGCTAAAACTATATTTGGTATTACAGATATACCATCAGATAATCATATACGAAATATAATGGATAAAATAAAACCAGAGGTATTTAAAAATGTTTACAATACTGTAATATCTCACTTAGATAAAATAGGTTTATTAAAAAAGAAATTTACTTTTATGGATAAATATTTACTAGTAGCATTAGATGGTACACATTACCATTCAAGTAAAAATATATCTTGTAAATGTTGCCAAAGTAAAACAAATAGTGAAACACATGAAGTTCATTATTTCCATAGTGTAATAACACCTACAATCGTTAATCCTAATATAAAAAAAGTATTACCTTTAATGCAAGAATTTATATCAAATGAAGATGGAAATGATAAACAAGATTGTGAAGTAAATGCTTCTAAAAGATGGTTAGATACATTTAAAGCTCCAAGTTCAGATAAAGTAATTATTCTAGGTGATGACTTATATTCAAGAGAACCTATGATAAAAAAAGTATTAGAAAAAAATCATTCATATATATTTGTAGCTAAAAAAACATCTCATAAATATCTTTATGAACAAATAGATATGATTAAAGAATTAGGTACTTGTGATAGTAAGCAAATAGATAAAATGATTAATGGTAAAAAACAAACTTTTATTTATAATTATATAAATAAATTAGCTATTAAAAATCCAAATGGTGATACAAATAACCCTCCAGAAGAAGTAAACTGGTGTGAGATTATTATTACTAATGCAAGTGGAAGAAAACTCTATCGTAATAGCTTTGTAAGTGATATTAAAATTAATTTAAATAATGTTGAAGATATTACCTTAGCAGGTAAAACAAGATGGAAAATAGAAAATGAAAATAATAATACTTTAAAAACTAAAGGTTATCATTTAGACCATAACTTCGGGCATGGAAAAGAGAATTTATCTAAAACTTTATGCTCTTTAAATATATTAGCCTTTTTATTTCATACAGTACAAGAATTAACTGATGATCTTTATATAGAAGTAAGAGAAGAAATAGGTACAAGAGAAGAGTTCTTCGTAGGGATGCATATGTTAACTACAATGTTTAGATTTAAAAGCTTTAATAAATTATTAGAATTTATACTAATATCCAGACAAACAGATGAAAATATAGAGATGGCTCCGTATTTGGATTAAAGGAATGGTGGGTTAAATTTAGAGTTAGAATTGCTGGTTTATATTGAAATTAAAAATGAGAATATTAGTATTTTAAATACTAAAAAGTCTATCAACTCTTTGTATTTTAAACTCAAAAAATATTACAAAAAAGAGTATAAGAATTTGGTATTTATTTACGAGCCAACAGGTCCTTATTCTTCTTTACTAAAACATTTCTGTGCTCAAAAAAACATACTTTTCTTATATTGTTAATCCAAGACAAAGTTCAAACTTTGCAAAAGCATTAGATAATAGAAGTAAGAGTGATATTATAGATGCAAAGATGTTATATAACTTTAGAGTTATGGCAAATAGTGAAGATATCAAAGTCCCTGTAATTGACGAAAGACAAGAGAGTTTAGGTGAGATGTTAAGCTATTATAAACTTCTACAAAAACAACGAACTGGATTCTCAAACCATTTAGAATCCTTAGAAGTAAAAGAGGGAAATGCCTTAATAATTAAAAAACTTAATAAAACAGTAAAACACTTAAAAGAAGAAGAAAAAGAGATGATTCTTCAAATGAAAGACTTAATAAAAACAGATGACATTTTATTGTGTAAATTTGAAAATATGAAATCAATTAAAGGTATTGGAGATTTATCATCAATAGCTTTGATACATCTTTTTATTACCTATAAAGATGCAAATAGACAAGAGATAACTGCATTAATAGGATTAGATGCAATTGAACAAACATCAGGTAGTTCAATAAATAGAAAGTCAAGAATATCGAAAAAAGGAAATGCGATATATAGAAGCATATTCTTTATGCCAGTACTTTGTGCCATAAGAAGTAATCCATATATGAAAGCTTTTTATGATCGTTTAAAAGAAAATGGAAAACATTCAACAGTAGCACAAATAGCCGTTATGAAGAAAATGATTTTAATCGCCCATTCACTATTTAAAAATAATAAAAACTTCGACAATACTCTTTACGAAAAAAGAGTAGGATGGAAGGAAGATAATATGAAAAATATTGCATAATTTAAGTTGTTTTTAACGTGGCAACTGGGTTGTAATTTGTAATTTTTAATAGCCCATTCACTATTTAAAAATAATAAAAACTTCGACAATACTCTTTACGAAAAAAGAGTATCATGGAAGGAAGATAATATGTAAAATATTGCTTAATTTAAGTTGTTTTTAACGTGGCAACTGGGGTGTAATTTTTAAATGGTTGTGGTGCTATCATTATTTTGATTTCCTTCTGAATGTAATTTTGCCATTTTCATAACTAATCTCATCATATCCTTTATATACTGCTAAAATTAAAGCAATACCTACAGCAGATGCTGAAATAATTGCAGCAGTACCTAAACCTGTAGTAGCAGCAACTGGTGCTGCTGCTAATAATGACAATCCACCAGTCATTGGAGCAGTAACAACACCAATACCTATCGCTGTTGTTAGTACAGCTAATCCAACTTTACCAAGTTTTGTAATCTTTTGAGCTTTTTTTATTTTATCTGCTAATTCTCCCATTACTATTATATTTTCAATATGTGACTCTTGTGCTTCTTTTAATTCTTGTTTTGTTGTAACTGTAACTGTCATTAAATTTATCCTAATTTTAAATTTACCAAATTTTTATTGGCTATTATAAATGGATGTATTATAGTTTTTTGAATTTTGATTAAACTTTTTTAAAAAGTTTTGAAAGATTACACTAAAACAATGCTCACTTTATCATTTATCTTTAAAACTATAGATAGAACGCTCGAAGTGAGGGACAAGATGGATTTAGGCAAGAAATATTTTATTTTTTAAGTATCTGACTTTATATAATAAAAACCCGATATTTTCGCAAGGTAATCTTGTTCTCTTCCTCTGATTTGTTGTATCTGCCTTACCTTGTCGGTTTATTTTTATTAAATATTCTAATTACTTCAATTAAATCTTTTTTGATATTTATTCTATAAGTTACGGTATAGCCTTTAAAGGTCATATCTCTTATATCCTCATTATCAAAATAGATTGATTTTCTATATTTAAAGGGAAAATTTGGTATTTCTTCTATTGCTTTATTGAGATTAAAATAAAAATTTTCACTTGCTGAAATTTTATCTTTTGCAATATGTTTTAGAATTATTGTTAATTGATTTTTATATCTTCTTAATTTAGATATGTGCATTTGATTTTAAGTCTTTAAAAAAAATATCCATTTCTGTATCAAATTGTTCTGATGATAACATTTCAGCTTTACCATTATCAATATCTTCAATATCTTGTTGCAGTTCTTTTTGTCTTTCATAAAAGTATGGGTCAAGTTCTAAATTTTTATCTTTTGCTATAGTAATGTTTTCACTATGACTATTAACATAACTCATAAATTTTTGAACATAGTCATCTTGAATTTGTACTGCCATTGTTTGCATAATGAACTCCTATAATTTATTTATATATTATTGTATCAAAAATTAAGTGAATTCAACTTAATTTTTAATCCTTCCATACTGTAAATTTACATATTAATCCTGTTATTACGATAACAGGGATAGCTACATAAGTTAGATAAACACCAACATAAGGTACTGTAAAAAGTGTTATAATATATAGTATTAATGTTGCCCAAAAAATAAATTCTATTTTATCAGCCATTAAAACTACTTTTTACTTGAACCAAATTCTAAATAAGTAAGTATTGATAAAGGTAGGAGTCCTGTGGCATATACTAAAATTAATATACTTGAAATACCCCACATGAGTAACTTTTGTTTTTTGTTTGTTGAATCATACCATTCTTGCATTATATATCCTAGAATTAAATTTACCAATCTCCAATTTTGAAAATAGGCATATATAAATTCTATAGATGAGACTGATTTGTCATTTTCATTAAAACTTAGATACAACGTCGGTATTGAGGAACGAGGTAAGTAACGGTTAACTCAAGTAAATTGTTTTCATCTCTTGCGAACAATTAAACCCAAAAGTTTTTCTACTACTACCTCGTTCTTTCCAATTAATTGTTAGTCTTTTAAGTTAATTACTTTAATAATTTTACTAATCCATCACCTAGTTTCTTTATTTTAGTGTCAATTTTTAAATTATTAAATGAGCCTGTAAATTCTAATATTTGTTTTAAAAGTTCCTTTTCTTGTTCTAAAACAATTTTAGGCTCTAATAAGTGTAAAATTTCCAAGTACTTTTCTTTACAAAGAGTATAAACCAATTTCGTATTGATCTCTGTAGTTCGAAATGATAATAAAGCAATTGAAACTTGTTCTGCTGAAAAATTTTGTATTAATTTAAAATAAGTTGGTTCCGCTTCCCAAGTAACTCCATTACCATTGGTAATTGCTACATAAAGGAGAGTTAGAACATATTTCTTTTCTATCCCTTTTGGAATAGATGATATTACTAATTTTTCTAATATTCTTGTATGAGATGGCTCATTATAGAAATTATTTGATGTATCATGAGCTCTTTTAAGATTATTAAGTGTTTCATCAATTTCCAATATAATTGTATCTTCTGGTAAATAGCCTAATCCATCACAAATTTGTAAAAATTCTTTAGATTTTTTCTGTCCTTCAATATGATTCTCAATCACATGGTTTTTATATTTTATTCCAAAAGAATATTTAATATCATCAGTTATTAACTCCCAAATAAATGGTAATAATAACTTGATATTATCTAAAGCAATTTGGGAAGTTCCACTTCTCGTATATAAACCAAAAAAACCTTTTGATAAATTATTCAATTGCTCTTGATGTGCATCTTTAATAAAAGAAACCATTTCTTTAGCTTTTTGTTCTGATTCAATCCTATTTTCTTTTATATTTAACATAAGTCTTTTAATATGAATTGCGACATGAGGTTCTTCAAGCAAAATAACTTCTTTAATTGCTGTTTCCATCCAATCAATTAATTGAGTTGCTCTTAATTCATTTTGGTTTGGATGAGCTGCACTTGCATGATTCCTCATAAATCTAATTAGATCTAATTGGGCATATCCAATATCTGAAATTAAACTGATTTTTCTTGCACCTTCAATCAATTCTTGATCCATAATGTTTACTAAATCATCAGCAGATGTTAATTTCCTTCTTCTATCTTCATTTGTAATGACTTGGTCATAAAAATAGTCAATATCATAATTTGAGACTTTTATTCTTAAGCTTTCAATAGTTTCATCCCATAAATAATTTAAAGCGGCATCGAATAAACCGGATGATACTGCTGCAATAAATTTTGAAATATAATATGAGTCTTTTCTAATTTCAGGTTTAATTTGAATTACAACATCTTCAATGTTTTTAAATACTCGAATTCTTTCTGATACGGGAACTAATACATTTTTTGATGGTAAACCTAAGTTATCGATTACTTCAACTAAAGTGATTTCATGATTAGCTAAATTCTGATTTATATTGATTATGTTTGATTCTTGCACAATTACTTCATTCATTAATTATTTCCTTTTTTATCAGTTTATATTTGGAGACTAACTATTTATTCATTCCCATTATTGTCCACTTTACCTATATATTAATTATTAATAGACAAAATAATGTCAATTTATCAATATAATAAATGTGGATATATCATCATTTGAATTTATTATTGCATTATACAAATATTTAACTTAAATAAATAATGTAATTTTACTACCTATTTCAAGGTTATTTGGACATATATGTCCACTAATTACTTAATATCTGAAAAAATAGACATTATGTCCCTTAAATAAATATATTAATTTATTACTTTTAAAGAAATAAAGAGGATATTAGACTTTAATTTAATAATTATTTAATCGCTTAGAAATTTTGAGATTTAGTGTTAAATCAAGGCGGAGCTTGAATTGAAAAGCGGAGTGTACATTAGTACAGGATTTCCTACCCCAGGGGTATGAAATCCTTAGGGATAAGTAGAAAAGTGTATGAAATTCAGTTACCGTTCCAGTTATATTTAGTTTCTAAAATCAGACAGAGCATAAGCTCTGTCCTAACAAGCTCTTCTAAAATTAATTAGGAGGCCTTCATGTATAAGTTTATCGGAATTGATGTATCTAAGTCAACATTACAAGTTTATATTGAAATTAAAAATGAGAATATTAGTATTTTAAATACTAAAAAGTCTATCAACTCTTTGTATTTTAAACTCAAAAAATATTACAAAAAAGAGTATAAGAATTTGGTATTTATTTACGAGCCAACAGGTCCTTATTCTTCTTTACTAAAACATTTCTGTGCTCAAAAAAACATACTTTCTTATATTGTTAATCCAAGACAAAGTTCAAACTTTG
>CBDCZH010000001.1:0-109906 GCA_965224485.1 Arcobacteraceae bacterium | reverse complement strand
TTTGTTTATCTCTTATTTTCTTAATCTCTAATTTATATCTTTCACTAGTTTCATATAAATATTTAGGTTCTTCAAAAAAACCAATATCAACAAAAAATTTTGTATCTGAATATAAAGATAATTCTGATTCTAAAACTTTTAATTGATATTTCTTTTTATTATGTTCTTCTTTACATAAAGAAATCTTATCATTTAATGATTCAATCTCTTTATTTAATGTAATAACTTTTTTTTCAATATTCTTAGATTCTTTTTCAAGTTTTATTAAATCTTTTATTTCTCTTTTTTTATCTTCTAATCTAACATTGTATTCTCTTACTTCATTTTTAGTACGTTCTAATTCTTTTTTCTTATCAGATAATAAAATTTTTATCTCACTAATATTATTATCTTTTTTAATTATTTCATCATTCTTTTTAGATAATTCAATATCCTTTAAATCTATTTCTTTTTTAAGGCTATCAACTTTCTCATTCAAAGATAAAGAATCTTCCATTTTTGTATTATTTTTTTTAACACTTTTAACTAATAGTATTAAAAGAAGAATAGATAATAAGATTAAACCTATAACTGTAATTTCCATTTTTTATATCCTTTATTTAATTAATATTTCTATCATTCCAGTACATAGTTTTTTTCTGTTCTTTATACGAAATTCATAAATATGTTTTTCTAAAATTAAATTCTTTTTTCTTTGTTCTTTTTTTAGTTTCAATTCTTCTTTTGTTCTCTTTATATCTTCTATATTTTTATTTAATTCTTCTTTTGTTCTCATTCTTTCATCAAGAATCTTTTGCTTTTCTTCTGCTTTTTCTTTATTCGCTTGTTCTTTATACTCTTTTTCTTTTCTTCGTATTTCTAAATTAATCTCTTTTTCTTCATTTCTTAAATTGGCTAGTATTCTTTTATTTTCTAAAGATTCGTTACGATTTCTCTCTTTGATAGAACGAGAATGTTGTCTATCAATTTCTTTTGCAATTTGTTTAAGTGCATTAAATCCTCTTCCCATAGTTCCCTCTCAAATTCAACTTTATACATTGTTATTTTACTTAGTATAATAATTATGTTTTAACTACTAATAAATGTTTAAAAAATTATACTACATATAATATTATTTTTAAGTTCATTATTTAATAAAAATATTAATTTTTCTTTACTTCAAAAAAAGATAAGATAATATATTTATATATACATTCTATACTATCATTATTTTTACACTTCTCATCTTCTGTAATACCTATGTAATAACCCTTAAAAGGTCGTACTCTCATTGTTTTTACATTTCTAAAATTATTTTTTTACACTTTTTAAGTATTCAAGTATTTTTTTATCAGTTAAATATTTATATAAGCTAGGTCGTGAAACTTTTATTTTTTTTCCTAATTCTGATTTATTAAGATTATTATTTGATTTCCAATATTTATTGGTCTTTATTTCTTTAAGTATTTCTTTTACTTTTAAGCTTTGTTTATTCTCAATTGTGGAAGTTTTATTTATATTTCTTTCTTCATAAGATTCTTTAATAGCTTTTTTATTCTTTCTAAATTTAAATCTTTTATCTTTGTGTTTAAAATCTTTTTGCTTTTCCATTTCATTAATAATATAGTCAAAATAAGACAATCCATAATTACATTCTTTTTCAAAATCTTCATCTACTAGATAACTTTGATATGTTGCATATATAATTGATTCTACAAATAGATTATTATTAAAAATAAATGTATATGAATATCTGAACATAGTATATTCTTTTGAACTAGATACAGATTCATTTACATAAACATTAGGTATTTTGGTATTAGAAATATAATAAGTAAAAGCTACAAGACTTGTATATTCTCTAGATATAAATTGTTTTTCATTATTTAGAATAAATCCATCTTTTACTAATTGGATTTTTAAAATCATTAAATTATAAATATCATTCATATCATTAACTTTAAAACTCCATATTAAAAAGTTTTCTTGCTTGTGATACTTATTACCTAATATATTTATTATTGCTTTCTCTTGGCTAGAATGAACTACAATAGAATAATTATATAAGTGATGAGATATTAATGGCTCTTTTAATTGTTCTATTCTTTTTACTACAATAGTTCCACATACTCCACATTTTATATATACTGTTCCATTTTGATTATGATAAAAAGTTGCACTTGCTTTTTTATCATCATGTATAGGACAATAACAATATTTTGAAGTTCCTTTTTCAATTAGTCTTATTGCATTTAGTATTGTATTTGTTTCACCACTTGCAAAATCTATTTTAGTATCAAAATCTATTACATTTTTAAATATTAGTTTATCTTCTTTTTTCTGTGCTTCTATTTCAAAAGGTTTAGCATTGTAAACAGTAGATACTTCATCATAATTAGTAAATTCTTCAGTAATGCAACAAGGTGCTAAAAAAGATATAAGATTATGAGAAACATTTTTATCAAGCTTTTCAATATCAATAGTTAAATCAATTAATATTTTATTTGTAATTCTTAAATATGCTTCTTTTTCAGTAGGTAGGTAATTACTTAGGATAATTGCAATATGTCTTTTATAAGTGTACTTATTTGCAGATTTAGATGGTACGCTTACAAAAGATATATCATTATTTTTTAAGATATCTTCAATTTCTTTATAATATGGTTTTTCATTTTCCTTAGGTTCTTGGTCAATATCAATAAATAAAACATTACCCATACCTTTTAAATTCTTAGTATTTCTATGTCCATTTAAAAATAATCCGTTTGAAACTGCTTTTGTATTCATCATCTTCTTTACTCCTTGAAGTGATGATATACTTACTTTTGTAAATCCAAAAGTAGTTTCTTTATCTCCTGTATGGTCTGAAATAGAAATAGTTATCAATTATTAACCTAATCTTTTTTCAATAGTAGATAATATTTTATTTTTTAAACTAGTGATTTTTTCTTTATTGTCTTCATCTTCTATTGTTTTAATAATAGTTTCTATATTCTCTAAATCTAATGAATGTAAGAATTTAAAAGTAAGCATTGATATTTCAATAGTTGATAAATCTTTAATATCTTCATTTAGTATTAGATCAGTATAAAACCACTCTTCTAATATTTCAGCATCTAAAGATATAAAAATACAATTTTTACTAAAATCTTCTATTGAATATCTAGCAATATTTTTTATTCTTGTTTCTATTTTATTATTCAATTCAACTCCTTAAAGTGTTTTGTATTAATTGTTAAATATCCATTTCTTGAACATTAGAATATTAAGACCAGTTAGATAAATAGCCATTTTAAGGGCTTACTTACTATTTTTGTTTATTTTTAGATTTAAGTTAGGTTTTTAAATTAGAACTTTATGGTTAAAGATTAATTTTTACTGTTCTATCTTCTAAGTATCTAATTATTTCAGTTCTTGATATATGTAGTTTATTACCAATTTTAATTGCTTCAAGTTTTCCTGCATAAATAAGTTTTTTTGCTGTTGGGATTTTAATAATATTGTAGTCTTGAATTTGTGCTAAATTAAATAGCACACCTTTTGGTAGTTGCTTATCGTAGTTTGTATTTTGGTTCATGTATAACTCCTTGTATTTATATGGAATTATTATAATCTATCTTTTTTGATTAAACCCTTTAAATAGGGCTTATAGGCTAGTCTATTTTTACTTAGTTTCTTAATTTTAAGAGTAAGCTTATTTATAAGTTTTTTTCATATTTTAGAATAAGCTATTTCTAGTATTTACTTATAATTATTTTCTTTTATTATACGCATATAACTATCTACACTAAAATTAGGTATATCTTTAAAAGCTTTATCCATTGATTCTCTTTTTGTACTAAACATTTTAAATTTATCTGCAAAACCTTTTATTAATTTATTCTTTTCAATGCCCATACTTCCAAAAATAGATAAATTTTTAAAAAAGAAATATTCTTCTTTTCCCTTTCTTAAATCTAATATTGTTTTCTGCATTTCTAAATCAATCTTAATTGCTTTTTTGCTTTCTCCAAATAAATTACCTTTTAAAGCTTGTTCTATAAATTTTCTTGATTTTTTTATTTCTTTTTTATTGTAAGAAATATTCTCATAATATATATAATAAAAGTAAGTTCCTAAAAATATTAAAATCAACTTATCTGAATACGTTATATTATCAATTTCTTTTACTGCTAACAATGAAAATACTTTCAAATAATTATTCTTACCTTGTGCATATTCCCGTGGGTTTTTAAATTCAGTTAATTCTTTTACAATTCTATCCATAATAATAACAATCTCTTTTCTTATTTCATTAAAATTAGATGTTAATTGAACATAAGAATTAAGGTTATTAACTACATCATCATCAATAAGATAAAAATATTTCTTCGCAATATCATAAGATGTATTAATTAATAGTACTTGTTTTTTTTGTGTTAGATTATCAAATTTAATTTCACTCATTCTTCACTCCATTAAATCATTAAATTTATTTGTAGCCCCTACTTGCTTGTTCTTTATTAGTCTTAGCATATCTTTGTTCCGTAATACTTATACTAGAATGCCCTAACATCCTAGAAATATCTTGAATAGGTACACCATTTTGAACAAGTGTTGTTCCTAGCATATGACGAATATCATGCAGTCTTAATTTTGGTAAATGAAGAGCCTTTAAAATATTTTGAAAATGTACCCTAGGTGTTTCTCTAGTATAAGTAAATAACTTAGCTTGACTTCTTGAATATAAATCAATATTTCTTAATCGTGCTTGACTTTCTAATGCTTCAAGTAAATATTCATCAATAGAAAAATTTAATTCTTTTTTTCCTTTTGCATTAATAGATATTATTTTAAAAGAGTTTGTTTCAAAATTTAAATCACAAAATCTTAAACTTAATATTTCCCCTATTCTTCTTCCAGTTAAAGAAAAAGCAAATATATTTTTAATCTCTTCATATTGATAAAATACTTCATCATCTATTTCAATTCTTGAATATTCTCTTAACACTTTAATAATCTTTTTTGTATCTTTTAATGATAGAGTATATTCAACTTCATTATTATATTCAGGTAATTCTAAATCATCAAAATCTAATGAATGATATTTTTTATAAACTTTGAAAAAAGTTCTTAATGTTCTAGCATATAAAACTACTGTTGCAGGTGCTTTATTATCTTCTAGTTGTTTTATAATTATATCTTGTATATCTTTTATCTTAATAGTTGAAAATTCTTTATTATGTAATTTTTTTGTATGAGTAAGTAGTGTAGTTTTATAATTTTGTATTGTTGATTTTCTTGCAGATACTTCTTTATTTCTTAAAAATTCTTCAACTTTATCAAAGAATGTAATTTTCTCTTTTTCATCATTTGCATCAATAACTTTTTTTTTTCTTAAAGTTTCACCTGCTTTTATCTTCTCTTTTATATCAAGTCTTTTAGAATCAATAATATCTAGTACATCTTTAAATGATTTTACAAATAAAAGTTCTTTATCTTTTTTTGTTTCATGATAATTAAAAGTAAAATTCTTTTTTCCTCTTTTTCCATCTATCTTAGTTCTTAACTGCATTTTAATTTTTTTAGACTTCTTTAATAAATCAGTATAGGCTTTAATAGTATTTAGTTTTATATCAAAACTTTTATCAACTTCTAAAAACAAACCTATACAGTTTCTATTCTCAATATTTACTAATATATACTTATTCATAAATTCATCCTTATAAAGGTGTCCTTTTAGGTGTCTTAAAAGGTGTCCTATTATTTTATTTATATGTATATAATTGTATCTAATTGTACTTAGTAGTTTTCTTAAAGAAGTGTTATCAAGCGCTATATATTGGTATTCTCATCTAGTTAGAGTATCTTTTCTTGTCCAATACGATACAGAGCAAAATCATATTTTATTGGGTCATTTTTATCAAAAGTTTTTAGAACAGAAGTGATTTCTAAGGCTGATTTCAAATCATAGGTTTTTCTGTTTAATAGGCCTAGTTTTTGGCTTACTTTAAAGGTATGGGTATCAAGAGGTAGAATTAAATCTTTTTTATTTATATTTTGCCATAAACCTAAGTCTAACTCATCACTTCTAACCATCCATCTTAAAAACATATTCCATCTTTTATATGGAGAATTTCCTATTTCTTTTATATTTCCTTGCTTGTCTCTTTTAAAAGGGCTTGAGCTTAGGAACTTATACCCTTGCGAGGTATATGGATTAATTTCTTGGATTTTTTTAATTGTACAATCAAGTGATTCTAAGATATTTTCCTCTTTTTTATACTCATTATAAAAAAGTTCATTTAAACTTGTTTCTTGTTTTAATCTTCTAAAAGCAGTAAAGATAGCTATTACATCATCTTTATTTTGGAACCTATAATAATGATTGTTTAGCTCTTTTTTTATTTTATCTTCACTTTGATTTAAGAGAGAAAAATCTAACGTATCTAGGAACTTTACAATAAGGCTAGCTTTTCCATAAGCAAAAAGAGCACATAATAAAATAGCATATTCATCATCATATCTACTAGCAACTAAGAGGGATCTGGCTTATCGTATGATAGTTCACTGCTTTTATTTCTTTGTTTTACT
Source organism: Arcobacteraceae bacterium (assembly GCA_965224485.1). Classification (GTDB taxonomy): domain Bacteria; phylum Campylobacterota; class Campylobacteria; order Campylobacterales; family Arcobacteraceae; genus NORP36. Next base: position 103,354 of record CBDCZH010000001.1, on the reverse strand, counting down.
TCTTTATCTAATAATTTTTTTATTTCGTTCATTTTTTTTCTTTTATAAGTAATATTTTTTTCATTTTTCTTTGTGTTATAATAGCAAAAAAAATAGGATTATTTAGTGCAAAATATTTTAATTACGGGTTGTTCTTCTGGTATTGGTTTAGAAACTGCTAAAATTTTAAAAAATGAAAATATTAAAGTTTACGCAAGTGCAAGAAAAGACAAAGATGTTCAAATGTTAAAAGACTTAGGTTTTGAAACATTTAAAATAGATATTAGAGTTAAAAAAGATATATCATTTGCTTTAGAAACTATTTTGCAAAAAGATAAAACCTTAGATGCTGTATTTAATAATGCAGGATATGGACAAATAGGTGCACTTGAAGATATAAGTGTTAAAACTTTAAAAAAACAGTTTGAAACAAATGTATTTGGTCTTCATGAATTAACAACTCAAGCTATGAAAATATTTAGAGAACAAAAATATGGAAAAATCATACAACATAGTTCAGTTTTAGGTTTAATTTCTTTAAAATTTAGAGGTTCTTATAATGCAAGTAAGTATGCAATTGAAGGATTAACTGATACTTTAAGACAAGAAGTATTAGGTTCTAATATTTTTGTATCTGTTATTAATACAGGTCCAGTTACTTCAAAGTTTAGAGAAAATGCCCTTAAAAAATTTAAGAGAAATGTAGATAGTAAAAATAGTTTTTTTACAAATGTTTATACAAAAGAGTTAAAAGTTAGGCTTGAAAGTGAAAAAGACGATACACCTTTTAACCTTCCAGCTTCAAGTGTTGCTTTAGTAGTTTTAAAAATAATGCAAAGTAAAAAACCAAAACCTAGATATTATGTTACTTATGCAACACATATCTTAGGTTTTGCAAAAAGAATTTTACCAACATTTTTACTTGATAAAATTCTAAATAAAATGTAAAAAAGAGTTAAACTCTTTTTTACGAAGCTGTCATATAAGGTTTTCCGTAGAACCTTATAACTAAAGCAATTACTAACATTCCTAAAGGAAGTAAGATAGTAACAGGAACACCTAGTGCTGCTGGAAGATATCCAAACACAACTGCAATGATACCTACGAAAATAGCATAATGTAACTGTGTTGATACGTGATCCATATGGTCACAAGAAGCAGCCATTGAAGATAAAATAGATGTATCTGAAATAGGTGAACAATGATCTCCAAAAATAGCACCTGTAAGAACTGCACCTACATTTAATACAATATAAGAGTGTAACTCAGAACCTTCTAAACCAGTATTAATACCAACAGCACTTGCTAAAGGAATAGCTAAAGGCATTAAAATACCCATAGTTCCGTATGAAGTTCCTGTTGCAAAAGAGATAATTGATCCTAGAATAAAAATAGCACTTGGAAGAACAAATTGAGGTGTTGCATTTGATAAGATTGATACTAAATAAGCAGCCGTTCCTAACTCTTTCATAACAGAAGAGATAGACCAAGCAAGAATCAAAATAACTGCAGTTATTACAAGAGCTTTTGCCCCATAAACCCATGTTTCAATTGCATCATGTAAGTTAAATATTTTTTGTTGTAAACCCATAGCAATAGCAACTAAAGAAGCAAATAAGGCTGCTTCAAAAATTACAATAGAAGCATCAGCTGCTCCAAAACAATCTCTAATTGAAGCGAATGAAAAAGGATTTAACTCAACAGCTTTTAAAATATCGCCTTCTAGTGAACCTTTACCATTTATGTAAAAACCAGCAAAAGCAACAAGTATTAATACTAAAATAGGAACAATAGCATTTGACATTGAATACTTAACACCCTCTTTTGGTAACATAAAAGAGTTTTCTTGGTTCATAACACCTTTAGATTTAGGATTTGATACTTCACCTGTTTCATAAGCTCTTTTGGCTGCTTTATGCATAGGTCCAAATTCTCTTAAACTATATGCTGAGAAGAAAACAAAAGCTAACATCAGAATATTATAAAATCTATATGGTAAAGTTTCTACAAAAATTGAAAATGCATTTATATCTGGTTGTCCTAAAATAGCATAAGCATCTTTAATTAAAGATAGCTCATATCCAACCCAAGTAGAGATAAGTGCAAGTCCTGCAATAGGAGCAGCTGTTGAATCAATAATAAAAGCAAGTTTTTCTCTTGATACTTTTAATTTATCAGTAACTGGTTTCATAATAGGTCCAACTATTAAAGAGTTAGCATAATCATCAAAGAAAATAAAGAATCCCATAATCCATGTATATAACTGAGCTGAAACAGGAGACTTAGCACGAGCTGCAAGTTTTTCTGCAATAGCTCTTGGCCCTCCCATTTTAGTAATAACTGCAATCATACCACCAATAGTAAGAACTTGTAAAACAATACCAGCATTCCACGAATCAGCAAGAGAACCAACCATTTTTGCAGACATATCTACAAAAGCATTCATGAATGCTGTTAAAATATTAGCACCATTTATATTAACTAAAAAAGTACCTGATAAAATTCCCATAAATAATGAAAAAATTACATTTCTAGTAACAAAAGCCAAAATAATTGTAACTAAAGGCGGTAACATAGTTAAAAAACCATATATTTGCGCATTTTCTTTAGCATCAGCAAATAACATTAGAGGTATAAATGCTAATAAAATCAAAGTTTTTAATAGTTTGTTCAAATTTTATTCCTTATTCAAAATTAGTATAGATTTTACTATTAAGTTATGTAAGAATTATGTAACAAGATAATAGATTTTATTTTTAATTAAATTTTAAGTTGTCTGAATCTCTTTTTGATTTGTTTTTCCTTGTAAATAATCAGAAATTTGCATTAGACAAAAGGTAATTATAAAAATCATAAGTCCAGGAAAAAAGCTAACCCACCAAGCAATATCTAAAACATCACGTCCAGAACTTAATAAACTTCCCCACGACATTTGAGGTGGGTTTATTCCAAGCCCTAAAAAAGAGAGCCCTGATTCAGCAAGAATCGAACCACCTACTCCAAAAGTAAAAGAGATTAGAAAAATTGGAGCTAATAAAGGAGCAAAATATTTAAAAATAATTTTATATTTTGAAACATTTGCTAAATTTAGAATTTTTATATAGGGTTTATTTGTAATTGAAAAACTTTCACTTCTTATAAGTCTAGCCATTCCCATCCAAGCAGTAATTGAAATAACTATAATTAGAATTAAAGCAGAAGCCTGAATATATGAAACAAGGGCTAAAAGTAAAAAAAATGTTGGGAAGGTTAAAAACAAATCAATTAAAATAGTAATACCTTTATCAACATTACCCTTATAATAACCTGCATTTATCCCAATAAATAATCCAAGCAAAGATGAAATACTAGCAGATAAGAAACCAATAATCAAAGAAGTCTGACCACCTTGTAAAACTCTTGCAAAAAGGTCACGTCCTAATCTATCTGTACCAAAAATATGCTCTAAAGAAGGAGAAACTAAGATTTCATTTGGATTTAGGGTATAAGGAGAGTTTGTATATAAAAAAGGAAGTATAAATACCCCTAAAATAGTTCCTAAGAGTAAATAAAAGGAAAATTTATACATCTTTTTTACTTATTTATATTTGTAATACGATAAAGTACTTTTACCAAATTTTTTCTCTTTGTACATATAAAACTTACCTAAGTTTTCAGGCATTTCTAAAGTACTTACATGTTCAAAACAAATAAGATATATATTATCACTTGTTATTTTTCTAACTAAATCAAATGATTTCTCATATATATTTTCCATTCCATCTCTATAATCAAAAGGAGGATCTAAATATATAACTAATTCATCCTGCGAGTTTTTTAAAGATTCTATGATTTTTGGAAGTTCATTAAAAGTATCACCTAAAAGAGTTTGGCATTTTGAAGAATCTACCATTTTACAGTTTTTTAATAAAATATGATAAGAAGCTCTATCAAGCTCAATAAAATAAGATCTTTTTGCCTCTCTTGAAACTGCTTCAAGCCCAATTGAACCAGAACCTGCGAATGCTTCTATAAATATTTTATCAATTATTTCATACTGCAAAACATTGAAAAAAGACTCTTTTAATCTTGCTTTTGAGCTTCTTGTAACATCTAAAGATGGTAATTCTAACTTCTTACCTCTATATTTTCCTGCTATTATTTGTGTTGTAAAGTTTTGTGTTTTCATACTTCTCTTAATGTAATTTTTCTTTATTATATTCAAAATTTCTTAAGCTTTAGATTTTTAAGTTAAGACTTCATTTTTTTACTTACAATTCGTCTTGCTTCTTTTCTTTTTTGATTATCAAAAATGGCAACTAATACTAAACCAGCAATAATCAAACCTAAACCATGAATAGTTGAAAGTTCTATTGTTTCGCCTAAGATAAAATATATAAATATTAAAGATAAAAAAGGAGAAATAAAAATAAGATTTGTGATTTTAGACGTATGAATAGCACTTTGCATTGCTTTTAACCAAAACAAAAAAGTTAAACCCATTTCAAAAACACCTATATACATAGCTCCTAAAATACCTTTTATATCTACACTTACAAAGTCATGTGTAAAATAAAAATATACTATAATAATAGGCATAGCAAATAAGAAGTTACAAAATAAAGCAATTACAGGATCAACTTTTGATTTTGTAGAAAAAATCCAATAAAAAGACCATAAGATGGTACTTAGTATTGCATAAAAAAGACCTTCTAGGTTTGAAAAGTTTAAAGATAAAGGATCTCCTTTCGTTGCTATGATAATAACTCCAAAATAACAAATAAGTCCAGCTATTAAATCAATAAGACGAAGTTTTTGTTTTAAAAATATAACAGATAAGAAAGCAAGCATCAAAGCCCAAGAATAATTTATAGCCTGAGCTTCTTGTGCTGGTAATAAATCATAAGCTTTAAATAAAACAACATAATATAAAAAAGGATTAATTAATCCCAAGATTAGAATAAGAAAAAAGTTATTTTTTATATAGTCTTTAATTAAGTGTAGCTTTTTTTGAAAAATTATTATGATAAATAAGACTAGAAAAGAAGAAAAACTTGAATACATAACTAAAGTAAGTACATCAAGATATTGTAAAGATACTTTAAAAGCAGTTGCTACTGTTGACCATAAAAAAACAGAAATAAGTGCATATTTATATGCTTTTGATGAAGATTGTATAAAATATCCTTTGAAAAGCGAATATTAACCAAAAATAAATTAGTTCTCATTGATTTAGTAGATAAAAGAAGTATAAATTTAAATAATTTTTAAATACAAAACTTAATATTAGTTTAAAAAAGTTATATTTTTATTAATATAAGAAATAAAGTACTTTTTTAGGGATGAAAAATCTGTATACTTAGCTAAAGGGATTTTATGGAAATAAATGTAAATATAGTATCAAAACCTAATAATGTTTCAAACAAGGATAATATAGAAAAAGAGTCTGAACAAGTAATAATCTCTTTTGATAATATTCTAAATTCACAAGTAGAGAAAAAAGAAGAAGTAGATTCTTATAAAAATAGTGTGCAAGAGAGTGAAAAACTAGTTGAAGATATTTTATCATTATTTAAAACTGGTCTTACTTCAGAAGAACTAGAAGCATTAGAAGAAATGCTTAAAAAAATAAAAGAAAAAATGAGTGAAAAGAATGTAGATTTAGATGAAATAAAAGAAATGTTTGATGATTTAGAAAAAATGATTGCAAAACTTAAAGCAAAAGTATCAGGAATAGCTATTACAAAAGTAGATGAAAATGATACAAATTCTTCAAATTCTAGTGATTTATCATCTTTTAGCTCAAAACTTAAAGATGTTACAAATGATATATCTGAGCTTAAAAAAACTTTTTTAAAACCTAATATGGAACAATTTTATACACAAAGTGAACTTTTAAAAGAAATTCTATCTCATAAAAACAGTGCATAAATATAAAAAAGTGATTTATTAAAGATAAAAGATGAACCTTATATTTTCCTTGATTAAAAGAAAAATATTTTTTGAGTAAGACTAAGTTATGCTTGGTAGGTTTTAGCTTAGTTTAGAAATCAAGGCGAAGAGATAAATTTAAACGCAGTGTACGTTTAGTACATGAGTATTAAATTTATCTCTTCAACGCAGAGTTATGAGCTAAGCTAAAGCCTAACGAGCATAACTTTGGGCTCGTATTTCACGGATTACGTTAACCTTAATCTCACCTGGGTATTGTACTTTTTCTTCTATTTCTTGAGCAATTTCTGTTGCTAAAAGAATAGCCTCATCATCATTTACTAAGTCTGCTTTTACTATAACTCGTACTTCTCGTCCTGCATTTATAGCATAAGCATTTATAACACCAGTTCTTGAAGTTGAAATATTTTCAACCTCTTCTACTCTTTTTAAATAAGACTCTAAGACTTCTCTTCGTGCACCTGGTCTTGCAGCACTTAGAGCATCAGCGGCACAAACAGCAGCAGATTCAACATTTATAGGTTCTTCATGTCCATGGTGGGCATAAATAGCATTTATTACAGTTGCTGGTTCATCATATCTTCTACAAATTTCAGCCCCTAAATCAACGTGGCTTCCTGGCATGTCATGCGTTAAAGCTTTACCAATATCATGCAATAATCCAGCTCTTCTAGCAAGAATAGCATCTCCACCCATTTGAGCAGCTAATAAACCTGCTAAATTTGCTACTTCTAAAGTATGTTTTAAAGCATTTTGACCATAAGAAGCTCTATATCTTAGTCTTCCTACAAGTTTTGTAAGTTCTGGATGCATTGATTTTATACCTAAATCTAATAATACATCTTCCCCTTCTTTTAAAATATTACCATCAAACTCAGATTTTACTTTTTTGTAAATCTCTTCAATTCTTGCTGGTTGAATTCTTCCATCTTCTAATAAATCTTTTATAGTTTTTGTAGCTATTGCTCTTCTATATAAGTTAAAAGATGAAATAGTAATAGTATTTGGTGTATCATCAATAATAATATCAACACCTAATAACATTTCTAAGGCCTTAATATTACGACCCTCTTTACCAATAATCTTACCCTTAGTTTCATCATCATTAATAGGTAGATTATTTATAAGTCTCTCAGCTGCAAACTCACCTGCATATCTTGTAACTGCATTTGCAAACATATTATTTATTTCATGTTGTGTATTCTTTTGCGCAATTTTATACTTTTTTCTAAAAATAGAAGAAATTTTTTCTCTTGAATCTTCTTTAACTTTTTCTATCATTAAGTTATACGCTTCATCTTGCGTTAGTCCAGAAGCATTTTCTAAGACTTTTATAGCTTTTGAAATCTTTTCTTCATAAGTTTTTTGTTGATTTAATAAACCATCTTTTATAGTTTTAATTTTTTCGTTATTTTCAACTATCTCAGACTTTTGTTTTTTTATCGTTTTAAGTTCTGATTCTAAATGCTCGTTTAACTCTCGCTCTTTTTTTTCAATTTTATTAAGCATATTGTCATAATCTTTACGTGCATTCCTAAACTCTCTATCATAATCTCTTTTTGCATTGTTTTTCGCTTCTCTTAGACTTACTTCTGCTTCATGCTCCATAACTCTTGCTTTTGCTTTTGCTTGTTCAATATAAATATCAAATTTAGCTTTATTAAATTTTTTCATTACAAAAACAGTCATAGCTGATGAAAAAATAATAACAATAAGCCCTTCTATTAATAATACTTCCATATTTAAACCTTAATATTTATTTTGTAATAATATAATCAGCTTCAATATCGTAATGATTACTTAAAATTTCAGAAGTTTTACAAAGTTTTCTTTGAGTAAAAACAGTAATAGGTTTATATTTTAATCTATGAAAAAACCGATCATACATTCCTTTACCAAAACCTATTCGTTTATTTAAAACATCAAGGCCCACAATAGGTACGATTGCTAAATCAATTTTTCCTTTAAAAAAAGAGTTGTTAGGCTCATATATACCAAATTTTTTTCTTTTTAATGGCAATCTATATTTAACTATTTTAAAACTATCTTCAAACATAAAAGGAACATAAACATCAATGTTTTTGATTCTTCTTAGTTTATTTATTAATGGGTTAACATCCACTTCTAAAGAAAGTGGAACATAAAGCAAAACCTTTCTTACTTTTAATTTTAATATTAGTTTATATAAATTGTTTACTATTTTTTTATCATTTTTTACTTTTGAAAAACGGCTTTCAAATTTTAATCTTTTCATGCATGAAGTTCTAAATTCACGCTTACGATTTTCTAACATATTTAAGCCTTACTTGGATAAAATCCATATCCAATAAATTATTTTACCTTTAAGGAATTAAAATGCAGTTTAAACAAATCGCATTTTTCACAATCTTGTCCCTTTTACTCTTTAGTGGATGTAATCAAAAAGACGGTGAAGAAGAAAAAAAACAAGAAGATGCAAAAACATATCGATTAACAACAACAAAAGCACAAACCCTACATATTAAGGTCATTGATGATGGTTTAGTCTTTGAAGAGTTCAAACAAAAAGTAGTTTTAGTGTATTTTTTTACAAGCTGGTGTAAACCTTGTAAAGCCGAAATTCCACACTTAAATAATTTAAGAGAAAAATATAAAAATAATTTTGAAATTATTGCTATTTTACTAGAAAAAGGGAAAACTTCGCAAGATTTAAAAGATTTTATAAAGAAATATAATATAAAATACCCTATTACAAATTCGAATGAGAATTATATTCTAGCTAAAGTACTTGGAGGAATTAAATCAATTCCAACAATGTTTATGTATAATAAAAATGGAAAATTAATAGAAAAATATGTCGGAATAATTCCTCAAGAAATGATGGAAATAGACATAAAAAAGGCTCTTAAATAGTGTTTAATATATTTAGTAAAAAAGAAAAAGTACAAGAAGTACAAGAAGAAGTATTAAAAGTAGAAGAAATAGAGCAAAAAGAGCAAAATTTTTTCTCAAAAGCTTTGGAAAAAACTTTAGAAAATGTTTCAAGTATTATTCCTAAAGGAAAAGAAAAAATTCCTTTTGATGATATTGAAGAAATTTTAATAGAAGCTGATATTGAGTATGAAATTATTGAAAAAGCAATGGATGGATTACCTCCTTTAATTGAGCGAAAAGATTTAAGACATAGGTTAGTTATGCTTTTTGAGCATGCACCTGATGTAAATATGAATAATTTACCTAAACCTTTTGTTCAACTAATCATTGGAGTTAATGGAGCTGGAAAAACTACAACAATAGCAAAATTAGCTCACATGTATAAAAAGAAAAATAAAAGCGTTATTTTAGGGGCTGGTGATACATTTAGAGCTGCTGCTATTGAGCAGTTAAGTATATGGGCAGACAAGTTAAATGTTCCTATTATTAAAACTAAACAAGGACATGACTCTTCTGCTGTTGCCTATGATACAATCTCTTCAGCCCTAGCAAGAGATATTGATAATGTTATTATTGATACAGCAGGAAGATTACAAACACAAACAAATTTAAATAACGAATTAGTAAAAATAGTAAAAGTATGTTCAAAAGCTTATGAAAATGCTCCTCATCAGAAACTACTTATTTTAGATGGAACACAAGGAAACTCTGCAATTGCTCAAGCTAGAGCTTTTCATGAGATGGTAAAAGTTGATGGTATTATTGTTACTAAACTTGATGGAACTGCTAAAGGTGGAGCTTTATTTTCTATTTCAAATCAATTAGAACTTCCTATTTTTTATATAGGTATTGGAGAAAAGAAAGAAGACTTAATTGAGTTTTCTCCTGATAAATTTGTTGATACCTTATTAGATGGAATTTATTTAAAATAATAAAGATACAAAAAATATTAAGCATAAAAAACTATTGTAAAAAGTTTTTTATGTTTAAAAAGTGGCTTTTAATATTTTTAAAACTATGATTTCCACCATCTTCTAAAAATAAAGTAGCTTTTGGTAAAAAATCTAGAGCTTCTTTATAATCTAAAACTTCATCAGCTTTTTGCACTAAGAGTAAAAAGTTTTCTTCTTTAATACTATTTTTTATGTTCACTTTTATAGTTTTTAAAAAAATCATGTGCTCTTCTTTTACTTCAAATGAACTAAAATCAAAATAATTTGTTTGTAAACCAATTTTATCTAGTGTTTTATAAGGTTTTATAGCAGGGTTAATTAAAACTGCTTTTAGATTATACTTACTTGCTAAATAAAGACAATAGAAACCTCCTAAAGAAGAGCCAATTAAACTTACTTTTTCATCTAAATTTAAAAAAGACTCTATTAATTGCTCTAAAGTATTAATAGCTAAACTAGGAACATAAGATAATGAAGGCAAAATAATTTCATCTTTAAACTCTTCTTTGAAAAGTTTTGCTTTTCCTCCCAGTCCAGAAGATGCAAAACCATGAATATAAATAATCATAATAAATCCTAATAATAAAAAAATTTCTTACAAAATGAAATATTTTTACTTTTTTTTTAAAAGTTCTTGTATTATTACAGTAATAATATAAAAGGTTTATAATGGCTAAGAAAAAAACATCTCTATTTGAATGTCAAGGATGTGGAGAACAAACAGCAAAATGGTTAGGAAAATGTCCATCTTGTGGTTCTTGGGATTCATTTATGGAATTAAATCAAGATCAACAAGAAGTTTTAAAACAAACTTCTAAAGTAAGCTCAAGTTCTAGTAAAGCAAAACCAATAACTGAAGTTAAACAAGATGATGTGCAAAGATTCTCAAGTAATAATGAAGAGTTTGATTTAGTTTTAGGAGGAGGAATTGTTCCTGGTAGTTTAACACTAATAGGAGGGAGTCCTGGAGTTGGAAAATCAACACTTTTACTTAAAATTGCAGGAAATATTGCAAAAGCTGGTAAAAAAATATTATATGTTTCAGGAGAAGAGAGTGCGGGGCAGATAAAACTAAGATCAAATAGATTAGATTCAAATAGTGCTAATCTTTTTTTACTCTCAGAGATAAAATTAGAAGAAATTCAAGATGAACTTTTAAGACAAAATTATGAAGTAGTAATTATTGATTCAATTCAAACCATATACTCCTCAAACCTAACAAGCTCACCTGGTTCAGTCTCACAAGTAAGAGAGATAACTTTTGAACTTATGAGAAAAGCAAAAGAGTCTAATATTGCTATGTTTATAATAGGCCATATTACAAAAGATGGTTCAATTGCGGGTCCTAGAGTACTAGAACATATGGTTGATGTTGTTTTATATTTTGAAGGTGAGTCTAATAAAGAGATTAGAATGTTAAGAGCTTTTAAAAATAGATTTGGAGCAACATCTGAAATAGGTATTTTTGAGATGACGAATGAAGGATTAGTTAGTGCTAAAGATATAGCTTCAAAGTTTTTTGACAAAAGTAAAGCACAGGCTGGTTCTGCTTTAACTGTTGCTATTGAAGGAACACGAGCTATTATTTTAGAAGTTCAAGCCTTAGTTAGTGAAAGTACGTACCCAAACCCTAAAAGAAGTACAACTGGATTTGATTTAAATAGATTAAACATGCTTTTAGCACTTTTAGAGAAGAAACTAGACCTTCCTTTAAATAACTATGATGTTTTTATAAATATAAGTGGTGGAATTAAAATAAAAGAGTCTTCTGTTGATTTAGCAGTAATTGCAGCTATTATTTCATCTTTTAGAGATAGACCAATATCTAAAGAGTCCGCTTTTATAGGCGAAGTTTCTTTAACTGGTGAAATCAAAGATGTTTTTTCTATGGATATAAGACTAAAAGAGATACAAGCACAAGGTTTAACTAAGGCAATCATTGCACAAAAACCAAATATAAAACTAAAAATCAAAACTTTTGTTGTTGATGAAGTTTCAAAAATGATTGAACTCTTCTAACTAGTCTTTATTTTTATAAGTTAATTGGGTATTATTGGGTATTATTCGCAAAAATAAAGGCAAATAAACTTGATTGACTTAGATAATGAATATGGTTTTGATTTAGATATTACGCTCTTAGAAGATATACTTAAGTCTTTAAGCCCTAAAGACCTTGAATTAATTATCACTAAAAATGAAGAAATTCAAGGTTTAAATAAAGAGCATAGAGCAAAAAATTCTCCTACTGACGTTTTATCATTTCCTCTAGATTTCGACTTACCTACTATGCCTTTAGGTTCTATAGTTATTTCATACGAATTTGTAGAACAAAAAGCAAAAGAGTATAAACATACAAAACAAGAAGAGCTAAGTTTACTTTTTATTCATGGTTTATTGCATTTATTAAAATATGACCATGAAATAGATACAGGTGAGCATAGAAGTAAAGAAGAAGAGTTAATAAAAAAGTTTAACTTGCCAAATAGTTTAATAATAAGGAATACATAAAATGGATTTATTAATTTTCATAGTTTCAATGGCTGCACTTGTTTTTGGTGCTGATTTTATAATTAATCAAAGTGAAAAAATTGCACTTCATTATAAAATTTCACCTTTTGTAATAGGAGCTACTTTAGTAGCCCTTGGAACTTCATTACCAGAAATGGCTGTATCAATATCTGCTTCATTACAAGGAAGTGGAGATATTGCTGTTGCTAATGTAATAGGAAGTACAATTTTTAATATTTCTTTAGTTTTAGCAGTTGTATTTATAATTTCTAAAAAAATAATTCCTAAAAGAGATCTTTTTGCTAAAGATTCAGCCTGGTCTTTATTTCCAATTCTTATTTTTATAATAATGTCTATTGATGGGGAACTTTCAGCTTTTGATGGTTTTTTATTCTTAGTTTTAATGCTTGCTTATTTGATATTTTTAATCTCTTCTGATCAAGTTGAACAGAATGATGAAGAAGATGATAAAGATAAATTTGCGTGGAAGAAAACTGCATTGTTATTACTAGTTGGTTTTATTTTCACTATTGTAGGTGCAGATTTTGCAATACAAAGTGCTGAAAATATAGCAAGAGACTTTGGAATTAGTGAATGGTTAATTGGACTATTTTTAGTAGCATTTGGAACATCTTTACCTGAACTTACTATTTCTATTAAAGCAGCTCTTAGTAATAACTCTGATTTGGCAATAGGAAATATTATTGGATCAAATGTTGCAAACTTCACTATGGTTTTAGGGCTTAGTTCTCTTGTTAACCCTTTAAATGTAGATTTATCGGCAAATTTCTTTGATATTGCAACAGCTTTTGTTTTATCACTAATGCTTGTTTTTATAACAGCTAATAAACTTTATAATAAAAGTGCAGGAATTGTTTTATTAGTTGTTTTAGCACTATTTTTTCAAAATGCCTTATAAGGGTATATAAATACTTAAAATTATGGTTAAAGAATTGTTCTAAATAATCAAATGATTATTTAGAACAAGAAGAACAAAGACCTGAAAATATCACTGAACTTTGATCTAAAGTATAACTTGTAAGCTCGCTTGCTTTAGCTGAAAGCGTTGAAGTATCTAAAGTAACATCAATTATACTATTACATGATTTACAAATAACATGAGAATGTTCATCTTTTTTCAATTCATAAACTGATTTTTTATTTGGTATTTTAACTTCATTTAAAAAAATTTTTTCTAACATAGAGTTAATATTTTTATATATTGTTGCTAAAGAGATAGATGGAAACTTTATTAATAAAGTTTTATATAAATCATCTATATTCATATGACCTTTGTAATATAGCTCTTCTACTATTGCTAATCTTTGAGGTGTAACTTTTAAATTATACTCTTTTAATAAATGGGCATAATTCATAATTGCCTCCTTTTTTTTAAATGCTATAATAATACTTGATAATTTATTTAAAATATATTATAAAGTACAATAATTAAGACAAGTTTACAAAATTTATTGACTTTGTTAGTTAAAAAAACATATTATCAATAGATAATAATTTTCCTTTAAGAAATAATGAATATAATTACAAAGGAAAAAGATTATCTTTTAATAAAAATTATACAAAGGAAAAGAAAATGAGATTATATGAATCGTATACATGTGAAAAATGTGGGAATGTAGTAGAAGTACAAAATGTTGGTGGTGGAGAGCTTCAATGCTGTGGACAAGTTATGCAAATGACTACTAAAGATTTGACACAAGTAAATTTGATGAAAGCTTTTGCTGGTGAATCAATGGCTAGAAACAAGTATGAGTATTTTGCAAAAATTGCACAAAAAGAAGGTTTTAGAGATATAGCTGAACATTTTTTACGAGCTGCCACAAATGAAAGAATGCATGCTAAACTAGAATTAAAATTTTATAATAAAATGACTATAGGTAAAGAGTTTGGAGATACTAGAGAAAATCTTATCTATGCTATAGAAGGGGAATCATATGAAAATATTACTATGTACCCAGATTTTGCTGCAATTGCTAAAGAAGAAGGACATAAAGAAGAAGCTAGAATTTTAACAGCAATTGGAAAAATAGAAATTGAACATGAAAACATGTATAGAATGTTATTAAAACGCTTAGAAGATGGAGCGGAACATATAAGTGAAGATGAAGATGAAGAGTGGTTATGTGAAGTCTGTGGTCATATTCACAGAGGAAAGAAAGCACCTAAAGTATGCCCAGTTTGTAAACACCCTCAAGAATATCAATCAAGACTTAATTCTAAAAAATAAAAATAAGCTGTATGAGAAATCATACAGCTTTTAAACTATCTTAGATTTTCTTATACTTAAACAAACCATAATTTGCTAAAATGACATATGATTTTAAAATATATTTTATTACTATTTTTTTTTACTATATCTTCTTTTGCACAAGAATTTACTCTGGCTTCTTATAATGTAGAAAATTTATTTGATTTAAAGCATGATAGAAGTGAATATAAAGAGTATATTCCAAATACAAAATCTAAGTGGAATTATAAAAGCTATCAGGCAAAACTTAAAAATATATCTAAAACTATAATTGATTTGGATGCTGATATTATACTTTTACAAGAAATCGAATCACAACAAGCCTCAAATGACTTATTTAAACGATTAAAAAAATATAAATACTCCTACTTTTATAAGAGTAAAAAACAAGCTATTGGATTAAGTATTTTCTCAAAATATAAAATTCTAAAAAATGAAATTCTAAATATTAAAGATGCTAGATTTAATAGAGCAATAGTTAAAAGCACAGTTTTGATTTTTAATAAAAAATTTATAGTATTTAATAATCACTGGCCTTCTAAAAGAAATAAAGAAAGTATAAGAGTTAAATATGCTCTTGTTTTATATAAACATATTAAAAAAATACAAAAAGATATAGATTATGTACTTATAGGGGATTTTAATTCAAACTATAATGAAAATGAAACTTTTTTATATGATAAAAAGCTAAACAATACTTCAAATTTAACTGCAATTAATGATGTAATATATACATCTTATAATAATACTTTAGTAAATAAAAACTCTATCTTAGATTATAAAAAAAGAGTTCATTATAATTTATGGTTAGATTTATTATATAAAAACAGATTTTCTTATATTTATAGAGGAAGAAACTCTAGCCCTGATAATATCTTACTAGCTCCTTCTTTATTTGATAATAAAAATATTTCTTATATAAATAACTCTTTTAAAGTTTTTACTCCAAATTATCTAATAAAAAAAAGAAAAATAAATAGATGGAAAATGAAGAACAAAGTACATCAAGCAAAGGGATATTCAGATCACTTACCTATAATTGCACGTTTTTCAAGTAAAGAATATATTAAAGACACAAATAAAATAAACAATATAAGAGAGATATATGTACAAAACACTTATAACTATCCTATAAACTTAAAAAATATAAGTGTAATATATAAAAGTGAAAACCTGGTTATTTTAAAAAAGTATAAAGATAGAGCTATTGTTGTGTATAAAGATATAAATAATCTTAAGCTTGGTTTTTCTTATGATTTACAGCTTATGAAAATTGCTGAATTTAATGGTTTAAAAGAAGTATTAAAACTAAAAGTTATAAAACAATATTCTTTTAATAAAAAATATAAAAACCTATATTTAGATGCTAAGAATATAAATATTTTTAATAAAAAATATATAAATGAGATAATTACTAATAAAAAAGCCTTATATAAAAATAATTATTTTTACTTCAAAGATGGAAAAATAAGAGTTTATTCAAGAAATAAGAGTTTTTTACCAAAAAATGGGCAAAAAGTAAATATAATAAATGCTCATTTGTCTTTTTATAAAGATAAAATGCAAATAACAATTCATAAAAAAAGCGATATAAATGTTAATTAAATCAATTTTTACAAACAGTTCTGGTATTTTATTTTCAAGAGTCTTAGGTTTTATAAGAGATTTGCTAACAGCTTCAATTTTAGGAGCTAATATATATTCTGATATTTTCTTTGTAGCTTTTAAATTACCAAATCTTTTTAGAAGAATTTTTGCAGAAGGTGCTTTTACTCAAGCTTTTATACCAGCTTATGCAAAAACTACACATAAAATAAGATTTTCAAGCGCTATATTCTTACAATTTATTGTTTTTATTATGATTATTTCACTTGTAGTTACTTTATTATCTACTTTTATTACTCATATAATTGCTCTTGGTTTTGATAAAGACACTATAGCTTTAGCAGCACCTTTAGTTGCTATAAATTTTTATTATTTACCTTTGATTTTTATAGTTACTTTCATAGCTGCCCTACTTCAATATAAAAATCACTTTGCAACAACATCTTTTTCAACTGCCTTATTAAATCTTTCTTTAATAACAGCCCTATTAATCTCTAAAGATATGAACGCATATACTATTACTTATTATATGTCTTATGCTGTAATTATAGGTGGTGTTTTACAAGTTTTAGTACATATTATTGCTATGAAGAATAAAAACTTATTAAAAATATTTACTTTTAAAAAGATGGATTTTACAAATAATAAATTTTATAAAAACTTTGCAGCAGCTTCCTTAGGTAGTTCAACTGCAAATATATCAGCTTTTTTAGATACTTGGTTAGCTTCTTTTTTAGCAACAGGAAGTATTTCTTATATATATTATGCAAATAGAGTTTTCCAATTACCTCTTGCCTTATTTGCTATTGCAACAACAGTGGCTTTATTTCCAATGGTAGCAAGATGTATAAAAAATAAAGATGAAAAAAAAGCCTTGAGACTTATGAAGAAATCTACTTTTATTCTTACAAGTTTTTTACTTATTTCAACATTTATAGGTATTGTTTTTAATGAGTTTATTATTGAACTATTATTTCAAAGAGGTGCTTTTTTGCAAAAAGATACATTAAGTACTGCCTTGATTTTAGCTATGTATTTATTAGGTCTTATTCCTTATGGTATTGCTAAGATTTTTTCACTTTGGTTATATTCTCACGAAAAACAGTTTTTAGCAGCTAAGATATCTATAATTTCTTTGAGTTTTAATATAGTTTTTTCTCTTATTTTAATTAAACCTTATGGGGCTGCTGGTCTTGCTTTAGCTTCTTCTTTAAGTGGTTTTATTCTTTTCTTTTTAACTATTAAAAGTTTTGGTTTTAGAAAATTTAAAGAATTATTAATAAATTAACTAATTTTTAATTCCTATGTTTACTTTAATAACTTATGTTATTATTTTTATAATAATTTTAAAGTAACAGTAAATAGGAGTACATATGTTAGTAAAAAAACTTTTAATTTTTCTTCTGTTTTTCACTTCACTTATATATGGGAATAAACAAATAGGTGTTTATGAGCATTTAGGTGAAAAAATAAATTTAGAACTTCTTTTTACAAATGAATATAAGCAAGAAAAATCTCTTAAAGAATCTTTTTCTAATAAAGCAACAATTTTAACACTAAATTATTTTAAATGCCCTGGTATTTGCTCACCTCAGCTTTATGCCTTAGCTTCAACATTAAATAAACTAGATTTAAAACCATATACTGATTATAAAGTAATAACGGTAAGTATAGAAACGCAAGATACACCTTTTGATGCTATGAAGAAAAAAGAATCAATACTTAAAACAATCAAAAAATCATTTCCTCCTCAAACTTGGAGTTTTCTAAGTACTAAGAATCAAAAAATTATAGATGAACTTTCTGATTCTTTAGGTTATAAATATGAAAAAAGAATGAAAGATGGAGTTGTTGATTATTTGCACCCTGGAGTTATTATGGTTATTTCTCCTAAGGGAAAAATTTCTAGGTATTTAAATGGTATTGATTTTTTGCCATTTGATTTAAAACTAGCCTTATTAGAAGCAAATAAAGAAAATACAGGTCCAACTATTGCAAAAGCATTACTTTACTGTTTTGCTTATGATGCCAAGAGTAAAACCTATGTTTTTCAACTAGAAAAGATTATAGGAACTATTATGCTCTTACTAATCTTAATATTTTTTATATATTTAATTAAAACAGGACGAAACAACAAAAAGAAGAAGGATTAAAAGATGGATAATACAAATAGTTTTTACTCTAATACACATACTGTTTTTGGACATCATGAAAATAAATTATTGCAATGGATTTTTTCCATTGATCATAAAAGAATAGCACTTTTATATTTACTTGTTATGATGATATTTTTCATTATTGCTATGTCTGTTGCTCTTACTATGAGGTTAGAGCTTTTTTATCCAGGAGAGCAAATACTAAGCCCAGATCAATACAATCAAGC
Source organism: Arcobacteraceae bacterium (assembly GCA_965224485.1). GTDB lineage: Bacteria > Campylobacterota > Campylobacteria > Campylobacterales > Arcobacteraceae > NORP36. Next base: position 84,813 of record CBDCZH010000001.1, on the reverse strand, counting down.
TTTTACCTTACATGGAACAATTATGATATTTTTATTTGTAATTCCAGGTATTCCAGCAGTTTTTGGTAACTTTTTACTTCCCTTATTAATAGGAGCTAGAGATGTATCTTTTCCAAGGCTAAATCTTTTATCTTGGTGGTTTTATCTTCTTGGCTGTGCCTTAGCTTTATTTTCACTTTTCTTTGATGCAGGTTTTGCTGATACTGGTTGGACTTTTTATGCACCTTATAGTGTTAAAACAGATACTAATGTAATAATGGCTGTAAGTGCTGCTTATGTTTTAGGACTTGCTTCTATTTTAACAGGTATAAATTTTGTAGTTACTGTTCATAGATTAAGAGCTCCTGGTATGGACTTTTTTAAGATGCCATTATTTGTTTGGGGTTTATACTCAACAGCTTGGATACAAATATTAGCAACTCCTGTTATTGGAATAACCTTAGTTTTAGTAATTTTGGAAAAAACCTTTGGTATTGGTATTTTTGATCCAAGTAAGGGTGGAGATCCTATTTTATATCAGCATCTTTTTTGGATTTATTCTCACCCAGCTGTATATTTGATGATTTTACCAGCTTTTGGAATTATGTCTGAGATTCTTCCTACTTTTTGTAGACGTACGATTTTTGGTTATAGATCAATAGCTATTTCATCTGCTTTAATTGCAATTATTGGTTATTTAGTATGGGGACATCATTTATTTACTTCTGGTATGAGCGAGTGGACTAAGATAATTTTTTCTTTTTTAACCTTCTTTGTATCTATTCCAACAGGAATTAAGTTCTTTGATTGGGTTGCTACCATGTATAAAGGTTCAATAGTTTTAAAAACTCCAATGTTATGGGCTTTAGGAACAATTATCACTTTTGCTATTGGAGGATTAACTGGTATTACATTAGTTACCCTTGGAGTTGATATTCATTTACACGATACATACTTTGTAGTTGCTCATTTTCACTATACAATTTTTGGTGGTGTTGTATTTATGCTTTTTGCAGGAATGCACTATTGGTATCCAAAGTTTACAGGTATTATGTATAACGAAACAAAGGCAAAAGTAGCTTTTTACCTTATCTTTATAGGTTTCAATCTTCTTTGGTTCCCTATGTTCCTAGCAGGTGCATTAGGAATGCCTAGACGTTATTTTGATTATTTACCTGAGTTTACTATTTATCATCAAATAGCTGCTATTGGTGCATTTATTACAATAGCAGGTATTTTATACATGTTATACAATCTTTTAAGATCTCTTAAAACAGAAGAAAAATGTGGGCCTAATCCTTGGAATGCAACAACTTTAGAATGGCAAATATCTTCTCCTCCTACGTTAGAGAACTTTAAAAACATTCCTTATATAGATTTTGAGCCTTATGAGTATGAAAAAGGTGAACCTGTATATAACTTATATGAAGAAATACATTCAAATAAGAAAAAAGGAGAAGAAGATGACTAATATAACTCCTGAAACAATTTTAGATAAAAATGGCAAAGAGCATGAAATAGTTGATTTTAACAATGACTATACAGGTTCAAAACTTGGTTTTTGGCTATTTTTATTTACAGAACTTATGTTATTTGGAACAATGTTTTTAGTTTATACGTTTTTCTTTTATGCAAATACTAGTGATTTTGTAAAAGCATCAACAACTCTTAATATATATTTAGGAGGTATAAATACCTTTATCTTACTTTTCTCAACATATTTTATGGGTATGTCCTTATTGCACTTAAAAAATGATGAAAAACAACAAGCTAAAAATAAAATATATATAACTATAGTTTTAGCCTCTGTTTTTTTTACTTGTAAAATATTTTGAATGGATGGCAGAAATTAATCATGGTATTTATCCTGATTCCGTTTTATTAAATACACAAACAAATGGAGAAATACTATTTTTTGGACTTTATTTTACAATGACTGGTCTACATGGTGTTCACATTATCATAGGTATTTTTTTAATGTTATGGGTTTTGTTTTTAATTAAAAAAGAAACAGTGAACAAAGAGTCATATGTTATTTTAGAAAATATCTGTTTATATTGGGATTTAGTACATATGGTCTGGGTATTTTTATTCCCATTATTTTATATTATTGGTATAGGAGCCTAAGATGCAAGCTTCAACACATTTAACAAAAGAGATATATTTAAAAGTTTTTGTAGCTTTGTTTTTATTAACATCACTTACATTTATACAACCATATTTATTAAGTATGGAACTTAGTAATACTTTATGGGTACAAATGTTCATAGCTTGTATAAAAACAGTTCTAATAGGTTCTTATTATATGCACTTAAAATATGAATCAAAACTTTTTAAATTAATAGTTTTAATGGCACTAGGAACTTTAGCAATATTTTTTATAATAACTGCTAGTGATGCTATTTTTAGAAATGAAACATTTGATTTATTTCAAGGAGATTGATATGTTAGAAGGAATTAAAGGCGTATCAACATATGCGCAAGATGTAGACCAGGCTTTTATAGTTGTAACACTTATAACTTTATTTTTATTTGTAGTAACTATTGGAGCAATGCTTTATTTTGTATTTAAGTATCAAGAAAGCAAACATAAAAGAGAAGATACTAAAAACATAAAACATCATACTCCTTTAGAAATAGCTTGGACTATAATTCCAACTATTTTGATGGGTATTATATTTTATTATGGTTTAGACTCTTTAAGAGTTCAGCGAACCATGCCTAAAGATGATATGGCTGTAAATATAAAAGTAACAGCACAACGATGGTTCTGGACTTTTGAATATGAAAATGGTAAAAAATCGAATAAACTTATTGTTCCTATAAATAAAGATATTAAGCTAAGAATGACTGCACCTGAAAATGATGTTCTTCATAGTTTTTTCGTACCAGCTTTTAGAGCAAAAGAAGATATTGTTCCAGGATTAATAACAAAACTTTGGTTTAATGCAACTACCTTAGGTACATATGATATTTTATGTGCTGAGTATTGTGGAACTAGACACTCATATATGACCTCTTCTGTAAAGGTGCTTTCACAAGAAGATTATATATCTTGGTTAGAACCAAAAGCTAAAAAAGATACTTCTTCAAAAACAAGTGCTATAGAAATCATGCAAAACTTAGGCTGTACAGGCTGTCATAGTTTAGATTCTACTGTGTTAGTTGGGCCAGGATTCAAAGACCTTTATAATAAAGAGGTGAAAATTACAGTAAATGGTATTAGTAAAACTGTTAAAAGAGATGAGTTATATCTAAAAAATGCAATTTTATATCCAAATAAAGAGATAGTTGAAACTTATAGTGCAAATTTAATGCCAGGATTTAAAGATGTTATATCAAATGATGATCTTCAAATCGTACTTGATTATTTTACAGGCAAAAAGACTATACAGAAATCTAAAATTAATGCAGAAGATCTTCTAAATAATAATGGATGTATTGGTTGTCATAGTATTGATGGAAGTAAAATAGTAGGACCTAGTTTTAAAAATCTTTTTAATAGAGAAACAAAAATAAAAAAAGATGGAAATATTATAAAAATAATTGCAGATGAAAAATATATAATAAATGCCATTTTAAACCCAGCAGATGAAATTGTTGAGGGATATATAAATATGATGCCAGCTTTTAAAGATGTTTTAAACAAAGAAGAAGTTGATGCAATAATTGAATATATAAAAACACTAGATATGAAAGATAAAAAGGAGTAAAAAATGACAAAAATTATAAGCATAAATGATTTTTTTATTTTAACTAAGTTCAAACTATCTTTTGCAGTTAGTTTGTCTTGTTTGTTTACTTTTGTTTTATATGCACAAGAGTTAAATAAAGATTCATTTATTCCTTTTTTAGCTGTTTTATTATTAGCTTTAGGTGTTTCTTGCTTAAATCAAGTCCAAGAGTATAAAGAAGATGCCTTAATGATAAGAACACAAAATAGACCAATAGCTTCTAAGAGAGTAACTGCAACACAAGGAGCTGTAATATCTTTTATATTGATATTTTTAGCATTTGCTTTAATCTATATCTCAAATAGTTATTTTGGTTTAGCCCTATTTGCTTTAGTTGTAATTTTATACAATGTTTTTTATACAAATGCTAAAAAAACAACTATTTATGCAGCTGTTTATGGAGCAGTTTTAGGAGTAATTCCACCCTTAATTGGTTGGGTTAGTGCAGGAGGAGAAATATATGATATACGATTTCAAGCTATTGCTTTATTTTATTTTGTATGGCAGATTCCTCATTTTTGGCTTTTAACACTTAAATATCATAAGCAGTATAAAAAGGCTAAGTTTCCTACAGTAATTGATAGATTTGGAGTTGAAGGACTAGAGCGCATTACTTCTATATGGTTATTATTAACAGTAATTTGTGGAATGTTTATGATTTTAGTGTTCTATCCTCTTCCTATATATTTATTAGTTTTATTACTTATTTTAAATGTAATTACTGTTGTTTTTATTTTTTTATTAAGAAAAAACCATAAGTACTTAATGAACTTTATGCTTATTAACTCTTACTTATTATTTTCTATGATTTTATTAATGATAAATTCTTTTATATAAAGATGTTTAACGTAAAATAAAAAAACCTAAAATATGCTTTTAGTAATATTTAGATATAATCTATATCTTAAGATAAACATACTTTAGGATTTCAATGTTAGATTTTTTTAAACAATATATACCTTATTATAAAAATTATAAATTAAAGTTTTCTTATGCTTTTATAGGAATGGTTTTAGTAGCAGGTGGAACGGCCGGAACTGCTTATGTGATTAAACCCTTATTAGATGATATTTTTATAGCAAAAGACGAAAACATGTTACACCTTTTGCCTTTAATGGTAATAGCCCTATACTCTGCTAAGGGTTTTGGTAAATATATACAAGCATATTATATTTCATATATAGGACAAGATATTATTAGAAAAGTAAGAGATTCTTTATTAGCTCATACTCTTACATTGGATATAGATTTTTTTCAGAAAAAACATGGTGGAGAGTTAATTTCTAGAATTACAAATGATATAAACAAAATTCAATCAGCTGTATCTAGCCAAATAGCAGAATTTATTAGAGATTCTATGACTATTATTGCTCTTGTTATTATGGTTATTTATCAAAGTCCACAACTTGCTTTTTTTGGTTTAGTTGTACTTCCTTTAGCTATTTACCCTTTAACAGTTTTGGCTAAAAAGATGAAAAAGCTATCTTTTAAATCACAAGAATCTATTTCAGATATTACTTCTCATTTAAGTGAAACATTTAACAATATAGAGATAATTAAAGCAAACTCAACAGAGTATTTAGAGACTTCAAAGTTTAAAGACCATAATCAAAAATTTTTTAATATTTCAATAAAAGCTGTTAAAACAAATGAATTAGTATCCCCTATTATGGAGATATTAGGATCTTTTGCTGTTGCTATTGTTATTATTTACGGAGGTCAGCAAGTAATTGATGGAGATCTGTCTGTTGGTTCATTTTTCTCATTTATGACAGCTTTATTTATGTTATATACTCCTTTGAAAAAACTATCTTCTTTATATAATAAAATGCAAAGTGCCTTAGCTGCAAATGAAAGAGTAAATGATTTATTACATACAAAAGCTAATATTCTTACAGGAAAAGAGGCTTTTCCTAAAGATATTCAAACAATTGAATTTAAAGATGTTAGTTTAAAATATGATGACGTAACAGCTCTTGATAAGATTAATTTAAAAGTAAGCAAGGGTGAAAAAATTGCTCTTGTTGGAGATAGTGGAGGAGGAAAATCTTCTTTAATAAATTTAATAATTAGATTTTACGATACTAATTCTGGAAATATTTTAGTAAATGAACAGAATTTAAAAAATATAGATATTCCATCTTTAAGAAACAATATTTCTGTTGTTACTCAAAGAGTTTATATTTTCAATGATAGTGTTGCAAATAATATCTCTTATGGACAAGAGTTTGATGAGAGTAAAGTAATAACAGCTTTAAAACAAGCTCATGCTTATACTTTTATTCAAAGCTTAGAGAATGGAATTAATACTATTTTAGATGAGTTTGGAACAAATCTTTCAGGAGGGCAGAGACAAAGAATTGCAATTGCAAGAGCTTTATATAAAAACCCACAAATTTTAATTCTTGATGAAGCAACATCAGCATTAGACAATGAAAGTGAATCGATTATTACAGAAGTAATAGATGAGATATCAAAAAATAGAATCACCTTTGTAATAGCACATAGATTAAGTACTATTAGAAATGCTGATAAAATAGCAGTTTTTAAAGCTGGAAAAATTGTTTGTTTAGGTAATGAAAAAGAACTTTTAGAAACCTGTACAGAGTATAAACGTTTGCATAATTCAGCAAATATTTAAAATAAAAACTTATCTAAATGTATATTTACTATATTTTAGATAAAATATCAAAATTTTACTAAAGGTGAAACTTGTTTAATTATTCAAATTTGAAAAAGATACTATTTTTATTTAATCCTGAAACTGCTCATAATCTTAGTGAGTATGCATTAAAAGCCCTACCGTGTTTAAGAGTAATAAATAATAAAATGATTAAAAGAAATTTTATTACTAGCTCTTATTTAAAACAAGAGTTATTTAATATTACTTTTGAAAACCCTGTGGGACTTGCTGCTGGTTTTGATAAAAATGCGACTATGATTAAAGCTATGCCTGCACTTGGTTTTGGATATACAGAAATTGGAACAATGACACCTAAAGAACAAGAGGGAAATCCTAAACCTAGAATGTTTAGATATCCAAGTGAAAAATCTATTCAAAATGCTATGGGGTTTAATAACCAAGGTTCATATGCAGTTGCTAAAAACTTAAGAAAGGTATTTCCATTTTGTATTCCTGTTGGAGCAAATGTAGGAAAGAATAAAACAACTCCTGAAGAGTTTGCCTTAAGTGATTATAAAATTTTAATAAATAGATTTAAAGATATAAGTGATTATTTAGTAATAAATATTTCAAGCCCAAATACTCCTAATTTAAGAGATTTGCAAAATGAAGACTTTATTACTGAACTATTTGTTATGGCAAAAAAGATTACTAAAAAACCAATTTTATTAAAAATAGCCCCAGATATGGAATCTAAAACTGCTGTGGACTTATGTAAAACAGCTATAAAAGCAGGAGCTGCTGGGATTATTGCTACGAATACTACTATTGATTATTCTTTAGTTAATAACGCACAAGATTTTGGTGGTTTAAGTGGTGAGTGTTTAAAAGAAAAATCATATGAACTATTTAAAGAATTAGCCAAAGAGTTATATGGAAAAACTATACTGATTTCAGTTGGTGGAATAAGCGATGCAAAAGAAGCATATAAAAGAATAAAAGCTGGAGCTTCTTTAGTTCAAGCTTATTCAGGAATGATTTTTGAAGGCCCTTCAATGGTTAAAAATATAAATGAAGGTCTAATTGAATTATTAAAAGAAGACGGATATACAAATATTAACCAAGCAATTGGTGAAGACTTAAGAAAGTGAAAAATTAAAAATGAAAAGTGAAAAATTAAAATATTTAAGAAAAATGATAAGAAAAGTGGCATTGTTCACTTTTCACTTTTCACTTTTCACTTTATTAACAGGGGATTTAATGAGCAGTAGCTTACCAAAATATTATACTAAAACCTTAGAAAATGGTTTACAAATAGTTGCCATTCCTATGGAAAATGATACAAATGTAATTTCAACTGATATTTTTTATAAAGTTGGTTCAAGAAATGAAGTTATGGGAAAAAGTGGAATTGCCCATATGTTAGAGCATTTAAATTTTAAATCAACTAAGAAATTAAAAGCTGGTGAATTTGATGAAATAGTAAAAGGTTTTGGAGGAGTTAATAATGCTTCTACTTCTTTTGACTATACACATTATTACATCAAATCAAGCTCTAAAAATATGGATAAATCTTTAGAGTTATTTTCTGAACTTATGGAGAACTTAACACTAAAAGATGAAGAGTTTCAACCAGAACGTGATGTGGTAACTGAAGAGAGACGATGGAGAACAGATAATAATCCTACAGGATATTTATATTTTAAACTTTTTAACTATGCTTATGCTTATCATCCTTACCATTGGACTCCTATTGGATTTATGGAAGATATACAAAACTGGAAAATTGAAGATATTAGGGATTTCCATGAAACGTATTATCAACCAAAAAATGCAATTGTTCTAGTAACTGGTGATATTACTAAAGAAAAAGTTTTTGAAGCTAGTGAAAAATACTTTAAAGACATTAAAAATAAAAAAGAAATAATAGAAAAGATTCATACAATAGAACCTAAGCAAGATGGGGCTAAAAGAGTAATTATTCATAAAGACTCAAGCGTGCAAATGATAGCTATTACTTATCATATCCCTAATTTTGAACATAAAGATCAAGTTGCTTTATCTGCTTTATCTGAATTATTAAGTTCTGGTAAAAGTTCACTTTTACATAAAGTTCTAGTTGATGAGAAAAAACTTGTAAACTCTGTTTATGCTTATAATATGGAACTTAAAGATCCAGGTGTTTTTATGTTTTTAGCTGTTTGTAATGAAGGTGTTAAAGCAAAAGATGTTGAAAAAGAGTTCTTGAAAATTATAAAAGATGTAAAAGAAGCTAAGATTTCTAATAAAGACTTGGCTAAAATAAAGATAAATACAAAAGCTGATTTTGTTTTTTCTTTAGAAAGTTCAACTTCTTTAGCAAATCTTTACGGTTCATATCTTGTACGTGGAAATATTAAACCTTTATTTTCTTATGAAGAAGATATAGAAAAAATAAAATTAAAAGACATAATAAAAGTAGCTAATAAATATTTAATAGAAGATAACTCAACAACAGTAATTTTAAAGAAAAAAAAATAAATATTAACTATAAAAAAGCACAAGGAAAAACATGAACAACATAACTGGAGCAATGACAGCATTAATTACACCTTTTAAAAATGGTAAAATTGATACACAAGCTTATGAGTCACTAATAAAACGACAAATCCAACAAGGTATGGATGCAGTAGTTCCTGTTGGAACAACTGGTGAAAGTGCTACTTTAACTCACCCTGAACATAAAGAGTGTATAGAAATTGCAGTTGCTACTTGTAAGGGTACGAATGTAAAAGTAATTGCTGGTGCTGGTTCTAATGCAACTAAAGAAGCAATAGAAATAGCTCAACACGCTCAAAATGTTGGTGCTCATGGTTTATTATCTGTTGCTCCTTATTATAATAAACCTACACAAGAAGGTTTATATCAACATTATAAAGCAATTGCATCAGCAGTTGAGATTCCTTTTATGCTTTATAATGTTCCTGGACGAACTGGTGTTGATATTGAAGCAAATACAGCAATTAGATTATTTGATGATGTATCAAATATTTATGCTATTAAAGAAGCAACAGGTTCTTTAGAGCGTGCAGTAGAACTGTTATCACAAAGAAAAGATTTTTGTGTAATATCAGGAGATGATGCAATTGATTTTCCTATGTTAGCAAATGGAGCAGCTGGTATTATTTCAGTAACTTCAAATCTTTTACCAAATTATAAAAGCCAATTAGTTCATAGTGTAATGGCTGGCGATTATGATAAAGCGAGAGAGATAAATAATGATTTATATGAATTAAATAAAACACTTTTTATAGAAGCAAATCCTGTTCCTATTAAAGCAGCTATGTATTTAGCAGGTTTATTAGATACTTTAGAATATAGATTACCTCTAACAGCTCCAAGTGCTGAAACAATGAAAAAACTTGAAAAAGTAATACAAAAATACAATATAATTAAATAAGTGGGAGAGAATATGTCTGATATGAAGGGTAAAACACTAGTTATTTCTGGTGGTACTAAAGGAATAGGGAAAGCAAATGTTTATAAGTTTGCACAAAATGGTGTAAATGTTGCTTTTACTTATAATTCAAATAAAGAGATTGCTCAAGAAATCTGTAAAGATGTTGAAGAAAAATATAAGGTAAAATGTAAGTGTTATGCATTAAATATTTTAGAACCACAAACATATAAAGAAGTTTTTTTAGAAATTGATAAAGACTTTGATAGAGTTGATTTTTTCATCTCAAATGCAATGATTTATGGTCGAGCTGTTGTTGGTGGATATGGTAAGTTTATGCGTTTAAAACCAAGAGGACTTAATAATATTTATACAGCAACTGTAAATGCTTTTGTATGTGGAGCTCAACAAGCTGCTAAAAGAATGCAAAAAACAGGTGGTGGATCTATTGTTTCACTAAGTTCTACTGGAAATCTTGTTTATATTGAAAACTATGCAGGTCATGGTACTAATAAAGCAGCTGTTGAAACTATGGTTAAATATGCAGCAACTGAATTAGGTGAGTTTAATATTAGAGTAAATTCTGTTTCAGGTGGTCCTATTGATACTGATGCTTTAAAAGCATTTACTAATTATGAAGAAGTGAAGCAAAAAACTGCTGAATTATCTGCTTTAAATAGAGTTGGTCAACCTGATGATTTAGCTAGTGCATGTTATTTCTTATGTACTTCTGATGCATCTTGGGTTACTTCACAGACTCTATTAGTAGATGGTGGAACAACGTTTAGATAATGAAAGAAAAAGTAGTAAATCTACCAAATCTACTAGCTGTTTTAAGAATAGCACTAGCTCCTTTAATGTTATGGTTTTTAGTTGATAGGAACAATACTCTTTTTGCAAGTTTCCATCCTTCTTGGATGGACTATTTTGCAGGATTAGTTTTTGTTATTGCTTCAGTTACAGACTTTTTTGATGGTTTTATAGCAAGAGCTTGGAATCAAATGACAAAAATGGGAAGTATTTTAGACCCACTTGCAGATAAGATGTTAATGTTAGCTGGTTTTATGGGACTATTAGCACTTAATAGAGCCTCAGTTTGGGCAATTTTTCTAATTCTTTCAAGAGAGTTCTTTATAACAGGTCTTAGAGTAGTTGCTGTTGCTGAAGGCAAAGATATAGCTTCTTCTTTAAGCGGGAAAACTAAAACAGTTGTTCAAATGATAGCTATTGGTTTTTTAATTATGAACTGGCCATATGCTGCTGAATTATTATGGTTCGCAGTTTTTTTAACTCTATATTCAGGATATGAATATATAAGAGATTATTTCAAAAACTAAAAGATGAAAAGAAAAATTAAAATTTCAACTATTCATTTTTCACTTTTCACTTAAATCGGAGATTTACATTGGGTACTATTACATTTTTATTGGTTTTATCATTTTTAGTTTTTTTTCATGAACTAGGTCACTTTAGCGCTGCTAGATTTTTTAAAGTAAAAGTAGAAGTTTTTTCAATAGGTTTTGGAAAACAAATTTTTGCTAAAAAATTTGGAGATACACTTTGGCAACTTTCATTAATCCCTTTAGGTGGTTATGTAAAAATGAAAGGTCAAGATGATAGTAAACCAAATTTAGTAGAACTTGGTGATGATTCATATAATACAAAAAAACCTTGGCAAAGAATTATTATACTTTTAGCAGGTCCTTTTGCAAACTTTTTATTAGCAGGAATTTTATACTTTGTTATTGCAAACATTGGAGCAACAGCTCTAAGTCCTACAATTGGAAAGATTATTGAAAATTCACCAGCACAAAAAGCGGGATTATTAGTAAATGATAAAATTGTAAGAATTAACCAACATGAGGTTAAAACTTGGAATGATATTGGAAAATATATAACAAGTACTCAAGGTGCATTAAAATTTTATATAAAAAGAGATGGTAAACTTCAAGCTAAAGTTATAAGACCAAAAGTTTCAGACTCACAAAATATTTTCAAAGAAAAAATTAAAAAAAGAATGATTGGAATTGCCCCAGCACCAATCTTAATCAAACTTGACTTATCTATATCACAATCATTTCTTTATGCTTATGATAAAACTATTGAGTCCTCAAGTTTAATTTTTAAAGGTGTTCAAAAACTAATTTCTGGAGTTATTCCTTCTAGTGAAGTTGGTGGAGTTATTACTATTGGTAAGGTTATTTCAGACGCTTCACAGTCTTCTATTATTGCCCTACTTACAATTACAGCTTTAATCTCAGTAAACCTAGGTGTTCTAAACCTTTTACCAATTCCTGCCCTTGATGGTGGACATATTATGTTTAATATTTATGAAATAATAACAAGAAAAAAACCAAGTGAAAAAGTTTTTATGTTTTTAACAATTGCTGGTTGGCTAATATTAGGATCACTTATGATTCTTGGTATTTACAATGATATTAATAGATTTTTTGGCTAGAAGGATAAAGATATATGAATAAAGAACAAGCAATACTAAACTTGAATAAAGTTATTAGTAAAATGGAAGGTGCTAGGCTTTTTATAAGTGAGCATCATATAGTTAAACTAATAGCAGTTTCTAAGTATTCAAACAAAGAAGATATCACAAGTTTATATGAAGCAGGTCAAAGAGCTTATGGGGAAAATAAAGTACAAGATTTAAAGCAAAAAGCTGAAGCTTTAGATGAACTTCCTTTAGAATGGCACTTTATAGGAACACTACAAAAAAATAAAATCAATAATTTAATTGATTTAAATCCAACACTAATGCACTCTCTTGATTCTCTTAGTTTAGCCCAAGAATTAAATAAAAAACTTGAAGCAAAAAATAAAACTATGAAATGTTTACTGCAAATAAACTCTGCAAATGAGCCTAGTAAAGCAGGAGTACAAGCACAAGAAGCTTTTGATATTTATAAAAGTATATTAGATACCTGTCCAAATATTAAACTTCTTGGTGTTATGAGCATAGGAGCACATAGCACGATTAGAGAAGAGATTAAAGAATCTTTTAAGATCACAAAAGATATTTATGATAAAGTTGTACCTTTTGGAGCAAAATATTGTTCAATGGGTATGAGCAGTGATTATGAACTTGCAATCGCAAGTGGTTCGAATATGATTAGAGTTGGTTCGTCTTTATTTAAATAAGATATTTTATATAATAAAAAAGGCTTCTATATTATATAGAAGCCTTTTTTTATTCTTATTTCTTTTTATTTAAAAGGAATAGTAAACTCAACAGCTACATCAGAATATGTTTTATTTTGGTGAAAAGCTTTACATTTTTTAGCAAAAGCTGCAAATGATTCACTTAAAGCAAAGTCTAATATTTCAACACTACCTTTTACAATAATTTTATTAGCACTAACTTCATAAGTCATAGGTACTTCTTTAGTAACTTCATTCATAGTAAGTGTTAAACTTAATGAACCTTTTTTATCATCACCTTTTACAGAAGAGATTGAACCTTTGATAAGTTTAGAGCTTGCAAGCTTGAAAAGAGTAGAAGTAATGTTTTTATCTCTAAATCCCATTTTTGTATTAACACTAGACGTATCAATTTCTACTTTTGAACTTTTTAAGAAATCAGCTAATTTAGCAGCTTTTTTCATTTCAAGTGTAACTTTTTTAAAAGTCCCAGCAACTCCAACTTTGTTTGCTGATTTAAAACCAGTCCATTTTAAACCTAAATCACCATCTAAGTCATACGCATTTAAGTTAGTAAATAAAGCGAATGCTAAAACAGCAGTTAATAATATTTTTTTCATATATAAATCCTTTTTTATTTAAAAGATTTTACTAAATTTTACTTGAAAGTTAACTTATATTAATAATTAATATCAATAAGTTTACCTTAAGTTAGTAGTTTTTTTATATTTTTCTTATATTTATATTATTTTATACAAAAATATGAGATAATTCTCTTTTAATTAGGATAGTTATGAAGTATTACTTTATTATTGATTTGTTATTTTTTCTAGCCATTGTTTTTTTCTCGTATTTTAATTATATAAAAAGAACGTATATAAAAGTATTTGATTATATAAAAATATTTTTATTTATATTTTTATCTTCTTCTTTCTCCTATGAAACTTATACTTTTTTATCAAAAGTAAATATTTTAAGAGCTGATACATATTATATAGCTATATTATTAGCTTTTTTTATCAATTTACTTATCTTAATTTATAGTTTTAAATATATTCTTAAAGCACTAAATTACCTAATTTCAAGTGCAAGAATAAAAATACTACTAGCAAAAATCATATCTTTTTTAGAAGCAATATTAGTAATCTCTTTTGTACTTTTTATTTTAATGCAAATTTATCCAATAAAAAAACTATCAACTCAAACTATGAATAAAACTTATAGCTATCCCTATATTAAAAAGTTTTATATAAAAGTAATAGATAAGAACTTAACAAGTATCTTTCTAAGAAGTGATTCCAAAATAAATCGACAAGAAAGTATTTTAAAATCCATTAAAAGCTCCCTTTAATAGTTTAGTTCCAAATTAAATTACTTTTTTAATTATTTTATACTATACTTTATTCTAATAAAGGACAGTTATGAAAGATTACGATAATTGGAATGAAATAAAAAAGAAATGTTCTACAAATGAAAGAGAACTAGGAATTAAATCTCGCGAAATATTTTGGGCAAAAATAGGTTTGAATATTGGAAGCGAAGAATATGGCAAAGATAAAAACTTTGCAAGACCTATAATTATAATAAGAAAACTTACAAGCGATTTATTTATTGGGGTTCAAATTACCAGTACAATAAAAAACAATGATTATTTTCACAAGTTTACATATACAAATAAACAAAATGGTGAAACTAAAAATTCTGCAATGATACTACAAGTAAAAGTTTTTAGTATAAAAAGACTAATGAACAAAATAGGAATAGTAAATAAAAAAGATTTTGAAGAAATTATTTTAAAACTACGAGGAATAATTAGCCCCACTTGAAAAAAGTGGGTGTGCCCGAAGGCGAATTATGTATGTATTATATCAGATAACGGCTATTAAGTCAAAGGAGAGAAAATGGAAACAATCAAAAATTTAAACAATATAGATAAACCAAGAGAAAAACTTATCAAAAATGGAATATCTTCTTTAAAAGATTATGAACTTCTCTCAATCATTCTAGGAAGTGGAACAAAACAAAAAGATGTTTTGAATTTATCAAAAGAAATAATAAAACTTTTTGAAAAAGACTTTCAAAACCTAAGTTTAGAAAAACTAACAGCAATTCATGGTTTAGGTTTAAGTAAAGCCTCCCAAATATTATCAGCCCTTGAATTATCAAAAAGATACCTAAGTAAAACAAAAGTACAAATCAAAACAGCAAAAGATATATATATTCACCTAAAAAAGTATCATAATAAAAAACAAGAATACTTCTTAAGTATCTATTTAGATGGAGCAAATAATATAGTAGCTACAAAAGTAATAAGTATAGGCACATTAAACCAATCCTTGGTGCATCCAAGGGAAGTATTCTCATATGCAATACAAAAACGCTGTGCAAGTATAATAGTTGCTCATAATCACCCCTCTTCCATTCTAAAACCAAGTAGTGAAGATATAAATATAACAAAAAGACTACAAACAAGTGCAAAGATATTAGGAATAGAATTTTTAGACCATGTAATACTTAGTAAAGATGGATTTTTCTCTTTTAAAGAAGAAGAATTATTATGAAAGATTTTGATGAATGGAATGAAGTTAAAAAACAAGTAGATAAAAGAGTAAATACCATCAACGTAAAAAATAGGGAAATTTATTGGGCAAGTATAGGTGAAAATATTGGCTCTGAACAAAATGGGAAAGGGAAGGATTTTTCAAGACCTATATTAATAATTCAAAAATTGAATAGGGATTTATTTTTAGGTGTACCCTTATCAACAAAAATAAAAGAGGGAAGTTTTTTCTACAACTTTAACTTAAATAATATACAAAGTAATGCACTATTAGTACAAGCTAAAATTTATGATGTAAAAAGATTGGATACAAAAGTAGGAGTAATAAATAAAGCTTATTTTAGTAATTTAAGGAAAAAATTAAAAAAGCTATTAGATTTATGATTTTCTCCCTCTTAAAAATTAAGAGGGCAGTCCCGAAGGAAATTATACGAATATTATATCAGATATATTAAGTTAAGTCAATTGCAATAAAATGAAAAACTCTCACTAATCATAACAATTTCTATAAGCAAAAAATTTAATTAATTATAGTAAAATTATTTAATAATAATTTATATTAGGAATACTTTATGAACTTAAAAAATATAGAGCACATAATTAAAAACTTTTCTGAAGAAAGAGAATGGGATAAATATCATTCTCCAAAAAATTTAATCATGGCTCTATCTGGGGAGATAGGTGAACTTAATGAAATATTTCAATGGATGGATGAGCAAGAATCTAAAAATCTAAGTATTGAAAATAAAGCTCATACAAAAGATGAGATAGCAGATATCGCTATTTATCTGATTAAATTATGTATGAAATTAGATATAAATTTAGAAGATGCAATATTAGAAAAGATGAAAAAAAATGAAAAAAAATATCCAATTGAAAAGATTAAAGGAAACTTTAGAAAGTACACAGAAATTTAATGTCATTTGAATACTTAACAAAAGATTATATCTTTGATCATTCCTCATTTAACCAGATAAAAGAAGAAATGCCAACATATTATATTTTTCCAACAGTATATATCATTTACTGTAAAAAAAGTAAAAAAGCGTATATAGGAGAAACAACAAATATTTTAAATAGAGTAAAGCAACATTTATCCAATTCTGAAAAAAAGCAACTAAAGAATATAAAAATTATTTTTAGCCAATACTTTAATAAATCTTCTGTTCTTGATATTGAATCAAGTTTAATTCAAAATATGCTTGCAGATAATCAATTTAAACTTCTAAATGCAAATGATGGTATTTCAAATCATCAATATTATCAAAAGAATAAATATGAAGATACTTTTCAAAATATTTGGAAGAATTTACAATTTGAAAAACTAGTAAAAAATGATCTTCTTAATATTCAAAATTCTGACCTATTTAAATACTCACCATATAAGCAATTATCAGAAGATCAATATAATGCAATAAGAGAATATCTTTTTATACTAAATAATTCAAAAAATGAAACAAGTACTTTTATTCAAGGTAGTGCAGGAACCGGAAAAACTATACTTGCAGTATATCTTATCAAGCTTCTATTAAGTGATATAAATAGTGATGACTTAGAAGATAACTTTGAAGTTAGTTCCTTAATAGAATTAGCTCAAGAGGTAAAAAACAAACTAAAAAGAAATAAAGAAGAGTTAAAAATAGCACTTGTTATTCCTATGACATCTTTAAGAAAAACATTACAAAAAGTATTTAAAAGTATTCACGGATTATCTCAAAAATTAGTAATTGGGCCAAATGAAGTTAAACATGATTATTATGATATTTTAATAGTAGATGAAGCACATAGATTAAAAAGAAGGAAAAACATAACTGGCTATGGTGAATTCGATAAAACAAATAAATCTTTTAATTTAGATAAAGTGAAAGGTAATGAACTAGATTGGATTCAACTTTCAAGTGATAATCAATTATTTTTTTATGATAAAAAGCAATCAATTAGACCTTCAGATGTGGAACAAACTGAATTTGACAAAATAAAATCATACTCCATAACAATTGAACTAAAATCTCAAATGAGAGTTGAAGGAGGAGAAGATTATATTAAATTTATTAATAACCTTTTATCTTCAAACAAAAAAATAGATATATGGAAATCTAAGAATTATGATTTAAAACTTTTTGCTTCAATGAAAGATATGATAACAGAATTAAGTATTAAAGAAAAAAAACATGGATTATGTAGAACAATTTCTGGATATTCATGGAAATGGATTTCAAATAAAACAGCACAACCAGATGTTATAATTGATGGGGTAGATTTATATTGGAATAGAACAAATAAAGATTGGATTAATTCAACAAGTAAAATGAATGAAATGGGATGTATACATACTACCCAAGGCTATGATTTAAACTACGCTGGAGTTATCTTTGGAAGCGATATAATCTACAATAACAAAACAAAACTAATTGAAACTAAAAAAGAAAATTATTATGATAGAAATGGGAAAGCGGGAATTAATTTAACTCAACTACATGAATACATAATTAATATTTATAAAACTATTATGTATCGAGGAATAAAAGGTACCTATATATACTGTTATGATAAAAATTTAGAAAACTATTTTAAAAAGTTTATTCCACAGCATAAGATAAATAATTATGAAAATATTTTGGTAGCTGAACCAAAACCCGAATATGAATAAAGGAATTTTACGTAACAAGATATAAGAAATTTTAGAGATACAATTAAGAAGATATTTTATAAGATATGATATTTTCATCATTCTAGTCCTTCAAATGTAAACTTATAAATTGTTAATTATATTTCTTGGGCTATTTTTAGAAGATATGAACATAAACAAGATAGTTTTTATAAAAAAATATAAAAGTATTTTATGATAAAAGATTTATTAATAGCTCAATATAATGAAATAGAAGATGCTAAAAGTAAGATTGGAAATATTCAAAACTTATCTAAAAAACTTACTTTAAAATATGGAAAAGGTTTTTCTGTTTCTACTATAAAAGATTGCAGATAGTTTTATAAAAAACTCCAGTCAATGACGGGAGAATTGGATTTGCAAAAAAGCCAGTCATTGACTGGCGAATCTACATTTAAACTATCTTTTACACACTATACTTATCTTATGAGACTTGATAATAATGAAATGAAGTTTTATGAAAAGTATGCAATTGAGCAAAACCTAACAGTACGGCAACTGCAAAAAGAGATACAAAACAATACGATATTAAGAATTAAAGAAAAAAAAAGAGTTAGAAACAACAGCTCAAAGGAAACCAAAAGATATTATAAAAGACCCTTATATATTGGGTTTTTTGGACTTGATGAAATCACAAATAACAATGAAAAAGTTTTAAAAGACAGACTAATTGAACATCTTGAAAAGTTTTTACTAGAACTTGGTCGTGGTTTTGCATTTGTAAAAAGACAATATCGTTTGACATTAAGTGAAGATAGTTATTTTGCTGATTTGGTATTTTATAATATTCCTTTAAAGTGTTATGTAATTATTGAGCTTAAAACTAGAAAATTAAACACCAAGATTTAGGTCAATTGCAAATGTATGTAAATTATTTTGATAGAGAGATAAAAAATAGTGATGACAATAAAACAATAGGAATACTACTTTGTAATGATAAAAATGAAAAAGTAGTTCAATATTCTTTGCCTCAAGATAATGAACATATTTTCGCAAGTCAGTATAAATTATATTTACATACAAAAGATGAACTAGTTGATGAATTAAAAAACAATAACAATGATGAAATAAAGAGTTTTTAATCAATTAAGAACAAACTGAGTTAGAATACATTGATCCTGCACTTGTTAAAGCTGGATTTGGAATTATTGTTGCAGTTGTATTGACAATAAGTGCAGGTTTGTTAAATATGTACTATAAAGATAATATTGATTTGATATTTGTAATTGGTATATTTTTAGATATAATATTTATATGTATATTGCCTTTTATTATAAAATATATAATAAAACTAATAAATGATATAAAGGAGTTATAAAATGGATTTTGCACAATTATCAATCATTTTTATTGGTGTACTATTTACAGCTGTGATAGTTTACAGCGTTTATGCTCTCACTCATATAGATAGTGAAAAAACTAATTAACATATTATTAGTTCACTTATAAAATTCAAAAATCTATTTTACCATAAGCCAAATGCTATTCAAGCTGAATATAATTAAACTACTATTGATAAAAAATCAAGAATAGTTTAAAATAATAAATAGTGTTTTCATTTGATTTTGTATTCATTTTGGGATATAATAGAAATATTAAAGGAATAAATATGAAAACTCAAACAACAATTAGAGTTGATGAAGAAAACTATTTTGAAGCTAAGGATATTTTAAAAAAACTTGGACTTACTTATTCTCAAGCTATTTCTGTGTTTAATAATATGATTGTTTTAAATAATGGTTTACCCTTTGATGTTAAAGTTCCTACTAAAGAGACACAAAAAGCTTTAAATGAACTAAAACAGAGAAAAGGAACAACTCATAATAGTGTCGAGGATTTATTTAAAGACTTGGATTCATAAGTGTTAAATATATTTAAAACGAATAGTTTTAAAAAAGATTATAAAAAATTAACTAACAAAGATAAACAACTTTTAAAAGAAATAATTACAATACTTGCCAATAATGAAGACCTAAATAAAAAATACAAAGATCACCAACTAATAGGAAACTTTAACAACTGTAGAGAGTGTCATATCAAACCTGATTTACTTTTAATTTATAGAATTAATAATAACATTTTGGAACTTGCACTTACAAGAGTTGGCTCTCACTCTTCTTTGTTTAAAAAATAAAGAAAGTAAGGTTAATAAAATGACTAAAAAGAGATTAAATCAAAATGTTTTAAAAAAAGTCATAAAAAACACTCAAAGAATTGAAGGATATAATGAAGCTTCAATACAAGTTTTAAAAGAGACTAAAGTTATTAGAAAAAAATATAACATCAAAGTATCATCTAAAATATAATTTAGCTTTTAAAATAAGTCAAAAGCTATTTTACCATAAGCCAAATTCGCTTGTAGAATTGTAGCTTTTTAGTGAAGTTCAAGGAAGGTGATTAAACTATCGTAGGATTTGACGATAAGTCAATGAGTAGATAGTTTAATTACCTGACGCCGAAATTTGCAAAAAGATGCAGTTATACAAGCGCATTTTTGAATCGAGACAACTCGTCTTCGATACTCTCTTGTCTCATAAAATGCTCCCCTATTAAAAAAGCATCTGCTCCTATACCACTTAGTCTTTTAATAGTTTCTACATCATTAATTCCTGATTCTGCCACAATTATCTTACCATTTGGAATAAGGGGAATTAACTGATCACACATAGTCATATCCATTTCCATTGTTTCTAGGTTTCTATGGTTTATTCCAATTATATTAGCCCCACAACGCAGGGCTTTTGTAAGGTCTTCTTTATCATGTATTTCTACTAATATTTCCAATCCTAAATGTAAGGCATATTCATATAACTCTTTTAAAGCTTTAGTACTTAGACTTTTTGCAATTAACAGTATAAAATCAGCTCCATAAACTACAGCTTCTACAATTTGATACTTAGTTAAGATAAAATCTTTTCTTAGAAGTGGTGTTGGTACATAACGTCTAATTTGTGTTAGGTATTCTAAGTTACCTTGAAAATAATGAGGTTCTGTTAGTACAGAAATTGCATTTGCTCCACTTTTACTATAAGCTTGTGCTATTTTTAAAGGATCAAAATCTTCTTTTATAAGTCCCTTAGAAGGACTTGCTTTTTTTACTTCTGCAATAATTCTAATAGGTTCTTCTTTTGTTGATATTAAAAAAGGTTTAACATCTCTTGGAGGAAAAGGATTTGCACTTAAACTTCGTCCTAACCAATCAAGAGAATAATCTTTTTGTCTTTTTTCTACGTCTTCTAATGTTCTTTTATTAATCTCATCTAATATCATTATTTTTTACAACCTTTAATTTTTTTCCAATGATGTTTTATTTCATTATCACTTAAACCAACCTCATCTACTATTTTTTGCATAATACTATAAGCATCGCTGCATTTATTATCTTTATATAAACCCCAAGCAAGGGAGTCTAAATATGCTATATTATTAGGAGCTTGTTCTAGTGCTTTTTTAACTAAAGCTAAACCTTTTTTTACATCTATTTCAAAATCAATTAAAATATAAGCAAGATAGTTTTGATAAACATGGTTATTTAAAACTACTAAAACTGATTCAAACTTTTTTATAACAGATTTTATAACAATTTCTTTATTCTTTGCACTTTCAAATTCTAAAATTGCAATTTGTGCAAGTAAGTCTATATTTCCAGTTTCTTCATAAAGTTTTTTTACTAAAACTAAAGCTTTTTTATTTTGATTTGTTCTTTTATATAAAGATATTAACTTATAAGAGTCATGGGGATTTTCTTCTAAAAACTTAATTGCTTCTTTTATATCTTTTTTCTCTAAATATGCTATTAGAAGTTTATATACTTTTATAGCATTTGCATTTTGCTTTTTTTCTTTAAACTCAAAATATGATCTTTTTAAAATTGAAATTGAACCATCTATATTATTTTGTTCTTGATAAATTGATAAAAGTTTATTGCATACTATAGAAGTACAACCATATAAACGAACATATGTTTCTAAGTATGAGATAGCTTGTTCTTTTTTATCTAAATAAGCATATAAAATATTTACAAGATTAAATAAATTAGAAGGTTTTTTACTCATAACATAAGCACTCTCATAATACTTCTTTGCATTATTAAAATCTTCTTTTACAAAATAAACATTTGCCATTAGTTCATAGTTTATTGCATTATTAAATTTTTTAATTAAGGTACTTGCAATTAAAAAAGCTTTATTTACCTCTTTTGTATTTAATAAAGAGATACAGTAAATTCTTAATACTATTTCATACTCTTTTTCATTTTCTTTTAAATTTTTTGAAGCATATTTATTTACATCTTTGAATTTTTTTAAAGATAAAGAAGTTCGAAGATACTTTAAGAGGTATTCATATTTATTTGTTAAGGTATAAAGTTTTAAAAAAAGTTCACGTGATGCATTGAAATTAGAGCTTTTTTCATACTCTAGGGCAAAAACTATATATAAATCTTCTTTTACATGAAGTTTTTTATATGAATTTTCATTTGCAAAAGATATACAAACAAAAAGAGATAAGATTATTACAATTCGATTATAGCTGGACACTCGTTTTTCACCTCTTGTATATTACTCTTAAAGTAGTCCCAAAAAGGGAACGTTTTGCACTGTATTGGACGTGCCTCGTAAATGGAACACTGTTTTTTTTCTAAATCAAAGAACATACAGGCATAATTATTCTCTTGGAGTTTATTCTCTTTTATTGAATACTTATACCCTACTTTTCTTAAATACTTCAAAGAAAGTTCATCAACACTTAAAACTAAATGTTTTGCTAGTTTTTGAATCTCTAAGCTATTAATCCAAATATAACCACTCTCCCCTATACAGCAATTTCCAGAACATGTATCACAAGCACTTGACTTAAAAGCAAAAGAGAAACCTTCTTTTTTTAAAATATTCATTATATTTGTACTTTTATACTATGTGTTGAGGATACTTTATAAATATCTTGAACTTCTTGTGTAAACTCATTTTCTTCAAATACTACTAAAGCTGGAAGAACTCTATTTAAAGACTTAGAATCA
The DNA here is from genome assembly GCA_965224485.1 of Arcobacteraceae bacterium. GTDB lineage: Bacteria > Campylobacterota > Campylobacteria > Campylobacterales > Arcobacteraceae > NORP36. The sequence continues at coordinate 61,646 of CBDCZH010000001.1, read as the reverse complement.
CGTCTTGCATAAACTAAAATAAGACTTGCATCTTTGTCTTTTTTAGGATGAACAAATTGTAAACATTCTATATTAAACTTGTATTTACGTAATAAGAAGATAATATCATTTATCTGCTTAACGTCATAACAAAAGAAAAACTTGCCTTTGTTATTTAAAATCTTTGCTGTTTTACTTATAAAGTCTTCTAAAGATAAAGAGTCGTTATATCTAGCAATTCTTAAAGATTCATTTTCACTTTTTATTACATTATTGTGATAAAAAGGAGGATTTGAAACACAAATATCAAACTTTTTATCAAAAACAATATCTTGATATTTTCCTTCATACATAAAAGCACTTATTTTATTAATTCGGGCATTAATACAAGACAAGTTTATAAAACTTTTTTGGATTTCACACTGGTGTAAATTTAGATTTTTTTTATCTCTTGAAGTCAAAAGTCCTAATATTCCACTACCACTTCCTATGTCTAAAAGTTCCCCTTTTACATTCTTATATTTCTCCAAGTTTTTTAATATAAAATTATGTAAAAAATGAGTATCACTATTGTAACAATAACCATTATCAGGCTGATAAAGAAGCAAATATAATCCTTTTTGTAAATTATGGCAATTATATCCAATTCTTTATTATTCACTTATGAAAAAAGAGTATACTTTCGTCTATAATTAAGTTCAAATTTTTTTTAAACTTAAGATAAGATTTAAATTTTAATATAATTTGTTGCAATAAGTAACAAAGCTAAAATTAGATAATTAGTTTAGTAATACATAAACAAAATTATACTTAGATATTTGTTATCATTTCAGCAGAAATATAACATATCTTAATAAAATATTTTTATAAAAGTAAAAGGGGAAACAATGGCAATAATGGAAGCTCCAAGTAATACTCCTGTATGGGTAAATACTAATAATTGTAAAGCTTGTGATGTTTGTGTATCTGTATGTCCAGCTGGAGTAATAGCTATGATACCAGAGCCTACTTCAACACTGGGTGCTATGATTAGTGTACAAAATCCAGAATCATGTATTGGCTGCAACGATTGTGAACTATCTTGTCCAGATTTCGCAATTTTCGTTGCAGATAAAAAAGAATTTAAGTTTGCAAAACTAAGTGATGAGGCGAAAAGCAGAGCAGAAGCTATCGCAAATAATAAATATAGAGCATTAGGCGTTTAAGGAGTATTAATGGCTAGAGAAATAATATCAACTGGTAATGATTTAGCAGCAATAGCATCAGTAGATGCTGGGTGTAGGTTTTTTGGTGGTTATCCTTTAACCCCCTCAAGTGAAATAATGCATACAATTTCAGACTTATTACCTTCTGTTGGAGGAGCTGCTATTCAAATGGAAGATGAAATAGCAGGAATTTGCTGTACTATTGGTGCAGCTATGTCTGGTAAACGTGCTTTAACAGCAACATCAGGACCTGGAATATCACTAAAGGCTGAAAATATAGGACTTGCTTTTATATCAGAAGTTCCTATTGTAATTATCAATGTAATGAGAGGTGGACCTTCTACTGGTCTACCTACAAGAGTTGCACAAGGTGATGTAAATCAAGCAAAAACTCCAACACATGGAGATTTTAAATCAATTACTTTATGTGCAGGAACACTTTCTGAGTGTTATACTGAGACAGTAAGAGCATTTAATTTAGCAGATAGATTTATGACTCCTGTTTTTGTTTTATTCGATGAAACAATTGGGCATATGAGTGGAAAAGCGGTTATTCCTACAGAACAAGAAGTTAAAGAAGCAATAGTTCCAAGAAAGGTTTTTACAGGCGATAAAAAAGATTATAAACCTTACGCTTGCGAAAATGATCAACCAGCAGTATTGAATCCTATGTTTGAAGGTTATAGATATCACTTTACTGGTTTACATCATGATGAAAGTGGTCATCCTACAGAAGATGAGCAAAAATGTGATGATTTAATCAAAAGATTATTTAGAAAAGTTGATAACTATATAGATGAAATTGAATTAAATGAAGAGTATAAAATAGAAGATGCTGATATTTTAATTATTGCTTATGGTTCTATGTCTTTGTCAGTTAAAGAAGCTATTAATAGATTAAGAGCTGAGGGAATTAAAGTTGGTATGTTTAGACCTATTACTTTATGGCCAAGTCCAGCAAAAAGAATCAAAGAATTAACTGATAAATTTAAAAAAGTTTTAGTAACTGAGTTAAATTTAGGTCAATATCTTGAAGAAATAGAAAGAGTTAGTAGTAGAAGAGATTTTGAAACATTATTAAAAGCAAATGGTAGACCAATTGCACCTTTAGAAATTGTGCAAAAAGTGAGAGGAATGTAATATGGCTTTTAATTATGATGAATATTTAAGAACTAATAAAATGCCAACACTTTGGTGTTGGGGATGTGGTGATGGTGTAATTTTAAAAGCATTTATTAGAGCAATTGATAAACTTGAATGGAAAATGGATGATATGTGTGTTGTATCAGGTATTGGATGTTCTGGAAGATTCTCTTCTTATATAAACTGTAATACAGTTCATACAACTCATGGACGAACAATTGCTTATGCAACAGGAATAAAACTAGCAAATCCTGAGAAAAAAGTTTTTTGTATCACAGGAGATGGAGATGGTCTAGCTATTGGGGGAAATCATACAATTCATGGATGTAGAAGAAATATTGATATTAATCATATTGTAATTAATAACTTCATTTATGGTTTAACAAACTCTCAAACAAGCCCAACAACTCCTCAAGGTATGTGGACTGTAACTATGAAAAGAGGGAATATTGACCCTACTTTTGATGCTTGTAACTTAGCAATAGGAGCAGGAGCTTCATTTGTAGCAAGAGAAACTATGTTAGATCCTAAAAAACTAGAGCGAGTTTTTGTAAAAGGGTTTCAACACAATGGATACTCTTTCTTTGATATTTTTTCAAACTGTCATGTAAACTTAGGAAGAAAAAATAAAATGGGTTCTGCTATGGCTAACTTAGAATGGATTGATTCTATTTCTATGGCAAAAATGAAATTTGATAAATTAGAACCAGCAGAACAAAAAGGTTTATTTCCTACTGGAATTTTAAAACAAGATAAAGATGCTGCTGAATATACAGATTCATATGAAAAAGTAAAACTAGCACATCAAAATAATACTATGGTAGAACTATAAGGAGAAACAATGGCAAAAACATTAATGAGATTTACAGGTGTTGGTGGACAAGGTGTTCTTCTTGCAGGTTCTATCTTTGCAGCTGCTAAGATTAATGCAGGTGGAAATGGGTTAAAAACATCAACATATACTTCACAAGTAAGAGGTGGACCTACTGTTGTTGATATTACTTTAGAAGATGGCGAAATTTTATACCCTTATGCAAATGATGGTGAAATTGATTTTATGTTATCTGTTGCACAAGTTTCATATGATTCTTTTAAAAAAGGTGTTAAAGAAGGTGGGATTATTGTAATTGAACCTAATTTAGTAAAACCTAGTGAAGAAGATAAGAAAAAATGGGTGATATATGAGATTCCTATTATTACAATTGCAAAAGAAGAAGTAGGAAATGTAATTACACAAAGTGTACTTGCTTTATCTATTGCTAATTATATGACAAACAATACAGTTGATCCAGAAATTCTAAGAGCAACTATGTTAAGTAAAGTTCCTAAAAAAGTTCATGATATAAATGAAAAAGCTTTTGATTTAGGAATAGAGTATGCTAAGAGAGTTGTAGGTTTGTAGGTTTGTAGGTTTGTAGGTTTGTAGGTTTGTAGGTTTGTAGGTTTGTAGGTTTGTAGGTTTGTAGGTTTGTAGGTTTGTAGGTTTGTAGGTTTGTAGGTTTGTAGGTTTGTAGGTTTGTAGGTTTGTAGGTTTGTAGGTATTTTGTCCAAAATAGACTACTTTGTCAAGTAAAAACCTATGTTTTCACAAGATTTTCAACAGAATTATCAATAAATCAAAGTACCTACAACATACAACTTAATAGCTACAACTACTTAATATAAGTCCGATATAAAGCTATTTTTTCTTCTAATCTTTTTGCTATATACATATTTGCATTTTTAAAACAAGAAAGGATAAATCTAGCTTCTTTATGTTTATTGAATATTTCTAGTGAATCACTATTCTCTTTTGGTTTTTGTAAAGATATTATAGTACTTGCTATTTTTACTATTTGAACATTATATGATTCACCCAAGAGTTTATTAACACTATCTCCTAATTGATCTTTAGCATTCATTTGTTTATTATTACTTAAAGCTTCAACTCCATTTGAAATATCTTCATCAAATTCTTCTAAAACTTCATCAAAACTAACAGAAGTATTATCAAATATATTATGTAATAAAGCACAAGTAATAGCAATATTCGCATCTCTTTGATCAAATTTTGACTCAATTGTAGCATGTATAACTTCCATAGCAACGCTGCTTAAATATGTTATCATTGATTCTTTGTTTTCATGATTTTCATAAGCTTTTTGTGCAAAATTTATTGCTTTTAAATATTTATCTTGATCAAACATTTTTTTCCTTCATTTTTTCATTTCCATTTTTGTTTTTATCTTTTTTCATATTTCTAGGAATAGTGGCATTTATTATATTATTTGATTTAGAAAATTCTATTAAATCTTCTGCTGTTTGAACACAAGAAGGTAAAAGATTAAAAGCCTTTTTTAAGATATAAGAAGTACTTAAAGCATCACTATAAGCTCTATGTTGATTTTTTATATCTATGTCTAATAAAGTTTTTAAAAAATCTAAACCATATCTCTTTGCAGCAATTGTTCTTTTTGATAAATCAATAGTACAAAGTTTTCTATTTTCTAATTTTCCTAGGTCATATTTTTCAAAAGAGTCTGAAACAAATTTATAATCAAACTTTATATCATGAGCTACAAAAACATCATCTTCTAAAAATATTTTAAACTCTTCTAAAACCTTATTTATAATAGGAGCATCTTCTAACATCAAAGGAGTAATATTTGTAACTTCTTGAATATAAGGAGGAATAGTTTTAGCATATACTAAGGAGTCATATTTATCAATGATTTTTCCATTTCTATACTTAACAGCACCAAGTTCAATAATTTGTCCTTTTGTAATATCAGAACCATTTGTTTCTATATCAACTATACAAAAAGTTTGATTATGTAAAGGAGTTCTTGCTGTTTTTAGTAATACTTTATCTTCTTGTACATCAAGTGGAAAACCATTTGATATTAAAAGTTCTAGCTCTAAAGAAGAGCTATCAAAGAAATTATCATCAAAACTATCTATTATTTCTAAACACTCACAAAGTAATAAATCCTTAGATTTTAATCTCTTTACAAGTTTTTCATTGTTTGGAATTTTTTGAAGTCTTTTTCTATTTTTAAGTTTCATTTGCTGCTTTTATAAAATCTATCATTTTATTTTTATCTTTTTTACCCTTTGATTTTTCAACACCTGAACTTACATCAAAACCGTAGAAATCAAACTCTTTTAAATCTTTTAGATTTAAAGCACTTAAACCACCTGCTATTATCATTTTTGAGGTATTTATACCTTCAAAAAAAGACTTATTGATTTGTTTACCATGACCACCAAAACCCTCAACAAAAGCATCAACTAAAATAAATTCATTTTGTACTTTAATTAAGTCTTGTTTTGATTTGATTCTAGCAACTAGAATATACTTATACTCTAAAGTATCAAGTTTACAGGTATTTTCATCATCAATAATCTGAGCTAAGTTCATTTTAGCTATTTTACAAATATTATTTATTTGTATAGCACTTTCATTTACAAAAAGTCCTGCTGTTTGAACAAAAGGAGGTAAGGCTTCAGCTATTTTTTTAGCTTCAAGGGGCTCAATATACCTAGGGCTTTTTTCATAAAATACAAAACCTAAAGCATCAGCTCCTGCATCTATTGCATCAAGAGCATCTTTTAAGTTTGTTATTCCACAGATTTTAACTCTCACGTTTAAACTTGTAAACTTTTTATAGCTTTTTTATAATCATTTGAACCATAAACATAAGAACCAGCAACAACAACATCAACACCAGCTTCTTTCAAAGCATCAATATTTTTATCATTAACTCCACCATCAACTTGTATTAAACAAGAAGGGTTTCTTTTTTGAATTAATTTTTTTAAGCTACTAGCTCGCTCAAGTACATTTTCTATGAACTTTTGACCACCAAAGCCTGGATTAACACTCATTAAAAGTACCATATCTAAGTCTTGCAATAAATACTCAATAGAAGAAGGTGCAGTATGAGGGTTAAGTACAATAGCTGGTTTAATTCCTAAAGCTCTTAGTTTTTGAATAACTCTATGGGGATGATTTTCGCTCTCTATATGAAAAGATATATACTGGGGTTTTAAATGTGAGAATAGATCAATAAAGAAGTTATTATCTTCAACCATAAGATGTATATCTAAAGGTTTAGAAGCTATTTTTGCAACTGCATTTACAACAACAGGCCCTATCGTCATATTTGGAACAAAATGCCCATCCATTACATCAACATGAATTAAGTCACATCCCGCCTCACAAATTGCAATTATATCTTCGTTTAACTTTCCAAAATCAGCAGAAAGTATAGAAGGAGCTACTAACATATAAAACCTTTTTAATTTAATATCGCGATTATATCATTTTTTCTCTAATATCAAGTAAAAAAATATTCTAATTAAATAAAACTTACTGATAAATCTAAGTTATTAGAGTAATAATTTTAGCTATTATATTTGCACTAATAAAAAAGGACAAACTTTGAATTTTAAGAAAATATCAATAACTTTTAGCCTTATTCTTTTTGCACTACTAACATTTAGTTCTTGTGATAATAAGAATAAAGAAGAAAAAAACCAAGAAAAAGTACAAGTCATAGTAGTTGATACTATTTCAATAAAAAAACAAGCCTACCCCTTATGGATTGATTTTACAGGTAAAACTCAAGCTTATGAAAAAGTAGAATTGTTAGCAAGAGCAAGTGGAGAATTAAAAGAGATTTTATTTAAAGCAGGAAATGAAGTTAAAAAAGGTGATATTTTATTTAAAATTGATGATAGAGAAATAAAATCAGTTCTTGCTCAAAAACAAGCATCTTTAGCAAAAAATAAAGCAAGTCTAAATCTAGCAATATCAAGTGTTAAAAGATATACGCCTCTTGTAAATAAAGGCCTAGCTCCAAAAGAAAAACTTGAAGAACTACAAGCGGTACAAAAACAAAATGAAGCAATAGTTAAAGCAGACAAAGAAGCAATTAAACAAGCGCAAATAGACTTAGACTTTACAAGTGTAAAAGCAAGTATAAATGGGCAAATTGGAAAAGCTTTAGTTGATGTTGGAAATATTATAAGTGCTTCAAAAACTACTTTAGCAAATATTATTAATGCAAAAATACTATATGTAAATTTTAATCCAAGTGCAAATGAAGTTAGTTTGATAAAAAAATATAGCTCTAGTAAAAATCAAAAAGTCATAATAGAAGCTGGAGATAAAAATCAAAGTTTAAGCTTAGCTGGACATATTGATTTTATTGATAATACAAGTAATGAGTCAACAGGAACAGTTGCAATGAGAGCAAAAATAGAAAATAAAGAAAATTTATTATTTCCTGGAACTTTTGTTAATATAAAACTTTTTATTAGTGACAAAATAGAGTTTTTTGCCTTACATCCTAATAATATTTCACAAAATCAATTAGGTTCATATGTTTTACTTGTAAATGATAAAAATAAAATACAAACAAGACAAATAAAAGTAAGTTATAGCAATAAAACACTTGCAATTATCAAAAGTGGATTAAAACAAGGAGATAGAGTTATTTTAAGTAGTATCACTAAACTTAAAGAAGATCAAGAAGTTAAAGTAAATGAAGTAAAAAACCCTCTTAATGACTAGGATATAATATGTTTTCAATATTTTTTATACATAGACAAATTTTTGCAAAAGTAATCTCTATTTTTATAATAATTGTTGGTTTTATTGCACTCTATTCTCTTCCCGTTGCTCAGTTTCCACAAATAACTCCTCCTACTATTTCTGTAAGTGCCACGTATACAGGTGGAAGTGCACAAGTTGTTGAGACTTCGCTTACTAAACCCTTAGAAGAGCAGTTAAATGGAATGCAGGGTCTTATTTATATGGATTCTACCTCATCATCTGATGGTAAGTCTAATATTAATTTATATTTTGAATCTTCTTATGATTTAGATGTGGCTGCTATTGATGTTCAAAATAGAGTCTCTTTAGCACTTCCTACTTTACCTGAATCAGTTAAACAAAAAGGAGTAATAACTAAGAAAAAATCTACCTCTATGCTTCAAATTTTAGCACTTAAATCTACTAATGATTTACATGATGCTCTATTTTTATCAAACTTTGCAAGTTTAAATATAGTAGAAGAGCTAAAAAGAATTAAAGGAGTTGGTGATGTTTCTAATTTAGGTGAGAGAAAATACTCAATGAGAGTATGGATAAACCCTAATAAACTAGCTAATTATAATCTAAGCATTAGTCAAATTACACAAGCAATAAAAGCACAAAACTTACAAGCTGCTCTTGGAACAATTGGGCAGAGTCCTAATACTTCAAATAATAAGTTTCAATTTACTCTTACGTCAAATACAAAATTAAGTACAGTAAAAGAATTTGAAGACATTATTGTAAAAGAGAATAAAGACGGAAGTAAAATTAGATTAAAAAATGTAGCAAGAATCGAGCTTGGAGCTGAATCTTATGCTTGGGCAGCTACTTTAAATAATAAAGCAACAGCTTTATTAGGAATTTACCAACTTCCTGGTTCAAATGCACTTGATGTTGCAAAAAAAGTTAAAAGTAAACTAAAAGATTTGGAGAAAAGATTTCCAAAAGGTTTAAGTATTGAAGCAACATATGATACAACTAAGTTTGTTGAAGCATCAATAAAAGAGGTTATTATAACCTTAATTCAAGCTTTATTTTTAGTTTTATTAGTAGTATATATATTTTTACAATCATTTAGAAGTACTATTATTCCAGCCATTGCTATTCCTGTTTCACTTGTAGGAACATTTGCTCTTTTAATGGCTGTAAATTTTTCTATTAATACTCTTACTTTATTTGGTTTAATTTTAGCCATTGGTATTGTTGTTGATGATGCTATTATTGTTGTTGAAAATGTAGAAGCAAACCTAGAGAAGAATCCAGATATAAGTTTAAAGGAAGCCACTATAAAAGCTATGAAAGAAGTATTTGCACCTATTATTTCAACTACTTTAGTTCTTTTAGCTGTTTTTGTTCCTGTTACTTTTATACCAGGAATTTCAGGAGCCCTATATCAGCAATTTGCAACTACTATAGCATTTGCTGTTATAATTTCATCACTTTGTGCTCTAAGTCTCTCACCTGCTTTATGTGCTACAATTTTACGAAGAAAAAAACAAAAAGATAAAAATATATTTTTTAAAAAATTTGATGAAGGTATTGAATCTTTTAAAATAGTATATGAAAAAGTATTGCGAAAGCTTATCAAGTTTTGGTATGTTTCTATAATTATTTACACAATATTATTAGCTTTAACTTATGGTATATTTAAAATTCTTCCTACTGGTTTTATTCCAAATGAAGATCAAGGAACACTTCTTGCCTCAATTACTTTAGAAGCAGGAACTACTTTAAAAAACACAAGTGAAATAACTAAAAAAGTGACTTCTATTATACAAAATACAAAAGGTATTTCTGATGTTTTAAGTATAAGTGGTTTTTCTGTTATTTCTGGAGCACTTGACTCTTCAACTGCAACTATTTTTATAGTTTTAGAAGATTGGAATAAGAGAAAAGACAAAAGTACATCTATTGAAGGTATTATAAGTGCAATTACTAAAAAGACAAATAAAGAGATAAACTCTGCTAGTGTAAGAGTTTTTAATATGCCTTCTATTCCTGGATTATCTGCTGTTGGAGGTTTTGAAGTAAAACTCCAAAATAAACAAAACCTTCCTTTAAAAGAGTTTGAATCTTATGCAAAAGAGTTTATAAAAAATTTAAATAAAGATAAAACAATTATGATGGCTTATACTTCATTTAACTCTTCATATCCACAATATTTTCTTGATGTAAATAGAGATAAAGTATACTCTTTAGGTTTAAATTTAAATGATGTTTTCTCTACTTTGCAAGCATATCTAGGTTCAATTTATGTAAATGATTTTGAGAAATTTGGTAAAAACTATAGAGTTTTCTTACAAGCAGATCAAAACTTTAGAGCAAACAAAAATGCTATTTCCCAATATTTTGTAAAAAATTCTAAAGATGAGATGATTCCTTTAAGTACTGTTGTTAGTATTACTCAAACAAGTGGAGCTAATACTATTACTCATTTTAACTCTTATCAAAGTATAGCTATAAATGGAGTTCATAATATTAAAGAAGGTTATAGCTCAGGAGATGCACTTAAAAGTATAGAAAAAATAGCCCAAGCTACACTGCCTTCTTCAGTATCATATGAATTTTCTGGTCTTAGTTTGCAAGAAAAAGAGGCAGGAAATGCAGCTTTATTTATATTTATTTTATCTTTATTAATGGTATTTTTATTTTTAGCTGCTCAATATGAATCATGGATGATGCCTTTAATGATTATGCTTCCAATTCCAGTTGTAATGTTTGGTGCATTAAGTGCTAATATGTTGGCTGGTTTATTAAATAATATATATACACAAATTGGTCTTGTATTATTAATAGGAATGTCTTCAAAAAGTGCTATTTTAATAATAGAGTTTGCTAAAGAGTTAAGGCAAGAAGGTTATTCTATTATTGAAGCTGCAATTCAAGCATCAATTTTAAGACTAAGAGCAATATTAATGACAGTATTCTCTTTTCTTTTAGGAATTTTACCTCTTGTTTTTGCTTCTGGGGCAGGAGCTGCTTCAAGAGCTTCTTTAGGTACCGCTGTTTTTGGTGGAATGGTAATATCAACAATTTTAACTCTTCTTTTTACCCCTTTATTATTTGTTGTTTTACAAAGAGTAAGAGAGAGAAAAAATACAAAGGATAAGGTATGAGAAGAATAATTGCACTAAGTTTTTTTTCAATTTCTTTATTTGCAAGTGATGTAAATAATACAAATGAATTAAACAAACTAATAGATATCGCATTAAGTAATAATAGTAATATTTTAATAAAAAAAGCAACTATTATAAGTAAAAAAGCTGTAATAAAAGAAAAAAAAGCATCTTATTTACCAAGTTTATCTTTAGGTGCCAATACAAGTAGACATAATACGAAAAGCCAAGGTGTAAGAGCTGATGGTTCATCAAAAGCTTATACACTTAGTGCAAATCAATTACTTTATGATTTTGGGAAAACTTCTAATATTATAAGTGCTTTAAAAAAGAGTTATCAAGCAGCACTAAGTGATTTAATTATATCAAAGGCCAAAACTGTATTAAATGTAAAAAAAGCATATTTTGATATTTTAAGTAAATATCATTTAATAAAAGTAGCAAAAGAGTCTATTAAAATAGATAACTTGCAAGTAGTACAAGTACAAGCATATTTTGATGCAGGTATTAAAACAAAAATCGATCTTACTAATGCAAAACTTCAATTATCAAACTCAAAACTTAGTTTAGTAAAAGCAAACTATAGTTTTAAAAAAGCACAAACTAAACTAATTGTTATTTTAGGAGAAAAAAAACTAATAAGTATAAAACCTAAAAATGAAGATATGTTAGCTTTAGTAAAAAATATCAAAATAGATAAAAAGAACTTAAATGAGCTAATAAATAAAGCTTTAAATACAAGAGTAGAACTTGTTTTATACAAATTATTAGTAGAAGAAAATAAAGAAAAGCATAGAGCTTCTAAGGCTAATTTTTACCCCACTCTTAATGCACAAGCCTCTTATACAAATAGTAGTTCTAATGATATAAGTTCGCAAGATTCAGAACAAGGTAATATTGGAGTATTTTTAAAATGGGAGTTTTTCTCTGGTTTTAAAACACAAGCTAAAAGCAAACAAGCTTTTAGCTCAATTATAAGTGCTAAAGAGAAGTTAAAACAAGAAGAGTTAATCATAATAGAAGAGCTAACATCTGCTTATTATGATTTAAAACAAAGCATTGAAATAGTAGAAATATCACGTTTAAGTATCAACTTAGCAAAACAGAATTTATATCTAGCCCAAGAGAGATATAAAAATGGATTAAATGATATTGTAGAGTTAAATAATGCAAAATTAGATTTTATTACTTCTAAAAATGATTTAGTACATTCATATTATTCATATAAGAGCAGTATAGCAATATTAGAGTATTCAACAGGGGTTAAATATGAGAATTAGACTCATATATCAATTACACTTTTATACAGTTATATAAAGTATTTCTAAAAATAGAATATAAACAAAACTTTCAATTTTAGCACTTGTATCAGCTGATACATAGTGCGAAGATACTATTTAAAACCCTCTTCTATAAATTAATTTTTATCAAGATTCCACTTTATTTTTTTTAAGCCTTAAAATATCAAGACTTTAATTATTTATATATTTAATATGCAAGCTAGGCGACAGATTTGTATGATAAAGTGAATTTATAAATTTAAAGGAGATAGAATGTATAAAACAATGATGAAATCAGCAATAAAAATTGCAAGCCTTTCAATAATAGGTTTAGGGCTTTTAACAAGCAATATTCAAGCAGACTCATACCCAAGTAAAACTATAAATGTTGTAGTTGGATTTGGTATTGGAGGAAGTGCTGATAGAATGACAAGAACAATGTCAACTTTTCTTTCAGATGAAATAGGACAAAGAATTAAAATAGTAAATAAAAAAGGTGCAGGAACTCAAATTGCAGCAAATTATGTACTTAAAAAACCAGCAAATGGATATACAGTTTTTGCATCAACATTCTCACCATACTTAGCAAATACTATCTTAACAGGTGGAGCTAAATATAGTATGAATGATTTCTCATTTATAAATATTCAATGGTTTGACTTTGAATTATTAGCTGTTAATAAAGACACAAAATTTAAAACTATGGTTGAACTTTTAAATGAAATTAAAAACAAACCAAAAACAGTTAAAGCAGCAGTTGTTCAAGGAAGTGGTGGACATTTAATTTTAAAACTATTATTAGAAAAATATAATATTCCTCAAGAAAACTTAAACTTAGTTACTTATAGTTCTGGTGGAAAAGCTAGAACAGCAGTTGCTGGTGGGCAAGTTGATTTAATCGCAATTTCAGCTCAAGGAAGTGAAAGTATTAGAGAATTTATTCGTCCTTTAGCAATAGTTAAAGATAAAAGAATGAAACAATGGGATGCTCCTACGTTAAATGAAGCAATTAAACCTTTAGGATTTGAACTTCCAGTATTTCCAGGTTCTATGAGAGGATTTGCAGTATCTACTAAGTTTAAAAATAAATATCCCCAAAGATTTAATACTTTAAAAGATGCAATAAAAAGAACTCTTGCAACAAAAGGTGTTCAAAAGTTTCTTAAAAAAAGTAATATTGGATATACATGGACTGGTCCTGAAAAATCAAATGAGTTAATTTTAAAATCATTTGATATTTTTAAATCATATAGTTATTTATTAAAAAAATAGAGTTAGATAAATGACTTTTTCAAAACAAAGAGTGGCTAATAGCATAGTAATCCTATGCTTAGCTTCTTTTGTAATATGGTATGCACTTGATGCACATAGAGCTTCAAGTAGTTTAGAAAACATGATACTGATTCTTCCAATAACTGCAATAACTTTATGCTTATGTTTATATGATTTTTTTACCCATAAAGATGAAATAGAAGATGACAAAGATAAAAAAGAAGATATTACAACTGTTTTACCTGTAATTATTTTATTTACACTTTACGTTTTTACTTTAGAAATTTTAGGTTTTGATATTGGAACAGTAATATTTATTGCACTATTCTTATTCTTTCATGGTGAAACTAGATGGACTTGGATACTTGGATATAGTTTAGTATATGGATTTTTAATATCATACTTTTTTTCACTAATGTTACCATACCCTATGCCTATGCTTATTTTTCCAACTGATTATTAGGACTATATAATGAATATAATTGATATAAATGCAGCGCAAGATGCGCTTACTTTACTTTTTTCAGAACCTCAATATTGGTTAGTTGTAATTCCTGGAATTATGATTGGTTTATTTTTTGGAGCAACACCTGGTTTACAAACATCTATGGCAATGGCTATTTTCTTACCAATGACTTTGTATATGGATTTTTTACAAGCAATGTTATTTTTAACAGCTATTTTTACAGGTGGTGGATTTGGAGCAGGAGTGCCTGCAATTTTGATGAATATACCAGGAACTTCTTCCGCAATTGCTACAGCTTTTGATGGTTATCCTATGGCAAAACAAGGAAGACATAATGAAGCCTTAGGTTTAGCTTTAGGATCATCTACTTTTGGTGTTTTAATTGGATATGTTTTATTATTCTTTTTAATTAAACCAATGTCTTTATTTGTTTTAAAACTAGGACCTGCTGAGATGTTTATGGTTATTTTTTGGGGTTTAACGCTAATCGCTTCTTTAACTGGTAAACATGTAGTAAAAGGTTTAATTGCTGGTCTTTTTGGTCTTTTAATTGGAACTATTGGTTTTAGTGAGGCTGGAGTTATGAGAGGAACTATGGATATAGAACTTCTTGCAGATGGAATTCCTGTAATTCCTGCAATGATGGGAATGTTTGCAGCATCTGAGCTCTTTAAACTTGTTAAATCTGAGTTTTTAGTTGAAGATGAAAGTAAAAGACAAGTTAGAATATCTGAAATACTAAAAGGTTTTAGACAAGCTTTTTCTTATCCTGTTATTTTAATACGTGGAAGTTTAATTGGAGTTTTAATAGGAGCAGTTCCAGGAGTTGGTTCTTCTGTATCAAATCTATTATCTTATATCGAAACTAAAAGAAGAGATAAAGATCCTGATTCTTTTGGTAAGGGTAATCCAAAAGGTGTAGTAGCCTCAGAAGCTGCTAATTCAACCTCTGAAGCTGGTTCAATGGCAACACTTTTAGCACTTGGAATTCCAGGAGGAGGTGCAACTGCTGTTATGTTAGCAGCTTTTGCTATGCATAATATTACAGGTGGTCCTCAATTTATTAGAGAAGAGATGGATATTGTTTATGCAATTATTTTTGCAAACTTCGGACAAGTATTTTTACTTATAATTTTAGGTTTATTATTAATTCCAGTTTTGGCATCTATTATAAAAGTAAAAATGACATATTTAGTACCTTCTGTTTTAGTTCTTGCAGTTTCAGGAGCTTTTGGATTAACTGGTAATATGTCTGGGCCAATTACGGTTCTAGTTTTTGCAATAATTGGTTGGGTATTTAGAAGATATAACTTCTCAGTTCCAGCAGCTGTTATTGGAATGTTATTAGGTTCTATGGCTGAGAGTTCTTTAGTTCAAACCTTACAAATATCTGGTGGAAATATATCTTATTTACTTGAACGTCCAATAGCACTAGTAATTCTAGCACTATTATTATTCTCACTATTTGGATCTAAGATAATAAAAGCTATAACAAAATAACTATATAAACAAGTAGAGTTTTCTACTTGTTTATTCTTCTTTTAAACTTTTTAGTATTTATATTTTTGTATAATTAGTAAAAATAATTGAAATTTCTAAACCATTATTATTTCTAGCTTCTACACTAGCTTTATGTAAAAGTGCAATTTGTTTAACTATACTAAGCCCTAAACCACTACCACTTGAATTGGAATCTACTCTATAAAATCTATCAAAAATATTTATTAAATCATTTTTAGCTAAACCATAACCTTCATCTTTAACACTTAACCAAATAGTATTATTATGTCTTTTTAAACTAAGAGTAATAGTTCCCATTGCATGGTTATTTTCATTAATTGCATAAAATAAAGAGTTATTTATAATATTATCTAACATTGATTCTAAAATAATACAATCAGAGCTAATAAAAACATCTTCCTCTAAACCCTCATAAGCAAACTCAAAACCTTTTGCATAAACTCTAGGTGCAGTTTTTATACAATATTCTTTACACATTTTATTTAAGTTTAACTTTTTAAAGTGATTAAGATTTAAGGTATTAGGATTTGTTTTTGCATATAAAAGAAGTTGTTCTGTTATATGAATCATTGAATTAACAAGTTTTACTAAAGAGATATACTCTTTATCTGCTTTATCATAAGATAGTTCAAGTTTCATTTTTAACTCAGCTAAAGGTGTTCTTAATTGATGAGAAACATCAGAATTAAAATGTTCAATATATTCTATGTTTTCCCTACTTCTTTTAAGCAATAAGTTTATACTATTTACTATTTCTTCAACTTCTTTAGGAGCATCAAAACTAACTGGTTTTAAATCTCTTGAATCTCTTTTTTGTATTAGTTTTCGTAAAAAATATAAAGGTGCTAAACCTTTAGAAACAGCAATAAGAGATATGATTATTGTAAAAAGTATTACAATACTCATAATAATAAATAAATTAGTTAAGATGTCATTTATAGTAGATAAACGCCCTTCAGTACTCTCTGCAATTGTAATAATCGCAATATGAGTCTTGCCTGCACTTATTATTGATGTTTTAAAAGATACAGCTCTTAAGGACTCTTGCAAATAAACAGTATTATAAAAAAGTTTATCTCTATTTTTTAATAAATCTTTTTTTAGTAAATCTTTATATCCAACTAAAAGTTTGTTTCTCTCATCTACAATAGAATAAAATATTAAACCTTCTGTATTTGAAGATAATAAATCAAGGGCGAAATAAACCAAATCAACGCTTAAAGAGCCATGTTTAACACCAATACTATTTTCCATACTTTTAGCACTAGCATAAAGAGTTTTATCAAAGAAATTATTTACTTTTGTATTTACTAGAAAATAAATATACACAAATAAAATAATCATAGAAATAGTTAAAGGAATGGTTAACCAAATTAAGAGTCTAGATTTTATTGATTGTGTTTTGCTACTATTTTTTTTCATAATGAATGTAAAATATAACCTAAACCGCGAACAGTATTTAGATTTATTGAAGTACCAAGTTTTTTTCTTAATCTTGAGATATATGTTTCAACCGCACGAGGATTAAAATCATCATCAAAAGAGGTAATATTATTAACAATATTTTCCTTACTTACAACTTTGTTCACATTTAATAAAAGATATTCAAAAATACTTAATTCTCTTTTACTTAAATCTATATACTGTTCATTTCTACTAAGAGTTTTATTAACAGAATCAAAGTGCAAATCTTTATATGTAATTACTTTTGATATTAAATTTTTACTTCGTCTTAACAAAGCTTGAACTCTTGCAATAATTTCTTCAAGTTCAAAAGGTTTACATAAATAATCATCAGCTCCAACATCAAGACCTAAAATTCTTTGATCTAATTTATCCCTTGCTGAAATGATTAAAATAGGTATATATTCTTTAGAATTTCTTAGTTTTTTTATAATTTCTATTCCATCTAAAGAAGGAAGACCTAGGTCTAAAATCAAAAGGTCATATGAAAAAGTTTCTAAAGCATATAATCCTTCTGCCCCATCACTAAAACAATCTACTATAAAATTATGTTCTTTTAATCTTTTATAAATACCAGAACTAAGAGTTTTATTATCTTCTAAAAGTAATATTTTCATATTTTTACTTTTTTTAAACTAATGTGACATAAAAACAGGTAAGCTAGATTTTTCTAGTAAATACCTAGTAGCTCCACCAAACATCAGCTCTTTTAAACCTCTATGTCCATAAGCACCTGCAATAATTAAATCAAAGTTTCCATTTAAAGCAGAAGTTAATAAGGCTTGTCCTGGTGTTTTTGTAGTTTTTACTATTTCATAACTAGCATTAATATTATGATATTTTAAATAAGCTAATAAATCATTTATACTTGAATTATTTTTTGAATACTGAGATGACGAAACAATATGTACTTTTTGTGCTTCTTTTAAAATCTCAATAGAAGAAGTCACAGCTCTTGAAACTTCAGGGGAGTTGTTCCAACCAATTATTATATTTTTAGTATCAAATGTTTCTAAAACTCTAGGAATCATCAAAACAGGCTTTCCACTTGTTAAAACAGCAGCCTCAAATGTAGCTGTTGAAACACCTAAAGGAGGAGCTGCTGCAATTACTAAGTCACAAAATTTAGAAGCCTGTTCTACAACTTTACTTCTATATCCATTTTTTGTATTTATATAAACACTCGCTTTATTTTCTAATAAATCTTTTGAAATAGTAATATCCATTTTTTTAGCAATTTTTGAAAAAAACTCTTCAAAAAGTTTATGCTCACTATCTATTTGAGAAGACAAAACATCATCAATCTCTTTTTGTATATGTTTTGGCAAATTTAATTTTTTTGCTAAAGTACTATTAGGATTAGATTCACATTTTAATATTTCTAAATTAGTTTTAAAATATTTTGCAACTAATATTGCACCACATAACCTAGATTCTAACTCTTCTCCTCCACCAATTGGAAAAAACATTTTTTTATAAGTCAAGATATGCCCCTGTATTTTTTTCTATTTTAACAAAAAAATCTTTCACATAGCTTGCAAATAAATTAGAAAAAGATATATAAAGCTACAAAGCAGTAAAATTAGCAAAACCTAAAAGGAGTCGTAAATATTATGCTAAAAATATTTCTACTATGCTTTATTTCTATCTTTGCTTTTAGTTTAAACTTTGATAATTTATATGAAAAAGCACAAGAAGCACAAAATAAACATAATTATAAAGAAGCTATGCTTTTATATAAACAAATTGCATCTAAAAAACTAGAACTTAGATATATAAATAAAGAACAAGAAGATATTATTCAAGCTTCAAAATTAATACTTAATGAAGTACAAGATGAACAAACTGTTAAAACAATTGAGCAAGTTCTTAGTTCATCTTTTAATATTTATCCTTATAAAGAGAATTATTTTCTTCCTTTTTCTCATACAAGTACTAAGATAAAAGATAGAAATATAAATGAAGCTAAATTTCAACTTAGTATAAAAAAACCAATTATTAAAAACTTTTTTAATTTAAATGAAAGTTTCTATTTTGCTTATACTCAAACTTCTTGGTGGCAAATATATTCTCCTTCTGCTCCTTTTAGAGAAACAAATTACGCTCCTGAGATTTTTGTAAATATTCCTTATGGGAAAAAAGACAAAACCTCATTAAAAGCCTTTAAAATAGGTCTTTTACATGAGTCAAATGGAAGAAAAGATGAAAACTCACGCTCTTGGAATAGAATTTACTTAGAGAGTTATTTTCAAGTATCAAATCTTTTTATTGTTCCAAAAATATGGTATAGATTAAGGGAAGATAAAAAAGATGATGATAATAAAGATATTGAGAATTATTTAGGTTATGGAGATATTACTTTTTTACTTCCTTTTAAAAAACATGTATTTAAACTTTTATTTAGAAATAACTTAAGGTTTAATGATAAAAACAAATCTTATGCCCAAATAGATTATACCTTTCCATTGTTCTCTTCAAAAGATACTTTTGCTTATGTTCAAATTTCAAATGGATATGGAGATAGTTTAATTGATTATGATAAAAGCATTAGTAGGTTTTCTTTTGGAATTAGTTTATCAAGATAAAACAAGCTTTAAAAATATTTAGAAGAGTAGTAAAAGATATAAAAAAACTTAAAAAAGTTTTTTTAAAATCTTTTTTTGAAACCAATAAAAAGAAAACATCAAACCAGGTGTTTTAGCTATATTTTCATCATACATAAACTCTTCTACTTTAGACAGGGGTAAATAAAATAAATCAATTTGTTCACTATGAATACCCCCTCCTTCATGTACTTTCATGTTTTTATCTATTTTTGCATAATACAAGTGTTGTAAAGCACCACTTACTCCTACATTTGTATAAAAAGAAGTAATCTTTTCTATCTCATTTAAAGATACATCATAACCACACTCTTCTTCTATTTCTTCTTTTACAATTTGTTTTAATGAAGTCTTTTTATCAATTATTCCTGCACATAACTCATAAGTGTAAAGCTTGCTTTTATCATTTAAATAAACAGGAGGTCTAAATTGTTTTACTAGTAAAAATGAGTTTTTTTCTTCGTGAAATAATAAAATTGCAACACTATCAAAGCTTTTTACAGCTTCCCAAGTTTTATTTATTCCATTTTGAGTATAAGATATGGAAAAAGGATGTACAAATTTTGTATCTTTTAACTCTTTTGTTTTAAAATTTTCTATTATATTATTCATTTTAAACCTTTTATATATTATAATTTAATTATATATAAAAAAGGCTTATTATGAAACTTAAATATGTTGGACCAAAAGCAATTATTTCTCCTATTGGAGTATCTTTTAAAACAGGCAAAGAGGATAAATATATTTATATAAATCACTGTATGCAGATTTATAAAGCAATATCACATGATTATAAAAAAGAGATAATATACCACTATGATATAAAAGACTTACAACATGAAGATAAAATAACATGTGATACTATTTTAGAGTTAAAACCCTCTTTAAAAGACGTATGGGCTAAAGAAACAGCTGAGATAGACAGTTTTTTAGATCAAGAAATAGAAAATCTTTCTAATAAAAACTTAAATGAAGAAGAGTTAAAAGTATATAGAAATAATTTAATTATTATGAAACCATATAGAAAACAAAGAAGAACAAATAAACTTTTTTATGAGCATTTAATAGAAATAATAGTTGATAAAATCCTTAAGAATAAAATCAAAGAAGTAAATACACCTTTTAATGAAAAATTCTGGCATATTTTACAAAGTATTCAAGCAAAATTATCAAATTACAATAAAAAATCCATTAGCTCTTCTTTACGAACATATGATAAACAAGAAGACCTTACTATTACTTTGCAAATAAATACTATCTTTTAATATTTGCAAAGTCTATACAAAACTCTGAACCAACATTAAGTTTTGAGTTTAGAGATAGTTTTAAATTATATTCATAATTAATTTTTGAAACTATATCTAAACCAATTCCAAAACCACCTTCATTGTTTTGTCCCCTTTTATATCTTGTAAAAATGTCTTTTTGATCTTTTGAAGATATTCCTATTCCATAATCTTTTACACAAAACTTATACTCTTTTAGAGCAACTTCAATAATTGAATCTTTATGTGAATATTTTATAGCATTTGAAATAAGATTATTTACAAGTTTTCTTGTTTTTGTTCTATCCATATAAATTTTAGTATCAGAAAGTACACTCGATATTGTTATGCTCTTAGCATTAGCAATATCACTTAAAAAATATACACTTTCTTTAATTAATACATCTAAATCAAGCTCTTCTTCAACATTTTCATTTATTTCATTAAAAGCTGAAAAATGAATATCGTTATAAATTTCAGAAATTTGCTTAGAAGAACTTAAAATATATTTAAGCATTTTTTCAGAATTTATGCCTTTTTTTAGTGTTGAAACAGAAGTTAATAAAACAGCAACCGGAGTATTTAATTCATGAGCAGAATCTTTTATAAAATCATCCATATGTTTTATTTTTTCTCTAACTGGTTTTAATAAAAGTTTTACTAAAAAATAACCAATAAAAGAGACAAATATTATTCCAAATAGCAATACAAAAAGAACAAAAACCTGTAAGTCTCTTTTATCCATAAAAGCCTGTTTTGTTTCTAATACAATATATTTTGTCTCTATTTCTTCATATTTTTCATCTATTTTGGTTATATGATAAGAAAATGAGTTTTTCACATATGATATTTGTTCAAAATCTATACTCGTTTTATTTGACAAACTAGAATAGATTTTTTCTTTATCTTTTGAAAAAAGTCCATAAGATAAAGCTTCTTCTTTTAACTTCTTAGGAATAAAAGTTTTTTTGTCCATATATGATTTTAAAATATCAGCTCTTATTTCTTGGGCTGCTCGTGACATTTGCATTGAACAGTGTGCATTATACATTTTTAGCTCATTTACATAATAAATATATAACATTACACCTAAAAAAAGTGCTGTTGAACCTACATAGATAAATAGAAAACTAATAACTGCTTTTTTTTCATTTTTGTTCAAATTTGTACCCTATTCCTCTTATTGTTACAATTTTTTCACGTCCCAATAACTCTCTTAAGTTTTTTATATAAACTCTAATAGTTGCATCCGTTGGTTGTTCATCATAATTCCACATATTTTGTAATAACTCATCACTAGAAATGACTCTATTTTTATGTGTTACAAAATATTTAAGTATATCTCTCTCTTTTTGTGCAATAGAAATTGATTTATTATTAATTACAACTTCACAAGATTCAAGATATAAAGATATATTATCATCTAATTTTAACTCACCTTCTTGCTCTAAAGAGAAATGTCTACATAATTTATTTATTCTTTGATCTAACTCTACTAAATCAAAAGGTTTTTTAATATAATCATCAACACCATTTTCAAAAGATTCTTTTAAATGTTTTGTATCTTGGTAAGCAGTTACAACTATTATAGGTGTTTGGTTTTTATACTCACTTCTAAGTGTTTTTAACACCTCTAACCCAGAAAGTTTTGGTGTATTTATATCTAAGATTGCAAAATCATAAACCTCTTCAATTAGAGCTTCTAGAGCATCTTCTCCATTAAAAGCTAAGGTGACGTCAAAATCTCTATATTTTAAATGCTCATATAAAATATCACTTAAAGCTAGGTCATCTTCTAATAATAATACTTTCATATTAATCCTTATTATTTAAGTATTAATTATACAAAACTTTTGTTTATTCTTCGTGTATTAGTTTTTTTTATTATTCCAAGTATCATAATGGACAATATCTTCTAAAGGATTTCTTTTTAACCAAGATACTTTTTCAAGTTCTGGTTTTTCATGAAAGAACTTAACCTTTCCTATACAAACATAAGCAATAATTTCGATATGCGAGGGTATATTTAAAATCTCTTTTAGTTTTTCATGAGAAATTATACTAACCCAACCAAGACCTAAGTTTTCAGCTCTTGAGGCTAACCAAAGATTTTGAACAGCACAAACACTTGAATATAAATCCATTTGTTTGTTTTGCGTCCTACCAAGAACTATTTCACCAGTTCTACTTCTATCACAAGTAATACAAACTCCAATAGAAGCTTGGGTAATTCCTTCTAATTTTAAGCTATCATATAAGTCTCTTTTTTCATCAAAAAAGAACTCTTTTTCTTTATTTCTAGCTTCTACAAAAGCTTCTTTTATCTTAAGTTTAATTTTCTTGTCTTTCACTACTAAAAAGTCCCAAGGTTGCATAAAACCAACGCTAGGAGCATGGTGAGCTGCTTTTAATAATCTTGTAATTATTTCATCATCTAAACTCTCATCTAAAAACTCACTTCTAGTATCACGTCTATTAAAAATTGTTTTATAAACAGCGTCTCTTTCTTCTTTTGATATATGCATTATAATTCCATTTTATTTAGTTTTATCTAAATTAATCTCTAAAATAAATTATACTAAATTTAATATACACTCTATCTTTATTTTATATCATATACTACTTTATTGCCTCCTATATGCTTTGCTTTATATAAGGTTTTATCTACTCTTTTATAAATATATTCACATAAACAATGCTTTTCATTTTTCAACTTTTATCTTCATATATAAATTCTTATTTTTGAATAAAAAACAATAAAGTCTTTTTTGTAATATTCACAATTTTATACTAGTAGTAATTTTAAGATAGATATAGTAAAAAATAAAAATAAAAATAATGAATATCACTATTAATTTAGTAATAATCTTTAGAATCTAAAAAATTAAAACAAAATTAAAAAATCTTTTTACTTTTTAATCTAAAGTAAATTTATATTTAACTAAAATCAAAACTATTTAAATAATTTTTATATATTTTTTATATTTATTAAGGAAAAGAAAACTGTGAATAGATTTAAAATTAAAACAAAACTTCGATTATTACTATTAAGCCCATTAATTGGCTTATTTATTGTTGCTGGGCTTATATCTTATGAAAGATACCAGCGTTATGTTAATTTTGATATGTTAAACAAAGTTGTACTCTTATCAACAAAAGTAACATCATTAGTTCATGAGTTACAAAAAGAAAGAGGAATGACAGCTGGTTTCCTAGCATCAAATGGTAAAAATTTTACTAATAAACTCCCTAGGCAAAGAGAATTAACAGATCAAAAGATCCATGATTTTGAAAATAATTTAAAAGAAATAACATTAGTATATTATAAAAAAGATTTTTCTGATCTTTTATATACAGCACAAAATAAACTTGAAAACATTAAAAAAATTAGAAAAGATATAATGAATTTTAAAATAAGTGGTAAAAATGCAATTTCATATTATACAAAAATGAATACTTCTTTTTTAGAACTTGTAAGAAAAACGGCTTCTTTTTCTATTAAAAATGAAATGACAATACAGCTTACATCTTATACTAACTTTTTACTAGCAAAAGAGAGAGCTGGAATTGAAAGAGCAGTTGGAGCTGTTAGTTTTGCAAATGACCATTTTGCCATAGGAGCAAAACTTAAGTTCAATAGACTTATTTCTGAACAAAATGCTTATTTAAATTCTTTTGAAAAACTAGCTAATAAAAAAGCTTATTTATTTTATAAAAAAGTCTTAAGTGGTCCTATTATTAAAGATGTTAATAATATGAGAAACATTGCACTTAATGCAAAAGATGAAAAAAACTTTAATATTGATTCTTTCCACTGGTTTAAAACAATTACTAAAAAAATAAATATGTTAAAACAAATAGATGATGAAATTGCTAGGGAACTTATACAAAGCGCAAAAGAGTTATCACATGAAGCAAAACTTTGGATGATAATTTTTATTGTTTTATCTTGTTTAATTGTTTTACTTAGTCTTTTTTTAGGGAAAATAATAAGTTCTAATATTGAAGATGGGGTTACAACTCTAGCTCAAGGATTAGATGGTTTTTTCAAATTTTTAAATAAAGAGAGTAAAGATTGTAACTTAATTACAATTGATGAAAACAGAGTTGATGTAATTGGACAAATGTCAAAAAAAGTAAACTCTAATATTCTTATTTCAAAAGAAATTATTCTTGATGATATTAAATTTATGGAAGAAGTTAAAAATATTGTTTCCAAAATTAAAACTGGTTATTTAAATCAAAGATTAGAATATAAAACAAAAAGTCCAAATTTACAAGACTTAAAAGCCGAAATAAATCAAATGCTTGAGGTTCTTAATAATACTATTGGTGGAAATATAAATGAAATTACTGAAGTTCTAAATTCTTATTCAAATCTTGATTTTACAAATAATATACATGATGCTCATGCTAAAGTAGAAAAATCAATCTTACATGTTGGACAAATTGTTACAACAATGTTACAAGATAATAAAAGAGATGGTTTAACTATTAATAAAAGTACAAATGAATTATTGAAAAATGTTGATATTTTAAATCACTCTTCAAATGAAGCAGCAGCATCACTAGAAGAAACATCAGCAGCCTTAGAAGAGATAACAGCAAGCATTACACAAAATACACATAATATTATAACTATGTCTGAAATAGCAAAAGAAGTAACTAGTTCTGTTAATAAAGGTCAAGTATTAGCAAATCAAACTACAACTGCAATGGATGAAATAAATGAGCAAGTTTTAGCAATAAATGATTCAATTTCTTTAATTGATCAAATTGCTTTTCAAACAAATATTCTTTCACTTAATGCAGCAGTAGAAGCAGCAACAGCAGGTGAAGCTGGAAAAGGTTTTGCAGTAGTTGCCCAAGAAGTAAGAAACCTTGCCTCAAGGTCAGCACAAGCAGCTAAAGATATTAAAGATTTAGTTGAACAAGCAACGCTAAAAGCAAATGATGGAAAAACAATAGCAGATCAAATGATAGATGGTTATACAAATCTAAATGAAGGAATTTCAAAAACAATTGAGCTAATTCAAGATGTTACCTTTGCTTCAAAAGAGCAACAAGAAGGAATACATCAGATTAATGATGCAGTATCAACACTAGATCAACAAACTCAAAAAAATGCACAAGTTGCAGCTCATACTTCTACTATTGCTAATGAAACAAGTCAAATAGCCAAAAAGATTGTTCAAAATGCTGATGAAAAGATTTTTGAAGGTAAAGACTCTATTGTACTTTAAGTAAAAAGTCTAAACTAGGGTAAAAATAGAAAGAAATCTTTCTATTTTTATCTAAAGTTATCAAATACTAAAGGAGATTTTAAATCTAATGTTTTTAAATGTCTCATAACAATTTGTAAATCATCTAAATTCTTCCCCGTAACTCTAATTTCATCGCCTTGATTGACTGATTTCACTTTTAGTTTTAAAGATTTAATTTCAGTCTGAATTGTTTTAGCTTCATCTTTTTGAATTGAATCAATTAAAGGATAAGTATATTTTCTATTAGCTCCTGAACTGTTCTCTTGTTTAGGTTCATCTAAAGAATTAATAGGAATACCTCTTTTATTTAGCTTTGAAATTAAAATATCATAAATTGCATCTATTTTATTATCACTTGCAGAGTTAATACTAATAGTTTTAGCTCCCTCATTAAAATTAATCTCTTTTTCAATACCTTTAAAATCATATCTAGTATCACACTCTTTTTGTGCTTGTACTATTGCATTTTTTAGTTCTTGGAAATCAAGTTTTGCCGAAATATCAAATTGATGTTCTTTTGCCATGTATATCCTTTTATTTTTTATATTATAAGAGATTTAATATATTATAAGTATTAAAGCTATTGTTTTTAGATGTGAATTAGCATTTTTTCTAAAGATGTACAGATTTTAACTATGCGAGTAAAAAAAGAGATATGACTTAAAAAATATAGTCATATCTTAGTTTTATTATTTAAAGTATTTTATTTTGCTTCTTTAACTTTTGGCAAAATTAAATTTAATACAATTCCAACAATTGCACCAAGTCCAATACCAGAAAAAGCAACTGCACCAAAGTTAAAAGTCATTCCACCAATAGAGAATACTAAAATCATTGATACTATTGCCATATTTCTTGTACAAGTTAAATCTACTTTTTCTTTTACAAGTGTTCCTATTCCAATTGAAGCAATAATTCCAAATAATAGTAACATAATCCCACCCATAACAGGAACTGGAATAGTTCCTAAGAAACCACCAACTTTTCCTACAAAAGCTAAAACAATAGCAAAAATAGCAGCCCATGTCATAATTGCTGGATTAAAAGCTTTTGTAACAGAAACAGCACCAGTTACTTCAGAATAAGTGGTATTAGGAGGACCACCAAAAAGTGAAGCCAAAGAAGTTGCAATTCCATCACCTAAAAGAGTATTTTTTAAACCTGGGTTTTTTAAATAATCTTCTTTTGTGATATTTGAAATAGCTAACATATCACCAATATGCTCAATAGCAGGGGCAATTGCAATTGGAAGAATAAAAATAATAGCTTCCCAATGAAATACAGGAGCAACAAAGTTTGGCATTGCAAACCAAGAAGCATTTGAAATTGAAGAGAAATCAACAACTCCATACATTAAAGAGATAATGTAACCTACAATTATTCCAAGTAAAATAGGAATTAATTTAAAAATTCCCTTTTGTGTAAGTGAGGCAAAAACGGTAACTAATAAAGCAACCATAGAAATAACCATTGCTTGATCTTGGGGCACTAACTGTATTGCGCCATCTCCTGTTTTACCCATAGCCATATTAACAGCAACAGGTGCTAAAATAAGTCCAATAGACATAATAACAGGTCCAACTACAACAGCTGGAAGAATTTTATGCAAAAAATCACTTCCTTTTAGTCTAATTACAAAACTAAGAAGAACATAAAACAAACCAGCAGCAACAAGCCCTGACATAGTTGCCGCAATTCCCCATGTTTTAACCCCATAAGAAATAGGAGCTATAAAAGCAAAAGAAGATGCTAAAAAAATTGGAGGAACATTTTTTCTATTAATTAACTGGAAAACTAAAGTACCAAGTCCAGCTGTAAACAAAGCAACATTAGCATCAAGTCCAGTTAGAAGAGGAACTAAAACTAAAGCTCCAAAAGCTACAAATAAGAATTGAAGACCAACAATAGAATCTTTGATTCTAAAATTGTACGTAGTATTTTTCATATAAACCTCATTATTAAAATTTTTCGATTATACAGCCTTTGCAATTAATAGCTTGTTAATTATCTTAAAGTCATTTTTAGTTATACTCCTACATTAAAACTTAGGAAAACATATGTATAAAGAGAGTAAAAACGTAGTAGTAAAACATTTAGTAAATAGATTAAGAGATACAAGAACAGCTTCAAATGAATTTAGAATGACTATTGAAGAGATATCAAGAATAATTGCCTCAGAAGCCCTAGAAAACTTTGAAACAGTAACACAAAACATAAATACTTGGCAAGGTCCTTTAGATGTACAAATGATAGAAGTGCAAAAGTTAGTCTTAGTTCCTATTTTAAGAGCTGGTGAGCCAATGCTTACAGGTATTTTAAAAACCTTACCTTATGCAAAATCTGGATTTTTAGCAATGAAAAGAGATGAAGAAACTTCTTTATCTAAACTTTTTTATGAAAACATTCCAAACTTAGAAGGAAGAACAGTATTACTTCTTGACCCAATGGTGGCAACTGGGGGTTCACTAATAGATGGAATTGCTTTTTTAAAGAAAAAGAATCCTAAAAGAATTATTTCTTTAAATGTTTTAGGTTCACCTGAGGGAATAAAAAAAGTGCAAGAAATACATCCTGATGTTGATATTTATATTGCTCAAATAGATGAAAGACTTGATGAAAATGATTACATCAGACCAGGTCTTGGTGATGCAGGAGATAGAGCTTTTAATACAAATGATTAAAAGCTTTTAATTATTTAAGAAATAAAGGCTTTGAATAAATATATTCAAAGCCTTCTTTGCATAGCTTAGAAGAAGAAATTATTCTATTTATATTTTTATTTTCATTAGAAGAAGAATTAAAAATTGGCTCTTTAAAATTATATTTCTTAGCATTTTTTGTATATATTTCTTTCTTTCTTGGATGTTCTAAAGCACAAACATTGTAAATGCCTTCAAGATTTTTATCTAAGGCAAAAACAATAACTGAAATAAGGTCATCTTTATGTACATAATTTACTTTTTGCATATAGTTTTTAACTTCTTTATTTGAAAAATACTTTCCAGGAATTCTATTTTCACCCATTAAACCAGCAGATCTAAAAATTATATTTGATCTTTTTTTAACAACTCTTTCTGCTTTATTTACTAAAGAAAAATCATCATTTTTAATATAAAAACTTTCAGTAAAAATCAAATCTTTTTGTGGATAAATCGAAGTAGAAGAGATAAATATTACCTTAGTTTTATTTAATATATTTTTATAAATATGTTCTAAAAAAAATATATAGTTTTCATCTTTAGGAGGTAAAGATATAAATAAAATATCGCAATCTAAAAACTCTTTCAAATACTGATAATTATTTAAAAATAAGACATAAGAATTAAAACCACAAGAAGAAAACTCTTTTGCTTTTAGTTTACTTCTTGTTGCTATATTTATGATATAACTTTTTTGTAATTGTTTAACTAAACCTAAGCCTAAAAAACCACAACCTAAAATTGAAAAAGTTTTCATTTTTTTTGTTTTTGATCTTTTCTTAATTCTTTGATATCTTCTTTAAGCTCTGACATCTCACGCAATAAGAGGTCTAGTTTTAAACTATCAGCATGTATCTCATCTTTCATATCAGCTTCTTGAAGTTTTTGCATTTCACCTATTATAACAGCTACAAAAAGGTTAAAGAATACAAAAGCTGCAATAATAATAAAAGAAACAAAATAAATCCAGGCCCAAGAATGTACTTCCATAGCTTCATACATAACATCAGTCCAGTCTTCAAAAGTAAGAACTCTAAAAAGTGTTAACATTGAAACTAAAAAATCTTTCCATAAACCAGAAGGTAAATCAACGAAAAAGAAACTTCCTATAATTGCATAAATATAAAAAATTATAAACATTAAAATAACAATATCTATAATAGAAGGAATAGCTTTTATTAACATATCTATTATTTTTTTTAGCTCAGGTCGTGAAGTAAAAAGTCTTAAAATTCTAAAAACTCTCAATAACCTTGCAATTGCCGCAAAAGACGAAGATTCAAGAGGTAATAAGGTGATTACAACAATTACAAAATCAAAAATATTCCAAGAAGATTTAAAGAAATTTACAAACTTCTTTTCTGCAATCATTTTGATACTTAATTCAAAAACAAAATAAATTGTTACAAAATAATCAGAAAGTTTTAAAAATAAAGAGTATGTAGTTTCAACATCTCCCATTGTTTTAAAACCTAAAAGACAAGCATAAGCTATGATAATAATAGTAGTTAAATTAGAAAACCACCTAGAGTCTCTAATGTTTTGAATTTTTTCAATCATGCTCAAGTTTTAAGTCCTTTAAGGAATAAGCACAAAGTAACCAAGCTACAATAATAATACTCCCACCTATTGGAGTTATAATTCCTAACCAAGTAATTTTAAATAAAACTAAGGAGTATAAAGAGAATGAAAATATTAAAGTACCTAAAAGAAGTAAATACGCACTAAAAACTATTTTTTTAGAATTTGGAAGTATTGAGATTAAAAATGAAAGAATAAAAAGACCTAAGGTATTATAAAACTGGTATGTTACCCCTGTATTAAAAACATTTAAAAGATATTCATCAACATGTGATTTTAAACCATGTGCTCCAAAAGCACCAATTAAAACACTTAGCGCCATCATAAAAGAAGATATTATAAGAAATTTTTTTACATTTTTAGTAATTATCATTTGTTTCCTTTTGTTATAAAAGGAAGTATATCAAAAAAATATTAATGATAATTTAATTTAAAAAAAATTTAAAAATCTTTTATTTATTTTCTTATTTTTCTTTCTTTTTTTTCATCTTTTTCATCTTTTATATCTTTTTCACTTTTTTCATCTTTTACTATTTTATTAGCAGAGAAACCAGAACCTTTTTTTTTCTTTTTTCTTTAATTCAAGTTTATTTATTAAATCTTTAAAATCTTTGCCATCTTTATTCATTTGGGCAAAACAAGCTGCAATTGCGGCTATTGCATTAGGAACTTCTTTTTTCTTCTTATAAGACTGGATATTTTTTTCACTAACTTGAATTAAGGCTGTAAACTTAGGAATAGTTAGTTCAGCATCTAAAAGTAGTTTTTTAAAATCAATAAAAGTCATTTCTTACCTTATGGTTTTTTCTACATTATACTTACAAATTATAAATGTAATATAAATATTCATTTATATATACAAAAGATATAAAATATTACTTATAATAATTTTTACCAGATTAGACTTTCTTGAAATTTAGTAAAGAGTTTCCAATGTATAATAGGAATATTTTTTAAAACAATTTTAGGAATAATATATAACTCAAGCTCACCAACAGCCTTATACTTATAATTATTTCTCTTAAACTCTAAAATATTTCTTTCTCCAAAAAAATCTTTTTTACCTAAGTTATGTATTTTTTGATCATATAAAAATCTTGTAACTTCACCTTTTATTATTAAACACAAACCATCTTTCATTTCAGTAATTTCTTCATTATGTGTATATTTTTTATAAATTATATTATTTACTATAATATCTATTGTTTTAGGAGATAAAAAAGAAGAAAAAAGAGGAAATTCTTTTAGAACTTTTTCTTTTTTTATAATTTCTTTTAATTTATTCTGTAAATTATTTTTCTTTATAAAATCCATATAAATCACTTTAGGAATTTCTAATACATTTACATAAGATCTAGTTTTATAAGTATAAAGTATTTTTTTATTTTCTATTATATTTTCAAAAGCTAAGAATATACCAGCAGAGAGATAAGAAAAAGAGGCTTCAAAGCTTTTATATTTTTTGATACTACCACTTAATAACAAATATACAAAATCACTCTCTTTGTCTTCATTTAAAATAATTGTATTTGGTTTGATATTTTTTATTTCACAATCTAATAAAGAAATAAAATTATCTTTTTTTACATCTCTAAAAAAAGTAAATAAATACTCTTTTACTTTCTGTTCCAAATAATTTTTTGATGATTTTATCAAAATATCAATATCAGCAAAGTTTCTTGTTCTAATCTTTTTAGAAAAACTGTGAGAATTTTCATTCATAAGAATAATAGCATCACTTAAATCATCATCAAACTCAGTTTCAAGTACAGAATCTATATTTCTATAAGATATTTTCTTTAAATTCACTTTTTTAGTAAAATTTTCCTTAGAATTATTATAAAAAGTTTGGGATAAGCCAAAATCATCATCATTTTTTATCATCTTTTTCATATCTTCTAAAGAAGGAATATTTCGTAAGTGAGCATAAGAAATGTACTCTTTATTTTTATTTAAACACTTAAAATAAAAAATATTACTTTCAACAGAATCAATTCCTAAAAAAGGTTTAATGTAAAAATCATCAATTTTATTCCAAACTTCATGTTCTAAATTTTTAAATTCAAAATAATTGTCTAATGCACTTAAAGGCATACGAAGTAAAGAAGCTAGTTTTTTCATCAAAGAGTATTTAATTACTTTTGTAGAATAATATTTTAATTTTTGATCTCTTAATAATAAAGAAGATAAACCAATAAAGTTATCATCATGCAAACTAGTATTAAAGATTCCTTCTATCTCATTTAAACCTATTCCTAGAGCATTTAAAGTATCAATTATATTAGCTGGAGTATCAAGTAGATAAATTTTTCCATGAAACATAATAATTGAGGACATACATCTAGTATGAAGTACTAAAAAATCTTCATATGGAAGTTTATGGTAATCAAAGAAATAAGCACTTTCATATTTTTCACCCTCTTGAAGGTTTAAATCTATACTTATATTTTCATTTTTATATGAAAGTTTAAAAATATTTTTTTCATGTTCTTTGAATAAAAATATTATCTCTTATTTCAAGTTCTCTCATTTTTATTTAAATACTTAAGATCAAGAAGATCATTATTATTAAATACATTTTTAAAGTCATAATACAATTTAGCATTCATGATATTAGAAATTTGAGTACTACTTAAATCTAGATTTGAGAATTCGAAATCATTTAATAAACCATAATTTCCTCTTGTTATATATTCAAGTTGAGTATCAATTTGTTTGCAGTCTCCTATAATTATAGGTTTTTTTATTTTATTGTTTTTATACTTAAAATCTAAAATATTTTGCTTATAAAACATGTGGAAAATTGGACTTTCACAAAGGTTAGAAAATTGGTGATTTTGGACTAAAATATCAGAGAGTAGAATCGAACAAGGTCCTAATTTAGAGTTTTTTTTGCATAAAGTATTCTTTTGTAGTAAGTGTTTTTTTTCTAAGTGCTGTAAAACATTAGCAGGAGAAGAGCATAATAAATTAAAATCCTCTTCTTCTATACTAATATAAAAACAGCCTGTAATGAGTTTAGTTTTTATAATTCTTTTCATTTAACAACACCAATTTACTTTTATGCTATATCTTAGTATTAGTTCTTAAAATTTATTTATACTACATCTACTTCCCAAAAAAAGTCAATCCACTTATCAGCAACTTTAACAGTATAATCAGCTTTTATAACAGCTGTTGGTTTATAAAATATTGTAGCTAATTTAAACTGCGTTTGGGGAAACTTTTCTCTTAAAACTTTAAGAATTTCTCTCATTGTTTCACCAGAATCAACAATATCATCAATTACTAAAACCTTTTTTGCATGAGCCATATCAGGAATATTAAAAATATTAAATGTAGATAATTTTAAATCTCCCTCATAATGAATAGAATTTAAAGTAAATAAATTTCTCATATTCATAGCTTGTGCCATAAGGTGAGACAAAGTAAGTCCACCTCTAGCAACACCTAATAAAACATCAGGTTCATAATCTCTGCATTTGTTAACTAAAACTTGAGTATCTTTTTTAAACTCATCATACCCATAATAATACTTTTCTATCAATAATTATCCTTGTAATATAAAAACAAATAAAGAGATAAACGTTAATAATAAAATACCAATATTTAAATCTTTTCTTTCATTTTTTGCTAATTTTAAAACTGTATATATAATAAACCCTACAGCAATTCCATTTGT
Organism: Arcobacteraceae bacterium; assembly: GCA_965224485.1. Lineage (GTDB taxonomy): Bacteria > Campylobacterota > Campylobacteria > Campylobacterales > Arcobacteraceae > NORP36. Next base: position 27,525 of record CBDCZH010000001.1, on the reverse strand, counting down.
AATAGAAAAAGTTAAAGGCATAAGTATAACTATAAAAAATGCAGCTGCACTTGTTGCTAAATCTAATTTTTCAAAATTGATTTTACCTAGTTCTGAGAACATTAAAACACCAACAACTACAAGTACAGGGTAAATTGCATTTGGAGGAATTGATTTGAATATAGGTAACATAAATAGTGTTAAAATAAAAAACATAGCTGTAAAAACTGCTGTTAAACCAGTTCTACCACCAGCTTCAACACCAGAAGCACTCTCAATAAATGAAGTCGTTGTTGACACACCTAATAAACTTCCAGCAACAGTAGCAACCGCATCAGCTTCTAGTGTTTTTTGTAAAGATTTATCATCTTTATTATCTTCTTGAAATAGATTTGCTCGTGTTCCAACTCCTGTTAGTGTTCCTAAAGTATCAAACATATCTGTTATTAAGAATGTTACAACTACTGGAAAAAGTGCTAAAGTAAAAGCACTTGTAATATCAAGTTGCATCATAATTGGTGCAATTGAAGCAGGTGCTGCAAAAATTTCAGTAGGAGGTGTTCCTATACCAAAAGTCCAAGCAATAACGGAAGTTATTGCAATTGAGAAAATAAAAGCACCTTTGATTTTATAAGCATAAAATGCAAACGCTAATAAAAGTCCAATAACTCCTAAAACAACATTTTGGTTTGAAAAATCACCTAAAGTAACTAGTGTTGCTTCGCTTGAAACAATCATTCCCATTTGTTTTAAACCAATAAAAGCAATAAAAGTACCAATACCTGCTGATATTGCTCGTCTTAGTGCCATTGGAATTGAAGTCATTATCCATACTCTAAAGTTTGTAAAAGACAAGATTACAAAAAGAAGCCCTGAAATAAATACGATTCCTAAGGCAGTTTGCCAAGGTATTTTCATACCTAAAACTAAACCATATGAAAAATATGCATTAAGTCCCATACCAACACTCATAGCAATTGGAGTATTTGACCAAAGTCCAGAAAACAAAGTCGCTAAAATAGTTATTATTGCTGTTGCTGTTACAACGGCAGCCATTGGTAGACCTGCGTCTGCTAATATAAATCCATTAACTGGAACTATATACATCATTGTTAAAAAAGTAGTAAAACCTGCTACAAATTCAGTTTTTACTGTTGTCTCATGTTTTTTTAGTTTAAAAAATCCCATCTTTATCCCTAGTATTAAAAAAAGATTGTACAAAAAAATTCATAAAAACTAGCTAATGTAAGATTGGCTAATAATAGGAGTTATTTTATTATTTACAAAAGATAATTATTTTTATGATTTTTTCTATATAAATAGAGTTTATATCACCCCTTTTTTAGGATTTTTTTTAATATTTTTATTCCTTTTTCTATCTCAGAATAACTAGCATTAGAAAAATTAAATCTTGCATAATTTGATCTTTTATTTTTTGAGGAAAAAACATAAGCAGGAACAAAAGCTAATTTGTACTTAAGTGCTTTTGTAGCAAGGTTCATACTATCTTCTTTAAAACTTCCAAATATAAACATACCACCTTTTGGTTTTACAAAAGAAAAAGAAGGAATATACTTTTTAAAACACTTAGACATAAACTTCATTTTACTTTTATAATCTTTTCTTATTATATTTAAATGTAAGGTTAAATCATTTTTCTTTAAATACTCAAAAAGAATCATTTGTGTAAATGTTGATGTATGTAAATCTGCTGATTCTTTTGCTATAAGAAGTTCATCTATATACTCTTTTTTAGCTCTTATAAAACCTATTCTTAATCCAGGAGCTACTATTTTTGAAAAAGAACCTAAGTGAAAAGATTTTTTGTATGAAGAACTTAATGGTTTATGTATTTTAGAAGAAAAACTCAACAAAGAATAAGCGGCATCTTCTATTAAAAAACATTTCTTTTTATTTAAAACTGATAAAAGTTTTTCTCTTTGTTTTTTATTATATGTTTTTGTACTAGGATTTGAAAAATCACTCATACAATATAGTGCTTTATTTTTATTTAAAAGGTCCTTCAGTTCATTAATCTTTTTAAACTCTTTTATTTTTAACTTCATTATTTTAAAAGCACTTATAGCTCCTAAATATGAGTGTTCTTCTAAGCATACTTCATCTTTTAAAAAAGTTTTAGCAAGTAAATCAAAACTTTGTTGACTTCCTGTCGTTATTAAAATTTCATCACTAGAAGTTTTAAAATTATACATTTTTGTATACATGCAAGCAATTTCTTCTCTTAAAGATAAGATACCACGAGAAGAAGAGTATTGTAAAGATTTTTTATCATTTAATACAATGTTACAAGCTTTTTTTATTTCTTCTAGGGCGAAGAGATCTTCATTTGGTAAACCACCTGCAAAAGAAATAGTATCTTCTTTTATATTATCTAGTATTTCTCTTATATATGAACGCTTCATTTTTTCTCCTTTTTATTTTTAAAGTATAGGAGAAAAATAAATTAAAGTCTTTATCTTAAATTTCAATTTATTTGTCTTATATTGCTATTTAGTTATACTTACATAAATCCTATTTATTTACAAAAAGGTAAGAAAATGAAAAGAGAGACTAAACTAAAAAAATTAAATATCATCAATAACAGCTATTTTTATATATATAAGTATTTAGAAACAAATATAAGTTTAGATGATTTAGCCCAAATTAACTCTATTAGTAAATACCATTTTCTAAGAATCTTTAAAGAAGTAACAAATAAAACTCCTTTTGAAGCTCTTACTTCAATACGTTTACAAAAAGCTGCAAATTTATTAATTACAAATAAGTACTCAAGCATTAGTCAAATTGCTAATAAATGTGGTTATTCTTCTCACTCCTCTTTTATAAAAGCTTTTAAAAAGAAGTTTAAGTCTACACCCACAAAATGGAGGGAAGAAGATTATAAAAAGTATTCAAAAGAAATTTTAAAAGAGTTTCCAAATAAAAGGGACTTTTGCAATATTGAAGTAAAAATACAAGCCATTGATTCTTTTTTCTGTATTTATATAAGAGAAAAAGGATATTCTAAAAATATTATAAAGGTTTGGGAGAAATTAAAAGCTTATGCTTATGAAGAAGGTTTAACACAATACAAAGAGCTTGCTTTATATCATGATAATCCAAGTATTATTCCTTTAAAAGATTGCGAGTATGTTGCTTGTATTGAAGTTCCTAAAGATTTTACCTCAGCTTTTTCTATACTTGAGTTTCCTTCTTCTTTATGTGCAGTTTTCAAACTACAAGGGAAATATGGTGATATTTTACATTTTATTAGATATGTTTATCACTTTTGGCTTCCTAATTCTTCTTATGAGGCAAAAACTATTCCTCCTTATACTATTTACCATAAGAATCATTTCACTTCTTCTTTAAGCGATTTTGATTTAACTTTTTATCTTCCTATTACTCTTAATTTGGAAAAATCACTTTCATAGATATAAGAAGCTATATCCTTAAGTACTTCTTCTTGATATCCTAATTCAGGCATAAGTTTATATTTTCTAATAGATTCTTGCATTAAAGAGCTTTCTTCTTTTGGTTGTAAAACCCAAGCACTCATATAAGAAATAAAATCTTGTTTATTTAAAAAGGCATTTTTATAAGTTTTTTGTATTTGTCTTAAGGAAGGAGCAGTTTTAGATGTTAATATTTTATGGCAAGTAAAACAATTTCCATTAAATAATAACTCCCCATAAGAAGCAAAAGAAAAACTAAAGAGTAAAAAAAGAATTAATATACTTTTCATTTAGTAAGTATAACTATAAAAATATTTTTTACTTATGATTTAAATCAAAAAAAACCATCTTTTAATTCTTAAGTTGATTTCAAAACTTTTAAGATAAAATTGCTTTAATATGGAATTATTAGATAAAGAACAAGGTATTTACCTTTTAGATCACAATACACTTACCTTCCCTACTTTAGAGCAAATGAAAGATGATTTAGTTTGCATAGGTGGGGATTTTTTAGCACAAAGAATTATTAAAGCATATGAATCTGGACTTTTTCCTTGGTTTATTGATGAATATAATCATATACATTGGTATAGCCCTAAAAAAAGAATGGTTTTATATCCAAGTGAATTTAAAGTCTCTAAAAGTTTAAAAAGAACTCTTAAAAACAAAGGTTTTATAATCAAATCAAATGAAAACTTTGAAGAGGTAATAAAATCATGTTCTAGTATTAAAAGAAAACATGAAGATGAGACATGGATTAGTGATGAGTTCATTCAAGCATATATAAATTTATTTAATTTAGGTTATGCTTTTTCTATTGAGTGTTATTTAGATGAAAAGTTAGTTGGTGGATTATATGGTTTATTAATAAATGGTATTTTTTGTGGAGAGAGTATGTTTAGTTTAGAAAATAATGCTTCTAAAGTAGTTTTTTATCACCTTTGCAAGCAAGCAACTGCAAATAATATTAAACTAATTGATTGTCAGGTTTATAATGAACACTTGAGTTCACTGGGAGCTAAAGAAATAAGCAGAGAAGAGTATTTCAAAATCTTAAAATCTTAAAATCTTAAAATCTACTCTCTTCTACTATACTTATTTAATCAAACTAATGTAACATATTTTTTGGTAATAAAAGTTCGTCTAACTCTTCTTTTGTAAATAATTCTTGTTCTAGAACGATATCATATACTCTTCTATTAGTACTTAAAGCTTCTTTTGCTAAAAGCGAGCATTTTTCATAACCTAAGATTGGATTTAAAGACGTTACTATAGTTACTGAGTTTAATACATATGCCATACAAACCTCAGGATTAGCAGTAATTCCTATAATACACTTATCAGCTAAGGTATAAAATGATCTTCTCATCATATTAATAGAAGTAAATAATTTATATGCAATTAAAGGCTCAAATACATTTAATTGTAACTGCCCGGCTTCACAAGCCATAGAAATAGTAGTATCTGCTCCTATTACATCATAAGCAACTTGATTTACAACTTCAGGAATAACTGGATTTACTTTTCCAGGCATGATTGAACTTCCGGGTTGAAGTGCTGGTAAATTAATTTCATTAAAGCCTGCGCGTGGTCCTGAGCTTAAAAGACGTAAATCATTACAAACTTTTGATACTTTTATAACAACTCTTTTTAAAATTCCTGAAATATGAACAAATACACCTGTATCTTGTGTTCCTTCTATTAAATCTCCTGAATTATCAAATTCGATTTCTGTTATATCTCTTAAGTGTTTAATTACTATTTTTCTATAATTAGGCTTGGTATTAATTCCTGTTCCAATAGCAGTTGCTCCAATATTTATCTCTTTTAGTAAAGCTTGAGCTTCTCTTAGTCTAAAAATATCTTCATCAATCATAACAGAGTATGTTTTAAATTCTTGTCCTAATGTCATAGGAACAGCATCTTGAAGTTGAGTTCTTCCCATTTTTATAACATCTTTAAATTCATGTGCCTTATCATCAAAAGTATCTCTTAAGTATCTCAAAGATGCTTTTAGTTTATAAATCAATTCATGTAAAGTTATTTTAATAGCTGTAGGATAAGCATCATTTGTACTTTGAGACATATTAACATGGTTATTTGGATGAATAATATTATAAGCTGCTCGTGGATGACCTAGAATTTCTAAGGCTCGATTTGCTATTACTTCATTTGCATTCATATTAGTAGATGTTCCAGCTCCCCCTTGTATCGGATCTACAATAAACTGATCATGTAATAATCCATCAATTAACTCATCACAAGCTTGAACGATTGCATCTTTTTGCTCTAAGCTTAAATCTCCTAATTCATAATTAGCTAAAGCACAAGCTTTTTTTACTTTTCCAAGTGATTTTATTAAGTTAGGAAAAAGAGAGATGTTCGTTTTCGTAATATCAAAATTCATTTTAGCTCGTAAGGTTTGTATTCCATAATATGCATGTATATCAATATTTTTTTCACCTAAAAAGTCTTTCTCTATTCTAAAAGCGTTTTCCATATTTACCTCTTATTTTTATTTATAATATAGTAACTCTAAAATTATTAATAACAGATTTATTTAAACTACTAATAAGTAACTGTTTTGTAATTAATCAATAATTAAACACTATTCAAAAATTAAATCTAGCTTATCAAATAACTTTATAAGTTATTAGTTAATTATAATTTAATTATACTTAAATTACAATTGGATATATAAAAAAAGGAGAAGAGATGTCACAAGAAAAAAATAAAATGAGTTTAACCTCAAAAGTTTTACTAGGAATGCTTCTTGGTATTTTAGTTGGTCTTGGTATTAATATGTCAGGTTTAAATGTTGCTGGTTCTTTTGTCAACGAATATATTGTAAATGGTGGATTTCACATTGCTGGAAAAATGTTCGTTACTGCTTTAAAGATGTTAGTAGTACCTTTAGTATTTTTCTCACTAATATCTGGTGTTTGTGGAATTGGGAATATTGGTACCTTAGGTAAAGTTGGTGGAAAATCATTTTTATTATATATGTTAACAACAGCAATTGCTATTGCTATGGCTATTACACTAGCTGCTATAATTGGGCCTGGTGAAGGAGCTAATTTAACAACAACTGTTGCTTTTACTGGTAAAGAAGCTCCTGCTTTAAGCCAAGTATTAATTGATATTATTCCAAGCAATGCTGTAAATGCAATGGCTTTTGGAAAAATGTTACAAATTATTTTCTTTGCAATTATGTTAGGTGTTTCTATTTTAATGATGGGTTCTAAAGCAAAGAAATTAGTTGAAGGTGTTGAACTTTTAAATGAAGCTATGATGAATATGGTTAATATCATTATGAATGTAGCTCCTTATGCTGTTTTTGCCTTAATTGCAAAAGCTATTTCAAACTTAGGATTGTCTTTATTAGCTGATCTTGCTGGTTATGTATTAGTTCTTGTTGCTGCTTTAATGCTTCATTTATTTGTTACTTTAATGATAGTATTTAAAGTATTCTCAGGTGGTTTAAGTATAAAAATGCTACTTAAAAAACTAAGAGGGACACAAATATTTGCCTTTTCAACTTCTAGTTCAAATGCAACTATTCCTGTTACACTTGAAGCAGTTACTAAAAAACTAGGTGTAAATAACTCTGTTGGTTCTTTTACTGTTCCTTTTGGTGCTACTATTAATATGGATGGTACTGCAATTATGCAAGGTGTTGCTACTGTATTTATAGCAAACGTATATGGTGTTGAATTAGGAATAAGTGGTTATTTAACAGTAATTATTATGTCAGTTCTAGCATCTGTTGGAACAGCTGGGGTACCTGGTGTTGGTCTTATTATGTTATCAATGGTATTTGCACAAGTTGGTCTTCCTATTGAAGGAATTGGTCTAATTTTAGGAGTTGATAGATTATTAGATATGATTCGAACTGCTGTAAACGTATCAGGAGATGCTGTTGTATCAATCGTTGTTGCAAAAAGCGAAGGTAAGTTTGATGAATCAATCTTTAATGATCCAAATGCTGGAGCTATTTCAAAAGAAGATTTACATATAAGTACAAATGTAGAACAAGAGATGAAAGACGTGATTTCAAAAACACAGAATTCTTAAAAAGAATAAATAAAGAAGCTCTAGCTTCTTTATTTAGATTTAAAAAACTAAGAAGTTCGTCTTACTTCATCTTGATATAAAACTTGAAGCCTTTTAGTAATACTTCCAACTTTAGCATTAAAAACACTATTATCATCAATCATAATTATAGGAGTAATTTCCCCTGTAGTTCCTGTTAGAAAAGCTTCATCTATATTATTTAAATGCTCAAAGCCAAAAGGAAATTCACAAAATTCAATTTTATTTTTTAAACAAAGTTCTAGTACTAAATTTCTAGTAACACCTGATAGAATTCTATTTGTTACGCAATGAGTATAAACTACCTTATTTTTAACAAAAAACACATTTGTATGCGTTCCTTCTGTTATGAAACCATCATGTACAAATAAAGCTTCTGTGCAGTTTTTTTCTTTTGCTATTTGGTTTGCAAGACAATTACTAAGTAAAGATATAGATTTTATATCACATCTTGCCCATCTATTATCAGCAAGGGTACAAACTCGAACTCCTTGTGTATAGTCTTTTTTATTAATCTCTTTTACACATAAAAAAGCATACATAGAAATTATGGATTTTTTTGGAAAACTGTGAGTTCGTAGTGCTTCACCTCTTGTTATTTGAATATACATAAATAATTCATCTTCTTTTTTATATGAATTCTTTACAAACAATTTTTGGAAAACTTCTTCTACTTCAGTAGAAAGAGTAAAATCAATTTTAATTGCATCTAAACTTCTTTGAAATCTATTTTTATGCTCTTTTAATTTAAAAATTTTTCCATTATAAATTCTTAAACCTTCATACACTCCATCTCCAAAGTTGTATCCCCTATCATTTGCACAAACTAAAGCCTCTTTTTCTTCACAATATTTTCCATTAAGATATACAAACATTAAAATTCCTTATAAGATAATTTTATAAATTATCTTATTTTAACCAAAATAAATTTATATATAAATAAAGTATTTAATTATATTATTAGTCTTAATAAAATCTTATTTAATATAACTAAACTTTAAAATTATAATTAACGAAAGTTTATGAATATTCTTGTATCCACCTAATAAAGGCACTTTTATCTAAATAGGACAATTATTGTCTTATATTGATTTAAATCAAGACAATTATTGTCCTATTTATCTATACTTCAATAAATCATTCAAAGGAAATACAAATGAAAAAAACAATAACAAAACTTTTACTAATAAGTTCACTTATTACCTGTCTTAATGCGAGTGGAAAATATTCTAATTTAAGTGAAGATTATTTGAACTTTAAAATTAATACAGATGTAAAGAAAGTAATAGCAACAGATCCTAAAACAGCTACAAAAACACTTAAAATTTTAAGTCATGATTATAATAAAGAAGTTAGACTTTTAGCTAAAAAAAATCTAGGTTAAGACCTATACTTAGTATATTACTACAGCAGGATATTTCTTATTATTTCTCCTTATCCTGTTGTATTAATATACTAAGAAAAACTACATTATAGTTCGATTTCTACCCTCTTGTTTAGCTATAAATAAATTCTTATCAACACGTAAAAACAATTCATTTTCATTCTCATCTTTTTCTTTTGTAACAAGCCCTATACTAATACTTAGAGGTCTTTTTATTAAGTCTTGTATTTCTTTATTATTATAAATTTCAAGTCTTAACTTCTCAGCAACTTCAAAACTATTACTTTTATTTATATTTGATAAAACAGCAATAAATTCTTCTCCACCCCATCTAGATACAAGGTCCGTTGATCGTAAGGTATTTTTGAAAACTCTTGCTACTATTACTAATACCTTATCGCCTGTTAAGTGCCCATATGTATCATTAACATCTTTAAAATTATCAATATCAAATAAAATCAAGGTAACTTTATTCTCTTTTTTTCTATTTGAACTTAGTATATTTTTAAAACTCTCTTCAAATTCATGCCTATTAGATAGTTTAGTTAATTTATCTTTTTTTGCTAAAACTTCTAAGTGTTTTTGATATTTATTAATATAAATAATAATAATTAGCATAATAAAGATAATTACAATAATAAAAAATAAAATATTTTTAAAGAAATTCTCTTCAATCTCTTTTGTAAAGTCTTTTTCTTTAGCTTCAATACATAAATATAAACTAAGCTCATCTATAAATCTTATGTTTAAATAATATTTTTCATTTAAATAAGTATATTCTAAAATAGATTTATCATTTTTATTAAATTCATCAATCTTTTTTGAAATTAGTTTATGAAAAGATTTATCTTTTTTAAATGTTTTTGATTTTAGAATAATCTTTTTTTTAAAATTTACGAAATAAATTTCATGTTTATATTTTTCTTTATATGTATCTAATAAGCTTGAAACTTGAGATGTTTGAAGACCAACACCAGTTATTCCTAGAAATTTTCCATTTTTATCTTTTACTTTATAATTAGAAAAAATAGTTAAAGTATTCTTATTAGCAAAATCTTTATCTATATTACTTTCATACTCAGAGACTAAAATCTTTACCCTATAAAACCAAGAATCGGACTCTTTAGCAGCAGATATATTTTTCAAGATTCCTTTTTCATAATAATAATTCATGGTTTTATTAGATACAAAAAAACTACTAGAAGTATTATATTTTCTTTTTATAACTTCTAAATAACTTGTAATTTGTTTTAGATTTTGCTCACCATCTAAAATCCAATTTATTAAAAAAGTATCATTTGCCATTAAAGATGAAACTAAATTAGGTTTTAATAAATCTCTTTGTATTTCTGAATAAACATTATCACTACTTAACGGGAGGGATGATTCTCTTAACGAATGTGTCGTTAGCTCTTTAGTCATTTTATAACTTAAAAAAGAGCTTATAAAAAACCCTAATAAAAGCAAAGATGCTAATAATATAAAGAATTTATACTTAGTAATCAAAATTAACCTTCTTATATCTACTTATTTATTATTTTTTTAAAGAATTAGTATACATAAAAAATAATAATCTTTGTTTAAAAGAATTATTTTTATTTGTAAGATAGATAGTTAATGTATAAATTGCATATAAACTATAAGTTTTTTAAAGAATGAAAATGAAAATTCATATATTTATCATCAGAGGTCTTAGTATATTTATAAAAAGCTAAACCTTTAATGTTTAGAACCTCTTCAAAATCACTTTTTAAAGAAAACTTTTCAAGATAAAAATGAGTATTTAAAAACTTATCTTGATAGTTAGATAAATTCTTTGAATCAAAGTTTTTATCTACTTCTCCTTTTTTTACCATATTAGAACCAGGAACTAAAGCAGGACAAGAAATATCAACATATTTAATATTGTCAATATTTGTACTTAAGGGATAATTTTTACAAACATTAGGTCTTTTATCATAAATAGTACAAATATTATCTTTTATATATTTACAAAACTCATACTCTTTTGTTAAAATAATATTTGCTTTTAAATAATTCATATCTCCAAAAGTAAATAAAATAGCAAAATTCTCATATACTTCTTCAAAATCTTCTAATAAAAGTTGCGAAAAATTTGAACCATAAAGTCCAGAACAGCATTTTGCACCACAGCCTTCACAAGAAGAAAAAGAGAAAGATTGATTTTGAATATTTTGGAAGTTTTTCATAAGATATAATATTGTAAAAAAAGTTCAGAAAAGTTTAAATTTAAACATATATAGAACTAACACTTAACTAACACATTTTATTTATACTTCCATACATTTTAACAAAAAGGATTATTAAATGAAAATAGCTAAAACAATCGTAGGTCTAAGTATCGTAGGAGCATTAAGTTTATGTGCAGTAGAAACAAATGAGGTAAGTTCTTTAGTTGATAAAATCAATCAAACAAGTGATGTAAAAACAAAAAGTAAATTAATGCAAAAACTTAAAGATAAACTTTCAGTAATGAAAGAAGATGAGTATACTAAAGCTAAGGAAATTGTTAACAAATCACTAGTTATTACAAGAACTCCTGTAAAAAAAGCTACCAAATAATATATCTCTAAAATCATTTATAACTTTAAGTAGGTAAATGATTTTAGGCTAGTGTAAATACAGCTATTAGTTAAACTCTAAATAAATTGTTGTACCTTTATTTATTTCACTTTTTACACAAATTTTTATATCTAAAATATCACAAAGTTGTTTTACTATGTTCATACCTATTCCAAGTCCACAAGCATTCTCTTTATAATAACGTTCAAATACTTTTTTTGTATTTTTTATCCCAATTCCGCTATCTTTTATAAAAAGTTTATTATCTATTATACTTATATCAACTTGTCCATTTTTTTTATTATACTTACAAGCATTACTTAATAAGTTATCAATTATGCGCTCTAAAGCATTTTTATTACTTTTTATTACTAATTTTTTCATATTTGTACGTATTTGTATTTTAGGATATAACTTCTTCAAAATATCAACTCTTTGTATAACTAAATCATTTACTAAGACTTCATTGTTTTTATTAATTGTATTAGGACTCATAAATTCTAAGTTTTTATATAAAGAAGCAATACTTTTAGCACTCAATTCAATACGTTCAATTTCTTCAAAAGAACCACGTTTTCTTAATAGTTTGGAATTAAGTAAAATAGATGTTGCTGGAGTATTTAAATCATGAATCAAATCTTTTAAAAAATCTTCTAAAAAGGTAAGTGCTTCTTTCATAGGTCTTAGGGAATAAAATGCAAATAAAGTAGAAAGAAGAATAAGAAAAAAAACAATAACAAAAAAACCTTTAAATATCTTAATTAAAAACTTTGAGTAGAGTTCTTTTAGTCTTTTTTGATCATATATAACTTTTAACAAATAAGGACCAGAAGTAGGTGCTTTAAAATAAGCACATAGACCTTCTTTACAGTGATATATTTTAAATAATTGTTTTTCTTTATCATCTTGAACAATATCTAAGCTAAAAGATTCTGCTTTAAAATCAAAAGTATATTCTTTCATTTGATACAAAATATTATCTTCAATAGATTTTACCTTATCTTCATAATACATATAAAGAATTATGCTCGAAAAGATAAAAAGTGGTATAAAAAAAAGACATATTGTTGTAAAAAAAGATTTTTTTTCATATTTTTTCAAGTTTATATCCAATACCTTTAGTATTTGTAATATTTAAGTCTAACACTTTTTTTAATTTACTAATTAAAACTCTAAGTCCTGTATCACTTGCTTTATTCATATAGTCAAAAAAAGTATCTTTATTCACAGTAATTCCAATATTACGAATAAGTAAGGCAAAAATATCTTTCTCAACAGTACCTAAAGAGATTTCAATATTATTTTTAAGAACTCTTTTTTCTAATAAATCAAAAGTAATATCTCCATAAGTTAAAACAGGATTTTTTCTTTTTAGACTTGATTTAATACGTACTAATAGTTCATCAAGTTCAAATGGTTTTTTTATATAATCATCACAACCACAATCAAAACCTTTTAGTGTTGAAGATATATCAATTAAAGCTGTGATAAAAAAAGCAGGTGTAGTATCACCAGCATCACGCAAAAGCTTTAGCGTTTCAAAACCATTTAGTAAGGGAACATTTATATCAAATAAATATAAATCAAATTTATTTTCATAAGTACTTTCTAATACTTCTTCTCCATCAACAACAAGAGTAAGATCATAATTTTCTTCTTCTAATATTTGAACCATTGTTTGTGCTAAAATCGTATCATCTTCTAAAAGTAAAATTTTTATTTTATTTTTCATTTGTAAAACCTATGATTTTATTTTTTTAATAAGTTTTCAGTATAAATACTAAGAGGCATTTTTTCTCTTGCTTTTATTATTGCATTTGATTCTTCATATGCTTGTTTATTAACTTTTGCCAATTTTATTTTTAAAAGTTCAATAAGTTCTTTTCTTTCATTTGAATTTTTACTATGATTTACTTTTTCAAGTAAGATATTTACTTCTTTACTTTGGGCAAATAACGTACTTGAAAATAATAATATCATTAAAAAACTAATTATTTTCACTTTAATTCTCCTTCACTTACCTTGATATGTATATATTTAGATTAGAATTTTTATTTATTTTCTTGATCAGTTTTATTTTTTATTTCTCTTTTAATTCTTTCAAGAGGTAAAAATTTGAACTTTTTTACTTTACATTTATTTTTCTTTGCTAAGTTATAATTTCTCAAATAAGAATCATTTGCACTATTTATATTTTTTGCAAAAATACTTAAAGCCTTATTTTTAATTAAAAATAGTTGTGCTTTAGCTCCAAGGATATCTTCAGATAAAAAGTATCCTTCTTTAAATTCTTTTTTAATGTATAAAGACGCATGAGTCATTATTTTTCTATACTTATTACAATATTTATTCTCTTTTATTTTTTCTTTATTTTTCTTTATTTTTTCAATTCCATTTCTTACTTCATTTTTTATTTCATTTTTTTGAGCACAGCCTAAAAAAAACATACTAAAACAAAGAACTACACATAAGCTTTTAAAAGTAAACATTTACACTTAACCTTTATTTAAATCTAGATTCTTAATAATATTTACGATTATATCCTTGAAGTACTTTAACTCTTGTAAAATAAAATTATTTAAATAATGTTTTTAGTTATAAAAGATAAATAAAAAAGAACTTACACTTAACTAACACTTATGCTTTATACTTTTACATATATATATAAGGAATTCATATTATATTACGTAAAACACTAGCTGTATTAGCTATAATAGGAGCGATAAAAATGCTTGCAACGGGAATAAATAGTGTAGATGATCTATTAGATAAGATTAATAATACAAATAAGTTAGAAATAAGAAATGAATTAATGCAAAAATTAAGTAAACAATTATTAAGAATGGATAAGAAAAATCTAATAAAAGCTCAAGAACTTATAAATACTAAGCTTTTATTATCTTTTTTCTAAAAATTAGTTATTTTAAGAAAAAAGCCTTACTTAATTCAATCCAATAATTAATTCCATACCCTAAAGCATTGTCATTAAAATCATACTTTGTATTATGTAAAGATTCACTATCTTCACCATTTCCAAGCCATACTAAACACCCTGGTTTCTCTTCTAACATAAAACCAAAATCTTCAGAAGCCATAGAAGGAAGTAAAGAAACAGCATCTTTATTCGTAACTTTTTTTATAATAGTTTTTGAAAATTCACTTTGTTTTTCATGATTTATAGTAGCTACATATTTTCTTTTATAAATAAATTCATAAGTCAAATCATACTGTAAACAAATACTTTGTATGCATTTCTCTATATTTTTTTCAAGTAATACTTGAGAATCTTTATTAAAAGCTCTTAGCGTTCCCCAAATTAAAGCCTGAGATGGTAAAACATTAAAAGCGCTTCCTGCTTCTATTTTGGTAATAGATAAAACAGCAGGTTCTTGCGCATTTTGAACTCTTGAAACTAAAGAGTTTAAATTATTAACTAAAGAACAAGTTGCCGCTATTGTATGATTTGATAAATGAGGCATAGCAGCATGACCACTTAAACCCTTAATCTTTATCTCAAAAACATCATTTGAAGCCATAATAGCTCCAGAGCTTAAAGCTATTTCACCTACTTTAAGTCCGGGCCAATTGTGCATTCCATAAACTTCTTCACAAGGGAACAGTTTAAATAAACCATCATCAATCATAACTTTTCCA
The DNA here is from genome assembly GCA_965224485.1 of Arcobacteraceae bacterium. Classification (GTDB taxonomy): domain Bacteria; phylum Campylobacterota; class Campylobacteria; order Campylobacterales; family Arcobacteraceae; genus NORP36. The sequence goes on along the minus strand of CBDCZH010000001.1, from coordinate 12,378 downwards.
CCAGCAACATTCTCTTCTGCTGGTTGAAAAATAAAATGAACTTTACCTTTAAAAGTTTTATCACAACTAAGAAGTTTTGCAGCACCTAAAAGCATAACCATATGTCCATCATGACCACAAGCATGCATTTTATTACAATGATTAGAGACATAAGAGTGTTTATTTTCCTCTTCCATATCTAAAGCATCCATATCAGCTCGCAAAGCAATTGCATTTAAAGAAGAATTTTCATTTAATGTTGCAACTACCCCTGTTTTAGCTAAACCTCGATGTACTTTAAGACCAAAACCCTCTAGTTTTAAAGCTAAAAAATCTGCTGTTTTAAACTCTTCAAAAGCAGTTTCTGGATATTTGTGTAATTCATGTCTCCACGATATAAGTTCATCAAGAAACTCTTTTGTTAAGTTTTTTATCATTAGATCTGTCCTGTACTTTTTAGTATTAATTCAGCAATTATAACAGAACCTAAATAGGTTCCTACAAATACAAATAATCCAATAATTACAATTTTAAGACCAGATTTTTTAAATGTTTCAATCTCCATTTGAGAAATAGCAAAACCAGCATAAGCTAAAACTGATGTTGTTAGAGCTAAAAAATGGATCTTCGCAGTATTTTGAACTACAAAATCAGCAATTGGAGAAATAGGAGAAGCTACTAAAATAGCTAGTGCTGAAATCCATGCAATTGAAGGTAAATAAAAGGGCATATATTTTGCTATTATTAAACCAAATAAAGATAAACAATAAATAATTACCATTCCTAAAAAAGCTTCACTCATTCCTGTTAATAAAGAAGAAGGTCCTTCTATTAAACGCTGTAAAAAAGGTAAAGTAGTTTTAGTTGAAGCAGTAAAGCCGTAAATATGGTTAGCTACAAGTCCAATAAAACATACTACTAATAATAAAACAGCACTTTGTTTTAAATCAATAGATTTATTTGAATTAATCATTTATATCTCCTTTTTCGTTTTTACTTCATTTTTTGATAATAAAGTAAATAGTTTTTCACAAATTGGTAAAGCTATAAATAAACTAACATATAAACCAGTAGCATATGTCATTACATTAGAAGCAGCAGCAAAAGCAATAATAGTCTCTTCCATATCAGGTCTCATGGCAGCTAAAGCACCAGAACAAGCAGCTGTCATAGAACCAGAACCAACACCACAAGCCATTGCTAAAGCTTTTATGCTAAACATATCTAAACTAGCTAAAAAACTTGCCATTAATGAGAAAAATAGTGTTCCAAATAAAGTACCTACAACATAAACGCCCATAACACCTACTCCCTCAGGACTAGTCAAACCGTATTTATCAGAAATAAGCGCGATATTTGGCTCTCTTGCAATAGAGTGCGTTGCTCCAATTGATTCTCTTCCCATTTTGAAAAAATAAATTGCAATTGGCATAGCAATTAACATTGTTCCTAAATTACCTAATTCTTGTAAAATTAAAGCAGGTCCTGCTGAAATAATTTCATTAAGTTTTGGTCCAATTCCAATACTAAACTTTGCAATAAAAGGCATAATTGATATAGTGATTATTGTACTTGCAATTTTTATATCAGTTTTTTTTATAACTTTTGATGCAAAACCTGTAACATGAGGATTAATCAATACAGCTATTACAAAAGAATAAAAAAGTGGCAATAATATCATTGCACCCACACCTAAAGAAATTTTGTTTATTCCAATTGAATCTGAAATAATTACAATAACTAAAATAAGTAAATGTAACTTTGGATTAAGTAGTTCTTTCATTTTTAAACACTCCTTTAAAAAATATTATTTAATATTTCCTATACATTTTAATATTTAATTAGCATAGACAATATTGAATACTTATATTTTAGAAACTAAATTAAATACTTAATTTAATTTTAAAAAAATATAATATTAAAATAATACTTTATATACAATTTAAAATAAGATTTTATTAAAAATAATTATAAATGAAGGATAAAATAAAGGATAAAGTAAAAAATAACTATTTTTTACCTTATAATTTTTTAGAAATTTTAAATAAGTTTAGTTGAGCTAACAATAACACCATCACTATCTGCATATAAATAATCTCCATCATTAAAAGTAACTCCACCAAAACTAAGCTGAACACCTCTCGAAGATTCAGTTTTTTCAAAATTTCTTAAAGGACAGGTACCAATTGCATATAAAGCTACATCTATATCCTTTGTATACTTACAATCTCGTACATACCCATTTAAAATTATTGCTTTCCAGTTATTATTTTTAGCAAATGCCATAAGTTTATCACCAATAACACCATAAAAATATTTTGCATTCTCAACTACAACAACTCTTCCCTCTCCATCTTCATCTCTTAATAACTCTAACAATCTCCAGTTACTCTTATCAAGTTTAATTGTTACAATTTTTCCATGGCACTCTTTTAAACCACCATAATTTATAAACTCAGGAGCTAAAACTTGGATTTTTTTATCTTGATTATCATCACATATATCTGCTGTTTCAAATTTCAATACTATTCCTTTTGTATCTGTATAATTATATTGCATTCTACTTAAATAAAATGTAAGATTAATTAAATATCTTTTTAGATTATTTGTTTAATTATTTTTTTAGTAATCAAAAGAAATAATTTGTTTAGAAAAATTATAAAATAGATATTTTCTAAAAAGTCTAATAAAGTTAAATATAATTTTATATATTATAATATATAGATTAATTACTAAAGTTACATATAAGAGGAAAGAGAAAAATGAACTTTTCTAATTATAATAACTTCATAAGGAAAAACTATGTCTATATTTATTAAAGTATTATTTTTACTAATAATTTTTTTAAATACTAGTTTATATGCAAAAACACTTAGAATAGCTGTTTCTAATGATTTAGCACCCTATTCTTATTTAAATAAAAATAATAAACTAGAAGGTATCTTAATAGATTATTGGCGTTTATGGTCTAAAAGAACGGGAATTGATATTACTTTTGTACCTAGTTCTTGGAGTCAAACATTAAGCGCTATTAAAAATAAAGAAGTTGATATACATTCAGGTCTTTTTTTTACGAAACAAAGAAATAAAGACATGGTATATCTTGATAAAGTATACTCATCAATTTCAACTATTTATATAAGAAACAAAGAAAATATTAATAGCATAAAAGATTTAGATAATAAAACTTTAGCTTTTTTAAAAGACACCTATTATGCTAGTTTTTTTAAAGAAAAGTACCCAAATATAAAATTAAAAACTTTTAATACCTATGAAGATTTACACACAGCTTTTAACAATAAGGAAGTTGATTCTTTTATTGATGACTCATTAATAATTTGGATGAACATAATAAGATATTTTTCATATAATAAAATTAAAACCTTAGATGATTTTATTATTCAAGAAGATTTTTATGCAGCTGTTATAAAAGAGGATCAAGAATTAAAGAATATAGTTCAAAAAGGTTTAAAACTAATTACAAACAAAGATATGATTGCATTAGAAAAGAAATGGATTATAAATAAAGATTTAAGATTATATTCAAAAAAAACTAGTCAAAAAAACTTATTAAGTAAAAGTCAAAAAGAATTTTTACAAAATAACCCTAATCTTAAGATTGCAACAATTGATAATTGGAAAAACTTTTCTTATAAAAACCAGAACAATGAACTTGAAGGTTTTCATGTTGACTTATTAAAAAAAATAAACAAGATATTAGATACAAACATAAAATTTAAAGTTTATTCTTCTTGGAGTAAATCTTTTGAAGATACGAAAAATGCAAAAGTAGCCGGTATTTTTGGCTTATCGTGGTCAAAAAAAAGAGATACATATTTTAATTATTCTCCTCCTTATCATTATTCCCCTTTTCATTTAATTACAAGAGATGATGATGATAGTATTAAAAGTTTAGATGACATTGAAAATAAAATAGCAATTACAATTAAAAATAATATCTCAAATACTATAATTAAAAATAAAAATAAAAATGTTAAATTTCTAGTTGTTGAAGAATCAATAGATAGACTAAAAAAAACAAAAACAAAAGAAGGAGATTTCTTTTTAATTGAAACTCTTAATAAGGAATTATTAAAACAATATAATTTGAAAGTTTCTAAAATAATTTATTCTAAGGAAGGAACTTTTTCTCTTGTAACTGCTAAAAAAAATATAGTTTTATCTGAGATATTTAATATAGCCATTTCTTCATTAGGTAAGGATTTTTTACGTACTTTAGAAAAAAAATGGGTAACTCAAAACATAAAAGAAAGTATTTTTACAAAAGAAGAGCAAAATTATATTAAAAATGCACCAGAATTAATTATAGGGGTTGATGACTGGAAACCAGTGGTTTTTTCTGATAATAGAAATAGTATTGGAGGTATTACAGGAGATATTCTAGAAAGAATAAAAAAAATATCTTCTTTAAAATTTAAGATAAAAAAAGGACAATGGAATCAACTTCAAGAAGATTTTAGAAACAAACAAATAGATATTTTACCAAGTACAGTTTTAACAAAGCAGAGATTAAAACATGGTTTGTTCACTCAAAGTTATTTAAATAATAAAACTAAAATTTATGTAAAGCTATCTAATACGTCAATTAAATCTTTTAAAGACCTAAACTATAAAAAACTAGCAATTCAAGAAGCTTCTTCTACAATAACAAGGATCAAAGAACGTTATCCAAATATAATAATTGTACAAACAAAAGGACTAAAAGAATCATACAAATTATTAGAAAGTAATAAGGTTGATGCTTTGTATGCTTTTGAATTAAATATAAACTATATGTTAGATGAACTATTTATAAACTCATTAAAGATAATTTATCAAAGAGAAATTATTGATGAAAAAATAAGAATATTTTCACAAAAAGACAATATATTATTAAACTCAATTTTAGAAAAATCACTTTATTCTATATCATATCAAGAAAGAAATGAAATTATTTCAAAATGGTCAAGTATAAAAAAAAGGAAAGACAAATTAAATATTATTTTAAAAAGTGAAAAAGAACCTTACGTCATAAACAAAAAATATTTAAAAGGAATTGAGTATGATTTAATTGATTTAATATTTTCAAAAAGTAATATTAGTATTAATAGTGCCATAATTTCTAAAAATATTGATAATTTTTCCATAAAAGATTTAGATTTAGATTTAGATTTAAAAGAAAATGACAATAGTACAAATAAGATTAATCTAGAATCATATTATTCCGATTCTTTAATTGATTTTAAGAATATAATAGTATCAAAAAAAGTTGATAACTTTTCTATCAAAAAAATAAAAGATTTAAAAAATAAAAGAATATTAGCTTTTAACAATTCTTATAAAATATTTGGAAATACATATTATGATTTATTTAATCCATTACATAGACCCAATATTTATCTAGAAGAAGATACATATGAAAAAATTATACAAAGTTTTTTAAATAACGATGTTGAGATAATAATTCTACCTATAAATATATTTAAATGGCATTTAAAACAACATAGCATTTATAATATTAAGGATTTTGATATTTCTTATATTTTGCCAAAAACAAAATCTATAAATTTTGAATTTAAAAATAAACAATTAAGAAATTTATTTAATAAAAACCTTTCCCAAATCAAAAAAACAGGTGAATATGTAAATATTTTTAATAAATATATTAAAACAAATATTTCATCAAAAATTGAGATACTTAACTTGTTATCTTCACTTTTAGGAAAGTTTATATTTGAAGAAGATAAAAAAGAACTTAAGAATATACTTAATATATTTTCTAAACTTGATTATATAAATAAGATTGAAGTTTATTCAAATAAATTATTATATTCAAGTTCAAATAAAAAATATGATACTTTTATAAAACATGATGTGAACCATAATATACTAAATATTAACAGTAAAGTAGGACATATAAAAGTTTCTTTTAATAATAAGAAATTATTAAATGCAACACATAACCTTAAACTTATTCCAAAACTTTTTTTGTTTGACAATCTTAAGTCATATTCATATATAAAAAGTAAATATAAAGATTTTAAATATTTAGAAAAAAAAATAGCATTCACAAAAAGAGAAAAAGAGTTTATTGCTAAACATCCAATAATTAAATTTTCAGAAATCAATTGGAAACCTTTATCTATTATTGAAAATAATAAATTTACTGGTTTAATATCTGATTATTTAAATATAATAGAAGAAAAAAGTACCTTACATTTTAAATATGTAAAAGCGCAGTCGTGGAGTGAAGTATTAAATAAATTAAAAAACAATGAAATAGATTTAATTCCAGGAATAGATGATAATAACGAGTATAAAAAAATTGGTCTGGTATCTTCACAATATACTACTTTTTCTTTCGCAATAGTTAGAAATTCTAAGGGCTCTTTTATTAGTGATTTAAGTGAATTAGAAAATAAAACTGTTGCAATTCCTAAGTTTTATACTTCTTATAATTTAATTAAAAATAAATACCCAAAAATAAAAATAATTCCAACAAAAACTATCAATGAAGCACTTAAACTTGTCTCGTTAAACAAAGCTTTTGCTTTTGTAGGTCATGAAGCAATTGCTGTTTATAATATACAAAATGATTTTAAAGATTTAAAAATAGTAGGAGTTAGTAAACTAAAATTTAAACATCACCTTTTAGTCAAAAAAGATTATCCAGAATTAATATCTATTATTAATAAAGTTTTTAACTCAATTACTTATCAAGAAAAGAACAAAATACGTGATAGATGGCTTAAAGTTAAAATTAATACAGCAGTTGATTATACAATCATTTATTATATGGTTTTTATCTTTTTAATCATTCTTATTATTATTCTTTATTTTATGCAAAAATTAAATCATGCAAAAAAAGAAATTGAAATTGAAAAGAAAAAATTTAAAACCTTATTTTCAGATACAGCAGACCCTGTTATTTTAGCAAAAGATGGTAAATATATGGATGTGAATAATTCTTTACTTAAATTATTTGAATATAAGAGTAAAAAAGAATTTATAGAAATGTCACCAGGAACACTAGCACCAAAATATCAAAAGAATAATGTACTCTCAACCCTTCAAATGGAAATACACTTAAACAATTGTTATAAAAATGGAACAGAAAGATTTAATTGGCAAAGTAAAAAATTATCTGGTACGATATTTTGGGTTGAAATAGTACTTACAAAACTTAAATATTCAAATGAAGATATAATTCATATGTTATGTAGAGATATTAGTGAAAGTAAAGCTTTAGAGTTAAAGATACAAGAACAAAAAGATTTATTTGAAGCTTTATTTACAGGAACATCTGATGGTTTATTATTATTAGAAGATGATAAAATTATTAATACGAACTACTCTTTATTACAAATGTATAATATTAAAGATGTAAAATTTTTCAAAACCTTTAAAATTGGCTCACTTGCTCCAAAGATACAACCAAATGGAGATAATTCCCAAGAAATTTATCAAAAATATTTAACACTATGTAAAAAAAATAATTATGCTACTTTTGAAAGATTAGCCTTAAAAATAACTGGAGAAGAGTTTTGGGTAAATATTATATTAATTCAAATAAAAACAAATAATAGAAACTTGATTTATTCAATTTCCAGAGATATTTCAAATAGAAAATTTTTAGAAAATGAAATTCAAAAAAAAGCTAAAGATTTAGAATATTCAAATGAAGAATTAGAAAACTCAAATGAAGAGTTACAAACAACAATATCAAATCTAAATCAAACACAAGCAAAATTAATTGATGCAGAAAAGATGGCTGCGCTAGGTGGTTTAGTAGCTGGTGTTGCCCATGAGATAAATACACCTGTTGGAATTGGATTAACAGGAATATCACATTTAGAAGATAGCACAAAAGAAATTCTTTTAAAATATAAAAATGAAGATATGAGCCAAGAAGAGTTTGAAGAGTATTTAAAAACAACAAATGATTTAAGTTCTTTAGTTCATAAGAATTTAGAAAAAGCTGCTTCTCTTGTTCGTTCATTTAAACAAGTGGCAGTTGATCAAAGCAGCGAAGAAAAAAGATTCTTTAATATAAAAGATTATATAAGTGAAGTTTTACAAAGTATTTATTCTGTTACAAAAAAAAACAAATCTTGATATAAATATTATATGTCAAAAAAATATTAATATAGATTCTTACCCAGGAGCCTATTCTCAAATTATTACAAACTTAATAATGAATTCAATAGTTCATGGATTTAAGCAAAAAGAAAAAGGTAAAATTAGTATTGAAATTACTAAAAAAAACAAAGAGTTACAAATTATTTATAGAGATAATGGCAAAGGTATAAAAAAAGAAAATTTAAATAAAATATTTGATCCATTTTTTACAACAAACAGAGATAATGGTGGTTCAGGGTTAGGTTTAAATATAATATATAATATCATTACTTCTAATTTAGATGGTAGTATTACCTGCATAAGTAAAGAAAATAAAGGTGTTGAATTTAAAATACTTATAAATATTTAAGCAACAAAAAACAGTGAAATATAGATTGATTTTAATATAAAAAATTATGAAATTAAAAAAGAAATAGAAAATAAATTTAAAATTGTAAATTTTATTCATTTATTAAATAAGAAATTATTTTTTTACTATATAATACTAGCAATTTATTATTTTTAGTTAGTTTTAGTTATTTTTTAAAAGAAATCATAGGAGTATATATGAAAAATCAATTAAATTCAAATAAACAAATACATCAATTTGCTGTATTTTTAACAGGACAAAATAGCCTTTATGCAATTAATGTAGCTAAGATTAAAGCATTTATTATAAAATCAGATATTACGATTAATCATACTCCAAGCCAAAGTGATGTAATTATTGGAATTGCAACTATTCGTTCTGAACCAATTATGTTACTTAATTTAGATAGCTGGTTAGGTTTAGAAAAATTAGAATTAAGTGAGTATCAACTTATTATATATTGTGAATTCTCTCGTAAACGAATTGCTATTTTAGTTAAGGACATGGTAAGTATTATAGAGAAAAAAACATCAGAGTTAAGTCATTTAGTTGATGGAGATTCTAAAGTAACACATACTATGTATACGAATTACAAGGGTAAAGAAGAGTTATGTACAGTTTTTAACGCAGAACAACTCTTGCAAGATATTGGTTTAGAAAATAATACAAGTAATATTATTCATGAATATGAAAATAAAATTTTACGTTCTAATAAATTGATTTTGATTGCTGAAGATTCACAAGTAGCAAGAAGTGTTATAAGTGAATTTTTAGCTACTATTAAAGCAAATTATAAAGTATTTAATGATGGAGAACTTTTAATAAACTGGTTAAAGGAAAACTCTGTATCTAATGTTGGTTTAATCATTACAGATATAGAAATGCCAAATGTTGATGGTTTTGAAGTTGTTGAATTTATAAAAAACACAGCAGATATGCAAGATATCCCAGTAATTGTAAACTCTTCAATGTCTACAAATTCAGTTACTTTAAAAATGAAAGCTTTAGGAGCTAATGCTTTTGTAGAAAAAACAGATATACAAAAACTACATATTACTATTAATAAGTACATTCTTATATAAAAAATTTAAGAGGTTTTTAAAGTATAAATAAGCTTTTAAAATTTCTTTTATTTAAGCAAAAACATTCGTGAATATAAACCAGCACTTGTCATATAACCAACATCAGTAAATTTTAATTCTTTATTCTTGTTAAAGATTAATGTTGTAGGAAAAGCTTTTATCTTAAACTTTTTAAAATACTGGGAATACTCATCATTTACTACATTAAAAGATAAGTTATGTTCATCTAAATATTTTTGAATATTTTGTTTATTTCCAGATTGAACAGCTATAGTGATAACTTCATAATCTTTAGAAATTTTTTCTATATTAGCAGCTTCAAATTTACAAGTAGGACACCAAGAGGCCCAAAAGTGAATAATTATAGGTTTATCATTTTTTACAATATATTTACTATTATCAAGAAGAATAAAACTTTCTATATCTAAATTATTTTTATTTAAAGTAAGTGATTTATAATAACTTAAAACATTTGAAAGTATAAATAAAGCAAAAAAGAAGATGATTATTTCTTTTATGTATTTTTTTATTTTTTTATTCATTTTTTTCCTAAGTAATATTTATTTTAATTTATATAAAAGAATTATAGTTTCTTATTGTTAATATTATGTGTAGAGAATAAAGTATAATATATTAAGAAGTAATTAAGACTCTAAATACTTATAAAATTAGTATGAAAATATTTATATTAAGCTTTGGAGAATAAATATATCAAAGTAGTAAAATATAGTTTTACTACTTTGTTATTTATAAGATATATTCTTTAATTTTTATTTATTTTTAATTCAGATAATAGACCTTTATAAAGACTATAAATCATTATTAACAATATTATAGTAAAAGGTAAGGCTGTAGCAATAGAACCAGCTTGTAATGCACTTAAAGCATCAGCACCACCTACATATAATAAAGCAATAGCTACAGAACCTTCAGCCACAGCCCAAAAAACTCTTTGTACAACAGGAGCATCAAGTTTTCCACCAGCAGTAATACTATCAATTACTAAAGAACCTGAATCAGAAGATGTAACAAAAAATATGATAACTAAAAAAATAGCTACACAAGATGTAAAAGTTGAAAAAGGAAGGTTCTCTAACATTTGAAACATTGCTAAAGATTTATCAGAAATTCCATTTGTCAGTGCACCTACATTATTTACAACTTGATCTAAAGCAGTTAATCCAAAAGTACTCATCCAAACAGCAGTTACAAAAGTAGGAATTAATAAAACTGCAATAATAAACTCTCTTACTGTTCTACCTTTAGAAATTCTTGCAATAAACATACCCACAAAAGGAGACCAAGCTATCCACCAAGCCCAATAAAACACAGTCCAACCATGATACCATTGGCTATCTTCTCTACCTATAAAATTACTTAAAGCAACAATATTAGAAGCATAATCACTAAGTGTTACTCCAATACCAGTAATAATTAATAAAGTTGGTCCTACAATAATTAAAAATACTACTAAGAATAGTGCTAGAATAATATTAAATTTACTTAATACTTTTACCCCACCTTCTAATCCTCTAACTACTGAAATAACAGCTAATAAAGTAATTACTACAATAATAATAATTTGAGTACTAACTCCATTTTCAATACCAAATAAAAATTTTAATCCAGCAGAAACTTGTTGAGAGCCTAAACCCAAAGAAGTAGCAAGTCCAAAAATAGTAGCAAAAACAGCTAATAAATCAATTATATGTCCTGGCCACCCCCATATTTTTTCTTTTAAAAGAGGGTAAAATACAGATCTCATAGTTAATGGAAGTTTTTTATTATAAGAAAAAAAAGCTAATGATAAACCAACAACAGCATAAATAGCCCATGGATGTAAACCCCAATGAAACATTGTTGCACCCATTGCTAAATCTTTTGCTTCAGGAGTTCTTGCTAGAACATTTAAAGGAGTATGCCACCAACCAGTATAATAAGCAACAGGTTCAGCAACAGACCAATACATAAGTCCAATACCCATACCAGCTGAAAATAACATTGAAAACCATGCAAAAGTTGTAAATTCTGTTTTTGCATCATCTCCACCAAGTCTTATCTTACCAACTGGTAGAACAACTAAAGCTAAGCAAAATAATACAAAGATATTTCCAGATAACATAAATAACCAATCAAAGTTGTTTATTGACCACCACTTAGCTCCATCTAAAAGTTCTTTTGCTTCTTTTGGTGAAGCTAAAGTACCTATTACAAATACTAGAATAAGTATAGCACTTATAATAAATACCGGATTATGCATATCTAAACCAAATTTCTGTAAGTTATCCTGGCCTAATTTATATTCTGTTTTTTCTATTTCCATTTTTCCTCAATTCTTTTAATTAATATTTTATATACCTAAGATAACATAAGGAAGCTTATACAAGCTAAGATAAGACAAGAAAAAATTATTAATTAGCTATAATAATTCTGAAATCAATAAATATGGAGGAATCAAAGATGTTAAAAGTTTTATTTTCATTATTACTAGTAAGTATGTTAGTTCAAGCAGAAACAAAAGTACCTAAAATGGGTTGTATTTTATCTCAAGAAGGAGAAGTTACTTTAAAATGGGCTGAATATACTAGCTCTAAATACGCAATAGAAGATAGCAGTAAAAAAGTTATTTATACAGAAATTACAAAAGAAGGTAAGGTATTTAAAGAAATCCTTGTAGGTTCAAAAATAGAAGCCGATTTTAAAGGTAAAAAACTTCTTGCAAAAATAACTCATATTCAATCAAAAAAAAGAATAAAAAGAGGTCCAAGACATGGTGTAATTGAAATGCAAATAAACATAAATAATATTACAAAAAATGTAGCTTTTGTA